>CAWAVM010000008.1:0-410370 GCA_963785465.1 uncultured Chloroflexia bacterium | reverse complement strand
AAACCGACACAGGTCGACAGGTCGAGCAGACCAAGGTGGACGGGAGACCCCTCGTTAAGGAACTCGGCAAAATAGCCCCGTAACTTCGGGAGAAGGGGCGCCCCGTGTAGGGTGACGGATCCGCGCGATCCGGAGCTTGAGGGGGCCGCAGTGAGCAGGCCCAGGCGACTGTTTACCAAAAACACAGGTCTCTGCGAAGGTGCAAGCCGACGTATAGGGGCTGATGCCTGCCCAGTGCCGGAAGGTTAAATGGAGGGCTGATGAGGTCTGAAATGAAGCCCCGGTAAACGGCGGCCGTAACTATAACGGTCCTAAGGTAGCGAAATTCCTTGTCGGGTAAGTTCCGACCCGCACGAAAGGCATAACGATCTGGGCGCTGTCTCAACGAGGGACCCGGCGAAATTGAAGTACCCGTGCAGATGCGGGTGACCCACAGCAGGACAAAAAGACCCCGTGGAGCTTTACTCCAACTTGCCATTGCGTGTGGGTCGTGCATGTGTAGGATAGGTGGGAGGCTGAGAACTTGGGCCGCCAGGTCTGAGGGAGCCGACGGTGAAATACCACTCTTGCACGATCGACGCGCTCACCCTGCTCCGTAATCCGGACAGGGGACCGTGGCTGGTGGGGAGTTTGACTGGGGCGGTCGCCTCCTAAAAGGTAACGGAGGCGTTCAAAGGTGCCCTCAGGCCGAATGGAAACCGGCCGGAGCGTGCAACGGCAGCAAGGGCGCTTGACTGCGAGGCCGACAAGCCGAGCAGGGCCGAAAGGCGGACGTAGTGATCCCACGGTACCGAGTGGAAGGGCCGTGGCTTAACGGATAAAAGCTACCCCGGGGATAACAGGCTGATCCTGCCCAAGAGTTCACATCGACGGCAGGGTTTGGCACCTCGATGTCGGCTCGTCGCATCCTGGGGCTGGAGGCGGTCCCAAGGGTTGGGCTGTTCGCCCATGAAAGCGGTACGCGAGCTGGGTTCAGAACGTCGTGAGACAGTTCGGTCTCTATCCGCTGTGGGCGCAAGAAGGTTGCGGGGGGCTGGCCCTAGTACGAGAGGACCGGGCTGGACGAACCTCTGGTGTGCCAGTTGTCGGAAAACCGGCAGTGCTGGGTAGCTACGTTCGGCAGGGATAACCGCTGACAGCATCTAAGTGGGAAGCCTGCCCCAAGATGAACCTTCTCACTCGAGAGAGGTAAGACCCCGGGTAGACCACCCGGTTGCGAGGCGGCACGTGGACGGCGGGTAACCGACCGGAGCGAAGCCGTGCTCATGGTCGAGGGTGGTGTATGTCCACCATGGTCACGCGTCGTGGGGAGACCTCGGCGTCGGGCGTGGGCGGCATGCGGCAGCGACGGTCCGAATGCACAGGACCACACAACAACGGCAGATGTGGACGAGTGGTGTCGCGTCAAGGAATGGTGCTCCCAAGGGAATCGCAGCGAGGGAAGCTGGGGTGTGCGCGTGGCCGAGAGCGGCGTCGAACCACCCCGATCCATCCCGAACCGGGTCGTGCCCGGCGCCAGCGCCGGAGAGTACTGCGTGGGCGACTGCGTGGGAGGCGAGGCCGTCGCGCGCACACCCCAGCTGACCTCAGGTCGGTTCCCGCATCTCCCCTGTAGCGCGGGGTGGAGCAGTGGCAGCTCGTTGGGCTCATAACCCAAAGGTCGCGGGTTCGAATCCCGCCCCCGCTACCCATCACCACCACCGCCGGTCTTACCCACCGGCGGTGTGGTCGTTTAATGACGTTTTGTCCGACCTCACGTACCGCCGTGTTACCCCACTATGCCCGGCAGTGCTTGGAAGGTTCGGATACCTTCGCAATATCGTCATCTTCCCCCACAGCATGCATTGATTCATCAATGACTGCGAGTCAACTAAAACAGCGAGAGCTGTTGAGTGGGCTGTTGCCGTCTTACCGCTTCAATATCACTTCGCGACGTGAGCTTTGGGAAGACATAATCGAATGAAATTTCGCCAGTGAACAGTGGCTCGAAGCGCCGTCCCATGTCGTTCAACCGTCGAAGCAGATAGTCAACGTCCTCGTCATGATCGTATTCGTCGAGACGAGCAATGCTGCCATCCGCTCTCTGATAGACGGGGATTCTCTCCCCAATGCGTTCCCCTTCGGCCGCGGACGCGACTCGCTTGTTTGATTCACTGGTAAACGTCTTATCGGTAATCGTCTCCCAACGAGCGATATCCTCGGCGTCCAGTCGTCGCTGTTGGATCATGGCGGCCGTCGCCAGATAACGATCGCGGATTGCCGATGGTGATTCCTCGATTAGGGCCCGCGCCGCCTCTTCGAGAAAGTCTCTGAGGACCCGCTCTTCTCGTCGACTCCGTAGTCCACTCCCCTTCAAGATCATTCGACCATCATGGGAGAGGAGTGCGTAGTTTTTCGTGCGTAGGGACGCCATTCCTATGTAGCTACCGTCGAGAGCCAGGTTGATTCCGTCAGGTAACTTGGACGAAATCGATGCTACGAATGCTTCTTGCGCCTCTTCTGAGTTAACGTCAGCGGGTGGACTGAAAAATACCCCGTCAGTGTCTATTTCGATCGCTTCGGCGCCAACGGCTTCAAGTTCTCGAACGACAAACTGAATAAGCTCTTGTCCTCGAAGAGTGATTCTCGAGGCCGCCTCGAAGTCGTTGAATAACGCTTGGCTGTACCCGAGGTACCCTGAGAAGGAATTAATCAAGACTTTGAAGCTCGATTGCAACCCGTTCCATCGAGCCCGTTCCTCGCCGATGGCAAGGCGCGCCGCGTTCTTTGCGCTGAGCCTGCGATTGGTCAGTACTTCTAACAGCGGTAAGTAGACATCGAGCACATCGCTCGATGGCCGAATTCGATCGACGAGCATTATCGCTGGATAGAGACTCTCCACGTCGCATTTGACCACCGGTTTGAAGACGCCGACGCGTCTCACCTCGGTGTAACCTCCCGGATATCCATGCGGTGGTTTCGGCAACGGCAGGCTGTGACTCTTTGACAGATAGACACGCGTCATAAGCAAGTTGATCTTTTCTCCGGGGCCGCCGGTGGCAACACGTTGATAGCTTCGAGGCAGGATCTGGGTCTGATAGAACTCGGTCGGCGACGCGAGTTTGCTGAGGAGTGCGACATCCCGCACGTCGTCGAGTGCATAGGCGATGATCCGTTTGCGATCATGTTCCCAGACTGACGAGATTTGATGTCCTGGGACAAAGACGCGATCGGGCATTGTGAGTCCAAGAGCTTCTACAGACTCCTTCAATCCGTAACTTTGCATTTCGCCAGCAAAGTCATAACGTTGAATTTGCTGATACGTGTCAATGATATGCCGTCCGTAGATCGCAATGAACCGAAAAGGAATGGATCGTGCCCCTGCCTTGAAGCGACGGGTACCCATCTCTCTAGGTTCACTTGCGTCACGTCCCCAACGAAGTTTGACATCCAACGTTCGTGCTCGACTGATCAAGAAAGGCAAATCGAAATTGTAGATGTTGTGCCCTTCGATCACGTCGGGATCGACACGTTCGATGTAACAATTGAGTTGTTCCAGTGCCTCGGACTCGCTCAGATCACCAGTGGCTATCACCGAAGATTCGCCTCTGTTTGTTGACACCGCAATTGCAAGAATCCGCGCTTCAGGGCTGTCAGGGTTTAGTCCGATCGTTTCGATGTCGATTTGCAGGCGAACCAAATCGTCAAACGCCATTCCTTTGAACAGGGTCTTTCCGCTTGAGATCAAGAATTGGTCAGTTGGTTGACCGAACCGGTGTACGGCGATTTTCTCGTGAGTAACGCTATCGAGAGCAGCGCGGTACGACGACCACGAGCTGAATGTGAGCCGGCATCTTAGCGGTAAATTTCCTGCAAGTGTCTCGATATTGCGCGTGTTCGTGCCGCTTGTGCCTTGTTCTGTCGTTACGAACCATGGGTGAAACGGGATCATCTGCGATTCGACCATGTCGTCCATCGTACGGTGAATCACGTGGATTTGACCGTTCCGGGCGTACTCGACGGCCACAATTCGTTCGGTCGAATCGTGACCGTAGAGCAGTTCTTGAATAGCGAGCGCTGTCATAAAGTTGTAAGCCTGCCCTTTATGAGTTCAGAGTCGGACCTGGCCCGAATTGCGCCCCGTTCAGTTCGTTGGTACTGCACTAGGACGCGCTCGTTACCAACGTACTATGGTGAGAAGGGTAGGTCGTTCCTAGACTTCCTGTGGAGGCGAAACACGAATGTACTTCGATTGTAACGCTTCCGGCGGACGAAATTCGGTCGTATGGCTCATCGAAGCTGTTCCAGAGAGGACTCATAGATGCGTAGGGGTGGTCGCCTCTTCATATTGTTGGGAGTCGGACTTGCCCTCGTGGCCGTTGTGCTTGCAGTCGTTGCTTTTTCGGGTGGCGGCAAGAGTAAGACGCCCGACGCCGGCCAGACGGCAATGGTTACCGTCATCCAGGCGACGAGGGACATACCGGCGAATACGGTTATTCGCGAGGAAGATGTTAAATCAGTCCAAGTCGAGAAAGCATCCGCGCCTTCAGGCGTGGCGCTGAACTCCGCACAGGTTCTTGGGTTCGCAACAAACGGCGATGTTGTCAAGGGCCAGCAAATTCTCATGGCAAACCTTGTAACACCAGGTCTGACGAATCTTCTGACTGACGGCATGCGTGCCGCCGCTCTGCCCGTTGATCGCGTGAGCGCTCTCGGGGGTCTGATTCGTTCTGACGATTACGTTGACATTGTGTACTCGACACGTGTCAACCTGAGTGAGATCTTGCCGACGAACATGATACAGGCGAGACTCGGCGACGATACGTTCAAGTTCAAAGATGGGACCCTCACGGTTCCGCCCGCTGATCAGGCCCCGGGTGTCATGTATCCATACCCAGGAGAGCCCGGATCTCAATTCGTCATCGGGGACACATCCAATGGTGACCCGGTCACAAAAGTCATCCTGCAGAATATTCGTGTTCTCAGAGTCATCGCCGGCAATCAGTCAGTGAACGACACGACTTCGGCTCCGACGACAGGGACGGCGACGCCATCGAGCGGGAGTTCGTCAGCGTCGACGAGCGCTGACGCCACTCTTCCGAATACCGACATGCTGGTCCTTGAAGTTGATCCACAACAGGCTGAACTCATAAAGTTTCTCCAGGACAACGAAGGAAAATACCAGGTTGTGTTGCGTGCTCCGGACGATCATTCGACAGCGACGACGACCGGCGTGACGTATGACCAACTGGTGAGCAACTTCGGTCTTCCAGTGCCGAAATCAGTGAAACTGCCAGGCGGAGGCCAATAGTGAGCGCTCGGAAAATTCGGGTTCTAATCGTTGACGACGTTCCAGAAAGTCGAGATAACGTCGAGAAGCTACTGCGGTTCGAACCCGATGTTGAGGTGATTGGCAAAGCAGCTCGGGGGCAGGAAGGTATTGACCTCGCGCTGAAGATGCTTCCGGATGTTGTCTTGATGGACATCAATATGCCCGACATGGACGGCATCACGGCGACAACAGTAATCACCTCGCGTCTACCTTCGATCGGCGTCATCATGATGTCGGTGGAAGATGAGCCAGATATGCTCCGGCGGGCGATGCTTGCTGGCGCACGCGAATACCTGGCAAAGCCGTTCAGTCTTGAAGAACTGATCACGGCCGTGCGTCATGTGTCTCGACTCGCGCAGCAGGTTCAACGGCCTGTAGCGGCGCCGTCGGCAAACGGCAACGGCCCGCGACCGGTCGAGTCTGGATCAGCGAAAGTCTTTGCAGTTGTCAGCAACAAAGGTGGAGTAGGAAGATCCGTTCTCGCGAGCAACATCGCTGTCGCGATTCGGCAGTTGACAAATAAGCAGGTTGTACTGGTCGATGCCGCGCTAAGCTTTGGTGATGTCGGTGTAATGATGAACGTCGTCAAGAGCAAGACGTTCAGCGACATCGCTATTCCACCAAATCTACTCGATAAAGAGTTGCTTGATGACGTGATGGTTACCCACTCTTCTGGCGTTCGTCTGTTGCTTGCACCGTCGACTCCTCAAGAGTCTGAAACCGTGTCACCCGAACATCTGCGAGCAGCCGTTTCGGTGCTTGCGAAGTCTTACGACTACGTGGTGATCGACACGCGTCCAGGTTTTGATGACACCATGCTTGCACTGATGGATCAGTCGGATAAGCTCCTCCTGGTCCTCACGATGGAGATGACGGCGATCAAGGATACAAGACAATTCCTGGAGATCGCTGAACTCCTCGGTTATCCGGATGAAAAGATCATGCTTGTCCTCAATCGCTTCAACAATTATTCCGGAATTCCAGTGCTGGACATTTCGGAGAACCTCAAGCGTGAGTTGGAATTCAAGATTCCAGAGGATCACCAGGCCGTGTTGCGGAGCATTAACGAGGGATCTCCTCTTGTTGGCAGCCAACCCGACCACAGGTTTTCGGTTGAAGTCACCCGACTGTGCACGATGCTCGTCCAACAGGATGCACCGGAACGCGACGTAGTCGCAGCCGGCTCGAAACGATCCGGCAGTTTCGTATTCAAACTCAGATCGGCGCTTGGTCATGGATAGATCTCTCGTATTCAGGTCCGCTGAGGCGAACGCATACTACACCAGTTTGCGAGCACGACGGGGACAGTTGAATGGTCATGAGGAAATTGTTGAACCTGCTCAGGCACTGACAGAACGTGGAGGTCGAACGACATGTCCTTGCTAAAACGGCTTGGCACGGTTCCCGAAGATAATTCCCACGAGGAACAGCCAACAGCACCAGCCAATCGAACTACCTCTCGTTTAGGTGCAACAGACAATCAGTCGAACCCAGGTGCGCCGAAGGGGACAACGACCGAGCTCAGCACGTTTCGGCGACCATCGATCACGAGTTCAGCGGCGGCGGTACCGCACAGCGATTCATTCAATGAACTCAAAACCAGGGTTCAGAATCGGCTGATTTCAGAACTCGATCCTCGAATGGATCTCGCTAACCACGAAGAGGTTCGTCGTACAGTCGAGGAGACATTCCAATCGGTTCTCGAAGCCGAAAATATCGTTCTGACTCGAGTCGAACGCCTACGACTGTACGAAGCAATTTCTGCCGAAATTCTCGGATTCGGGCCTATTGAGCCTCTGCTGAAGGATGATTCAGTTTCTGAAATCATGGTCAATGGTCCAAGGCAAGTCTACGTTGAGCGGGGCGGCAAGTTGGTGAAAAGCGATGTCGTATTTCAAGACGATGATCACGTCATGCGCGTGATCGACCGCATCGTCTCTCCACTCGGACGTCGCATCGATGAGAGTTCACCAATGGTCGATGCCCGTCTTCCGGATGGATCTCGTATTAACGCGGTAATTCCGCCTATTTCATTGGTTGGTCCCACATTGACCATCCGAAAGTTTGCCAAAGATCCGTTGACATCAGAAGATCTCATTCGTTTCGGAACAGTAAGCCGCGAGATGGTGACCTTTCTGAAGGCGTGTGTGGAAGCGCGTCTGAACATGGTGGTGTCAGGTGGTACAGGATCCGGTAAAACGACGACGCTGAACGTGTTGTCGTCGTTCATCCCAGATGATGAACGGATTATCACCATCGAGAATGCCGCCGAGCTTCAGCTGAGACAGGATCACGTCGTGACGCTCGAATCACGGCCATCGAATATTGAGGGTCGTGGCGAGATCACGATTCGCGACCTGGTTGTCAACTCCTTGCGTATGCGACCAGATCGGATTGTCGTCGGCGAGTGCCGCTCTGGTGAAGCGCTCGACATGCTGCAGGCTATGAACACCGGTCACGATGGATCGATGACCACTGCCCACGCGAACACCCCTCGTGACGCTTTGTCACGTTTGGAGACGATGTGCCTAATGTCGGGCGTCGAATTACCTGTCCGCGCCATTCGAGAACAAATTGCCGCTGCCGTCGATGTCATCGTGCAGCAGGCACGTCTGAAAGACGGTACACGCCGGATCACTGCCGTAACCGAAGTTCAAGGAATGGAAGGCGATGTGATCGTCATGCAGGACGTGTTCGTATTTGAACAGACCGGCATGGAGAACGGCAAGATTGTCGGACGAATGAAGCCAACTGGTATCCGTCCTAAGTTCGTTGAGAAATTTGAGCAATCGAACATCTTCCTGCCGCCGACAATCTTTGGAGCTGGATATGATCGCCTGTTTTAGCCGGCGCGGAAGATCTTCGCAGCCTGAGAAAATCTGGAGACCTTCATGCTAACTATGGCGTTGTTGTTGCTTGCGGGCGCAATAGGGTTGGCCGGGTTTGGGTTTGCAAACGCGCGTGAGCGTGCTGCATCTCCAGAGTTGGAAGAGAGGCTCCAGCAGTTTGGTTCAATTGAACAACTGCCAATGGATTCAGTAGCATCGTCTCGAGCACCTGGAGCAGTTGCGCAGGCGATGGATCGTGCCGTACAGGGCAGCAGTTTCAGCGAAAATATTGCGTCCTTATTGGCGCGCGCAAATTTCCGGATGACTGCCGGAGAATTCATTATATTGAGGGTCGGCTCGTTGTCGGGCATGGCGCTCTTGGGGTTTGTCATTGGTCGGGGTATCACGCAGCCGTTACTAGGAATCCTTGTTGCCATCGCCACGGGTGGAATTGGCTGGATGATTCCACATTGGTACATGTCCCACCGGGCATCAAAGCGAACCACACAGTTTGTGAACCAGCTTGGCGACGCGATCACGCTAATGTCCAACTCACTTCGCGCCGGATACAGTCTGCTGCAAACAATGGAGCTCATATCGCGCGAATCTACGCCGCCGATGAACGAGGAATTCACACGCGTTGTTCGTGAGGTTGGACTTGGTATCAGCCCGGAAGCGGCAATGGATCACCTCCTGCGACGTATTTCAAGCGAAGACTTGGACCTTTTGGTTACGGCGATCAACATTCAGCATGAAGTCGGCGGCAACCTGGCCCAAATTTTGGATGTGATCGGCGAAACCATTCGAGAGCGCGTTCGGATCAAGGGAGAAGTCAAGGTTCTCACCTCCCAAGGAACATTGTCCGGATACATCATTACCGCTCTGCCGATATTCCTGGGGCTCTTCATCTTCTTTATGAACCCATCGTACATCTCAGGAATGTTTGTCTTTCCATGGGTCTGCATGCCGATTGCGGGTGTGTTTCTAATCATTCTCGGATTCTTCGCGATGCGGAAGATTGTTCGAATTGAAGTCTAGGCGGACAACGTGGTAAGGAACGGATCGTGAATACACCTCTGCTACTGATGGTAATCATGGTGACGCTACTAGCGGTCGCTGCTGTGATCATCGGTGTGAAAAAGCCCGCCAAGGCGATTGCAATCGAGGAACGGCTCGCGCAGTTCGGCAACCGCATGCCATCGCTCGAAGAAGTCGAGTTGCAGCAACCGTTCAGCGATCGAGTGCTCGTGCCTATGTTGTCGTCCCTTTCGAAACGGGCAGGCCGTTTTGCGCCGAGCAAGAATGCCGCCCGGCTACGTCAACAACTGTTGGAGGCCGGCGCGCCGAAAGGTCTTGGACCGACAGAGTTCACCGGCATTCGACTGCTCATGGGCGGTGGACTGGCCGGCCTATTGCTCTTGATGATGTTGGTGTCCACTTCGTCCGCGTTGATGATCATAGGGTTTCCGCTGGCTATCGGAGTGCTTGGATACGTCATGCCGGGTGTTTGGCTAAGCAGCCGAATCAAGCGGCGGAAGTCCGAGATCACGAGAGCTCTTCCTGATTCGATTGACCTCCTGACCATCAGTGTCGAAGCCGGGCTTGGATTCGATCCGGCTCTCGCGCGCGTGGTTGAAAAATGGGACAATGCGCTTACACGTGAACTCGGGCGTATGCTTTCAGAGGTTCGCATGGGATCATCCCGGCGAGATTCGTTGCGTGGCGTCGCCGAACGCGTGAACGTCGAGGACTTGAACACGTTTATTTCTGCCATCGTTCAGGCCGACCAGCTCGGCGTGAGTATCAGTCAGGTTCTGCGAATTCAATCAAAGCAGATGCGCCAGAAGCGTCGTCAGCGTGCAGAAGAGAAAGCCCAAAAGGCTCCACTGAAGATGCTTTTCCCGATGATCTTCTTGATCTTTCCGGCTATCTACATCGTCATTCTCGGGCCGGCGATTCCTCAGCTCATCCACGCGTTTACTGGTCGGTAGACGTTCGGGGGAGTCGCTTGAGCCACGGGTCAAGCGAACGATAAGACTCATCTATCGGTTGTGGCCCGGACAGCGGACGAAGCAGTTTTGATGAGTATTGGAAGATGAACGGGTGTGATTATGGGATCCAAAACCCTCAACGGCGTGGGTTCAGTTCGTATTCGGAACGAGACTAGGCAGACTGAATTGGGATCCCACGTCGATGTAGCTCGATCGTTTTGGAAACGCGGCTGTGGACTCATGTTCCGACGCGAAATTGGATGATGGCAGCGGCCTTGTTATCGATCCCTGCTCGTCGATTCACACGATGTGGATGCGATTTCCCATCGATGTACTCTATGTTAACAACGACGATACAATTGCGCGCGCGGACCGTGCGATGAAGCCCTGGAGGTTTGGACCGCTCTTTGTCCGAGGTAAGTACGTTATCGAACTCCCTCCCGGTACTATTGAAGCGACTGGTACCGAACGTGGTGACCGAGTTGAACTGATAGCTTCCTAACGTCGAGGGGTTGCAAGCGATTCAACGAATTCGGCGCGCCGGCTCATTTCTTGAAGACATCGTTTTTCCTCCGATTTGCGCGGGATGTCGCAAGCGAGGAACGTGGTTGTGCGAGTCATGCCGCACGTATCTCCAGACGATTCCCCGTCCAATCTGCTACAAATGTGGACAACCCACGGATGAGCCGTGCATGGATTGTGCAAACTGCGCTCTTTGGCCTGATGGCATAGGATCCATTCGTGCTGCATATGCATTCAACGGCCCAATTCGTGAGTCCATACATCGATTCAAGTACCAGGGGGAGTTCGCGAGGGCGGATTTTCTTTCGGAACTGATGTTTCACGGTATCTTCCGACCCGAGTTTGTGGAAAGTCCCTCGTGGGATCTGGTCGCCTTCGTGCCCTTACACAAACGGCGCAGACGTCAGCGCGGCTTTGACCAGGCGGAACTCCTTTCACGTCGTCTCTCACACAGACTCAGTCTCGACCTCGCGAAATCACTCCGATCGAACCATCGACACTCCGTCGCAAGTAGGTCGAGGGGAAGCTGAACGACAAGCTAACGTCCAGGGAGCGTTTTGTTGGAAGGGCGACCAGCTTGCGGGTGCGAAGATCCTGCTGATAGACGATGTCATTACCACGGGGGCAACGATAGTTGCCGCTGCCACAGCTCTTCTTTCCGATGGGGCGGGCCGAGTGGACGGATTCGCGCTGGCACGGGAATTATTGAGCTAGGGAAATGGCTACGGGTTAGCCTTGAAGGGCTTGAACCACCCGTCGTGATTCAGATCTCGTCCAGGCATCGGCTGCTGTGATCTGAAGCAAGTCCACCACACCACCCTGCGGTTGATGACGATCCAGGACGTTTTCAACTACTTCCGTGATTTGAGTGAACCGGAGTTCTCCATTGAGGAATGCGTTGACAGCAATTTCGTCAGCTCCGCTCAAGACAGTCGGGTACGTCCCACCTGCGAGCCCGGCCTCGCGAGCGAGCCTCAAGGCTGGATACCGATTGAGATCCGGCGGGCGGAATTCCAGCATTCCTAGCTGAGCGATATTGAGCCTGTGCTCCGGTGACGAGTTGCGGTGAGGGTAGGTCAACGCGTGTTGGATCGGCACCCTCATGTCATGCACTGCTAACTGAGCCAGGACAGACCCATCCTGGAAGCTTACGAGCGAATGGACGATGCTCTGAGGATGGATCACAACGTCAATCTGGTCGTATGGCGCATTGAAAAGCCAATGCGCTTCGATGATCTCCAAGCCCTTGTTCATCATCGTGCCAGAATCAATGGTGATCTTGTTGCCCATGTTCCAGTTGGGGTGGGTCAGAGCCTCACTCACTGTCACCGCCTCGAGATCATCGATCGCCACGTCAAGGAATGGACCTCCGGACGCCGTCAATGTAATGCTGGCGACCTCTGGGGTGACCCGTGACCCCTGAAGACATTGCCAAATGGCGCTGTGTTCGCTGTCAACCGGACGGATTTCGACGTTGTGTTTGCGAGCCTCTGGAACGATGATCTCACCTGCGCAAACGATCACCTCTTTGCTGGCTAGAGCGATGATCTTGCGCGCCTGGATAGCGCGCAGTGTTGGGAGGATGGCTGCATGCCCGGATGTCGCCACTACGACGATGTCGACACTGGGGATCGTCGCCGCAGCAACGAGGCCGTCGACTCCGCGTCCAAACTCGACACCAGGGAATAGACATTCATCTATGTCGCATTCCGCGGAAACGAATGCCGGTCGAAACGTCCTAATCTGATCTCGAAGTAACTCGAGATTGTTTCCAGCGGCAAGGGCGACAATTTCAAATTGGTCACCGAGACGTGAGACGACATCCAGTGTTTGTCGCCCGACCGATCCCGTGCTACCCAGCAGTGCGATCTTTCGACTCACATCCAGCCAATCCGCAACAAGACCTGCACCAACATGTAGGTGACCGGAAACGTGAACAGCAGAGCGTCAATTCGATCGAGCACGCCCCCATGACCAGGAATGAGATGTCCCATATCTTTGATTCCTAAACTGCGCTTGATCGCGGATTCAGCAAGATCGCCGAGTTGACCGGCAACCGCGAGGATCAATCCGACGGCACAGGCGACGCCTACGTTGATCGATGCGCCAAAGATCCACGCCGCGAGCGCCCCCGCAAGCATACCGGCAACGATTCCACTGATCGAGCCAAGACGCGTCTTGCCAGGACTCAATTTCGGCGCGAGTTTCGTCTTTCCGAACTTCCGACCTACTAGGTACGCTGCGGTGTCATTCAACCAGGTGACGGAAAATACGATGCCAATCCACGCCAGTCCCTGAGCCGGAGTTCCAAACCATCCCGCGACAGTTGTCGACCAGGACCGCGTCGAGGGACCTTCTGTAGCCCGGAGACCTACAGCCATAAGCAATGGTAATGCGACATAAATCACGGTCGCTATGCTCAGCGACCAATCGACCAACGCACCGTCGAAATTGCCACGAAAGACAATCGCCGAAATGGTTATCAGGAGCAGGAGCGGAACCAACCACTCGAGCGAGTTTCTGGGTGACTCGAACGCTGCAGCCGCCAAGAATCCCGCTCCCGAGATCTGGGCGATTCGTTGAAACGGTCGATGTCCGGCGTTTGCGTAGGACTTCGTCGCCTCGCGAATGCCCGCGACGGCGACAACGAGCAGCGCGGCAGCAAAGACATATCCGCCGACGAAAGCCGGGATGGCAGCGAAGAGGACGACACCTATGGCGCTAATTGATCGCTGTCGTAGCACTCGCGGGCGATCCCCCGTTCAGTTGGAAGGTCGCCCAGGAACCATCGGCGTGATCCCTCCAAAGCGTCGATCACGATTCCGATAGTCTTCAACAGCTTGTTCGAGGTCCTCGGGGCCAAAATCCGGCCAGAGAACCGGGGTGAAATAGTACTCAGCGTAGGCGGCCTGCCACAGGAGAAAATTGCTCGTTCGAAATTCGCCAGATGTTCGAATGATCAGATCTGGATTCGGCATATCATAGGTGTAAAGATAGCGATCAATCACCTCCTCATTGATCTGATCCACCGGCACTTTGTCCTCTACAATGCGACGGATGGCCTGGATCAATTCAGCTCGACCACCGTAATTGAAAGCAAGCGTGAGGACGATGCGGTCATTGGTTCGCGTCAGATCAATTGATTCTTTGATTGCTGCCTGCAGCTCGGGCTCGATGCCCTCCAGACTTCCAATATGTCGAAGTTGAGCACCGCGACTGTTCAGTTCCTCGGTCTCGCTGCTGATTGCCTCGGCGAGAATTCTTAGGATTCCCTCAACTTCATCTCGTGGGCGGCGCCAATTTTCAGTTGAGAATGCCCACAGCGTCAAGTAACGAATTCCGATTTCGCCGGCCATGTTCAAAACTCGCCGGATATTCTCGGTTCCGGCTTCATGACCCGCGATTCGAGGCAAGCCTCTTTTGGTCGCCCAGCGACCGTTTCCATCCATAATGATCGCAACATGCCGAGGCACTTGACGCTCAAGAGGTTCGACACCATTCTCAGACGTCGAGGAGGAAGGAGGACCATTCTCAATTCGTTCGTGACGAGAAACCTCAGACTTCGAGGACTTCATCCTCTTTTTGCTTTCCTATCTTGTCAGCCTCGCTGATGAACCGGTCAGTCAACTCCTGAATTTGCTGCTCGCCGCGCCGCTCATCATCTTCACCGATCTCCTTGTCTTTCATAAGGTCCTTAATGTGAGATACGGCATCGCGACGGATGTTGCGCAGAGCGACGCGATCTTCTTCAACCTTGCCTCGAACCACGCGGACGAGTGCCTTTCGCCGCTCTTCCGTCAACGCAGGAATCGCGATTCGAACGAGCTGTCCATCATTTGTTGGGTTGAGACCGAGATCTGAACTGCGGATCGCTTTTTCGATGATGCCGAGCGATCCCCGATCCCACGGTTGCACGACGAGAAGTCGCGGCTCCGGGGCACTAATGCCGGCCAACTGATTGAGTGGAGTGGGGGTTCCGTAATACTCGACGTCGAGATGTTCGATCAATCCTGGCGCGGCGCGACCGGTACGAATACCGGAGAGTTCTCGTTTCAGCGCATCGATCGTCTTTTCCATGCGATCTTCTGCGTCGAGGAGAATGTCTTCGATCATGGTTCACCCCTCCTCGTCGTCGCTCAACAGCCAGATTCCGCTAGGTCTCGTTTCAGGGTCTAGCCCATTATGACACGAGCGTTCCAACGTCTTCACCGAGCGCGGCACTTTCGATGTTGCCGGGCTTCAGCAAGTCGAACACGACGATCGGTAGCTTGTTTTCCCGACAGAGTGCAAGCGCGGATTGATCCATCACCCGCAGATTTCGTTCTAGGGCTTCCTGGTGGGACACCGTCTTGAACAACGTCGCGTTCGGATTTCGCTTTGGGTCGTCGCTGTAGACGCCGTCGACGTGATTCTTGCCCATCAGGATTACCTCAGCGCCAATTTCCAACGCTCGAAGCGCCGCGGCTGTGTCTGTCGTGAAATACGGATTTCCCGTACCTCCTGCCAGTATAACCACCCGGCCCTTCTCCATGTGACGGATTGCTCGTCGCCGAATATAAGGTTCTGCGACCTGGTGCATTTCGACCGCTGTCTGGACGCGGGTCTGAACTCCATGGTGTTCGAGCGCGTCCTGGAGCGCTAACGCATTGATGACTGTCGCCAGCATACCCATATAGTCGGCGGTGGCTCTATCCATGCCGCGTGAGCTCGCCGCGAGTCCACGCCAGATGTTGCCACCGCCTACAACGATCGCGACTTGAACGCCTTCCGCCACAACGCGCGAGATTTCGTCCGCAAGGGCGGTTACCACGGCCGGATCGACGCCATAGCCCATATTGCCCATGAGGGCTTCACCGGATAGCTTCAGCACGATTCGCGAATAGGGCGAACGGCTCTCATTGGAGGTTTTGTCATCCTCGCTGGCCACAATCACCGTTCCTACGAACCTTGAGATGAATCCTCGTCCAATGCACCAAGCTCGAACCGAACAAATCGCCGAACTACGATGTTCTCGCCGAGTTTGCCGATCTGCTCTTTCACGAGATCTTGAATGGTCCGCTTAGGGTCCTTGATAAACGGCTGTGACAGTAGCGCAACCTGCTCGACGAATTTATCGCGGTCGCCGATTTCCTGCACGCCAGCTTCCAGCGCCTCTGCCGGAATATCTTCCGCGGACACATATCGTGGATTCAATGCAGCGACCTGCATCGCGATGTCCCGCACCAGTGACCGGAAATCGTCGGTGCGCGCAACAAAATCGGTCTCGCAATTCACCTCGACAAGTGTGCCAATGCGTCCGCCATTTTGTCCTGGTTGACCGCCATGAATGTAGGACCACACCAGGCCTTCTGAAGCACTGCGATCCGATTTTTTCTCTGCTCGTTGCAAACCCTGCTGCTGCAGGATCTGAGTAGCTTTCGTGAAATCTCCGGCTGCGGTCTCAAGTGCCCGTTTCGCGTCCATGATTCCGGCGCCAGTCTGCTCACGAAGTTCCTTCACCATTTGCGTGGTGATTTGCACGTTTCCTCCCTCAGAGTCTGAATTGAGAGATATGGTAAGGCCGGCAATCAAGCCGGCCCCCGAACAATGAGTGTCAACACTTAGCGGCGAGGAGTTTTTCCAGCGGCCGAGCCCGACTCTTCGTCTTCCTCGTCCTCGTCGTCGTCGCCTTCATCCGAGAACTCATACTCGGAGCGGTCGCCATCCTCGTCGGTCCCAGGTTCGCCAGCCATTGTGCTTTCGGCTTCCGTTCGGCCTTCGACAACGGCGTCCGCGATGCGTGAGGCAATCAGCCTGACTGACCGGATCGCATCATCATTTGCCGGAATAACGTAGTCCACGAGGTCCGGATCGCAATTGGTGTCCACCATTGCGATTATCGGAATTCCCAGGCGTCGCGCTTCCGCGACTGCAATCGTCTCTCGCTTCGGGTCCACGATGAAGATTGCCGACGGCAACTGTGTCATATCTCTTAGGCCGCCAACGGATTCCTGTAGCTTCTGCAACTCACGGTGGGCCTTCACCTGCTCTTGCTTCGGGAGATTCTCGATTTCGCCGCTGTACACGCGACGCTCAAGTTCACGAAGATAGCGCAGCCGGGATCGAATGGTCACGAAATTCGTCAGAGTGCCACCAAGCCATCGGCGATCGACATATGACATTCCAGATCGCCCGGCCTCCGCTCGGACCGTTTCCTGCGCCTGCTTCTTGGTTCCGACAAAGATGATGCGACCACCATTGAGGCCGATGTCGCGGGCAAAGTCCTGCGCTTCATTCAAGAGTCGAGCGGTCTGTTGCAGATCAATTACATGGATTCCGTGGCGATCCGAGAAAATGTATGGGCGCATCTTCGGGTTCCAGCGCTTGGTCTGATGCCCAAAATGCACGCCTGCTTCGAGGAGCGCCTTCATTGTGACGCGCGTTGCTTCGCTCTCGGAGACCGTGACCAAAGACGTGTCCTTCCTGGTGTTTGCACGACCGTGCCGTTCATCCCAATCCAGGACCGCACTACGCACGGCACACCAGGATCAGTCCGGGCACGTGGAAATTTGGCGGCGATTGCTGCCGCGCATCAGTATAGCATAGCCCGTTTCATAGCGGCTATTTGCCGTCAGGAGGAAGGTTGGAGATAATCCGCAACGATGTAGCCCGTCTTCCCGTCGCTTGTTTTTACAGGCCACCAAGTATATCCATCGGCATCGACGGAGTCACCCGTGATCGTAAGAGCGGTTCCTTCGGGCAACGTCTCAACGACATTTCCTCCGGTTGTCGGCGCGTCTCGCATATTAACTCCGGTGCCACCCGTGTTGGCGACCGCAGCCGAAGCGCCTGAAGCGAGCGTGCCACCGGATGTCGTGGCTGTGCTTGATGTCGCGGTGTTAGCCGGGGTCGAGATCACTTGAGGCGTGCTCGAGATCGGCGTGACAGTGGGACTGCCCGTAATGATCGCAAAGTTCGTTGAAGTCGGGGTTTGCGCTGGCGTGGGCGTGCCGCTAGACGACCCTCCAATAATGTGACTCAACCAGAACCAAGCCAACCCCAGCAGGATAATTACCCCAAGCACCGGTGCTGCTATTCGAAGGTAGTCGGTCCAATACCGTTCTTCTGGGTAATACGTAAATTGTCGATCGTTTCCGCCCGGACGATTCGGATCGGTCGGCGACGGTGTTTTTCGCCCAACGTCCTCCTCGTCATCAAAATCATCGAGGCTTCTTCGGGGGCCCGACGGTGGGAACTGGTTCATTTCACCTCCTCGGTCGTCGTTCGTCCGACTCGTGGTGGCCCGGGGACCAGGAATATCACTCATCGTTAAGGGCGATGGTTCATCGGGATGGCTGGCTGGAGCGCGCTGACCAGGTTGCTCTTCGGTCATCTGCGCGGATCGAGATGCGACGCCAGCAGAGGGACCCTCTATTGGCTCCCAATAATTTCCCATCCCGCGGTCGCAGTCAAGATCATCCTCGCCGACGAGGTGGCTTTGTTGCGGCGAGTACAGAAGCGGATTCCGACACCAGCCTTTTCGCCAAATGGGTGCCGGTTCATAGTGCTTACACGTACTACACTTGCGGACAGTCACGAAGTTCCCTCTCTGCCGCGTTCTGATCAATGGGAGGAGGGGCTTAGACCATCACAACGCACAGCAGGCATAGGACTGAGACCAGTCCATTGCCGGAACCCGCGACTCATTTTGCCCCAGCCATCGACGCCATTATAGCACGCACTCAGGCTGGTCTGGCTACGAAATTCAGCGTCAATTTGAACGAGTTAGGTTACTCTTCCGACTCCTTGCGCGATCTGCTTGCGGAAACCGCGTCGTCCTCGTCAGAACCGAATCTGCGCAACACAACTTGAGCACTGTCACTCGTGTCGGACGGCGTCGACCCGGACGACCCAAGCATCGAAGTGCTCTCCATACGAAGCTCGCCTTCAAGAATTGCGCCCTCGTTGATCACGAGACTCTCCGTCACAACCGTTGCGAAGACTCGACCTGTTGGCATCAACTGAAGCTTGCCTCGGCATGTGATTGTCCCGCGCAGCTGACCAGCTACGGCGATACTCGATGCCTCCACGGTGGCATCAATGTCAGCGCCTTCCGCGACATAGAGCAGTCCCTGACACTTCACATTTCCCCGAAGAACGCCTTCGATGCGTAGGTCGCGATCGGTCGTGAAGGTGCCCTCCACGTTCGAATGACGGTCCACCAGGCTATACGCTTCGGTCGCCTGACCCGAGCTTTCGCCGTAGGTGGCGCTTGGACCCGTTGGTCGATACGACATCTGCGTCCCTCCACATTGCTGTCAGAACAGCCTATCGCGAGGATCGGCGCCCTTTCGGGGTCCCCGCGTCTGTCGAATATGTCGGAGTCGGAGAAGAACCCGCCTCCATTTTAAGCTGACCAGAGAGTTGCGCACCTTCATGCACGACTAATCGCGGAGCCTTGACGTCACCCGAAACGTGTCCCTGGGCGAGTAGCTCGATGCGTCCGCGCGCTTCTACCTTGCCCCGGACGGTACCGGCGACGACAACGTTGTCGGCGAAAATTTGGGCGTCGACTTCAGCGCCCTCGGCAACGAACACGTCGCTTGCCGCATGAAGTTCTCCTTCTGCTCGTCCGTGCACGTTGATGGAGCCCTCGGTGCGGAGGACGCCATTCCAGTTGGAGTTGGCGGATATAACACTCGTTGCCGCATCGGCTGATGTTTGCCATGTCGCGCGATAGGCTTGCTGGGCTTGGGGAATCGCCTGTGTATTCGGTAGGTCGTCAGCAGCCGAACGAACGGGTGCGAACTCCTCGTTTCGGGGGGCCGGCGTAGCAGTCGAAAACTGCGATGTGTCCTGAGGCTCATTGTAGCGAAACTCGTCGGTTCCGAGATCATCTTCAGACTGTGCTTGCTTGCGCAAGCTCGTCACCTGTCGCTGGAACGACTCGCTCCGGCTGTCTTTGCGGAAGTTCATGAGCATTCCTCCTGCTCGGGTCTCTTCGACTGAAGACTTGCTCGCGAGTTGGTAACTACCTCCGCCACTGTCAACTTCCGTCCGAGGGCTACGTGAAAAAATTCCAGCACGCCATTCGGCAAGTAGCGACGGACGCCATTTCCATGTGCGTTCGAGCCAGTCCGAGAGACTTCCGGTTCGCCATACACTATTGCCAAATGAGCTTATCGCTCCACGCCACAACGCTGGAATTGGCTTGGCACTCATCGTGTACTCGCTCCTAGCGATTCTACTATGGACTGTCTAACAACGCATCAGGTCCGAGAATCCTTTGGACTTCCTCACAGAGGTCGGCCCTAATGGTGTAAGTATATAGTGTACGTACACAATTGTCTAGCGACTTGCCCGTTAGTCAGCGAGAGTGAGCTGAAGCGGGTGTCTCGATTCAGATCCTTGGGCGCTTGCACATAACACGGTAGACTTTCTGGCATGGAAGAACGGAACGGTCTCTATGCCTACGTCGGAATTCTCGTGGGCTTCAAAGTATGGACTCTCGTTCTCATTCTGTGGCTGACGTCCTCCTGGGACACGGTCGTATTTCTCCTCGCTGGGCACGTGCTTTGGATTGGGGCGGGAGTCATGGCCGCAGCCGGTCCGGCTGCGTTCTGGATGCGACTGGTGCGAGTTCGAGGCAAGCGTAAACAGCTGCAACATGCGGAGTGGCATGTCGAAGAACCACGAGATGATGCTCAGGTTGAGAGCGCGTCTGAGGACTGAGCTGCGGAGCTACTCGACCCACCGCTTTGCCAACACCTTATAAATGACGTCGAAGAACTCGGACGGCACGCTGACGATGAGCTGAAGCGACGGCTTCAGGCACCCTCAACGACGCGGGGCATAACCGATCAAACGGCAGATATTTGTGTGGCCTCAGCAGGTGAATTGTTTGGAAGGGGTACGCCCGGCAGGATTCGAACCTGCGGCCTTTTACTCCGGAGGCAAACGCTCTATCCACTGAGCTACGGGCGCATACGTTGACTTGCATCACTATATCATCAGACGGAACACGGACACAATTCCGAATCAGCTGCATTGGGGACTAGTTTGACTGGGGACGATCTCCCGCCTTCCGGGCATCGCTCTCGACCAGCTGGGCGATGTCGTTTCCGAGGCGAACACTGTAATTCGTGCCGCGGTCTTCCGGGTAGATTTGTGACGTGTTTGCCAAATAGAGACCGGACAGCGGCGTCCTCAGGCTCGGGATGCGATCCGAATAGTGCAACGTGATGATTGGTTGGGCGGCCCGCTCCCGAAACACCCAATAGTTCTCTATCCAGTCGCGATCAAATTCTGGATTGATGCGCTGCAAATATGGGATGTACTCCTCAAACAACTGATCGTCAGGCATGGTGAGGTAGGGGTGATCCTGGTCAACGTACTTGCCGGCGTAGATAAAATGCCAACCCTGGTAGTGTTCCGGGCTGATCAAGTTGGTGTGTTCGATAACGCCGGTGAACGGAACCGTAGGATCACCGATGTTCAGCCAGTAGATGTCGGACAGCGGCCGTCGAGACTGGAGCACCATCGTAATCGCACCTTGATAGATCGCACCTGTAAGCTTTCGCTTGTAATCTTCAGGAAGGTCCGGAACCAACCGCAGCAAGATCGGCGATGGCACCGTCGCCACAATCACATCACGTTCAACCGACTGTCCTTCAGTCGTCGTCACGATCCATCTGTTTCCACTTTTCTCAAGTGATTTGGTTCCCACACCGGCCTTGATCACACCGCCCCGCTCGACAATCGCATCTCCGAGACGATCGATCAGGACGTTGAAGCTGCCCAGGATATAACCGAGGTGTTCCTTCTCAAGTGGAGATCGACGAGACTGTGTCCGGAGAAAGATTTTATTCCAAAACCAAACCATAGCGACTTCGTCATAGCGCTTGCCGAACTTCGCACGAAGCTGGGCTCCCCACACACGGTCGAAGGCACGATCACCGACGGCGCGGCGGATCCAACTTGCCGTCGTGACTCGCTCGAATCGCTTCCATGACTTTGTCTTCTGCAGGTAAAGCGTGACAATCCCGATGCGTAGCCGATCGATCAGCGGGATGAAATCGAGTTTGAGTAAGTCGGTTGCACTCGACAACGGATAGATTTGACCATCTTGAAAGAACCCCACATTGGAAGTCGGCCAAACGAGATTGTCCCCGATGCCGAGCTCATTCATTAACTCAATGATCGCGTGATCGCTGGTGAACAGATGATGGTAGAAGAACTCAAGAGCAGTATCAAGTACTGAAAAGGCGGCGGCTTGACCCCCAAGTCGGGGGGCTTGTTCCCACAAGATTACATCGTGGCCAGCAGATGCGAAGCGATAAGCGGCGGTCAGGCCCGCTATCCCGCCGCCGATGACTCCGATTCGCATTCGTTCAGTCATGCCCGCTCCCGCAACCGAGTGCCGGTTTACGTCGTCGCCTGCCGCTGAAGGCCGCCGCGTAGCCGTGCGAAGAAGCGGTGAACCTCCCGATTTTCCCAGACGACCAGCACCTGGCTGGCGTTGAAGATCGATGAATAGGTTCCACTGACGATGCCGACCAGCAATGCGAAGACAAACCAGTGTGTCGACTCGCCGCCAAAGAGATAAAGTGCAACCAGCGTGAAGACGACCGTCAAAGAAGTGTTTAGCGAACGCACCATCGTCTGGACGACGCTGTAATTGACCACTTCCTCGAACGTCCGTCCGGCTCGTCGATTCAGGTTCTCGCGAATTCGGTCGAACACGACAATCGTGTCATGTACCGAGAATCCGATGACGGTCAGCAATGCAGTGACAAAGAGCGAGTCGACTTCAACACCCGATACCCAGCCAAGAATCGAAAAAACGCCAACGACTACCGCGACATCGTGGAGCATCGCAATGATCGCCGCGATACCGTAAAGAAATGGATTCTGGGTGTTGCGGAAGGCGTATGCGATGTACGCCAAGACTCCTATCGACGCCAAGAATACGGCGACAATGGCACGGTTACGAATCGCGACACCGAGTGAAGGTCCAACCGCTTGGAACTGCAACTCTTTAACGCTGCCAAACTGATCCTGGAAGGCTTTTGCGATGTTCGCCTTCGTGTCGGATCCTTCCTTGAGTTCCTTCATGCGGATGATAATGCCGTTGTTAGCAGAGGTCTGCACGAGCGCATCACCGTAACCAAATTTGCTCAAAACAGCGGAAACTTCGGCGGGCTGAACCGGTCGACTCATTTGGAGTTCCCAGATGGTTCCCCCAGTAAAGTCAATGCCGAGTTTCAAGCCGCTGGTGACCAGCGAGAAGAGCCCAGGCAATATCACCAATAACGACAGTCCGAACCACCAGTAGCGCTTACCAACGATATTGAGTTTCACGCACACATCCCTTGAATACGAACAGCATAACGACTAGAGCGAAATAGACTCACTTAGTCTCCCGCCGCGCGTCCAGCCGAGCGCACCGGCGTCGATTCGATCCCAAACCACCACTGGTTATGAATCCATCTCTGAGACAGTAGCAATCGTAGGAAAGTGCGCGTCACGACGATCGCAGTGAACATGCTTACCGATACACCGATGAACAGCGTCAGGGCAAATCCCTGAATAATGCTGGCTCCAGTGTAGCGACCAAACCAGAACAGAATCAACGCGGTAATCATTGTCGAGATGTTCGAGTCTCTAATTGATGGCCAGGCATGATCGAATCCCGCATCAACTGCCCGAGCCACAGGATGCCCAAGGCGCAATTCTTCTTTGAGCCTCGCAAAGATAAGCACATTAGCGTCGACGGCCATACCAATGGACAGAATGAAGCCCGCGATCCCGGCCAGTGTTAGTGTCACCGGTATCAGTTCAAACAGGGCAAACACCACCAAGGTATAGATCACGAGTGCGATGACGGAAAGAAAACCCGGGAGCCGATAGAACAGGATCATGAACAGAGCGACGATCGTCAAACCGGAAAGACCAGCGATCAAACTCTTGTGGATTGAGTCCTGACCGAGTGTCGGCCCAACTACTTGACTCTGAACGACTTCCAACGGAACCGCAAGCGCACCGGACTTGAGCTGAAGGGACAAGTCTCTCACCTCAGAGGCCGTCATTCCGCTGATTTGCCCGGTATCAGAGATTGCGCCTTGGATCGTCGCGGTGCTGATCACCTTCTTGTCGACCACGATCGACATCGGCTGGCCGATATGCGAGCTGGTGAATTGATAGAACTTTTGGGCCGCCGAAGATTTGAGCGTGAACCCAACCACCAAAGAGCCGACCGAATCAGTCGTGGGGAACGCATCCTTGAGATCGGCGCCCGTGATAATCGTCTGATAGACAGGACCGGTCGGGGTTGCGGTGGTTCCGGCAGCGGGTGTTGCGGCCGGAGTTGCCTCACTACCGGCAACTGGTGATGCTCCTGGCGTTCCGTTCGCACCTGGGGTCCCTGCCGGGCTTCCGTTCACATCCTGGGGGCCACCTAGACTTGTCGTCACCGTCGTTCCCGGCGTGAGGAAGCTCCCGTTCGGATCGATGATCTCGAGAAGGGCGGTTTGCTGCAATACGCGAACGGCGTTTTCGGGATTATTCACTCCTGGAAGCTCAATAACGATTTGGTTATTCCCGCGTGTCTGGATCAGCGGTTCGCTAACACCAAGACCGTTGACGCGGCGCTTGATCGTGTCCATCGTTCCGAGTAGCTCATCGTGGCTAACTGACTGCCCAGCAGGAGGATTTGCCTGCAACACAACTTGCAGACCCCCCTGAAGGTCAAGACCCTTGTGAATGAAAATACGATCTTTCCAGTTGAAAGGGTCAATCGTGCGACCTGGAATAACGACCCACGCCGAGCCGATTGTGAGCAGGACGATGAATCCAAGCGTAACCCAGGGTGTCCAACGGAATCTGCGCAATGTGGGAACTCCTCAAGGCTGTTCCGCTCCAGCGAACCGGAGGGACAGCACCGATCGCAATCTTAGTTCCGCCACGAGGCGACGAACAAAAGGGGATTATAGTCTCCCGACTTCGACGCGTCAAAAGCAGGTCGGGCCGGTCAGCATGGTGCTAGGCAATTCGATACAGTCCTCGACGTCGAATGAGGTCTTCCACCGGTTCCGGGACGTGGTAAGTAATTGGTTCACCATCGCGAACTCGACGACGAATCTCGCGCGATGAGATCTGGATCAGGGGTACCGGGACAAGGATTATCCGGTTTTCAGCGGTCGGTACAGCCTTGATGATCGCCTCGAGATCAACATCTACGCCCGGTCGAAGTGCTACGCCAAGGCGTGCATTCTGCACAATCTTGTCCGGCTCGTGCCAGGTGGGCAGATCTCGCAGCGAATCCTGACCCATCAGGAACAGGGTTTCGGCGTCAGGGTGCTGCTGAGCCAGGATAACGAGACTATCTGACGTGAATGACAAGCCTGGACGATCCATGTCAACGGTCGAGATCGAAAAATGTGGGTTCCCCTTCAACGCCGCGCGAAGCATTTCCATGCGATCTTCATTGGGGCTAACCTTCTGCCCAGTCTTGTGAGGTGGTTGATTCGAGGGAAGAAACAGGACGCGGTCGAGATTGAGCTTGAATTTAAGCTCCTCGGCAATGAGGAGATGTCCAAGGTGAATTGGATCGAATGTTCCACCGAATATTCCTAAGCGCTCTCGCCCGCTCAGTTGCGCACCTCTCTCGTCGACTCGAATACACTCCGTCGCCATTCGAACGGGTGTCGGTATGGTAACACCGGAAGCGCCTTCCGTTCTGAATTGTCGCGGTAATGACGTCTAACTTCGGCAAGCGGTATTATTGAAACCACATGAAAGCTAACAGGAAACGAGTCGAAATCGGGTACTTCAACGAGACTCGCCCGTTTTGCGTCGAGGCGATGTCGTCAGGTGACGTTGTCGAACAAAGGAAACCCTAGTGGAACGATGGGAGCCACCGACTTCGTCTGGTCCAACTACGCCGTCCAAGACGCGGCCATCACTCAGCTTTGTCAGAGGTCAGGACGCGGTTCCTGAGACCGTCGAAATTATCATCCCACGCTTGGGAATCGCCTTTGTGCTTTTGCTGGCGTCATCGGGCAAGGTACCGGCGATTTGGCTGTCGGCTGCCGGACCGGTCCTGGTGCTCCTCCTACTTGGGCTTGGAACACTTCAGTCCAATTGGGGCGGCACGCTGAGCCGTGCCTCCTGGCTGCTCGACGGCCTCGTGCTTGGAATCCTGACTCCGATTCTCGTCGTAAACGCGTTCGCGGCCACAGGAAGTGGCAGTCTGAAAACCGCCGAGTCCTCGGTCTACCTTCAGACAATCGTCGCCGCAACCGTAGTCGTGATCGGGCTCATTCTTTTCGGTTCGCGGCTTCGCGGCCGGCACGCTCTGTCGTGGGGCATATTGTTCCTACCCGCGGCGCTGACCGCGATTGCTCTCATGTCGGCCTATGCGGATTTCAAGACGACGTCGATCGTGCTCGCGCTCTCAATCGCATGGATTGTTTCGGTCGTTGTGACGGCGGTGGTACAGGTTATCGCAGGGGGATTCGCGGTCGTCTTTCCGGCGATTAGCTACGCAACGTATATTTTTGTCGCCGCACTGCTCACCGGCTGCGGCCTTTCGTTCGGCGGCCGCCCGGCGCCAATTTCACTAGTCCACCCGGTGTTTGTCGTGGTGCTCGGCTTTTCGCTGCTGGCCCCGGTGGTGCCGAGTCCGGAGCGGTTCTTTGGTGATTCGTTGCCGCGGCGACGATCCGGTCGTCGTCCAGGTCGTGGCCGGGAGAAGGTCGGAACGCGTCCTCAGCGAGGTTCAAGGTCGATCGATGACTCGGTCGACCTCGACGATCTCGAAGAATTCAGAACCTGATCGGCAGGTTGATGATTATTCCTCAGGCTCTTCCGCGCCGTTCTGCATCGGAGAATTCGTTTCGATCTCTTCGGACTGACTTTCACTCGCAACGATGTCTTGTTCTTCCTCGGCCGATATCGGAGTGATCGACGCGACATGATCGCCGCTTGCCAATCGCATGACACTGACACCCTGAGTGGCACGCCCGATCCGCGAGATCTGACTTGCCGGGACGTGAATCACCATTCCTTTGCCCGTGACCAGCATGACGCTGTCGGTCTCCTCAACGACACGAGCGGCAGCGAGACGTCCGTTGCGTTTTGAGAGTCTCATTGCGGACACTCCACTGCCGCCGCGATGTTGCACCCGAAATTCTTCCAGCGCGGTCCGTTTGCCAAACCCATTCTCTGAGATGACCAGCAGATCGGCGTCAGGCTGTACGACTTCGGCGGCGATGACTTGCTCGCCATCATTCATGCGGATACCGATAACTCCAGCCGCGGTTCGCCCCATCGGACGCGCATCGTCCTCATGGAAGCGGATCGCCCGACCTCCACTCGAGACAAGAATGAGATTGTCATCGCCGCTGGTCATTCGTACCCAAGCAAGCGAGTCACCATCGTCGAGACCAATCGCAATGAGTCCTGACGAACGAACAGACGAAAACTGTTCGAGGGTCGTCCGCTTGATGCGTCCGTTGCAGGTGCACATAAAGAGATATGCGGCGGCATCGAAATCGCTGACCGGCAACAACGTTGTTATCGTCTCATCCGGGTGGAGCCCCACCAGATTGATGACCGGGAGCCCCTTGCTTGTCCGGCTCGATTCCGGGATATCGTAGACCTTTAGTTGATAAACGCGGCCCTGATCGGTGAAAAAGAGGAGGCTGTCGTGCGTATTCGCCGAGACGATGTGCTGCACACCGTCTTCATCTCGTAGCGTGACTCCGGTAACTCCTTTACCACCGCGGTGCTGGACACGATACGTTTCGTGCAGCAACCGTTTGATGTAACCGCGATTCGTTATCGTTACCAAGACGTCTTCTTCGGGGATCAAGTCCTCGTCGGTGATCTCGCCCGAAATGTCCTGAATCTGCGTACGTCGCTCGTCTCCGAAGCGGTCACGTAAATCGATCAACTCGTCGCGGATCACACTTAGGATCTTGACCGGATCGGACAGCAAGAGCTCGAGCGCCGAAATGTCTTTCAGCAGATCACGATATTCGTCCTCGATTCGACGCCGCTCGAGCGCCGCAAGTCGTCGAAGCTGCATCTCGAGAATCGCGTCCGCTTGCGGCTCGGTAAGTCCAAATTGTGAGATGAGCTGCTGCCGTGCTTGGTCCGCAGTCCGGGAGGCGCGAATCGTTCGAATCACCTCGTCCAGGTGATCCAAGGCGATCTTGAGACCCTCAACGAGGTGAGCACGTCGTCGAGCACGGCTCAGTTCGTATTCGGCGCGTCGTCGGACGACGTCCTGTCGATGATCCAAATAGAGTTGCAGCACGCGCCTCAAGGTCAACACGCGCGGTTGAGTTCCGCCCTCGACCAGCGCGAGCGTATTCACACCGAAGGACTGTTGTAACGCGGTGTGCTTGTAGAGGGCGTTGAGCACCTTGCCCGGCTGAGCGTCTCGCTTGAGCTCAATAACGATGCGCATGCCAGTGCGATCGGACTCGTCGCGGAGATCGTGAATGCCATCCAATCGCCCCATTTTGACATAATCGGCGATTCGCTCGACCAGCGTAGATTTGTTGACCTGATAGGGTAACTCGGTAACGATAATGTGGAAGCGATTGGCCCGAGTGCTCTCTTCAATCATCGCTCGCGCACGTACAACCACGCGTCCTTTGCCGGTCGCAAACGCAGCGCGGATCCCTTCGCGTCCGAGGATGATTCCTCCGGTCGGGAAGTCGGGACCCTGGACAATTTCGGCGAGGTCTTCGATTGTGGCATCGGGATTGTCAATAAGAAAGATGAGGCCGTTGCAAACTTCGGTGAGATTGTGTGGCGGAATGTTGGTCGCCATGCCCACCGCGATACCCGACGCACCATTGATAAGCAGATTTGGGAGCTTAGCTGGTAATACCGACGGCTCAAACGCCTCGCCATCATAGTTTGGCCTGAAATCGACAGTCCGCTTGTCGATATCTCGCAGCATCTCCTCGGATATCGCTGCGAGTTTCGCCTCCGTGTATCGCATGGCCGCCGGCGCGTCCCCGTCGACGGACCCATAATTCCCCTGACCATCAACGAGCGGATAGCGCAACGAAAATGGTTGCACCATACGGGCGAGGGCATCGTAAACGGCGGTGTCGCTATGTGGATGGTATGACTTGAGAACTTCACCGACGATGCCGGCACTCTTGCGGTATCGAGTGTTCGGGCGCAGACCCATTTCGTGCATGGCAAATAAGATTCGTCGTTGAACTGGTTTCAGCCCGTCGCGAACATCGGGTAGCGCACGCTGGACGATCACGCTCATTGCGTAATCGAGATATGAACGACGCATCTCCGAGTCGATATCGATTGGCCGGACTGAGCCGATGTCCACGAATTTAGGCCTCCATACGAGCTAATTTCAAGCCGTTATCCCACGAATTTTACCATTTTTTGGGGTGCTCCGGCTGAGACCGATGGTCGTGAGGTGCGTAGTTGGACACAGAAATATTGCGCAATTTAGGTATCATCGCGGCTGCCACATGACGCCCGAACTATTCAGTCCTCAGAGTGATAAATCGGACGCCGGGAGGCTCCCGCGTGGATCTGCACGCGGACATGGTTTTCGACTGGTTGGTCCGCTTGAAGCTCCGAAATTCGCCCTGCCTTCGGCGGATAAGTCAGGCCTGCTTCCGGTGAGACGCGGCGGACCGGGGTCACGCCATGAAGAGCTTGCGACCCACAGCCGCATGTCGAAGGTCAGGTCTGAAATCTGGATGAGCGACGCTGATCAATAGTTCAGCACGCTCGCGTAGGCTGCGGCCTCGAAGGTTCACCGCTCCGTATTCGGTAACGATGATATGGACGTGACCGCGTGTCGTCACGACGCCGGCCCCCGGTTTGAGGATGGGCACAATGCGAGACATTGCGCCGTTCTGGGCAGTGGATGGAAGCGCGATGATTGCCTTTCCGCCGCGTGCTCGGACGGCCCCCTGAACGAAGTCCATCTGGCCGCCGATACCGCTGAAGATGCGCTCGCCTATGGAATCAGCGCAGACCTGGCCGGTAAGGTCTATTTCGATGGCGGAATTGATCGCCACCATTGAATTCTGCATCCGAATCTCGGCCGGGTCATTCACAATGTTTGAGGGATGGAACTCGACGAACGGGTTATCGTTGACGAAGTCGAACAAGCGCTGACTGCCACTCGCGAACGAGGTCACAATCCGGCCCTGAAAACGCGTTTTGAGCCGGTTGGTCACGACACCTGCTTCGACCAGGTCGATCAGTTCGTCGGTAAACATCTCGGTATGAACACCCAAATCTGTGTGATTTCCAAGAGCATCGAGTACCGCAGCAGGAATCGATCCGATCCCTACTTGAAGCGTCGCGCCGTTTGGGATGACTGACGCGACATTTTCGCCGATCCGCTTCTCGGTCGGAGAGATTATCGATGGTTCGTGAACCGGCAGGGGGCGATCCACTTCCACCGCGGCAGTGATCCGACTTACGTGGATAGCGGAGTTTCCCATTGTTCTTGGTACACGCGGATTGAGCTCGGCGACGACAACGCGGGCGCAATCGACGGCGGCACGGGCACATGCGATCGATGTACCGAGACGGCAATATCCATGACGATCGGGCGGCGAAAGCTGGACGAATGCGACATCGACATTAAGCGGTCCATCCGCAATTAGTGATGGGATCTCGGAGAGGAACACGGGCGTATAGTCCGCAGATCCGGCGTTGACCGCGTTCCGCGCGTTGGCCCCAACGAAGAGGGCATTGAGTCTCAAATGTCCAGAATATTTCGGATCTACGTACGGAGCCGAAACCTCTGTGTGAAGATGCATGATCTCGACATTCTCGAGCTCAATTGCACGAGCGGTGAGAGCCTCTATCAGGCTTACGGGAGCCATTGCAGCCTCGTGAATGTATACACGGTCACCTGATTTGACTAGCTGGACGGCCGTTTGCGCATCAACGAGGTTCATGTCTTCTCCAGGTTCGTGTCTGTCGTCGTGCCGAGCATACCGGTGCCGTTCGTACAGATTACAGCATGATTACTCCTTTGCTGCCAGCACATATTGATTTCAGACTACGGTGCCGCGGAGCGTGTATCATCCGTCGTCCGGCAACTGAGATAACATTCGATGCGATCGATAAGGACTTCATTGGCAGACTCAAAGCACTCATTGGTCTTTCAGAATGACCACTCGATTCTTTTGATGACGCAGTCAGCGAGCTTCGAGGAGGTTCGTGATCGCGTTCGGCCGTTTGCTGAGTTACAGCAAGCTGCTGGGCCGTACCATGTTTACCGATTGACCGATGTCTCGCTCTGGTCAGCCGCCGCGGCAGGAATCACCGCGGACGACGTCATGACATGCCTAAACGAGTTTGGTCAGAACCTACCCCCGTCCTCGCTTACCGCATACATCCAGCAGGTGATGGGTCGCTATGGGGTGATGCGATTGGAAGGAAGTGGCGAAGAACTGCGACTGGAGTCTAGCGACCGAGCGCTTCTGTCCACACTCGGAATGGAACTCGGCCTGACACGGAGTACCGATATCCTGATCGTACCCGCGTCTCAGCGTGGCTGGGTGAAGGCACAGTTGGCACGCAGAGGGTATCCGATAGTCGATGAAGCGTTCCGGTCAGTCTCACCTGCATTCGGGTTTGAGCTTAAGCCCGAGATCGAGCTTCGTCCATATCAGTCCGCAGCCGTGACACGGTTCGTCCAACATCGGTCAGCCGGAGGCGTGGTGCTGCTCCCGTGCGGCGCGGGGAAAACGGTGATCGGAGTGGCCGTAGCGGCAAAGCTGAACGCCCGGACGCTGGTGGTCACTCCGAGCCGCACGATCGGTGATCAATGGCGAGAGCACTTTCTTTCGATGACGTCGGCGAGCGCTGACTCGATTGCTATGTACCGTCGCGGCACCACACCGCCTCCGATATCGATCGCAACCTACCAGGCGCTGACGGCGCGTGGATCAGCCGGCGAATCTGGATTGGCCGACATCCTTGATCACCCGTGGGGTCTGATCATTTACGACGAAGTACATAGCCTACCGGCTGACGTATTTCGTCAGAGTGCGGCCGTTCAATCGGTACGAAGACTCGGACTCACGGCGACGCTAATTCGGGAGGATGGTCGGGAGCGCGAAGTCTTTTCGCTCGTTGGCCCGACGATCTACTCGGCGCCCTGGCGAGAGCTCGAACGGCACGGCTGGATTGCGCCGGTCGATTGCATCGAGATACGAATCAACATCTCGCAGCGACGAAAATTGACCGAAGATCGACTTCTTGCCGCCAAGGTGAGCGTTGCCAGGCGAATTCTGAGGAGGCATCCCGGAGAATCCACGCTCATTGTGGCAAATCGGCTGAAGGAGGTGGCGGCCGTCTCGCGAGCAGTTGATGCACCTGTTGTAACCGGGCAGACCCCGTTGTCGACGCGGACGGCGCTATACGATGAATTTCGGTCTGGCCGGATATCGACGCTGGCGCTGTCGCGGGTGGCTAATGTTGGTGTCGATCTTCCTGATGCCTCGGTCTTGGTTCAGATCTCAGGTGCTTTCGGATCGCGTCAAGAGGAAGCTCAGAGGGTCGGAAGGGTGCTACGACCTAAGCCTGGTAATCGCCGTGCGATCTTCTACACGCTGGTCATTGCGGGAACCCGTGAAGTCGAATTCGCGGCACGTCGCCAGCGCTTCCTTGTCGATCAAGGTTATCGTTATCGCGTTGTCGACGTTGATTTGGATCGTTCGTGACTAGACTCGGCCGTGTCTTGCCTTGTGGCTTCGCTCTGATCTGGTATCGATGTTGGAACTGAACCGAGCCCCTCACCACGCTGCTGAATCGTTGTCGGTGCAGCGCCCCAGACTCGCTGTAGAACGGCCCACTGGGTCGGATCGTGGGCGATCATCTTTTCAAGTGCATGCGCGACGATCTGGACGTTTTTCCGGAGATCTTCTTCGCGATCGCGTGATCGCACTAACTCCAGCGGCGGGTGAATGTAGACTACCGAGCGAAGGTCCGACGTTCGTATCGTGTACGCAGGTATGAGTGCGGCGCCTGTCCGCATCGCCAAAAGCGCCGGACCTGCTGGAAGTGACGCGGGTTCGCCGAAGAAATCAACTTCAATACCCTGGCGCGAAACATCACGATCACCGGCAACGAGCAGCATGCCGTTCGACCGTAACAAGCGAAGAATTGGCGGAATCGCCTCCCGACCGGGGGGCAATATATCAACGCCCGCTGTGCTTCGAAGTCTCACCATATAGTTGAACAGTCCAGGAGGCTGGACGCGTTCCGCGATGATCGCTGAGCGAATGCCAATCGATGCTGGGTATTTCCCTACAACGCTGAAGTTACCAAGATGCGCCGACACGATGACCGCACCCTTTCCATCTGCGATGGCTCGATCGAGGTGCTCTCGGCCCTTGACCTCAAGAATCTCGTCAAAGATGTCACGGTCAACCGATCTCAGACGGAGCATATCGAAATAGTTGTCATTGACGTTCACGAAGACTTTGATCGAGTCAAATTGATAGCGGAGCCATGATCGATTTGGCTGCACGTGCCGTAGGTTCTCGATGACCTGTTTACGAGTTGGGATCTTGACCAGGTAAAAGATGACCGCTATAACGCGACAAACACCGTATCCAAACCAGGCCGGGAAGATGGGCGTAAGAAAGGATCCAACCCGTAAGGCTCTTAACGTCCACATTCAGTCGTACCAATCACCTACTGTCTGAACTCCGGAAGTGTTTCCTCTGCAGGGCGGTCCCATAAGGACCGTTCACAGCACCATTGCAGCACAAATTCGCGGACCGTCTTCTCGGCCAATTGCGATACCGCTAGCCAATGATGGACTTGGTCGATTTCGCCATTCGTGACGCCGGCTAGCGAGTTGAGTCTAACCAAAATCGTATTGAGACCAGGACGGTAAACCGCAGAAGCAAAGTACCGCGGTTCGGGAGAAACGGCGTCCGTAATTGAAGTGTGAAGGTGAGCCGGCGCGCGGAAGAACTCCACTGCTTCGGTGCTAGAGGAGTCCGGGTCGTCGATAAACGTGATGTCACAAGTCACCGGATCTGGAAGCAACCCAGAGACTTGTAATGCCCTGGATAGCAGCTGCCATGCTCCGACCCTGACCGATAAGATCCGCACCGTATCGTACGATCCATGATGCGACAATGGGCTGCCCGGCACGCAAATAACTCGTTTACCGAATTCGTCATCAGTCAGGTCTCCAAGTCGACGCGTAGCCGCGTTTATTCGCTCGCGCTCGCGCCGCAGGCCGGAAACGTAGCTCCGAACAACCGTCGACGTCGATGGTTCGTGCAGAACGTATGAGAGATTAGATGCAACAGCAGACTGAGTTACCGTCGGCATTTCGCCTCTAACTTGCCGTCAACTTGAAGTCAGTCGGGCTCGGTCAGTCGTTCACGTTGGACGGGCGCACGAGGGAAAAACGGAAAGCGGCTGGACCAAGCCCAGCCGCCATAGTCGCCACAAAGTGGTGCGTCAGGCTAGTCGTCCGTAGGCACCTCTATGGTCGTTCGCTGTGCCGCGGTCTCCCGAATGAAGTGTTCCACCATCTCGCGTGCCTCGTCGTCATGATACTGGATTGGAGGAGACTTCATAAAGTATGCGGATGGCGCTAGGAGAGCACCGCCGATGTTGTTGTCGATCGCCAGTTTCGCGCAACGCAAGGCATCGATCACAACGCCCGCCGAGTTCGGGGAATCCCATACCTCGAGTTTCATCTCGACGTTCAGTGGCACGTCGCCGAAGGTAGTGCCTTCGAGTCGAATGTGCGCCCATTTTCGATCCTTGAGCCACGGTACGTAGTCACTCGGACCAACGTGCACGTTGTTGGCTTCGATCGGGTAGTCGATCTGGCTTGTGACGGCGTTAGTCTTTGAGATCTTCTTTGATTCGAGACGCTCACGCTCCAGCATGTTGAGAAAGTCGGTATTGCCACCGAAGTTCAACTGATATGTGCGATCGATGCGAACGCCTCGGTCGGCGAACAAACGCGTGAGCATGCGATGCGTGATGGTTGCGCCCACCTGGCTTTTGATGTCGTCACCGATGATCGGCAGACCGCGATCGCGGAAGCGCTTCTGCCAATATTCTTCGCGGGCGATAAAGACCGGAATGCAGTTAACAAATGCGCAACCCGCGTCGAGAACCTGCTCGACGTACCACTTGGTTGCCATCTCGCTTCCGACAGGCAAATAGTTAATGACGACGTCAGTCTTGGTATCACGCAGAATGCCGACAATGTCTGCGGTCGGACCGGGCGCCTTCGTAATGATCTCCGAAAGATACTTACCGAGACCGTCGTGAGTCATGCCCCGTTGCACTGGAACCCCAAGATTTGGCACGTCGGCAAACCGGTACGTGTTGTTGGGTTCAGCGTAAATCGCCTCGGAAAGATCCTTACCAACTTTGTTGATGTCGACATCAAAAGCCGCGCTGAATTCGATGTCTCCAATATGATAGCCGCCCAGATCAACGTGCATCAATCCAGGAACGAATTCGCCAGGGTCGGCGTTCTTGTAGTACTCCACTCCCTGAACGAGAGATGACGCACAGTTGCCAACACCGATTATCGCTACACGGATTTTCTTGTCGCTCACCTTGTTTGGGTCCTCCACTACTGGCCGTCGATATCCACGCTCAATCTCACTGCTTCGCGAATATCGAATTCACTAAAAAGACAAATTGCGATTACTCAGTGCGCATACTCAGTGATTGTACGACAGCCGCCACCACATAGTCAATTCGACTATCGATGATAGTGGATCGCCAGCCGACAGCTCAAACACTTGCTCATTTCGGAGCCCCTGAATTGGTCAGAATTTGAGTTGCGATTTTGGCAACATGCTGCGAACGCACCTCGTCCAAACAGGTTCGCAGAGCGCAGCCTTCGCGTCGCCCCAATGCGTATCCAGAATAGAAACAAGGTGCGCAAGGAAGGTCACAACGTATGACAAACGTCGTCCCTGAAATAGATGCAGGAGCGTTGCCAGAAATCACCTGAGCGCCAAACGGCTTCCACGCCTCGTGATTTGATGGACCGAAGATGGCTATTACCGGAGTGTCAACGGCGGCTGCGATGTGTACTACTCCACTATCAGCGCCGATAACGAGCTTCGCTCGACTGATCACTGCCGCGAGTTCGGGAAGACTCGTTGATCCAACGAGACTTCGTACGTCGGCAAGTTCCTTAATCTCATCCGCCGCTTCGGCCGAATCGCTGGCCCCAACTAGCACAACTGGCAGCCCGAAGGTGGTCGTAATTGACCGTGCCACCTCGGCGAAACGATCTGGGTACCAGTTACGCGCTCTGCTGTACCCCCCTACTCCCGGATGAATTACTACAAAATCGCCTTCAATTTGATGACTTGCGAGGAGATCTCCCGCGGTTTCTTTGGCCGATTCCGGCACCGTGAGGGCAGGATGCGCATCTTGTCGGTCAGCCCCGAGGAGCGAGACAACGTCGAGTCCGTAATCGTGAACCGACTTAACACCAAACCCGTAGTCGATCGCGCAGTGCGTTAGAAAGTCACCGTAGCCGTTGTTGAGGCCGGCACGAATCGGTGCTCCAACCGCGCGACACAGCCAGCGAAACTTCTTCGCCCCGAATTCTGTTGTCAGATGGTGCAGGAGCACGATAGCGTCATAGCGATTGCGGCGAAGGCGCGTGATCAACCGGAGCAAATTTGCGCCGTGGACTGGGTTGAGGAGCCCGATCGGCTGGTCGAATGCGTACTTGTTCAATGAGATGACCCGGTCGACTCGATCGCAAAGTTGAAACGTCTCAACACCAGTTCCCGCCGTCAGCACGTCGATTCGGGCATGTGGGAACTTCGAACGCAAGGCGGAGACGGAAGAGGTCGCGATGACCGCATCGCCAATATCCGCCAGCTTAACGACGAGAATACGATCGAGATTGAGCGGCTCACACGTTAGGGGTGCAGTCATGCGGTCAATCCAGCGGGGATTGAATGCACGCGAGAATAGTCTCGAGAGTTCGTCGTCCGGCGGCAGTCCAGGTGAACTCTGCGGCTCGTTTGATGCTCAAGTCAATTCGTCTTTCTCGCGGCTCTTCATCGAGCAGTTGTCGTAGCCCGTTTGCGATATCGTCGACGCTGGTCGGGTCCACGATTACTGCGGAGTCTCCACCAATTTCGGGCAGGGCCCCGCGGTCAGAGATGAGAACCGGAGTGCCACACGCCATTGCTTCAAGTACGGGCATTCCAAACCCCTCATACAGCGATGGGAGAGCAAACAACTCGGCAGCCGAATACAGGGCGGGAAGATCGGCATCGGGCACGTGTCCGGGAAGTTTTATCCGGTTCAGGTACGGGGACCTGGACGCTGTCGCCACAATCTCGTCGGTCTTCCATCCCATTTTGCCTGCCAATACCAGCTGAATATCCGGATACCGGTCAGCGATCGTATCAAAAGCGCTGATTAGCCTGACGAGGTTCTTGCGGGGCTGAACAGTCCCCACGAACAGAATGAACGGACCTGCGATTCCGAGATTCCTCTTGGCCCTGTTGATCTCGTCATCACTTGTCCGCCGAAATTGCGTATCAACGCCGTGATAAACAACAGTCACCTTAGATGGTGGAACGCCGTAGAAACGCATCAGATCGTTCTTTGTCGCCTGAGAAATGGCGATGATTCGTTGCGCCGCGCGTACGCTCCAGCGAGTCGACCAGTCGAGATAGGCTCGTGACCGATCGGCATGAGACTCTGGTTCGTGCAGGTATCCGAGATCATGAATCGTCACCACTGTTGTTGATGGGTGAATCGGTGGGACGACGTGGGCGGGTATGAAGAGCGCATCGACCGGGTGCATTGCCAATTCAGCCGACAACCGAACATGGGTCCATAGGCGAGGAAAAGGTATCAATCGCTGCTGAGTTCCGACTCGTTGACTCAGCGAAATCGGTTCGTTGCCGTTCACATACAGTCTAAAGCACTGGTCGACTCCCTGGTCGAGGATCTCCTGGATGATCCGTCGTGAGTACCGCTCCGTGCCCGTCTGACGCTCGATCGCGGCCCTGCTAGCGTCGATACCAATAACCGGTCGTATCGTGCCCGCTGTCATATTGGTAAGAGTTCACGGATTGCAGTGATGACCTCGTCTTCACCAACGGCCACCATACATCCTGCGCCAGCGGGTCGAGACAGTCGAAGATCACCGCAGCTCCGGCAGTGGAGGCCGGCGCTGATGACCCGATGATTTCGTGGATCTCCCCACGGGCCGTATGTGGTCGTGTCGCTGGGGCCGTAGATGTGGACAGTAGGGCGGCCGACTGCCACTGCCAGGTGCAATGGGCCACTATCAACACCGGCGACGAGCAAGGATTTGCCGAAGATGCCGGCTAGCTCGGGCAGGCTCGTTCGGCCAGCGACAGAGTGCAGTCTTGCGCTCGATTCGGACTCAATCTGTTGCAGATAATCAATCTCGGACTGACCCCCCGTCAACACGACATCAAGACCGTCGTCAGCCAAGTCCTCAGCGACGCGCGCCCAACGACGGGCCGGCCAGAGCTTCACAGGTGCGCCGCTGCCAGGATGGATGACGATGAATCGGTTGGTTACCCCCGACATGGTGAGAATGCTGTCAGCATTGGTTCGATCTTTCGCGCTCACGTTCCACGTGAGTGGGTCGCTATCAGGAGTTGGCGGGTGATCCGCCTTTCTTCCCGAAAGTCGTCGCGCGGCGAAGTCAAGCATCTCAACGTTGCGCGCGACCGAGTGGCCATCGGATATGGGTACGGCATCTGTCAGTAACCCCGTCATTTCTGGTCGGTTGGCGCCAATGATTGTCGGGACTCCTGCTCGCCGTGCCAACAATCCGCCCCACCAGTGATCATCCCGCATGACCACGACGGCGGCCGGGCGGTTTGCACGGACTTGCTCCGCCGCCGTGAAGAGTTCCTGGTACGGTTGCCAAGGATACTTCGATGCTCCGCGATCAAAACCTGGGAACGGGATCACGATGACTTGGTCGATGTTTGGCTCGTCTTCCACCATTGCCCTCGACCAAGGTCCCACTGCGAGTGTGATATGCCAGTCCGGCAGAGCCGCTCGAAGTCTTTTCAGAGCTGGACGAGCGAACAGAAGATCGCCAAGATGGTCGGGTCGGATCAGTATAACGTGGCGCTCGTATACCTCATATGGAGATGTTTGACACTGGAGAAGGACTGATCGCAATACTGAACGAGCGAGATTACGCATCATGATTGGCCGGCTTTGCCAGTTCGCTCCAAAAGTCGTTCGCATGCTTCCAATACGTCGTCAACCGAGACCTGGTCGATGCCTGAGTCCGGTCCGAATACCGCATTCTCACGTCGCAAATCGCGGGCGTCGATTACTGTCCTGCCTCGAACCGTCGAAGCGCATACTTCTGTGTGCAGGCCGAGCGGTCGATAGATCGCTGGGCTCGTTGGGCCAAATATCGTAACTGTTGGTGTACCGACCGCGGCGGCGAGATGTGACATGCCACTGTCATTACCTACGTAGATCTGGGATCGCTCGCAAATAGCAGCGAGTTCGGGAATTGACAATTGCTCCGCGAGATCGGTTACATGGGCATCGGTGAAATCGATGGTAGCTTGGGTCGCCGCTCTGTCGGAGTCGGATCCGACCACCACAATGTTGGCGTTGTGACGCTGTACTAGCTCGGACGCCAGTTCTCCAAATCGCTCCGCCGGCCAGCGCTTCGATAGAAGCGTGGATCCTGGGTTAACAGCGCCGCCAGGATGAATCACGACGATCGGTGCTGTCAGTCCGCTAAGAAGTGTCGCCGCCGTGGCGCGCGCATCACTGGTTGGGCAATATTCCGGATAGACCCCGCACGCAGTGGCTCCAACTCGCTTAGCAACCTCGAGATAGAGTTCAGTCTCATGCTGATTCGAGTGTGGACGTGCTCTCCGAGTAAGTCCGATGCCGCGGCCAGCACTGTCAATACCGGCGCGTTCGGGGATCCTGGCAAGTAGCAGTATTCCATTGACCAAAGGCGAACGGTCAAGACCCACACCAAGACTGTAGCGTTGTCGCCTGGCATGGCGAACAAGTTGTATGAATTGCACAATGGTGATCGGCGCGGGGTAGCGATAGACGCCGTCCACGTTAGGATTGTTGCGCAAAGCCTCCGCGCACCATTCGGTGGTCAATACGTGAATCTTTGCAGTGGGAAAAGAGTGACGGAGCGCGCGGAGAACGGGAGTTGCCATCATTACATCGCCGAAGCAGCACGGCTTGACTACTAATATGCGCTCAATCGAGCTCGGATCAATACTTCGCGATCGTGACTGTCGACTCGTTGCCCGATCGATCGAGCGAGCCAAAAGCGCCACGACGCGATCACGCATCGACCGATCAGGACTCAACACCATCGTCGACAACCGCGAACATAAGCTGACCTCGCGCCGCAAGTTGACCGTCAACCGTCGCGGTAGCATTACCGATGCCGACGCCGCGACGCATTTTGCCAACTTCGATCTCGAGTCTCAAGACATCTCCCGGAATGACCTGACGCTTGAATCTCACCCCGTCGATACCAGCGAACAGGGCCATCTTGCCGCGGTTCTGTTCCATTCCGAGCAGTGCCACGGCTCCGACTTGGGCTAACGCTTCGACGATCAGAACCCCTGGCATCACTGGATGGCTCGGGAAGTGTCCCTGAAAGAAGGGGTCCCCCATAGTCACATTCTTAATGCCGACTGCTCTCTTGCCGTATTCAATCTCAATGATTCGATCTACGAGCAGGAACGGGTAGCGGTGGGGGATGATTTCCTGAATCTGCTTGGCATCAAGCAAGGATCAACTCCTAATTGATGAGGGCAGCGCAACCGGAAGAGGTTGGACGGAGTCTATGCCGCGACCTCGATCGCGTCAACCGGCTGTAACTGGTCGACTTCGCGTCGACTAGATCAAATCGTCGTTTCGTCGCCAGAGAAGCTGTTCGCGAGATGGACCCAGGCCGACCATGACAACCGGTACACCCAGGACCTCTTCGAGCCGGTCGAGGTAGCGTTGCGCGTTCTCTGGGAGTTCGTCGTAGGCCGCAAGCCTTGAGGTATCAGTCTGCCAACCAGGCATCGACTCATAGACGGGCTTTACCCGACCGTAGACTTCGGCCACGGCATGCGGCGAATACATGCGTTTGCCATCAAGCTCGTATCCTACGCATATCTGAATGTGGGGTAGAGGATCGAGAATGTCAAGTTTAGTGATGGCAACATGGGTGACTCCGTTTAGCCGAGCTGAGTAGCGGGCAGCTACCGCGTCGAACCAACCAGTGCGCCGTGGTCGCCCCGTAGTTGTGCCAAATTCCTTGCCGCGCTCACGCAGGAGATCCCCGGTTTCGTCTTTCAGCTCACTTGGATATGGCCCGGCTCCCACGCGCGTGGTGTAGGCCTTGTAAACGGCCACGACCGACGACACCTGGGTAGGACCGACACCGGCGCCCTGACACGCTCCCGCGGCGGTCGGCGATGTTGAGGTGACAAACGGATAGGTTCCATAGTCGATGTCAAGTAATGCAGCTTGAGCACCTTCGATCAAGATCGACCGACCATCTTCGATCGCATCCTGAACCATCATCTCGGAGGCGACAACCCGGCTGCTGAGCTTCTCACCGAATGCTATGAACTCTTCCAGCATGAGCGTCAGGTCGAGTGGTTCGACGCCGTAGAGACTGGACAGGAGGATGTTCTTTTCGGGAACTACGAGGTTGAGCCGTTCTACGAGCGAACTCTCGTCAAGCAGGTCGGCGATGCGAATACCGCGGCGACCCGCCTTGTCGGCGTAGGCCGGTCCATTGCCTCGCAACGTCGTTCCAATGCTGTGAGTACCCCGCTGATTCTCTTCGAGCTGATCGAACAGGGGATGGAACGGCATTATGACGTTCGCCCGATCACTAATGTACAGGTGAGAAGTATCGATGCCTTTCGATTCAAGATCGTCTATTTCGCGCAGGAGATCGCCGGGTGGAATGGCGACGCCCGCTCCAATAACGCAGTCACAACCTGGGTAGAGGATCCCGGATGGAACCAGATGGAACTTGTAAACGCCTTCGTCTGTCTGGACGGTATGGCCGGCGTTCGTACTTCCGTTGGGACGAACAACCATGCTGGCACGTGCAGCCAGCGCATCGGTTATTTTGCCCTTACCTTCATCGCCCCATTGTCCGCCGATAATGATGGTAACCGCCACGCCGATCCTCCTGTCAGGCACAGTCAACGGTCCGCGAGCAGGACTCCCGCGGACCATCGACTACTATAACACGCAGCACAGGTGGTTTCTGTCCGTGGAACGTTCAACGATAGAAATGACTCGAAGACCAGAAGAGTCTAGACCTTGACCGCGCGGGATTCTCGCAATTGCTCGAAGAGTTCAATCTCTTGCTCGTTGAGATCATCCGGCAGCCGGACCTTCATTCGAGCCAGAAGATCGCCGCGCGCTTTCGAATTGACCGATGTCATCCCCTTGCCCCTCAAACGGAACAATTGGCCGTTTTGAGTGCCCTTGGGGATGTTTAGTTCCACTGAACCGTCCAAGGTCGGCACACGGACCTCTCCGCCCAAAATCGCCGTGTAAAGCGGCACGTCAACGTCGGTACGGATGTTGTCGCCATCCAACTCGAAACGGCTATCTGTCCTCACTGCGACATTGAGATAGATGTCACCGTTCGGCCCACCGGCGATACCCGGAGATCCTTGCCCGGTTATCCGGATTTTTGAGCCTGTTCGCACACCTGCCGGAACCTTGACTTCAAGAGTCTTCGATCGACGAAGATAACCGTCTCCACCACAGACTGCACAGACGGTGTTTCCAGTCAGTCCGGTCCCATGGCAAGTTTCACAGCGCTCTTGCACCTGAACATCGAATCGACGTGACGTGCCGGAGTACGCCTCCAGCAAACTGATCTCAAGCGCGTATTCATAGTCCTGACCGCGTTGAGGCCGTACGCGTGGACGCTGGCGCGTCGAAGTGCGCCCGAACGTGTCTCCGAATAACGTTTCGAAGAAGTCTGAAAAGCCCGTGGAGTCACTGCCAGATTGTTCGTAGCGTTGACTGCGACCGGTCCTTCGGCCGCCCGAAAACCAATCAGAAAAATCCCCAGACTTCGACGCTGTGCCACTGGCGGTCGTCTGCTGGTACCGTTCCCAATCAGACCCATACTGATCATAACGGCTCCGCTTGTCGGGATCCTTCAGAACTTCGTAAGCTTCGTTGATCTCCTTGAATTTTTCTTCAGCAGACGCGTCCGTCGTGTTGACGTCCGGGTGATATTGTCGGGCCTTCTTGCGATAGGCGGTCTTGATGGCCTTGTCATCGGCGTCCCGCGATATTCCAAGAACGTTGTAATAGTCTTTGAACTGCATCGACCCCTCGGATCAGTCATCAAGCAAATCCCGAACAGTAAGATTGTACAACCCTGAGTCGTTCAGTGTCAAACTTCTTGTGCCAGAATAAACCAATTTACCGTCGGAGGTCGTAGGTTTGAAAAAATGGACGTGCGTTAAATTGTACGCTGCATATGACCACTGATCAGTTTGTGCTATTGGCAAAGCATGGTTGTTCTCGCCAAATCATCAGAAGCGACATGAAGAGACGGCACATTCCGTGCCGTCTCTTCACGTCAGTCGCTACATGGCCCGAGCCTAATGGAAGAGTCGATCAAATTCCAAAATCTGCCTAGTTGATTGGCTCCGAAGTAATAGTCCCAGCGTTGCCGTTCCCAGCGAACGAGCCCAGGCGTCCCCAAAGCTGGCCATAAAGATGGCTCATCATAACGTAAGAAAGGAATGACGTGAACAGCACGCCAACGACGCAGAGGATAACGCCAAACGATGCGACGAAGCCGAGAGCGTAACTCATGCCAACAATGATGAGCAGCGGTACGACGTTCTCGCGGGCGTCGTTAATCACCGCGTTGAATTCGAATGCCGCGGAAATTGAGTCACGGATGACAACTCGTCCAACGATTACTGGAGCTATGAACGCAATGGCGATTCCGAATAAGCCCGCCGATGCCAAACAACCCGATTCCGAACAACCCGGCGAAGGCAGAACCCGCCCCGTTCGACCTGTTCCCAGCTATCGCAAAAGGTATCCAGGCGCAAGAAAAGAGGATGATAAACGGCAGGGACCACACGAAGACTGCCACGAATGCCTTAAATCCGCGCATGAAATCGCCACCAAAATCATTCCAGTCCGGCAACGGAGTTTCGAGACCGTTCGACACATTTCTGCGCGATTCGAATCCAATATCCGAGGGTAACCAGGGTTCCAAAGATCGGGATCACCGACAAGACGCCACCGATCAGAATCTTCTTGATCCAGTCTGGGTCTTGGAACACGTACGAAATCGAGCGACCAACATCCATCAGGCGTCTCCCCTCTCAACCGTTCGCCACGAGCCATACGTAACTCCAGATATGTTGTGCGCGTACGAACTGGATAGTAACAAGGAAACTGTAGACCGTAAAGAGTCGGAAGTCGCTGCACTGTAAATCGCCCGGCAATCAGTATTGGCAACCACGAAAACGTGACAGGGTGAGATGCGGACATGCTGGGTGTTGACTACCTAATGCCGGGGAGTTCTGCCCATTGTCGAGCGCTTTCTCGTACGCCTCTGCAATACGACGTGATAGGTGCCCCCATAGGTAATGGCGACAAACGCGATCCTGCGCGGTGAATCCGATTCCCATCGCCCGCTCTCTGTCTCGTAACAACTCAATAGCGTGCCGCGCCATTGCAGGAGCATCTCCAGACGGGACCAGCACTCCAGACTGGCCATGTTGGATCATTTCGGCGTTCTCCCCTACGGGATTGCTAACGATCGGCAAACCTGCTGCCATAAGTTCGAGTAATTTAACCGAACACTTTGATCGATTCACAAGGTTGTCGTCAAAGGGATGAATGGCAACGTCGCAGGCAGCGACGATCGATGGTATCTCGTTGGGCTCGGTCCAACCGGTAAATCTGACCGAATCTTGCAGACCGGAACGACGCAGCTCCGTGCCGATCGATCGTTCGGCCGTACCGTTCGCGGATGCCCCAACAATCACTAAGACTGCATCCGAAATCTCCGAGCGCACCAGCGAAACGACGTGAACGGCGAAGACCGGTTCAAACTCAATGAAACGGGTATAGAGGAGAACGGTCCGTTTGCCCGACAATCCAAGACGTTCGCGAACTCGATTCGCGTCGTCACGAGCGTCTTTCAGGGCGTTGAAACGTTCATTTGTGAGGCCATTGGGGACGTAGAAGACGGATTCTGGACGGGCTCCCAGCATCTGCGCCCGGTGTTCGAGTTGGCGGCTCGCTACGGTTACGGCCGCGGCCATTCGGGGCCAGGTTCGCTCTTGCCAGTCGAATATGCGGCGCTGCAGATAACCGTAACCGCCGATCTCGTTCCAGCCCCCGTTGCCTTCCCAATCGTCCATATCCACCACGACCGGCAAGCGCTTCGCGAGCCATCGGGCTGCTATGTCGCCAAATCCCTTTGGTTTGAAGAGATGCACGAGCGACGGGGACATTCGCGTGGTTCGTCGTACCATCTCACCCGCCGCGAGTGGGAACATCCAAGGCTGAGTCACGCGAGTGTTTGCGACGGGAACACCTAATTCGTTCCACTGGCATCCCGCATCAGAAGGATGGTCCCAAGGTGTCGTGACAAGCTCGAATTCCCAGTCGGGGGCGAGTGAATGGGCAATGGCAATTGCGCGGGAACGGAGCGTGGCCTTCGGACGTAAACCAAATGTGCCGAGCATCATGACCGCTCGAGAATCTCGCTCAGCGACGTTCACCGAGAGACCTTTCCGTTCAACCTACGATCTGCCCGGCAGTTGCTGGCAAATCTACCGCTAGCCTACGCCGTGCCGAATGGGCAAATCGCATGGCTATGGGTTCCACAACCTAACCAACGATGCCGAAGCATAGCGTTTAGTTAAGGTAGGGTCGAACGACGGTAACGAGCTTTCCCTGAATTTCGACGTTGTCAGCCGTCGTGTAGATCGGGTCCATTGACGCATTGGCCGGTTGAAGCCGAACGCGGTCGTCTTCCGTGTAGAAGCGCTTAAGCGTCGTCTCCTTTTCACTCCGAAGCCACACGGCAACGGTTTCCCCGTTCTCGCAATGATCCTGATGACGCAAGATCACGATGTCTCCGTCGTTGATGAGTGCGTCAATCATCGACAACCCCTTGACTCGAAGCGCAAACAACCCGTGTTCTCGACTCCCGACCAAATCAGTACTAATCTCCAGTTGCTCGGTCAGTTCATCCTGTACAAAATCATCTAAGACGGGTATCGGCTGGCCGGCTGCGATCTGGCCAACGACAGGGACACGCACAATATTGTGGCCCATTGGCACTCGTCCAAGTACTTCGATACCACGAGAGATGTTTCGGTTACGGCGAATGAGGTTGCGCTGTTCGAGAATGTTGAGATTGTAGTCGACGACGCTGGTGGATGAGATACTAAGGTCCTTCTGAATTTCTCGAATGGTTGGTGGGTAGTTGTTTTCGTCGAGGAATTGTTCTATGTATTCCAGCATCGATTGTTGCCGACGAGAAAGATTTCGTGCCATCTCCTACCCTGCCTTCGCCATGTGTAACCATACAGTTCGGTCACCTGCTGAGCATTATAAGTACGAACAGATGTTCGTGTCAACGATTGCGTACGTGCGAAGGCGCGTAGCTACCTAGAAAATTGACTGTCGTTTGCCCAAGTGGCCCACCAGGAGTGTTGGATGAATACGCTCGATCTCGTTGTCATCGCGGTCTTCTTTGGGGTTTTCACGGCGGCATTTTTTGCCGGGGTGGCGCGATCGTTCGCTGGCCTCATCGCTCTTTTCGTCGCAATCGTTGTGTCGGCCATATTCTATAGCACGTTGGGCGACGTTCTCTCGCGATGGCTGATCCCTATTGACAGGAATATCGCAAATTTCGTGGCGTTCCTTCTGCTCATGCTTGGCGCGGGTATCGGTGCTGACTATCTGTTGGTACGATCGTTCCGGATTTCACGTCTGAAATCACACCTTTCGCTCGAATTTCGAGGCGGTGTGTTGGGAATCTTAGGACTGATCATATTGTCATTTTTGATTTCCACCACGACGTTGACCGTGTTGACTCAGGTGTCGAACAACACGGTAGATGAGCTCCCGAATGGTTGGGGCACCACCTGGCTGAATAAAGAGTACAGCGGATCGACACTTGCCGGGCAGGTGCTGCGGTTGTCGCCATATCTTTACGACTCAGTTAATTTGTTGACGCCTGGAGTAGCGCCGGTCATTCTTCAGCCAGCTTCACAAGCCTGATTCGCGTTAGCCTCGCGTTCTGTTCTCCGGCCGCTAGCATGTGTCAGACAACACCCGAGCAGCGGTCGACCTTCTTCAACAGATGAATTCTCTGCCGTCGTCTGATTGAATTCACTACGTTGTGTCTGCGCCGGTTGGCGGCGTCATGGCGTTCAGTAGTTTAAATGGATATCCGAGGCTGGCACAGCTGATTGTTTTTGCTCGACCACCTGTCTGAAAGGCTGTCTCGTGTCAGTTGATTCTGCCAAGGTACTAGAATTTCCCCGGTTACTCGAGATGCTGTCGCAACGCTGTCAGTATTCGGTCGCTTCGGAGCGTGCCCTTGAAATTGGGCCGACGAGTGATGTCGAAAATGTTCGATATTTACTGGCGGTCACTCGCGAATCAACAGAACTGGTCAGCCGAAACCCATCTTTCACGGTGGGCGGCGTCCGAGACATTCGTGAAATCGTCGAACGTTCTCGTATCGGCTTGCTGCTGGACTCAACAGATCTTCGAGAAGTACTCGATACCATTCAGTCTGCCGGATCGTTAAGACGAACATTTCTTCAGAACAACTGGGCGGAGACGTACGTCCTCCTGTCCGAGTTTGTGGAGTCAATTGCCAGCGTTCCGGGCCTCGAGTCTGACCTGGCGCGCACCGTTGGGTCTCGTGGCGAGATCCTCGACAGCGCGTCTGCTCAACTCGGAGAAATTCGTCGTGACGTTCGCGTCGCACATCGCCGCCTCCTAGACCGTCTAAATCGCATGATCGCGGACGTGGGTCCAAACAGTGCGATCCAGGATCCAATTGTGACTATGCGCGAAGGTCGCTACGTCATACCGGTGAGGGCCGATCGGCGCGGGCAAGTTCCAGGAGTCGTTCACGGTACATCAGCCAGTGGTCAGACTCTGTTCGTAGAGCCGTTGGACGTCGTACAGCTTAACAACCAATGGCGTGAGCTGCAGATGGCGGAAGAACACGAGATCGAGCGGATTCTGCGTATGCGATCCGAACAGGTCGGTTCCGTAGCGGCTGAATTGACCCAGACAGTCGAGGCGGTCGCGGCAATCGATGTTGCACTGGCCAAGGCGCGACTTGCGTTCGACATGCGGGCGCGTGAACCATTGGTACTAGGAAGTGAGTCGGATGGCAACGATTCGATCCGTCAATCGGTAGATCTCCGTCAGGCTCGACATCCGTTGTTGGATCCGGAAACGGTCGTCCCGGTCGACATAAAGCTCGGCGATGGCCAGCGCGTATTGGTCGTAACTGGTCCCAATACTGGCGGCAAGACGGTTGCGCTCAAGACGGTCGGGCTCCTGGCGATGATGATGCAGTCCGGCATGTTCATCCCTGTGGCAGATGAATCCGGTATGAGCGTCTTCGATGGTATCTTTGCCGATATCGGCGATGAGCAGAGCATCGAACAGAGCCTTTCGACCTTCTCGGGTCACATAACAAAGATAGTTGCGATGCTCCGGATAGCGGACGGACGGAGCCTGGTCCTGATCGACGAGATTGCGGCAGGGACCGACCCGCAAGAGGGGGCTGCGCTCGCCCGGGCGATTATCACCGCTTTGTTGGAGCGCGGCACGCTCGCGATCGTAACGACCCACTACTCTGAGCTAAAGACGTTCGCGTATGCGACGCCCGGCGTTGAGAATGCCAGCGCTGAGTTCGATCTCAAGTCGTTGAGACCGACGTACCGTTTGATCACTGGCATTCCAGGACGCTCGAACGCTCTCGCGATTGCACAGCGGATCGGATTGCCGACGGAGATTGCCGACACCGCGCGCGCCTATCTCGACCCGGGCGCCGAGCACGTTGATGACCTGCTTTCCCAAATCATGCAGCGCCGCGAAGAAGCCGATTCGTTGCTTGCCTCCGCTCACGCTGAGCGAGATGCTGCCCGTCGAATCCGATCCGATGCCGAGGAAGAACTGCGAGAAACAGAGCGTATTCGCGCACACGCGAGACAGGAAGCCATTGCTGAACTGGAAGATGAGGTTCGCGAAGCCCGAGAACTTGTGCGGCGTGCGCGGCGTTCAGCGGAGCCGCGGATGACCGTTGAAACGGCGCCAGAAGAATCGCCAAACCTGGGCGATTTGAAACAGGTTGAGCAGACGCTCCGTCGGGCGGCGCGCAGGCGCCGCCCGGTTCAGGCTCCATCTGAGCCGATTCGAATTGGCGACTGGGTCAGCCTCCCGTCGGTCGGGATTAGCGGAGAAGTGGTCGGTTTCGGCGAGGATGGTGAGAGCGTCGAGGTAGCGTCTGGATCGTTTCGAATAACGCAGCCAATTTCGACTATTCGACGTGAAGTTTCCAAAGAGTCACAGCCGCGGCGAGTTCGAACTCCTATACTTCCGTCTGCGCCACTCGTGGATCCGGAACTTCACCTCCTCGGGATGCGTGTTCACGAAGTTGAGGAGGCTCTCGACCGCTATCTTGATTCGGCAGCTTTAGCGAGCGTTCCCTCGGTGCGAGTCGTGCATGGAAAGGGGACCGGCGCGGTTCGCGCGGAGGTTCACAGGGTATTACGAGAGCATCCGGTCGTGGACCGGTTTGAGCTTGCAGAGCGAAGCGAAGGTGGTGAGGGTGTCACGATTGCCTATCTCAAGGACTAGTTTTTTGTCGCGATCCCGAAGCTGACAGTCTCAACTCGCGGTCGCCAGCACGGTCGCGTCGCAGTCTTCGACCGACGCGATTACTTCCGAAACCGCCTTCCAGATATCGACAGACAGTTTCGACGTGGTCATGCGGACCTGATTCGGTGTGACAAAGACCCCCATTCCGAGCGCTTCACGTAGGTCTTCCTGGATGAGTCGTGACCCAATGACCGGGCGGATGTAGATTTCTCCCTCTCGCTCAATGATCGACGTTATGCCGAGCTGCGCTGCTCGGAGTCGCAATCGTGCGAGTTCCGTCAGACGAACGACCTGCTCCGGCATGGGTCCAAACCGGTCAATAAGCTCTTCCTGGAGGTCGCGAAGTTCGCCGTAGCTCCGAACTGCGGCGAATTTCTTGTAGAGATCCACTCGAATTTCTTCACTTCCCGCGTAGATTGCTGGAATCACTGCCTCAATCGGCAAATCGACTGAAACAGGGGTCGGTTCGTCGATCGGATGACCGAGCCGCACCTCTTCCACTGCCGTCGCAAGCATGCGCGTGTACAAGTCGAATCCGACCGCGGCGATGTGGCCACTTTGCTCAGCACCGAGGATGTTGCCGGCGCCTCGAATCTCGAGATCGCGTAACGCGATTTGAAATCCGGCGCCGAGTTCCGTCGCCTCTTGGATGGCTTCGAGGCGAGCCACTGCTTCCTGGCTCAAGGCGCGTTTGTCGTCGTAGAGGAGATACGCGTAAGCGCGATGATTGCTTCGTCCTACCCGTCCACGTAGTTGATAGAGCTGAGTGAGACCGAAGTGATGTGCCTGATCAATAATGACTGTATTGACGTTGGGAATGTCGACACCAGATTCGATAATCGTCGTACACAAGAGGACGTCGAACTCGTTATTGTCAAACGCGAGCATGACTCGCTCGAGTTCATGCTCATCCATCTGGCCGTGCCCGACGCCAAACCGTGCTTCAGGTACCAAGCTCTTCAAATGTTGAAGTACGTGGTGGATGCTTTGAACACGATTGTGAACGAAGTAAACCTGTCCTCCACGACTCATCTCGCGGAGAATTGCCTCGCGAATCAGTCGATCACCAGTAGGCGTTACAAACGTGCGAACCGGAGTTCGATCACGCGGTGGCGTATTGATCACTGACAAGTCGCGAATACCGGATAGGGCCATGTACAAGGTACGGGGAATCGGCGTCGCGGTCATGGTTAGCACGTGGACATCAGTACGCGCCCTCTTGAGCATCTCCTTGTGAGCCACGCCAAAGCGTTGCTCCTCGTCGATGACAAGCAGCCCGAGCCGTCTGAATCGCACATCCTTCTGTAGTAGACGATGAGTTCCGATAACAATATCGACTTTACCACTCGCCAGATCTTCCAAAGTTTGATTCTGTTCATGACGTGTTCGTAGGCGAGACAGCATGTCGACTCGAACCGGGAATGGCGCTAATCGCGACTGGAAGCTTCGCGTGTGCTGAAGGGCGAGGACGGTCGTCGGAACCAGGATCGCGACCTGGAACCCGGAGTTGACGGCCTTGAAAGCGGCGCGCAGTGCAACCTCAGTCTTGCCATAGCCAACGTCACCGCAGACAAGTCGATCCATCGGCCGAATTTGCTCCAGGTCGAGCTTTACGTCCTCAATGGCTTTGAGTTGGTCCGGCGTTTCTTTGTACGGGAACGACTCTTCGAGCTCCCGGTCCCAGACAGTGTCCGACCCGAGCGGTGAGCCCTGTGCCGATTCGCGAGCGGCGTAGAGTTGAAGCAGGTCAAATGCCATTTCTCGTACGGCGCGACGTACTCGCTGCTTTATCCGTGCCCATTCGGGAGATCCTAGCCGTGTCAGCTTGGGAGAAGTGCCGCCACCTTCGTACGGAGTGATGCGATCGATTTGGTCGACTGGCAAATAGAGTCGATCGTTTGCCGCGTATTCGAGCAGCAGGTATTCACGCTCCACATCGTTGAGCGTCAGAGGAACGATCCCTGAGTAGCGGGCGATACCGTGTTCGGTGTGAACGACGAACGAGCCGATTTCCAAACGATCCAGAACTGGCGCGTTGGTTGTCGATCGGCGTTGTGGCGACGACCGAATAACGTGTCGATAGCCAAAGATTTCACGGTCTGTAAGCAGGACCAGTTTGATTTCGTCGTTGCTCCAACCACCATTCAGGCGCGCGTGGATGACTTCGACGGTTCCTGGTGTCGGAGGCAACGCGGGCCAGCCACCGTTGGCAACGTTTTCTTTGCGGACCCTGGGGAAGATGTCCTGCTCTTCCAGCACTTCACGTAAACGTTGAGCCTGCTCTGTGGCAATGACTATCGACCAGTCATCGGCGAGAAGGTCGTGAATGCGTTCAGTTAATCTGTCGATCCTGCCGCCGTAGGACGTCATCTCGGTTGAGAACATTGACATCTCGGTTATCGGGCGTGCGATGGAGGGAGTCCACCCTATCGGGATGCTGCCGAACGCGAGCTGTCGAGTTGATGCCAATCGTTCAGATATTTGGGACCAGTTCAAATAGGTGGGAAGAAGTCCTCGAGGAAGCTCACCAGCGCTCTCGAGCGCTTCGCGGAGCTCTTCCGACTGGGCTTCGAGTTGCTCAACTGAAAGCCGGACCGATGAAGGCTCGATAACAACGAGCAGATGCTCCTCGGGTAAGTAGTCGAGAAGAGATCCTTGCTGCTCGAGAAGGTAGGGCGCGAGAAGTTCGATTCCTGAAGTGATGTCTCGCTGTTCGCCCCGGTGGAGCAGCCGCTGCCATTCTTCGTCCACTTCCGGCCGGAGTTGGGACGTGTCCAGTGCCCGGAGAGACGCGACCGCATATTCGGCTCTTGAGAGCGAGACTTCCAGCGGAGGCAACAGATCGATCTTGTCCAACCGTTCGATTGAACGTTGTGTTTCGGGATCGAACGTGCGAATCGACTCGATCTCGTCTCCGAACAAATCGATGCGGATCGCATGATCTGATGAGGGTGGGAAAATGTCGACGATGCCACCTCGGCGGCTGATCTGACCCGGCTCGGTAACCATCGGAAGAAGGTCATATCCTTGCTGCAACGCGTTGGAGATCAGCAGATCCAACCGTAAACGCTGGCCGACGCGCAGGCTGACTCGTTCTCGCTCGAGGATCTCCGGTGGGCTCACAATCTGCGAGAGTCCATTGGCGGGAACGATAACCACGACTGAGCTGTCGTCGCGTAGTCCTGCCAGAATTTCGACTCGCCGTGCGCTCGTCGTCCTATCTAACGGAAGCTGTTCGTACGGAAGTGTTTCGTTGGCTGGCCAGATAAGCGGCTCATGCTCAAGATAGGCGGCCATCAGGCCCGCAATCTCTTCGGCAGAGTCTTGACGCGACGTAACAATGAGTGTCGGCCTCGGCCGCCCGGCGATCAATGCCGCGAGGCAAGCTGCTCTCGCTGCGACCGGGAGATCGTCGATTTCGAGAACACGTGATGCCGGAAGTCTTTCGACCGAGTCCTGGAACGCCGAAAACCAGCTGTCTCGTTGGAGAAGAGGAATAACTCCGGAAAGCGACACAGCCAGTCATCCTCTCGCACATGCCAAATAGGGCCGCAACACGTGTCGGGCCCTGCCATAATAGAACGCAAGTATATCAATTTGAACGCAAATCATGGCCGCAGATCTATTGATTTGCGCGCTCGTGCCGTTATATTGTTGGCAGATTCTGTGAAGAACATTCAGGGTGGTAGAAATGGACCGTAATCACCTTCGCCTCCTTACGATTGGTGGAATTGTTGCGCTTGCGATGGCGGTAATCGTCGTCATCGTCCGAGGCGATCGATCCCGCGACCTCGTTCTGATGGTCGAGCCTGTCAACGGAAGTGGTGAGATCACGGTGTACGCAGGCGGAGCCGTGGCGACCCCGGGTCTGTACACCATGCCGCGCGGATCTCGCGTTGCCTCACTGATCGATCAATCTGGATTGGCTGAGAGCGCAGACACAACGAAACTGCAAATGGCCGCCGAACTGCGGGACGGCCAAGAGATCATCGTTCCCACTCAGTCTGTTACCACCCCGAAAGCCGCGGCTTCGCCGACACCGAGTCCCACTACGATTAAGGCTGAACCCGTCGACATCAATACGGCATCGGTCGCCGAGCTTGATCAGTTGTCGGGCATCGGCCCGACCCTAGCGCAGCGAATCGTTGATTATCGAAATGCCCACGGGCCTTTTGTAACAGTAGATGCTCTTGCGAACGTTCAAGGTATCTCCGCGCGAATGGTAGATGATTTTAGAAATCAGGTAACGGTCGGGCCCTAGCGGTGGCGGGTTTGATCCTCTCGCTTGCATTCCTCGCCGGAGTGACTTTTCCACGATAGCGGAATTAGCCTGATGTCAGCGCTTCCTATTGGCATGGCCGCGGTGTTGGCCACTTTCCTCGTTCCAACCCGTGCCGATCGGATCGTTATCGGCTTCGCGGTGATTCTCGCCTGCCTCGGAGGACTGATCGCTCAAGCTGATGCTGGATCACACCCTGACGTGGTGGTCGAATTGTCCACGAACGACCGCTCAATCGATGCGACTGTGGTTGGTGTTCCTACAACTTCGACCGTCAGAACGCTGGCAAATGTTCGGCTAAATACCCCACCAAACCAGACGGTCAAGGCATCATTGCCTCCTTTTCCGGTTGTCGCCGACGGCGACGTAATTCGGTTTTGGGCGCCTCACGCGTGGAACTCGCCACGTGCCGGGGAGGTGACGCTACCGCTCTCGCAAGGAAGTGGGAGGCTCTTTATCACCAACTTCGATGTGGTGGAGTCACACCCATCGGTCGTCGCAAAGAACAGGACAACGATCGATTCGTTTCTGAAACGGGCGGTAGATCGGCAGGTTCCGGAACCTGCCGGCTCGCTCACGCTTGGCATTCTCAATGGCGACGATAGCGGCATGACAGATGCAACTCGTTCCGCCTTTCGATCGGCTGGGATGTCGCATATCACGGCGGTAAGTGGTTGGAATGTCGCGATCGTAGCGGCGTTGATCGCCTTGATGCTCCGCCGGTTTTCACCAGGCCGATGGATCACCGTGATCGCTGGACTCTCGGTCGTCTGGTCGTATGCGTTCCTGGTTGGAATGGAACCGTCAGTCGTCCGTGCGAGCGGTATGGCTACCATCTTCCTGCTCGCCCATTGGCGCGGGCGTCCCGGTGACCTGTTAACATCGCTATTGATGACGACGGCAATTATCGTCGCGGTTACACCCGGAATTCGCTTCGATATCGGGTTTCAGCTCTCGGTCGCCGCCACGCTTGGGATTGTTTTGCTGCTCGAGACCAACTGGTCACGTCCCTGGTGGCAATCAGCGCTCGCGGTTCCGATCGTAGCGGAACTTGCCGTCGCACCGCTTCTGCTTCACCACCTTGGTACGTACTCGTTATTGTCACCGATTTCAAATCTTCTGGCCGCTCCGCTTGTTGAGTTGGTGATGGGTGGTGGTATTGCAACGATCGTCGGGTCCGCTATTCACCCGTTCCTTGGGGAAATCGCAGGTGCATTTACCTGGGTTCCGGCCCGAATGATCGTCGCGATCGCGGAGTTTTCGTCATCTCTCGGGTGGTCAACGAGTACGACAGTGACCATGAGCTGGTCGTTGACCTTCCTGACGTATCTGACGCTTATTCTTGGCTATCTCGGTTGGAAACGCATCGTTCCGGATCGTCGTGTGTCGATGGTGAGTCCGATCGTCCGAGACTCAGTTTGACAAGCGATTTCGGCAGCCTGTAACCTTACCGAGTTGCGCTTGACGCCCCCTTCGTCTAGAGGCCTAGGACACCACCCTTTCAAGGTGGAGACCGCGGGTTCGAATCCCGCAGGGGGTACCAATTCTCAAATTTGCGCTCAGGCTCATGTCGGTGCGCGTCCGCAGGTTCGTCTCTCAAGGACAATTTCCGCGTATTGACAAGCAAATCGAATGGCTGTCGGAACGATGGCGTCAATTTGTTGTCGCTCCATGAGCAGTTCGAAAGTACGAATTCCAGCAGCTTTCGCTTTTCCTCAGCCGGCTGAGCGGAGAACAACTCCTGGCTCCGACTCGCAAGTTCAAGGAGCTTCGCCCCTTCGGCAAAATAGATCTGATTTGATGCTTGGTGTTGGTCAATGGACCGTCTGATCTGATCCTGAGTTTCCCGCCATTCCTTGGCAAGACGATCAAAGGTTTCGGCGTCAATTCGGCCGTCGAGTTTGTCGACATACATGGTGTCCAGTCGACGCTGAAGTTTTTCCAAGTCCGCCCGCAGTTGCACGACGGCACGCTCGTGAATCTGTCGGATTTCAAGGTGACTGATTTCTAGCGCCTGTGTGATCCACCGAAGGATCTCAGGCTCTATTCTCAGTTGTCCAAGAAGATCCGAGAAGCGTTCTTCCAAAATTTCTTCGCGAATATACCTCTCTCCGCACTTTCCACGGTATCCGGTGCAGTGGTAGTAGGTGTAGCGGCCCTTTTTAATCTCCGCCGTCAGACTGCAACCGCAACGTCCGCATTTTAGGAGGCCAGCGAAAGCGAATGATCGCTTCGTTTGCCGATGCTTTCCTGGCTTGCCGTTCAGCACGTTCTGAACATTCTCGAACAACTCGTGGGAGACGATCGCATCGTGAAGCCCGTGATAGCGATGTCCGTTCCATACGATGTCACCGGTGTAAAGTGGATTGCTGAGGATACGGTGTATTGAGGCTTTAGGCACAGGGGTGTCAGAACGATGGCGAAGGCCGGCATCCCGAGCCATTTTTGTGACAGTTCGCAAGGAATATCTTCCTGTTGAGTACCACTCGAAAACCAGCTTGACCAATCGAGCAGGCACCGGATCGATTTCGATGACGCGATGTCCGTCAGCCGAAGTCACATTGCGGTATCCGAGAGGCGTCTTGGTGGGCCAAATGCCTTGAGCAGCCTTCTCAGACATGCCTTTCCTTACCTCTTCTGACAGGTTGTCAATGTAATTCTTGGCCATGAGAACGCGGATTCCGTGCATAAACTTGTCGGTCGAGCGTGAGTCGGGCGAAAGTACCGTGCCTTCCTTCACAAAGTGAATGTCTACGTTGAGTTCGTCCAGCATCACCCAGTCTTTGAGGTTTCGATAGAGTCTGTCAGTCTTCTCAACAAGGATCGCAAGGCGCACACTATTATTTCTCTTCAAGAGCTTGATCATCTGCCCGAAACCGGATCGTCCGCTTTGCTTTGCTGTCTCCACATCCACGAACTCTTCAATGACGTTAATTCCATTATCACGAGCGTGGTCCCTGAGCAATCGTAGTTGCGCAGGAATCGAGAAGCCCTCGCGTTCCTGTTCCGACGAGGAAACTCGCGCATAGATGACCGCTTGGGATCCAGATTGCGTATCAGAACGGCTAATGCTATTCCGAGTCACGCTCCAACCTCCGCTCGATTCTCTTTGGTGGACTGATCATCCTATTCATGTGTTCGTCGTTCGCTCGAGCTTCGAATGTCGTCTAGCAACTGTTCGAGGTCCGACTTTCGGAACAACCGATAGCCGTTGATCGGATTGCGGTATGACGCCAGCTTGCCCGAGCGTTCCCAATTGCGGACGGTGGATGGTGATATTCCCAGGAATTCGGCAGCGTCTTTGACTTTCAAGAAATCACGAAGATTGTCACTCATTTGGCGATGTCCTTAGAGAATTCGCGTAGCTGCTCAGTCTATCCAAACCTTAGCAAACATTGTATCATTTTGGCCGACCCAAATTCTCAGAAATTCAACATCTCTCTGGTGCGTCGCTGCGAATCCAAAGCATGGTGACGCTTCAGCAACCGATCGACGCTACGAACGCGTTCAAGTCCGAGCGCCAATGCAGTCTCATGATCTGACAGACCTTGGGTTCGTAACCAATACGCAAACGCAGCACGGAGGTCGACCGCTTCTGCCACCAGCAATCCAGCATCTTTACACGCTCGTTTGAGAATGTTTCGGACGGCTCGATAGCTAAGTGGACTCGCCGATGACAGATGCCGTCGAAATATGGCTCCGGTGAGGGTGACTATTGATCCGCCCTGCGAGTTTGCATAACTGACTAACGGCATTGCGGCCGGAACAGGCAGGGGCAAGCATCTACGAACACTGCCGCGAACGATCGAAACCTCAAGAGACAGAGAGTCGTCCCGCCCTGGTGCCGTCTCCACATTTTCCCAGGTGAGAGACGCGATTTCTTCAGGATGAAGACCGGAAAAGCAATGCAGAGCGATGAGAGCCTTGTCCCGGAAAGGTTGGCGCGCGGAGGAGTTCTCGGCCGAATGGACGATGCGATGCAAGTCCTGGCTGTCTAGCGTCGGTGGACGTCTGTGACTTCTGGACCGTGATCCGCCCACAAGAATGCCAGTCGTATGCCAACTTGTTGTCTTTGACGCCGGCAGCAACGCGTCAAGTCTGGTGGGTTCGCTGTCGGCATTGCGGCGAAATAGCGGACTTATTATGCGGATGTAGCGTTGAGCCGCGATCAACCGTGCCCGTCCCGTTGATCGGGCAATCGGAGTTGATGGCTCGATAAGGGCGTTGGCGACGAATTTCAGATCGCTGAATAGTTCCGTCAACTCGCTCGGCCCGCCAGTTGAACGAGATTCACGGGCGATTGAGCGAAGCTGGGATACTTCACGGGCGACCGTCCGTTGGTGCGCCCCCGAATTGAGACGGGCCGTTTGGAAAATATCCAGTAGTTCTTCTGAGCAATGAACGGGAGTCGGCTCAGGTTGACTGGCGACCTCTTCCGGTTGACCGGGTTCAAACAAAGAGAGTTGCAGCATGTTTGACTCGTTCTATTCGCCAAGCGGGCTCTGCGTCCGGCAGGTTCCTCTCGAACTTGGACCACATTTCATGACGGCGAGGACGAACGTAATGATCGTCTAGCCGGTTAAGGCCTTGCCAACCGCCTGCGAGCGCCACCACATCCTGGGGCAACACACTCGCAGCGTCGGTTGCAAAAGCCCTTCGCAGCGCATGCGGACTAAACGCCGGAACCCCGATCAGATCACAAGCGTTGCAAAGTGTGTGCAGAACGTCCTGGTACGGCCAGCATCCACGGGCGGAGTTGCGCCACACGGGGTTGGATGCCCCCAGGACTATTCTCGTTTTCCATCGGCGACCGGACGCAAACTGATTGAAGAAGTCAACGTATTCCTGAAAAAGTGTCGACAACTCAAGGCTCAATTCGACCTCGCGAGGTTCAAGCTTGCCCTTGTCGTGGACAAAGATTCGCATTCTACCCGATGGCAATTCGACACAGTCACAACCCGAGAGAACACGGAGTGAATTTACGCGAGTACCTGTCTGGGCCATGATTTTGAAGAACACACGGTTACGTAAGCCGAAGAATCCGGGAGTTCTTCCAGTTGCCTCGATGACATCGGTGAGTTCGGTCGGAGTGGGAACGTAGCCGCCGCGATTTCTTGGTGAACCGCCCGTTAGCCGATAACCGCTACCAACTCGATCAGCGGCTGACTGCAACGCTTTTTCAACGCGGTCGAGTGGGTCGTCACCAAGTAGATCTCGCAATTCTGGACTCATCAGCGCTGCGAAGGAACGAATCGCGGAGCGACGCTGGGCAAGTGTCCACTTAGAGAGTCTCCCGTCGCCCGTAGGTGCAATGTCGTCGGTTAATATTCGTCCCAGCGCCAAGACGTCTTCAAATAGCCTTTGAAGGATGGGATCGTCAATTCCATCGCGCGTCGCGATTCGAAGCAGCGTCCCAAGTTGGTAGCGATAGGCGTTGACCCCATTTTGAGCCGCTCCGCGGGCTTCAAGTCGCCGAACGTACGATGGCCACATCGGATCCTGGGCGATGAGATTCTCTTGTACACTTTGTTGAGACTTTCGCTTCGTCACCCCGATTTCTGCACCTGAATTGCTAATTCCCGGAAGCGTGAGTTGTCTTGGATATCCGATGCCAGCACCGCTAGCTACGAGCGCCTGACTGGATTGCACGATTACAGTGGCTGGGTTGGTGATCATCAGACCACCTCTTGTTCGCGAGTTAACTTGTCCACGTCCCGATCGTCAGAACGGTCCTGAACTCTCGCCTCTGCGTCCCATTTCAACAGCAAAGTGAAGAACCCAGCGACGTTGTTGACGATGTCGCGAGCATCGTCGATCGTTAATTCACGATCGGTTCGAGGCTTCCAGAAACGAAGAGTCTGAACGAGGAATTCATCTTGTTGTTTCTGTTGATCCACCTGCGCCTCATGCTCCGAAACGGCAATTCATCCGAAGGCGGGTGGCGACACAATCGGGACCGGTAGCTCAGCGTTAGTGTGTCTCCCCGTCTATGGAGGAAGGCGCGACAATAGGAGTAGCAAGCGCTGCGTTAGGCGTCGCAAACGTGACGTCACTCGTAACATGACATAATGGGTCGCTAGATTTTCCAAACGGGGGCGGGATCCTGCTGGTACGAGCAGAAGTTGCCTATCTTGATTGAGCCCTTCAGGTGCCTGTGCAACTGTGGGTGGTAGTCAGCAAGGTTTCTAAGACTCCGGCGAATGTTGTTGCCAACGGCTTGTCGCGCACGTTCTGCCTTACCCGTGAATGTCCGTGACCGACCGCCCAATCCGATTGACGCCTGGAGTTGTTGTTCGAGAAACTCGATCTCCGCATTGAGTTTCGCAATCAAGGTGACGTCATTGGAGTCGTCGGCATGAGAACGACGAAACTTCAGTTTTTCAAGCTCCTCGTGGTATTCCCGACGCGCCTGTGGATCGAGAACTGGCTCAGTCGATTCAGATCCCCGAGTTCTCAGATTCCGTTCGTCGGCCGAATACGATGAGAGAGAGGTGTAGAGTGAAGTGTCGATGGGTCCGTCATGTGGCCGGAGATCGCGAGCAAGATCTAGTGCATGAAATTCCTGGTTAGGGTGAGCAAGAAGACGGGCGATGTAGGCCATTCCTTTCGCATGGCTGAACATCTGGGTTTGTCCTCGGTAAGTGACAGTCCAATTCTGGCCGTCTCGGCGGAACACATTCTCATGTTCAGGTGCGCGGTCCTGACTTCGGACGGCAGATCCGGCGATCAGGCGAAGCAGGCAATCGCTAGGAAGCGAGTTTTCAGCGAGTTCGTGGCGATGTCCGGCAATCATCGTAGCCGCGACATCGAGAACATTTCTCGCGTGGCGCTTAAGCATGGTCGTCGCAGTTAAGGCCGTCTGATGGGGAGTAATGTCGGTCGGCAAAATGCAGTCAAAAAGCTGCGGAAATTCATCAAATAGCGTTTCTTCCGGCACGTCATTGATCTTCCTCGCAAACCGAACAAATGACTCTGCAATCGTCCGTGGTTCCCCGTCTCTCAGGGACTGGACAAACACGTCGAGTTCATGACGATCTCCCGGGTCGTACTCCTGGAGCCCCGCAGCTATCGCACCGAACCTTCGATCTACGCATTGGGAGCAGTAGCCGCAATGTGGAGTCTCAGCGGGCCGTCCGCGGGTGTGGCTGCAGGAATTCGTCTCAGCCAATAACTCCGGACAATCAGCAGCTTTGAGGATGCCAAGCACTTCTGCTCGAGTACGTGTGCTTAGCGGGTTCGAAACGGCAATCTGACCATCAAATATTCTCGGACAGAAGCGAGTTGAATTGATGAATGAACTTGGGATGAGTGGAGCGACTTGCTAAAGCTCCGACCAGTTGATCATTGATCGGAAGATTCAGACTCACGATCCCGTTGTCGCCGAGGAAGATATCCTTGAGGCCAAGTTCGGCTGCAACGGCGGCACCCAGGCTCGCAAAGAGGAATGACCGCGAACGCTGACTGGTGTCCGCCGCGTCCGAACCCTTTCGGTGGATCCAGAAGCTGAGATGTGGGAATGTCCAATCGCTAAATTCGATCTCGAAGATGTCCGGAGAGGTGTCGCTGTCGAGAGTCGAGTGGTGGAGATGGACGATGACTGATCAGGACAGGTCTTCGGTGATGATGGGCAACTGCTTCTACCTTTGTGCACGGGCTGTCGGCTCCTCCTGAGAACAAGATGACCGAATCTGGAGAGCCCAGCAGTGTGGCTGTCTTCGAGGCTGAGTGATATCTGTTGCGTTTCTCCATCCGCCTCGCAGAAGTGGAATTCCCAGTCGTCGTCGGTGAGAAATGTCAGCACTTCTGTAATTTGGGAGCGCACAGATTCTTGCATCCAAAAGCCGGGTTCGGTGACGGGTATACATAGCGCCATGTGTCGGCGCCAGTCCTCGCCATAGACATCGGCGATGCCACCACGTGAAACGCTTTGATCCGCTCCGTAGATGAATGATGCGATTCGAACAAGATCAGCCGCGTGGGAGTTGATCGACGAGATTACGGTGCCCGCCAGACTCTGTACTCGAAGGGTCAGAGTAGGTGACGGACCTACCGAGCCCAGCTCACGACGGTATGACCACTTCTGCTGATCAAGTTCAGTAGGGACCAGGGCTCGATTGCACCGAATAAGCGCTCGAGTTTGTGTCATGGCTCCGACCGCCTGATCTCCATGCGGAGTTTTCGGAGCGCGACTGGAACGAAACGCTGAACTTCCGCCTGGCTGATGGCGTCGCCCGATTCCCAATTGTGTTTGCTATACCAATTCAGCGGCGAACTCCTAGGCGATCCGGGCCGATTGTCTCGCATACAGGTCAAGTGCCGAACCGAAGCTCTGACTTGACTCGATACTGTCCAAGCTATGGCCGACGCCAACATGATTTGAAAGCTCCTTGTCGACGAAATACCGCATGGTTCGAGCGAGATAGTCGCCGAAAAAAGCTCTTCGCAATCTCCCCAAATCGGCCAGGAGAAGAGTGAGTATAAAAAGCATGCTGCACATCATCGATAGAACTGCCGAAAAGTGATTCCCCATGTAGGCCGACCGTCTCAGAGAGAGCGCGTCGCAACGCAATCGAAGCAAGTTCACCTAATGGACTCGATTCGGTGTAGGGTGAAAGATCATGCCGTACGCTGTCGGTAATCTGTGATATGTAGACAAGCGCGGACCTGCCTGTCGGGATCGGAAGGTCGAGACGCAAGAGCGCTGGAGAGAATTCGTCGTGTCGGGCAGCGGCGGTAATTCGAGCCAGTAACCAGAAGCAATGGATCAATGATGGATCGCGGGCCAGTTGCCGCAAACGGTCTTCGGCCGCGGCAACAGTTCCCCGAGCAACAGCCGGCACGTCATCCGTAGATTCGTCAATTAGCGCGACTACACGCTTCCAGCGAATTGTCTTCGGCAGTCTACCGAGTCTGACGTGGCCCACGTCAATCCGTCCTGGATATTCACCGATCCGATAGAACGCCACTATCACACAGTGGATGCGGGTCACACAAGAGCCGAAGTCGCAAACTCGTCTAGAATGCGCTTGTGTGCGGAGAGATCCGTCCGAAAGGCCGAAACTTCAGATCACGACACCTGAACTGCAGATCACGGGTTAGTAGTAGTAGTGTTTCAGCCACTGGTCAAAGTCGTCTTGCAAGGCATCGACGGTGTCATATACGGTGGTGCGGAACGCCACCCAGAAGAACTCATCCAACGCGGTTCGATGGAATCGTTTGACGAAGCCGTTGGTGAAAGGGTGCTCTACCTTGGTCTTGCGGTGTTCGATATCGTTCAAGGCCAGTTAGAGCTCGTAGGGGTGGGCGTCGGTGCCACAGTACTCCCGTCCGTTGTCCGTCAGGATGGCGTCCACCGGAATGTCCCGATCCTGGTAGAAGGGCAGCACATCGTTGTTTACTACCGCCACGGCGGCTTCTGGGAGGTTGCCGGTATGCAGAAACCCGAAGGCGTAGCTGCCATACGTATCGACCACGGCATCGAGGTAGACCTTGCCAACCCCTTTGAGCTGGCCCACATAAAACAGATCCTGACACAACAGCGCACACGGACGGCTGGACCCGACATGCCGTTCGCCAAAGCAGGGATTGGACCTCTCGATGAAGGCGATCTGCACAGGAGTTAGCTCGATCGCCGGCTGAGCCACCTGCTCTTCGAGCCGGAGCAATCGCAGGTAGCGGGAACCGAGGTCGTGCTTAATCAGGATGGACTGGACCGTGGGCGAACTGATGCTGCACCCCTCGAGCTTCAACACGGCGCTCAACCGGTCACAGCCCCAGGCAGGATGGTCCAGCGACAGGGCTAGCAAGCGCTCCACGGTCTCCGGTGGAGTCGTCATCGGATGGGTCTTGTGAATTGGTGGGAGATCCTTGAGTCCGGCGATCCCGTGGGTCTGGAAGCGTCGCCTGTACTCGTAGAATTGCCTGCGCGTCATCCCGCGGCGCCGACAGGCGTCACTCACATTCCCCAAGGGCTGCGGTTAACTCCAACACACTCATCCGATGGCGGGCAAGTTTCTCATTGGCGTTCATGGCTGCTCTCTTTCGACGATTCGATCCTGCTTAGATCTGTCAAGTGAGAAGCCCAGGGGTATAGACCGAGTGACGGAGAACCACGTACTTACGCGCTTGACGGGACACAGTCTTTTTCAGCACGACCAAGCGCCCTATTGCACGACGTTGACTCTGAGCAAATCGGGAAATGGCGCCACAGCTTATCGGCAATCAATCAAATATCGTGTCTTTTTGTCATCGACTAGTATTTAGGGGCCAACTATTCTAAATCCACTAGTACCGATGTTCGGTTGGAATAGTCACGTTGAATGGTTGTAGACTACCCGGCTGTCGGGAATCGTTACAGTAATCTGACGCGGTGCACAGGTACACCGTCGTCGGAAATGAACGAATTGGGGCGCCCGTTTCGCCTGCGGGTGTCAAGAGGGGGCAAGGCGAAGGGAAACTAGATGATCCGCAAGTTGGTGACAAATATTGTCATCACCGCAACGGTGCTCGCCTCGCTAGGGGCATTCTTTCTCGTTCAAGGTCCAGTATCAGGGAGTGGACCGGAAGTCACATTTCTACCTATCGCTGACACGTACGTCTATTCCGCACATCCACAAAATAACTATGGATCGTCAACGGCCATTCGAACCGATGCGTCACCAATCATGTCCTCATACCTCCGGTTCGACGTGCAATCTTTGACGGCACCTATCGCCAAAGCGACGTTGCGCATCTATGCCAAATCATCGCAACGACTTGGGTTTGAGGTGCACGCAGTGTCAAACAATACATGGGACGAGAATTCCATCACCTACGAGAACGCTCCAACTCCAGATCCAGCCATAGTTGGGTCGTCGGGAAGAATTTCCGTGGGATCATGGACGAGCGTTGACATCAGTTCTCTGGTGACCGATCAGGGAACGTATAGTATTGCCTTGACAACACAGGATTCAACCCAACTCAAAATGGTAAGTCGAGAAGGTGGAGCGAACGCTCCTCAGCTTATTATCGAACTGGCGATTCCGAGTTCGACCCCAACGCCAGTAGTCACGCCTCCGACCACACCTACACCGACGCCGGTTCCGACCGCTACTCCAACGCCGACACCGACGCCAGTTCCGGCTGTGACCGTCACACCCACTCCGTCACCAACCAGCGACGGTGGACAGCCGAGTTTCCCGATCCGAGCCGCATTCTATTATCCATGGTTCCCACAGGCATGGAGTCAGTCGGGAGTTAGTCCATTCACCCATTATCAGCCCTCTCTCGGCTACTACAGTTCGTCGGATCTCGCGACCACCCAAGCGCAGATTGCCGCCATGCAATATGGGAACATCCAGGTGGGAATCGCGTCCTGGTGGGGCCAAGGCACAACGACCGACAAGAACATTCCAGTCGATCTGGCCGCTGCCAGCGGCACTGGATTCAAGTGGTCGATCTACTATGAACCCGAGGGTCAAGGAAATCCAACCGTGGATCAGCTGCGATCCGATCTTACATACATCCGGGACAATTATGCGGTGAGCCCGAATTATCTCAGGGTAGATGGAAAGTTTGTTGTCTTCGTTTACAACGCCAATGACACGAACTGTTCCGTCGCCGACCGGTGGCAACAAGCTAACACCGTAAATGCATACATCGTGCTCAAAGTGTTCTCAGGCTACCGAGCCTGTACATCACAGCCGGACAGTTGGCATCAATATGGTCCGTCCAGCGCGGAAGATCAACAAATGGGTTACTCGTTCGCCATTTCGCCAGGATTCTGGCACACGCTTGAATCCCAGCCGCGTTTGACCAGGGACCTAAATCGGTGGACTCAGAATGTCAAGGACATGGTGGCATCAGGTAGTCCGTGGCAACTGGTCACAACCTTCAACGAATGGGGAGAAGGTACGTCAGTTGAATCCGCCACAGAATGGGCATCCTCTTCAGGATATGGAGCGTTCCTTGATGTACTCCACAACGATGGGTTGCCAGGGAACGCCGGAAGCCCGACACCAACTCCAGCCCCAGTGCCGACCGCGACACCGTCTCCAACTCCAGTCCCGACCGCGACCCCGACTCCAACTCCGGTGCCGACCGCGACTCCGACACCTACTCCAACTCCAGTCCCGACCGGCTCTGGCGTCCCAAGCTTCGATCACGTCTATGTCATCGTCATGGAGAACAAGGAGTACAACTCCATCGTTGGCAGTTCGAATGCTCCCTTCATCAACCAACTCATTCAGCAGTATGGCTTGGCGACAAACTATACTGGCGTCGCGCATCCTTCCGAGCCCAACTATGTCGCCATGTGGGCCGGATCTACCTACGGCATCACCAATGATGGCGTCTACAATCTGACAGGTCCGACCGTCGCTGACCAACTCGAGGCTGCGGGCAAGAGCTGGATGGTCTATTCCCAGAACTATCCCGTCTCTTCCAACGGCTCTCCCTCCTGCTACACCGGGACCAGTGCCTCAGGTGGACCCGACGGATCGCCGGGAAGCTACCAACGCAAGCACAACCCGGCCATAAGCTTCACCAGTGTGAGTGGCGACCTGCAGCGCTGTGCCGACCACCTGACTAACTTCAGCCACTTCAACCCGGCAGCAGCCAACTTCAACCTGGTCGTACCGAACCAGTGCAACGATATGCATGACTGCAGCGTGTCGACTGGGGATAGCTGGTTGCAGAGTTGGTTGCCAAGCCACATTCTGAACACGTCAACCTGGAGCCAGACTAACAGCGCTGTGATCATCACCTGGGATGAAGGCACCAGTGGTTCCGGCGGTGGTGGGCACGTTCCGACCATCATCATCTCGAAGCACACCCCAGCCGGATACACCTCAGGGACATTCGCGAATCACTACACGTTGCTGAGTACCATCCAGGAAGCTTTCGGGGTCGGCTGTCTACAGAACAGCTGCAACTATGGCGACCTGAGCCAGTTCTTTGGAGGTTGATAGACTCAATTGACCGCCAGTGACAGTGAGAACCTCCCGACCGGGGACGGAATTCTTCACCTGTTGAATGGATTTCGCGAATCGAGACCACAAACAATATCTGGCCTCAGTAGCAAGATGTCGTGATTCATTCACGGCATCTTGCTGATTTGGCGTGAAGTCCGAAATCCATAAATACATCAGATACGTCGTCGCTCCAAAGAGGAAGATCAAGGCTGCTCTGCGCTGCAATAGCTAACAACGCAGATATTCGCGGAGACTAGCACGTGGGGCGTATTTCACCGACTCCCCGAGCCCTAATCCATGGGGATTGCCGTAATTGACGAAGTATTCTTGTGAACATAGGATTCTAAGTATCGCTGGTCTAGCTTCTTGGGAACAGGTCATGCGAGTTGTCTTACGCGGCGCTGGGAACGCCGACGACGAAGTCTTCAGATTGAGCGCCTGTTACGCCGGCGGGTGCTAAGAGGGGGCACGGCGAAGGGGAACCTAATATGGATCGCAAGTTGATGACACATGTGGTCATCACTGCAACCGTGCTCGCCTCACTGGGTGCGTTTCTTCTCATCCGAGGGCCAGTCTCGAGTGCTGGTCCGCAGACAACCTTTTCACCGGTGGCAGACGCGTTCGTCTATTCCGTTCATCCGGATAGAAACTATGGGTCTTCGACGGCCATTCGCACAGATGGCTCACCAATCATGTCGTCGTACCTCCGGTTCGATGTGCAATCGCTCTCGGCGCCGATCGCCAAAGCGACGCTCCGCATCTATGCAGAGTCACCCCAACAACTCGGATATGAAGTACATTCGGTTTCCGACAATACATGGGGCGAGATGTCCATCACGTATGACACCGCTCCAACTCCCGATCCAACTATCATTGGGTCGTCGGGAAGAATATTTGGAGGCACATGGACAAGCGTTGACGTCAGTTCTTTGGTAACCGATCAGGGAACGTATAGCATTGCACTTACAACACAAGACTCAAGACAGCTCAAATTGACCAGTCGAGATGCGGGCACGAACGCTCCTCAACTCGTGTTAGAACTGGCTGATTCGAGTTCGACGCCAACCACATCGGCCACGTCCGTTTCCACGGAGGCGCCAACATCCACACCGACGCCGACTCCAGTCCCAACCGTGACTCCGACGCCAAAACCGGTGTCGACCGCGACGCCAACTCCAAGTTCGGTGCCGACCGCGACTTCGACTCCAACCCCGGTGCCGACCGCGACTTCGACTCCAACCCCGGTGCCGACGGCGACCCCGACTCCAACTCCGGTGCCGACCGCGACACCGTCTCCAACTCCAGTCCCGACCGGCTCTGGCGTCCCAAGCTTCGATCACGTCTATGTCATCGTCATGGAGAACAAGGAGTACAACTCCATCGTTGGCAGTTCGAATGCTCCCTTCATCAACCAACTCATTCAGCAGTATGGCTTGGCGACAAACTATACTGGCGTCGCGCATCCTTCCGAGCCCAACTATGTCGCCATGTGGGCCGGATCTACCTACGGCATCACCAATGATGGCGTCTACAATCTGACAGGTCCGACCGTCGCTGACCAACTCGAGGCTGCGGGCAAGAGCTGGATGGTCTATTCCCAGAACTATCCCGTCTCTTCCAACGGCTCTCCCTCCTGCTACACCGGGACCAGTGCCTCAGGTGGACCCGACGGATCGCCGGGAAGCTACCAACGCAAGCACAACCCGGCCATAAGCTTCACCAGTGTGAGTGGCGACCTGCAGCGCTGTGCCGACCACCTGACTAACTTCAGCCACTTCAACCCGGCAGCAGCCAACTTCAACCTGGTCGTACCGAACCAGTGCAACGATATGCATGACTGCAGCGTGTCGACTGGGGATAGCTGGTTGCAGAGTTGGTTGCCAAGCCACATTCTGAACACGTCAACCTGGAGCCAAACTAACAGCGCTGTGATCATCACCTGGGATGAAGGCACCAGTGGTTCCGGCGGTGGTGGGCACGTTCCGACCATCATCATCTCGAAGCACACCCCAGCCGGATACACCTCAGGGACATTCGCGAATCACTACACGTTGCTGAGTACCATCCAGGAAGCTTTCGGGGTCGGCTGTCTACAGAACAGCTGCAACTATGGCGACCTGAGCCAGTTCTTTGGAGGTTGATAGAACTCGAATCGTTTGACAGTTGCCGCGACCGCGGCTACCAACAGCAACAGAAGGCCCTGGAACAGCCAGGGCCTTCGTGTCTTGCCCGAAGCCTGTTGGAAGGACAGCGTGCCGATTACGACGATGAAAGGACCAATTGCGGGATCAGGGCGCCACCCGCCTCGAGGCTCGCCAAACTCAGCGCCGTCGTGTTGTTCGTCGTGAGTGCGATGCTCAGTAACCCCGGTCCGGTGATCAGCGACGTGATGTCCACCTCGGTCCACGTCCCAGCCGTCACTGGCCCGGAACTCCCCGCGATGGCCACATCGAATGTGGGTGCGGTGTTGTAGGTGATGGTCGCGTCATCCCAGGTCGTGTCGCTCACCGCATGCACGTCGTACCCCGTATTCTGCGCGCTATTGGCATAGACCCGCAGCGTCGCCTGCGTGATCGGTCCCGACAACGTGGGGATATCGAACGTCAGGTAGCTCCGCGTATCCGGTGACGCATCCACCCGCAGTTGGGTCGAGGTTCCGTAGTTGGCATCTGGGTAAGTTGCGTATACCCACGTGTCGACTACCGGGTTGATGGTCGCCGCCGTCGGTGCCGATGGTGTCGTGATATCGACCGGCCCTGACGCAGTCGAGTGATTCCCGGCCGCATCGAACGCATCCACCGTGAACTGGTACGCCGTGCTCGCCGAGACCGTCACGTCCTGGTAGCTCAACGTCGTGCCGTCCACCGTCGTCAACACGGTGCCATCCCGTGAGATCGTGTACCCCGTCACCCCCACGTTGTCCGTTGAGGCCGTCCACGTCAGATCAACTTCTGTGTCGCTCGGCGCAGTCGCCGCCACATTCCCCGGTGTTGTCGGCGGGGACGTGTCCGGTGCGGCTGGGGTCGTGACGTCCGCGGGAACCGACTGCGGCGAGCGATTGCCTGCCGCGTCCACCGCGTCTACCGTGTAGGAGTAGGCCGTATTCGGTGTGGCACTGGTGTCTTGATAGGTTGTCGTCGCTCCATCAACGTTGTCGATCAGGCTGCCATCCCGATAGATGCCATACCCCGTCACGCCCACGTTGTCGGTCGATCCCGTCCACGTCAGATCTACCTCGGTCGTCGTCGGCGTGCTCGTACCAAGATTCGTCGGCGTCGTCGGTGCCTGCGTATCCGGTACCGGCGCCGTATCGAGCACCAATTGCGGGATCAGGGCGCCACCCGCCTCGAGGCTCGCCAAACTCAGCGCCGTCGTGTTGTTCGTCGTGAGTGCGATGCTCAGTAACCCCGGTCCGGTGATCAGCGACGTGATGTCCACCTCGGTCCACGTCCCAGCCGTCACTGGCCCGGAACTCCCCGCGATGGCCACATCGAATGTGGGTGCGGTGTTGTAGGTGATGGTCGCGTCATCCCAGGTCGTGTCGCTCACCGCATGCACGTCGTACCCCGTATTCTGCGCGCTATTGGCATAGACCCGCAGCGTCGCCTGCGTGATCGGTCCCGACAACGTGGGGATATCGAACGTCAGGTAGCTCCGCGTATCCGGTGACGCATCCACCCGCAGTTGGGTCGAGGTTCCGTAGTTGGCATCTGGGTAAGTTGCGTATACCCACGTGTCGACTACCGGGTTGATGGTCGCCGCCGTCGGTGCCGATGGTGTCGTGATATCGACCGGCCCTGACGCAGTCGAGTGATTCCCGGCCGCATCGAACGCATCCACCGTGAACTGGTACGCCGTGCTCGCCGAGACCGTCACGTCCTGGTAGCTCAACGTCGTGCCGTCCACCGTCGTCAACACGGTGCCATCCCGTGAGATCGTGTACCCCGTCACCCCCACGTTGTCCGTTGAGGCCGTCCACGTCAGATCAACTTCTGTGTCGCTCGGCGCAGTCGCCGCCACATTCCCCGGTGTTGTCGGCGGGGACGTGTCCGGTGCGGCTGGGGTCGTGACGTCCGCGGGAACCGACTGCGGCGAGCGATTGCCTGCCGCGTCCACCGCGTCTACCGTGTAGGAGTAGGCCGTATTCGGTGTGGCACTGGTGTCTTGATAGGTTGTCGTCGCTCCATCAACGTTGTCGATCAGGCTGCCATCCCGATAGATGCCATACCCCGTCACGCCCACGTTGTCGGTCGATCCCGTCCACGTCAGATCTACCTCGGTCGTCGTCGGCGTGCTCGTACCAAGATTCGTCGGCGTCGTCGGTGCCTGCGTATCCGGTACCGGCGCCGTATCGAGCACCAATTGCGGGATCAGGGCGCCACCCGCCTCGAGGCTCGCCAAACTCAGCGCCGTCGTGTTGTTCGTCGTGAGTGCGATGCTCAGTAACCCCGGTCCGGTGATCAGCGACGTGATGTCCACCTCGGTCCACGTCCCAGCCGTCACTGGCCCGGAACTCCCCGCGATGGCCACATCGAATGTGGGTGCGGTGTTGTAGGTGATGGTCGCGTCATCCCAGGTCGTGTCGCTCACCGCATGCACGTCGTATCCCGTATTCTGCGCGCTATTGGCATAGACCCGCAGCGTCGCCTGCGTGATCGGTCCCGACAACGTGGGGATATCGAACGTCAGGTAGCTCCGCGTATCCGGTGACGCATCCACCCGCAGTTGGGTCGAGGTTCCGTAGTTGGCATCTGGGTAAGTTGCGTATACCCACGTGTCGACTACCGGGTTGATGGTCGCCGCCGTCGGTGCCGATGGTGTCGTGATATCGACCGGCCCTGACGCAGTCGAGTGATTCCCGGCCGCATCGAACGCATCCACCGTGAACTGGTACGCCGTGCTCGCCGAGACCGTCACGTCCTGGTAGCTCAACGTCGTGCCGTCCACCGTCGTCAACACGGTGCCATCCCGTGAGATCGTGTACCCCGTCACCCCCACGTTGTCCGTTGAGGCCGTCCACGTCAGATCAACTTCTGTGTCGCTCGGCGCAGTCGCCGCCACATTCCCCGGTGTTGTCGGCGGGGACGTGTCCGGTGCGGCTGGGGTCGTGACGTCCGCGGGAACCGACTGCGGCGAGCGATTGCCTGCCGCGTCCACCGCGTCTACCGTGTAGGAGTAGGCCGTATTCGGTGTGGCACTGGTGTCTTGATAGGTTGTCGTCGCTCCATCAACGTTGTCGATCAGGCTGCCATCCCGATAGATGCCATACCCCGTCACGCCCACGTTGTCGGTCGATCCCGTCCACGTCAGATCTACCTCGGTCGTCGTCGGCGTGCTCGTACCAAGATTCGTCGGCGTCGTCGGTGGCGCTGTATCGGGATCCATCATTCTCACTGGGCCAGCGGCGACATCGTCAAACGCGACGTCGAAGGTCCGACCTGACGCATTTTCGCCTAACTGAAGCCGACCAATTGGAGTCGATCCGAAGTTCGCGGGCGCGCTCAGTGCGTCAATGTGTTGTCCGTCCAACCAGACATCGGTCTGACTTGATGCGCCCGCCACAGCCAGATGTAGTTGGGCCTCGTGCCATGCTCCGGTGCTGACCGGGATTGAACTGAACGAGCTTTGTCCAGCCACGTCGTTTCGAATTCCGAGCGTGCCATTGCTGTTGACAAAGAGACCTTCAAGCGAGATCCCGGCCGCAGTCCGAAAACGCATAAGATAGATCGTGTTTGCTCCAACGCTAACGAGCTTAAAGTGGATTTGGTAGAAGAGTTCGGAATGGTCGACGCCAAGTTGCTTATACGCCCACGCAGGTGAACCAGTGCTCGTACCTCGTGCCGCGTCGGTTCCGTTGAGGACTTCAGTCTGTTGGACAGTGAGTCCAGTAGCGGACGTCCACATCGAGAAATCGCCAGTTTCGAATGTATCACTGAAAATCGGACCCAAAGGTGGGGTTGTAACTTGCACCGACGCAGTGAGAGGCGAGATATTGCCTGCCGCATCACGAGCGAGAACCGCATACGCGTAGTTGGTCTCCGGCGTGACACTCATATCAGCGTAGGTGACGTTGGCATCGACGGATGTGAGGAACGCGCCATCTCGATAAATGTCGTATCCAACTACGCCCACGTTGTCGGTTGATGCCATCCAAGATAGGTCGACTTCGGTCCCGCTAATCTGTGGTGTCGCCGTGAAGTTCGTCGGGGTCGATGGGGGCGCGGTGTCTGCAGCGCCGCCACACGTGACTGATCCAGAATCCAGTGTTGTTCCCTGCTGGTTGATGTACTTATACCCCGCACCAGCACTGTTTAGCGACAGCTTCAACGCGCCGTAACTATTGGCGGGCGAGTCAGCTCCGAAAACCATGCGGCTGTCGGAACGAACGAATCCCTGGACACCGTGTCCCCCGCCGCCTACCACAAACTGCGTAATACCCGTCGCACTCGGGACTCCGTTACCGTCTAATGGTTCCCAACGCTGGTAGCCGTGATCGTGCCCGGTAAGCACGATGGTGACCCCACTTTGCGCCATCAAGCTCCACATCTCATCCATTCGCGGCGTGTCGCCCTGGGGACCCACGCTGAAGACCGGATGGTGGAAATACGCAATTGTGCACACGCCCGCGTTGGCCTGAAGGTCACCCTGGAGCCAGTCATATTGCGCCGTTCCGGGAGAGAACTCCGGCAACTCTGAGTTGGAGTTTAGGCTGATGAAATGCCATCCTCCGGCATCAAAACTGTAGTAGTTTGGCGGGTTGTCCCAGTAATCGAAGTAGCCCGGAGCCACACCGCTTTCATATTCGTGGTTTCCAATCGTTGGGTCTGTGATAGTTCTGAATTGGCCAAAGAACTTGTCAGTCCCGCCATACCAATTTAAAAACTCCGTCGGCGACCCTTTTTCATAGACGTCGCCGAGATACAGAAATAGGTTTGGATTCCAGGATGCGATCTGATTGGTGACGCCAAGCGAGTTCGCCTCGCCGCCGGCTCCGTCTCCGGCTGCGGCGACAACGAATGGTTGACCTGGAGCTGCAGCCGTGCCAGTTCGCGGCGTGAACGTGTTTGTGTTCGGCATGACCACAGTGATGCCGTTGTTGAACGACACGGTTACCGACGTTTGTGCGGAAGTCAGCCCGTCGCTGAGCAGAGCTTCGACAGATATTGAGTGATAACCGTCTGCCCACTTTGTAGTCGGCAGTTGAAACGTATACGGAATCTGAAAATCGGTGACAAGATACTGATTATCAATATAGAAGACGAGCTTCGTTACTCTGGGAGTCGAAACGCTCACTGAAACGGTTGCGTTGACTGTAGCATCGTTGGTCAACGTGGCACCGTTGCTTGGATCAACGAAGCAGAGTGTGACCGTGTAGCTTTGTGTCCCTGGTGATGTGGTTCGACAGGTGTTGGCCGCGCTAGCTTGCAGCACCCGAGGAATACTCAAAGCGAGTATCAGTAGGATCAAACCCAATCTCGTGACTGGAATGATCGAATGCTTCGGCGTTTTGGTGATTGAAGGAAGATTGCCCGCCATTTATGTCACCAGTCTTTCATAACCATGCACCCGGACGAACATGCTGATTGTTTTCTCTCCAACATTGAGTTTTTATGGCACCTCCAATGGCACCGGCTGCCCAACTCGCTTCCCGCTGCTCATGGCATGGGGCTGCACTCCGACCTGATCGATGATAATCACGCCCGTCTGTTTACGAGTGACGTGGAACCTTTAGGTCACGACGAATCAGAATCCTCGGCAATAACCCGAATGGCAAATCCCAGTGCAACACCGGCGGCTAGGAAAACCAGAATCAAGACTGCCGGAATTAGATTCAACTTGGTGACGTTCGCGCTTAGGGCGGGTTTCTTATTCAATCCTGTAACAGGTTTCTGAAGTTTGTTCGCTGTATCGGCAATGGTTTCGGAGTTACGCGCACCAGCAGTACTGCAGTTCACGGTACCAGTATCAAGTGTGTCGCCCTTTATATTGAGGAACTCATAGACTGCCGAACTTGGCGTCAATGAGAGCCGCAGCGCCCCGTAACCCGCCGATGGCGTATCGACATCAACCACAAGACTTGAATCCGTACGCACATCATTGCGGATCGAGTGGCCGCCTGTGCCAACGACGAATTGAGTAGTTCCTTTAGGATCTGGGTTTCCGTCCGATCCGAGCGGCTGCCAACGTTGGTACGAATGATCGTGTCCTGACAGCACTAAGTCGACTCCAGTGGACACAAGTAGCGGCCAGAGATCCGACAGCTGAGGACTGTTTCCATGCTCTCCGACGCTGTAGAAGGGGTGATGCAGAAACACAAGCGTGCAGACAGACTTATTTGCCGCGAGATCCTGCAGTAGCCACCTATATTGTTCCGTGCCAGGAGATGTCTGGTCAAACTCCGTTGTTGAATCTAAGGCGATGAAATGCCAACCTCCAGCGTCAAAACTGTAGTAATGGGGGATGCTGTTCCAATAACTGAAGTAACCTGCGGCTTTGGGGGTCTGGTACTCATGGTTGCCAATCACTGGATCTGTAATGTCGCGGAACCGCCCAAACAATGAATTCGGGTTCCCGTACCAATTGTCGAATTCCGACGGCGATCCACGATCATAGACATCACCCAGGTACAGGACCAAGTTCGGATCCCAATCCGAAATCATGTCTGTCGCGGCCATTTCGTTCTTGTCACCACCTGCCCCGTCTCCCGCGACCGCAACGACATATTTTTCACCTTGTGTTACGGGACGTCCCTTGGACGGTGTAAATGTGGTCGTTTTCGGTGAAGAACTCGTCACGCTGTTCTCGATTTCAATTGTTTCCGCCGTCCTCAATGAGACGAACCCATCGCGCATCACGTACTCAACCTCAAGCTCATGTGATCCATTGGGGTACCGTTGTGTTCCGAGTTGAAACGTGAACGGCGTTTGATAGTCGGTAAGCAAATAGCTTCCGTCAAGGTAAAAAACCACCCGTCGCGTCAGTGGATCTGGCCCCACGACGGTGGCCTCGCTTGTCACCTGAACCGCCCCGGATACCACACTGAAGGCACCCGGGCTTACCAGGCAAATTTGAATCTTGTAGTCCAACGACTCAGGTTCGCTTTGTCCACAAGTTCCCCGAGCTGCGTGGACGAGATGGATCGGCGACGTCGTGATAAGCACAAGAACGAATACAAAAAGACATCCGAGCCGCTCTCTTTTGGCGTAGCGGAATTGACGTCGGACAGAATAGGCGCTTTTCGGGGCAAGCGATTCGACGAGCGCATTGAATCTTGTCGACATCGCCACTGCTCTGGGTCCATTTCCGTTGTGCGGACTATGGCGGGTCCAGCCCTCAAGCCCAAATTAGTCGGCCGCTGTCGTATAGTGCACAGCCTGATTCGCGATGTGATCATCGTATCGACAATCGACGCGTCTCAGAACCTGGTCCTGCAACTCGATTTCATCATCCGCGGATGGCGTTCGCCTGACTCAGAGACAACGGCGACCTGAATAAGCTGTCAGTGACGGGTGTTCATTCGCGTCACGGAGCTTCGAATTGCGAGAAAGGTTGCTCTTCCTGAGTTTGCTAGAACCACATCGACTCGGAGTAGTTGGCCGTTGTCAATCGGATGATTGGGCATTCAATTCTCGTCGAACAATGATCGCGATGCTTCCGACAATCACGAAGAGGAGTCCCCCAAGCACTGAGAGGTGGTCCAGACGGAACAAAGTACCGGCGGGTTCACTCGAATCAAAGTCTGGGATCGTTGGAGGCGAGGTATTGTTGATCGAGGCAATCAAGGCGAGATACTGATCGCCATACGAGATACTTGGCTCAATGTAGCTATTCTCGCTGAACTCATTCCAACTGATGATTCCGATTGCGTCCGGTCTTGAGGCTGATGCTGCTTCGAATTCTGCTCTCAGGGTCGCGCCGTTGTTCCTCTTCACGACGGACGTTCCGCCTATCAACCGAGCATCAAACCCCGGTGCTACCGGAGCAATCCACAGCCCATGGCTAGCGTGAACCACATCTGACATTTCTGCGAGTTTATCAGGATATGCTGGATACGTGACCGGGTTTACGGAGGACCAGTAATAGGCGTCACCGTCCATGTATGTCGCTAGCCGAGCGTAATCATCAGGACTTCTCTCGGTCGCAAGGAGTAGCAACCGCGATCGTCGATTCATGGAAACACTGCGGATTTGATTAGTTGAGTATTTCCACGTACCTGACCAGATCACCAGTGGCCGATCAAAGATTGAGAACACCGGATCGTTTCCCCAGTGTTCCGTGAAGTAGTCGAGATCCGACGCAATTTGAGTAACTGGAATCGGATTTCGGTTGAAATCGAGACCCTGATAGATAATTGCCAGCTTGAAGTCTTCCTCTCGAGCGATGTTGACGAGTTGCTCAAGCCGCGGAGTCAGAATGTCCGTGTTCTTCCAACTGACGATGAATCCAGTGATTCCGGCCTGCTTGGCCCACTCGATGTGCTGACGCATCACGTCCTCGTCGTCACTAGAGTATTTGCCAAGAAGCGGGAAATCGTTCTTGGCTCGGTCCCATGAACCCGGCGTGTACCAGATGTAGTAGTAGGCCAAGACGGGGACGGGCGTTTCCCTCGGAGCCGATTTCACCGGAGCCGGAGTTTCCATAAATACAAATGACGAAACAATGATCGCGATTCCGACCGCGAATACCGATTGACACACAGCACGTGCAAATGGTCCGAAGTGTCTCTGGCTCGAATTCTTCATGGAGCACCCTGTTGGAGCTGGCTGAGCAAGACCGTGTGTGGCTCTGGGTTCTCTGGGTGGAACTCAAACCTGGCTCGTTCAAAATACTGAACGATGATCCCTGTATCCGGGTCAACAAACGACTCGCTTATCGGATAGCCGTACAGTGCTAATGCCTCGCGATTTGAGACTCCGGGATCACCGAACTCCAACCCATGATGCTTCCAATAGTCAAGGAATGCCCCACAAACCGAGTGACGCGTGGTTCCAAAATATTCGCAGTCTTGGCCGCCCGTCTCGATTGTGGAGGAATCAGGGCCAACCGGCTGAAATGGATCTGTGCCGAGAAGATTGCGCGATGTTGCCGAATATACGCCGAGCAGGCTTAGCTGAAACTCGTACGGAGTGTGGGCGAACTCAGGATGAAACTCCAGCCGCGCCCGCTCAAAGTCTTGTACGACGATCCCAGACGTCGGGTCAATCACGTGCGCATCGCCAATTGGATATCCGAATACGGGGATCGCACCATTCGATTCCCAAAATGCCAGAAATACCGGGCTCACCGAAAATTGCTTAGATGCGCTGGTCGACTCAGGCGTTGCCTGAGTTGACGATGAGGCGGAATATGGGCTCGGACTCGGGGTAGTTCTTGGCGGAGTTGCAGTTTTCAAACGTGAAGCGTCCGAGGTATCAGGCGAACTCTGTGCCAGTGCCTGTTTGGACTCAGGCAACAGCGGCAGATTGTCACCCCTTACCTGAAAATCAATGGCTACCAACAATCCCGATGTCAAGGCGAGGAATGCGATACCTGTGCGCACAAACGGTCTTCGATCGGACGTCTTGGGCCACCTAATTCCTAGTGCGTGCAGGATCGTCGGACGACCGACGAATAATAGCCATATTGCGACGAATGACATCATCCCCACAAAGAACCCAATGTCAACGTAGCTCAGAACGATTTGTTGAACTTCTTGATCCTTCGACACGTCGACAGGAGAGGCTGTAGCTAGTCCAGGCGCACCAGCCACCTTCACTTCGTACTTGCCGCGAACCAGAGATTCGAGCGAGAGCGATCCGTTTTTGTCGAATGGGATCACGCGTTGCAGCCCGCTCGGGTACGTGATCTCAAATCCAGTTCCGATAGGAAATCCAAAGAGGGCGTCCCGAGCTGTAAACACTGCAGAGAACAGGAGCAGATTAATATTCCAATGGTCGTTCGGTTTCGCAAAGAATCGCTGCTGGCCCTGGTTCACTACGCTCGATCCATCGATTATGACACTATCCACACCCCACTGAATCTGAGCGCTTTCAAGTCCCGATTGGCGCCGGGTGATGCGTGTCGATTCCAGCCAATGCGGCTCGTCCGTCGAAAACGCGTGCACCACCCCGGTCGTGCTTTTGAGCGTCACCGACGAGATTCGCGAGAAATTGACGGCGCCGGACAGTGGGTCATAAAAGTGCAGCACGACGAGATTGCTAACGTCAAAACCAAGCTGAATACGTGATTTAGACGCGATGGTGACAGTTCTGTCAGGAACGAAGAGGTCATCGAGCCATCTCGAGAAACTGGCGTGAGCACCAGGAGTATCGACAGCACGCGTCTTCAACTGAAGCTGTACTTTGCCTGCGTGAGCCCGCTCGATCACAATGACGCCACTTGTGTCGGATCGATACGTTTCACCTTCGCATACCACCTCGACTCCCTGTATCGGTGGCACAACCTGAATTTCGAGAATGGCTGGCTTGACCGTGAACTCGGCCATGGCATTCGTTGGCAGCAGGGACTTCGTTCCAGCGTAGAACACATCGACGCGGTCGACTCCACTGGCGACATTGGTCACGGTGAAGGTCGCGACACCGTTCTTGTCAGTACGCATGCGACGCTCCTGAACGTCATTGACGTACAGTACGAGGACTTCGTTAGCGGCCGCGCCGACTGGTCCTCCCGTTGCGTTTGTGAGCTTCGCAGTGATTTCGACGGTGTCCCCAGCGTAAGCGGTATCGATTGGCTGAATAGTGAGCGCAGCGGGAACCGGCGAGTCAGCCAGCGCCGGCCGATGGTCAAGTAGCCAAAATGCGCAGACCATTCCGACGATGAGAACAACGAATCTCCCATTAATATTTATTCGACATCTTGCTATCAACCAGGATCCTCCAAACCGCCCAGGCTGTGGTGTCGCATAGCGATCGCCGCACAGAAACCTGCTCCCGCAAGCAGAACGGCAACTCCATACGCCACGTAAATCACCCAGCGCTTAGGCTCAGCCTTTGGCACTTTGTAGTTCCGGTCGGACGGGATAAACGCAGAGGCTCTCGGTGGTTGACTGAAGTCAAAAGCGCCCGATAGACTGTTTGCATTTGCATCGCGCTCGGCCAGCGGTTGAAGTTGGTAGTTTTCCTCTAGGAACTTCAGAATTGACGTGAAATCCAGTTGCGTGTGATCAATGTATCCCTGCTTCGCGTACGGGCTAATCAAAAGTACCGGAACCCGGAATCCATATCCGCTGGCGTCGATCTGAGGTGGCGAAACATGATCGTACCAGCCGCCCCAATCGTCGTACGCAAGTAAGAACGCGGACTCGCTCCATGATTCGCTCGTCATCAGTGACTGAATGAGAGTCCGGACAAAACGCTCGCCAGATTGAATATTTGACGGCGGATGCTCGCTCGGCCCCGAAGGCACGATGTAGGCGACCGCGGGTAATGTGTTTTGTGCTAGGTCAGTGTAGTACTCGTCTAGATTCACGATGTGGCTCGATAGCTCAGGGTTGTCAATAAAACGATCAAAGGAAAGCAACGGAACCCATACTACCTGTGACGCCCGGTTTCCAGGATACTGATCGACAGTCCGATAGTTGAGATTGGGATCGTAGTTCTGTACGTAGAATTTCCAGCTAACCCCGCGTTGCTGGAGCCGATCAAATATCGTGGTGAGATTATCGAGGTTTTTTGCGCCAGATTTGTCGGTGTTCGCAGGTGCTCCCGCGACCCAGAAAATGTGGTTACTCAGACTCCCATCTGAGGCCGAGCTAAAGAACCGATCAAACAAAACATACTGATCCGCAATATTCCAATAATAGGGTATATCTCGATCGTCATAGTACCCCATCGCAAGTCGACCGTCTTGATTGCGCCGATTGAGGGCGGAGACGAATCCATTCATGGCCCCGTCATTGTATTGGAGTTGGGATGTTGACGAACTGTGGTCGAGATCAGCTGGCTGGACGTCGTTGTCACCGATGTGAAATGGTTTGACGCACTCAGTATTTTGGGGATTCGTCGGGTCGACCGGAATACATGTGCCCGGTGGAATGCCATCTGCGCCTGGGTAAGTACCGAAGTAATTGTCGAATGAATGATTCTCCTGCATCAGTACGATGAAGTGCTTTATTGGCGTGGTCGACGTCGGTACAACTGCTGACGCGTTTTCGACCGTCAATGACAGAGCAGCGACCAGCATAATGAGAAACAGATATCTTAGCACGGGACTGGCGACCCTAGTCATGGATGGACTTCCCAAACTATGATTGTCGGTTTGTTGACGATCGACCCGTTCCCAACCGAAACCGGTACGGTTTCGGTGTGTACGATCCGACCATGGTATTTCTTTGCGTACGCGATAAGACTGTTGGCGAAGAATGTCGTTCGCGAGCCAGAGTATGAATCCCAGACGATATATTGAATGTCACCATTCCTAAGTTGGGCATCAGGGTTCCGAATCGGGTCATATGACGGATTACGGTGAAGAGGGTTGGTGCTCACTGACAGTCCGTATGATTGGCGGTGCCCGTAGAATTCGATAATGTTTGCCATTGACGGGCCAATGGCCATAATTGTTGCACCGACTGGCGTATAGTCTCGTATCCATGCCCCCGTTTCACGCCCTCCCGGAACACCTCCTGAGCCAGCCAAGAACTGATCTGACACTCGAACTTGAATTCTTTGCCAGCATGGAACCGCAATCGACACCGCGAGGATGCCCACGAGAACAAGATTCAAGTGCCGCGTGATTGGGCGCAATCTGTTGAAGCCGAGCGACCGATGTGGCTTCCAAAGTACAACTGCTCGGGCAGCAAGGATCGCGACCGGCGCCGCTGTCGGTAGGAGATATTGAAATCCTTTTACTGGCCACATTTGAAAAAAGAGGCAGGGCATCACAATCCAAGACATCAGGAGTCGTTCACGCCAAGAATGGTGGCGTCGGAGTGCCCATAGTCCGAGGACTGCCGCAATTAAAATGAGAGGACCGATAGCCCACGGAACAGTTGTCGGATAGAAATCGAATGTGTGATTCGGTCTTCTAAACAACTGCCAGACCAGATACTGATGGGCCCGATCCGATCCACCTCCGCCAGCCAACTTTAGTGACACTGGGAATGGAATGACAACGGCTACCATGAATGAGATGGACGTGACCAGATCTCGGATACGAACACGTAACTCCGGCGTGAGTGCGAGGAAAATGTAGATGCCGCCCACAAGAATGATGGCTGTCTCCTTAGCCATCACCGTCAAACCCATGCTGGCTCCAGCCGCATAGAACCAACCCGGATTGCGCGAAGAACCGAAACGGATCAGACAATACAGTGTGAGCGTTGCGCAAAATGCCATCGGACCGTCGAGGAGGATCTGGCGCGTCACTACCACGTGATACGGCATAACGGCCATAAACAGGGAGGCGACTACACCGACTCGCTGACCGTAGAGCCGATGCGCACAAAAATAGACCAACAATACTGTTGCAATGCCAACCGATGCGGACAGCAAGCGACCCGTTAGATCGACGCGATCAGGGCCTCCGACTGGGAGTACCAAAGCCAGGACAAATTGATAGAGCAGCGGATGAGCTCGGAAAATCGGGAAGAATTGAGTGAGGATCGGCTCACCGTTAATGGCCGCAGCCTGGCCGGCGTAAACGGCCTCATCACTGTTGAGTCCAAGCGCGTTTATTTGCCACACGCGCAAGAAGATACCTGCGCTGAGTGCAATTCCTAGGATTACCCCGTCCGTAAGAGCGGCCGATGTCACCATAGACGCCAAACTTGCACGCCAACCGGAAATCGCGACCGCGGTAACCGACGTTATGGGAGGTTCAGAATCCCACTCGCTCGTACGATCAAGTCTGATCGGCTTCAGTGTCAATGAATTACCAATTTTCCAGGTTCATCGCCTGAACCGCGTCGAAGCTACGTTGTCATAGTCGCAGAGGCATTGCGATCGCAGGAGGCCGCAATGCCCAGGCGATAAGTCGTATTCATATCCCTAATCAGCAGGCGCCGATGCGGCCGGCATGGCCGGTGTCATCGGTGCAACTGGCACCACGCTACGGGGTGCTCCCCTTTGCGAGACCATCATCGGAATGCGGTGTGACCAATCCATTGTTGAACTCTGCAGCAGACTTGCTGGCAGTCCAGTCAATGCTCTGCGAACGATCGATTGCTCGACTGGCCGAAGGTCGAAATCACCAGTTCCATGCAGGAATTCCTTGATGCTCGGGTATGGCGGAAATCCATATGCGTCGTCGCAATTGCTGAGCAGGATATCGATGGCACTTTCGTCGTCGAGAATGATTTCGCCGTCACCACCTCGCTCGATGACAAAGATTCCAGCGAGTTTGGCTTCATGTGCGAGCTTTACGCGCGGAATAAGCTGTCCCACGCGGTATTTTGGAGGTGGCACAAGCCACTGAGTAATGGTATTGATCGTCGCCATCGGCAGATGGCTCCGCGACATCTGAAGCGCAACCTGACGACCACCCCGGGAGTGAAGTCGACTCTGAGCGAAGAGGGATAATCGTTGTTTGCGCGTCAATGCCGGTGTGTTCACCGCAGCAACCGTATGCCTACTGATGGTTAGCGGTTTAGGGTATGTAAGCACGTTCCTATCCGGACTAATGAGTGTGAGGTCATCCGACACGAACGCGCAGTCGTCTGAAGCGCGTCGTTGCTTGTCCAAGATCCGGAGAATCGTCGTCGTTTTGCCCGTATCGGTCTTCGCCGTGACAAGGTACGCGTCCGAACCAAACGAGATACATGCTCCATGAACCAGAGCGTATCCTTTCTTCACGAACGTCCAGCGGAGAATCGGCTCGACCACGTTCGTGTAGAGAACGTGAGGAGAGAAACGAAGCATTGGCGAGGCGACGATGTCGACAGTGTCACTAATATTGACGTCGATCATAAATCCGAGACGACCCAAGCCATCCTGATACGAGAATTGGTTCGATTTTCCTGACGTAGGTTTCCGATTGAATCGCGCTCGATGAAAGAGACTCCCGATGCGGACATCGATCATCGGGCCATCGATCGTGCCTTCGTGGCGGAACGGTGTCAGCTCCGGCAACGCCACATCTGATCGCACAGTCACGATCCCGTGAATGTCATAAGAGAATCCGTCCGACGTCGCCATTCCCCGATCTCCTTTCCATATGAGCGAATCGGAAATTCCGAATCGTAATACTGCCAGCGCAAGTAGCGAGATAAAATTCGATATCAGGTAGTGGATGATGAGGATCGACGTCAAGAGGTAGATCACTGGGCCACGGAACAGCAACGCTGATGCGTTCATGAAAGCAAACAGTGCCAGCCGGTTTATCCGGCGACCGTTCCCCCCGCGATCTGGGAACACCCACCAATCGGTCAGCGAGAAGTTCCACAGGGTCGACGCGACCGTAGCGATCAAGGCCGACAACATATAGAAGATTCCAAGCGACTCGGTCGCCGCCGCCATAACGAGCATGTTGACGATTACGCCCGTCAGGCCGACTGCGACGAAGCGACTGAATCTGACCACGTCCGTACCGAGGCGCAGCTCAGCAAGTTGCAGCAAGTAGCGAAGACCCTCTCGCGCCGACGCCTTGCTTTCACCCGCGAAACGTTTTCCAAAAGAGAATCCGACTTCAGTCGAGCGAAGAGTTGGGTTGCGTGCCAGAATCTCCAGCAGGATCTTGAAACCTCGTGGTCGAAGTTCGTCGAGGTCAATCGCATTCCTACGAATGATGAAGAATCCGCTCATCGGATCGGTAATACTTCGTAGCGATTTTGAGAAAGCAAGTTGGGCTAGGCCCGTCGTCCCTCGGGAGACCAGACGACGCATCGAGTTGAGGCCGCCCTCAACCTCACCTTGGGACGTGTATCGACTCGCAACGACAACGTCGACGCTATCCCATCGCGTCTTGATAAGGAGATTTGGGACCATCTCGGGAGGATGTTGCAGATCGGCGTCCATGACACAGACCCATGGTGAAACTGCCGATCGCATCCCAAGAACAACCGCGCCGCCCAATCCGCCAATCCGTGACTTCCGTTCTCGGTGGATGAGAGTGATCCTCGGCCTGGCTCTATTTCGAACGTCTTCGACGACTTCAGGTGTATTGTCATCGCTGTCGTCAACGAAAATAATTTCGAAGCATGTGTCTGAGAGTGCGTCTTCCAGGCGGCTCACCAAAGCAAGAATGTTCCCGGCTTCGTTTCGGGTTGGCACGACGATTGAGACCGCCGGAGTCGTCGCTGATGAAGCGGAATGCATGGCGCTAGTCCTCCAGACACGATAGGGCGGGGCGTCATGGCGCTGCAGGTGTATCTTGCGCGTGACTACCCACTCACCGAACGTCGATACCACAGATATGCGGTGGACAGTCGGCCTAATGTTTTCTTCATGATCCAGAATGAGGGTTGCTTATGACACGCTAGTGAACGTGATCAGAGGGTTGGGTGACCATTTGCTTAGCATGTCCGTATATGAAATCGCAGACAAGTGAGTATCTGTGGCGTGAGCAGAAAATGGCTGGCTTACTGCAACCGACGGTGTAATCTCCATGTCCAGGGTGGATAGATTCTACTGACTTGCGCCATCTGTCAACGCCTTAGATCATTCGTACGCATACTGGAGACAGATTCACGACGTCATCAGAGCTGACCACGATAGCTGGAAAACGTTCGTTCGACTCCAGAATGGCACAGGGTCACGTCACTACAGAAGAGAGCCGACGCGACAAATTACTGGTCGCAAAGAGGCGAAATCCGAATCATTGAACCAGCATTCTAGAACGCCAAGCGAGAAAGGAGATGTCAACGATATGGCACCTCAATCTGACTATTGTGTCAGCAAAATCATCACAATGAGCAAGAGGACTAATTCACGGGGAATACCGACGACCCGTCCAAGTGCCAGAACGGGCGTCGAGGCGCAGTCCATCAAGACGGACGAACCGCTGATCATGCCGACCCGGTCGAGTTTCTTCACGCTGAAGATTCGGAAGTGTGGACACGAATCATGAACGGAGGTCAGGCAATAGTCGCGGCGACGGGATTGGGTAATCGGCGCAAGAACGGGCATAGCCCTGCAAACGGCACCTGTTCATTCATCAACCAATCTCAGACCGAAATGTTGACAGCGGGCGACTTCATCTAATGTTTGTACCAAAGGGCCCTTCAATTCAATTTGCTTTGCTGGTGCGGGCGCGCGACTGTTAGTCAGAGTCCGTTCCATCCATTGACGACGTCAAGATCGACATCATCTTGACAACATTGCGACGACTTGCGTGATACTCGACGTCTTTGATGAGATTCGAATCCCTTAAGAGTCAGATCTCAACCAAGAGTCCAATTGCTCGTTCGTCATCGAATAGTCGCTTGCGATAATCCTTCAGATCTGAATCTGAGATTAGATTCGTGTCGCGGAGCGATTGACCGAGGCGAATTTCGTAGTTGATGGAATCCAACAGCGCATCGCTGATCTTCGTACAGCAAATTGTGGCTGAGGTGGGGCCCTTTCCCGGCGAGTAGTCATGCGCGACTTGAGACACGTCTCCGAGCATCATTGTTGCCGAGTCCGATATTCCATCGACATGCTGCTCGTTCCTATTCAATTGAAGGATCGGTTCACGCTTCAACCGATTCACTTGTTCGGGTTGCACAGAAGTGATCCGCAGTGATCCGCGTATGTGAAACACGATACCGTGTTCGACCTCGACCGAATCGGTTGGTTCATTTCTCGATATTAACATCCGTTCTTCGACACCGATTTCCTGAGAAAATTGGCCAACTCTCGAGCAACGATAACGTCCGCGTGAGACTTGGTCGACATACGTAGTTTGAGGTCCACCAGGATGCCGGTGTCTTTGAACGCCAATAGGACCGCGCTCCCGTGCGCGTCGCTATCCTCTCGGGTGATGATCAATCTTTGGATTTTTCGATACGGCAAGTTCAGTCGATAGTAGGAGCAGACGAGCTCGATTCCATCATGCGTCGGGACCAATCGGGCGGGAGAATCTTCTTACGCAAGGCTCACTTCCGTTTCGACCGCCTAACGCGGTGGAGCTACGGGTCCATCCTAGAGTTCGTCGATAGCGCGCATCCCCCGAGAATCGGGGAACGAGACGATCGAATTGAATTCCCCGGTTCCGGACTCGTCCCGATGATCCGAACGAGGACCTCGCGATAACGGTACGTCCCCGAGAATTGTTTCTGCGAAACGTAAGTATAGCCGGCGAATGTCACCTCGTGAGTCGACATAGTCGACAGACAAGATGGATTTTCCCGCCTGATCAGACCGTGACTCTTATATGACACATTGCATCGCGCTGGTTTGAATTGCGAACAACGTGACCTTGTTGTCGACCATAAACACAGTCGGGATTAGCCGGACCGACGCATTCTCGAGGGAGTCAAACCAGTGGATGTAACCGGGGAAAGTGCTGCGCGTCTCTGCTCTCGTTTTCAGGACCGTCCTATTGTCAGGGAGACGCCAGGTTCGATGCCAGACGAATACATCTGTGGGGCCTTTGAATGGTGCCGTTATGGCGGCAACTTGATGTTCACGGTCAATGAATTCCTGCCCTCAAAGTCCATGTCACAGCGCGCTCTGTTCGAGCAACGCCCGCTCAGTGGGGAGCAACGTCAGACTGTCTTCAATAGTGCATTCGACTCAATTCATGCGTCCGAGAAAGACCAGCGCCGACGGTCAGAAGCGTTCCGACACAAATCCCGGTAAGAGGGGGCACCACCTTGGCCCGAGACCGTCCCGTAGGCTCCTTACATCGACGCTGGCAGATACCAGAATCTTCCAAAAGTCTTGCACCAGCGTATGTTTGGGCTACGGCTACGATGACGATCCATTCACTGAATTCCATAATCTGCGCAACGTCGTACTGATTTCGCGATTCGCGGAATGCGTCACGGTTGCCTCAAAAATGCGATGCATCTCAATCAAGATCGGTTGCGCGCATCGAACTGGAATCCCTACGCTGTTCCTCCTCATCTCGAAACAGATAGCCCAGACCGCGGATCGTGTGAATAAACCGAGGGCTGTTTGGATCGGGCTCAATCTTGCGACGAAGACGCATAATGTAGACTTGCACCCTGTTAGTAGCCACATGTTCATCTGTTCCCCAGACATGACGTGCAAGAGTGAGCGGATTGAGAACGATACCCCTGTTGTGCATGAGGACTTCAAGAATTCTTGTTTCAACTGGGCTCAATGGGATGTCATGTTTTCCGGAAACCTTGAACGTAAGCTTTCCAACCGATAGTTCTGCACTGCCAACTCGTAACAATCCCATCCGTTGTGCGTCAAACTGTTCGTAGCGCCGCGATACTGCCCGTAATCTCGCAATCACCTCTCGAGGATCAAACGGTTCGATAACGAAGTCGTCGATGCCTGATTCATAGGCTTTCAAGACTTGTTCTCTCCGCCGCTCTCCCCAAACCAGAAGCGGTCCGATATACCCTTTTGATCTTAGGAGCGTGCAGAATTTGGAACCATGTCCGCCGTCGAACTCCATATTGACGATCACAGCGTCGGCCCCATTACCGATTGCCGCATCGACCGCGGTCGCCGAATCTGCAGCCACCGAAACCGTCTCACCAGCCTCGCCCAGCGCAAACTCCAGCAACCTACTCGTCATAGAACCGCAACCCACGATCAACACTCTCATCGGCAGATCTTTCACGGATTCGCTCCAGCGATGCTCATCTGTGTCCGCGCACGACATTTGCGACCATTCGGACCTACTCTGGTCCGCAGCTGCAACTGACTCGAGTGCAGCGTGACACCGTACTTGTTTCTGTGAACAGAATATGATTACCAACGATATCTCTGCGTCGTATTGCTCAGAACCTGCATGAATATTTGTTCAGTTTTGTCCAAGTCAGGGTCCTCTGGATCCGTAACTGGATCGGAATCAGTTCAATCTTGCCGTCATAAGGATGCACGCCACCAAGATTTCATACTTGCAAGTCATTCTGGAACGTTGGCGATAAACCAGTTTGATGGCTGAACCACAACACAATGGCACCGGCCATGATTGATCCGGTCAACTTGTTGATGCAATCTTCTCTTGTTCGATAACTGGTGAATCTGCGGTAATCTGTCAGGTTGAAAGTCAGAACCAGGCGTCGACGCCACCCGTCGACGCCATAAGGTACTACCCGGTTAACTCACCTACGTCCTGAAGGTCAGGCGTCATTGAAGATCGGAAGCCATCAAACCGGGGTGTGTCCGAGAACCTCGTTTCTGAGGTTTCCGAGACAATGACCTGATCCATCTCACCAAATGGAATCGGCCCGTTTCTTGCAGTGTTCACGAACTCCGACGTGCGGGAATGAAACGCGTAACCAACAGTTCGAACGGTCACGAGATATTGCGGCAACAGGGGATCAGGCTCGATCTTGCGGCGCAATCGACGCATATAGACGTCGAGGCGATTACTCTCTCCAAACAGGTCATAACCCCACGTTCGATTAATGAGTGTGTCTCTACTCACTGCCACTCCGACGTTGCGCATCAGACACTCGATGAGACGCAATTCGGTCGGTGTCAGGTTAACTGTTGGTCGTCCATCAATATCCAGGGTCAAGTCTCGGATAGACAGGACCGCATCGCCGACCCGCAGCAGTCGTGAACTGTACACATGGTCGTCGTCATGGTATCGGTTTGTGACTGCGGCAATCCGTGCCATAAACTCGGAAGGGTCTATTGGTTTGCCTACGAAATCGTCGGCACCGGCATTCAAACATCGAACACGGTCCAGAATTCCGTTGCTCTCTGAAGTGACGATGATTGGCCCGTGAAAGTTTCGAGATCGGAGGGCCCCACATAAACTCGCGCCGTCCGTATCTGACAAGTGAGCCTCGGTAACAATGAGACTAATACCGCACTCTGCAAGATGTGATACGGCGTCGCGCCCCGAACACATTGTGCGGACATCATCGTACCCTTCGGCTTTCAGTATGAAAGTGAGAAATCGGCTGCCTTCGACATCTGGGTCTACGATCATGACTCCCATTGTCAGTCTCTCCCCCCGGAAACTGCTCTACACAAACTCGTCTCAGTACTCCTTCTTACAATGGACTCCTTTCTTCGACTATCGGGCGGCACGGATGACGAGCCAAGCAATCCAACAAAAAAACAACCGGCGAGATTCAATTCTCGGCCGGTTGCACCAGTTGCTCAATGCGAACCAGGTGCCCACGTACAGTTCGCATCTCATTGCATTCCGTATTATGCGTTAGTGAATTGCGATAACAACAGTCATTGACAGAGTTCGAGCAATAGAAGTTCGTGCGAAATTTCCCTGGAATCCGACAAGGATCAATCTAGGACGTCGACCCCATGCGCAACTTGAACCCAAATCTATTGGCAAGATAACCTATTTTACATGGATATGTCAAGTCTGTGTCCACAAGTCATTCCGATGGTCGGGTTTATTCTCAGTTGGACACTCCCTGACTGCGAAGCAGTTTGACCGCGAAAACGTGATTCCTGTGCCTTTTTCTTGCCAGCGCACCTGCAGGGAGGCTGAAAGAACACCGACCGGAAATCGCCTTTGCCATGATTGCAATGATCGTTAGACGTCGATTATTCCAGGTAATGCAGTCATTAGTCAAAGATCTGGCATATTGACATTCAGTCATCTAATCTGCCGGAACGCAGTTTGGATATTCGAAGTGTTTCGTTTATGGGTGTCATTACGTCCTATCCGACCCGCCGCACTCATTGGTTTAATGGTGCTTCTCGTCTGTAAAGGTCAATGTGTGCCTTATCTACAGAAATAGGATGACTAATTACGCCAGCATTCTCTTCACTTGAATGCCACGCATCCCATGACCTATTGATCGAGACTCCAGATCGATTTCGCTCGACTCCAAGAAAATAGTGTAGGAGATCAGCCTGTTTGCCCAATTGCTTTGCAGTGACGCGGACTTCAGGTTAGAGATTTCCGATTACCTAGTTGATAAATGGGTGGCTCGAGACTGTAACTGGATCAGCGAGTTTCGTCGCGTTATTCCCGAGCGCAGTTATGACTGGGGTAGCGAGTGAATACGACCCATACGCCGCTCTTAGATTTCCTTCACGCAGCAAATTACGAACGTGGAACGTTGAACGTCCGGCATGCGCAATACGAACTCCCATAACGGCGTATTATCTATCTCCGATCAAAGCGCGGCGCTCGCTTCTCAAGGAACGCCGCAAGGGCCTCATGTCGGTCAGGGCGGTTTCAAAGTCAGGAGACGACATCGACGAGCCGTGCACGGTTGTGAAACGCGCCAACGGAACGGTCATTTGTTTGCTCGCTGTGTTGCTGTAAAGCTGGGTACGTGACGCTCTCCTGAGTGTTTGAGTTGCTGAATCGGACTTTGCAACAGCCCTGCATGTCGGTCTTCGGTGGTCGCCGATAACGTGACGTCGGCATATGATGGTCGGACGTCCCTTCTGCGCCTGCCTGGACGCTCACCAAAAGATCCTCCCCGGTCATCGCAAGAGCCAGCCGCGAGAGCCCCTAATCGTTTCGATCGTTTGGTCTACTGCGTCGTCAAGGTCGTCAACCGCTCGGGTGATGAGTTCGATCCGCTCAGCTTCCCCGGACCCGACGCATTGCGCCGTGAGGAGCATATCTTGGGCGCTGATCAGTCTAACCGGCCAGACCAGCCGATGGCTGGGCGATGGTACCGCACGCGAGGTTCTGGACAACTCAAGCGTGACGATGAAATCGCCAACTGAAGTACTGTAGGCGGAAATCACGTGACAACACGAATGTCGTGCGTCCTGTCGATCGGAGCATCCACGGAAGACGTGGAAACTGTCGAAGTTAACTGTGGGAAATTTCAGATTACAAAGACGTTGAAATCGTAGTTCGGAGAGGTACCGCTTCGGGCACTGCCCGCGCAAACACCTGCACCGGTAACAAGGTGCACGGCATTGACGTCCAGGGAGAAGCCAAGCCCACCCTCGAACGCAACGGCCGTCAAAGTAACATTACATGTCGAATGTGTGTTTCAGCAGGGATCGTCCGGTTCTGGCCGACAACATGTTGCTGGATACTCTGGTAGGGGGCGTGTTAGAGGAACGGTTGTCCAGGGAGTGACTGAGTTCACTCATCCTTATCGACCTGTTCCATTAGTTACTCGTCACTGCTTTACTCCCCCAGCGCCGACAACAATGCCTCCCTGGCGTCGGAGTAATGGAGGATGGCGAAATTGGTGGCCACCTCGTCGAAAAGATCGTTGAAATGTCGAAGTGCGAAGATGGAGATGATCAGTGTCGGAGCTCCCTTTCAGCACGACCAGCACCGGCAGACCGAGGGACGCACCGAACCTGGCCATATCGGATGCTCCTAGCTTCATGATGAACTTGTGCTGGCGTGGGACTCGATCACCGACCTTGTCACGCGTTCGCTGAAGCAGATTCTGATCTCTGGTCCCGACACTCTGACGGAATGGATCGGGAGCAGGAATACCGAAGATCTTGACTCTGGATCCGGGTCTGTCGTGGATCGCGCAGCTTAAGAATTGCGGAGACAAAATAGATTGCGGGCCGCCTCTCTGTGCTAGATGGTGGACTCCGACGCGGCAGGAAATCAGCGAATCATGCGATCCAATTCGGACCATCTGCCGGGCCGAACCGCCTCGAAAGACTCCCTCAGGTTGTCGCTCGGTGACACACAAAGAGTTCGAAACTCGTCTAAGAAGGGGTACCCCTCTGAATTATGATTTCCCGAAATTCACTTCGACATAATCCTCGTGTTCGGTGCATTTCCCGACTGACCGGACGCGCTACCCTCGAACTGTCACGTGAAAGTCACCGCCGGTCGACTATTCCTTTTCAAGCGAAGATCAATTACATGGTCATGGTGCCCCAATTACCACAAGAATGTCTTCTCACCCCAATCTCCGCCAGAACGCGCGCCGTATTGCCTTTAGTAGCGGGCGCAAGAAACGCAGGGCAGTTAGCGTTGCGGGATCACCGAAGCGGCGCTATGCTGTCTCGACGTCAAAATTAGGCGCTAGCGGGGGCACGTACAGGCATGGAGGATGACGGATGACGGTTGAGGAAGCGAATCGACCTCTCATCGTGCTGCGCCACGACGATATCGTGGAACTGAAGCTCAACCGCCCAAACGTGCGAAACGCCGTCAACATCGATCTTCTAATTGAACTTGAGAATACGCTTGATTCCCTCTATCAAGATCAGCCTCGGGCGATCATCCTCTCGGCAACGGCTCCCGGATTCTGTGCTGGAATTGACCTGAAGGAATCTCGTGAGGCTTCAGCCGAGTTCGCCCGACGTCGCGTTTCAACGATGCATCGGGTGTTGAGAAAGCTTCGACTCATTCCCGTCCCCGTAATCACCGCAGTTGACGGAGTCACCGCCGGGTTGGGGACCGAATTGATGATTTCTGGTGACTTGCGATTCGCGACTCGATCGTCACGGTTTAGCTATCCCGAGCCCCGTGTCGCGGTACCGTCACCAGCTCATCGACTGGTCTGGCTGATCGGGTTGACCCGTGCCCAAGATATGCTCCTCACGGCGCGATGGGTCGAGCCTGAGGAAGGTGAGCGGATTGGGCTCATCACCCGGGCAGTTGACAACTTAGGCGACGCGGTAGATCAGACGATCGAAACGATTCGAGGGCTCTCGCCGCTGGCTCTTGCGATGACCAAGGAAAATCTGTGGGTGAGCGTGCAGGCAGGTTCCGAAGGGGCGTCTGCCCATCATATTGCCGGTGTCACGTTATCGGCGACCACCGAAGATCGGCACGAAGCTCTTGCGGCGTTCCTTGAGAAGCGAGCGCCGCGCTTTGATCGGAGATAGATAATACGGCGTCACGGGAGTTTTGCTTGTGGATGACCGATCGCTGACCGGACCGCTCGACGGCATCAAAGTGGTCGACCTCAGTCGTCATCTTGCCGGTCCATTTGCTGCCATGACTCTCGGCGATCTCGGCGCCGACGTGGTGAAGGTCGAAGCGCCTGGGCGTGGCGATGACACTCGTGGCTATCCTCCATTCTGGAACGGGATAAGCTGTTATTTTCTAAGTGCCAATCGCAACAAGCAGAGCCTGACAGTGAATCTCGAGTCCGGCGAGGGCCAGGAGATCATCAAGAAGCTCGTCGCGCAATCCGACATTCTCATAGAGAACTTCAGGCCGGGTGCCACTGAGCGGTGGGGTCTCGGCTATGAAGAGTTGACTAGGATAAACCCTCGGCTTATCTATTGCGCGGTGTCGGCGGTGGGCCGCGACGGCCCTGATCGCGATCGCGCGGGCGTCGATCTGTTGATGCAGGCGTACGCAGGTCTGATGAGTATTACGGGTGAGGCCGGACGTCCTCCAGTTCGTGTCGGGACGTCGGTGGTGGATCTCACGGCCGGCGCGAATGCGGTGCAAGCCATTCTGGCCGCGTTGTTCGTTCGAGAGAGAACCGGTCGTGGTCAGTTGGTTGAGTCGTCGCTGCTTGAAGGCCAGGTTTCGTGGCTGACATATCATGCCGTCTCCTACTTTGCGAACGACGCCGTGCCTGAACGAATTGGCTCCTCTCATGCCAGTGTCGCCCCTTATGGTGCTTACCCGACTAAAGACGGGTATCTGGTCGTCGCGGTTGCATCGGATTCCCTGTGGAGACGGTTCTGCGGCGCCATCGGTCGTACCGATCTAATTGACGATTCACGTTTCGCGAGCAACGCGCTTCGTTGTGAGCATCGTGGTGAGCTTGAAGAGACCATCGTCTCGATCTTGGCTTCGCTCGAAAGTCAGGAATGGGCGCGTCGGATGGACGCGGCCGGTGTTCCGAGCAGTCCGGTCAATTCACTGGATACGGTACTCTCCCTGCCTCAGGTAGATCATCGACAGATGGTCGTGGATGTACCCCGCTCAGAAATCCCCGATCTTCGATTACCTGGGATCGCCATCAAGCTAAGTGACACCCCCGGAACCGTTCGACGCCCACCTCCATTGCTCGGTGAGCATACAGGCGAATTGTTGTCGAACCTGGGTTATTCAGAAGCAGAAATTGAACGATTCCGGTCGGACGGGGTAGTTTGACCGAAACAGGTGAGGAGGAGAAAGGGAGAATCGTGGGATTTGGCCGAATTCTTGAACTCGCCGAATGGTTCGGCAGGCGTTCATCAAGAAAGGTTTTTCAGCATGCCCGACATCAATAAGATCCGGGAGATGGTCCCGGGAGTTCTCGATACTGTTTACCTGAACACTGGTACCTGCGGGCCGCTTCCGAAAGTAGCCCATGAGGCAGTCGTCGAGGAAATCAACCACGATCTCACCAAGGCGAGAATCTCTGGCGACCATTTCCCGCACATCGGCGAGCTCCGCAACGGCGTGCGAGACGTGGTGGCTGCGGCAATTGGAGCTGACTCTGACGAGATTGCAATCACGAGTAGCACCACGGACGGAATGTATAACTCGATCATCGGATACCGGTGGCAAGTCGGAGACGAGCTAATCGTCTCTAATATTGAGCACCCGGGTGGTCTGGTTCCTTCGTTCCTTGCCAAGCGGAGATTTGGTATTCGCGTTCGGGTGGCCGATATCGGGCTCGGTGGAGGCGATCCTAAGGACGTCGTGACATCGTTCGAGCGTCTCATCACGCCTCGAACGAAGATGATCGCGATATCGCACGTCTCCTACACCACCGGCGCTCGTCTTCCGGTGAAAGAAATCATCGAAATGGCGCACAGTCATGATGTGCTCGTCGCTGTTGATGCCGCGCAATCCTACGGTGCTCTGCATTTGAACATGCACGATCTCGACGTCGACTTTTACGCTTGCTCCGGACAGAAATGGATGTGTGGTCCAGATGGCACCGGTGCCTTCTACGTGAAGTCATCGAGTCTTGGAGAGCTCGATCAGACGCTTGGATCTGGCGGCATGATTAGAGGTACGCTGGACTACTACGGTGGTACATATGCTCCAGCAGTTGGTGCAGCCCGGTTCGACACCGCCGGCCGAAACACCGCATTGATGGCGGGACAACTGGCAGCGACAAAGTGGATTCTGGAAGATGTCGGAGTCGAGTGGGCGAGCAAGCATATCACCGAGCTAGGCCTGAATACGTACGATCAACTCGCAAGCTTGAGCGGTGTCACGATGGTTACTCCACGCGAAGCCCTGGCCGGGTTGATCGCGTTCAATGTCGAGGGCATTGACGCTCCCGACTTGTCCGCACGCCTCGCGGAGGAACACAACGTCACCATTCGGTTTGTCACCAAGTACATCAACAACCCGGACGCGGCCCGCGTCTCAGTCGGTTTCTACAACAACGATGAGGACATTTCGCGTCTTATCACTGGAATCAAAGCCGTCCAAAAGACGCTCAGCTAGAAATCGTCGATTGGGTCCGATCTCGTTGGATAGTTGGTGCATGTGCCCGGTAACAACACCGGGCATCTTTCATCCCTGCAGGACGATCATCCCGTGGTCCTGGTACTTCAGCCCTTGCGTACGGATGACTTATTGATGACGACATTGGCCTTCCTCACGTGTAGAGTCAGACTAACGAGAAGCGTGAGGAGGTCAATCGCAATGCAGGCAACGTCAGGAAAAATCAGCGTTCGAGTGGTGCCGTTGGGCGGCGTCTATACATTCGCCGAACCGAGACCGGAAATGCAGTCCGTTTCTCAACCCGACGATCGTTGTGCCGGGGTTGCTGACCATGTTTTATCACGACTGTTTCGCTCAGCTCGCCAAGCCAGTGCACCGGTCGAGCAGTAGATTCAACTTCTGGGTCGCGAACACATTGCCACGAATCTCTGGTCAATTTCGTTCCAGTCATTCGCCTTCCGTATCCCACCGGCGCTTCAACTACCAATTCCCCGACAATTCACCTTTCTAAGAAAATCGCTGGCCTGCTTCACCGTATTCCTCAAAATCCGTAGTGATTGAGACGCGCAGTGCGTTGGGTCGGCAAAGGAGTTGGCCCCACATCGTTGTGGTTTGATCACGTCACATAGACTATTCTCCGCGAGTACAATCAAAGTCAGATTGTTCGACGCCAGTTGAGTGTGCAATTTGGTGGAACGATATCGTGCCGTTCCCGGTAATGACGTGTTCTGACACTCGAAGCCAGACCGAAATATGACACTGAGGACGATGTTTACCGTTGTTTCGAAGGCTGGTAGCTACTGATGTTAGGCGTGAGTTGGATCGACGTCACGATCATCGTGATCATAGGGCTCGGGGCTCTCGCGGGAACCCGACGTGGATTTCTCCGTGGGACAATCGACGTGGTGACGATCGTTGCTTCGATTCTCGCCGCCGCCTTTGCCTATCATTGGGTGGCGGATTTCATAGCTGGCCGATTTCATTCTTCTGCAGTCGCGGCCAACGTCATCGGCTTTGCGTTAATCGCCCTGATCGTCCAGGCCGCGTTCTCACTGCTAATCATCGCACCACTATCGCCGCTGATTGTGGCTGCTCGACATACACCGGTCAGCAAACAACTTGACGCGCTGCTGGGACTGATACCCGGTGCGTTGAAAGGTCTTGCCGTCGCGATGGCCGTCGTGATGGTACTGGTTCTGATGCCGTTTGGCTCAGGCATGGATCCGTCAATCGGTCGATCTGCGCTCGCCCAGCGCTTGCTCTCAGGAGCGAATCAACTCACCAGCGACGCCGAGGGCCGCGTCGGTATCAATCTGGCGGACTTCATGATTGTGACCGAGCCGACCTCAGATCAAGGCATGAGACTGCCCTTTACCGTCACTACCGGTTTGAAGGAGAGTCCAAGCGACGAAGCGCAGATGCTCCAGATGGTGAACCAAGCGCGATCGGAGCACGGTCTGGCACCCCTCAAGAACGATTCCGGATTGCAACAAGTTGCCCAGGCGCACAGTCGAGAAATGCTGGAGCTTGGCTATTTCGCTCATGTTTCTCCGTTGCATGGAAGCCCGACAGATCGACTTGTCGCGGCGGGTACGACATTCAGCGTGGCCGGAGAGAACATCGCTTATGCGCCGACCGTGGATGTGGCGGAACGGGGACTTATGCGAAGCCCTGGACATCGGGCGAACATTCTGTCCGACCAGTTCACAAGGATCGGAATCGGGGTGATTACAACCCCATTTGGCACGAGGATGTTCACTCAGGAATTCGCCGGTCCGTAAAATATCGATAGTCGGGTAGTATTAGGCGAAGCAGTGGACCGGAGAACTCATCAGTCTCACTGCCGAGATTCATGCGTGGAATTTGACCACGTCAATGAATTGCCCGCGAGTAGACACGTCAAAGGAGTAGGAATTGGTCAACGTTATTATCCCGGTGGCCGGGCTTGGTACGAGGCTCCGACCCCAAACATGGAGCAAACCCAAACCGCTTGTCAGCGTGGCCGGAAAGCCGGTACTGGGACACGTTCTCGATCGGATTTCTGTCCTTGATCTCAACAAAGTGGTCTTTGTAACGGGATACTTGGGCGATCAAATACAAGAGTACGTTTCCGACCATTACAGTTTTGAGGCCGCATTTGTTCAGCAGCGAGAACAGCTTGGGCAGTCCCACGCGGTAATCATGGCTCGTGACGAAGTGACCGGGCCGACGGTGATTCTGTTTCCTGACATGCTGTTTGAAGCCGATCTAGGCCAACTACCGACTATTGATGCTGACGGAGCCATATTCGCAAAGGAAGTAGAAGATCCACGGCGTTTCGGGGTGATCGTAACGGACGGTGGACGTATCACGGAACTCGTCGAAAAACCGGAGGAACCAGTTTCCAATCTCGCGGTAGTGGGGATCTACTATTTCAAACAGATTGAACGACTATTTGACGCTATTGATTTTCAAATGGCACATAATCTCCAACAGGGCAATGAGTTTTATCTAGCTGCAGCGCTGCAGCATCTGATCGACCACGGAACCCGTCTCGACTATCTTCCCGTTCAGGTCTGGGAAGATTGTGGCAAGCCGGAGGCACTGCTTAGCACCAATCGGTTCTTGCTGAATCAGCGATCGGAGACTCCGAGCATCCCAGGTTCGGTAGTTGTGCCACCGGTTGTGATCGATCCTTCCGCGATAATCAGGAACTCGGTGATCGGCCCCTACGCGAGTGTTGGAAAGGGCGTATCAATCCATAATTCGATCGTTACCGACTCGATCGTTGATGATGGCGCACAGATCGAGACCATGTTGCTCCGGGACTCCATTGTCGGTCGGCATGCCCTTGTTCGCGGCGATTTCATGCGGATGAACGTTGGGGATTCGTCGGATATCGTCTTGGCAGCAACCAGCGAAATTCCCGGTGTTACGCGTGGATGACAAGCCGGAAGCCATTTCCACCGATTGGCTCGAAGTCTCCGTCGATGCGGACGCGGAGTCAGTCGATGCAGTCGCGGAGTTATTCAGCCGACACGTCTACAATCATGGGGTCGTGCTTGACGAGCCGTTCAAACAGGACGCCGATGGCGATAATGTCGAAATTGACCCAACCAGACCGGTTACTGTGGCGGGCTACCTTCCGATCGACGATCGCGTTGACGCGACAGCGCAGAAAATTGCCGAAGGATTGTGGCACCTGCGCCAGCTTGGCACGGTGAGTGAGCTTCGCAGCCGTGTTCAGAAGCAGGAAGACTGGGCCAACTCCTGGAAGGACCAATTCCAGGTTACCAGGATCGGGCGACATTTCGTGATCCGTCCGACCTGGCGAACGTATGACCCCAATCCCGGTGATGTCGTCATCGATCTTGACCCCGGCATGGCGTTTGGCACAGGTCTTCACCCGACGACCGCATTATGCATGAGCTGGATTGAATCGCTAGACGTCGCTGGGAACCGAGTGCTGGATGCCGGTGCTGGTTCGGGCATTCTTTCTATCGCCGCAATTAAGTGCGGCGCCGGTTCGAGTGACGCGCTCGAAGTCGATCCAGTTGCGGTGAAGGCTCTTGCGCAAAACGTCGAACTGAATGGCTTGAGCGATCAAATTCATGCACAGACCGCGGATGTTAGGCAAGCATTGCCAGTTGAGGGAACTTTCGATCTGATCATTGCGAACATCATCTCGCGCATTTTGATCGAATCAGCGGCCTCGCTGGCTGCCGTAGCGCGCGTTGGCACTCAGCTTGTACTCAGCGGAGTGATCGAAGCGCATGAGGGCAGTGTCGTCACGGCGTTTCAGGCCGTCGGATTCGACGAGGTTGATCGTCGCGCGAGTGGTGATTGGGTTTCACTGTTGCTGGTCAAAAGGCCTACAGATTGAGCCGTCACGGACATCGATTCTTCGTTGACGGCTCTCTGTCGGTAGGTACTCGCGTTAACCTCAGTCAACAGCAGTCTCACCAGGTCACCAACGTACTTCGCCTGCAATCCCGTGATCAAATCGTTCTATTCAATGGTGACGGATCGGAATATCGTGCTGCTATTTCGGAGATCGATCGATCGGCAACAGCGGTCGATATCGTCAGTGCCGATGTCGGGTTCGCGTTTGCAAGAGCCACCCATTCACATCGCCCTTGCGATGATCAAGTCAGACCGGTTCGAATGGGCGTTGCAGAAAGTCACGGAGCTTGGAGTAGCGCGATTCATCCCGATGATCACCGAACATTGCGTGATATCATTGCGGGTCGACCGTGAGGCGCGTCGGCGTGAACGTTGGCTAAGAATCGTCACGGAAGCGTCAGAGCAGTCAGGCAGGTGCACGCTACCTGCGATCGACCCGATAGTGGCCTTCGAAGACCTGATGTGTCGAACAGTCGGCGCGGAAGTCGTTCTTCTCTGGGAAGATGAGACGGCGAGGGCGTTGACCGCGATGTCGTTCAATCCTGGTCGGCCGATCGTGCTTCTGGTGGGTCCCGAAGGTGGATTTTCATCGGCTGAAATCGAGATGGCGAAGCGAGCCGGTGTGAAGACTGCATCGCTAGGACGTTTGACTCTCAGAGCTGAAACGGCGGCCGTCGCGGCGGCGGCGATGTTGGTGGGTCAATCGATTTCGAAGGCACCGTACTAGTTCACATTTGCGGCAGTTAGATCGGGATGGTTGATGGCTCCGGAAAAGAGACGACGAGTCGCACTTGCACCGGCAGAGAGTGGTGTGATCGCCGCCGTTGCTCCAGGCTCGCTTGCAAATGAAATTGGCCTGCTGCCCGGACAGCGCATTGTCTCGATAAATGGATCGCCGCTAAATGACGCGATCGATTTCCAGTTCGAGGCGTCCAATGAAGATGTCACCCTAGAGGTCGATACCGGGGACGAAGTGGTCGAGTTTCAGATCGAACGAGATCTAGAGGAGACCTGGGGCATAACGTTCGCCGATCCCACCTTCGACGGAATTCATATCTGTGAAAACACGTGCCCCTTTTGCTTTGTCAAGCAACTTCCGAAAGGCATGCGGAAAAGCCTTTACGTGATGGACGACGACTACCGTTATTCCATGCTGTACGGGAATTTCGTGACGCTCACCAACCTAACAGAAGATGACTGGAAGCGGATCGAAGATCAGCATATCAGCCCGATAAATGTTTCAGTTCACGCGACCAACCCGGATCTCCGTGTAGCTCTCGTTGGTAACCCCAAGGGAGCGCTCATTCTGGAACATCTTGCCCGTCTCGAACGTGCGGGAATCGACTACAACACCCAGGTCGTGCTCTGTCCTGGCGTCAACGACGGAGCCGAGCTTGATCGCACAATTCGCGAGTTGATGATGTGCGGTCCGCACTTGCGTTCAATTGCGGTTGTGCCGGTTGGGATGTCGAAATTTGGCGTTGAACGCCAGAGCCGTCGAGTCAGATTGTCCCGCACGTGTATGCGCACTCTACCGGGCGCGACGCTGGACATCCGTCGATTCGAACTCGCGGAGGCGGAACAGGTAGTTGACCAGGTGGGAGACTGGCAGCGACTGTTTCGACGCGAGCGTTCACGAACGTTCATCCACCTGGGTGATGAATTCTATCTTATGACCGGTCTTCCGATTCCACCGGCTTCGAGCTACGATGGGTTTCCACAAGTCGAGGATGGCATCGGCATCACTCGCCTATTCCTGGACGATGTCGAACGGGTCATCAAGCGAAACGTCCGTGGCTCTGCCCAGGGTGCGTCGGGAACGATCACGTGTGGGACGCTCATTGCCCCGACCATGCGTACCGTCGTTGACCGCATCAATCTTCACACCGGCTCCGATCTCACGGTGGTACCAATCGTTAATAGCTTCTTCGGAGAGCAAATCAACGTCTCCGGTCTGTTGACCGGGGGTTTGATTCTCGATGCGCTAGTCGACGATGAGCGATCCGACATGGTCTTCGTGTCAGAGCACATGATTTCCAAGCGGACACAAACATTCCTTGACGATATGCACGTTGAAGAACTGCAGGTAGCGCTCGGTCGACCGGTCGTAGCCGCCGGATATCTCAGTGAGGTCCTGCGGCAGTCGACCTCCAGACGTCTAGTCGTCTGAGCTGCAAACGTGATCCAGGAACGACCGGACGGTACCGTGATCGTGGTGCGTGTTAGCCCACGATCATCGCGCAGCCTGGTTGAGGGAGTCGTCGATGGAAGCGTCAAAGTGCGTCTTACTGCTCCACCGGTCGACGGTGCAGCGAACGAAGCACTCATCAAACTGCTCGCGGCACACTTCAAAATCTCAAAGGCACGGGTCGAAATTGTCTCCGGCGCTCGCGGTCGACACAAGCAGGTTTTGCTACGGGACGTTGACGCCGCGTCAGTCGAGGCACGGCTTGGATTGACGTGATCGAGTTTCTGAGACGACCAATTGCGTCGTGATCAAGATCAGGCGGAAATCGACGGCAAAGTCATCTGCGGTGCCGCCGAATCAGTCGTGACGAAACCGCGGCGCCAATCGCCACTCCAAGACCCGCGACTGCGAACAATATCGCGCCGAGACCCGAACGACCACGCGACTGTCCGTTGCCCTGCGTCGTCGGCACGTAGGATCGCAGACGCCACCAGAGCAATATTGTCTCTTTCATGGCCCTGAAAACTACGCGCGGGCTACCTCCGGACGATTCGCCACTCTTGCGCGGATAATGGTGGACCCCAACCTCAACGTAGCTCGCGTGAGCTTTCGTCGACTTGGCCATGATCTCTGTATTGATTAGTGCGCCAGGTGATTCGAGGCTCATCGACTTAATTAGGTCGGCGCGAAACACCTTGAACGCGCAGTCGATGTCACGTAGACGAATCCCGAACAGAATGCGCACGGCAATCTTGAATATGTTCGCATAGAGAATTCGATAGTTGGCGTCTTGTCGATCAATTCGATAACCAGCGACAATGTCATATTCGCAAACGAATGGCGCCAGATGCGACAGATCGGCGATGTCGAACTGAAGATCTGAGTCCATGAACATGATGTGATCGCCGGTTGCGGCGGAAAAACCTGACGTGAGAGCGGCACCATAACCGCGATTCACCTGGTGATGGATCGCTATGATCAACGGGCTTTCCGCGGCGATCTTGTTTAGCTCGTCGCCCGTTCTGTCAGTGCTGCCGTCGTTGACCACGATGATCTCGAAATCTTCCGCGAGATCAGGTAATACCTCCAGAGCGTGCCGGGTCACTTCGGGTATGTTTTCAATTTCATTGTGAGCGGGCAGCACTAACGACAACTTGCCCGAGATCATTCTGCCTCCAGACAGTTACAGCCCGGCCACGACATCGTGGCCGGGTTGTTTGTCTCTAAATTCACTGACCGAAGTATAGCCAGTGATCGTCGATTTGGTTATTTTGGCATGTCCTTCAGCGCGGTAAATGCCGGTCTCGGGCTCCAATCTGAATTGATCACCGACCACGGAGTTTTTTCATCGGCCGGACTTGCTATCACACTGTAGTCCAAGTTCCAGACCGCCATGACTCCAACCCAGGGCCACTCGGTCCTGCCGATCTCAAATGCTCGAACGAGGTAGTTGGCCTGATCCTGAGCGCTTACCTGCGCCCCGTATTCATATCCGGGCGCTTGATTCAGAGTAGTCCACCCAAACTCGGTGAGCCAAATCTGTTTCGCGGCATCACCATTGTCGATCATGACTTGCCGAAGTTGTTCAACACGTCGGAAATAGAACGACGGATCGGTCTGCCAGCCAGGTCCTGGACCGGGGTTGCCCGGCCACATCGTATCAGGCGGATTATTGTTGCTTCCCGGATGGGCGCCTAGATTATCAAAGTACCCTTTGATTTCTCCGTTGTTGTATTGATACGCCTGACGAAGGTACTGAACGTCATCGATCGCGATCGACGGATCCGTTACTCCAGTCGGTGTGAGCCCGCCAAACAGGACAATGGCGTTCGGGTCGCCTGCCTTGACGCCAGTGTACCCAGACTTTAACAAGTTGACGTATCTGCCGACGTCGACATTGCCGCCAGTCTCAGCGGCGAGGTTCTCTTCATTCCAAATTTCCCATGCTTGTACTTTTCCTGAATAGCGATTCGCAAGTTGCTGCATGAGCACTCCATAGGGAGCCGGATCATTCGGAATTCCCCCAGTTGGATCAGCCCACGCGGGAGCCTTCACCACGCTGACGATCACATGTATGCCTTTTGCAACGGCTGGGTCAATCTGGTTGTCGAGTGACAGAAAATCAAACTGGCCCTGAGATGGCTCAAGTGTTTGCCACTGAGCCTGAATTCGGATCCACGAGAATCCAGCGTCCGTGACCGTTGAAAGTGCCTGCTGAGTGAAGGATGCGCCTGCTGCATCTCCTCGCAAATAGACGTTGAAGCCGTATCCGACGTGCGGGCCATACCGATGACCGGTAATCGGGTCAACAGGTGGCAATTGCGGATCTTGCTTTGCCAGATCTTCAGCAGGAGCGCCTTTTAGCGCAAGATACTCTTGACCTAGCAGTCCCAGCAGTACCTCGTACTGAGTGCCCTTGTACTCAGGATGATATTCGAAACGAGCACGTTCGAAATATTGCACTGTGTGGGTCTGGCCATCTCCGGCAGGAGGCGGCCCATTCTTTTCGTCGAACTCCTCTGAGATCGGATATCCAAAATTCTGCAAGTCTCCATTCTGGTTCCAGAACGTCTTGAAACCATAGCTGAGCGCATGTTGCGTTGCATCGAAATAGAGGTGGTCCTGCGAATCCGCGAAGGGGCTGATGGGCTGGAATGCCGCATCGGACGAGCGAGATTGTGTTAGATCTGCACCAACTCGAACGAGTTCCACAGCGTATTGAGTTCCGGCAAATTCTGGGTGGTATTCGTAAACAGCACGTTCAAAATACTGACGAAGATATCCATCTTGATTGAAAACACCCGTAATCGGATAGCCTTGAATGTAGAGTCCACCGTGCGTTTCCCAATACTGCCGAAACAGGCCCTGCACCCAGAAACCGGTTTCAGGAAAATAACGCGGCATGAGCAAGTCATCTGCTGATGACGGGGAAGCGCTGGCCTGACCTATCGGTATCACAAGCAAGAGTACCAACACGATCATCGGTAAAAGCCGTAGACGTTTCAATGAATCCCCCTTTAGCCAAGCTCGCCTGTACTTGAGAGATGACGAGCCTGTGTCCAATCATGGCTGGTTGATAGTCGGTGCGCCGCGAACAATCCAAAGCGATAGATTTCAACGGCGATTTGATTCCACTCTCACAGGAACCCGAAACGCAGACCGACGCGATCGCGGAGCGCTGAGACTCCCATCCAAACCTTTCATCAATCGGATTGCGCTACTGGCTCCGAGAATTCGCGTCCTTATGGCGCGAACTGAAGCTCGACGTCGCCGATTCCGATAACATCCCCGTATCGGAGACCGGTTGGAACGGTCACCGGCTGACGATTCAGCAAAGTGCCGTTGGTACTATTCAGATCTGTAACCCACCATCGACCGTCCCGCCAGGTGATTTGCACGTGCTCGCTTGAGACAAAATTGTCGTCGAGCATAACCGTCGCTCGCGGATGTCGGCCGATTACGGTAACCGGGTCCAAGTCGAGCCTCATCCCAGAACGCAAACCCGTTCCGCCGCCTTGCTGAACGATGAGATGTGCAGTGGCGATCTCGTCTGAATCCTCGTGACCAAACGATGCAAACAGACTCATTTCACGTATGACAACGCGTACCACCTGAAACAAGAAAAAGTAAAGGAGAAAGATGAATAAGACTCTGAGCAGCAGAACGAACCATTCGAATGGCAGTTGATTGATCATTACGGCAGGTGGCCCTACGTACCCGGCGCGCCGCTGCCTCGATATGGCAGAAGCTCCAGTCGCGCCGTCCCCACGATCACCGTATCGCCTTGTTGAATAGCGCTTCGTGTTACCTGGGCGCCGTTCACACTGGTCCCATTGGTTGAGTCAAGGTCGACGATTTCAAGATGTCCGTTTACGTACTGGATACGCGCGTGATAGCGAGAGACTTCCGGCTCGGGAATGACGACATCGTTGTCGAGTGAACGCCCGATGGAGGTGGCCTGTCTCCTGATAGAGAAGATTTCCTCCGGTCGTGACGAGCTCACGACACGCAAAAGTTGCGGTGGAACGTTGCCGGTGCGCTCGACGACGCGATAAACCTCGGTGCGCTGCACGGCTTCCTGCTGGATTGGGTCGTATCCGGGAAGCTCAGCGATGTGAGCGTCGACGCTGATATTTCGAACCGGGATCCTATCGTCTCCAAACATCTGTACTCGTACCTGGTCGATGAAACCATAATTCCTCTCGTCGGCCAGGTCGATCAGCCAGTCTTCCATTTGGCGACACAGACTGGTGATGAAGTCGGTGTAGATAACCATGTCTTGCGGGTTCAGATAGACACTGTAGTCGTTTGGTACGACAATCCCGTCGACCGTGGCAAGCTGATTCCCTTCCATCGCTCGTTCAAGCCGTCGACCGACCTCAGCTGGCTGAATTGGGCTGCGGAAGATGCGCCCGACGGATCCTTCCATCAGGCCCTCAAAAAAACGTTCAAATCTCTGAAGGCTATTTACCACGGCAGTTGTGCCATCCAAAGCGGAGAAGTTAGGCGACTCGGACGGGCGGAATTATAGGTGTCTGAAGGGGGCGGGTCAAACGGGGTCAGCAGATGCGATCTATTCTGATGCGACGCCGTTCTCGATTCTGCCATATTCCTCCGGCCTATTTGCGGCCCGTCGCTCGTTAGAGTACCAGACACACGCTTCGAGCAATCTGGATTCCAATATGGCAATGCCGCGATCCATCAGTACCGATGCGCAGCCGGCACAGAACTTCAAGAATCGGTCATAACTTGCTGATCAGTTGCAAATGCAGATCGGTTGCTCACGATCGCATAGCGTTGTGGTCGCCGCAGGAAGAGATTGAAGAAGAGAGCAAAGATTGCGAACACCTCGAGGCCAAATGGAAGATAGCCGGTGTACCCTAGGATCGGCATCTCAAACACATGTGCAAATCCCACGAACGGCACCGAGTATGTCCACTTCGGCATGGAAAAGAAATTCCACATTTCCCAAAAAAATCCGGTAATTAGCGTTCCCAACATAACGTTCCACAGCGCCGCCCAATCTCCTTCGCGGACAAACGCACTGATCGAACGTTGCCCGATCAGTGCGTTGATCGGCTCGATGATGAAGAACACCGACAGCCATGCGAGTGGAAACGCCTCGTGGGGGTACAGAATGACCAGCAGAAGCATGATCCAGCCAAGCAAGTGGAATAAGACTATGCCGCGTGTTCTCAGTCGCCAAGAGGGCAATTTCGGAATTCCATCTCCGATCCGAAAGCTTGCCAGCAGTTCCGCTGTTTCGAGCACCGCTGGGACCACGGTTGAAAACGCGATTGATGCGAGAATGACGTAGGTTATCGACGAATAACTGACCGGCGTGCGATAGTGCCAATCATTGAGGAAGCCGTTCATCCACTCGAAGATCCACCAGAACGGGCTTGACGAGATAAACAGCAGGACGAAGTTTCTGGGACTGCGCGAAAGAAGTGATGTGCCGGTTCTGAACATGATCAGACCGTCCATCGTGAGGATGTAACCGAGCCAAAGAGGGAAGAAGTAGTAGTCAGAGATCGGTCGAATCTGGAGCCAAGCAATAGGCCACCAGAAGGCGATAAGTAGAATGCCAGGTATGATTTGACAGGCCCGGAATCTATGGTTTGAATAGAGCGGTTTGACCGCCACGAATCTCCCTCGATCGAACCGGCCGAGTGACTACGGTGCATTCCCGCCCTGAATATAAGAGTAGGAGCGCTTCATCAGTATGCCAGAACAAGTCGGCAGGCTCTTGCCACTGCTTGCACCATCGATTCTGACCGCGGACCTTGGCCATCTTCACGATGAAATCAAGCGGGCCGAAGCGTCGGGCGTGGACTACATTCATCTGGACGTGATGGATGGGCGATTTGTGCCAAACATCAGCATCGGGCTTCCAATCATCGAGGCAGTGAGGCGCGCCACGACGTTGCCACTCGATGTACACCTGATGATCGTTGAGCCAGATCGCTTCATTCCGCAATTTGCGTCGGCCGGGGCCGACATCTTGACGGTGCATTTGGAAGCCTGCCCACACGTTCACCGGACACTGCAGCAAATACGGGAATCAGGATGTCAATCCGGAATCGCCGTCAATCCTGGCACTCCGGTTGACTCGATTGGATTGATCGCCGACGTCGTGGACCTTGTGCTGGTAATGAGCGTAAATCCAGGTTTTGGTGGCCAGTCATTCATCCCGAACGCGTTGTCGAAATTGCGACGTGTCCGTTCCATTCTGGATCTCGCTGGGTCGCCGGCGCTGATCGAAATCGATGGCGGAATCAAACCGACTATCGCTCGTGAGGTTTGGGAAGCCGGTGCTGATGTGCTGGTCGCCGGTTCGGCTATTTACGCGCCGGAAATTTCCGTTGAAGAGGCGGTACGTGAGTTTCGATCAGTCTTTGTGAACTAGCGGACCTCGTCAATTTTCGAATGCCCTAAGAATATTGCCGGGACGACCGCGATGAGACAGATGATGGCCGCGACTGAAAAGGTATCCCGAATAATCGACAATGTAAGCGGAATTGCCATGTCGGTGGCGTAGGTTTGCTGGCGCGCGAGGTAATCCGCGAGCGTTTCTCCCGCCTTCTGAGGCAGCGGAGGCAGACCAATCAGTGCGCGATTCAGTCGACTCACAGCCCAACCGGTCAGCGCGGAAATTCCGATTGTCATCCCAAGAAGTCTCATGACGATTACGATGCCGGACGCGATTCCAAGATCTCGTGATCTCGCCGCATTGATTGCGGCCGCGCCGACCGGTGCAATGACTAACCCGAAACCGAAACCGGCGACCCCGAGATCGCGACCCATACGAGCCACCTGCAGGTCGTTGGGCCATCCGCTCATGAGCCAGAAACCACCGCTGGCGAGTGCCAAACCAACCAACACGACGGCTCGGTAACCATATTTCGTCGTGAGTCGGCCCCCGATGACGGCGCCGACCGCCATGGCGGAACAGAAGGCGCCGAGGAGCTCGGCGCTGACTATTTCGCTTCGGTGTTCCGATGCGATGAGCGCGACCTGAAGTGGCACGTTGACCATGCCTACCATGAGTGCCGCACCCACTAAAGCATTCGTGGTATTGGCTGACGAGAAGACTCGATCGCGAAACAGCGACAACGGAATGAGGGGATGCGCGGACCGGATTTCTACGGCGATCAGCACGGCCAATGCGACGATACCAATTGCTATTAGCGGGAACTGGTAGTTGGACAGGGGGTTTGCCGATGACCCGAGTGCGTGCTGACCGTTTGGCCCGGTCGCTTCCGACCCCGCAGATACCCCGAGATTAATAAAGATCAATGCAAGGGTTAGCAGGGCAGCGCCTGGCAAATCAATTGGCTGGCGATCTTGAGGCGTCGGCACAACACGTCGCCAGCTGAAAGCGAGGAGAGCACCGACGAGTAATCCGATCGGAAGGTTCAGCCAGAATACGTCACGCCACGATCCGAATAACTGGGTAAACCCGGCTCCCCAAATTGGCCCGAGAACCCACCCGAGCGTATCCACCGCGGCTACCACTCCCAACGCAGCGGCCCGTCGGTGGCGAGGAAGCACGTCTCCTACCAACGCCATCGAGATCGGCAGCATGGCGCCTCCGCCAAATCCTTGAATTGCACGGGCAGCGATCAGGGTTCCGAGACTGTGGGCAGAAGCGCACAGCGCCGAGCCAATCAAGAAGACGAGTAGCGCCACGAGGAAGGCGTTGCGCCGCCCGAAAATATCCGAGAATCGGCCGAGTAATGGGATCGTTAGGGTGTACGCGACCAAATAACCGGTAACCACCCAAACATACCTGTCGGCCTCAGCTGTGTTGACATTGAGATCGGTGAGCATTCGCGGAAGAATCGGCGCGATGACCGTCAAGTCGAGTGCCGCTACGAGCACAACGACAAGCGCGGGCACGATGATTGTCATTGGTCGCGACACGAGCGTCCGCGACGACTCCGCTTCTAGGCGTTCGGCTTGGTGATCGTCACGGGCTCGTTCTGTTTGGTTAGTAGAAGCGTCCACGTCGTCGCAGAGTTCCCTCCGGTATCGCGCAACGTTAGCTTAACCAAATTACTTGACTGTTTGTCGATCCAGAGATCGACGGCAAGCGTGACCCCGTTGAGTGCCCCTCCTGCAATTGCCTGCGCGTCCTCTTTCTTGACCGAAGCAGTAACGTGATAGGCATCCTTGCCATTAATCGATTCACTACCCACAATCTTCGGGTTCTGCAAGGTCTGAATAATATTTGAGATACCCTGACTCTTGTCGAAGAGCACCGCAGGAGCATAGCCGAGATCGGACGGTGCTTTTTCCCAAGATCCCGTGATCGGATTGGTCATGAACTGTTGATTGTCAACAGAAATCAGACTGATTGAAATAGTTGCACCGAGAAAGGTCACATCGGCTTTAGCCTGGGCGCTATTTGGTCGTAGCAGATCGCCCTCGGCTCCGTGGAGTTTGATCGTTCCCGCATTGTCCAGCGCGACTGTTCCATCGACGGTGAGGACGAAATGGAGGGAGTTGATCTGATCGAAGCGATTTGAAGCGGCTGTGAGAATTGCCTGAGCGGAGATTGGTGTCGGCGATGGCGTAGCCGATTGTGATTTCGAACCGCCGCAGCCGATAAGTGCGACGATACCGATCAGTGTCGAAATTGTGCGGAACACGTGCTGGATTTTCATCGATGAACTACCCCCAATTTTCCCATCGGGCGGCGAATACCAATGCTATCACAGCGATGTACGCGTCAATCGATCAAGTTTTTGCGGATGTACGGTCACTATGTTACGATTCTGCGGCCTGAGCGCGAGCGTCGAACCCCTGGACAGCCATTTGTCAGACACGGTCATGCTGAAGGAGTAGAGGCACGACAGCGGTGGATGAGCTACGCGTTATAGTCGGAGCCGGAACCGACACCGGGTCCGTTCGCGAGCAGAACGAAGACGCTGTGTATGTCAGCGACTCGAAGGCCGATGGCGTCGACGCGAACGGCCGGCTCATTGCCATCGCTGATGGCATGGGCGGATATCAGCGAGGCGAGGTGGCGTCACGTCTCGCGCTTGACACGCTTCAATCTGAGTTTTACGGTAGCGAAATTGGCCCCAATGACGTCCCCCTCCGACTGAAACAAGCATTTCGCAAAGCGAATGACCTCATATTCGCCGACGGTTCGGCCGAAGGCGAGCAAAACATGATGGGGACGACTCTTGTCGCCGCAGTTGTCCGCGGATCCGATTTGACGATCGCGAACGTGGGAGACAGCCGAGCCTACCTCGTCCGAGCCGATCGCCTCACCCAGATTACGCGGGACCATTCACTCGTCGCCGAGCAGGTTGCTGCCGGTGCGATGACCGAACAAGAGGCGCGCGAAAGTCAGCATCGAAACATCATTACGCGTGCGCTCGGACACCGCCAGCGTGTGGACGTCGACATCTTTGAAATTCGGCTGTTGCCGGACGATCGACTAGTGATGACGACTGATGGTCTGCATGACTACGTCGATGAGGATGAGATGGTTTCTGTTCCGCTGACCCGTCATCCTGAAGATGCCGCTCGTGAGTTGGTGCACCTCGCCTTAGAGCACGAGTCGAACGACAATGTGACCGCGGTCGTGGTCTGGGCGGCTCCGGCGGGTGTGTCCACCGAACGTGTGGCTGAAGGAGATCTCGACGAGGAGCGTGCCAGTTATCTCATCCCGATGCTTGTTTTGCTTGCACTGGTGGTCTTTATCGCGATTGTCGTGCTGATTCTCTACCTCGCCTAATGGTTCTTGCGGTGATTCACACCAAGTCGATTCTGGCTGTATTTCGATGAGTGGGCCACAGATTGCCACATCGATCACACCGTCTGCTCGTCCAATTGTTGACGCCCACACGCACATCTTTCCTCCTGAGTTTGTTCGGGATCGAGAGGCGATTTGCCGACGTGACGAGTGGTTTGCGGAGCTTTATCAGAACCCTAAATCACTGCTTGCCACCGAAGAGGATATTCTCGCCAGTATGAACGACGCGGGATTTCGCTCGTCGATTGTGTGTGGATTTCCCTGGCGTGATTCGGGGCTGTGCCGCGAGCACAACGATTACTTGCTCGATGTTGCCGGACGAAACGTTGGACGGATCGCCGCGATCGCCACGATCTCTCCGACGGACCACGGCGCCGCGAAGGAAGCCGAGCGTTGTTTTGAGGCTGGAGCCGTCGGAATCGGAGAGCTAAACGCAGACGCTCAAGGCTTTGATCTCAGCGTCCCTACGTCATTGAAGGCAATAGCCGATATTTGCAGAGATTTCGATAAGCCGATTCTATTTCACGTCAGCGAGCCCGTCGGACACCTCTATGCTGGAAAGGGAACGGCAACGCCGGATCGCCTGCTCCGTTTTCTCCTCGAGTATCCGGACGTGAAGGTCGTCGCCGCCCACTGGGGTGGTGGACTCCCGTTCTATGAGTTGATGCCTGAAGTGGCCGAGTTGACACGAAACCTTGTCTACGACTCAGCTGCTTCGACCTATCTTTACCGTTCCAGCGTCTTTCCGAGTGTCATTGATCTTGTTGGCGCGGAACGCGTACTGATGGGAACAGACTATCCCGTCTTGCGGCAAGATCGATTCGTACGACGTATTCTGAAGCATGACCTGTCGGACGATATATTGGATGCTATCCTGTGGCGGAACGCCGCCCGCGTCTACCGACTAAACCTCGAAGGCATTGAATCGTGATCAGTGGAGTGCGCGGTCGAATCGTCTCCAAAGTCTCCGGGGCAATCCTGGTGGATCTGCACGGCCTTGTCTTGAAAGTGCTGTCGTCGCAAACGACGATCGGCGATGTCGGCGATTCCGGCGAACAGGTCGATCTGCTGACTCATCTTTACGTGCGAGAAGATCAACTCACGCTTTTTGGGTTTGCAACTCAAGATGAACTCGACTTATTTGAGCTGCTGCTCACGGTGAGTGGGGTGGGGCCACGGGTGGCTTTGAGTGTTCTCTCGACAGCGCGGCCGGGTGAGGTTCATCAGGCGATCGAGTCCGAAGACGTCAATCTCTTGAGCCGCGTCCCTGGAATTGGTAAGAAGACTGCCAGTCGCATTATCTTCGACCTGCGAGGGAAACTACCGGAAAGAATCGGAGAAGGCGTCTCTCCGATCGGGGCGCAAGATCAAGAAGCACTCGACGCGCTCCAGTCTCTTGGTTATTCGGGGGCAGAAGCTCGCTCTGCGTTATCGGGAGTTGAGCGGTTCGAGGGGCAGACCGTCGAGGAACGTGTCTACGCCGCACTGCAGACGTTGGCGCGGAACTAGGCGAACGGATTCTTCTTCCTACTATTTATCGAGCCGGCGCTCGACCGCCCGAGCATGTGCAGTCAAACCTTCGGCCCGAGCAATCTTTGCGGCTGGCGGCCCGAGTCTTTGCAGTCCAGTATCGTTCAGACCAATGAGACTGATGACCTTGATGAACTCCTCGACGTTGATCGGTGACGAGAAACGTGCGGTCTGTCCGGTCGGCATTACGTGACTGGGACCGGCGGTGTAGTCGCCGAGCACTTCAGGCGATGACTCCCCGATGAAAACTCCGCCCGCGTTCTTGATCTGATCGAGTTTCGACCAGGCGTCCTGTATCAGCAGGCAAAGGTGCTCCGGGGCGTAATCGTTTGCCATGTCGAATGCGGTTCGCAAATCGGATACGACCACGATGGCACCATTCGTCCTTAGCGAATCGCTGGCGATTTCGGCTCGCTCCAGCAGCGGAAGCTGCTCAGCAATCTGCTCTTCGACAGCTGCCGCAAGTTCGGCAGAGGTCGTCAAAAGAATCGCGCTGGCAAGCGGGTCATGTTCGGCCTGTGCCAAAAGATCAGCCGCGCACAGATCGGGCCGGGCGCTCTGGTCGGCGATCAGGAGAGTCTCGGTCGGTCCTGGGAGTTGGTCGATGTCGACGTCCCCAAACACCCGGCGTTTGGCCAAGACAACGAAGATGTTTCCAGGCCCGACGATCTTGTCGACCCTTGGAACGGATTCCGTTCCGTACGCCATCGCCCCAATAGCCTGGGCTCCGCCGACCTTGAACATGCGATCGATGCCAGCGATATCGGCGGCAGCGAGGATCAACGGCGAGATCTTTCCATCGCGCCCTGGTGGCGCACACGCGATGATCTCATTTACACCCGCGACCTTTGCCGGAATTGCGGACATCAGCAGTGACGAGGGGTATGGAGCACGGCCGGCCGGCGTGTAAACACCGACGCGCTCCAACGGGCGAAGAATTTGTCCGAGTGTTCCAGCGTCGTCGACATGGATCCAGGAGGAGCGCAATTGGCGCCGGTGAAAGGCTTCTATCCGGTCACGAGCAACTTTTAGCGCTTCGAGAACATCAGCGGATACAACTTGGAGCGCTTGCTCAATCTCGTCCTTCGACACTTCGAGAGATTCGATCTCCGCTCCATCGATTTCCGAGGTGTAGCGTCTGAGCGCCGCATCGCCGTCACTCTGGACATCGGCGAGGATACGGTCAACCACTTGCGCGGCAGACAGGTCGTCACCGAAAATCCGGCGCACGCTTGCTCGCACCACCGGGGGAAGTTCGGTCGCTTCAAGGCGTCGGCTGCGCAGTATGAAGCTTCGAGCCTTGTCGACGTCATCAAATACTCGTACGACGTTGTCGACGTTCATTTCCCTCCTGCAACCGCGTCAACGAGCCGGATGAATCCGGGTGATTCGCTGTCAAAGACGTAATCGGGCGACGTGACAGTAATCCCGCTGCTGCCGCCCAGACGTAGGTGGTCGACCGCAGCCAGCAGGCGATCTGACGGGACAATGATCGTGACCGCGAACCAGCGCTCGTGCCCGTTGCTCTCTTTCGGGAACACGCTGGCAATGGTGGGCCCCTGTCGTCCCGCCGTCTCAACCTGTGACGTAACATGCTGGGCAACAGATTCTGGTGAGTCGCCGAGAACATTTGCGGTGACCAGTCGAAACTGGCGGGTACGTAGTCGGGCCTCGGCGAGTTCAACTATTGACCGGGCGACTTCGAGCTTTTCTGGTTGGTGCTTGAAGGTACGCCGTGAAGCGATCATGCATGCTTGGGCACGCAAAATGACTCCGCCGTTCAACACGCGGAGGCGGTTGTCTCGCAACGTCACGCCAGTTTCAGATAGGTCAGTGATAATATCGGCGTAGCCCAAGACGGGCGCTGCCTCCAGCGCGCCGTGTGCGTCGACCACCGTGAAATAGTTGATTCCGTTCTTATACATGAAATCTCGCGTCAAATTCGGGAACTTCGTCGCGACACGTAGTGTCCGACCGGTCCGCTTGAAGTCGATCGATAGGTCAGCAAGATCCGCGACGGTCGTGATATCGAGCCATCCTTCAGGCACGGCAATCACGAGCTCACAGCGACGGAATCCAAGGTCCTCCAAAACGACAACTAGGTTAGCTTCGTCCTGACCGTTCTCGGTAACGAGGTCAAGTCCCGTGATGCCGAGATCGGCGCTGCCTTCGGCTACCTTGTGAACGATATCCTCAGTTCTCTGGAACAGAACTTCGACGTCAGGCAAACCGCTGAGCCGTCCGACGTACTGTCTTGGATTCGGTCGCCAAATCGGCATCCCACTTCGCTCCAGAAAGCGCGTGGTCGCTTCTTCGTACCCTCCCTTGGAGGAGATGGCGAGTCGCAGTGGTTCAGTCAACGTTGTGAGTCCGATCGGTGAGTACTACCGGTACGGGACCGAACTTTTCGACCTCCGCATTCCCTTCGGAATCGACGACGACAAAGGTGTCCATGTTGCAGCGTTGTGCATAACGGCGATTCGCGCTGACGGACCGGCTGCGAACGTCGAGTTCGACAACATAACCCTCTTGTCGCATTTTCTCGGCGAGTCGAATCGCCTGCGGGAGTGCTCCGGGACCCGACGGCGCCACGAGCGTGATCGATCTTGCACTGGTTGGTTGCAACGCAGCCAGTTCTGCTATGCGCTCCAGCCCGTAAGTAAAGCCGGAAGCCGGCAGCGGCTGTCGTGCGCCGAGAGTTTGAGCTAGATCGTCGTATCGCCCTCCGCCACACAGCTGACTCTGTGCTGAGTCGTCGGCATAGATTTCAAAGAGCATGCCGGTGTAGTAATGAAGTCCACGGCCGAGTCCCGGACTCAGCTCGATGTCGTCAGTGTCGTGACCGAAGACCGTCAGCAGTTCCAATACTCGCTCTATGCGTTCAATAGGCTCTTCGCCGAGGTCGTGGCTGCGAACCAGCGCTCGGAGGTCAGGAAGAACTTCAGCAGGGGGTCCATGCATTTGCGCCACCTGCTGCACGAATTCGAAGCCTCGCCGGACGTGTTCTTCATCGCTGCGTCGATTCATCTTGGCGATGACTCCGGCCACGATCTCTTCGGGCGTTCTGGTGCCTCCCTGAGTCTGCACGCCAACTTCGTTCAGGACTCCAAGCACCCAGTTCTCCAGTTGGTCCGATGGCACTTGACCGAGCGTCTGACTCATTTGATCGAACAAATCCGACAGCCGATCGCCACTGATGAGTCCGGCGATGTCTGTCTCCAGATCGACCGTTCGCCCTTTTCGCAGCCGTTCCATACTCCAAATAAGCCAGTCGCGCGCGCGCTGGCGGAGAGGAAGCCGGTCAAGGTACTCGAGAACAAGGCCGACATGCCCGAGAACGAGATGCCCGGCGATGCCGACGGAACTCAATCCCTCCAGTGCCAGATGAATGACCTCAGCGTCTGCAATGGGACCTTCCGCACCAAGCAGCTCGCAACCGACTTCGGTGAATTGTCTGGCACGACCTGCTTGCGGCTTTTCATAACGAAAAACCGGTCCAGAATATGAGAGTCTGAGCGGAAGTGACCTTGACTGCATCGAGTCGACGTACATGCGAAGCACCGACGCAGTGTGCTCAGGGCGAAGAGCGATGTCACGTTCCCGATATCGGAACGCGTACATCTGCGCGACACGCTCTCCACCAGATTTCCTGAGAAACAACTCGGTCGGTTCAACGATCGGTGTGTCGACCTGTTCATACCCGTGGCGAGCAATCAACCCGGTGAGCGCCACTCGGACGCGGTGTAGGTGATCAAACGCGCTTGCGTCAACGTCGGACATGCCCCGCAATCGTTCTAGTTGCGGTTTTCTGTCTGATACAGTGCTCGGTCCACGATGATCGTCCAACGAGAAGTCCCCCGATGATCCATTAATAAGTGAGGGTATTGGCGCCCTGATGCGCCACGATCGTTGAGTCTATCACGTGTTTTGGCGTCGAGGAATCTGATGATTGACATTTGGACCAAGTTGTCGAGACGGCGATCTTACCCGACGTTACCTGTTAGAAATACCTGTTTCTCGACGCAATTGTGACGCATTTTTCGCGAATTTGTAACGCGTTCGCGACTATGCTTAAGACACGAGGACTACTGGCCATACTTCGGGTATGGAACCCCTGGAGGAGGTCGATCAAGATGGAACAAGAAAAACCGACTGGCATGACGGGACCAACATTTGAGACATCGGGCCCAACCAGCGGCAGCGCACATTCCGGTCGTCTCTATCGGAGTCGCCAGGACCGGGTTGTAGCAGGTGTCTGCGGAGGACTGGGTCACTACTTCAACGTTGATCCGGTGCTGGTGAGGATCGGCTTCGTGGCGTTGACGTTTGCCGGCGGAGCCGGGATTCTCGTCTACATTCTGGCGGCGATATTAATTCCTCAGGCGACAGCGGAAGAGGACTTCGCGCGCGCGGACGCCACATCAGTTAGTCAGGGACGACTCGTGTTTGGCGGATTGCTGATTGTCGTTGGAGCGTATCTGCTCGTACGTGAATTTATGCCCTGGTTCAGCAACCAGATTATCTGGGCGACCATTCTGATTGCGATTGGACTGGCGGTTGTTTTCAAAGGAGCACAACGGTGAGTACGCAGCCTCTGGCTCCACGATCCGCCTCCACACCCCCGCCAGCCCTGGGGACCATCGTGATAGGCGGCATCCTGGTCGTGATCGGGCTGGCCTGGATATTGAACGTTCTTGACGTCGTCAATCTCACGCTGGGATTGATCTTGCCGTCGGCCTTAATTCTGGTCGGGCTGGCGTTGCTGGCGGGTTCGGTCACCGGTTCCCATGGTGGGCTGGTGGCTGTGGGCGTGATCCTGACGGTCGTCTTGACGATCTCAGCGACCGTGAGCGTCCCTCTGAGTGGCGGGATCGGGGATGCCAATTACGCGCCTAGCCAGATCACGGACCTTCGCGATCGCTACGAATTGATGATCGGGAACATGAACGTCGATCTGACTCAATTGCAATTCCCGGACGGTGTCACGACCGTCGAGACACGAGTCGGGCTTGGACAGTTGAATGTAGACGTTCCGAATGACGTTGCCGTTATGGTCCATTGGAATCTGTCGGGAGGCAATGTCAATGTCTTCGATAGCTCACATGACGGGACCAATCTCGACGACCAAGCCCAGACTCCCGGTTACGATCAGGTGGCAAAGAAGCTGGTCATCGAGGTCAAAGATGGGCTTCGGCGATATTAATGTGAGGCAGCCATGAACGGTCAATTCAGTCCTGGATCCGCGATCGTTGGACTCGTCTTCATCGCGCTCGGAACATTGTTTCTGCTCGACGAATATGACGTCGTTCGGCTGCGACCCGCGTTGGTCCTGCCAGTCCTTCTCATCGGACTTGGTCTTGGTTTGCTCGCAGGAGTTCTCGAACCCAGACGACATATGTCCCGAGTAGACTGACCTGACAGGAACATCGATCTCAGGAAAACGTGAAGATAGCCCGCCACCGCTGTTGAAAGTCAACGCAGTGGCGGGCGCCTCATTCCCCAACCTCGTTGGCAAACTGTCCGATCAGGTGCGCAGTTTGCCACCCACTTGACGTTTTACCTGAGACTCAATGCGTCCACGGACCTTGTCGACTTCCCGTTCGGCAAGCTGGCGATCGGGCGCGGCGAGTGTCACGCGAAACGCCAGGCTCTTCGTACCAGGGTCGATTGCCGGGCCTCGGTAGATGTCGAAGAGGGTAACGCTGGAAAGCAGTCCACCGGCACCAGCTGCCAGAGCCGATCGAACGCGATCAGCAGGGATATCTTCGCCAACCACGATGGCGAAATCTTGTTCAACAGGTGGGAACCGCGTGACGGACTGGGCGCGAACATCGTTGAGTCCGGTCTCCGCGAGTGACACGAGATCGATCTCGGCGACGGCGATACGTCCTTCGTCGCTGATGCCGAAGTGCCGGGCAACACGTGGGTGAATTTCGCCAATTACCCCGACTGGAGTGTCACTCACGCGGATTTCCGCTGCTCGACCTGGATGGAAACTGGGATGCCCGATCGGCTCGTACGAGATCTCCGGGGCTCCGGAGCGTTGAAGGACCTCATCAATCACTCCTTTGACGTCAAAGAAATCTGCTCCCCGCTCGGTGGAGAAGAGCCCACTTTCCGCTTGGTTGCCCGCCATGACGCATACCAGCGCCCGTCGCTCGTCCGGGAGTTCATCAACTCCTTGTGGGATGTATACCCGCGCCGTCTCGAATACATTCACCGTGCGAGAGAACTTGAGGTTCTCGGCAACGTTCTTCAGTACTGACGGCAGCAATGTCGGGCGCATTATCTCCCAGTCCGATCGCAACGGATTGGTTACTCGTACAAGCGGTAGATGTGGGCGAGCGAAGAAGCCTAATCGTTCGGGCGCGCTGCCGCCACTGGGTGAAAGCGCATCCAGGTCGGCGTCATTGACCATCGAGTAGGTCATAACCTCATTGAGGCCGGCAGCCACCAGAATGTCCTGCACGGCGCCTATCAACTTTCGCATCGGGTCGATCTCGATAGGTACCGTACCGCCGACAGGAAGCGTTTCCGGCAAACTGTCGTAGCCGGCAATCCGGGCGACCTCTTCGACCAGATCGGCCTTCAGCGTCACATCGGATCGCCAAGTCGGCACCATGACTCGAACGATTTCCTCACCATCTCGCTGCTCGATTGAAGGTTGGAATTCGAGACGGTCCAGAATATTCAAAACCGTCTCGTTCGAAAAATCGACACCAAGAAGTCGCTTGATCTCACTCCTGGGCATCGTCAGCTCAACCGGCTCGCGCGGGTGATCGTAAATGTCTGCAAGACTGGTCACTTTGGCTTCCGGCAGCATGTCTTGAATCAGTGCGACAGACCGCTGAATAGCGATCCAGGCGAGGTTTGGATCGATACCCCGCTCGAATCTGGCCGATGCTTCGGTGCGCAATTTCTGGCCACGCGCGGTGCGTCGCACATTCGCCATGTTGAAATTGGCGGCCTCGAGAAGCACGGTCTCCGTGTCGTCCCGAATTTCTGAGTTGACGCCGCCCATCACTCCGGCCATTCCAACAGCACGACCAGGATCCGCGATCACGAGCGTGTCGGGATCGAGCTCACGAGCGATGTGGTCCAACGTTTCGATCGTTTCTCCCGGTCGTGCTCGTCGCACAATGATTCGGCCGTCCTGGAGGAAATTACGATCGAACGCGTGAAGCGGCTGTCCCCATTCGAGCATGACATAATTCGTCACGTCAACGATGTTGTTGATTGGACGAACGCCGGCTGCGATCAATCGTTGCTGCATCCACGATGGTGATTCTTCAACTCGGATGTTCTCGATGATCGCGCCCACGTAGCGGGCACAAAGGTCTGGGTCCTCGACCTGAACCAGCGCGTCGTCACGTGTCACCGACGAGAGATCGGCCAATTCGGGAAGCCGTGGCCGCTTGTCAGCGATTGCCCCAAGTTCTCGAGCAATACCGATCATCGAAAAGGCGTGTACAAGATTTGGTGTGATCTCGAACTCGATAACTTCATCGCCCATATACTCGCGAAGTGGGAGGCCGGCTGGCGCATCGTCGTCGAGCACCATGATGCCTTCGTGCTCGTCTGAAATCCCGAGCTCTTTCTCGGAACAGACCATTCCCTCGGACCGGACTCCGCGCAAGTTGCTTGGCTTGAGCGTGATCATGCGGAACTCGTCCGAGTGGCCGTCAATCAGCCGCGCGCCCGCCAGCGCGAGGGCAACCTTTTGATGTTCAGCGATATTCGGTGCGCCGGTCACAACCGTTAGTCGATGTTCACCAGCGGTAACGGTTACCAGAGTGAGCCGGTCCGCGTTCGGATGTGGCTCAACCCGCTCGACGTAGCCTACATAGACCTTATCCCAGATCCCGCCTATTTCCGTAATACCTTCGGCTTCGAGTCCGGCCATGGTGAGTCGCCGAGCAATTTCCGTGGCGGTCCAATCGACATCAACCAGGTCGCGAAGCCAGCGTATCGGGACTTTCATTTACGTGTCACTTCCTCTCTGATCAGGTTAGGCTGACGCTCGATCGAACTGGGATAAGAACCTGATATCACCCTGATAGAAGGCGCGAATGTCCTGGATGCCGTACTTGAGCATCGCCAAACGCTCGATCCCGCAGCCGAAGGCAAATCCGCTATAGCGGTCGGGGTCATATCCAACGTTCGCCAGGACGTTTGGATGAACCATCCCCGCGCCAAGGATCTCGATCCAGCCGGTTCCCTTGCAGATTCGGCATCCCTCGCCGTGACAGACCATACAGTCGATCGCGAAATCGACGCCGGGTTCGACGAATGGAAAGTAGTCGCATCGGAATCGGACCTTGCGGTCGTGTCCGAAAAGCTGACGGGCGAACTCAGCAAGCGTGCCCTTCAGATCGGTCATCGTGATGTGTTCGTCAATCGCCAGCCCTTCAATCTGCTGAAAGTGCCATTCGTGTGTCGCGTCAAGGGCTTCATAGCGGTAGCACCGTCCGGGGATGATGACCCGTACTGGGGGATCTAGCCGCTCCATGGTTCGAACCTGCATCGGTGATGTGTGCGGGCGCAACACGATTTCGCGTGACTTCGATTCGACGAAGATCGTGTCCCAAACATCACGAGCCGGGTGATCTTTCGGAATGTTGAGCGAATCAAAGGCATAGTATGCGTCCTCGACCTCAGGGCCTTCGATCGTCTGGAATCCGAGGTGGCTAAAGATCTCCGACGCTTCTCGAATGAGCTGCGTCAACGGGTGCAACGTGCCGATCTTCACAGGACGGCCAGGCAGCGTGACGTCGATCGACTCCGAGGCGAGGCGCAAATTCAGCTCGCCCGAGCGCACGTCACTCTGTCGTTGCTCAAAACTCTCGGCAAGTTCGCTCTTGAGCGCGTTGACCGCCTTACCGAATACGGGTCGTTCCTCCGCCGGAAGCGATCCGAGTTCGCGCATCGCGTTGGTCAATGCCCCTTTACGCCCGAGATAGCTCGCATACCATTCAGCGAGTTCTTCAGTCGTGCTGGCTCTGACCAGCGCTGATTCAGCTCCCTGCTTTAATTCGCTGAGTCGATCGATTGCCATGAGACCTCCCGAATATGACTGCTGGATTCAACTATGTTCTAGGCAACAAAAAACCCCGCCGCCACAGGGGCGAGGGGTTCCACGCGGTACCACCCTGATTCACCGGCACATCGTGCCGGTCTCTGCGTCTCGACCCATCTCAAGAGTCTGTCGAGACCGCTCCGGTAATGGGGAGCATCCAGGTGCGACTAATGGGCCAGCGTAATGCCGTTCACCGCCCGGCTCGAGAGCGAACTTCATCGTCAATTCGCCGAGGAGAGATCTCAGTCGATGTCTCTCCATCCCTGTTCGTTTCCTGACGACTACTCTTCTCCGTCATCGCCATTGGTAGCATTTGATTTGCGCAGAGTATAGCAGAGGCAAGAGCGCAGGTACCCGTATGTGGCCGGATAACCGTCCAGATGCGACTATAATCGCTTGAAGAATGATGAATCGTAACGATGATTTCGGTGGAGAGGGGCGCGAAAGAGTGAGCAAGACCGATATCGAACTGATCCACGCTCGTGAGGTACTCGACTCTCGTGGAAACCCAACGATCGAAGTAGACGTGACGGTTGTCCGGTGGAGCACTTGGTCGGGCCGCGGTTCCGTCTGGAGCGTCGACCGGCGAGCACGAGGCCGTTGAGTTACGGGATGGTGGCCACAGGTACGGCGGGAAAGGCGTGATTCGAGCCGTCGATAACGTTGATGGCGAGATCGAAAGTGCGCTCCTCGGTTATGACGCGCTCAATCAGCGTGAGATCGATCAAATCATGATCGATTTAGACGGAACGCCTAACAAGGGCCGCCTCGGTGCGAACGCGATCCTGGGGGTTTCGATGGCAACCGCTCGGGCTGCGGCTGCGGCGCTCACGCTCCCTCTCTATGCATATCTCGGAGGCCCGTCGGCGCACGTTTTGCCAGTCCCGATGATGAATATCCTCAATGGCGGCAAACATGCCGAGGGTTCAAGCGTCGACATGCAGGAGTTCATGATCATGCCGGTCGGAGCGCCGAGTTTTCGTGAGTGTTTGCGTTGGGGTGCTGAGGTATTTCACACGCTTGAAGAAGGTGTTAGCGACTGAAGGGTACGTCACGTCAGTAGGGGACGAAGGGGGTTACGCTCCAAGTCTCAAAAGCAATGACGAGGCGTTGAGCCTGATTACCCGGGCCATCGAGCAGGCTGGCTACCGGCTCGGAGAAGACATCGTTCTCGCAATTGACCCGGCGGCGTCAGAGTTCTACAAGGATGGCAGATACGTCCTGGCTGGTGAGGGCCGCGAACTGGACAGCGCCGGCATGGTCGAATTCTTGGCCGATTGGACAGAGCGCTTCCCGATCATCTCGGTCGAAGATGGACTGGCCGAAGACGATTGGGATGGCTGGGCGCTTTTGACCAAGCGAATTGGCGATCGCGTCCAACTGGTTGGCGACGATCTTTTCGTAACGAATACGACTCGACTTGAGAGAGGTATTCAAGACGACACCGCGAATTCGATCTTGATCAAACTCAATCAGATCGGCACCCTGAGCGAGACGTTCGCGGCGATCGACATGGCACACCGGGCAGGGTACACCGCGGTCATCTCGCACCGGAGTGGCGAGACGGCCGACTCGTTCGTCGCGGATCTGGTCGTGGCGACCAATGCTGGTCAGATCAAGACCGGTGCGCCGTCTCGCATGGATCGCGTCGAAAAATACAACCAGTTGTTGCGCATCGAAGAGGCTCTCGGCTCGCAATCACAGTTCGCCGGTCGGCCCAGGCAAGGGCGACATTAGCGCGACATGCATGTTGTGGGCCGGCTGAAGTGACCTTCTACCCCGTGTGCTGTCCTGGGCAGTAACGATCAAGGAGCGCATCATGCGCTCCTTGATCTATCCCTGGGAGGTCATGGTGGTGTTTCGCGAGCCAAGCATCGTCGAGACACGATCTCATTTTGTGATGAGTGATTTTCCAGTCATTTGCTCCGGTTGTTGGATGCCGAGCAGTTCCAGGATGGTCGGGGCGATGTCGGCGAGGCGACCGCCCTTTCGCAGAACAGCGTGACGAATTGGACTGTCCTCTGGAGCGACTAGGACAACGGGTACCGGATTGGTCGAGTGCGCTGTCCACACCTCTTGGGTTCCGGGAACGAGCATTTCTTCGGCGTTGCCGTGATCGGCAGTGACGATGGCAACCCCATCGTGCACGAGAACGTGCTTCATCACCCGGTCGAGACAATGGTCAACTGTTTCAACGGCTTTCACCGCCGCTTGAAAAACTCCCGTGTGGCCGACCATGTCACCGTTGGCGTAATTCACCATCACAAAGTCGTAGCTATCACCATCCAGGGCCTCTACGACCGCGTCGGTAACCTTGTACGCACTCATTTCGGGTTGAAGATCGTATGTCGCGACCTTCGGTGACGGGATGAGTTTGCGATCCTCTCCCGGAAAAGACTGCTCGCGGCCGCCGTTAAGAAAGTACGTGACGTGCGCGTATTTTTCGGTTTCTGCAGTGTGGAACTGAGTCTTGCCAGCCTCTGACAGCACTCGAGCGAGCGGCATCTCGACGTCATGAGGTGGGAATGCGACATGAACTGGTAGCCCCTGCTGATACTCGGTCATAGTCACGACGTACAGATTTTCGCGGACCGCTCCACGATCAAATTCATCAAATGAAGGATCCGAAATCGCATGGACTATCTGCCGCGGACGGTCCGAACGGAAGTTGAAAACGATGACGCCATCGCCGTCGTTGATCGTAGCTATCGGAGTGCCGGATGGCGACTCGACGACGATAGGATCGATGAACTCGTCGGTCACCCCAGCGTCGTATGATGCTTGAACTGCCGCAAGGGGATCGGTCGCCTGTACGCCCTCTCCATTCACAATCGCATCGTAGGCTCGCTTTGTTCGCTCCCACCGGCGATCGCGATCCATCGCGTAGTATCGACCAGAAACAGACGCGATCTTGCCGGTGCCGATGGACGATATCGCTTCGGTCAGATCCTTGAGAAAGCCGAGACCGGAATGCGGCGGCGTGTCACGGCCGTCCATAAATCCGTGGATAAAAACGTTATCGACCTTGCGGTCATGGGCGAGCCGTACGAGCGCCAGGAGATGCTCTTGAGATGCATGAACGCCGCCGTCGCCGAGCAGACCCAGAAGGTGCAGTGCTCCGCCGTTCTCCTGGACCTGATTGATGGCACTCTCGAATGCTTTGTTCTGAAAGAACGATCCATCTTCGATCGACGCGTCGATTCGAGTGATCGACTGATGCACAACGAAACCAGCGCCAATATTGAGATGGCCAACTTCGGAGTTGCCCATTTGTCCCACTGGTAGCCCGACATCTCGGCCAGAGCAATGTAGGGATGACATTGGATAGGTGGACTGTAGCCGGTCCATCGTAGGCGTTTCGGCCGCGAGTACAGCATTACCCGGATCATCCGGGCCGATGCCCCAACCATCAAGCACGATCAGCAGCACTGGACGATATGGCATGTCGTTCCCCAATTCACGAATTGCGATCCACTGTGGCAGATCGTAACAGACCTGCCGGCCGGTCCCGCCGAGATGCTAACCCCGCCGTCACCCAGACTCGTGCTAATCCCGATGAGCGAGCATTTTTCGTCGGATGCGTTGAAGCCTGTGGATTAGCTCCTCTCGGCCCTGTATTCTGCCGTGAAGATCAGCGAGCCGGATGGCGCGTTCGACAATTCGTTCCGCCTCACCGTAATCTCGAGCAACATGTTCGTAGTGCTTGGCGAGTTCGACGAATGGGAATAAATCGGGAATCGTGGCGCTAGACGTTTGCCGGCACATGTCTTCAAGCATCTCAATGCCATCGTGCGAGTGTCCATGTCGCTTCATTAGTCGCCAGACCGCGACCTCACCTCGTCGTCGCACATCGTCGGCCATGACACCGGCAGAGAGCGCCTTCGAAAGTGTCTGGTAGCCTCGCTCAGTTTCTCCAGCCGAGATCAGGGCCAGCCCCATGCCGACGCGATCCTCGGCGAAGTCGAGATGAACGTCCGGTTCAACTTCGGCTGCAAGCATCACCTCCATCAGGCGAGCGAGCGTCACAATATCTTCACGGTTATGTGAGAAAACCGGTGAGAGACGACGGGCATCGCTATCACGAAGGTAGTCGAAGTAGAGCTGTGGGATCAGATATCCCGGAACGTCACCCTGTCGCGTGACTCCGAAAACTCCTTGTTCAAGTGATGTGAGCGAGCAGCTTGCAAGCCGATATTTCCAGATTCGACGTGCTGGATGCAACAAGTCCAGATGGTCAAAATCGAATTCGAGTCGGTAACCATGCATAAGAAACCGGGTATCGATGAGTGGCCAGTCGAATGATTTCCCATTGAACGTGACCAGCAATCGGAATCGATCCAGCAACGAGCGTAGTTCTTCCAGCATTGCCAATTCTTCGGATGGCGAGCGCATGAAGAACTGCCGCAACACAAGGTCGGGACCTTCGAAATAACCGATTCCAACGAGGAACGCATGCGTGCCAGTTCCTCCAGCCAGCCCCGTTGTTTCCGTATCAAGAAACAAGATGTCTTGAGGCTGAATTCCAAATTGCTGCTGGTCTCGAAGATACAGGCTTGAGCGGAGGTCGTGTCGTGTCGCCAGTGCGGAGACGTGCGGATCCTGTCGTCGAGCTTCCGCAACGAAAATCTCGCCACCACGATTCTGCAGAAACTGGCCGGACTCGAGGTGCTCGATCGCCGCTCCGGCGAACTGCCGTTCAACACGGGGTCGGCTCTGGTTGTTGAGGGCTCCATAGCGTTCGCGAAAGCTTCGCACCCAAATGAATCCTTCGAGAGTCCAGAAATGCGTTTCACGTGCCATGAATTGTACGCCGAGGTAGGTGCGGACGAATTGGTTCGGTCGATGGAACCGGAGCGTGGGTTCAATTGACACTCGATTTTCAACCAACCTACAATGCTTACCAGGGATGCGATTCGCGCGCATGATGTGTTGATATTTGGAGAGGCAAGGCAAGCAGATGGCCTATCAGGTGACACTGATCCCGGGTGATGGCATCGGACCCGAGGTATCAGGAGCGGCCCGCCGGGTGCTCGACGCGACTGGCATCGAGTTTGACTGGGATGTCCAGGAGGCTGGGGTCACTGCGCTCGAGAAACATGGTGACGTCCTTCCGGATGCGGTTATCGATTCGATCCGGAAGAATGGCGTGGCGCTGAAAGGTCCGCTGACGACACCGATTGGCGGCGGTTTCCGCAGCGTCAATGTTGCGCTTCGACACACGCTCGAGCTTTACGCCAACCTGCGACCCGCCAGAACCTATGTCGGAGTTCAGAGCGCGTTCGATTCGATTGACCTGATCGTCGTGCGTGAGAACATGGAAGATTTGTATGCTGGCGTTGAATTTGACACCGGCACCGATGACGCGCATCAGATCATCGACGCGATCAACCGGCTGAGCACAAAGAAGATTAGCTCAACGTCGGCGATTTCTATCAAGTCGATCACGCCGGAGAACTCTCGACGAATCGTGAAGTTCGCCTTTGACTACGCGACCAAGAACGATCGCAAGCTTGTTACTGCGGTTCACAAGGCCAACATTATGAAGTTTTCCGATGGACTCTTCCTCAAGGTAGCCCAAGAGGTCGCGAGCGAGTATCCATCGATTGAGTTCAACGATCGCATCGTCGATAACATGTGCATGCAGCTCATGCAAAAGCCTGAACTTTACGACGTCCTCGTCTTGCCTAACCTTTATGGCGACATTCTGAGCGATCTCACCGCCGGCATGATCGGTGGTCTTGGCGTCGCGCCAAGCGCCAACATCGGAGATGATGCCGCGGTCTTCGAGGCAATCCATGGTAGCGCTCCGAGCCACGCCGGTCGGAACGAGGCTAATCCTACGGCGATGATTTTGAGCGGGGTGATGTTACTAAGACACGTGGGTGAACTCGAAGCGGCTCAAGCGGTTGACTCCGCGGTAGCCAGTGTCATTCGCGCTGGTGAGCGCGTAACCTACGATCTGCGGCCCGATCGCAATCGCGACCTTGGTGCCGGAACTACCGACATGACTGACGCCGTGATTGCCGAGATGGGGCGTTAGCGGATTTGCGCCGAATCGACGAATCAGCCAGGGCCGAAATCTCATTCGGTGATTCGACGATCCGCATCGGCATGCGCCAAGTTTTCTTGACACGGCGCGGGTTGGCCCATATAATCTCGACCTTGGCTGGCACCTGATTCAGGTGTCATGCCGACGTAGCTCAATTGGCAGAGCAGCTGTTTTGTAAACAGCAGGTTGCGGGTTCGAGTCCCATCGTCGGCTCTGCGGGGAGGTTCCCGAGCGGCCAAAGGGGCCTGGCTGTAAACCAGGTGCGGAATGCTTCGGGGGTTCGAATCCCTCCCTCCCCACTACGCCCGTCTCATTGATGGGCTCTTTTGCATGCTATGTCTGCGATCGTAGGTGGAAGTTTCGATTACGATGTTATGCGATCGCGTCGATATGGTTCCAGGACGGACGTTTAGGCCGAATTCAGGGTTTGTCGCGTGCGGCCCTGATTCAATCTGAAGGGTATTCACTGTGGGGAAGCAGCGGTTTGAGCGGACGAAGCCGCACATCAATATCGGGACGATTGGGCACGTGGACCACGGAAAGACGACGTTGACGGCGGCGATCACGAAGACGCTGGGGTTGTCGGGTGGTTCGAAGTTCCGCTCGTTCGACTCGATCGACAACGCGCCGGAAGAGCGGGAGCGTGGGATCACGATTGCGATTGCGCACGTCGAGTACGAGACGGAGAAGCGGCACTACGCGCACGTGGACTGCCCGGGGCACGCGGACTACATCAAGAACATGATCACGGGCGCGGCGCAGATGGACGGGGCGATCCTGGTGGTGAGTGCACCGGATGGTCCGATGCCGCAGACGCGAGAGCACATCCTGCTGGCGCGGCAGGTGGAAGTGCCGGCGATGGTGGTGTTTCTGAACAAAGTGGACATGATGGACGACCCAGAACTCCTGGAACTGGTCGAGCTGGAAGTCCGGGAGCTGTTGTCGGCGTATGGGTTCCCGGGGGATGAAGTTCCGGTGGTGCGGGGGTCCGCGTTGGCGGCGTTGGAGTCGGCCTCGACCGATCCGACGAGTCCGGAGTATGCGCCGATCCTGGAACTGATGCAGGCGGTCGATGACTACATTCCGACGCCGGAGCGAGCGGTGGATCAGCCGTTCCTGATGCCGATTGAAGACGTGTTTGGGATCAAGGGACGTGGGACGGTGGTGACGGGCCGGATCGAGCGAGGACACGTCAAGACCGGCGAGACGGTGGAACTGGTGGGGATCACGCCGACGCGGTCGGTGGTGGTAACCGGGGTCGAGATGTTCCAGAAGACGTTGGACTCGGGCGAAGCGGGAGACAACGTGGGGTGTCTGTTGCGCGGGATCGAGCGCGATGACGTGCAGCGGGGACAGGTGCTGGCGCAGCCGAAATCGATCACGCCGCACACGAAGTTCGCGGCACAGGTGTACGTGTTGTCGAAAGAAGAAGGCGGACGCCATACGCCGTTCTTCCCGGGATACCGGCCGCAGTTCTACATCCGGACGACGGATGTGACGGGGTCGATCGAACTACCCGAAGGGGTAGAGATGGTGATGCCTGGGGACAACATCGAGATGCAGGTGGAGTTGATCCAGCCGGTGGCGATCGAAGAAGGGCTCCGCTTCGCAATTCGCGAAGGTGGCCGAACGGTCGGGGCTGGTGCCGTGACCAAAGTCGTTCAATAGCTGGTCGTTGACGGGGATTCGTAGAGCGTTCTCCCCGGTCGCATGGCCATTTAGGATGTGATATCATGGCGAAGAGGTCGAAGGCCGATCGACTGGTGATCACGCTCGAATGCACTGAGTGCCGCGAGCGGAATTACACCACGGAAAAGAACCGGCGGAATGACCCGTCGCGGTTGGAGCTTCGAAAATTCTGCCCGCGCTGCCGTATTCAACGTTTGCATCGCGAAACGCGGTAGCCAGGAGACGCGCGATTCATTAGCAGTCTAGGGTCGTAGCTCAATTGGTAGAGCAGCGGTCTCCAAAACCGCAGGTTGCGGGTTCGATTCCTGCCGGCCCTGCCATTTCTCCACAATATAGAGAAGTGGCATCTGCAAAGAGCGTTGTACGTTCAGGGGCGGTGCCGATGGCCCGCCTCCTTTGTTTGTCGAGAATCGCTCAGCGCGTCAGAATGAGATGAGTGGACCTGAGAATTGCTCAACCCGGGGAAAGGGGCCATGGCAACGAAGACGAGACCTAAAACCACGAGAGCGAAGGCGAGCGAACGACACACGAATTCGAACTCGCGGTTTGCCCGACTGGCCGTATTGCAGCGCATGTTTAGAGAAACGGTCATCGAACTCAAGAAGATTACCTGGCCGGATCGCGATACGACCCGCAATTTGACAATCGTGGTCGTGGCAATCTCGGTCTCGCTCGGTTTGGCGCTCGGCGGCATAGACGCGCTGTTCGTTCGCCTATGGCAAGCAATTCCCTAGTTTCCCTCATAAGAGGAGGTGCCTGTGGCGCGATCACTGCGTGAACGCCTCGCCCAACGTCGTGAAGAACTGACGGATTCTGACGGTGGCGAGCAGCAGGGGCGCTGGTACGTAGTTCACACGTATTCGGGTTACGAGAATAAGGTTCGTCAGAACCTGCTTCATCGTATCGACACGATGGACGTGACAGATAAGATATTCGAGGTCGTTGTGCCGACCCAAGAAGAGGTCGAGATAAGCGGCGGTCAGCGTCGCAGCGTCCAGCGAAAGGTCTTTCCTGGATACGTGCTCGTACGCATGATGATGGATGACGACTCCTGGTACGTTGTTCGAAACACGCCGGGGGTCACGAGTTTTGTCGGCATGGGAAACAAACCGGCCGCCCTCGAGGCACAAGAGGTCGAGTTGATTCTCAAGGGCATGCATGCGAAACCGACGAAGGTCAAGGTGTCGCTTGCCTTGGGTGATACGGTTCGAATCGTCGATGGGCCGTTCAGTGACTTCAGAGGCTCGGTCGACGAGATCGATCAGGAAAAAGGCAAGGTCAAAGTGCTCGTTTCCTTCTTTGGTCGCGAGACGCCCGTCACGCTCGATTTTCTACAGGTCGAGCGCGAAGGTTAGAGGTACACATTCGGGATTTGCCGGTCACTCTCAACTGGCCTGTCATGACCGAGTTACTTGTGAGAGTTGTGGGAGGGTTTCCCCCGTTCGTACCACGAGGAGGTTAGTTCCACTTGGCGAGAAAGATTCGCGCCTACATCAAACTTCAAATTCCAGCCGGCAAGGCTACGCCAGCTCCGCCAATTGGACCGGCGCTCGGTCAGCACGGCGTTGCTATCATGAACTTCTGTAAGGAGTACAACGAGCGCACGTCGAACATGGCCGGTCAGATCGTTCCGGTCGTGATCACGGTATTTGAAGATCGCTCCTTTACATTTGTCACGAAGACACCGCCAGCGGCCGACTTGCTGAGACGAGCGGCCGGCGTTGACAAAGGCGCTGGAGACGTGACTCACAGCGTGGCCGGTCAGGTCACCCGGGATCAAGTTCGTGAGATCGCGGAGCTCAAGATGCCTGACCTGAACGCGATCGATATCGAGGGAGCGATGCTTCAGGTTGAGGGCACCGCTCGAAGTATGGGCATCGAGGTCGTCGGATAGGTTTGACGGCCTTCGCTATGTGGGAGGGGCGTTAGCCCCGCACGCACCACGAGGAGTTGACTCATGCCAAAACATGGCAAGAAATTTCGGGCAGCGGCTGCGCTGGTTGAGCATGGTCGCCTTTACGAGCCGCTTGAAGCAATCGAGCTCGCGAAGAAGGCGTCCTTCGCCAATTTCGACGAGACATTTGAAACGCACATTCGGCTCGGGATCGATCCGCGGCAGGCGGATCAACTCGTTCGAAGCACGGTCGTGCTCCCAAACGGGACGGGTAAGGAGCCACGTGTTCTCGTCTTCGCCGCGGGCGAAGCCGTCCGCGTTGCGGAAGATGCCGGTGCCGACCACGTTGGGAGTGAAGATCTCGTTCAGCAGATCCAGGGTGGATGGCTGGAATTTGATGCGGCAATCGCGATGGCCGATCAGATGGGGCGCGTTGGTGGATTGGGTCGCATCCTCGGACGCCGTGGACTGATGCCGAATCCACGCAGCGGAACCGTCGTTCGTGCAATCGAAGACTTGCCGGGCGCTATTCAAGAGCTCAAGCGTGGTCGAGTCGAGTTTCGCAACGATCGCACCGGGCTCGTTCACGTAATCATCGGAAAAGAGAGCTTTGAGGCCGAGAAGCTGAAGGAGAATCTCTTTGCCCTTATCGACGCGGTGATTCGGGCGAAACCTTCCGGAGCGAAGGGCGTTTATTGCCGATCGATCACGATTACCAGTACAATGGGTCCTGGCGTGCCGCTTGACGTGACACGCGCACTGGAACTTGCCGCCGAGCAAACTGTTTAGCGGCGATAGAAACAATTAGATAATCCTGCCGGCGCTCGAGACCGCTGGGGCACGAAGTGCTTAATCATCCAGCCTAGGCGCGGGTCAATGCGGACGCTATCGATTTCGATTGATGCTGTCTCTCAACGCTTTGCCCCTGCGCTGTGTCAGCGCAGGGGCGTTTGATTGTTAGAGGCATTGAGAGGAGGTGAACAGATTGCCTACGCCAAAGAAAGTGGAACAGGTGGAGCAGATCACGGCCTTGCTCCGTGAATCTCAGCTTTCGATCCTCACCGACTACCGAGGACTGACAGTGGCGGATTTGCAAGGATTGCGATCGCAGCTGCGGCCGCACGAAGCTGGAATCCGCGTCGTAAAGAACTCGTTGGCTGCGATCGCCGCGGACAACGTAGGGCTGGCGGAAATTCGCTCGTCTCTGACCGGACCGACCGCGATCGTGACGTCGTCTGCCGATCCTGTGGCGCCGTCCAAAGTCGTTAGCGATTTCGCAAGAGCCAGTCATGTTCTGCAGATCAAGATGGGCGTTCTCGAAGGGCAAATAATCTCTGCCGAGGAGATCGAAAATCTCGCTAGTCTCCCGTCGCGCGAAGTCTTGCTGGCGCGTGTCGTCGGAGGAGTTCAGACACCGCTCGCCGGATTGGTCGGGGTTTTGTCCGGCACGATCCGCGCCCTGGCCTACGTGCTGCAAGGTCGCGCCGATCAGCTGCAGGGGGGCGAACAGCCCGCGGGTTAGCACGCGGCTCACTGATGTGCTCAATTGACCGTTTGATTTGTATTCAGGAGATGGAACAATGGCAGTAGGCCAAGAAAAAATGGACGAATTGATTCAGAGTATCGAGGAGATGACCGTCCTCGATCTGTCGAAGCTCGTGAAGGCCCTCGAGGATCGCTTTGGTGTGAGTGCGGCTGCACCGATGGCTATGGCTGTTGCCCCAGCGGGTGCTGGTGCCGCGGCTGAAGTCGCCGAAGAGAAGGATACGTTCGACGTCGTTCTGGCAGAAGTCGGACCGAACAAGATCCAGGTTATCAAGGCTGTGCGCGAGCTTTCCTCCGGCCTCGGGTTGAAGGAAGCCAAAGACCTGGTTGAGTCGGCTCCAAAAGCAATTAAAGAAGGCGTCAACAAGGACGAAGCAGAAGCCGCAAAGGCCAAGCTAGAAGACGCTGGAGCCAAAGTCGAGATCAAATAGTCGATCTCGCTACTACAGTCTGTTCAGGACTGAAGAGTCGTGTGGGGCAGCGGCCGGCGCGACTCTTCAGTGGTCATACCAGAATATGCTATACTCGCGAATATCAAACGGGGCGTAGCGCAGCCCGGTAGCGCACCGGTATGGGGTACCGGCGGTCGGAGGTTCGAATCCTCTCGCCCCGACCATCCACACAAATTTCAGCACCTGTTGGACTTCACACGGTCTTGCGCGGGGCCGTTTAGGAACAAATTACAATGGAAACCAAAAGACGCCCCGAGCGAGTGGTCATCGCCGACGACGAGTCGATCATTCGCATGGATCTCCGCGAGATGCTGAGTCACCTCGGTTATGATGTTGTCGGAGAAGCCGCAGATGGCCGCACGGCAGTTGAACTTACTGAGAAACTACGCCCCGACCTGGTCATCCTCGATATCAAGATGCCGGAGATGGATGGAATCGACGCGGCGGAATATATTGCCGAACGGCGTCTCGCTCCGGTCGTGCTTCTCACCGCCTATAGCGAGCGGCACCTTGTTGAGCGAGCCCGAGTTGCCGGGGTGTCCGGCTATCTCGTCAAGCCGTTTCGAGAAAGTGAACTCACGCCAGTCATTGAGCTTGCGCTTGCTCGGTTCAACGACGTGGAGGAACTCAAGCAGGAAGTGGTCCAGCTCAAAGAAGCTCTTGAAACCCGCAAGTTGATCGAGCGGGCGAAAGGTATTCTTATGGAGGTCCATGGCCTCAAGGAAGCGGACGCATTTAGCCGTATGCGCCGGACGAGTATGGACAACCGCAAATCGATGCGCGAGGTTGCGGAAGCGATCTTGCTCACCCATCAAGTCGAGACACGCAACCCATAATCCAACCAAAAAGAAATACAAGAAAGACGAACATGGATGGCTTTCGACGAGATCGTCGGTGCGCCGCCGCCTACGGAGTCGGTAATGGTGTCGGCACGACTGTGGCCGTCGGAGTAGGCGCAGGCGTTGGCGTTGGTGGGATTTCCGTCACGGTAACACTTACGACCTGAGGATCGACCTGTTGATATTGAACCCCGGCCGGCAAGATCACTTTCGGCTGCAGTTGGTACGCGCCGGGACCGGCGTTATTTAGATCAATAACAACCGATATGTCACTTTGTGTGAGCCCCTGCACAACAAGCTGCGAGCCTTCGAGCGTCACAGTTGCGGTTGTAGGTGACAGCGACGCCGTCGTGCCAGGTTTAGCATTCACGAATTTGATCGGGATGGCGCTCACTTGCTGCTGGAATGTTTGTTTCCGAATCTGGATCGAAACTGTTACTGACTGATGGTCGACGGTTACTCCAGCCGGAAGCTTCGCGACGTCGATTGCCACGTCGGCAAGATCCTTTGACTCGCTCCAGCCGGTAATATCAATTGGCTCTGTGGTCAAATACAATACTTTGGAGATCTGATCAGGTGGACCGTCGATGATCACCTGATCGCTTGGAACAACTGTGGGAGGCCTCACGAGTTCATACCCAGGGGCAAGGGCGTCCGTTCCAGTTACTTCTGGAATTACTCGACGAACCTGGCCGCTCACCTGAAGATCAACTTTGAGAGTCACCTGCGCCGGTTCGAGCGTCACGTTGGGTACCGGATTTCCGTCGGAGTCCACTGGCACCGGCGTGACTAGTTCGGTGTAGCTCGCGGTCCTGCCCGAAACCGATACCTCAACTCGAGCAGCGGTCACTATGGCAACATTTTCTTGCGGACCGTTGACCGTCACCTGGTCCGGGTTGGTAGTAATCGATTTCACAACGTAGTTAGATGGGAGATCGGATGGTTGAGTTGTCTCAACCTTTATTCCCTGCACAGATGCGATCGTGTCAACCTGTACGTCGACCTTGCTTGGCGTCACACTCCGAACTCTAATGCGGTTCGGTGTCGTCACGTCAACATTGAGCGTTGCCTTACCCGGCTGTTTGACCGAGTCAAGTGAAACAACCGCCTGAATCTGGCCAGTTTCAAGCGCTTGAATCTTGCTCTGAGGCCCTTCAAGACGGATTTCTACTCGGGGAAGCTCTCCTACAATCTGTAGGTTCTTGGGTACTTGTTGCGCGGTCACCTGAACAGACGGGATGGTTCGGGTGATTTCTGGATCTTGCTCGGCCGTGACCCACGCCCACAATGAGAACGCGAGGATGAGGGCAACGATCGCCCGAACAAGATTCCCGGCGTCAAAGAACCGGCGTATTCTGTTCAGCACTCGCTGTATTCTACGCTGCATCCTCGGTTACCTGACCTCCGCCCGTTGGCCGATCGTCGGAATCTTTGCGTGCCCTTGGCCTGCCGTGATTTCGCTCGTGAGCACGGTCGCCGCGATCGAGCCGGAGCAACATGCGGAGAACCCGACGTAGACGCTCCTGGTCCAGGTCCCGGACGAGTCGGCCGTTGTGAGCGATTGATATTCGTCCAGTTTCTTCGGAAACGATCACTGCTATCGCGTCAGATTCTTCTGAAATTCCGATTCCGGCCCGGTGTCGCGTACCTAACTGACCTCCGGTGACGTTGTCGCTGAGCGGCAGGACACACCCCGCCGACAATATGCGGTCGTTGCGCACAATTACTGCGCCATCGTGGAGCGGCGAATTGGGATAGAAAATGTTGATCAGCAGATGCCGCGTGAGAGTCGCATCGAGTGGAACGCCGCGGTCCGCGTAGTCTTGCAATCCAGTCTCTCGTTCGATAACGATCAGCGCTCCGTACCTGCGCCGGGCCAGCTGCGCCGTCGCTCGCATCACCTCATCAACGCTCTTTTCCAGTTGACTCTCGTTCTGTGATGTGAATGGAGGGCGCAGCCAAGAGCTGGTGTGCCCAAGCTGTTCGAGTGCGCGTCGCAACTCAGGTTGAAAGACGATCGGTACCGCGACGATCAGCGCAGGCAGCGTTCTCGTCAAGAGCCAATTGAGAGCTGTAAGGTGGAAGATATTTGCGGCGCCAACGACCGCGACAATGAGGATTGCCAGCCCACGAATTAGCTGCGTAGCACGCGTTCCTTGCGCGACCCACAGCAACCAGAAGAAGATTAGTGCAACTGAGACAATGTCAATGACGGCACGAAAATCGAGCCGTGTGAAGATCCATGGGAGTTCGGGCATGCTCTCACCGTGACGCTCTTCGTTTCGCCCTCGCTGGCAAAATTGATTGTATCACGCGACCTGAGATCTCTTGGTTACCCGGCAAATGGACGGCTCTTACGCTGAACTGGTTGCCATAGCAGCAAGAGCCGATTGCTTCGCCTGAATCGCGGGATCGTCCGGCATCATCGAGGCAAGCCGTCGATAAACTCGCTCTGCTTGCGCATATTCACCTACGGAAGCGAGTACTTCCCCTAGCTTGTGATATGCGTCAACATGATGTGGACCCAGCGCGATTATCTGATGGAGCGCCGCGATGGTTTCGTCCGGATCGTTCGATCTGTTCGAAATTTCCGCCGCGGCCCATAGTTGTTCTATCGCAAGTTGAATCTGACCATATTCGAGAAACTTGGTTGCCGCCGAGTGCCGCACGTCAAGATCGTCCGGTCGGATTCGGATCATCATCCGAAGTATGCTTTCGAGCTTCTTCCAATCACCAAGAGTCGACGCCACATCTGACGCTCGACTCAGTTGATCGGCGGCCTCATCAGTCCGTCCAGCCCGCTCCAGAATTTGAGCGAGAGTCCAGCGCTCGTGAACTGCTTCTTGCAATCGTCCGCGTTTCATGAGCTCGTTGATAAGTCGAGCCCTGAGTCGAAGATTGCCAGGCGCAATCTGGAGGATTGACTGTATCGTCAGAATCATCGCTTCCGTTTCTCCGGAAGACTCATGCTGACGCAACATCGCTTCCAACTGGGCAACGGCGATTTCTCGCTTACCACTCTTCGCGAGAGCGTCCGCGTAGGCGCGCGACAAGTCACCTCGATCAGGGCTGAGTTTGGATAGCCTTTCCAGAAGGATTGCTCCTTCGGCAGCCTCGCCGTTTCGTTGAAGAAGGCCAGCTATCGATCGGCCGACGGAGAACATATCATGAGGTGCATGTAAGACAGGACAGGTCGCCGAAAACTCCGCAATCTCGGGCTTCTCGTACAGCTCCATCGCGCGAATGAGCGCATCACTTGCAGACGCAACGTCACCGCTGGCAAGAGCTGAACGCGCGCAGGTCACCGTGGACACGTAGTAGGAGAATGGGTTCGATGGACGAATCGAATTCAGAAGCTGGTGGGCGGCGTCCGGATTACCGGCGTCCGCCTCAAGCATTCCAACGTGCACGAGGAGCGCTTCGTTTGATGACTGAACCGCAATCATCTCTCGAAGAAGTGACTCAACCCGCGTCACGTCAAAAGACTTGGATTCAATGCCCTTGAGCAGCTTGGCGGAATAGGTCCATTGATCGGTTCCGTCTGCTACGCAGTCGATCACCAGGCGCACGATGAGCGCTCGTGGGTCCCTGTTCTCGTTCGAAATGTTCTCGAGAATAGCGTCCGCTTCAGGTATCTCACCGAGGCGTAACCCCTCTCGAGTCACGCAGAACGCGGCATCGAGATTGTTTGGTCGAATTTCGAGCCACCGTTGAGCGAGTTCCATAGCGAGTCCGGGATCGTCCTGCAAAGAGGCTGCATCGACGGCGATCGGCAAATATCGATCGATGAGATCGGTGCGGTTGGCGCCCAGCAAGGTATGCGCGAGATGAAGGACGTGCGCTTCGGTTGGATCGGCGTGGGTGAGAATTCGCTCTAATTCCACGTCGACTGACGGTCCCTGGAGCACAAGATGTGCCGCCGCGATCGCGCCCACGATGTTCGCCGCGGATTCGTGCCGTCCGGTAGCCAATAGCAGTTCAGCCTGCCTCACGTAGAGTCCAAGGCACTCAGGCTGCTCGATCTCAGCGGCAAGCGTTAGGTCGAGTGCGCTCTCGAGACGACCACGCACGATATCGCGGTCGGCGTCGATCACCAATCGTGAAATCCTGGTTGGGATCGCGTAATGACTAACGAGGGGCTGACAAACCATGAACGTGCCAAGATCGACCAGTTGTGCCACCGGGTCGGGTGACGGGATATCCTCGTGAGGCGCGGCCACTGCCTGTGCTGGGAACGCTGAATCTTCCCGAGACGGCGGTGGCACCAAGGCTGTTGTGGGCCCCTCCGCAACGCTCGTGCTGCGGCTGACGGCGTTAATCCGATCCGTCATACTGAACTCCCCATTTCCCGCTGATTCCGGTAACCACATGCCAGTCCGCGAGACAAACGACCAGAAGATTCGAGTCGGTATCAATCAATGTGCCCTGTTGCCGGTTTATCAAGTGCAAGAGTTTGCAACTACACGTTCGGCAACGCGACGATGTTCGAATCGAATTCGGACATCCTAGCTCAGTATACGGATCATGGTTGGCTGCGCGGATAGTACCAAAGTGCGGAACTTTGGCCCTTGAGTACGGTAAGGTGTTGTTCAACTCAGGAACGAGAACGAGGACAGATTAGCCTAGCGCGGTCCAGATACACGCCCACGTCGTTCCCGGTAGTCTCGGGCGTCCATATAGATATGCGTGCAGATCGCACTGTCCTTTATTCGAGATGCGATGCGTGGATCCATCCGATCAAGATCCCGATTCGTGGTAATGATGGTTGGACGTCGCTGATTGTATCGAAAATTGATAATTTGGAAGAGTTTCTCAGTTGCCCACGGAGTCGAGTTCTCGGTCCCAAGGTCGTCGAGGACCAGAAGGCTGGCATTCCGGATCTCGTTGAATCGATTGTCATAGCTTAGGCCTTGATCGGGCGCGAATGCAGCCCGTAGATAGTCGAGCAGGTCCGGCACGACAGTGAACAGTGGGAACATCACCTGACCTTGTGCAACATAGTTCGCGACGGCGGCTGCCAGATGCGTCTTTCCGGAGCCGAACGATCCCGTCAAGAGTAGCCATCCGTCCGGGTTCTGAGCGTACGCCAGGCAAACCTCAAACGCTCGCTGAACGCCCGGAACGTTGTAGTCGAAGTTTTCAAATGTCCAGTCTTCAAGCACTCCAAGACCACTAATGTCACCGTAGTCCTGGCTCCGCCTGGCATCGATTTGATTCTGCCGGCACTGGCACACGACCGGTTTTCCAAAGAGGGGGTGTCCGACGGGAACGTCGACACGGTAGTATCCCGCCCCGCCACAAATCGGGCAGCTAGCGTTCGTGATTGAAGAGGGAGGAGTACTTCCCGCGGAGGTACTTTTCCGGTTCGACGAATCCTGTAGCGCTCTGATTTCTCCGATTTGTCTCATCTCCGCGCCCTTCGGTGGCCCATCGTTGCAGGATTCGTTGAATGTACCGCCAGTTTCGACGATTCAAGCTTACCGCTTCGTTGATTGCCTCATCAATCCAATCGTTTGGATACAGCTCGATGGCTTCGATGAGCTGATCGGCGATCAACGGTGTCAATACACCAATATTCTGTTCGTAGAGTCGAAATACGTTCGGCCGTTCAACCACGACTCGAGCCGTCTCTGCGGAATCTGATCGTCGATATGGGAAAACGCGCTGTCCACGCACGAACGCGTTGAGTCTCCGCTGATTCTCTGGTTCCTTCGGCATTAGCCAGAAGGACTCTTCGTGGCCTTCCTCGACGCAAATTCGAACGATTGCGTCATGCGCGATCAATATCTCGATTCCGTGCCGGATATCGCCCTGAAGCTCGCGATTCGACGCAACCAGTCGTACCCCGTCCAGCAGCGTCGGATCAGTGTAGATCGCGTCTTCTGAAACAAATGGGGCATCAGGCTCAACGTCGTCGACGCAACGATAAATCGTAAGCAGCACCCTGAGCGCGACCATGTCGCGAATGCGCGGCAAGTATCGTTCAAAGAAAGACGAAGGAATCGGAATCGACCGATTCCGGTCGTTCTCGGTGGGGTCCATCTCTCCTCTAATCGGATCTGACGGCACTATCCAGGTGGTTCGAGATAGAGCTCAAGATCGGCGAAACGGGCGGTTCGATCGAAGAATCGAAGATTCACGGTGTCTGTGGGACCGTTACGATGCTTGGCGACGATGACCTCGGCGATGCCTTTTTTCTCTGTCTCACGATCGTACATCTCTTCGCGGTAAATAAACATAACAATATCGGCATCCTGCTCGATGCTACCACTCTCACGTAGATCCGATAGCATGGGCCGGTGATCGGTGCGACTTTCGACCGCGCGTGACAACTGCGATAACGCAAGAACGGGGATGTTGAGCTCGCGGGCGAGGCCCTTCAGGCTACGCGAGATCTCTGAGATCTCCTGCACTCGGTTTTCTGATCGTCTTCCCTGCAACAGTTGAAGATAGTCGACGATCACGAGATCGAGACCACGTTCCGCGAGGAGGCGACGCGCCTTGCTCCGGAGCTCCATGACCGAAATACCGGGAGTGTCGTCGATGAAAATATTCGCCTCTGCCAACCGGCCGAAAGCCCGAGAGATCTGATCCCATTCACTATCATCGATGAAGCCGAGACGAAGTCTGTGAGAATCGACGCCGGTTTCCATGGCCAGTAGTCTCTGCACAAGTTGCTCCGCCGACATTTCGAGACTGAAGATACCAACGGTCTTGCCATGCCGCACGGCCGCGTTATGCGCGACTCCCAACTGCAGTGATGACTTGCCGACTGACGGTCGCGCCGCCAGGATGATCAAGTCTGAACGCTGCAAGCCACCAGTTAGTTTGTCGATATCGACGAAACCAGTCGGAACGCCGACGACCTCACCCCGGTGTTGCTGTATCGTGTCGAGTTTGTCGAAATACGTTTCAAGAACTTCACCGATGCCGACGAAATCTCGTATCGTCCGGTGCTGGGAAACGTCGAAAATCGCACGTTCTGAGCGATCCAACGCTTCGTCGACCTCTATCGAGTCGTCGTATCCGATTGAGACGATGGTCGCTCCGGCATCGATCAGCCGTCGCAGCGTTGCCGTCCGTTCCACGATATGACCATAGAACTCGATGTGAACGGCGGTCGGAACAGCGTTAATCGAGATCGGTGAGATACGAAATACCACCTACGTCCTGTAGGCGTTCGCGTCGCGTGAGTTCGTCGACGATGGTGACGAAATCGGGTGGAACTCGGCGATTGTAAAGATCAAGAATGGCCTCATAGATGAGGCCATTCCCCGAACTGTAGAAATCGGATGGCTTGAGAAACGATGCGATCCGGATCACTGCGTCGCGGTCGATCAGCAGGCTTCCAAGGACTGATTGCTCAGCCTCCATGTTATGGGGAGGAAGCTTTTCAACCGTTTCGACCATAATGTTTGCGTCCCCCGGGAGCGCGATCCTATGCCTCTTCGTCGCCAACCGTGTCGTCGTCGCCCTCAGTTACAGACTCAGCCTGCGCACTTGAGGCGATATTCTCATCGGGCGAAGATGAGTCGACCTCTTCAGCCGCGCCTCCGGTTCCCTCTTCAGGTGTCACGACGACCGTAATGGATGGGCGGAGCTTACCGACAAGGTGAACCGTTACAACATGCTCACCGACGGTTCGGATTGGCTCAGCGAGCAGCACTTTGCGGCGGTCGATTGGCTCATTGACTTCGGAGGTCAATTTCTCCGCAACATCCGAGGCGGTAATTGAGCCAAACAGGCGACCCTGCTCGCCGACACGGGCGACGATTTGGATGCGCGTGCCTTCGAGCTTTTCCGCCAGCGACTTCTGAGCTTCTTCCTCTCGTTCGACCTTTCGCTGAACCGACCGAAGACGCTGCTCAGCGTCTTTAATCCGTCCGATAGTCGCCTCAGCGGCGAGCCCTTGCGGAATGAGGTAATTGCGGGCAAACCCATCTTTGACGGACTGAATACTGCCGGCGTCTCCGACCTTGGCGACATCCTGTAATAGGACGACCTTCATGCTGTGATTGCCTTTCTTCCAAAAAACCGCCGGCCTTCACAGGGAGATACCACCGGCGCCAAAATTGGCGTTCGCAGCCGCGAACGCCGATTCCACCATCACTACTATACCCAGACCGACTCTCGAATTCAATTTCGCGACATCCGGTATGGCGATAGGCACCGACTATGTCTCCCCGGCAATTCGTCTTCGCAGCAGTTCGTACAGTGTGATCGACCCCGCAACCGCGGCGTTGAGTGACTCGACCGCCCCGAGCATCGGAATTCGGACGACGACGTCAGTTCGTGACATCAGAACCGGGCTGATTCCTTTTCCCTCCGAACCAACCAGAATGGCGGTCGGTGTGGGAATCGACGCGGTAAACAGGGTTTCAGCATCCTCATGATGTTCGAGCGCAATGATCCAATATCCGGACTCTTTACAAACCTCAATCGCGCGGCTCAGATTCGTTACCCTGGCAACTCGCAAATGTTCCACGGCTCCGGCTGACGCGTTGACCACTGCGGGAGTAATACTCACCGATCGACGATCTGGGATCACAATCCCCGCGACATTGGTCGCATCTGCGGTGCGGAGTAGCGTTCCGAGATTCTGAGGATCTTGCAGGTGATCGAGAAAGACGATCGGACGCTGTTGCTGATCACCGACGATTTCATCCAGGTCCGTGTACGGGTATTGGCCGGTTTCGAGGGCAACTCCCTGATGATTGACTGCCCCCGCTATCTTATCGATCTCATTTGGATGAAGTCGGCTAATCGCAACATGCCGCTCACGGGCATCGTTGAGGAGTTCACCGATTCGCTCCTGGCGCTCGGCACCTTGTGCGACGAACAGACGGCGATGTTGACGGCGGCCGCGCATCGCTTCGATCACCGCGTTGCGTCCGTACAGTACTTCCGTTCCGTGGGCGCTTGAAGGTCTCATTCTTGGTGCCATGCCGTTCCGGACGGCGCGTCCTCCAGTCGAACGCCGATCTCCTCCAGTCGTGTACGGATGGAGTCTGCCAGATCCCATTGCTTTCGTTCGCGAAGCTGTTGTCGCACGTCAAGCAATATTGAAACGAGCGGTTCGACAATAGCGCGCGAATCCGTTCGAGTTGGTGTCAACGTCAGCCCAAGAACACTCGCGAGTCGCTTCAGCACGGCTTGTGCTCCCGCGATGGACGCAGTCGTGGCTCCGGCGTCCTGTTCCCGGTTGATTGTTCGCGCCAATTCGAACAGTGTAGCAAGAGCCATCGGCGTGTTGAAGTCATCGTCCATCGCTTCACGGAATTGTTCTTCAGTTTTTGAACTCGCTTCGATCAGCGGATCATCCGGAGACCCATTGTCTACAAGGTTTGGGTCGAAATCTCGTACCGCCGATGACATTCGCGCCAATCCCCGGCGCGCTGACTCAAGAACTTCGTCGTTGAAAACGATTGGACTGCGGTAGTGAGAGTTCAAGATGAGAAAGCGGAATGCTTGGCCATCGCCATCAGCGAGCAGATCACGAATGCTGACAAGGTTACCAAGTGACTTGCTCATTTTCTCGCCGCCCAGCTGCAGCAGTCCATTGTGTATCCAGAAGTTTGCCATCGGCGCGGCGTGCGTAAAGGCCTCTGATTGGGCGATCTCATTTTCGTGATGCGGGAAAATCAGGTCAGCGCCGCCGCCGTGGATATCGATCTGGCTGCCGAGATGATGGTAGATCATCGCACTGCACTCAATATGCCATCCGGGTCGTCCCGGTCCCCAAGGACTGTCCCACGACGGCTCGCCCGATTTTGCTGCCTTCCAGAGCACGAAGTCCATCGGATTCTCTTTGTTTTGATCGACATCAATTCTTGCGCCAGGAAGCATTTGATCGAGATTCCGGTGTGATAACTTGCCATAACCAGGAAACGAGTCGACGCGGTAGTAGACGTCACCGTTTGACGCCGGGTAAGCGTTTCCTTCGCGAATCAGTCCTTCGACCATCTTGATGATCGTATCGACCTCTTGAGTTGCCCGCGGATAGCTTTTCGCAGCAAGAATGTTGAGATCGGCGCTTTCGGAGTGCCAATCATCGATAAGTTGCTGTGCAAGTGCCTCAGGTGACATTCCCAGTGTTGCCGCTCGCTGAATCACCTTATCGTCGATATCGGTGAAATTCTGGACATGTTCGACCTCGTACCCAGAGTATTCGAGATATCTCCGAATCACATCGAAGACGATGGCAAACATTGCATGGCCAACATGGGCATCCGAATATACGGTCGGTCCGCAGACATACATGCGAACATGGTTCGGTTCGATCGGTTCGAAATTTCGCTTTTCCCCTGTTAGCGTGTCTGAAATTCGTAACATCTTGCGAATCTCCTTCATGGTGGGTTTCCTGCTCGTGCCGTTACCGTCGGGCGAGGATCGCGTCCCTTTCGGTGCATTTGCGCGGTGCGCTGATTGGATCTGCATTCGAGCGCTGCCGGCTCGGCGGTCGAACCAAAATTACCTCGGGTTCAACGGCGTCACTTCCGGGCGATTTAGAACTGATATGGAAGAGCGTCGCGATCGACCCAACGGCGAGCCTCTCGCTCACGTTGCGCCTGGTCTCTCCGAAAGGCGGATTGGGGAGTTCGCTGCTATTTGATGTACGAACCCGCGCTCGCGGACAATGGATGCCCACGTTGTAGTGCGCGTGAGGAATGTCTGATATCTGCTGGTGCATCGCGCTCTTCCGTACTCCAAAAGAGACTCGCCACGTGAGTCGTGCTCCACCGGGCTGCGTTCGGAGGGGACGCCGATCTTAGCGACATCCCCTTCGGACAGGAGCAAAGCTCTCGGATTCGATGCACCGTCATGCTGTCAATCGAAGTCAATTTGATTCCGTCTTTGTCGAACTCACAGGTGCTGCTTTCGTGTCAGGCTTATCTGCCTTGGACCCGTTCTCGGATTTCGCTCCGGCGTCTGCAGGTGACGGACTATCGGCTCCACTGCCACTCGCCGTTGTCGATGTCGCGGCAACAGATTTGTCCACGTTGCGACTGTCGTTGATGTAGAACCCGGACCCTTTGAAGATGATTCCCGCCGGATGCAGAACACGACGAACCGACTGACCACACTGAGGGCAAGTGGTGATGGGATCATCAGTGAATCGTTGTTTGGTCTCGAATCGATGGCCACACGATCCACACGCATACTCGTAGATGGGCATTCTGCCCAACCTCCTTGACTGGTCTACCAATCTTTAACCATAGGGATTCTACGCGATTTGGAAAGGTCGAACAACTTGATATCACCAAGGTTGAGTTAAAGCGGCTCTAGTTGATCCCAATTCGATCCGACCGATTCCTCCACGCCAAGTGGAACGCTCAACTGAATCACGTTCTCCATAATCTCTTTGACCAGCGGCGCAAGAGTCTCAACCTCCACTCGGGGCAACTCAAACAGGAGCTCATCGTGAACTTGAAGCAGAATTCGCCCCCGAAATTCGTGATCTTTCAGGGCCTGGTGGACTCGGATCATGGCAATCTTCATGATGTCGGCAGCGGAACCCTGCAATGGCATATTTATCGCCATTCGCTCGGCACCGAGTCTAACGTTGTAGTTCGACGACGTGATCTCAGGAAGATAGCGACGCCGGCCGAACATACTTTGTACGAATCCGTTGCTGGCCGCTTCCTGCTTGGTGCGCTCGAGGAATTCACGGACTCCGGGTAGGCGTGCCATGTAGCGGTCGATGAACTGCTGGGCCTCGGATCGGCTCATTCCGGTGTCTCGCGATAAGCCAAATGCTTGCATGCCATACATGATTCCAAAGTTGACGGTCTTCGCAACGCGCCGCATATCCGACGTCACGTCGCCGAGATCGACGCCGAACACGTCCGCCGCTGTCGCCGAGTGGATGTCCTGTCCATCGCGGAATGCCTTGAGCAGTGTTTCGTCCTGACTCAAGTGAGCCATGAGACGCAACTCGATCTGGCTATAGTCAGCGGAAAGGAATACTGCTTCATCTTCCCACGGTCGGCGATCAGGCCGGTTGTCGGCAATGAATGCTCGACGCACACTTCGTCCGATTCCCGTCCGGACCGGGATGTTCTGGAGGTTCGGATCGGTCGAGCTCAGGCGACCGGTCGCTGCGATTGTCTGGTTGTATGACGTGTGGACCCTCCCGGTCCTGGGATTTACCTGAGATGGAAGCGCATCGACGTAGGTCGACTTCAACTTGAGCAATTGGCGGTATTCCAGAATCGCACCAACAATTGCGTGCGACTCGCGAAGTCCTTCAAGCACATCCTGGCTCACCGAGAAGCCGGTCTTCGTCCGTCGACCTGTGGGCAAGCCAAGATCTTCAAACAGAATCTTTCCGAGTTGGCGGGTGGAATTGATGTTGAATTCCTCCCCAGCGAGTTCATAGATCTCAGCCTCAAGCTCACCGATCTGGCTCGCAAGCTGTCGCGAGAGTTGTTCGAGGAATTCGACGTCCACCGCGATTCCGGTCTCCTCCATGTCAATCAGCACATCGACGAGCGGTAGTTCGATGGAGTCGAGTAGATCCAGCTGATCCCGTTTCTCGAGCTCCGGTTTCAGCTGTTCGGTCAGGAGATAGGTCGCTTCGACGTCGCCGCAGGCATATTCAGCGGCGTCCGTCACTTTGGTTTGGTCCATCGTGATCTGGGATCGACCACGACCTATTAGCTCGGTGATCTCGGTCATTTCGATGCCGAGCCTGGTGAAGGCAAGTTGTTTCAGTCCAACCGAAGAATCGCCTAACAGGTATGCGGCAATCATTGAGTCGAAGGAGATGTGGGGGCGAGCGAAACCAGCTTGCTCGATCACCAGCGCATCGTATTTTCCGTTGTGCGCGTAGATCTCTGGCTTACGGCCTGAAAATATGGGATCTAAGGCCTTGCGAAGTTCAATATCCTCGATTCGGTCATCAAGATCGATGTGGTTGACCGGGATGTAGTAGCTGCGCTCAGGTGACGTTGCAAGTGCGATTCCGACGAGTTCGGCGCGCATGGAATCTGTGTCAGTCGTTTCGACATCGAACGCAATTGCGGTTGAACTGGCCATCTCGTTCACCAGATCGTTCAGCTGGCTCTGGCTCCCTATGACGGTACGGGTCGGCTCGGCGATCTGGAGCGGTGCTGGCGCTTCGTCTTCCTGCGTCTCGGGGAGCTTGGGAACGAGCGTGCGGAATTCGAGCTCACGGAAGAGGTCAATCACGCCCGCACGGTCGAAGTCCTTCAGCAGGCACGCATCCAGATCGACATCGAGTTCCACGTCCCGCACGATTGTCGCGAGCGTTCGACCGGCAAGCGCCTGTTCGTAGTTCTCACCGAATGAGTTTCGCGCCCGAGTCGGTGTGATTTCATTTACATGCTCATGCATTGCTTCGAGCGACGGATACCGTTGGATGAGGGCGGTCGCAGTTTTCGCGCCTATTCCCGGAACACCTGGAATATTGTCCGACGTGTCACCTACCAGCGCCTTGTATTCAGGGATCCGTTCCGGATCGAAATCGTATCGATCGATAACCGCCGATCGATCGTAGACGCGATAGTCACCGAATCGTTGCCGCCCTGGAAGAATGATCTGGACCTCGCCGTCGACCAGTTGCAATAGGTCACTGTCGCCGGTGACGATGAGTACCTTCATGTGCTCGTCGTTTCCCTGACGGGCGATGGTGCCGATGACGTCATCGGCTTCGAAACCTTCTTTGGTGTATATCGGTATGTTGAGTGCTTCCAGCACCGCATAAATGCGATGCATCTGTGCACGCATTTCTTCCGCCATTGGAGCGCGATGAGCCTTGTATTCCTCAAACGACTCATGCCGGAAGGTCTTCCCGACGTCGAAGCTCACCAGGACATAATCAGGAGTGTGGGTACGAATCGCATCGAGGAGCATCGATGTGAATCCGAAGACCGCATTGATCATCTCACCTGAAGAGGTGACCATGGTTTCTGGCAGGGCATGGAAAGCTCGAAAGGCGAGTCCATACCCGTCAACGAGCATGATTGATTGCCCGGTGGGGTCCGCGGCTGATCTCATAAGTTGCAAGCTCCTCTCTGCATCCTTGAATTATAGCCGGGAACAGCGGTTGAGTCGCCCGGGTGGACAAAGTAAGTCGATCTGATGGCCTCCACCAACTGTCTGCTCGAGACCGACCTCTTTCTCGATTCACCAGACAGAACATCGTGGAACTGGTCAATGAGCACTGAACATGGGAACGAACCCATCCAAACCAATGAAACCCACGTATGGTGGGTATGGAAACCTATTCAACGGCATCGAGATTGATATAATCCCGGAAACGTCTCTTTCGTACTAATCGAGGATGCTTGGTGAAGTTCTGTCAGTGGTATCCAACCCACCTCAACATTGATGTTGGCTATGGCAGGTGAGGGACTGAGCCAGGTAGCACCAAACGGGCACACAGCCGCGGTGGACGCTCCGCTCGATTTGTCGAGCGGCTGTTCCTTCCACGGCGGAAAGGGAGCATCATGGACACCGCCGAGGAGCTAGCCGAGCGCATTGTTCGCAACGTTGAGACGGTCATTGTTGGAAAACGTCAAGAAGTTCAGCTCGTTCTCGTCGCACTTCTGTGTAAAGGGCACGTGCTTGTCGAAGATGTTCCTGGCGTTGGCAAGACAATGCTGGCTAAGGCGATCGCGCGCAGCATTGGCTGTACCTTCAAGAGAATTCAGTTCACGCCTGACCTGCTGCCGAGTGACGTAACCGGCGTCAGCGTTTTCAACCAGCAGACGAGCCAGTTCGAATACCGACCGGGACCCGTTGTCGCGCAGATCGTGCTGGCCGATGAAATCAACCGTGCAACGCCGAAAACGCAATCATCCCTTCTCGAGTCGATGGAGGAGGGCCAGGTAACGGTTGATGGAATCACTCATATTCTTCCGAACCCGTTCATCGTGTTGGCGACCGAGAACCCGATCGAATATGAGGGCACCTTCCCGCTTCCGGAAGCACAGCTTGATCGATTCTTGATCCGGATCTCGCTTGGGTATCCGGGTCACCGTGGCGAGGTTGAGATCCTTAACCGACAACACTTCCAGCACCCAATTGAACGATTGGAGCAGGCGGTTGAAGCTGAAGAGTTGATCTTCGCCCAACAGGCGGTACGGCAGGTACACGTCGATGAAACGCTGAAGGACTACATTGTCTCGATCGTCGAGGCAACACGAGATCACGAAGATGTCTACCTGGGTGCCGGTCCACGCGGATCGCTCGCCCTGTACAATACCGCTCGCGCCTGGGCAGCCATGGCCGGGCGTGACTATGTTATTCCCGATGACATTAAGGCGCTTGCGGGTCCCACGCTGTCTCATCGCGTCATCGTCAGCCCTGGTGCTCGCATGAAAAATGTCGATGGCCGGATGGTAATTCGCGAGATCTTGATGTCAACCGGAGTCCCAGGATCGCGGCCAGTCGCGCGTGAACCTGAGCGATCACGTGGTTGGCGTGGAGTTGGTTCTTCGTCGTGAACGGCGTCAAACTTCTCGTCGTAGTGCTGGTGGTTTTGCTACTGGCGCAGCTCAATCAATGGGATGTCCTCGAGAAGATATTCTTCGTGTTGAGTGGGCTGCTCGTAGCTACGTTCTTGTGGAGTCGGTTAAGCCTTCGTGGATTGGTCGTCACCCGAGAGACGCGCGCGGACCGCGCTCAAGTTGGACAGACTCTCTCGGAGCGCATTCGTGTGGAGAATCGCAGCCGGATCGCGAAACTGTGGCTCGAAGTCGCTGATCACTCTGATCTCCCGGGACACCATATGAGTCGAGTGGTCCACCTCGGACCCAATGATGCGAACCGGTGGCGTACAGAGACGTGGTGTTCCAGGCGCGGGAGATTCCACATTGGGCCGCTCACTTTGCGATCGGGTGATCCGTTCGATCTTTTCCCGAGCCATCGTTTGGTACCGCATGTGCAGGAGTTGTTGGTCTACCCCGCGACGGTCGATCTCAGTGGTTTCCGCCTTCCGGTCGGCGATCTTCCCGGAGGAAACTCGCTTCAGCGCCGAACGCCGTTTGTTACTCCGAACGCCGCCGGAGTACGACAGTACGCACCGGGCGACAGCTACAATCGCATCGCGTGGACTGCGACCGCGCGAACAGGGCAGCTCATGGTCAAGGAGTTCGAGCTCGACCCAACCGCGGACGTGTGGCTTATAGTCGATCTGGAAGCTCGCCATCATGTTCGCGCGCGTAACATGAGCCCGGACATTGGCGAAAACTATACGAGCATGCGTGACATTCCTCTTTCCTTCTGGCTCGATTCAACTGAGGAATACGCTGTCACGATTGCGGCATCGCTCGCGCACCATTTCCTCGATCAGAACCGAACGGTCGGAATGATTGTTAACAACAGTCAGCCCACGGTAATCCCGACCGACCGCGGCGCACGGCAAATGGTGAAGATTCTCGAACTGCTAACGGTCGTGCATGCGGACGGCGCGCAGCCGGTCGCCGAGACGTTGCTGGCTGAAGGTTCACTCTTTTCTCGAAACAGTACCGTGGTGGTGATTACACCCTCTACGGATGAGCGCTGGTCGGCGGCGGTTATGGAACTTGTGGCGCGTCATGCTCGCGTCGTGTCGATTGTCATAGAACCGAGCACATTCGGCGGGCGGGATAGCAGCCTGCTCGTAGTCAGCGATCTGGCGGCGATCGGCGTCCCATCGTACCTCGTCAAATACGGAGATGACATCGGACGAGCGCTGACCACGCAAGGTCACTCTTTGCCCCAGAAGCGCATTGTATGAGTCGACCATCGTCGCTCATCTGCTAATTGGCTACTCAAGACTTATACGGCATCAAACTTAGAAGCCAGGGACGAAATATGCAACGCTTCGCAATTCGAGAAGGCTGGAGTTCATTCTTCCTCGTTGCTCTCGTAGTTTTCACCGCGACTTGGTCCACGCAGCAGGCCGATTGGACTGATGGGCTTGGAATTCTATCGACAGTCACAATCGTCGGGCTGATTGTCGGTCTGATCATTTCTCAGGTTGATCGGATTCCGTCATTCGTTGGGCACCTCATCGCACTCTCCGTTGGACTAGTCGTCGTCATGTACGAGATGACCAATTTCCTGAGCGACAATATCGGTGGGCGCCAAGCCAAACTGCACTACCTTTGGGGACGCTGGGTTCAGTGGTATTCGGCGATTTCCCACGGACAGCATGCTGAAGATTTATATCTCTTCGTGCTGTTGATGGCGGCGTTGCTTTACATTTTGAGCTACACGTCGGTTTGGTTTATCTTCCGTTCTCGCTGGATCTGGCTGTCGCTGCTGCTTCCAGGCGTGGTTCTCTTTATGAACCTCGGTTATTCGCTCAAAGTCTCCAACGGGCTTGTGATACTCTATCTGTTTGCCTCAATCCTCCTCATGATGCGTTTTAGCTTCTCGCGCAAGATCGACGAATGGCGTCGTTCTGGGACACCGTTTCCTGACAATATCGTTTGGCGAGGACTCTGGACAGCCAGCTACGTCTCGTTCGCGGTCATCATCTTTGGTTGGGCGATGCCGGTGTCAACGCAGAGCCAGTCGGTGCACGCTGCTTGGGAGCACGTGAACGGCCCGTGGGTGAGAGTCGAAAACACGTTCAATAACTGGTTCGGCTCGTTACGCGGCCCCGGCACGGTTGGCGGAGTGGGTGGATTCGCAAGCTTCGGGGATTCGTTTCAAGTCGGCGGTCCGCTTCATCTGAGTGACCAGCCTGTGGTTCTAGTCAAGGGGAGCAGCGCGCCGTATCTTGCGGCCCATCGATATGACGTCTTCACCGGGACGGGCTGGGAATCTGATATTGCCGGCACGTATCAGTCTCCCTCTAGTTCTAACGGATCGTCGCCGCTCATCTCGATTCAGTCCGGCGAGAACATTCCCATTCCCGCGTCGACGACCGCGGAGACGACGACCGAAAAGTTCTCCTTGAGCGTGGTGAGCCCGCGTGGAGCTGTAATCTATTCGCCCGGCCAGCTTAAATCGGTCTCGGAACCAACCCAAATCCAACTTGCCTGGCGTAACTACACGAATCAAGCACTGGATATCGGTTCGGCGACGGTTGAGAATACACCACCTCTTCTCTGGCCGTTAGTCCAGACATTGCAGGAAGCGCATTTCTCAGCGCCACCGCCCGTTCAGGCGACACCAACGCCAGCGTCGACGGTTGAAAGTGCAACTCCAGCCGCAACGCCTGAAGCGACTCCAACGCCGGCTCCTACTCCGACTCCGGAAGCATCTCCAACCGTTACCGTTGAGCTCGGGATCGGCCAATCCGCGACGATCGATCCTGGCGAGTTCCAAACCATCAAGAACGCGCAGGATGCGCTGGGCTCTCGTTCGATTCAAACGAATTACACGCTCGACTCCGACTACAAGGTGAAGACCCTCTTCTTCACCGGACAACTGCCTGTTTACTCGGATGTCGAGGCCGTCTATGCCCAGAATGGCGTCGGTTCTGGGGACACATATGACATCACGTCGGTTGTCAGTTCCGCGACCGCCGATTCGCTTCGATTGGCTGGAACGAACTATCCTGTCGAAATAACGAGCCGGTATCTCCAACTGCCGCAGGTGACAGACCGCACCCGTCAGTTGGCCAACGAACTCGCGGCAGGCAAGAACAATCCGTTCGACATCGCGTCGTCAATAGAGACCTACCTCCGCACCATCAAATACAACGAAAATGTCGGAGTCCCACCGAGTGGACAGGATGCCGTCGATTGGTTTTTGTTTGACGAGAAGCAGGGATACTGCACGTTTTACTCCTCGGCGATGATTGAAATGTTGCGGGTTCTCAATATACCTAGCCGCATTGCGGTTGGATTTTATCCAGCCAAATTTGACCAAGCGGCGGGTGGATATCTGTATCGAGATCTGAATGCTCATGCATGGGTGGAGGTTTACTTCCCGACGTATGGTTGGGTCCCGTTTGAACCAACGGCCGCAAGAGCAGAGATAACTCACCAGGCTCCCTCCGCGACGACATCAGGAGGTGGAGAGGCTCCGCCATCCAATACCGGTGCGAGTTCCCAGAGTTTCAGAGATCAGTTCCTGGAGCAAAACGACCCAGGGGCCGGTGGATCATCCGCGTTTATAGCACCACGATCTCAAACAAGTGCATTTGGCTGGGCAGTGAGAGTGATGATTGTCTTACTACTCGGGATTCTCGCGGTCATGTCCTACCTGTGGCTGCGCGGCACGAGAGGTCTGACTCCGGCGACCCAACTGTTTACCAAGGCGCAGCGTAGCGCGAGTTGGGGGGGAGTGTCGGTTCAATCGTCAATGACGCCGTACGAAACGGCCTCGATAATTGGTGATCGCGTGCCTGGTACACGACAGCATGTTCGATTCCTGGCCGATGTCTACGTTCGTGAACGTTACGGTGGACAGGAGCCGGAAGCTCAGGATGTTGGACGCGCGCGACATGCCTGGTTGCGACTTCGTGGATTAATGATTCGCTATTTCTTCCTCGGTCGCTGGCGGCGATCATACCGTCAGGTGAATCGCCCAATCGACGATGAATAGACTCGCAGTCGTCGGGAGCATCAATACCGATTTCGTGGTCCGAACATCGCGGTTCCCGACTCCGGGAGAGACCGTGATCGGCGAGTCTTTTGCGATCTACGGAGGCGGAAAGGGTGCGAACCAGGCAATTGCGGCGGCTCGACTTGGTGCCACCGTAGAATTTTTTGGTGTGATCGGGCAGGACTCAAACAGCTCTGAGCGTCTTGCAGCGTTAGAGGCTGAGGCCATTGGCACAAAGCACATCACTCGCGTTGAAGGCTCGGGCGGGGTCGCTCTCATCCAGGTCGAGACGGCAACCGGTCAGAATTCCATCACATTGGTTCCGGGCGCGAACGGACAGGTGTCGCCTGAAATCGTTGGATCGGCCTTGACCGAGTTCTGCGAACAAGATGACATAATCTGTCTTCAGCTTGAGATCCCGTTCAACACGGTGACTCTGGCATTGGACATCGGTCGCCGGTGCGGCGCGGTCTCGGTGTTGAATGCCACACCTTTTGATCCTCGGGTGATGAGTGTCCTGCACTTGGTTGATATTCTCATTGTGAATGAGATTGAAGCGGGTCAGATCCTTGGAATCGGTCCCGTTGCAGCGGGTGATGCCGGTACAGCCGCTAAGAACCTCCGATCACTCGGCGTTCGGGAGGCGGTCATAATCACTCTGGGTTCGCACGGTGCCTGGCTGAGCGACGATTCGGCGGACGAATTGATTCCTGCTCGCGAGGTTGAAGTCGTCGATACAACGGGTGCGGGAGATGCGTTTTGTGGCGCATTCTGCGCTAGCCTCGCACGCGGAGTTTCGCGTTTTGAGGCGGCTACGACAGCGACAGTGGCCGGATCGCTAGCGGTTCAACGTCACGGAGCCCAGCCATCACTCCCATTCCTCGCTGACATTCAGCGGACTTTGTAGAAACTCGGCAAAGAAGCGGTCCTCCGTCTTAATTCGCCTGCAACTTGGTCAACCTTGCCCTGAGTTAGCGGGCTTGAAAGGCGCAGCCAGAGTTGACCCTGAGCGACTTTGACGTCTCGCCGAACGTATGCGCAAATCTGGATTCGGTAGCGATTCCTTTCCTACGGTAACTCTCACGTCGCCACACAGAGACGAGGCCGGGGAATTTGTTCCCCAGCCTCTGAGTTGGGCATCTCTCAATTGTGACCGAGTATGTTTACCAGTTCAGTGCGACCACCAGTAGCAACGCGACGATGTTCACGATCTTGATCATCGGGTTGATAGCCGGTCCAGCGGTGTCCTTGTATGGATCACCTACGGTGTCACCAGTGACCGACGCCTGATGCGCGAAGCTACCTTTGCCGCCATACGCGCCTGCCTCAATGCTTTTCTTGGCGTTATCCCACGCTGCACCGCCGGTGGTCATTGAGATCGCGACGAAGAGGCCGGTAACGATCGAGCCGATGAGAAGTCCGCCGACCGCCTGCTTACCAAGCGTGACGCCAACGATGATCGGTGTTAGGACCGGGAGCAGTGCCGGGACCATCATTTCACGCAATGCACGGCGCGTGACGATATCGACCGCGCGGCCATACTCCGGCTTGGCCTTGCCTTCGAGAATGCCAGGTATCTCCTTAAACTGGCGGCGCACTTCCTGGACAACTGAGCTTGCGGCTCGCCCAACCGCATCTATCAGCATCGAACCGAAGAAGTACGGCAGCGCGCCTCCAATGAAGAGACCGATGACAACATTTGGGTTCCTCAAATCAAAGACGATATTGCCCTTGATCTCAAGGAAGTAAGAGGCAAACAGGACGAGAGCCGCGAGACCGGCCGAACCGATTGCGTATGCTTTGGTGATCGCTTTGGTCGTATTTCCGACCGCGTCTAGTTCGTCAGTGACGTCGCGAATCTCTTGCGGAAGTTCGGCCATCTCGGCAATACCACCGGCGTTGTCAGTGATCGGCCCGAAGGAGTCGATTGCAACGATGATTCCGGTCATAGAGAGCATCGCCATGGCGGCGAGGGCGATTCCGTAGAGACCCGTGCCGGTGCTGCTTACGCCCGCCTCGGACGTAAGGTTGAACGCGGTGTAGATTGCAAGCGAGATCAGCAAGATCGGAAGCGCCGTCGATCGCATCGACACGCCCAAGCCCGCGATAATGTTCGTCCCGTGTCCTGATTCGGAAGCGGCGGCAATTTGTTTCACTGGGGAGTATTTCATCGACGTGTAGTACTCGGTTATCAAGACAAAACCGAGCGTCACAACGATGCCGATGACAGCCGCGAGGAAGAGTTTTAGCGTTGCCGACATGGCGAAGCTCGTGTCGAACATGGTGACGGTGCCGCCGGTAATCTGATCGTTTCCACGCATGATCCAATAGGTGATGGGAAGAAAGGCGACTCCAGCCAAGACAATCGCGGAGATCAATCCTTTGTACAGAGCGCGCATGATCGATCCACTTGAATCGAGCTTGACGAAGAACGTGCCGATAATCGATGAGACGATCGATGCGCCTCCGATGACAAGTGGGAAGATCACGGCCAACTCGTTGTGGAAGACCAGGTGGCCAAGCAGCATTGCAGCGACTGCTGTGACGGCATAGGTCTCAAACAGGTCCGCTGCCATTCCGGCGCAGTCACCAACATTGTCGCCAACGTTATCGGCGATTACCCCAGGATTTCGAGGATCGTCCTCGGGAATCCCCGCCTCAACCTTTCCAACGAGATCAGTACCAACATCGGCTGCCTTAGTGTAAATACCGCCGCCGATTCGGGCGAAGACAGAGATCAGGCTTCCACCGAATCCGAGACCGACCAGTGGAGCGGTTTCCCGAACGATCGCATAGAAGATTGATACTGACAGAAGTCCGAGTCCAACGACGAACAATCCTGTGACGCTACCTCCACGGAAGGCGACGTCAAGTGCTGGAGACAATCCGGTTCTGGCTGCTTCGGCTGTTCGGATATTCGAACGAACGGCAACGCTCATCCCCACAAAACCGGCCGTTGCGGATGCCGTCGCTCCGACCAAGAACCCGACTGCCGTGCTGAGGTCCAAAGCGAACGCCAGAATGAGCGCGACAACCACCGCAACGATGGCCACGAGTTGGTACTGGCGCTTCATATACGCGCTGGCGCCCTCCTGGATCGCGGCCGCGATTTCGCGCATTTTTTCGTTTCCGGTCGGGCGCGATAACACCCAACGGACCAAGATCGCCCCGTAAATCAACGCTAAAGCCCCGGCGGCGATGGCCACAGTTAGCGCGATCGCTACCGTGTTGGAACTGGACACAGACCCTCCACTCCCCGAGTGTCCTTCGTGGAAACCCAAGCCCAATCGGGTTCATCCCCAGACACCTTGACGAATCAGTGATTTCTCTCACACAAAAAGATGCGCGGAACCCTGTCTCTTGTGGCCCGGCGCTCCGCGCGATGAATATTACATTGTTTCGACATCAGCGATCTCGAATCTTAGCTCAAACGTGCGCCGAATCATCTAAATCGTGACGTCATTCGCGTCCTGTCCGCCGTCAATTGTGAGCGCACAGGGCCCCTTGCTCCGCTGTCAGCTAGAAATTGCCATAAAGGGCGATCATGGCGAGCATAATCGACGAAGTGAGAATAATCCCAGCTGCGAACACGAATCTCAGCATACGAGCATCAAACTTCAGATGCATGTAATAGCCTACAACGAGCACGAACTTCACCGCCATGAGCGTGACAAGGACCAGCGTAATCAACAGTACTGGAGCATCGATGTAGTAGGTCGCCACCTCAATAATCGTAAATATCGCCAGGAAAACTGCAAGCTTGACGTAAGTTATTGGTTCAGGATATGCGTGAATGACCTCTGAACCCGATTCTGAACTCATGTTACCCCGTTCCTCTCTTTTCACACGGACTCAACGCCGCAGCGCCTATGACGCTGCGGCGTGCATGAGCTATGGCTTGTACGGGATCAGATAGACCACCGCAAAGATGATAATCCAGACGATGTCGACGAAGTGCCAGTAAAGAGCCACAATCTCTGGCATCTCCCGTCGAGCCGGCGTTATCTGCCCACGCTTGGACATCACCCACAGAGACAGCAACCAAATGACACCAATACCTACATGTGTTCCGTGGAACCCTGTCAGCACGAAGAACGTCGAGCCAAACAGGCTGCTATGCAACGTAAGACCTTCACGATAGAAGGTCGTAAATTCGAAGAACTGGCCCCCCAAAAAGAGAAGACCGAGTCCCGCAGTCGCGAGTAGCCAGTTCCGGAATGCTCGATCGTTACCACGATGTAGATAGGTAAGTGCGAGCACGATCGCGAGACTACTCAGGAGCAACTCTGCTGCACTCACTGAGGTGTATGGGATGTCCCAGATGTCCTGTGGTTTCGGACCACCGACAGCTCGCCCGCGATAGACCATGTACGTCATGATCAGCGAACCAAAGAACATACAGTCGGACGCAAGAAACGCCCACATCATCAGCTTGTTGTGCGAGATGCCCGTCGAAGTCGCGTGCGTCTCGGCGGCGGGTGGATGTTCACCGACGTGCACTGCCTGACTCAAGCGTTCAATCCTTCCATGCTACTCGACTCCATCAGTGGTTCGGCTCGAACGACCAGCCAAAGAGGCTGAACGTGAGAACGAGAATCCCGGCGCCCACAACATACCAGGAGGCCGCGCTTCCGTCTCCGTGTAGAACCATTCCGATCGCCATCACAACGAGTCCGCCCGCAGCCGTCAATGGGAAGTACGAAGGCGGCGGGAGATGAATACCACCCGTCTTTGACGGATCCGGATTCAGATTTTCTTGCCCAGCCTCAGAAGCAGTCTCTGATCCGCCATATTTCTGTTCCCAGAAGGCGTCACGAGAATGAACCGTTGGCACAACCGCAAAGTTGTACACGGGTGGCGGCGAGGGAATTGACCATTCAAGAGTTCGGCCATCCCACGGGTCGGCGGGCGCGAGTTCGCCCGACGTGAGCGATTTTATGATATTGAAGGCGAACAGGAGGACTGAGGCACCGAGGAGGAACGCTCCAGTCGTCTCGAACATATTCCAGAAATCCCATCCCATCCCGGTAGGATAGGTGTAAATGCGCCGGGGCATCCCGTCGACGCCCAGAAAATGCATCGGGAAGAAGGTCATGTTGAACGCAATCAACGTCAACCAGAAGTGGAACTGGCCCAGTCGATCATTGAGCATTCGGCCGAAGATCTTTGGGAACCAGTAGTAGATCGCGCCGAAGATACCCATTATCGAGCCACCGAACAGCACGTAGTGGAAGTGCGCCACCACAAAGTAGCTGTCGGTCTGCCAGTAGTCGATGGGTACCGACGCGTGCATGACTCCGCTAATGCCGCCGATAGTGAACATGCCAACGAATCCAGCCGCGAACAGCAGCGGGGTCTTGAGCGCGATCGAGCCACCCCAAAGCGTTCCGAGCCAGTTGAAGATCTTCACTCCAGTCGGAATCGCGATCAGCATTGTCGTCGTTGCGAAAACGGAGTTCGGAACCTGTCCTAGACCTACAGCAAACATGTGGTGCGCCCAGACACCGAATGAGAGGAAACCGATCGCGACGCCCGAGTAGACCACGAATGGGTACCCGAACAGCGGCTTGCGAGAGAACGTCGGAAGGATCTCGGATACCATGCCCATTGGAGGCAGGATGAGAATATAGACTTCCGGGTGGCCAAAGATCCAGAACAAGTGCTGCCACAGAACGACCGAAGCACCAGCGGTTGGCTCAAAGAAGAGCGTTCCAAAGTAGCGGTCGAACATAAGTTCAATCAAGCCCACAGTTAACGATGGGAACGCAAGCAGCAACAACACTGATGTGACAAGCGTCATCCAGGTGAACACCGGCATTCGCATCATTCGCATGCCAGGAGCACGCATGTTGACAATCGTCACGAAGAAGTTCAGCGCCGACGCTAGCGACGCGATACCCAGAACCTGCAACCCGAAGATCCAGAAATCGACGTTGAGGCCCGGAGAGTACGCGAGGGTCGTCAGGTTGGCGTACCCGAACCACCCAGCGTTGGGGGCGGCTCCGAAGAGGAAACTGCTCAGCAGCAGCAGTGACCCGAATAGAAACGCCCAGTAACTGAACGCGTTGAGACGTGGAAAGGCGACGTCTCGAGCCCCAATTTGCAGTGGTATAAGAAAGTTGAAGAACGCCGCATTCAACGGCATGACCGCGAGGAAGATCATGATCGTGCCGTGCATCGTGAACACCTGGTTGTAGGTGTCCGGCCCAAGCACGGTGTTGTTCGGCACAGCGAGCTGCGTGCGAATGAGCAACGCGAGGAGGCCGCCGATGAGAAAGAAGGTCAACGAGGTCATCATATAGAGGATGCCGATCTTCTTGTGATCGACGGTCGTAATCCAATCCCAGATTACGGACCCCTCGTATTCCACCTCACGTTGTGTGATTGCTATTTGCGCCATTACCGTTCCCCCATCCCTCGGCACCAAACCACGACGTTCGCAGATCGATCATCACGATTTGTGATCGTCATTTCAGAGTCTCCAGGTAATGCGCGACTGCGTTCGCTTGATTCTGCGTGAGCCCAAGCGTCGGCATCAGAGTACCTTGCTTCACTGCCTGTGGATCAATTACCCACTTGGCGATGTTTGCCTCGGTTTGCGTCAGAACTCCACCGGCGATGATTCCACGGCTACCAACGTGGGTGAGGTTGGGGCCAACAGCGCCGAGCGCTTTGACTCCATTCAACTCAGCTCCATTGATGGTGTGGCAACCGACGCAGCCTGCCGTGAAGAAGACTTGCTGTCCTTGCTGGGCAAGTTGATCGCTCGTGGCGACGCTCGCGGCGGGTTGCTGCATCTGAGCTACCCATGCATCGTAATCGGCTTTGGATTGGACGACCACGTCGAAGGCCATGTGGGCGTGCTGTATTCCACAGAACTCTGCGCACTGGCCACTAAAAGTTCCGATCTCATTGGCAGTGAACGACAGGTGATTGTGCTGGTTCGGAACGACGTCCTGCTTGCCGGCGAGCTTCGGAATCCAGAAGCTGTGAATCACATCAGCACTTGCGAGATCGACCTCGATTTTCGTCCCCACCGGCACGTGCATTTGATCAGCGACGACGATCTGCTGACCCGGATAGTCAAACTCCCACCACCACTGGTGTCCCACCACCTGAACCGTGAGCGAACCCGGTCCGGGCTTTTTCGCGAAATCGGCAATGGTAGTCAAGGTGGGCACAGAGATAATAGCGAGGATGATTGCCGGCGCGATCGTCCACGCAATCTCCAACGTGGTGTTCCCGTGAGTAGGATGTGGTGCGGATTGGCCCGGTCGGCGGCGGAACCGAATAACAGCGTAGATAAGCACGCCTTGAACAATGACGAAGATCACCACCGATATCCAAAAGATCGGGATGAACAGGTTCCAAATCGTTTGCATGTTGGAGCCAGCAGGCTCGTTCACCGACTGGGGACCACCGCCTACAACGTTGCATCCTCCCAGGATGAACACGATCAACCCTGCCATTGCCGTCGTCAGGGCGCGCTTCAATCGGCCAGACCCTTTCGCCATGATCCTCCCTGCTCACCTCGCAGCGCGAATGAGACCCCCCTGCCTCAATTCAGGCCACCACAAAAAATACCGGCGATTATGCTACTACGGTAATGCTGGGGCTGTCACGCTTTTGTTATACCATCCATACATTCTTTGACAATCCTGACACGGGGGTTTTCTTGTCGGGAGTTTTCCGGCATTCTCCGTGACCGGAACGTTTTCGTCCAGAGTGTCACGGGCGTGAAACGTCAACAAAGGGGTTTCTGGTATCGCAAAGGTAGATTAGTATTGAAGAGTCCAGACGGGAGCGGACAGACGGATTGCCGTGGAGGCACGCGCTCCAAACGGCCGGAGGTGAGTCTGTCCTTCCAAATATCCACGATCCGAGGAAGGAGTCTGTAATGTCGGTTGATCCGACCGGTACCATCGAAGGTTTACTCATCGAATCTCGTCGCTATCCAGCAGCGGCAGCGTTCGCCGAAAAGGCCAACGTTCACGATTCTGAAATCTATCAACGAGCGCTCGATGATCCTGAAGCGTTTTGGGCATCGGTTGCGGAGAACCTGGATTGGGACAAGAAATGGGACAAGGTCCTCGAATGGGATCCGCCCAAGGTCGAGTGGTTCTCTGGGGGCAAGCTCAACGTTTCCTACAACTGCGTTGATCGTCATCTCAAGACGTGGCGTAAGACGAAGGCTGCGCTGATCTGGGAAGGCGAAGCCGGCGACGAGCGCATTCTGACTTATCAGGATCTTTACCGTGAGGTAAATCAGGCCGCCCTCATGCTCAAGTCCCTCGGAGTCACGAAGGGGGATCGCGTCGCCGTATACCTGCCGATGATTCCAGAATTGGCGATTATCATGCTGGCCTGCGCGCGCATCGGCGCTCCCCACTCGGTTGTATTTGGTGGATTCAGTCCCGACTCACTCGCTGATCGAATCAACGACTGCGGCGCGAAGGTGGTGGTGACGGCGGACGGCGGTTTTCGGCGTGGCAATGTAGTGGCCCTCAAAGACAATGCCGATAAGGCATTGGAAAGCACGCCGGATGTCGAGCACGTCGTAGTTGTCGAGCGTGTTGGACGCCACGTTCACCCGGTACATATGCAGACCGGGCGCGACATCTGGTGGCATGAAGCCGTCGAACAGGTCACGGAACGCTACTATCCGCCCGAATCACTTGATGCCGAGCATCCCCTTTATATTCTCTACACTTCGGGCACGACCGGGAAGCCCAAGGGCGTGCTGCACACGACCGGTGGCTATCTCGTCGGCACGTATGCCACCAGCAAATGGGTGCTCGATCTCAAGGATGATGATGTCTATTGGTGCACGGCTGACATCGGATGGGTGACTGGACACAGTTACATCGTTTACGGGCCTCTCGCAAATGGTGCCACGTCGGTCATGTTCGAAGGCACGCCGGATTATCCGGATCGCGATCGATTCTGGGATATCGTCGAGCGACGTGCCGTGTCAGTCTTCTACACCGCGCCGACGGCGATTCGAGGGTTCATGCGGTGGGGCGCCGAATATGCGGAGAAGCACGATCTGTCGAGTTTGAGGTTGCTCGGAACCGTCGGTGAGCCGATTAACCCAGAAGCGTGGATTTGGTACCACGAGCATATTGGTCACGAAAACTGTCCGATTGTCGATACGTGGTGGCAGACCGAAACCGGCGCGATGATGATCTCCGGCCTGCCGGGCATTACGACCATGAAGCCTGGATCTGCAACGACGCCACTTCCGGGTATCGTGCCGGACGTCGTTGATGATCAGGGTAATTCTGTGCCTGATGGTCAAGGCGGATATCTCGTCATGAAACGGCCGTGGCCCTCAATGTTCCGCACGATCTGGGGCGATTGGGATCGGTACGTGTCGACCTATTTCAGCAAATATGGACCGTCCGTGTACGTTACCGGTGACGGCGCGAAGCGCGATGAGGATGGCTGTTTCTGGTTACTCGGGCGTGTCGATGACGTGCTGAACGTCGCGGGGCACAGACTCGGAACCATGGAACTCGAGAGCGCTCTTGTGAGTCACCCATCCGTCGCTGAGGCGGCGGTCATCGGTGTCTCCCACGAGATCAAAGGCCAGGCGGTGGCGGCATTCGTGACGCCACGAGCTGGAGTTGTGGCAGGTCCTGAGCTCGCCGAAGAGCTTCGCGACCATGTTGCCGAGAAGATCGGGCCAATTGCGCGGCCCGACAGAATCTACTTCACAGCGGAGTTGCCGAAAACCAGAAGTGCCAAGATCATGCGGCGACTGCTGCGGGACGTCGCTGAGGGGCGTGTCATGGGCGACACCACCACGTTGACCGACCCGGCCGTTCTCGAAGAGATCAAGCGGCAATACGAAGAAACCGAAGGCTGAGACTGAGTCGCGACGACATCGCCGCTCGGAATCCGAAGTTGCTATCGCAAGAACCCGGCGGTCCGACCGCCGGGTTCCGTCTTTCGCACGCGGTTCACTGCTATCAGAGTGAGTTCCCGGTTACTCCGGAGCTTCAAACCACTCCGGTGAGCCGACCGTCGTGATGCTTGCGTGCGTCATCGATCGACCTGGAGATGCGCCGTGCCAATGTCGCTCGCCGGGTCCCGCGTGGACAACGTCTCCAGGTCCGATCTCATACGACTCGGACTCTGTTCCGACACGCCCTTGACCGTCGAGAACGATCAGTACCTGCTCGCCGGGATGCTCATGCCAATGCGTGATGGCCCCATCATCGAAATGGACGATCGACACACTCATTCCACCTTCGCGCTGCATCGATACGGCCCGCTCCAACGTCACCGGGCCGGTGAACGTCTTTCCTTGCTCAGATGGTGCTTGGCCCTTTCGCACGATCTCCATTGGTGCTCCTTTCACTTGCGTTACTCGAGTCCGCCCCAAGTTCTTCACGTCTCGCAGGTTCCGGACCAATTGTTCACGAGACCGCTTCGATGCCTTACAGCATCACGTCTCCCCCGTTTGGTCCAAGTGTTTGACCGACGTAGTAGGTGGCGGCATCCGATGCGAGGAAGACCGCCGTTGGTGCGACCTCTTCTGGTTGACCCTCACGGTGGATCGGAAGCAGGCTGACATAGCTTTTCGTCGGCGCGCCTTCAGTTTTGGGCACGATGCCAGTTTCAATCGGTCCCGGTGCGATGCAGTTGACCAGAACGCCGCGATCGGCCACTTCACGGGATAGAGCCTTTGTAAATCCGATTATTCCTGCTTTGGCCGCCGTGTAATGAGCAAACCACTCACGTCCGATCTGCCCAAGTTGCGACGAGACGTTGATGATGCGACCGTTCTTTCGTTCGAGCATGCCTGGGAGCACCATTCTCGTCACCAAAAATGTTCCGCGCAAGTGGGTCGCGATGATGTCGTCCCAGGTCGAGACGTCCATCGATTCGACCGGAGCCAAGGTCACAAACCCAGCGTTGTTTACGAGGATATCGATGCGGCCAAACTCATCATTGACTCGCGCGACCATCTGCCTGACCGGTTCCTCCAACGAAACGTCGGCCTGAACTGTTACCGCCTGACGCCCCCTGTTTCTGATTCGCCGCGCGACATCCTCGGCTTCATCGCTACGCGTTCGAAAGTTAACCGCAACGTCTGCTCCTTCATCGGCAAAGGCGAGCGCGATGGCTCTGCCTATACCGCGACTTGCACCCGTTACCAACGCTTTTCGACCGTCCAACACTCCCATCACGCCTCCCATCGACTTATATAGCGTCGAAAATTCGTTCTGTCGCTGAGCTACCAATTGCCCCAAGCGCTCAGAACTCAGTGTAACGGAGGGATGCGATCAGCGGACGAACATGGGCGCGCCGGCCGGTGTCTCCGCGACTGGGAACTGATCGGTGACGTGGTTCGCTGAAACGCTGGGTCATAGACCGAATTGGCGTGCCTTCCGCTCAAACCATATGCTTGACCCCGAATGGAGCTTATTTGGCGAACGCGCGGTAGCGCGAATTGAGGGAAGTTTGGGCAAAGCATGACAGGCCCTGACGTTGAGTACACCGTGTATGAGTTGCCCCAGTCACGTTTCCAGATCGTCAGACATCTCTATCGCGAGATATGGTTCGACGGGGCGTTCATTGGCGCGACGTTCGAGGGAAGCCACCACGGGCGGCTCTTTGTCGACGACCCTGAGCATCCGACCTCAGCGATGATGACCAATGCGTTCGAGTATTACGTCGCGGGATCGCCAGAGTCCCAGCCACTTCGCTGCTTTATCCGGGACGCTCCGGCCGAAGCTCTAGTGTTTTCCGAGTTGTATGGCTACGCACCGGCCAATGTCGCATGGTCGCTCGCGATCTTGGCCGACCACGATCAAGACCTGGTCGTCGTTCCACGGCGTGGCTTTCGCTGGGTCGACTCGTTCAATGCCCGAGCGGAACTGCAACCGTGGCGGGAACCAGTACCTGGCGTGTCGGTTCGAGAAATAGATGCGGCTCTCGCGCTCACTGTAGAACACGAGCTTCGAGAGGACGTCGGGCACTTCTGGGGCGGCAAGGACGAATTTCTGTCCAGGTCGTTCGGGTACTGCACGTTGGTTGACGGCACTCCGGCGAGCATTGCCCATGCAATCGGCATCGGACAAGGAGAAGCCAATGTCGCGATCTTCACCATGCCCGAGTACCGTCGGAACGGTCACGCTGCCCGCGCCTCAACTGCTTATATTGATCATTGTCTCAGGCTTGGCCTTGTGCCGACCTGGGATAGCGACTCAGACAATCCGCGATCGGCAGATTTGGCGCGAAAGCTCGGTTTTCGAGAGGTGCCGCCCTTCAGCCAGTTGAGTCCGAAGCCAGGACAGAAAATATCTGAATCGCATGGCTTGTGGACGTCTGACCAGTCATCGGACGGCGTTGTCGTCTGGCGGAGACGCGCCGCAACGCAGTCGCCTAACGGGACATAATCCGCTGATGCACGAGCCGTCTTCGCGCTACCGTGGACTACGGCTTTGGCATCGGAGGGTATGGCATCACACTCGCTCCTCGTGGTTCCGGATCGTGCAGCACTTTCTGGCGCAAGAACCGATCGATACGCTCGGTGGCGTCGATCACATGGCGAATCTGTCGAAATCCATGCCCTTCACCAGGATAGACCCGATACTCATAATCCATATTCCGGCGATCAAGCTCGCCGACGAAAGTGTCGGACTGAAGGTGACTCACAACCGGGTCAACTTCGCCCTGTAGAATGAGCATTGGCGCTCGAACCTGATCGACGTGATTTATCGGTGACCGGTCCCACCATCGCGCGTAGTTCTCGTCGCTGGGTCCCATAATCGTCTGAACGTAATATCGCTCGTAGCGATGAGTCTCGAGTCCAAACGGATAAATATCGACCAGCCCATACAGCGCGATCCCAGCGGCGAAAACATCCGGCGCTTGCGTCATGCAAACGAACGTTGAGTATCCACCGGCGCTCCCGCCCCAAGCGACCACGCGGTCGCGGCGAATAAGACCCCGTGCGACGCACGCTTCGATGGCACCGAGATTGTCTTGCAGATCACCATCGCCCCAGGACCCAAACAACGCCTCACGATATTTGCGACCGTAGCCCAGCGAGCCTCGGTAGTTCGGCTGAATGACGACCCAGCCGCGCTGGACGAGATACTGCACCTGTCCATTCCACGAAAGTCTGGATTGATTCATCGGTCCGCCATGGATGTTCACGAGGCATCCATGGTGTCCTTTGTGAACAATCTTCGGCACGTAGAGGTGGCCATGTACTTCAAATCCATCCGCCGATGACCAGGTGATTGTCTCGGGCATTATCAGTTCATCCGGATCGATGCCGCCGATCGTAGACCGCGTGAGTTGGACTGTTTGTTGAGTCTCAACGTTCACGGTCCATACGTCTGGCGGAGCGATTGGGCTGTCGAATAAATAGACAATTTCGCGTCCGTCCGGCGTCCAGCCAGGGTTCGTTGCATGTCCGATCTCATCGGTCAGTTGGCGAGACGCGCTTCCACCGGCCGGGACCATCCAAAGAGCGTAGTTGCCGTCAACGTTACGCGTGTAGACGATCGAACGTCCGTCCGGTGAGTAGGTAGGCTCGCCGTGCTCCCACTGATCTTCGTGCAGGATGTGCTGGTCCGAGCCGTCGGCACGCATTTCGGTCACGTTCAACCACCCGCTTCGATCGCTCACGCAGACGATCCTGTCACCATCTGGAGAAAATGATGCCTGCGCATAGGCGACTCGGTCCCCTGAAGCCACGGCGCGTGGCAACTCCTCGCTGAATACATTGGCGACCATGAGCGAGCTCTGATCCCACGGCATCAGGTTGAACGGATAGGCGTGCCAGACCAGCCGTGTGCCGTCGGGTGACCAGGAATGGGACATTGGAATATCGGTGCCATGGCTAACCTGGCGCACGCGAAACCCATCGACGGAAACTACCATGAGATCAACCGATTCGGGGCACAGGTTAAGAAATGCCACGTAGCGGCCATCGGGTGAGAAGCGCGGCGAATGGTGCAAACCCTCGATGCGAGTGAGCCTGCGTAAGTCACCGCCGTCTGATGATCCGATCCAGAGTTTTCCGTCCTCTGCGGAGGTAAAGACGAACTCGGAAGAATCTCGCGACCAGGTGAACGAATTCCGACCAATAGACATGTCTGAGGTGATCTGTCGTGGCGCTCCACCTGGTGTAAGTGTGAACAGGTCGGTGCGTGCATCGAGCATTGAAAGGTATGCGATGCTCGATCCATCTGGCGACACCTGCGGGACTGCAAGCAATGGCTGGCGAGCGATCATCGCTGGAGTCAATGTCGTCGACCATGTTCCTGGTATCTCATCCCGCTTCGCCGTCATGTTCCCCTCGTTTCTTCTCAACGTTCGGATTTTCGTGCGAATCGCACTGGAGACATGTTAATGGCACGCGGAGGTGCACCCGTCAACCGTGGTTGGTCCCTGGAGATCGCCCTTGCCATTTGCAGCGTTCCGCAACGGGCCAAGGCGGCTATTGTTGACAATGCTTACGACCGAACATACGATGGGCGCAGATTCCACGGGAGTAGGGTTGATGTTGTTCGGCTTTTGAACCGTGCGAGGCTAGTCCAGACCGTGTTGGTGCGGACAAACGGTGTGCCTAATAGCGGCAGTTCCTCGTCGTCGTTCGTGTCGGGTCATGCCTCAACGTGGCAGGCGGAGCCGGCGGCAACGAAGTGACGCACGGGACGTTCGAGTTTGCCAGACCGGACGATTTAGACTCCGTCGTTGTGCGAGAGGAGGATCCAGACCCTGGGTAGGATGCACGGGACGTGGCGTCGTCGGCTCGAAAGAGACTCTTGGCGCAGATCGTTCCGGACTTCATCCAACAGCGTGATGTCCGAGGTGGGACAACTAGAGCGACCCGCGCCCAAAGTGATTCAACGGCGGCGCGCCCGTGGATCGCTCGTTCGAAGTAGTTGAGGGGGAGATACATGTCCGACAACCGTGATGCGGAGACGCCAGGCACCTCAGCCAATCATACGTTCCGAAATTTGGTTCCATTTGGATTGCCCATTACGCGCCGGTCGCTAATTGGACGCGGCGCGGCTCTTGGACTTGGAGCATCTGTCGCGGCGACGTTGTTGGCTGCATGCGGTGGCTCCAGCAGCAAGACGACTCCTGCGAGCACCACGGCGAGTCAGCCGACCACCGCGTCGAGTGGCGGTTCTACGGCGACTGCAGCCGCGACGTCGGCTGCGACATCAGCGGCAACGCAAGCATCGGGCGGTAGCTCCGGGTCGACCGATTTGGCGTCCGATCAAACGCTTCGACTCCCAGAACAAGAGCCGGCGACGATGGATCCGGAGGTCAGTTCCGGTGAAGGTATCGCCATCATGTTCAACGTCTTTAATGGACTGGTCGGCGTGAACCAGGACACCGGCAAAGTGGAGCCGCACCTTGCAGAGAAGTTTGAAGCGAATGCTGACGCGTCAGAGTACACCTTCTCACTTAGAAGCGGACTCAAGTGGTCGGATGGCACCGCGCTAAACGCAAATGACTTTGTTTGGAGCTGGAAGCGAGTGCTACAGCCAGAAACCAAATCGGCCTACGTTCCGGCCCTATACCCGATCAAAGGCGTGCTTGACGCGGTAAAGAATGGCGCGTCGATTGATGACATCGGCGTCACGGCGGTGGATGACAACACGCTGAAAGTGACGTTGACTGACCCGACTCCGTATTTCCCGTTGCTTGCGACTACCTGGACGTTCTACCCTGTTCCAAAGCACGTTATCGATAAGCAAGGCGAAAAATGGACCGAGGCGTCCAATATAGTCGGAACAGGGCCGTTCAAAATGACCGGATGGAAGCACAACGAGAGCATCACGTTGGAGCAAAATCCGAACTACTGGGGTCCGAAGCCAACGATCACCAAAATTGCGTACTCGATCTATCAGGACCTGCTGTCACAAGCCATAGTTGCCTACGAGAATGATGAGGTCGACTACGCTCAGGTACCGGCCGCCGATTTCGATCGCGTGAAGAACGACGCCAATCTCAGCAAAGAGATGGTTAGCGTCACAGCCTCGTACACTCGTTTTGTGATTTGCGATTGCACGAACGATCCGACGAGCAAAATCCCATTCAGACAGGCCCTGTCGATGTCGGCAGATCGTAAGACTCTGGCCGACCAGGTACGGCACGGCCAGGTCGTTCCCGCACCGACATTGCTCCCGCCGGACATTCCAGGATACAACGAGAAAGCAACCCTCGGCGAGGATGTTGCCAAGGCCAAAACGTTGCTCACCGACGCGGGAATATCTGACCCTGGTTCGGTCAAACTGTCGATGGTCTACATCAGTACCGACGACTACAAGCTCGACGCCGAGTACCTGCAGCAGACGTGGAAGAAGAATCTAGGCCTTGACATCACATTGGAGCCAATTGAGCGAACCTCGTATAACGATTGGCGTGCCTCTCGTGAGAAATCGCCATTTAACATCTATATAGGCAACTGGGGATCCGACTTTGAGGATCCGTCCAACTGGTACAACCAGAACTTCACCCACGCGAGCGACCATTATCGGGATCATTACAACAATCCCGCGTTCGATGCCGCCGTTGAAAAGGCGCGGACGGAGACCGATGAGGCCAAGCGTGTTCAGGAATACCAGGACGCCGGGATGATTATTGCCCAGGATTCACCACTCATCCCGCTGTATCACACGGTGAACTACTATCTGGTGAAGCCGTACGTCAAGAAGCTGCATCTACAGCCGCTTCTGACGTCTGTGCACGGTGAACAGGTCCAGATCGCGAAGCACTAAGTTGGCCGTTTGGTCAACCCAAGGAGATTGCGGTCACGCGCACGTGGTGTCGCCGATTCACCCAGTTAGGTGGATCGGCGCGCCGCTAGCCTGTGACAGGAACAAAGGCAAGTACTCATGAATCGACGAGCTGTTATCTTGCGTCGTGTTCTGATGCTCATCCCAACGATGCTGGCGATCTACACGATTACGTTCGTTCTCATGCACGCAACTCCCGGAGGACCCTGGTCAAACCAGGGCGACAAGCCGATTCCGCCCATCATTCTCGAACGACTTAATAAATCGTACGGACTGGATAAACCGCTTTGGCAGCAGTACGTTGCCTATCTCAACAATGTGCTGCATGGTGACTTCGGTCCGTCGTATGCGCAACGGTCGCAGACAGTGTCCGATATCATTAAATCGGCATTCCCCGTCTCGTTGAAACTCGGCTTGGTTGCGATGGTGTTCGCAATCCTTGTTGGCGTTACGCTTGGAGTCATTGGCGCCATACGACACAATGGTTGGATCGACTATCTGACCAGCTTCACAGCGATCATAGGCATTTCTACTCCCCCGTATGTGGTCGTCTCTGTCCTTGTCCTGGTGCTGGCGAGTCGACTGCACCTTCTCGCGACTGGAGGCTGGGGGGGCATCTGGAGCACCAAAATTTTGATCCCGGCTTTTGCGTTGTCGCTGTATCCGGCCGCTGTGCTTGCGAGGTACACGCGCTCGAGCATGCTGGATGTGCTCAAGATGGACTACATCCGGACCGCCCGTGCGAAAGGGCTGCGGGAAACTCGGGTGATCGTCCGGCATTCCATCCAAAATGCGTTGCTGCCGGTCATAACCGTAGCAGGTCTGAGTCTGGCAGAGGTCGTTACGGGGTCCTTTTTCATTGAGTCGATCTACTCGGTTCCTGGACTGGGCCGCTATTTCGTGTTGAGTATCTCGAACCGGGATTACCCTGTAATCCTCGGCACGGTGCTGCTCTTTGGCGCGCTAATTTCGGTGATGAACCTGGTCGTGGACATTCTGTATCAATTCCTCGATCCACGAATCGAGCTTTCCTAAATGTTGAATCGGGAGAATTCATGATGGAGCAAGCATCCACGTCCACTACCGCGGAAGCCCAGGAACACCGATGGGAGCGCGCCGCCGTAAAGAATAGTCTCTGGCAAGATGCGTTTCGGAGATTCAGAAGTAATCGAATCGCGGCGGCGTCGGCGGTCTTCATCATTGTCCTTGCCCTCTTCGCGATTTTCGCTCCGATCGTGAGTCCGTACAGCTACTCAGAACAGAACTACGACTCAATCAATAAATCGCCAACGTTGTCGCATCCACTCGGCACGGATCAATTGGGTCGGGACATGTTCAGCCGTCTCGTCTTTGGCGCGCGAATTTCCTTGTCTGTCGGGATCGTGGTTCAGTTTGTGATCGTGCTTATCGGCGTGCCGGTCGGGCTAGCCGCTGGTTTCTATGGGGGAAAACTCGACACCGCGCTGATGCGATTGGTCGACGTACTGTATGCGATGCCGAGTCTGTTGTTCGTCATCATCATCATGACGTTCTTGCGTGGAGTGCTCGACCAACCAGGGGGCGGCTTACTCAAGACCGTTGCGGAGTTCAATACCAGGCTTGGCGGACTGCTGGGAGTGTTCATTGGCTTGGGCCTCATCAGCTGGCTTACCGTCTCCCGCATCGTGCGAGCTCAAACGCTCTCGCTCAAACAAAAAGAATTTGTCGAGGCCGCGAGAGGATCGGGTGCGTCGAATACGCGCATCATGTTCCGGCATGTGTTGCCGAATACGCTGGCTCCGATCATCGTAGCTGTTACTCTGGGTATTCCGCGAGCGATCCTGTACGAGGCGGGCATCAGCTTCCTTGGATTGGGCGTAAATGCACCCATGCCGAGCTGGGGTCTCATGATCAGTGAGGCGATTCGGTACCTGAGGTCCTACCCGTATATGCTTCTCTTCCCAGCAATCGCGCTTTCAATCACCGTGCTCGCGTTCAACTTCCTCGGGGACGGGTTGCGTGATGCGCTTGACCCGTGGTCGCAACGCTGAGTGTACTGTTGAGACGCCGGTACAGCCGCCGGCGTCTCTCTCAGCATGAATTCGAAGTGATTCGTGAAACGGATTACTGTCCCCAGGTTGCACCGAGTACTCGTATCCAATTCTGGTGAGCAAGCTTCTTCAATGACAGGCCATCGTATCCGCGCTGTTCGAGTTGTTTGAACAGCACGGGCAGGCCAGTCACGTCGCCCAGTTCGGCCGAAATAGTCGTTCCATCGAAGTCTGACCCGAATCCAACCCGATCGATGCCGAGACGTTCGACCAGGTAGTCAATCTGATCGACCATCATGGAAACGGGAGTGTTGACGTCGCGAGCGCCGTCTGGCCGAGTAGTTCCGACAGAAAAGTTGATACCGACCATGCCGTCGCTGTCACGAATGGCTCCCAGTTGTTTGTCAGTGAGGTTTCTCGAACTTGCCGAGAGATTGTTGGCGTTCGAATGGGTCGCGACTATTGGCTTGTCCGTGATATTGGCGAGATCCCAGAAGCATTTCTCGTTTAGATGAGACACATCGATCATAACGCCGAGCACGTTGCAGCGCTTCACAAGGGCTTTGCCAGCATCCGTTAGACCGTCGCCGAGATCGGGTGAACTTGGGAACTTGAAGGGCACCCCATTGCCAAACGCGTTCGGCCGGCTCCAGGTGATGCCGAGGGAGCGAAATCCGGCTTGATAGAAAAGCTCGAGGGCATCGAGGTCGGTGTCAAGTGGCTCAGCACCTTCGAGATGAAGCAGCATCGCTAGTTTTCCGTTGTCCAGACAGCGAGCGATGTCACCGGCCGTTCGCACGATCTCCACCTCTCCATTTGATTCGCGCTCAATTCGGAAGAGTCGTGCCGCTTGCTCAATGGCGAACTGCTGTGCGTAGTCGAGCCCCATCATTGGGGGCATGGTAGAGACATCGCTGTACGGACTTGATTGTTGATGTGATTGCCCTGGCGCACGGTTGACATGGGGGTCGGGAACATAGACGGCAAAGAACCCGCCGCCGAATCCACCTTCACGCGCTCTGGTCAAGTCAAGATGACCCTCGGCACTACGCGCGAAAAACGATCTGCCTGTCTTGCGTAAGCTCAAGACAGTGTCATTGTGCCCATCAAAGACCAACGGATAGAACCCCGACGCCATGACGCGCTCCTTTCGCCAGCAACGAATATTAGGAGCATTCTAGCGTGGTTGGAATCAGCGGTCCTCTGACTCGTTGGTATCCGGACGTGAGGACTTCTCAGACCTCTCGCTCCGTTGGCAAATGATGTTCGCCCGGCAACGCGGCACGACCTGCCTGGCTTTCGTGCGCGATCAAACGCCTGAAGCCATGCACGGCTTCCTCGCAGTTCTGGTGATCGATCGTCAGCCGGACTTGCCGGTCATCGTCTGGGCGGGCTTGAAGCTGGACGAATCCGTCCTTGCTTTCGAATCGAAGGAGAGCCGGAGCGTCATCTGTAAGGTCCATTCCCAACCCAAACTCCCCGAAGTACTCGATCGCCTGGCGATGAATCTCCTCAGCACTGAGCCTGACTGGAATAGTCTCTGCCATCGTTGTCTCCCGTAAGCTGCTCCGATGGTCTATTCGTCGAATCGCAACCCTCATCGATGCCGATTCGATTTGACCATCGTTGTCGATCGCCCACGACAAGTGTCATTCAGAGGGCATTTCAAATCTGTGTCGACAACGTGACACGTGTAACAGATTGGCTTCAACCTCGCCTACGACATGTGGCTCAACGAATTTGTGTGGGGGGAAACCACAAAAAGACGCCCCGGCCGCAATGACCGGGGCGTTCGTTTTCCGCATCTGATATACGGTTCATGTGGGTGCCGAGGGCCAGAATCGAACTGGCGACACCGTGATTTTCAGTCACGTGCTCTACCGACTGAGCTACCTCGGCAGATCGCTCGCGGGCAACCCACGTTCGTGGGCGATAGAGGGCTCGAACCTCTGACATCCACGGTGTAAACGTGGCGCTCTTCCAGCTGAGCTAATCGCCCATACCTGAGCTAGAAACGGTGCCGAGGAAGGGACTTGAACCCCCACGCCCTAAACGGGCACTAGCCCCTCAAGCTAGCGCGTCTGCCTATTCCGCCACCTCGGCATGGTGTGAACGCTCGCTAAGCGCATGGGATTATAGTCACCGTTTCGACCGCGTGTCAAGAATTTGCGTCGATGGATACCGGTAAATTTGGTCGTCCGAAGCGACGAATCTGGCCGCTGGGTTGCGTAATCCGTATGCTAGTGTTGGATCGACAGCCAAAGGGTTTCGTCCGAAAGGAGCAGAGTGAGCGGCCGGCCAGGTGGGCGCCCATCTAAACGACCAAAGTCAAAGGGGAACGCGCTTCTTCCGCTCCTCAGTGCGCTTGGTATTGGGGCAATTCTCCTCAGCTTGCTGATCGTTGTCCTGCCGGGCAGTTTTGGTGGAAGCGGAAGTCCATCCAACTCGAACAACACGGTACAAGTCACGCCTGGTGCCGAAGAAGCTCAAATGAGGGCACGTTTGGCGAAGGACCCGAAGGATGTCAACGCGATGATCATCCTGGCCGATCTTCTGGCCAATACCGGGCAGGGTACCGAGGCCATTCAGTGGTACGACAAGGCGGTGCAGCTTAAGCCTGACGACGTCTCACTTCGGGTAGCGTTCGGAACCGTATTAATGCAGTATCAGTTCTACCTGGACGCAGAGCTACAGCTGAAAAAGGCGAACGAGTTGAACCCGAATGATCCGCAACCTCTCTACCTGCTTGGCCAACTCTACGAGAATGAGACTCCGCCGCAACCAGTCCAAGCATTGGCGATGTACCGGCAGGCAGCGAGCGTCCAACCAGATTCTGTCTATGCGAATCTTGCCACCGGTAGAATCACAGTGCTTGAGGCCACACCGCAAGCGAGTCCGGGGGCAACTCCTTGATCTCGCGGCCGTCAGCCTATCTCCACGTCATCCAACGCTATTATCCGTTTCGCGGTGGATCTGAGCGCTTCTTTCAGGCTTTTTCAGAGCAATTCGCTTATGAAGGTGCTCGCGTTCAGGTGATCACCAGCGACGCCTGGGACCTGGAATATTTTTGGGATCCGACGCGTAAACGAGTTGATGAAACCTGCGGCAGCCACAATGGAGTTGACATTCGACGCGTGCCGGTGCGGCATCTTCCTGCGTCATCGTTGACACACCGTGCGATTCGACGGCTCATGGCCGAATCATCCAGAATATCGATCCCAGGAAGTCGATGGTTCCTCGACGCCGGGTCACGATTCGGTCCATGGCTCCCGACATTTTACGATGAGCTGCGAAAACTGGATCGGCCAGATCTGGTCAATTCGGCCAATATTGCCTTCGAGTCGATGATCGCCGCGTCGCAACGATACGCGCGCGATCGGGACATCCCACATGTGGTCACCCCGTTCTTGCACCTGGGAGAGCCCGGCGATCGCCGAGTTCGAAGCTATTACACGATGCCGCATCAGATCGAGTTGCTCAGGCACGCTGACGCATTGATGGTTCTGACGGACATGGAGGCCGACTATCTGCTCTCGGTGGGGCTCGATGAAACGAAACTTCATGTGGTCGGTGCTGGAATCGACGTTGACTCGGTTACCGGCGGCGATGGTGCCTCGATGCGCGCCAGGCTCAGCATTGAAGGCTCCATCGTTCTCGCTCTCGGCGCTGCCGCGTTCGATAAAGGTACGATTCATCTTATTGAGGCGGTAAATGAGCTGCGTCAAGACGGCGAAGACGTGCATCTGGTCATCGCCGGACCGATGATGACCGAAGTCGACAGGTTCTCGAAAACGCTCACCGGCAGGGATAGAGAAGGCATTCATATTCTTGGATTCGTCTCGGATGAAGTGCGGCGTGGTCTGCTGGCGGCCGCGACGGTGCTCGCGCTCCCGTCACGCACGGAATCGTTCGGATTGGTCTTCATGGAAGCATGGGCGAATAGTCTGCCTGTTATTGGCGCTCGGGCAGGGGCGATCCCTTCAGTCGTGACGAACGAGGAAAACGGATTGCTTGTCGATTTTGGTGACGTGCCGGGGCTTGCTCGAGCGATCAAGTTGATTGTCAATTCGCCCAGCCTGGCCGCGGAACTTGGCCGGCGTGGTCGATCGAAAGTCGTGACTGAGGGCGAATGGTTCGAACGAATTCGCGCCCTGTATGTGAGTCTGCTCGGAACGCCGGCGGCGCGGTCAGTGGAAGGGGAGTAGCAGATGAATAGGTCAGACTCCGCGTTTCCATCGCGAAGCGCGAGACGTCGCGACGACTCTGGACGCCATTCGCTCCGCTGTTCGTCGCAACGCCGGGTATTTATCCGTCGATCAAGTGCCACCCATTTCATCGACGGCGACGATGACGACCGAACTGGCCGAACTTGCCACGATCTCGGCTCACCTTCCAGTAGCCTGGAATACGCCAATCGCCGGGCGAGCGCTCGCGTATGCCAAGAGAGGAACCCGCCTCCTTCTGCGCTGGTACATCAATCCAATTGTCGAGCAGCAAAATGCGTTCAACGAAGCTGTGGTGAGAGCCATCGCTACTCTGGACGATCGTCAGCGTGACATCGAGCGTCGTCTCTCCGCAGGTGATCAGCAAGAATGAACATCGTTATCTGCGCGACGCAGGTTCCGTTTGTACGTGGCGGCGCTGAGAATCATGTCGAAGGGTTGCGTGATGCCCTGCGCGAGCACGGGCACCAGGTCGACATCGTGGCTCTTCCATTCAAATGGTATCCGAAGCAAGAAATACTTAAGACGGCTCTCGCCTGGCGTCTGCTCGATCTTTCGGAGGCGAACGGCGTACCGATCGACATGGTAATCTGCACCAAGTTCCCCAGTTGGGCCGTCAAACATCATCGGAAAGTTGCGTGGGTGATCCACCAGCACCGGCAGGCGTACGACTGGTTCGGTACGCCAATGAGCGATTTCACCAACACCCCAGCGGACAATTCGATTCGACGCCGAATTGCAGAAATCGATCGGCGCGGACTTGGTGAATGTGTCGCCCGTTATTCCAACTCGGCGAACGTTGCCCGACGGTTGAAGCGATCGATTGGGCTTGATGCCACGCCGTTGCACGTGCCGATTAACCTAACGGGACTGGGGCCAAAGTCGTTTGACGATTACATCTTGAGCGTTTCAAGGCTCGATCGTGCGAAACGTGTCCACCTGCTGCTCGAAGGTATGGCTCGTACGACCGGATCCTTCCGGGCCGTGATTGCTGGAGAAGGCCCGGAATCTGAGTCGCTCAGAAATTTGGCCAGTCAGCTTGGACTAGGCGAGCGAGTTGAGTTCGTTGGCCGGGTTTCGGATGCCGAGCTCGCTCGTCTCTACAATCACGCGGGCGCCGTGTATTACTGTCCAATTGACGAAGACTTCGGACTCGTGACCGTCGAAGCATTTACCGCTGGTAAGCCAGTGCTTACCGCGGTCGACTCTGGCGGCGTGCTTGAACTGGTCGAGCATGATGTGAACGGCGTCGTGGTCGGTAGCGCGACTCCTGATCAGATTGCATCCGGCATTCGCCGGTTGATGGACGACCCCAACCTGGCGCAGCGATTTGGAGCGGCTGGACTGGCGCGTGTCGGTGAGATTCAATGGGATCGCGTTGTTCAGCGGTTGACGGCGCATGTCTGACGAGCCGGCAGCTCGCATAGCCTGGTTCACGCCGCTGAGACCAGTGGCATCCGGCATCTCTCTCTACAATGAAGAACTCCTCGAAGTGCTTGGTCGCTATTGGCCGATCGATGTCTATGTCGATGGGTACGAGCCGGCGCCATTTCGTCCGTTTGGTGCACTCCGGATCTTTTCGGCGAAGGAGTTCGATCGTCGAGATCAACGTGAGCGATATGCGACCATCGTTTATCAGTTTGGGAACAGCCCGGCTCATTCCTACATGTACGATCTTGCCTTGCAGCGACCAGGTATCGTCGTGATGCACGACACCGTTCTGCATCATTTGCAGTTATCAATGATCTCCAGACGCGGCGGTGCTGATCGGTATCGTCGCGCGATGTCCCGTCGATATGGTGACAAAGGGTCTCAGATCGCCGAGCAGGTTCTGCGAGGACGGGTACCGCCGTCATTATTCGAATTTCCACTCTCCGAGGACGTAATAGAGGCGTCAAAGCAAATCATCGTTCACAGTGAGTTTGGCCTGCGACAGATTCGAAGTTGGGTTCCTGATGCCGACGTCAGCGTCATTCCGATGGGAATTCGTGTTCCGACATTGATCGATCGAGATCGCGCCCGCACTGCGCTGAACCTACCGCAGAAGGCGTATGTCGTGGCCTCGGTTACCATGGTAAATCCGTATAAACGTCTCGACGTAGTCCTTCGGGCCCTGAGCCGATTCCGCCGTACGACCCCGGTGTATATGGTGGTGGCCGGAAATGTCTCACCGCACGTTCCGCTGAGTCGGTGGATCAGCCTGTATGGGCTCGAAGGCGTTGTCGAAACGCTTGGATTCGTTGACGATCGAACAGCGAGATTGGTGGCAGCCGCCGCTGATGTGTTGGTAAATCTGCGCTACCCGACCGCGGGCGAAACATCTGCCAGCCTGCTCAGAATCATGTCAGCAGGTCGACCGGTTCTCGTAAGTGACAATGGATCGTTTCGGGAACTTCCAGACAATACGGTGGCGAAGGTTCCGGTCGACGCGGTCGAAGAAGAGACGGTGGAAGCATTTCTTGAAGCCTTCAGCGTGAGTCCGGACCTGGCGAGTCAAATCGGGCTCAATGCGCGAACCTACATCGAACAACACCATACTTTGAACGACATGGTTGCTGGCTACTGGAAGGTGTTGCAGGACGCCAGCGGGATTGATCTGCAACAACCTGGAAGAATAGATGCTGTCGAATCAGTCAATCTCGATTTGCCATGTGGGTCCGCAACGGTTGACCCGATAATGGACCAGATTGGACGTGCCATAGGCGAGCTCGGTCTGGGTGGAGACGAAGACCTACTTCGCGATGTAGCTGAGTCACTGGTCGATTTGGGACTGCAGCCTGATAAGATGTGAATATTGAAGATCTGTAGGTACAAGTGCAAGGGAGAGATGGTTGGAGACCCAAGACACGAAGCCAATTAGCGACGAATTGCTTGAGATTCTCGCATGCCCGGTCTGTAAGACCTCGGTTCGACTTGAGGACAACAAGCTGGTATGTGATACCTGCGGCCGCCGATATCGAATCGAAGATGGGATTCCGATCATGCTGATCGACGAGGCGGAAATGCCGGAGCAGAATTAGCAGTCTGGCGTGATAAGTTGTCGTACAGATGTTCTAATCATATTGGTATACTCCCGTACACAGTGACACGACCTACCGACGCAGAGGGATGATGAGTACGCGCGTGGTTTCCGGCCGAAGGCGAGAAGAAGACGCTCCCATTGAGGGAGGACTGCGTCCTCGCAGACTCGCCGAATATATCGGTCAGGGCAAGGTGAAAGAGGGACTCAGCATCGGTATCCAAGCCGCGCAGGCACGCGGCGAGCCGCTCGACCACGTATTGCTGTATGGTCCTCCCGGTTTAGGCAAGACCACTCTTGCCAGCATTATCGCGGTCGAAATGGGCGTCAGTCTTCGGGTGACCGCTGGACCCGCGATCGAGCGGGCGGGTGACCTCGTGTCGATCCTCACTAACCTCAAGGCCGGCGATATTCTGTTCATCGATGAGATCCACCGACTGAATCGGGTTGTCGAAGAGGTGCTCTACCCGGCAATGGAGGATTATGCCGTCGACATCATTTTGGGGAAGGGGCCGGCCGCGCGCACGATGCGGCTGAACTTGCCCAGATTTACCCTTGTTGGTGCGACGACGCGCCTTGCCCTCATGACATCGCCGCTTCGCGATCGCTTTGGCTCGATCTACCGACTGGACTTCTATGACCAGGAGTCGATGGAGCAGATCGTCGGGCGTTCAGCTGGTATTCTCGACGTTCCAATAGATCGAACGGCCGCAATCGAGATCGCGCTGAGGTCGCGTGGTACGCCACGAGTAGCGAACCGTTTGCTGCGTCGCGTGCGTGACTACGCCCAGGTACGTGCGGAAGGCGACATAACATTGCCGGTGGCACGTCAGGCTCTTGATCTACTGGAGATAGATCAATTGGGCCTCGACGACGTCGACCGCCGGATCCTGCTAACCATCATTGAGAAGTTTGACGGTGGCCCAGTTGGAGTAGATACCTTGTCAGCGGCGACGAGCGAAGAAACTGACACCATCATGGATGTCTACGAGCCATACCTCATTCAGCTTGGCTTCCTTCAGAGAACCCCTCGCGGACGCGTCGCCACGAGGCGCGGCTACAACCACCTCTCGATCCCATTTACGGATCGCCCAGATGATCAGCAGACGAGCTTCTTCGATCCGGACGAGCGCTAGGCGATGACCGGCAAGCAGTTCATTTCTTCGGCCGATCCGATTTTGATCAGCGACTACGATTACGAGCTTCCTGCAGATCTGATCGCCCAGACACCGATCGAACCGCGTGACAGTTCTCGCCTACTCGTGCTGGACCGGGAGCGTAACTCAATTGAGCATGGCCGCTTCCGTGACATCGGAGAATACCTGACCGATCGTGACCTTCTGGTCGTGAACAACTCGCGTGTGTTGCCCGCCAGATTGCGTGGATGGCGTCCAAGTGGGGGACAGGCTGAAATCCTTTTGCTGCGACGAATAGGGAACCAGCACTGGCAGGCCCTGATTCGCCCGGGCCGCCGTCTCAAAACGGGTAGCGAGGTCATTCTGGCGGATAGATCCGGTCGGAAGACGGATCTCATGGCCAGCATTGTTGAGCGAGGTGTTGACGGGCAGGCGATCGTGCTTCTGCCGGAGGTCGTCGAGCAACGCCTGCACGAGTTTGGCGAGATGCCTCTTCCGCCTTACATTCGCGAGAGGCTCTCGGATCCAGACCGCTATCAGACCGTTTATGCTGACGCTTCTGGATCGGCTGCCGCACCGACTGCCGGCCTCCATTTCACTCAACAACTGATGGACAGTTTGAGACAGCAAGGCGTTGGGATCGCCTCGGTGACGCTGCATGTCGGTATAGGGACGTTTCTGCCAGTTAAGGTTGAAGACGTTCGGGCGCACGAGATGCACGCGGAGTGGTACGACGTGCCCCGGAACACGATCGACGCAATTCGTGAGACGCGAGGCCGAGGGGGGAGGGTGGTCGCGGTTGGGACAACTAGTTGCCGCACCCTGGAGTCAATCGAGATTGACATGGACCATTCCGACGGTTCTTCGGGGTGGACCAACCTGTTCATCACGCCAGGATTCGAGTTTCGCAACGTGGATGCTCTCATAACGAACTTTCATTTGCCACGGTCAACTCTCTTGCTCCTGGTGAGCGCGTTGGCTGGACGCGACCAAATTTTGAATGCGTACCGCGAGGCGATTTCGGAGCGCTATCGCTTCTTTAGCTTCGGCGATGCGATGCTCATCGTATAGCGGCGGCACTCCTCTCCGAGATTTTCAGTCCAGGGCTTTTTCCTGTTATAGTCAATGGTGGCAGTCGAAACTGCCAGCTCACGGATAATGGTGATTTGCGGGGTTCGCAATCGGCTACCCGCTGACGCACGTTGCCTGGTCGCCTGAGTGGGCGTACCGCCCGAATTCTTGCGACCATGCGTAAACGGAAATTCGTCGATACGATAGAAGGTTCTTAGGTTTCGGAGCACGCGATTCTGGATCGCGAGCGGTTAGAACTGGAGGCCAAATGAATACTGCGGGTGTTGCCAGGTCGGATGCTCACCAACGACTGTCGAAGATTGGAATTCATGATCCGGGGTCAATCTATTGGAACGCACCGACATCGGTTCTTTACGAGCATGCTGTCCGCCGTCAGGAAGGGCAAATTGCCCATCTCGGTCCTATCGTGGTCTCCACCGGCCGGTTCACCGGCCGAACGCCAAAAGACAAGTTCATTGTTCCTCAGCCATCATCCAAGGACAAAATATGGTGGGATGGCAATAAAGAGTTCCCGGCCGAGAAATTCGACGCGTTACACGCCCGAGTCGCCGACTACTTCAAGGGTCGCGATGTATACGTGCAGGACTGCCATGCTGGGGCAGACGAGACACATAGGCTTCCAGTCCGTGTAGTGACCGAGTACGCCTGGCACAGCTTGTTCGTTCGCAATATGTTCATTCAGGAGCGAGCTGGCGGTCATTTTGAAGGTGAACCCGGATTCACCGTGTTGTCGGCGCCAGGCTTTCACTCCGATCCTGAGCGAGATGGCACACGCTCCGACGCGTTCATTATTCTCAACCTGGACAAACGCCTGATCATCATTGGCGGCACTGAATATGCCGGTGAGATCAAGAAATCGATATTCACCGTGATGCACTACTTGCTGCCACTGCAGGGAGTGCTTTCGATGCACTGCTCCGCGAATCTAGGCCCACAGGGTGATACGGCTCTCTTCTTCGGCTTGTCGGGGACGGGAAAAACGACGTTGTCGACCGATCCTGATCGTCAGTTGATCGGTGATGACGAGCACGGCTGGACCGACCACGGAGTTTTCAATTTCGAGGGAGGTTGCTACGCCAAGGTGATCCGCCTGTCCTCCGATTCGGAGCCTGAAATTTATCGGACCACGAGAGAGTTTGGGACGATCCTTGAGAACGTTGTCATTGACCCTGTGTCTCGGCGCGTCGATCTCAATGACGACGCGATGACCGAGAATACACGCGCGGCCTATCCGTTGACACATATTCCGAACCACACCATTAGTGGCACGGGTGGTCATCCACGAAACCTGTTCTTCCTTACCGCCGATGCATTCGGGGTACTTCCTCCGATTTCTCGACTCACGCCGGAACAGGCGATGTATCACTTCGTTTCAGGTTACACGGCGAAGGTTGCGGGCACCGAAGTTGGCTTGACTGAGCCCGAAGCGACCTTTAGCACGTGCTTTGGCGCGCCGTTTCTCGCGCTACCTCCACATGTCTATGCGGATCTGTTGGGCAAAAAGGTCGTCGACCACGACACGAATGTATGGTTGATTAATACGGGATGGATCGGAGGGACCGCTTCGAACTCCGACCGGGTGCCAATTTCGTTCACACGTGCAATGATTCACGCGGCGCTGAGTGGCGCCCTGCTGGATGTCTCGTTTGAACTCGATCCGGTGTTCGGTGTTCAGGTTCCGGAGCGATGCCCAGGCGTGCCGCAAAACGTGTTGAGTCCGCGTAAAGCTTGGTCAGACAAGGATGCGTACGACGCGCAGGCTCGAAAACTGGCAGGAATGTTCGCGAAGAACTTCCAACAGTTCGCTCCGACGTTGCCGGCTGAGGTCGGTGAGGCGGGACCTCGAGTAGAGTAAACTATGCCCGCGGTTAGCCTTTGGCAACTGAACCGCGCATGCATCTAAAGAGGAGTAGCAAACAGCCTTGCTCAATCAACCAATCGGGTCGATTCACAATCCAATCGGCGCTGTCGCGCGTCTGGTGGTTTTGGGAACGCTCGTATCGATAATGGTCGCCTGTGGCAGCACAAGTTCTGCATCCACGAGCGGCGGCGCGACAAGTGGAAAGGAATCGCCTGTGTCGGCCGGAGATAACACTCAGCGGTGGTCGTCGCCTCCGAAAATGGAGATCGACAAGAACAAGAAGTACGAGGCCACCTTGCATACAACGGATGGTGACATTGTCATCAATCTGCTTGCGTCAGAGGACCCAATAACGGTGAACAACTTCGTGTTTTTGGCCCAGCACGGCTTTTACACGAATATTCCGTTTCATCGAATCATCAAGGGATTTATGATCCAGACCGGTGACCCGACGGGCACCGGCAGCGGCGGCCCCGGTTACAAGTTCCAGGACGAGCCGGTAACGCGGGATTATGCGAAGGGCACCGTGGCGATGGCGAATGCTGGCCCGAACACCAATGGCAGCCAGTTTTTCATCGTTCAGGCTGACATGACCGGTAAATTGCCGAAGAACTACACGATCTTTGGTGAGGTTGTGAAGGGAATGGACGTCGTCGACAAGATTGCCAACACTCCAGTAACTGCGAACGCTTTCGGCGAAAACTCGAAGCCCACGCAGCCGATTGAAATCAAGAGTGTCGACATCGCAGTGAACTAGCGCTAATCAACGCAAGCAGATGTGAGACGGGGCCAGTCCGCTAATCCGGACTGGCCTCGTTACCTGTTACTGGCTCTCTCGTACAACGTATCGGCCAAGCTCGGCGCCGGGTTGAACGCACCTTCAGTCTCCCAGGAAAAGCGTGAGGCGTTACACCGATCCCTCACGTTTGAGCGCTCGCATCCCATCGAATAGATGGTCGAGGTCAGCTTCTGAGTTGAAATAGGCACACGAGATCCGAATTCCGTTGGGTACTTGTACTCGTCGCTGAATGACGTTGAAGTCGTTCCAGAGTCGCTGACTCAGTTCGACTCCCTTCCAATCATCCAGTCCGAAGCACACCAGCCCTGAACTGTCGCTCCAAGCTTCGGGAGAGTACAGCTTTACCCCGGGCTCTCGTTGTAGCCGCCGCTTGAGTTCGGCGCTCAGGTCCGAACAATGCGCCTCAACGTTGCTCCATCCAAGTGTCTCGAGATAGTCAATCGAGTGCGGCAGAGCAGCGTACGTATGCCAATTTCGTGTACCAAATTCAAATTTTGAGGCGGTTTCCGCAAACGTCCATTCCGCCAGGCCAGGGCGCAAACCGAGCATCACCCGGTCGAATCGCGGTGACACGGACCCGTCTCCGACATGAATTGGATCGACCATAGGCAACGCGTCCGGTGATAGGTAGAGGAATCCAGTTCCCTTCGGACCTGCAAGCCACTTGTGACCGTTGCCGGTCATGAAATCGCAGCCAATTGCGTTCACATCTATCGGAAACTGCCCTAGTGATTGAGCCCCGTCGACCAGGGTCAAGATGCCGCGTTCGCGACACAGGCGGCAGATCTCAGCCACCGGCAGGCGCAAGCCTGTTTCGCATGAGACGTGGCTGACGATAACGATGCGAGTTTCTGAAGTTAGAGCATGTTTGAAGTTTTCAAGTGTCTCATCCGGAGTAGCGCCGATTGAGAAGAGTTCAAGTCTCGCACCGCCGCGCCGTTCAGCCGCTGCCCAAGGCAGAATGACCGCAGGATGTTCCTGATCGGTGGTCAGTGCGACACCGGATGGGTCGAGGCGGAGCCCAGCCGCGACCAAATTTACGCCATCAGTGGCGTTGCGGGTGAGCGCAACGCTCTCAGGTGATGCGCCGATCAATCTGGCCAGGGCTGTCCGCGCCTGCTCGTAACCTGCCTGCGCCGCTGGCTGTGCAACGTGTCCGCCGATCTCGTAGCTCGTAATCGCTTCCAGATGTTTTTCCAGAACCGGTTGCGGCATGACACCCACGGTACCGGTGTTGAGATACGTAACGGTATTTAGGATAGGCAGCGACTGCCGAAGACGTTCCAAATCTAGTGGCACCGAGGAATTCATCGTGTGCTCCCCTCAGGACAGCGAACAAGGCTGTCACTCCGAAATCAGGGAAACAGTGTACGACGTATTGCACACGAATTGGATGAAAAAGTTGAAATTGAGGAGGGGGAGACTACGTGGCCGCAGAGCGGCCACGTACGACGTCAGTCCTGGACGAGAGCCAGGATATCGCAAACCTGCTCGTATTCTCGCAGCAGTCGCTTCCACACATCTTCCCATTTGGTCACATCCTGCCCGGCGTCCTGTCCACGCTCAATCTGAGCGTAACCGTCTTCGAGCCGGAGGTAGAGGACGGCTGCACGCTTTTGGAGGCGGGCATGATCCTTGATGGTTCGGGTTGTCTGATCGATTTCGTGTGCGGTGGCGGCCATGATGTCTATCCTAATCTCAACAGGTCAGCTTCGTCACTATGAAACCGCGTGTGCCGCTTCGCGACGCTGCTGAAGGCGTTCGATCAGCGCCGAGGCCTCTCGTCGGCGAAGCTGGTCGATCGAATGTCCGAACAATTCCTGAGACTCATTGCTTAGATCCTCATCCGGAAGCCCGACTTCACGAGCAATTGCGAACAGAAACTTGATCTGCCGCTCCGTCGCATGCATTTGCTCGGAATTGTCGCGGCGTGATCGTGTCCGATTGAGATCGATCGGTGAATCGACCACTCGATCGTCGCCCGCTCCAAACTCGAAATCAGGACAGAATTGCGTTCCGTAACCCAGCGCCGCAAGTGCTCTGCCAAGCGCCTTGGTCTCGGCCTTTTCGATGTAGTCGCCGAAGTCTGCCGCTGTCTCACTGCCCCAGCCGGTGGCGCTACCGGCATCGGGGATTTCTACGCGGGCTCGGAACACCGCGGTGTTCCCGTCGTGCGAAAAAAGCTCGGTCTGAATACGACCATTCGGGTTTTCGTTGCGAAACCAAACGAGTCGCCACTTGACCTCGAGATAATCGGCTCCGTTGATGCGGGTCAGGTATTTCTTGGGATCGAACGCGGTCATCTCAGTCATCCAAACGTCTCCTCGCCTGCCAAACGTAGACCGCAACAAATAGAACATCGGTTCTAAAACTATTCTAACAGGGTCGGGTGGAATGTCAACTAGCGGAGGACGTACCCTGGTCCTTATCTGGGCGGAAAAAGATCGTTCGATTGGGCCAGAGAGATAGCGCAATAGCTCCCGGGTCAAGGTCGATAGGTGTGCTATAATTCGCAGACAATTGAGTGTACGAACACAGAAGGGGTAGCACTATTGCGGCTCTCCTGTCAGCAAGATGAACTACAACGAGCACTAGGTCACGTCTCACGGGCGGTAGCGAAAAAGTCAACGCTGCCGGTCTTGGGCAATGTCTTGTTCACAACCGAACCTGGCAAGCTTCGACTTTCGGCGACAAATCTTGAAATCGCGGTGACTGTCTGGATAGATGCCGTGATAGAGAACGAGGGCACAATAACCTTGCGCTCTGACCTTCTTACCGATTTTGTTGCCAGCCTGCCCAACGAGACAATCTCGATTGATCTCGATCCCAAGAGTCTAAGCGTTGCGGTGGCCTGCGCGCGTTCGAAGGCCCACATCAAAGGAATTCCGGCGGAAGATTTTCCGTCTCTTCCCAGTATTGAAGAGATGACGCCGACCGGCCGAATTGACCCAGGCACTTTGCGCGAGATGATCGCCCAGGTTGCGTTCGCCGCCGCGACGGACGACAGCCGCCCGGTTCTAGCCGGGGTGCAGGCTGAGTTCTCGGGTCCGACGTTGACACTGGCGGCCGCCGACGGCTTTCGTCTTTCAGTGCGCCAGGCTGAGTTGAGCGAGCCCACGGGCGAAGACGTGTCCGTCATCGTTCCAGCTCGAGCGCTGCAAGAACTCTCTCGAATCATCGCAGACCAGACCGATCCAATCGCTCTCTCGGTCACGCCGAATCACAGTCAACTTCTGGTTCGATCTGGCCAGGTTGAATTCTTGAGTCGTCTGATTGACGGTCATTTCCCTGACTATCGACAGATAGTGCCGCGACAGTACGGGACGCGGCTGATCGTTGATCGCGATCAGTTCTTGTCGGCTGCCAGGCGTGCCAAGTTGTTCGCTGAGTCGAGCAATGATGTTGTTCGAATTCAGATGAAGCCCGGTGACAGCGAACTCGACCCTGGAATTGTCAACATTTCGGCGCAGGCGGCTGAGACCGGCGACAATGAGGACGTGATCGATGGCCGCGTTGAGGGCCCGGAATCACAGATTGCATTCAATGGACGGTATCTCACCGACGTGCTGGGCGTAATGCGCGCGGGCGATATCGCTGTAGAGATGACTGGGCCGAATGCCGCAGGCGTGCTGCGCACAGCCGGCAACGAAGAATTCACGCACGTGATCATGCCGATGGTCATCGGAAACAGTTAGCGACGTTGTCGTTGGCGATCGCGCGGTTCACCACTTTGGCCGCGACGTGTCGTTCCTTGATGCCTGGGGTTGGATTTAGCGTCATCCCATCGATCAAATTTCCTAATCGGAAATTCGGTCGATTCCCCCGTATCTGATGAGATTGATCCGAATTCAACTCGACGAATTTCGTGTCTACCGTCACTGCGAGCTGGATATTCCGGCGCCGGGTCTCCGGCTGTCCGGCGCAAACGCGAGCGGCAAGACAAGCCTCCTCGAGTCAATCTACCTATTGGCCACCACTCGCTCGCCGCGAACGGCCTTGGAGCGCGAGCTCATTAGCTGGGAAAGCAATCAGGAATTCGGTTTGGCACCGTTCGCGCGCGTTCTTGCAACAGTGAACCACGAGGATGGCTCGGAACGATCGCTCGAACTGACGCTCGCCGCCGACACTTCGCGGACTAACGCCATCCGTAAACGTGCAAAGATCGACGGTCGGTCGTGCCGCATCATGGATCTGATCGGAACCCTGAAGGTCGTTCTATTTTCTCCTGAGGACCTGAATCTAGTGCTCGGCTCCCCGTCGGTGAGACGACGCTATCTTGACATCACCATCAGCCAACTGGATCGCTCCTATCTTCGGGCATTAAGTCGATACGGGAAGCTGGTTGAGCGACGCAACCGGCTTCTCAAAGACCTTTCCGCCCGAGGCGCTGGTCGATCGGCTGAGGAGGAGTTGGCCTTTTGGGATGAGGAATTTACCACGTATTCGGCCTACCTTCTGGCTGCGCGCCATCGTTATCTCGTTGGATTGAGCCGCGAAGCGGCCGTAGCCTTTTCTCGACTGAACGGAGGTGACCTCGGCCTGAAGCTAGCCTACGTTGGAACGGTTGAAATGCCGGACGCGCAGATCGAGCGTGCCATCTCGGGTTCAATGGACGACGCTCAACCATTGTTCTCACGTGCGATCAGTTCTCAGCTTAGAGAAAGGCGTGGCGAGGAGCTTCGGCGAGGATCAACCGTGATCGGACCTCATCGAGATGACTTCAGCTACTTGATCGACAACCGGGACTTGGCGGCCTTCGGTTCCCGTGGACAGCAGCGATTGGCGGTTGTGGCGATGAAGCTTGCGGAACTCGCTCGCGTTGTCGAAGTGTCCGGAGAAGCGCCACTCCTGCTGCTCGACGATGTCCTATCGGAACTCGACCCGGATCATCAAGACGGTTTGTTGAGTGTTCTCGGTCACACAGGTTGTCAGATCTTCGTGACCGCTACGTCTAGCGAACTGCTCGCACACCAAGCCCTCAGCCATCTTCCGCTTGCCGAGGTTCGGCAGGGTGTTATTCAGTTTGAGGGGAAAGATCTAGACCGACCGACCGCTCACGTTTGAACCGGTTCCAGGCGGTCTGTTATAATCGCCCTTGCCAAGCTACATGCTTGGAAGCCTATTGGGGAGTCGTCTAACGGTAGGACAGCTGACTCTGGATCAGCCGGTTGGGGTTCGAATCCCTGCTCCCCAGCCCCAGTGGTGATTTCGAATTCTCAGATGTTGAGAGACGGGCGATTGTCTGTCTTTTTTTGTGCGCCACGTGGGCAATTGCGAGCCCACCATGGAACGGTGGGTGAACCAGTCCAGAACTGTCCAGATTGAAGCGTGTCTCGCCAAGTGCGCTTAGCCGATACCACGAGCTTCTGAATTCGCGTCACAGGTAGGGACAGGCGACCGCCGCTGAGAGGACGCCGACAAGTCAAACTACTTGTACGGAATGGAAAATAGTGCGTACGTACGCCAGTATCTCTTTTCTACAAGCCTGATTCCCGGAGCAATCTCAAGTCAACAACGTTCAGTGACCACGTAATGTACGTACATAGATGTCGATCCTGCGCATTGCGCCGACGATCGAGTCCTGCAAGCGGACAGTGAACGGTCAAAATGTACGTACATAGACTATCTATAGCGGCGAGGACCGTGAGAGCGTCTGCGATAGTACAGTAGACTGAGTGTCGCAAGCGCATACCCAGCCACGAAGAGTGGCTCCGGGGAGGACATGTGAATGAACCGTGCAGTAAGCAACGCCAGCATCGTCGGGTAGATCAATAGTCCGAGGGTCGCGAAGAGGGACGCCTCGATGAATGCGCCCCTCCATTCAGCACCGGTCAGTTTACTGATGACTAGCGGCAACAGCGTTCCAGTCGGCAACCATATGACGAAGGCTGCCGTAACCTCAGACATTTGTCGACCCAGTCAACCTTATTGAATCAACCACGTCAGACGATGGTCCTTTGTATCCGACCGGAACGCCAGTCATTCCTCCAGCAGCGTTTCGCTAGAAGAGTCCGCTAATGTTTCCGTCCTCATCGATGTCTACATTCAATCCGGCGGGTTTACTGCCAAGGCCAGGCATCGTTCGCATTTCACCGAGAAGCGGGTAGATGAAACCGGCGCCGGCCGACAAGCGCACCTCGCGAACGGTAACATCGAAGCCTTCCGGACGTGCCAGCAAGCTCGGATCAGCGCTCAATGACAAATGGGTCTTGGCAACGCAGATCGGCAAGTTTTCATAGCCAAGTCGGGTGAACGTGCGAATTGCACGCTCTGCTGCAGGCAGATAGTTAATGTTTGCCGCCCCGTACACGCGCCGTGCGATCGTCTCGATCTTCTTCTTGATCGGCTCGTCCAGTTCGTAGAGCGGGCGATAGTTAGAAGGCTGTTCGGTTGCGCTCATCACCGCGCGCGCCAGTTCGAGACCGCCTTTACCGCCTTCGGCAAAAATGTTCGTCGGCACGGCGTCGACCGCGCCTGCGCGCAGCGCGGCACGGCGAACCGCTTCAATCTCGGCCGGTGTATCAGTCGGGAAGAGGTTGATCGAGACGACAACCGGCACGCCGAATTGACGAACGTTTTCAATCTGTTTTTCGAGATTCGGGATTCCCTGCTGCAACGCCTCGAGGTTTTCCTCGATTAGTCCCTGATCGAGCGGACGGCCAGGGATGATCTTGTATTGTCCGCTGTGCGCCTTGAGTGCCCGCACCGTAGCCACCAGCACAGCGGCGTCCGGTCGCAGCCCGCTGACGCGACACTTGATGTCGAAGAATTTCTCGGCGCCCAGGTCAGCGCCAAAGCCCGACTCCGTCACCACGACGTCGGCCAGCTTCAGGCCGATCCGATCGGCGAGAATCGAACTGTTGCCGTGGGCGATGTTTCCAAATGGTCCGGCGTGTACCAACGCTGGTGAGTGTTCGAGGGTTTGCAGAAGATTCGGTTTGAGGGCGTCGACGAGCAATGCAGCCATCGCTCCCGCGGCTCCGATGTCTTCAGCAGTCACGGGCTGCTTGTCTCGGTTCTGGGCAACGACGATCCGTCCAAGGCGTTCACGGAGGTCTCGATACGAAGTGGCCAGCGCGAGGATGGCCATAACCTCTGATGCCGCGGTGATGTCAAAGCGTGTCTCCCGCGGAATACCGTTGCTTGGCCCTAGTCCAATGACGATATCCCGCAGGGAGCGATCGTTCATGTCGAGAACGCGTCCCCACTCAATCCGATTCATGTCAATATCGAGCGGATTGCCGTGATAGATCGAATTGTCGAGAAACGCTGAAAGAAGGTTGTGCGCAGAGGTCACCGCATGCGCGTCGCCGGTCAAGTGTAGATTGAGGTCCGACATGGGAATGATCTGAGAATAACCACCACCCGCAGCTCCACCCTTTATTCCGAAGACCGGTCCGAGCGAGGGTTGGCGGACCGCGACGATAGCGCGGTGACCAAGTTGGGCAAGCGCTTGTCCGAGACCAACCGTGACGGTCGTCTTTCCTTCGCCGAGTGGTGTCGGAGTGATCGCGGTCACGTCGACATATTTGCCATTCGGCTTGTCCTTCAAACGTTCGAGGACTCCCAGATTGATCTTCGCCTTATACGGTCCGTAAAGCTCGACCTCATCGGGTGCGAGACCAAGTTCCGACGCGATCTCCATGATTGGGGTCGGACTCACGCTCGCGGCAATCTCACTGTCGCTCAGCACTTTGCGGTGCTCCTTTCATCATCTGTGTCGCTGCAATACATCGCCATCTGGCGCTCAGGCTCTCACCGCTAGTGCGGGTTGAGCGTTTCGAATGGCGGTGACGGTATTCCTCATCAGGACGGCGTTCGTCACCACGCCAGTTCCCCCGGGAACCGGCGTGAGCGCTCCTGCGACCTTGGCCACGGACGGATCGGCGTCGCCGACCATCTCTCCGTCCCGAACGTTCACTCCAAAATCGAGCACCGTCGCGCCAGGTCGAATCATGTCGTGCGTCAACAGACCAGGACGCCCGACTGCCATCGCGACGATGTCAGCCGACGCTGTGTACGTACTTACGTCCGGGGTACGACTGTGGCAAATGGTCACCGTCGCATCCAGCCGCAACAACATTGCTGCGAGTGGCTTACCGACCACGAGACTTCGTCCGACGATGACGATGTTTCGTCCGGCAACCGGTATGTCGTAGTGGCGCAGAATCTCGACACCACCTTGTGGAGTACTCGGAACCAGATCCGCAGATCCCGCAGCGAGCCGTCCGATATTGACGAGCGTCGTGCCATCCACATCTTTTTCGGGATCAAGGATCTCAGAGGGCCGATTTTTGGGAAGATGAGCGGGAAGTGGCTGGAGCACCATGATTCCCGCCACGCTCGTGTCGCGGTTGAGCCGGCTGATCTCACAGTCAAATTCGTCGTTCGTGATTGAGATTGGAAGGCTGATGAGTTCAAATGGAATATCGACCTTGCGCGCGGTCCTGCGTATCGACCGCGCATACGCGGCAGCGCCAGGGTCATTACCGACCATCACAACCGCTAGCTTCGGTATGGTCGAATTCTGCGTGACGATTTGCGCGATATCGTCACGTGCGGCGCTGAGTATGCCACGCGCGACTGGTCCGCCCTCCAACAATACGGCCACCATCTAGCTTCCCTTCGTCCGCCCTGAAATCGAATCCGACGCTCGTTCAATCACGTCGTCGGCAATCTTGCTTGCCCGCGCTCGAATCATTCGCGCCTCATCGCGGAGCGGTTTCGTCACGCAATTGTCGATGTAGGCCAGGTTGGCGTCGACGGTGAGAAGCGCGGCGTCGATCGCGCCACGGGCGAGCGCCGCAGCTGCTCCCAGATCGCTGACGGTGAATCGTGAGGCGAAATCAAGGCTGCTTTGCACCTCCTCCATAAACTCTATCGCTTCTCTGGATAACGCAAGTGGCACCTCGGCAGCGTGAACGTACGCGCTTTGAAGCCTCGTATCTGCCTCAGCAGGCGCCTCTTTCCTCAGTAGCTTCATTTCGCGTTGGGTGTTCACGAGTTCGGTGAACGCCGCGATATCCCGATCCGCCGCATTCTCGAAAGAAACGCGGTGATTGACGACGCCGTTCAGGAGCTTCTCAATTTGTTCCCTTTGATCAGCGAGCGATTTCCTGCGCACTGCCAATCTGAGTACGAGCTCGGCCGATGCGGCCGCGCCGGCCAGCGTGAGCCCGGCGATAACACCGCCTCCTGAGTTGTGGGATGGGTCTGCGACGTGAGAGATAAGTGAACGAGCGGGGAGGTCGAGCAACGGGGACTGAACTGCATGTCCATCAAGGTCGTCGGACACCGTTTGCGGCTCCATTTCAGCGATCGCGCGCGGCAATGCGCGCCAAATCAACTTACCGAGTATAGCACCCTGTCCCCGAAAGTCTGGACTATCGCCGACTGTTGACACATTGATGCCATCTTCATGTCACCTATCTGACATGTTGACAGCTGGATGTGGAAAACGTGGATAACACTTGACACTTTGGCACGCTGTACGTATACTGTTCACATCAACGGTTGGTGTTCGTTCGCTCTGGGCGAACGTGACGTGTAGGAGGTTGATTGGTGGACATCGCAGATGGATTTGTTGATGTGGGGTTCGCGCAACTTCTCAAGCAGTATCGCGAGGCGGCGAGAATCTCTCAAAGTAGACTTGCAGAGTCGTCCGGATTTGATCATAGCTACGTGAGTAGACTTGAGAGTAGTCATCGCATGCCGACGCGTGATGCTGTTGTCAAGTTTGCGGATGCGCTCGGATTGGTTCCGGCGGACCGAGATAATTTGTTGGCCGCAGCCGGATTCATGCCGCAACGCGTTGAGAGTCTGCTCGCCGAGGAGCCGATCTTGACTGAGGTTTTCCGGCTGCTTCAGAGTCGCGACATTCCGGAAGCCGTTCGGCATGATGTTCGACAGATGTTGCAGTTGGTTGTGCGTCAGGCTCGTCTAGCGGCGCAGGGTTGGCCGGCTGGCCCCGGGACCGCACCGGATACTATCGCTGCCGATTAGCGTTGCGCGGCACAGCCGATCAGCCTGAAACTGTGTGCGTTTGCTCGCGTTGTCGTATCGTGGTGCTTTCTGTCTGCGCCGGATCAGTTTGAGGGCGTGCGCACCATTATTTGTACGATGCATACTTAGGCGCGTTGTTTGCGGGTCCTGATTGGATTTCATGGGAGGAGTGGCGTGCCGTGCGTCAGTTCGCGCACTTGCACCTTCACACCGAGTTTTCGTTGCTCGATGGAATGGGTCGCATTGATGATTACATGACTCGAGCTCGTGACTACGGGATGAAGCATTTGGCCATTACTGATCATGGCGTGATGTACGGCGTGGTCGACTGGTATAAGGCGGCCAAAGCAAACGATCTTCATCCTATACTCGGGATCGAAGCCTATCTTGCTCCCAATACAATCGCGGATCGAGACAAGAGTTCGTACCACTTGCTGCTGCTGGCCGAAAACGAGCGGGGCTACAACAATCTTCTCAAACTGGCCAGTCGAGCCAGCCTTGATGGCTTTTACTACAAACCACGAGTAGATTTGGACATGCTGAATGAGCTGCGCGACGGGGTTATCGCCACGTCCGCGTGTCTCGGTGGCCCAGTCGCCAATAATTTCCTTGTCGGCAAGGATGATGAAGCGGTCCGGTTGGCGACATCACTCCGCGAGATGTTCGGGACGAAGCACTTCTACATTGAGATCCAGGACCACGGGATCGACGGGCAGAGACAGACTAACCCTCAGTTGATTGAACTGGCGAGAAAGTTGGATCTGCCGCTTGTCGCCACCAACGATGTCCACTACGTCAACCGTGAGGATGCTGCCGCGCAGGAGCTGTTGGTCTGCGTTCAAACGAACACAACTCTCGATGACCCCAAGCGGCTCAGAATGGAATCCGATCAGCTCTATTTCAAGAGTCCCGATGAAATGTGGAGCATCTTTGGGGAGATTCCGGAGGCACTCGAAAATACGATCGCGATTGCTGAGCGCTGCGATGTGGACATGGAGTTTGGTCGACTTCATCTTCCGGACCCTGGCATTCCGCAGGAGGTTACGGCCCACGAACACCTGGTGAACCTGTGCTGGGCCGGCGTGACCGATCGCTATCCGGAGATGACCGACGAAGTCCGAAAGCGACTTGATTACGAACTCGACGTTATTCAGAAAACTGGATTTTCGAGCTACATGCTCATAGTCAGGGACTTCGCTGAGTTCGCGCGGAGTAATCGCATACCGTTCGGCGTCCGCGGCAGCGCTGCCGCAAGCATCGTACTGTATTGTCTCGGTATTACGGACATCGATCCACTGGCGAACCGGTTGGTCTTCGAGCGTTTCCTTAACCTGGAGCGCCGGGAGATGCCCGACATCGACATGGACTTCGCCGACAATCGACGTGGCGAGGTGATTGACTATGTGGCCAAGAAGTACGGGCACGACCGGGTCGCGCAAATCATCACCTTTGGGACTATGGGTGCCAAGGCGTCTCTCCGCGACGTTGGACGTGCGATGGGCTGGGCCTATGGTGATGTTGACCGAATTGCTCGATTGATTCCGCAGACGCTCAACATGTCGATTGACCGAGCGCTTATCGAGAGTTCTGAACTACGGCAGCTGTACGATCAAGATGACCGGTCACGTGGTTTGATCGACAACGCGAAACAGCTTGAAGGCATTTCTCGGCACGCCGGTACGCACGCAGCCGGAGTGGTGATTTCGGCTGACCCATTGGTCGACCATCTTCCATTACAGCGCCCGTCACGTCAGGAGGAGGGTGCTCTTCCGACGACTCAGTTCACCATGGAGACAGTGGCCGAGATAGGCCTGTTGAAAATGGATTTTCTCGGTCTAGCCAACCTGACCATTCTTGGTGAGGCCGTGGATATCATTCGAGAACGTCATGGGCTGGAGATCGATCCGAAGCATCTGCCGGAGGACGATACCAAGACGTTCGAGATGCTCTCGAATGGCGAGACGTTCGGTGTCTTTCAGCTCGAGAGCGCTGGTATGCGACGGTACATCCGCGAATTGCGTCCGGGCTCGATCGCGGAGCTTGCGGCAATGGTCGCACTTTACCGACCTGGCCCAATGCAGCACATCCCAACTTACTGTCGCGCGAAACATGGTGAAGAGGCGATCCACTATCCGCATGCAGATCTGGCGTCGATCTTGGATGAGACGTATGGGGTGATTGTTTATCAGGATCAAGTACTACTTATCGCCCAGAAGTTTGCCGGCTACACCCTTGGCGAAGCCGATATCATGCGCAAAGCCATGGGGAAGAAGATTCCAGAGAAGATGGCTGCCGAACGGGAGCGTTTCTTATCTGGGGCTGAGGCCAAGGGATACGACAGAGACGACGCCGAGACAATTTTCAATCTCATTGAGCCGTTCGCCGGTTACGCCTTCAATAAGGCGCACGCGACCTGCTATGGAACTATCTCCTATCAAACAGCTTATCTGAAGGCGAACTACGCGCCAGAGTATATGACCGCGGTCTTCCGGTTAGCGTCAAGCCATCCATCGGGAACGGCCAGCCGTGTGGCCGCTGCCGCGGCAGAATGCGCCAAGCTTGGCATCCGGGTCCTCCCTCCCGACATCAATCGAAGCCTCGTTGACTTCATCGTCGAGGACCTTGAGAACGACGTCTCTGGCATTCGTTTCGGTCTTTCGACTGTGAAAAACGTTGGAGAAGGTGCGGTCCGGGCTATCATCGACGCCCGTGATTCGCTGCCCGATCGCAGATTCGCTAGTTTTGAGCAGTTCTGCGACACAGTCGACTGGTCGCTCGTTAACCGGCGGGTTGCCGACAGCCTGATCAAGTGCGGCGCGCTTGATGAACTTGGCAACCGGGGCGCGCTGCTCGAGGCACTTGAGCCAGCGATAAATGCCGCACAGTCAAGACAAAAGGCGGCCAAGCGCGGCCAGGTCGACATGTTCTCTACAATGCAGGTCGAGTCACCGGCGATTGCGATGCCGGCGCTCGACGACGTGATACTGCCCGCTAAGACATTGCTGACGTGGGAGAAGGAGTTGCTCGGTTTTTACCTTAGCTCCCATCCACTGAACGATCTCATGCGGATGATCCGTGATGGCGGCTTCGTGCAGTTGGCCGAAATTGATGAAGACACGGTAGGAGAGCAGATCGACTGTATCGTCCTTGTCACAGGCATTCGCCGCATCAACACCAAGTCGAATCGCGTGATGGCTATCTGTCAACTCGAGGATCAGTCAGGTTCTATTGAATCTGTACTCTTTCCAGACGTTCTCGAAGCAGCGGGGTCACTGGTGGAAGAAGATTCAGTCGTTCGAATCACGGCGCGAGTCGATAATCGCAACGATCGCATTCAACTCGTCGTCACTAAGGTCACGCGCATGTCGACCGACAAGCCTGTTCCGGTTCGGTTCCGCGAGATTCATCTCCACCTCGTGGCGTCTCCTGACATCGATGGAGACATCAGAACGATGCACAGCGTTCGAGAGCTTTTTGACGAGTTTCGTGGTGATGATCGGGTGATTTTGCACGTCAATGCGGGGGATCATCAGGCCCAGTTAGCAGCGGGTATTGGCGTGGACTGGTGTGATGACCTTTCAGCGGCCCTTGCCGAATTGATCGGGCCCGAATCATTCCAAATGAGCGAACGGGAAGAGTTCCGCCAACCGAGCGTTCAGCGTCTAACGGCGTAGCCAGCTGAGTAGATCCTCCAGGCTACGCGTGTTAATGATCGCTGTAGGGCCAATGCCGGCCCGACGGGCCACGCCGATTCCGTAACGCATCAGATTGAGCGACCGTAAATCGTGCGCATCGGTGTTGATAGCAATCCTCACGCCCGCTGAGTGTGCTTCCCGAGCGATGTCATCGCTCATGTCGAGTCGTGCCGGATTCGCGTTGATTTCTAACGCCGTGTCCGTTTCTCGCGCGACCCGAAAGACAGTCTCCCAATCATATGTCCCACCCGGTCTACGCTCGACGATCCGACCAGTCGGGTGGGCCACAATATCGACGTGCGGATTCCGCAATACCTTGACAATTCGATCGGTGAGTTCTTGGGTCGAGCGACTCAGGGCTGAGTGCAGCGAGGCGACGACCAGATCAAGTTCGGCGAGGACCTCGTCAGGAAAGTCGAGCGAGCCGTCCGGATGAACTTCCACCTCGCTCGCGCGTAGCAGGCGTACCTCGGGAACGAGCTCGTTGACACGATCGATTTCCGTTCGCTGCTCTCTTAGCCGTTCCTGAGTAAGTCCTCTTGCAATGGCAAGTCCACCCGAGTGGTCAGCGATACTGAGGTATTCATAACCACGATCCCGAGCGGCGGTTGCGAGTTCGAGTATTGTGCCGTGGCCGTCACTCCATTCTGAGTGCAGATGAAGATCTCCGCGGATATCACCCAACGCGACCAGATCGGGAAGTCGATGATCGCCAGCTAATGAGATGGCGTCCGCGTCTTCTCGGAGTTCAGGAGGGATGTAGTCGAGCCCTAAAGCGTCAAAGATGTCGGACTCCGTGGCGCCCAAGGGAAGATCATTTCCGGCCTGGCGAGAAAGTGCCTCAACGAATCCGCGGCTACCGGTCCAGCGCATCAATTCTGTACCGAAGCGTTCAGTGGTGGTCGATTTGATCCGAAGATGAACTCCGCAGTCGTGCATACCGACGATCAGACCATCTTCGCCAAGTTCGATCTCGGAAACGAAGGTGCCGGCTGCCGCGACAATCGCGTTCGCGTCCACGTTTGCGGTTACCAGATCAATATTGCCGACTGTCTCGCACATCCTGCGGGTGCTCCCGGCAACCGCAACTGGAGCCCCCAATGACGCTTCGAGAGATTGCACGAGCGTCTCGGCAACCGGTAGCGCCGTCCCGATCGAAAGTCTTCCGGTGCGTCGATTGAGAAACGCGATCCCCTTGATAATGCGTTCTTCGTGACGAGGTCCAAAGCCCTTGAGCGTCCGAATTTCGCCGCGTTGCGCCGAAGCTTCAAGTTGGACCAGGTCAGTTATCCCGAGCTCGCGATAGAAACGAGCGACCGATTTTGTTCCGACGCCAGGGATGTCCAGCATTGTCAGGAGAGTACCCGGAACCTCGTCCAGCACGTCGTCCATCGAAGCGAAGTGTCCGGTCTGTACCAACTCAGTCAACGCAGCCGCGATTGCGGGCCCAATCCCCGGTACGTCGGTGATCGTTCCCGCGTCGACTAACACGCTGACTGGTTGTTCAAGCTCTTCTATGGTGTCTGCGGCGCGTCGGAACGCATTGACGCGAAACGCATTCTCACCTTTGATCTCGATGAGGTTGGCAAACGTCCTTAACTGCTCGGCCAGATCCCGATTGTTCAACGCCAAGGCCACCCCGATCTTTTCATTCGGCTGTTGTTGACCGGCAATTTGAAGTCCGCAACGTAACTACGCGAACGTTGCATCTGATTCATGGTTCGAGCCAAGACAACCTGGAGAGAGGACGTAGTTGACACGCCTCACTCCGGTTGTGGACCGATCAGTGGCTCATCGTCGCGAATCGCCAATGATGCGACCGTCTGTCCGCGGTACTTCGCGATACCATTGCTCCAGCCGATGAGCCAGCCGTCCGCCTGCGCGATGATGTCGCCTCCGTCAATGTGCCGCCCGTAAATGTCGACGATGCGAGCCAGCAGATCTCCCGTACCGAAGGGCTGCCCAGGGTGAACGACTCCTTCCAAGATGCCCGAGACCGGCGCCCGAGCGGAATCGTCCCGTCGAACCGGGAAGCCAAGGTCGATGACCGGTACCTGGTTGATGGGCTGAGGGTTGCCCGGAATCATGTCGAAGCCGCGAAGCACATTCAGAATGCCGGTAACGCCTGCCTCAACGGCGGGAGGGTCAATCGCCATTCCCATGCCCAACTCCAACGTCAAGGACGGAATACCAGCCGTATTGACCATGCTGCCCGCTACGGAGCGATGGAGCATGAGATCGACGTACTTGGCCGCCGGCGACTCGTTGACCAGCGACAGACCAAATGTCTTCGCAAGCCAGTCCAGGCGGCCAGCCAGTTCCTTTGCCTTCGCCTGACCTTCGTCACCGGAGTCCGCTGGATAGAGGACGCGATCGCGGATCGTAAAGGGAATCGAATCGATTGACGCATTGTGCAGATCCAAGAGACAGTCGGGTTCGGTGGCGACGACAACATCGTAAATCTGTTGAGCAATCTGCTGATAGACGGCAGGAGGTACACCAGACGAGTTCGCAGTCTTGAACCCTGGCCAAACCCGGTTCGGATCCTTGGCTTCGTAATACGGGTACCGTTGCATAACTTGCAGGCCGGCTGGGTTAATGGTTGGCAATACGATGAGCGTCCCGCGCATTTCCTGAGGGAGATCCATCGAGAGCAGTCTATGGACGCTGGCGATACCGGTTAGCTCACCGCCGTGGATGTTCGCTGTCACCCAGACGACCGGGCCGGATTCCTTTCCCTGAGCGATAACAACCGGTATCTCCTCGTGACCACCGGTTGGAAGATCGAGCACTGGGATCGCGCCGTACGAATACGCACCTGGCTTGCTGATCGCAGAACCTACCTCGTAAACCGACATTGACCTTGTCTCCTCATTCCTGCCAGCAAATTGCTGGTACCGCTTCGTCGGGCGAAGGCCGGGAGTCCACGTCTACTTTTCAATTGCAGGGGATCCGGAGCGTGATCCTCAGAAAATCAATGGCGTGCGTCGCTCAATCCCTGAAACTGAAGCACAATGAACCCATTGACGGGGTCAGGCGATTTCCATCACGGGTTGTTCTAACGCCGAATCGAAGCGACCGCTTGATTGACGTTCTCTGTGACAACGAGGCAGAGACTTCCGTCACCGAGCATGCGCATCGCGTGGGAGATAGCCTCCTGCTCGTCGTGCATCGAAAGGACGAGCGGAGGAATCTCGTTCTGGGCGATTCCATCGATCATTAGGTCGATGTTCGCTCGGTGCGTCGGGTCGGCATGGAGTATGACGGCGCCCCCGAGACGCCCGAGCAGTCTTCCAGCTTCTGTCACCTGATAGTCGGGCAAGTGCGGAAAACATCCAGAGACAGTGATCATCCGGCGATGCGGCTGGTGTCGAATCCCACGGGTTAGCGGTCGAAGGGCCCAAACCTGCCGGGCAGAATCGAGTACCACCGTTGCGTCGTGAATCTGGAAAATATTGCAGCTTCCGGGCAGCCGCACGGGATCGGGGTTGAACGTGCGAAGCCCGTCACGAATGGCACTATCTGGCAGGTCGAGTCCAACCGCGAGAGCGACGGCACAAAGAAGATTCTGCACTTGGAATGTCAATGCACCATCAAGTGTGAAATGTGCTTCGGAAACATCGAGTAAGTGCCGGTTGATTGAGCGAGTACCGACGACAACGCGACCGTCGTGAACCCAAACAGCAGCCCCACCCGATTGCAGATGCCGCCGAAGAGCCGGGTTTTCATGATGCAACGCGAAAACCACGATCTCGGCCGCGGTATGGTCAGCGGCCTCCAGTACCGCATGATCATCGGCGTTGAGAATCAGAACCCCGTCTGGTCGAACCGCGCGAGCCACAATCGCCTGAGCCGCCGCGCCTTGACTTGCTTCGGTGCTGATCAGGCAGTCTTCGTTGTTACCACACAAAGTCGATATGGCAACGAGAGGGTAGATTCGCTCGGGAAGCCCAACTCCGGTAACCAATGGAGTCTCAAGCTCCTGAACGGCAACGTCGAGTTCTCCCGACTGCGCTGCAACGAGTACATCACTCCAGGGACCGAGCTCACCCGCTTGGCGCTCATCGTCGATGTAGACGCCAGTACTGGACCAGACGCCGACAGACTGACCGTCGGCGTGAAGCATTTCATTCAGCAGCCAGACGATTGTCGACTTGCCTCGTACGCCCGCGACTGCAACAAGCGGCAGGGGAGCTTTTCGCGAGATGCGTCTTGCTGCTTTGACTGTGTCGATTGATTGAACGTCGGTCATTGATGTCACCTTGATGTTTGCCCGGAGTTATGAGCCCCGAGACTTCCATTTGTTTGATGTGCCTGAATGAAAGGCACCAAGCGCTCGGCCACGTTACGAAATGCCTTCCCACGATGACTGATTTCGTTCTTCTGGTCAAGCGATAATTGGGCGAAGGTTTGTTCATGTCCGCATGGACGAAAGATTGGATCGTAGCCGAATCCGTTGGTACCTCGTGGCGCGGTCAAGATTTCGCCTTCGATTGATCCTTCATCAAAGAATTCGGTTCCATCCGGTGCAACGACTGCTACCACCGAGCGAAATCGAGCGGTTCGCTTGGAGGTCTCGACGCCTTCGAGACGGACAAGAAGTCGGGCGTTGTTCTGGGCGTCAGACGCACCGTCTCCCGCAAACCTTGCCGAACGTACGCCAGGTTCTCCATTCAGGGCATCCACTTCCAGTCCGGAGTCGTCGGCGATCGAGATCATGTTGACCGCGGAGGTGACTGCGCGAGCTTTGATCAACGCGTTCTCGAGAAAGGTCTTGCCGGTCTCTTCAGGAAGCTCCACTCCGAGATCCTTCGATGTTGTAATTTCGACCCAATCTGGAAGAAGTCGCCTGAGTTCCGCGACTTTGCCAAGATTGCCGGAAGCGAGCACCACGCGCATCTATGTGTCTCCTCGCGCGCCATGACCAACGGAGCAATCCCCCTCGGGCAAATTGAACAACTCTTTCGCATTGCGGGTTGTCGCTTCCGCGATCGCTGAAGCTGACACACCGCGTAACTCTCCGAGACGAGCCGCGACGAACTTGACGTAGCTCGGCTCATTTCGTGTTCCTCTGTATGGACTGGGCGTCATGAAGGGAGCGTCGGTCTCGAGGATCAGTCGCTCTAGCGGCGCTTTCGCGGCCGCTTCGTGCAGATGTTTCAATTTTTTAAATGTCACGGCCCCGCCAAGGCCGATGTGAAGGCCAAGATCGAGGCACTCGCGGAGATAATCAACATCGCCGGTAAAACAGTGCATCACGGCTCTGTGAGGCGGGGATGACGTTTTCAGTATCTCGAGCGTGTCCATTTCGGCGTCACGCTGGTGAATGATGAAAGGCAAATCCAGTTCTTTGGCCACCGCGATCTGCCGCTTGAAAGCGTCTTTTTGACGGTTCGCCGTTTCGGCCTTCCAGTGGTAGTCGAGACCTGTTTCTCCGATGGCGACCGCATTCCGAGCAATCGCCACCCCGCGTAGGCTCTGTTCCAATTGGTCGTCGTATTGTTCCGCCTCGGTTGGATGTAGTCCAACCGCCAGATGAAGTCCGGCGAAGCGCGCACACAGGCGACCGCCAGACTCCCAACGACTCGGGTTGAACCCGATAACGATCATCTGCTCGACTCCAGATTTCCTTGCCCTCTGAATCACCTCGTCGCGGTCCGATTCGAACGTCTCAAGGTCCAGGTGGCAATGACTGTCGAGCAGAACGTCCACCTCTATTTAACCGTCACACTCTTGGCAAGATTCCGCGGTTTGTCTGGATCGAGGCCACGGAGTAGTGCCAGGTGGTACCCGAGAAGCTGTGCCGGGATCACGTTGATGATCGGCGACGCATCGCCCACGTCTGCAACAGGCACGTGCACGTCGAATGTGTGATCGTTTTCGGGCGAGACACCGATGATCATCCCACCGCGACTTTTCATCTCCATTGCACCGGAGAGGATATCGTCTCGTGTCTCATCAAGAGGAGAAAACACGATCGAAGGGGTCCCTTTGTCGACGAGTGCGATGACTCCGTGTTTGAGTTCGCCGCCGGCAAACCCTTCGGCATGCATGTAGCTAACTTCCTTGATCTTGAGAGCGGCCTCGAGTGCCGTAGGATAGGAGAGTCCTCGTCCGATGATGAAGCAGTGCTCCCGTTCGACGATGGAAGATGCGAGCGATCGGATGAGATCCACCGAAAGCGGAGCGATGGCCTGTTCTATACCATCCACCGCTTGCCACAGTAACTCCCGCGCTACGTGCAAGCTCCCGTTCAACTCGTGCGCCGCCATCAACAGAATCGCGATTTTGGCCGTGTACGCTTTCGTCGACAAGACACATTGTTCAGGGCCGGCACCAAGCGGAATACTGAAATCCGCCAGACGATCGAGTGTCGAGCCAGCCACGTTGACCAGAGCCGCGATTTTGGCTCCGCGCTTCTTGGCCGCCAGCACACTCTCAATAATATCAGCCGTTTCCCCGCTCTGTGACAGGGCGATGACCAGACTGCGGTCGGTGATGAAGTGCTCCTGATATTTGAACTCGGACCCGACTGTGAAGTTAACGTGTCGTCGTGCGATGCGAGAGAAGAGATACGAGCCGGAAAGGGCCGCATAGCTTGCCGTTCCGCTTCCGACAAAGAAGGCACCATAGGATTCGCGAATGAGCGCGGCAAGTTCTTTGACTGGTTCGGAGTAGTCCATGCTAATGCGCCGCAACACACCTGGTTGTTCGTGGATTTCCTTGATCATGAAATGCGGGTAGCCGCCGAGTGACGTGTCGGCTTCGGTCAGCGTCAGTTCTCGAAAGTCAGGTTCCTGCCGATCGCCGGTCTCGGCTGACCAGAGCGACATGCCGTCAGCCGAAAGGCAGGCAACCTGGCCATCTTCGAGGTAGTGGATGTACGTCGCATGACCCACGAGCGCCGTCGCGTCTGAAGCAAGGAAAAACGAATCGACGCCTTTTCCGAGTACAAGTGGGGAGACGTTCTTGACCGCCACCAGTTGGTGGGTGATGTTGTCCATCACGATGATCGCATTGAGCCCGCGAAGCTGACTGAACACCTCCCGAACCGCTGTCACCAGATCATGTCGCCCATCTGTCCGAAAGATCTCTTCAACCAGGTGCGCGACAATCTCGGTGTCGGTCTCGCTCAGAAACTGGTGCCCCGCTGCGATCAACCGATCCTTGATGACCTTATAATTTTCGATGATTCCGTTGTGTATGACGGCGAATCGACCCGTACAGTCGAGATGCGGATGCGCGTTGGCGTCGGTTACGCCGCCATGGGTCGCCCAACGTGTATGGCCGAAACCAATCTTTGCGTCGGGTAGCGCAGCGGTAGCGTCACCGATTCGTCCAGCTCGCTTCGCGACGTCGATGTGACCATTCGCTCCGACGGCCACGCCCCATGAGTCATAGCCTCGATATTCAAGCTTGCGGAGCGCGTCCAATATCATAGCGGCACCCGGCTGGGTGGCTCCAACGTACCCAAAAATTCCACACATGGAAGGTCCCTTTCCCGCTCAATTGGGCATGCAAAAAATGCGCAGCCCACAGCCATGGAAACGCTCAGGCAAGTCCGATGCCCGGCGTATAAATATCCTCTGTAACTCTCTGCATGGCGGGAAATGAATTAGAGAGGTGATACACGTTGATTGCCACTTGTCTCGCCGATCGCTCGACGCCTTTGGGACAATCGTTACGACCGTGTCAGCCGGGAGACCACCCGCCGAATGGTTCGCTTAGTCTCCACCGCGTCAACTCGTCGCCTCCACGACAAGTCCAGGCGCTATACGTCGAAACGCTTCCTGTTTCCCGCCCGAGTCATTATGTATGACTCCGAGATTACTATAGCTTGACGGAAGCTCAGTTTCAACGGTCGAAAGTACCTTTTGCCGACCCGATATCCGGAAATTTCCCGACGTACGGACACGCATGTTCAGCCAAGTGTTGGGGCAATATGTATAATCCTAGTGACGGCAAGTCAGCTTGCGCGAATGGGAAAATGAAAGCACCAATTCCTCTGATCGAGCGCACGCATTCCCCTCGGCTTGGGCCGCGGTTCGCCATATGTACCCTTGGCTGCAAACTCAACCAAAGTGACGAAGAATTAATCCGCCGTGACCTGCGCAGCGCTGGTTTGACTGAGGTTGCATTTGCTGATCAAGCGGATGTCTACATTGTCAACACGTGTACCGTAACGCATCTCGCTGATCGACGATCCCGGCAGATGCTCCGTCGCGCCAAACGCCAGAACCCCGAATCGTTGGTGGCCGCAATAGGGTGCTATCCATCGGTTTCACCGGATGATCTGCACGCCATGCGCGAGGTCGATCTTGTTGTGGGGTCGATAGACAAGCTCACGGTGGTCGACGACATTCTGGCGCATTTCGACTGGGCGCACGAGACGTTTGACCTGGATCAACTGGAGAACCAGTTCGAAACTCGCACCCGACGCATGATCAAAATCCAGGAAGGCTGTCGCGCCCACTGCACCTATTGTGTAATTCCGATCGCGCGCGGAGCCCCGCGTAATATGAGTCCGGACGAGGTCGCGACCGAGGTTCAGGGAGCGGTCGAGGAGGGCTTTCGTGAGGTGGTCCTGACTGGAACGCATGTCGGGACGTACAAGTGGCCGGATGGAGATACAACGCTTCGGCTCGCCGATCTCCTCGAGCATGTTCTGGACACCACAGACATTGAACGCTTGCGTGTGACGTCGGTTGGTCCGCACGAAATCGATGATCGATTCATCTCGATACTCAGCCGACCACGAATGGCGCCGCACCTTCACTTGGCGCTCCAAAGCGGCAGTCCGACCGTGCTCCGACGCATGAAGCGCTGGTACAACGTGCAGCAATTCCGCCGGGCGGTTCGCCGGCTGCGAGAGGAGTTGCCGGCGATTGGGTTGACAACCGACGTGATCGTCGGGTTCCCGGGCGAAACTGACCAAGAATTTGATGAGACATGCGAGTTCGTGCAAGAGATGGCCTTCGCCAAGCTCCACGTATTTCCGTTTTCAGCAAGGCGTAACACGGTTGCCGCTTCTATGCCGAGCCCGGTGCCGTCGCGTGTCAAGGATCGGAGATCGGCGACGCTCCGCGAAATCGGCGAGCGGCTTCATTCCGACTTCGTCGACCTGAACTTGGGCCGCGAGACTGAAGTTTTGCTCGAACAGGCGCACGACGACGTGATCCCAGGCGAGACCGTCTGGAGTGGTCTTACCGGAAACTATCTGCGGGTCTATGTACCGTCAAGCGACAATCTCGAAAATCGATTTGTGACCGTTGACCTCAGCGAACGGATTCGGGACGGCGCACTGTCTCGCCCGCCGATCAGACTTGACGAGGAGATAACCATTGATTGATCGTTATACGCGTCCGGAAATGGGACATATTTGGGGCGAACGGAACAAGATCGATCTGTGGGTGAAGGTCGAAATTGCGGTCGCCGAGGCTTGGGCCACGCGAGGCGTGATTCCGGTCGAGGCGATGTCGAAGATCCGACAAGCAACGTGTGATCTCGACCGTATGAAGGAGATCGAGAAAGAGACCGACCACGACGTCATTGCATTCCTGCGAGCCATGGGTGAGACCGTTGGACCGGACGCTCGCTTTATTCATCTCGGTCTGACCAGCTCCGATGTCATCGATACTGCAATGGCAATGCAAGTCGTCGAGGGTATCGACTTATTGATTAAAGGCGTCGACGCGCTTATCGATGCGGTAGGCCGTGAGGCGCTCAAGCACCGCGCGACCGTCATGATAGGCCGAACTCACGGCGTGCACGCGGAGCCAATTACCTTCGGATTCAAGCTAGCCGTCTGGTATGACGAGCTTCGGCGCCACCGCCTGCGCCTTGAGGCCGCTCGTGAGGATATTTGTGTCGGCAAGATATCGGGAGCGGTTGGGACGCATGCCAACGTTCCACCCGATGTCGAAGATGATGTCTGCGCCGGGCTGGGCTTGCGCACCGCGCCAGTGTCGACACAGATTATTCAACGGGACCGTCACGCGCATGTCATCAGCTCGCTGGCGTTGCTCGCATCGTCGTTAGATAAGTTCGCCACCGAGATCCGGCATCTTCAGCGGACCGAGGTTCGAGAGCTCGAAGAGCCATTCGATCCTGGCAACCAGGGCTCGTCCGCCATGCCACATAAACGCAACCCTCACGAGAGCGAGCGAATCAGCGGACTCGCGCGTCTCGTTCGTGGTTACGTCGTCACCGCGTTGGAGAACGTCCCCCTATGGCACGAACGCGATATTAGCAACAGTTCGGCAGAGCGCGTTACCTTTCCGGACGCGTTCATTCTGCTCGATTACATGCTCAACCTGATGACCGAGATCGTTGCAGGATGGAAGGTCTATCCGGAAAGGATGCTGGCCAATCTAAACGCGACGCACGGTGCCATCTTCTCGCAGCGGTTGCTGCTCGCACTTGTTGAGTCGGGCATGGATCGGCAGCAGGCATATCGTATCGTGCAGCACGCGGCGCATGAGGCGTGGGACACGGGCGTTCACCTCAGTGTCTTGCTCCGTGATAACGACGAGGTGCGTTCCCGCCTGACGGACGAGCAAATCAACGATGTCTTCGACGTCAAACATCACCTGAAATATATCGACGCGACGTTTCAACGGTTGGATCTCGAAGTGCCAGCGCCGGCGACGGCGAGATAAGAGGAGTGAGTGGCAGTTTTGGTCGATCATCTCGACATTCCCGGACTCCGTCTCTTTAGCCGGGGCAAAGTACGTGAAACCTTCGATCTTGGCGATCGATTGTTGATGATCGCGACCGATCGAATCTCGGCGTACGACTCGATTTTGCCGACCGGGATCCCAAACAAGGGAATCGTGCTAACGCAACTGTCGAAGTTCTGGTTCGGTCGAACGGGTGCCATTGTTCCTAATCACCTGATCTCGACCGATCTTGCCGATTTACCAAACGGCGTTGAGATCGATCGAAACCTAATCGCCGGTCGTTCGATGATCGTGCGCAAGGCAGAACGCGTTGATGTTGAATGTGTCGCACGCGGATATCTGTCGGGCTCAGCCTGGGCCGAGTACCGACATTCCGGAGAGGTAGCTGGATTGCGGCTGCCCTCTGGCTTGGTTGAGAGCTCCAGGCTGCCGCAGCCGATCTTTACACCGGCAACCAAGTCGAGTTCAGGACACGACATAAATATTTCATTCGAGGAAATGTGCAACTTGGTTGGGTCCGAGTCTGGCCAAGACGCTTCGCAAGACGACGATAAGTATTTACTCGGCAGCTGAATCGTTTGCCGCAAGTCAGGGGATCATAATTGCCGATACGAAGTTCGAATTTGGGCTCATCGACGGTGAGGTAACGCTTATCGACGAAGCGCTAACACCTGACAGTTCGCGTTTCTGGGATGCCGAACGGTACTTGCCTGGGTCGGCACAACCATCCTTCGACAAGCAATTCGTACGCGATTGGCTGACCTCGTCAGGATGGGACCGTGAGCCGCCCGCGCCGTCGTTGCCGGACGAAATCGCTGAGGCCACTTCGCAAAAATATGTTGAAGCTTATGAGCGACTGACCGGCCATTCGCTTTTTCCGCTGAGTTGAAGTTGGAGGGTGGGGAGACGTTGTCTACGTTATCCACGAACGGAACGACTCGCTGGCGCGCGGACGTCTATGTAACGCTGAAACCCGTCGTCAACGATCCGCAAGGGTTGGCGATCCGTGATGGACTCCATATGCTCGGATACGAAGAAGTTGATGCTGTACGTGCCGGCAAATTCATCCAAGTATGGGTAGAAGGTGACAACACGGCTACGGCCGAAAGACGCGTGGCCGAAATGTGTGACAAGTTGCTCGCGAATCCTGTGATCGAACAGTATCGCTTCACGCTGGCCGAAGATCCGGCCGAAGAATCGGAGTGATCGTCCATGCGATTTGCGGTCATCACATTCCCAGGTAGCAATGGCGATCATGACGCGCTCATGGCCGTTGAAATGGGGCTCAAGCAGCCAGTGGAGCCGGTCTGGTATCGCGAAACTGATCTTCGTCGATTTGATTGCCTCCTGATACCTGGAGGGTTCTCGTACGGAGATTACCTGCGGGCCGGCGCGATCGCGCGTTTCGCGCCAGTGATGGAGTCAGTAGCCGAATTCGCCAGGAACGGCGGTCCAATCTTGGGCATGTGTAATGGCTTTCAGGTGCTGACCGAGGCTGGACTGTTGCCAGGAGCACTGCTCCCGAACGGCTCCCTCCAGTTTCGATCGCAGTGGGTTTACACCCGGGTGGAGCGTAGCGACACTCCCTGGACCATCGGCATCGACGATGGCACGGTGCTCTCGCTCCCGATAGCTCACGGCGAAGGACGCTATTTTGCGGACCCCGACACGTTGGAGCAACTCGAGGCGAACGGTCAGGTCGTCTTCCGATACACCGATGCGTTGGGGAATCGTGAACCTGGATCAAATCCAAACGGCTCCCTCAACTCGATTGCTGGCATCTGTAACGAGACTCGGAACGTCGTCGGTTTGATGCCACATCCGGAAAGAGCGTTCGATCAGATCATCGGCAGCGACGATGGCCTGCGGATTTTGACGTCAGTGCTTGACGCGGGAATTGCTGTTGCGGCCGGTTGATGACCGGTGGCGGCACGGAGGATAACGACGCGGTGGTAGAGATAACGACCGAGGTTCTGGCTGAAGTTGCACTGACGGAGGATGAATATCGTCTCGTCGTTGAGAAACTTGGACGCGCTCCGAATGCCGTCGAACTTGGGATGTTCGGTGCGATGTGGAGCGAACACTGCGGGTACAAAACCTCGCGGCCACTTCTGCGGCTATTCCCGACCGAGGGGCCCCGAATCGCGCAAGGTCCCGGTGAAAATGCTGGCGCCGTCGATATCGGTGACGGTCTCGTCGCGGTCTTTAAGATTGAGTCGCATAATCATCCGTCCGCAGTGGAGCCCTACGAGGGCGCCGCAACCGGAGTCGGCGGCATCGTCCGCGATATCTTCACCATGGGTGCGCGCCCCGTCGCTCTCCTTGATTCGCTTCGCTTCGGCCCGTTGACCGAGGCGCGAAATCGTTATCTGTTCAGCGGTGTGGTCGGCGGAATTGGAGGCTACGGCAATTGCCTGGGCATTCCTACAGTCGCGGGTGATATTTTCTTTGACCGTTCATATACCGGTAATCCTCTGGTCAATGCGATGTGCGTTGGCGTAGCGCGTCGCGATGATTTGATGCATGCCAAGGCGTCCGGCGTCGGGAATTTGGTTTTGCTTGTGGGCGCCGACACCGGAAGAGACGGCATTCACGGCGCGACGTTTGCATCGGTCGATGATCCCGAAAAATCTCATCGGGGCGTTGTTCAAGTAGGAAACCCGTTCCTCGAAAAGCTGCTTCTCGAAGCTTGTTTAGACGTGCTGCAGAACGAGCATGTGGTCGCGATGCAAGATTTGGGTGCTGCTGGCCTGACCAGTTCAATCGTCGAGAGCGCCAGTCGCGGGAATGTCGGGATCGAGATCGACGTTGCGCGAGTTTCTCGCCGTGAATCGGGAATGACGCCGTACGAAGTGATGCTCTCGGAGAGCCAGGAGCGCATGCTAGTCGTCGTCTCCCAGAGCGGACTTGACGAGGTTCGCGCCGTTTTCGATCACTGGGATCTGCATTCAGACGTCGTGGGGCACGTAACCGACGATGGAATTGTGCGCGTGCTCGACGATGGCAAGGTTGTGGCTGAGATTCCGGCATTTCTCCTTACGGATGAATGTCCGACCTATATTCGTGAAGGAATTGAGTCGCCCAAAGTTATCGAGTTGCGCAGATTCGATCCCCTCTCACTTCCCGACTTGAGCGCTGACGGCGCAGCCGACGCACTTCTTCGGCTTCTCTCCGCTCCCAACATCGGAAGTCGTCTGCCAGTTACGCGCACGTACGATTCGACGATCATGACCAACACCGTGATAGGTCCAGGAAGCGGCGACGCCGCGGTCGTCCGGATCAAGGGAACGGATCGCGCTCTTGCGATGAAGACCGATTGCAATCCGCGGTACTGCTATCTCGATCCGTATACCGGCGGTCTTCACGCGGTGCTCGAAGCGGCACGCAACATTGCCTGCGTCGGTGGAGAGGCGGTGGCATTCACCAACTGCCTCAACTTCGGTAATCCGGAGCGACCCGAGGTCTACTATCAACTCCAGCACGCCGTGGAAGGTATGGCGGTCGGTTGCCGGGCGCTCGAGGCCCCGGTCGTCAGCGGTAACGTGAGTCTCTATAACCAGACCGGGTCTGAGGCGATTCTTCCAACGCCAACCATCGGAGCCGTAGGCGTACTTGACGATGTCAATCTTCACACGGGATCTGCCTTTGGTAAGTCTGGGACGGTGTATCTCATCGGCGCGGCAACTGCCTCGCTGGGGGGTAGTGAATACCTTTCGAACCTGCACGGCATGATGGCCGGAGCGCCTCCCGCCGTTGAAATAGATCTTGAACTGTCGGTGCAGGAGGCAACTCGGCAGGCTATCCGAAGGCGTTTGATCCTCGCCGCCCATGATTGCTCAGAAGGGGGGTTGGCAGTCGCGATCGCCGAGAGTTGTATCGGCGGTGGGATCGGCGGCAAGTTCAACTTCGGTCAGATAGCTTTGGAGAACAACAACCGGATCGATCAGAACCTGTTTGGGGAGGCCGCTTCCCGGGTGATCCTGCAGGCGAAACCGGGGATGGAAGCGGACCTCGAAGCGCTTCTCTCCGAGCACCAAGTTCCGTTCTTCGAACTGGGCACGGTTGACGGTACGACTATCATCATTGATGGCATATGCGAGGTTCCGTTATCGTCGGCTGAGACTGCGTGGCGATCGGCTCTTGAGGTTTAGTAATGGGGTCAGAACAAGCGTTCATCGCGTGATAGACTTGAGTTTGGAAACGAATTGATTAAGGAAGGGCAGCCCCTGGTGCCGTTCGACGAACCTCGAGAAGAGTGTGGCGTCTTTGGGGTCTATGCGCCGAATGAGGATGTTGCGCGCTTGTCGTTCTTCGGCCTCTACGCCCTCCAACATCGAGGCCAGGAGAGTGCGGGAATCGCGACGGCAGACGGACACCGTCTCCGGATTCACACGCGTATGGGCCTTGTAAACACCGCCTTCTCTGAACACGATCTATCTCGCCTCACCGGTCATATCGCCATCGGCCACACCCGATATTCCACCACTGGATCGAGCCAAGCAAAGAATGCTGGGCCATTTCTCGTCAACGGGGACTCGGGTGAAGTCGCGGTCGCTCACAACGGAAACCTTGTTAACAGTGCGATCTTGCGTCGTGATCTGATCGAACATGGCGTCGAATTCGAGGGCTCGACCGATACCGAAGCTCTGACGTGGGCCATCGCTCAAAGTCATGGCGCCTCACTTGCTATTCGCGTGCGGCGCGCCATGGCTCGCTTTCTCGGAGCCTACAGCCTGGCAATACTGACGAATGACTCACTCGTTGGTGTGAGAGACCCAAAGGGCATCCGACCGCTCTGTTTGGGGCGAGTTGGCACGGACGGTTGGGTGATCGCCTCGGAGACCTGCGCGCTCGCGACGATTGGTGCGACCTTTGAGCGGGATATTGATCCTGGCGAAATCGTCGTGGTCGATGCCGACGGTCTTCATAGTTACAAGATGGATGATTGGGATGGCCAGCAGGCGACGTGCATCTTTGAATTCATCTACTTTGCCCGGCCTGATAGTCAGCTAATGGGTAAACGGTTGCATCTGGTTCGGCAGCGAATGGGCGCTGAACTCTGGCGTGAAGCTCACGTCGACGCCGACATTGTGGTTCCGCTTCCCGACTCAGCGGTGCCCGCGGCGATCGGTTACTCCCAAGCGTCTGGTATTCCGTACGCTGAGGGGCTGATTAAGAATCGCTACATCGGTCGTACATTCATTCAGCCCGATCAGCGGTTGCGCGAGCAGGGTGTCAAGCTCAAATTCAACGCGCTGCCAGAGGTTCTCGAAGGCAAGAGGGTTATCCTGGTCGACGACACGATTGTGCGCGGAACCACGAGCCGTCCGATTGTTGAGCTTTTACGTCAGAATGGCGCACGCGAAGTTCACATGCGGGTACATGCGCCGCCGATCATGTGGCCCTGCTATCTCGGTGTGGACATGGCCCGTCGCGACGAGCTTATCGCAGCCAACAAAACAGAGGCGGAGATCGGCGAAACAATCGGCGTCGATTCGATTCGTTATTTGAGCCTGGACGGACTGCTTCGAGCCATTGACCTTCCCCGCGAACGCTTCTGCACTGCCTGTTTAACAGGAGTCTACCCAGTCCCTGTGCAGATGGAGATGGACAAACTCTCCTTCGAGCACGTCGGGTAGGTATAGTTAGCGGTTGACGTTTACGCTTGCCGATCCTTACAATCGGTCGGTTAGATCGCGACTTCGGGAAGGAGATCGGCGCGTGTCTGAACCTAAGAGAACTCCGCTATCCGAGAGGCATGAGGAGCTTGGCGGCCGAATGGTCGAGTTTGCCGGCTGGTACATGCCTGTTCAATTCACTGGGATCATAGACGAGCACAAGGCCGTTCGAAACAATGCCGGATTGTTCGACCTCGGGCACATGGGGCAGGTCGACGTGCGCGGCAAAGATGCTCTCGCGTTTCTTCAGTACGTAACAACTAACGACGTTTCGAAGCTGGAGCCGGGGCAGGCACAGTACTCAATGCTGCTGCTCGCAACCGGTTGTCCGATTGACGACATCATCGTCTACCGTCGTCCAGACAGCGAAGGTTTCTTCGTCGTCGTCAACGCGGCAAACGCGGACAGAGACGTCGCGTGGATTCACGAACAGCGACAGAATCGCTCGGACCTCGACGTTTCGGTCGAGGACGTTTCCGGTGTCACCGGGATGATCGCGATTCAAGGTCCGCTGGCAGAGTCAATCCTCCAACGCATTACCGAAGACGAACTTTCCGACGTCGAATACTTCAGCGCGATCGAAACGACTGTGAATCACGTCCCGTGCATGGTCGCCCGAACCGGATACACCGGAGAAGACGGTTTCGAAATCTATTGCCCGATCGCACAGACGCTCGAGATTTGGAATCGACTGCTCGAGATCGGTGCTGATGATGGAATCAAGCCGATAGGACTTGGAGCGCGCGATACCCTGCGGCTCGAGTCGAAGATGGCGCTCTACGGAAACGAACTTTCCGAGACAATCACGCCACTTGACGCTGGTCTATCGTGGGCCGTGAAGTTTGACAAAGGGGACTTCATCGGACGTGACGCGCTGGTCAAACAGAAAGAGGATGGCGTCAAACGTCGCCTGGTCGGATTCAAAATGGTCGAACGCGGTGGAGTGCCACGCGCCCATTTTGATGTTCAGGTTGACGGTCAGTCCGTCGGTTTTGTGACGAGCGGGACGTCGTCTCCAACGTTGGGCGAGAACATTGGGTTGGCGCTCATCGACAAATCATACGCTGGGATTGGAAAGCCGCTGCAGATCATCATTCGTGGTAAGGCGGTCGCGGCGGAGCAGGTACGCACGCCGTTCTACAAACGGTAGTCACCGGCGGCATCTGCCGGGAATAGAGGAGGGTAATGACGATGACTGAGATTCCTGATGGCCTGTACTTCACCAAGAGTCACGAGTGGGCCAAAGTCGATGGCGACGTTGCCACCATTGGGGTGAGCGATTTCGCTCAAAATGAACTTGGCGACATCACCTATCTTGAGTTGCCGGAACCGGGAACGACGATCACGCAAGGTGAACCACTGGGAGTCATTGAGTCAGTTAAGGCTGCTTCAGACATCTACAGTCCACTAAGCGGTGAAGTTACCGAGACAAACCAGGAAGCCGTCGATTCTCCGGAGTATGTGAACTCCTCGCCTTACGACAAGGCCTGGCTGGTTAAGGTACGCTTGAGCGATCCATCCGAAGTCGGGAATCTGATGGACACGGCCGTCTACACGAAGTTTGCCGAGGAGCAGAGCGGTCACTAGGTTGTCCATCCCGACATCGTCGGGAGGGCCTGTGATGCACCGGCCCTGGTCGTAAGACTATGAATACGAGACAATTGACTGTGAGCGGAGAGCGGGCTGCTGGCCCGCTCGATTTATCTCAAGCGGTTGAAAGCGATTTTCGATGAGATAATCGACTCGTGACGACCGGGACACGACCAACATCTGTCATCACTGCCTACATGTTTTCATTGTCACGAGCGATTTACTCGCCGTAACAAGTGCGTTCAAGTGAGAGAAACACAGCATGCGTAAGCCACTGGTCGCAATTATTGGGCGACCGAACGTCGGTAAATCGACATTGTTCAACCGAATGATCCGTGAGCGTCGTGCCATCGTCGAAGATATTGCCGGCACGACCAGAGATCGAATGTACGCCGAAGCAGAGTGGATCGGTGTACGCTTTGACGTGGTCGACACCGGCGGGCTTCAGGCAGAGCAAGAAATTTCTTCATCGACCTCGATCGAGATTTCAACGGCAACACAGCGTCAGGCTCTATTCGCGCTTGAAGAGGCCGACCTGTTGCTTCTATTGGTCGACGGCGAAGCGGGTGTCACCGCTGGCGATCTCGAGGTCGCCGATCTCGTGCGACGTAGCAAGCTCCCTGTTCTGGTCGTCGCGAACAAGGCGGAATCCCAAGTGCGTCAGGACGCGGCCGTCGATTTCTACGAGCTAGGTCTCGGTGATCCTTATCCAATCTCCGCGTTGCATGGCATTGGCGTTGGCGACCTTTTGGACCAAGTTGTCAGAGAGCTTCCTCCATCCGATGGAACCGAAGAAGAACAGGCCCTGCCGAGCATTGCGATAGTTGGTCGTCCCAACGTCGGTAAGTCGGCGATCCTGAATTCAATCCTCGGCGACAGCCGCCAAATCGTTTCTGAAGTACCCGGAACGACACGGGACGCGGTCGATACCGAGATCACGTGGGCCGGTCAACGATTAATGATGATCGACACAGCCGGAATCCGGCGACGTGGCCGAATAGAGCGCGGTATCGAAAAGTTCAGCGTGCTTCGGTCATTTCGAGCGATCGAACGTTGCGACGTCGCAGTCCTGGTATTGGATGCAACAGAACCGTTCACCTCACAGGACCAGCACGTCGCCGGATTTATCGTCGAAGCGAGCAAGGGCATCATTCTAGTCGTCAACAAGTGGGATCTGATCGAGAAAGACGACAAGACGATGAACGAATTCATCGAAAAGGCGCAAGAAGCCTTTGAATTCGCCCCCTACGCTCCAATCGTGTTCACGTCAGCGCTGACTGGACAACGGGTCGAACAGATCATGAATCTGGCCTTGAGCGTCATGACCGAGCGGAGCAAGCGTGTGTCGACTGGCGATCTCAATCGATTGCTTCGTGACGTCATCACACGCCACGCTCCGCCAACGAGGCCCGGGAAGTGGTTGAAGTTCTACTACGTTACTCAGGCGGCGACCGAGCCTCCGACTTTTGTCTTCTTCTGTAATGCGCCGCAAAACGTGCATTTTTCCTACCGGCGCTATCTTGAAAACACGCTCCGGAAGCATTTTGGATTCACGGGAACTCCAATTGTCATAAGACTCAAAGGGCGAAATCCGAGGGAGTAGATCCAGGAATTCGCTATGTTACACTCGCTGCGAAGAGCGGTTGAACCAGCTGCCGGACCCGTGGAAAGGAACGCCTAATGGATATTTTGCAGTCGTCAGATCCCGATGTCGCGGCGATTATCGATTGCGAGCGGGACCGACAGCTCCACACCATCGAACTTATCGCATCAGAGAATTTTACGAGTGCCGGTGTGATGCGTGCCGTCGGATCTGTTCTGACCAATAAATACGCCGAAGGGTATCCCGGCAAGCGTTATTACGGCGGTTGTGGCTGCGTCGATCAGGTCGAGTCACTTGCGATCGACCGGGCAAAGAAGCTGTTCGGTGCCGCGCACGTGAATGTTCAGCCTCATTCCGGTGCCCAGGCCAACATGGCCGCGATGTTCTCCGTACTGGATCCGGGAGATAGTATTCTGGGCATGAGCTTGCACGAAGGTGGGCACCTCACGCACGGGTTGCACGTCAATTTCTCCGGCCGCTTCTTCAAGGCTCATTTCTACGAGCTTGATCCTGAGACAGAGCAGATTGACTTCGATCGAGTCCGCTCGGCCGCGCGAGAGGCTCACCCCAAGTTGATCATCGCGGGTGCGAGTGCATATTCACGCTTGATCGACTTCGGGAAGTTCCGGGAGATCGCAGATGAAGTCGGCGCTCTCCTGATGGCTGACATCGCCCATATTGCTGGGATGGTGGCGGTTGGTCTGCACCCGACGTCAATCGGGAACGCTCACATCACCACCACGACGACCCACAAGACGCTGCGTGGCCCTCGCGGCGGCATGATCATGAGCGACGTAGAACATGCCGCTGGCATAGACAAGACACTCTTCCCAGGCATGCAGGGCGGTCCGCTGATGCATGTTATTGCCGGTAAGGCAGTCGCGTTGGGAGAGGCTCTGACGCCCGAGTACCGCTCCTACATCGAACGAGTCCTGGAGAACGCGAAGGTGCTCGCTGAAACACTGCAATCCGAAGGTCTTCGTATTGTGTCCGGGGGCACCGACAACCATCTCATGCTTGTTGATCTCAGTTCGCTTGATATCAGCGGTCGCAAAGCCGAGCGTATACTGGATGAGGTGGGAATTACCACGAATAAGAACACCATCCCGGGTGACAAGCGCCCGCCGACGCAGACGTCAGGGATTCGACTCGGATCTCCAGCGATGACGACTCGTGGATTTGGTCCGGATCAGATGAGAGCAACCGGACGATTGATCGCCCGCATGCTGCGTTCATCTGACGACGAGCGCGTGGCTGAATCGGTTAGAGGCGAAGTCGCCGAGCTTGTGTCGAATTTGCCACTTCCCGGAGTCGCCATGGATGTGGCAGGGACGGGCGACGACTAGGCAGATGCACACTCGGGCGCGTGGCGAATGCTGACACACGGAGTCATTGCCCTTGTGGTCGCGAGCCTGGCCGCGATCATTACAAGTACAATGCTGCCGACGCTGATCCGAGTTGCTCATCAACTCGGGTTGGTATCTACGCCGACCGAAGAACGACATATCCACACTACACCGCTTCCGCGCATTGGCGGCCTGGCGATGTTCATCGCTTTTGTCGCCGCTGTTGCAGTCAGTTTCTGGCTGCCAGTTCAACGATTCCCCATCGAGGTCGAACGAATTACGTTGCTGTTGGCCGGAGCCGTTCTCATTGTGGCCGTCATGGTTGTCGACGACGTGGTGGGGATCTCTCCAGTCGTCAAGCTCGCCTGGCAAATTGGCGCCGCGGCGATCATCATCGTGCCCCGGCTTCGTGGACAGGATCATGGACTCGTTATCGGCCAATTCAATAATCCTTTTGGCGGGATCGTCCACCTGCCACTCATTTTCGCGATTGCATTCACGCTTTTTTGGATCGTTGGATTCATGAATACGTTGAACTGGATCGACGGGTTGGATGGGCTGGCCGGCAGCGTAACGCTCGTCGCAGCCAGCGTGCTGTTCTTCCATACGTTCTTCCGACCGGCCGGAGATCCGCAGTTCACCATCTCATTGTTGCCAGCCGCGCTTGGCGGGGCCGTGATCGGGTTTCTTCCGTACAATTGGCACCCGGCTCGGATATTGATGGGGGACGTCGGCGCGATGTTCCTCGGTTTTACGCTCGCCGTGATCTCGATTATCGGAGGTGCAAAGATCGCGACCGCCCTACTTGCGCTGTGGCTTCCGATACTCGATGTTGCCTGGGTGATCGTCTATCGGATTTTGAACGGACGCTCTCCGCTAAAGGCTGACAGAGGACATCTGCACCACCGCTTGCTTGACCTCGGCTGGACTCAGCGCCAGATTGTGCTCCTCTTTACCGGGTTATCGACCGTTCTGGGTGGAGCATCTCTTTTCATTCCGAGGCCCGAACTGAAATTTTTCGCGTTGGTAGGCGCCGGAATCGTTGGTGTGATGTTGTTGACGCTTCTCGCAAGGATCAATCGGCGCCATTTGGATGGCCCGGTTACTGAATTTCCAAGGAGACCTTAAAGTGCCGATCTACGAGTATCGCTGCGCGGACTGTCGCAAGAAGGTTAGCGTCTTCTTCCGTTCATATTCGTCGGTTTCCGACCCAAAATGCCCGCTTTGTGGCGGGACGAATCTTGAACGTCTATTCTCGCGAGTCGTCGTTCGAAGGGGCGGCAGTCGATCTGAGTCCGAGCCAGACTTAGGCGCCATGGAGGAATTCGGTGGGATGGGATCCGATATGGGAATGGGGATGGGAGCAGATCCATACGGAAACCCATATGGTGATGATTTTGATTCCAACCCGTTTGGATTTGACGACGATACCGATCCACGCGAGATTGCCCGATGGACCAGGCAAATGAGCGCCCAAATGGGAGAACCACTCGATGCCGATCTGGATCTGGCTCTATCGGATCTCGAACGGGGCGCAGATCCGGAAGAGGTCATCGAACGACTTGAGGAGAGCGACCCACCACCGTTAGACGAATAGCCACAAGCCAGTTGAAACCGTGTAGCTACTGGAGCAACAGATCGAAGGGTGGTTCCTGATCGCTATCGTGTCCAAATAACGACCATAAATCTAGTATCGCTGTGAACAGCCGGTGTCCCAGCAGCGCCCCGAGGGTCACACCACCGACGACTCCGAATGCGGTCCCCAATGTGAACGGAAGCACAAAGCCCGATTTTGATCGCGCGGTCAAAACGCTCCTCCTCGCGCCAATTTCGAGAAACGTCCAGTTACTGAATCACCAGCAGTCGCTGAGCGTCAGTCCATAGATCCTCGAGCCGGTAGTGCTCCCGCTGTTCTTCGGTGAACAGATGCACAATGACCCAACCGTAATCCAGAACGATCCAACCAGTTTCCGGTACGCCTTCACGACGATCAGGTCGAACGCCTTCGTCGCGAAGCTCACGGGCGATCGTTTCGCCCATCGCCCTCAACTGACGTACGTTGTCGGCCGAGGCGATCACAAAATACTCTGCGATGGTTGTTAGCTCTCGAATGTCCAAAACCTGAATATCGGTTGCCAAAGCGTCCGATGCGATGTCTGCGATACGTCGCGCGAGATCTGCGGGTTCAATCACTAAGCATTGTCCGTTCAATGCGTACGTACGTAATGTAACACGGCGTTGCCTTCCTGGCAATGGGTAGGGATCAGGTGGGCCTGGCAGGATTCGAACCTGCGACCTTGAGGTTATGAGCCCCTTGCTCTGCCGCTGAGCTACAGGCCCGACTCATCAGGACCGACCATGATTCTAATTGATTCGGCGCGGTTCGACCAACTTGTAACCACATCTCCTGTTTCCGCACCTTGGTCGGCGCCCGGCTCACACCTCGTTCGTCAACAACCCACATGGAAAATGAGCCAGCACGTCATCGACGAAAAGCCGACTCTCATCTCCAACCATGTGTAATGGGACTTCTCGTTGACTCAATACATTTGTGAACGGGCCTGTTACTCCGGTCGGGACTTCGACATATGTCCCATTCCAATGCTCCGCGAGATGCAGACCTGATTCGTTGCGAACGAATTCGAGCATGAGTCGTGGTGCAACAACGATGACAGTCTGCGTACCGAGACGCCGTGCATAGGCGACGATTCGGTCGGAGAACGGGCCACCTGTCGGACAAGGAATGTAGTCACCGTTGGCGAAAATTTCTGGAAGCTGATTTCGTAATTGTAGTGCACGATGGACCAGATAGAGCTTTATGTGGCCGTCCTGCCAGTGTTCGCAGAGATTGGAGAGATGAGCAGCGCCCACCTGCGTCCATGAGTCGAGGCGCTCGAGTGCATCGCCACGAGACCTGAAATCGACCGTTCGCCGATTATCTGGATCAACCATACTGTAGTCCCAAAACTCGGTTCCCTGGTATGTATCGGGCACTCCGGGTGCGGTCAATTTCAACAGGGTTTGACTCAGTGAATTCATGGCGCCTGTGCGACTGACCAGCCTTTGAAGTTCTCTAAAATCTTCGAGAAACTCCGGAGATTTCTTCGGATCGCAGATCGCGTCGACAAACCCGACGAGGGCTGTCTCGTAAACTGAATCGACGTCTATCCAACTCGTAAACGTTTTGGCCTCGCGAGCGGCTTTTATCAGATAGGCCTTAATTCGCTCGACAAACTCATCCACAAGGTGCTGGTGATTTGGCCAAGCCCCGAGCATCGTTTGATAAATCAGGAGCTCAACATTCGCGTCTGGGATGGGAAGGCCGTTGCGTACCGGTCGTCGCCCGGCATTGAGTTCCTGCCAGCGAGCGACCCGGTGAGCCCACTCGTCCGGCATTTCCGATATTACGGCGATCCGAGCTCGGGCGTCTTCACTTCTCTTGGTGTCATGTGTCGAGGTCGCGATCAACGAATGTGGCCAGTCGACGCTCATTCGCTCGTTGTGCATGTGCCAGATTGTCGATGGAAGTGCCGGGTGAATCAGGATGGCCACCTACCTCGTTGAGCGACAACAAGCGGTTGTACTGATACAAAGCCGTGTCTTCGTGGCCCTTCGCCATTGCTGGGCCGGTCAGCTGCTGCCAACGCATGATGAAGTCGAGCCAAGAGCGCCACACGTCGTCTGACGCGTAAGCCGGAACCTGAAGCAACAATACTCGGCGCAGGAAGGCTAGGGTATGACGGAGATCGGGCCGCCGCGTCAAGGACGTTTCGACGGCTGTTTCTATCCAGAATTTGTCTGTCTCGTGTACCCCAAGTTCGTTGATATAGGTGCGGTAGACAGGCAAGGTCGCCGTGATCTGGATCAAGGCCTCTTTCATGGATTCGAGAGTGAGATCCCTACCGTGGCGATCCTGATCCGCTAGCTGCCCCAGTGTGACGCTCAGCAATTGCACATGTCCGGCGAAGGACTCGTTCAGAACTCTGATTTTCGCCTGGTAAACGAGTTCGGCAAACGATGTCGTGATTCCTGTGGCTCGCTGGTAGATTTCGTCGAGTTTCGTGACTCCGTCAGGGTCGACGAGCAATCCGTTCAATACGTCAATGAACTCATAGCCGGTGGTTCCGGCGACTGGCCAATGGCCTGGAAGTCGTTCCTCGCTGGATAGGATTTTCTCGACGACTACGTAGTGTGCGGGGTGAGACGCCGTCGTTCCGGTCGCATTGGCGAGCGAATCTTGAAGCCGCGCCAAATAAATCTCCGGGTCCCACAATCCGTCCACGTGATCGATCCGTAGTCCGGTCACCTCTCCGCTTCCAACGAGCTCCAAGATTCGTTCGTGGGTGGCACGGAATACATTGGGATCCTCAACGTGCATTGATACGAGGTCGTTGATGTCGAAGAACCGTCTGTAGTTGATCTGCTCCCGTGCCAGTTGCCAGAAGGAAAGTCGATACGCCTGACTCGTGATTAACTGATCCAGAATATCGAAAGTCCGAGGGTCGCCTGGCGTTCCGTTCACGATGTCAATCGCCGCTTCAAGTTCGCGGCGAATCGCCGGAATCTGACGAAGACGTGGGAGTTCGACTTCCAAACGGTGCCGAATTTTGCGCCGCATCTCAATGAGCGACGGATCTGAAGCGACGCGTGACGGAACTCGATCGAGGTCTTTCAGGAGTTCCGAATATGCGATCCAATTGTCGCTTTGGGAACCAAGGGCCTGTTCGATTTGTACCGCCCTTAGACCGAGAATCAGCGCGTAGGAGACGGTCGACAGGGGTAGTTCCGTCTCGTAGTAGCGAAGGTGGTATCCAGTGTCATCTGATTCGACTTGGAGTTCACCATTTTCGAGCGTCTCTCCGTAGGGGCTTCCAAGAACAGGTAAAAGTACCCGGTTCTCAAGCGCGCCTGGACCTGTCGGGTCCCACTCGATGTCGAAGAAGTCAGCGTATCGAGAACTTGGCCCATTCTCGAGAACATCGAGCCACCAGGGATTCTCGACGCTGGCAGCCATGTGGTTCGGAACAATATCAAGCAACAGACCCATATCGTGGTTACGGAGGGAGAGCGCGAGACTGTCAAACTCTGCTCGACCTCCAAGTTCTGGATTGAGGTGCAGCGGATCAACGACATCGTAACCATGCGTGCTGCCCGGGCGCGCGGTGAGAATGGGCGAACAATACAGGGTAGTAATCCCGAGTCTGCTCAAATATGGAACGATGTCTCGCGCTGCCGCGAATCCAAATTGCGGTGTCATCTGAACACGATAAGTCGATGCCGGAATTTGCCGGATGCGGGAACGCCCCGAAGTCATGAGCGCTTCTCAGCGCGAGCATTCTCAAGCACAATCGCTGAACTGGCTCGAATGACAACATCATCCCCGGATCGAATGAGATCTTGATTGTGGCAATTTCGTAGCGGTCCGCCCCATTTCTCTTCGGCTGAATTGAGAACCAGTCGCCAGACCTCGTCTAGTCCGGGAATGCGAATAGTTTGCGTTTGGTCGTGGTAGTTGAGCAGGATTAGAAGGACATCTCGTCCGTTCCAGCGGCGCATAACGATGACCGAGTCCTCCTTCCCGCCCAGATCAACCTCTTGCCGATCGAACTGCGCGTCGTCAAATCCGGGGTGTTCTTTGCGCAGACGGATTAGAGATCGGTAATACGCTTCAAGCCAAGTCCCGGTCGGGGAACTTCGTTGCTCAAGCCTTAGTTTCGACCGTTGGAAGGTTGCTTTGTCCTGAGGATCGGGCACCTCTCCCGACCAGCGGAACGACTTGAACTCTTCAGCCCGACCACGCCTCACGCCGTCAATCACCGCAGGATCGCTGTGGCTGGTGAAGTACTGGAATGGTGCTGTCTCGCCGTATTCTTCCCCCATGAACAAGAGTGGGATAAATGGCGAGAGCAAGATCGTGGTGGCACTCAACTTCAGTTGCTCGAAATTCAGATGGGAGCTGAGCCGGTCACCCACAGCCCGATTGCCCACCTGATCGTGGTTCTGCAGGCAGACCACAAAGCGATTCGGACTGAGCAAATGTGGTACCGCACCGTGAGATCGTCCTCGATATTCGGAGTACTGTCCTGTATAGACATAACCGCTCGATAACGCACGTTTGATGTGCGCGACGAAGCCAAAATCACCATAATAGCCTTCGGACTCGCCAGTTAGCCTGGCGTGGATCGCATGATGAAGGTCATCGCTCCATTGTGCATCGAGTCCAAAGCCGCCCAATTCCGGAGGCTGAATCATCAGTGGGTCGTTTAAATCGCTCTCGGCAATGAGATAGGCCGTTCTCCCGAGCGCCTGAGCAGTTCGGTGAATTTCACTCGTGAATTGCCGCAGAAATGGACGGGCACTCTGATCGAACATGGCATGTACCGCGTCGAGTCGAAATGCGTCTATGCGAAGTGAACGCAGCCAGTATTGCGCGCTCTCGATGTAGAATCGCCTGACTTCATCGGAGTATGGTCCATCAAAGTTGATTGCCGATCCCCAGGGAGTTCGATAGGTATCCGTGAAATAGTTACCGACCAGGCCCTGATAGGCTCCTTCTGGACCAAAATGGTTGTAAATGACGTCCAGTATCACCGCCAACCCGCGCATGTGACAGGCATCGACGAGACGTGCAAGGGCCCAGGGCCCGCCGTACGTCGACTCGGCGGCAAACCGGTACGCCCCATCGTACCCCCAGTTGCGTCCTCCGGGGAACTCCGCGACGGGCATGATCTCGATGGCGGTGATGCCGAGTTCCACCAGACGGTCGAGTTGCTCGATGGCGGCATCGAATGTTCCAGCTTGCGTGAACGTACCAATGTGAAGCTCATAGATGACATAGTCGTCGAGAGCGGGTGCCCGCCAGAGATCCGCGGACCACTCGAATGTCGACGGATCGATGACCTCAGATGCTCCATGCACACCGTCAGGCTGAGAGCGAGACGCCGGATCCGGCCACTCGTGCGAACCGTCGTGGCGGAAGAAGTAGCGCGTTCCAGCTGGAGCTTCGTCGACTGATACCGCCCAGTAACCCCGTTCCACGCTCTCCATGGGAATCGTGTAGTCATTAGGAGCGACGAGATGCAGATCGACAGAGCTTGACTTTGGGGCCCATAGCAGGAAATGGGTCGAACCATCCGAGCGCACGGTGGCGCCCAGGTCCGAGTCATTGTTTTGCATACGGATCATCCTGCGTGGCGAAGAAAGATTGCGCCAAGTGGTGGCAGGCTCAGCTTGAGCGACCGAGGCTGACCGTGCCATGGCACCGGTGTTGTTTCGACCTCGCCGTAGTTGCCCACGCCACTGCCACCATAAACCTCTGCGTCGCTATTCAGAATCTCTTGCCAGGTGCCCATTTCCGGTACGCCCATTCGGTATCCGTGACGAGGCACCGGCGTGCAATTGAAGATCGCGATGACCATGTCACCCGAGTCGCGAGCTTTCCGCGCGAAGCTGAGTACACTGTTTTCTGAATCGTTGGGATCCAGCCAGGAAAAACCGGCGTGATCGAAATCCAGTTCGTGGAGCGCCGGCTGGTCTCGATAGAGACGGTTGAGATCTTCCAACAGACGTCGAACGCCCTCGTTCAACGGATGCTGCAGGAGATCCCAGTCGACGCTTCCGTCATGATTCCACTCTCGACCTTGACCAATCTCATCGCCCATGAAAAGCAGTTTCTTTCCGGGCTGCGCGTACATCATTGAGAACAGGAGCCGAAGATTCGCGAACTTCTGCCAATCGTCTCCCGGCATTTTGCCGATCAATGAACCTTTTCCATGCACGACTTCGTCGTGTGAAAGCGGCATCACGAAGTTTTCGTTGAATGCATAGATCAGGCGAAAAGTCAGCTCGTTGTGATGGAATCGGCGGTGAATTGGATCCTTGCTGAAGTAGTCGAGCGTATCGTGCATCCAACCCATATCCCACTTCATGCCGAAACCCAGACCACCAACGTATATTGGTCGGGACACCATCGGCCAGGCCGTTGATTCTTCCGCGTATGTCTGAACGTCCGGATATTCGCCGTACACCTCACGGTTGAGATGCTGAAGGAAGCTGATTGCCTCAAGGTTTTCGCGTCCGCCATGCTCGTTTGGAATCCACTCGCCCTGTTTTCGTGAGTAGTCGAGATAAAGCATGGACGCGACGGCGTCGACGCGCAGCCCATCCACGTGGTACTTATCGAGCCAATAGAGAGCACTGCTTAGCAGAAAGCTTCGGACTTCGTCACGACCATAGTTGAAGATGTAGCTATTCCAATCCGGATGGTATCCCTGCCGAGGATCGGAGTGCTCGAAGAGGTGTGTCCCATCGAAATAGGCCAAACCGTGCTCGTCGGACGGAAAGTGGGACGGAACCCAGTCCAGGATCACGCCGATACCGTTCTGGTGTAGGACGTCGACGAGGTACATGAAGTCCTGAGGTGTACCGTGTCGGCTGCTTGGAGCAAAATATCCCGTCGTTTGGTAACCCCACGATCCAAAGAACGGGTGCTCCATGATAGGCAAAAACTCGACGTGCGTGAACCCGGTTCGCTTCATATGGTCAACGAGCTTCGGCGCGATTTCACGATAGCTCAATGAGCGGAAACCATCCTCAGGAACACGCATCCAGGAGCCGAGATGCATTTCATAGATGGAGATCGGAGCGTCTAAAGCATTGCGCTCACCACGGATGGCCATCCAAGCGGTGTCCGACCATTCATAGTCGAGATCCCAGACGATCGATCCGGTTTTGGGCGGCGTCTCAGCGTGAACAGCGAACGGGTCGGATTTGTCGACTTCATAGTCGTTGTGGTGAGATTTTATGTGATATTTATAGATCGTCCCGTTCTTCACACCTTCAATGAAGCCTTCCCAGATTCCTGAGTTCCCGTGAGCGCTCAGTAGATCGGTAGACCGATTCCACCCATTGAAGTCACCGACCACTGAAACTTCCCGCGCGTTTGGCGCCCAAACAGCGAACTGCGTTCCAACGACGCCGTTGAGCGTCGCGGTGTGGGCTCCCAGGTGCCGGTATAGCCGGAAATGGTTCCCTTCGTTGAACAGATACAGGTCGTCGTTGCTTAGAAGGCTATTTGTGATTGTCACGTAGGCACATCTCCTCTGATTGTGGGCCTTGTCGTAGGATCGATAACGTTTGGCCTATTCGAAGATTGATCTCTGACCGATCGATCGTTTACGCCGCTGACTATTGCGGTGACGGTCGTCGAACAATGTGGCGGTCGCGAACAGGTACGTGCGTCGTGCGGCTCGAAGTGACTCGCCCGTCACATCTATACGAGCATTGGTCGATCTTGCCTCAGAACGGGCACGATCCGCGCCAGCGAATACAAGTGAGTCTCTGCTTAGGCTCCGTGGCCGATGATCTGAATGATCCCGTTCAACGGAATCGAGAGCCAGTCCGGCCGGCTATTCATCTCATATCCAACTTCATATACGGCCTTTTCGAGCATGTATGCGTCAAGTAGAACTTGAATATCGCTCTGGTCGCGAGGCAGAATGCGATCTATTCCTGGAACGGCCAGATATCCACTCAGGTAATGAGCACTTATCCAGAGATTCCATGACCGAGCCCATTGATCGAGCGACGGCACATCCTCGGATCGTATCAGGCCAGTACGCTGCGCCTCGAAGAACGTGGAATATGCTGCGTAATGGAATGATCTAAGCATTCCGGCTACGTCCGTAAGGGGTGATCGCTTGAGTCGTCGCTCACCAAGCGAACGCGCAGGTTCACCTTCGAAATCGATGAACGAGAAGTCGCGGCCGGTGGTAAGTACCTGCCCCAGATGAAAGTCACCATGGCATCGCGTGCGCGTTCCGCCTATCTTGTGATCGATGACCATGCGAAATCGGCGAACGACCTCCTGCTCGGAATCGGCGACATATTGCGCGATCTCCTTTACGTCGTCAGAAAGCGTAGGAATCTTGCGTCTTAGCGTTGGGAAGATATTGCCTGACAGTCCACGCATGCGTTGGTAGATCGATCGCTGATACAGCGTGGTGAACGGCTCTGGCGCGAACGCGGCAACAGAGCCGCTCGCCAGGGTCAGGTGCATCTGACCGGTCCGTTCCCCCATCATTCGCGCGTCTTCCAGATATGAATTGAACAACTGACGGAGTTCCTCGGGTGGCTCTTCGGATGTCAGTCGAATGAGCTCGGCCGAATTGACAACTTCTGGTAGTTCAATGGTGAGCGGAGACGCGGCAGTCTGCTCGTAATAGCGATGCAGAACATCTCTCGTATACTGCCAGGCATCACCTTCATTTGGAACATATCCCTGGAGAATTCCCAGCGTCGCGGTTTCCCCGGTGCTGTTTCGATACTCGAGCCATCCACAGACGGGCGGTGTTTGCTCGAAGCCGTTTTCGGTCAGAAACAGCCCAATTTCCAAGTCCGGATTAAGCCCAGGTTCGACTCGTCGATAGAGTTTCAGAATCAACTTTTCGTCGAAGGTGATTGACGTGTTTGATTGCTCCCCACGAATATTGCTTGGCTTGAGCGCATCAGTTCCATTCACTGAGTTCGGAATAATGGACCGTATGGCACGAGTTGTACTGCCTCTGATCTCGCCTTCGCCGCGCATACGACGCCTGCCACGCACGGCATCGAGCAACGCGGAAGCGAAGCGTGCGTCGTAAGTCGCGTCGATCAGCACTCCCAGTGGACCTGATAGTCGGGAACTCACCTTTGCGATGAGCGCCTGCGGCGTCCACTGCCGCATATCCTCGGCCCGCTCGTTCGATACCAACGTGATTGGAAGGGTGTATGTCTCCGGATCCCCTTCGATGAAATCGACTCGAACGAACGCAATCTGCGCCATCCCGTCTGGATATGGCATTGATACCGAGTCGACAATTTGAACACCTTTGATTCTGCGCGCCTTGCTGCCGAACCATCGACGAGCACCGATGTACTTCGGCAACTTGGATTCAAGTTGGCTTCGACCCTGGCCAACCAGAAAGTGCTCCCAGTCCCCTGTTGTCGAGAGAGTCGGTATCGTTTCTTCGGGTTGGGACGGCACGCGTCCGTCGACTCGCGGGTGTTCCAGCGAGAACCAATAGAACGCATGCGGGCCGAGCGTCACAAAGTAGGGCAGTTCACCAATCGATGGAAACTCGGTTTGACCGAAGATTTCAACCGGAACCATTCCGCGGCAATGTGAGAGATCCAGTTCGGCGGCTTGAACAAAGCGCGACAGGTTGGCGATGACCAGAATGCGCTCGTCTTCAAACTCGCGTTCGAACGCAAGGATCTTCCGATTGTCCGGGTACAAGAACGTCAACGTGCCGCGTCCAAACGCTTGATAGCGCTTACGGAGAGCGATGAGACGTTTCATCCACCAGAGGAGCGAATGGGGATTGTTTTGCTGCGCCTCCACATTGACGGTTTCGTAGTGATACTCGGCATCCGCGATTATCGGCAAGTAGAGTCGTTGCCGGCTCGCGGTTGAAAAGCCGGCGTTGCGATCGGCGCTCCACTGCATCGGAGTACGCACGCTGTTGCGGTCACCAAGATAGATGTTGTCGCCCATGCCGATCTCGTCACCGTAATAGATGACTGGTGTGCCCGGCATCGAAAAGAGAAGGCCATTCATGAGCTCAATCCGCCGCCGATTGTTTCCGAGAAGTGGGGCCAGCCTGCGGCGGATACCCTGATTAATTCTCATCTGCGGATCGTGTGCGTAAACCCTGTACATGTAGTCGCGTTCTTCGTCGGTCACCATCTCGAGCGTCAATTCGTCGTGGTTTCGAAGGAAGACACTCCATTGAGCCGTCGGTGGAATTTCCGGTGTCTGAGCCATGATATCGACAATCGGATACCGATCTTCCATTCGCAACGACATGAACATGCGTGGCATTAGCGGAAAGTGGAACGACATGTGGCATTCGTCACCGTCGCCGAAATAGGCCACGGCGTCCTCTGGCCACTGATTGGCTTCGGCGAGGAGCATACGATCTGTGAAGTTTTCATCGACGTGTCGCCGCAACTCTTTGAGGATCTCGTGAGTCTCAGGAAGGTTTTCGCAATTCGTCCCTTCACGCTCTATTAAGTAGGGGATTGCATCGAGTCGTAACCCGTCAACTCCCATCCGGAGCCAGAAGTCCATTATTGAATGAATGACTTTGCGGACTTGTGGATTATCGAAGTTGAGATCGGGCTGGTGATGATAGAAGCGATGCCAGTAGTACGCGTTGGCTACCGAATCCCAAGTCCAATTAGAGGATTCAAAGTCCTTGAAAATGATGCGTGTTTCCGAGTATTTGTCAGGATCATCGCTCCATACATAGTAATTTCGTGCGGCACTATTTGGCGGTGAATTTCGGGCCCGTTGAAACCACGGATGCTGGTCCGACGTGTGATTGCAGACCAATTCGGTGATCACGCGCAAACCGCGACTGTGTGCTTCTCGAACGAATCTTCTGACGTCCGCGATCGTTCCGTAATCTGGATGAACGCCCGAGTAGTCCGCGATGTCATAGCCGTCATCGCGCAACGGTGACGGATAAAAGGGAAGAATCCAAATTGCCGTTACGCCGAGATCCCTAATGTAGTCGAGCCTTTTCGTCATACCGCGAAAGTCGCCGATTCCGTCGCCGTTGCTATCAAAGAAAGCGCGCGGATGAAGTTGGTAGATGATGGCATCTTTGTACCAGAGGGGATTAGATTCGATCGAAGTGGTTTCCGTGCCAGCGCTTGACATAATTTAATCGTGACTCCTTGTTTGACGATCTGATAATCACATGAAGTAGTCGAAATCTGCCTCACTGTGCACGTGGTGGCGAATCTTCATGATGTGTGCCGGCATATCGTGCGGGCTCAGCCGCACAAACGCCGCGTTTCCTGACCATATGTAGCGCTCATCGGTTAGCAGATCGTGGGCCTGGAACTGACGAGACGTGTCAACACCGAGGATATCCAGATCGAGATTTAGCCATCCTGAATGATCGTTGTAGGGATCAACATTTACGACCGTGAGAATGGTCTGTCCGGTCGCGGGATCAGACTTGCTATAAACAATCAATGCCGGGTTATCAACCTCGTGAAAATGGAGGTTCATATTGCTGTGAAGTTCGGCGTTTTCATGACGAATGAGATTGACCCGAGCGATGAGATCACGTAGCGAGTCGCTTCGATCAAGGTTCCAATCACGCAACTGGTATTTTTCCGAGTTCAGGTACTCTTCCTTGCCCGGTTCGATTGGCACATGCTCGAGCAATTCGAACGCAGGACCGTAGATACCGTAACTGGCACCAAGTGTCGCTGCCAGAATGAGCCGCACGATGAACGCCGAACGTTGTCCGGTCTGCAGGTATTCGGCCAGGATATCAGGCGTGTTCGGCCAGAGACTTGGTCGGAAGTAATCGCTGACCGGAGGCTTGGTCACTTCAGTGAGGTAATCTCTGATTTCGCTCGTGGCGTTGCGCCAGGCGAAATACGTATAGGATTGGGTGAACCCTAGCTTCGCCAGCCGATACATTACTTTTGGTCTTGTGAAGGCCTCGGCCAAGAATATCAGGTCCGGATGCTCAGCCTTAAGTTCCGTGATCAACCACTCCCAGAACGCAAATGGTTTGGTATGAGGGTTGTCAACTCGGAAAATGCGTATCCCCTCACCGACCCAAAAGTCGAAAACACTCTTGAGTTCTTGCCAAAGCTCTCGCCAAGAATCGGTTTCGAATTCAAACGGGTAGATGTCCTGATACTTCTTTGGCGGATTCTCCGCGTACTGGATTGTGCCGTCAGGTCGTTGGCGGAACCAGTCACTATGCTCGGTAACGTACGGATGATCGGGTGACGTCTGAAACGCGATGTCCATTGCAAGCTCAAGCCCGTGATCACTGGCTGTCTGAACGAGGTGACGGAAATCTTCGATCGTTCCGAGCTCCGGCAGGATGCTCTTGTGACCGCCTTCAGCAGCGCCGATCGCCCATGGGCTTCCCGTGTCGTCCGGCTCCGCCTGGGTGACGTTATTCTTTCCCTTGCGGAAGCTCGTTCCGATCGGATGGATCGGAGGAAGATACAGCACGTCGAAGCCCATCCCGGCAACGTACGAAAGCCTCTTCTCGACATCCTTGAAAGATCCGTGAGTTCCGTTTGTCCCGGTGGATCGTGGAAAGAGTTCGTACCATGTGCTGAACTCTGCAAGCTTGCGATCGACAATAATCTCGAAGGCACCAGCAGATTGGGTTGCGAACCGATCGTCAGGATATCTGTGGGCGATCGACATGAGTTCGTCGTCGAGCGCTCGTTCGGTAGCCTGATCAAGATCTGATGTCTGGGCTAGCTCGTTCGCCCAGGCCTCAAGAGCCTCACGGTCGTCACCATCTGCGCGCTTTGCCGCCGCAGAAATAAGCTGTCCGCCGATCCTCATGTCTATGAGTGTGTGTTGATTCGCGTCGATTTTCTTTTGCATGTCTCGGCGCCACGACTTGAGATGATCAACCCATGCGCTCAGCGAATACTGATATCGACCGAGTTCCATTACTTTGAAGGACGCGCGCCATCGGTCGTTGACGAGTGTCTCGAACTCAGCCGTATCCCAGGCGTCCATTCCGGACGGCCGGAATCGAAGTTGGGCTGATATCGCGTCGTGTCCGTCCGTGAAGATGTCAGCTTCGACGACTACCGTGTCACCGACAACTCGCTTTACCGCAAATCGCCCACAATCGATCGTTGGGGTCACATTCTCTATGACGACACGGTTGCGTCCTCGGTCGGGAAGCTGAAGGGGGTTGTGCTGCACGTTTGTTTGAGGTGATGTCTTTTCCATAATCTCCAGTCTACACGCAAATACCGATAGATCGTCAAGAAATGTATGTTGAAGCTACTCTTTGCAGTGTCCGCCTTGTGGACGAACGATCCTGTTCGGGTATGGCCGGTATCGAGGATTTTCGATGCTCTGACTACCCTACTCGGTGACGCCAACGCGTCCCTGTCATTGACCGGCTGGCGTCTTTGGCTTTGTCGGACCCAGCGCCTGTCTACGCAGGAGCACGAGTGATCGAGGGACGATCGAATAGTTCGGTGTCTCGATTGCCCGCAATCGTCCAGTTGGCTGTTCTGCATCGTTCGTATCAATGACGACCTTCCATGGCCGCGTCGGATCACCAGACGGCAAGCGAAATTCCACCTTGTTGGTCGACGCATTGAGCATGACAAGGAACGTGTCATCCGTGATGGGTTCACCGTTCTCGTCGACATCGCCAATTGGTCCGCCACCAAGTCGCATGCCAACACAACGAACCCAACTGGAGTCCCACTGTTCCTCATTCATCTCGGTTCCGTCTGGACTGAACCAGGTGATATCTCGGATGTCGGCACCGCGAATTCGCCGTCCCTGGAAGAACTTTCGTCGCCTGAAGGTTGGATGATCTCGGCGAATTTGAATCAACCGGCGAGTGAAATTGAACAGCGATTGTTGGTCTTCCGACAATCCCCAGTCGAGCCAGCTTAGTTCATTGTCCTGACAATATGTATTGTTGTTGCCGAACTGTGTGCGTCCGATTTCATCGCCAGCGACGATCATCGGAACCCCTTGGGAAAGGATCAATGTTGCGAGGAAATTTCGCATCTGGCGATTCCGGATTTGTCGGATCGCCAGGTCATTGGTCGGACCTTCGGTGCCGTAATTCGACGACAAATTGTCGTCGGTTCCGTCTCGGTTCGATTCTCCGTTCGCTTCATTGTGCTTTTCGTTGTACGAGACCAGGTCTTGCAGTGTGAATCCGTCGTGAGCGGTTATGAAATTGATACTGGCGTGGGGCCGTCTACCGTCCCACTGGTACAGGTCGCTACTGCCAGTTAACCGATAGCCAAGTTCAGCGACGTGACCTTCATCACCTCGCCAATAGTGTCGGATCGTATCTCGATATTTGCCGTTCCACTCCGTCCAGAGGACCGGAAAATTACCAACCTGATAACCTCCTTCTCCGACGTCCCAAGGTTCGGCGATGAGTTTGACCTGCGAAATAATCGGATCCTGGTGGATGATGTCAAAAAAGGCAGACAGTCTGTCGACGTCATGAAGTTCGCGGGCAAGCGTGGCGGCGAGGTCGAACCTGAATCCGTCGACGTGCATCTCCTCGATCCAATAACGCAGACTATCCATGATCATCTGAAGGACCTGCGGGTGACGTACGTTCAGGCTATTGCCCGTTCCGGTGTAGTCCATGTAGTAGCGGGAGCTGTCCGAAGACAGCCGATAATATGAACTATTATCGATTCCGCGGAAGCTGAGCGTTGGACCGAGTTCGCTGCCCTCCGCCGTATGGTTGTAGACGACGTCAAGGATGACCTCGATCCCCGCGCGATGAAGCGCTCGGACCATCGCTTTGAATTCCGCGATGGCCCCGCCCTTGTTTTGATTGCTCGCATATCGATTTTCGGGCGCGAAAAAGTTGATCGAGTTGTATCCCCAGTAATTGCTGAGTCCCTGATCGATCAGGTGCTTATCGTCAAGAAATTCGTGAACCGGCAAGAGTTCGACCGCGGTCACGCCGAGTCGCTTCAGATAGTCGATAACCGGGCCAGCGCTTAGCCCCGCGTAGGTACCCCGCAGGTCGGCCGGCAGGAACGGGCTGAGCTGCGTAAATCCTTTCACATGCAGTTCGTAGATGATCGACTCATGCCAAGGAGTTCGCGGTCGGCGATCCTCGTCCCAGTCGAACCAGGGGGTTGTAACAACGGACTTGGGCACGCCCCATCCGCTGTCACGATCATCGAACGACAGGTCAAGCGCTTCGTTTCCAAGCTCGTAGCCAAAGACCGGCGCGTCCCAGTTCACACTCCCAAAGATTGCCTTGGCATATGGATCGATCAATAGTTTGTTCGGATTGAAGCGCGATCCCATTTCTGGTTCGAAGGCGCCGTGAACGCGATAACCGTAAAGCTGACCTGGTTCGATCGAGGTGAGATACCCATGCCAGACATGTGCTGTCACTTCTGTCAGACGGATTCGTTCGACCTCGCGCCCGCCTTCCGAGTCGAAAAGGCAGAGCTCAACCGCCGTACCGTTTTCTGAGAAGATCGAGAAATTGGTGCCAGCCCCATCCCAGGTCGCTCCAAGCGGATATGGTTTTCCTGGTAGAACTTTTCGCTGCAATGTGCCTTCTAACATGAGTGAACGATGACGTGGATACTGTTCCTCCGCGAGCAATCGTTAAGAACACTAACGATGAGCGTCGTGCCTCTCGAAGGCACTCATCGGTGCTCGTCTCAATCGAAGTCGGGGCGTGATATTCAACTGGAAGTGGGTAACGCAGAAATCTTGCCTCGCTTCGGGAGGGACCGTTCGTGCGGATGATCCACTACCTTTAGGGTAACAGAGGAGCGAAATTCGTCAACCGCGATTCAATGTCAGCAAAGTTGTCTCCCCGCAATGTCACGTGGCCAAGTTTCCTACCTGGACGCGGAGACTTGCCGTACAAATGAAGGTGAGCCCCTTCGGTCGCGAGAACCGTTGATGTCGACGGCAGATCGCCAATGATGTTAACCATGATTGAACTTCCAACCGATCGAGTGGAGCCGAGCGGCAAACCAGTCACTGCGCGAAGGTGATTTTCGAACTGGCTCGTCTCCGCTCCTTCGATGGTCCAATGCCCGGAGTTATGAACCCGAGGAGCCATCTCATTCGCCAACAGGTCGTCACCAACGCAGAAGAATTCGATGGCCAGGACTCCGACATAGCCAAGCTCATCCAGCGCTCGGGTGGCGTACTCCTGTGCCAGTAATTGGAGCGACGAGGACACGTCCGGCGCTGGCGCCCTCGACAATCTCAGTATGCCGTCATGGTGCTGGTTCTCAACGAGCGGATAAAACCGAGTTGAACCCTGGCTAGATCGCACCGAAATGATCGACAGTTCACGTTCGAAATGAGCGAATGATTCGGCGATTAGCGGAACGCCGTTAAATTGGTTCCAGCTTCGATCAATCTCCGTTTTGGTGCGAATGATGGTCTGACCTTTGCCGTCGTAACCCATCCGGCGCGTCTTGAGTACCAGGGGCAACCCGACATGATCGACGGCCATAACAAGGTCATTGAGTGAATCAACTGCGGTAAACCCGGCTGTTGGGATGCCCTGCCCCCGAAAAAAGTTCTTTTCGATCAGACGATCCTGTGCGACCTCAAGGGACACCGGAGGTGGATAAACGGGTAAACCCATTGTGAGGTGCTTGGCGGACTCGACGGGAACGTTCTCAAATTCATATGTGACAACGTCAAGGCCATGCGCGAAGCGATCAAGAGCATCGTGATCCTGATAGCTACCTACGCACAGCTCGGTGACTTGCCCACCACAAGAGTTGGATGTTGCGTCGAACAGGCGAACCGAAATACCGAGCGGATAACCAGCCAGTGCAATCATCCTCCCGAGTTGGCCTCCGCCGAGAATGCCAACCCTCACGATTGATCCGCTGGGTCTGGATGGTCGATGACGTTTCGGGTCTGATCTGCTCGAAAGCGATCGAGCGCTTCCCGATATGCCGGATACTTATTGCCGAGAATAGCCGCGGCGAGAAGTGCAGCGTTGACGGCCCCAGATCGACCAATCGCCAACGTTCCAACAGGAATCCCGGCCGGCATCTGAACGATGGACAGGAGAGAATCCATCCCATTGAGCGCTCTTGATTGCACCGGTACTCCGAGAACCGGCAAAGACGTTTTGGCTGCGATCATGCCGGGAAGATGGGCTGCTCCACCAGCTCCCGCAATGATTACTTCGATTCCGAGATCAGAGGCCGTCTCCGCATACTCGAACAACAAGTCGGGCGTACGATGAGCGGAAACCACCTGAGTCTTGAACGGAATTCCGAGTGATTCAAGCGTCGCGGTAGCATGAGACATGGTTTCCCAGTCGGAGCGCGAGCCCATGACGATGCCAACGAGCGGGCTAGAATTCATTCAAGCTCCAATAGGCTGACGATTAAACAGTATCGATGCCACGGACAGGTTAGCTAGCCGGACCAGCGCCGTTTGAGCGGGACGGAGTAGTCCCCGGAACTTTTTATCACCGCACTAGTGCTGTGCCGCCGGTTCGCGATACGTCAGGTAGCCCCATGCTGATACCAGGAAGATCGCAACGCCGACGATGATGTTGTTCGTCATAGCGGAGGAGATATCGGTGTAGCTGAAAACGAAAGGAGCTGCTACTGCGGCGAGGCCAAGCATGCCGGTGAAGAGAAACATCCAGCGGGAATCATCCGAAGGAATACTCCGATGCATGGACAAAAAAATGATGAAGAAACCCATGATGATGTCGCTAACCTTTGATGGGATATTGCCGAACCGGAATATGAACGAACCAAGAATTAGCCAGAGTGCCAGAAAACCGTTGACAATACCTGGCAAACGCAACCGCACCTCCGAAGCCATTGAACTTTCCCTCCCATACAACGTGTACCAACCCCGTGATCGCCATTCCTAACTGTAGAAAGTGACGATAATCCGGACACATCTTAGTCCGCCTCGTGCCCGACGTAAAGCGGTGTGACCCCGTATCCTGACTATTTCTGCTCGTTCGGATCGATCATCAGTTGATCAATAACCTCGTAGCCGAGTATCTCCAGCGGCTCTGCCAACAATCCGCGCATGAGCTCCATCATCAGCGGCAGAATCCGTTCACCAGCTCGTGAAGCAGAGTCGGCATCATCCCAGTAGGTTAGGGCCGTCCCGCGCCTGTCAGTGCTCATAAGCATGAAGGCATAACCGCGAAACCCATCGATATTTCGATACTCTTTCACGAGTTGGCGAAAAACCTCATGCGCTTTGTCGTGAGGCACGCTTTCACCGAACGTAAGATTAATTAGTCGGGCGTACACATCACTGCCTTTCTCAATGGTTGCGCCTACCACCGCTCACCAGATCCTGCGCTGAGTAGTCATGAGCAGGTCGCGCCGACAGCAAAGGTCTCGTCTACGCTCCGTCGATTCGAATGTACCATGGTTTCCGTTCCTTCGTTGAGCCGGAGATGCTCTAGCGCTCAACGGTACGTCACGCGATGATGAGCTTCGGAATGCGATAGGCCGCTGAGCGAACGATCTGAGGAGAAGAACGACAATGCTTCGGTTGATTGATGTCGCGACCGCGACAACTGAAGACTACGTCCCGATCGTAGGCGAAGACGTCGTTGATCGGTTGCGAAGACTTGCCGGTCAACTGCGAGGTGCACGCATCCTCCATCTAAACGCGACTCCGTATGGTGGCGGGGTATCAGAGTTATTGAGATCGTCAGTCGCGATTCAGCGAGGACTGGGACTCGACGTCGAGTGGCGTGTCATTAGCGGCAATGCGCGCTTCTTCGAGGTGACGAAAAGCATTCATAACGCACTTCAGGGAGCGGACAACGAGTTGACCCCTGAGGCACGCGAAACCTACCTTCTGCAGAACAGCTACAACGCGCAACAGTGCGAAGGACAGTACGACTTCGTCTTTGTCCATGATCCCCAACCCGCCGCGATCGTTCACCATCGGGGCCGGGACCACGCGAAGTGGATCTGGCGATGCCATATTGATACTTCGGAGCCCAACGGTTCTGTACTTGAGTTTCTGCTTCCCTTTATCGAAGAGCATGACGCGCTGGTCTTCACCATGAATGAGTTCGTGCCGCAACGATTGAAGGATCGCAACGTGTTCCTGATTCCTCCCGGGATCGATCCACTCAGCCCAAAGAACTTTGATATTCCGGAAATCCAATGCCGCCGGATCATGGCGTGGGTTGGCGTTCAGCCGGACCGACCGGTCATGACGCAGGTGTCACGATTTGATCCATGGAAGGACCCCATGGGCGTAATTCGTGTTTACCGTCGGGTCCGTGAACATGTCCCCGGACTGCAACTGGCTCTGTTGGGCTCCATGGCGCTCGACGATCCCGAGGCGTGGAACTTGTTGGAAGATATCCGCCATGAGGTAGGTGACGATCCGGCGATTATCGTTGCGACCAATCTGACCGGAATTGGCAACACTGAGGTCAACGTTTTTCAGCGAAAATCGGACGTGGTACTTCAGAAATCAATTCGTGAAGGATTCGGCCTGATTGTGTCAGAGACGCTGTGGAAAGGTACCCCGATCATCGCTGGAAAGACAGGTGGTATCCCCATGCAGATGGACAAAGGCGTTGGCGGATTCTTGGTCGATCCCCGCGATGAGGAGGAAATGTCCAGGCGAGCGTTGCAGTTGCTCGAAGATCGTGATTTGGCACGGGATCTTGGTGTTCGCGGAAAGGAGCACGTACGGCAACACTTTCTCATCACACGCATGGTCGAGGATGAACTCAACCTTCTGACAACGCTGGCGAGCACTTGATCGAGCAGAACGGGCGTCGCCGAGTTCTCCTGGACGACGCCCCGTGTGGTTGCGATTTGCCGTTGGTCCTACGCTGACTTGGGCGGGTTGACTCCGAGGAGTCGCATCGCATTCTTCGCGAAGATCTTTTCTTTCACTTCTTGGCTGACGGGTAGTTGGTCGACGACGATCGAGCACTTACGGAGATCACCCACCTGGTGTGGGTGGTCGCTCCCCAGCATGAGACGATCTTCACCAGCAAACGAAAGTCCAAGCTTCATCGCCTCGACGTCGAACAACACCGTGTCAAGATACATCTCGCGGAAATAGTCCATTGGCTCGCGTTGGAGCTTACCGGCGATCTCCGGATAGACGTTGTAGCCACGCTGCACACGCTCTGCCATGTACGGCAGAACCCCACCCAAATGCGTCTGAATCAGGGTCAGTTTGGGAAAGCGATCCAGTACGCCGGCGAGGACCATTCGCACCGCGGCCATGGTCGTGTCATAGGCGAAACCAAGGATCGCTACGAGACGGTAGTCGTCCATGTATGAGGCAAACGCCGGGGCGGTGGGGTGGACCACGATCGGCACGCCGAGTGCTTCCGCTGCTTCATAGATCGGCCAGAATTTTTCTTGTTCGAGTGTGTCGCCGTTGATGTTCGAGAATATCATGCCACCGACGAGGCCTAGGTCATTGACCGCGCGCTCCAGCTCCTTTGCCGCTGCGTCCGGCGCCTGTGCCGGCAACGTGGCGAAGAATTGGAAGCGATCAGGGTGCTGTTTGATCATTTCAGAGTACTCATCGTTGGCAATTTGGGCCAGTCTGATACCCGTGTCAGGTCTTTCGACGTGCACGCCTGGAGTCGTGAGGGACATTACGGACATGTCGATGCCGAAGTTGTTCATGTCACGAAGTCGGACGTCAACGTCCCGATGCGCGCCTTCTACGACGTTGTAGTCGCCCGCATAGTTGATCAGCATTCGATTGCGATCATCGTACGTAATGGTCGCGTGATCGCTATGCTGTTCGATTGCCTTGAGGTAGGCGGACGGATAAAAGTGCGTGTGGACGTCGATTCTCATGCGAGTCCCTTCTTCCTTACGGAATTCGCCGTACGCAGACTTCCTTTTCGCGCAGGCGCAACCGTAACAGACACGGCCCAATTCTGGAAGAGGGAGATTGCCGGCGGTTTTCATCAACGTAGCGAGATCATACGAACTCTATAGGCGGCAGGGTTTGCAGCATGTGAGCCCAGGCAGCCGTTGACGATCCGTCGTCAACTTCTACACTGTGTCCAGATGTCTTAGTTATTGTGGCGAATAAGCCTGGACGGAAGGTCGGCCAATCTATGCGACTAGAAGCGACATTGGGAGACGTGCCCTGGTCGGAAATCGCCAGTATCTCAGCGAGGATTGAGGAGCACGGATTCGACGGTATCGCGACGCCCGAACTTAAACGCGACCCGTTTCTGCCACTGGTGCTGGCTGCGTCGGGTACCAAGAAAGTGCAGCTTGCGACGTCTGTGGCGATTGCTTTTCCGAGAAGCCCGACGGTCGTCGCGTACATGTCGCGCAACCTTCACGATCTTTCAGGTGGGCGGTTCGCCGTTGGATTAGGAACACAGGTCAAGGGACACATTGAACGGCGTTTCGCGACGGAATGGGTCTCTCCCGGTCCTCGTCTGCGTGAATATGTACTGGCGATGAGGGCCATCTGGAATACCTGGGATCACGGTGAAGCGCTGAATTTCAAGGGTGATTTTTACAACTTATCTTTGATGACGCCCGAATTCAGTCCAGAACCGTCAACGTTCGACCCGATCAAGGTTCAAATAGCAGCGGTCAACGAGTACAACATCCGGCTTGCTGGCGAAATCTGTGATGCACTGCGGGTGCATCCGTTCTCAACACCTGAGTACACACGCGATGTTATCTGGCCAAACGTCGAACGGGGTGCGCGGAAATCGGGCCGTTCCCTTGACGACTTCGAGTTGATCGGTACGGGATTCATCGCGACCGGGCCGGATGAAGAAACGGTCTCGGCTGCGCGTGAGAACGTTCGTTATCGAATTGCCTTTTACGCATCGACTCGAACCTATCTCCCGGTGCTGGCGCACCACGGGTGGGAGGACTTGAACCCGAAGCTCCGCGCGTTGATCGCTCAGAATCGATGGGATGATCTACCGTCAGTCATACCTGATGAGGTGCTTGATGGGTTCTGCCTTTCGGCAACGTATGACCGTATAGCTGGTCTGATCGGCGATCGGTTGGGTGGGCTTATTGACACATTGGGGTTCCCGTTGCCGAATGATCTCGGCAATTCCGACGACGCCTATCTCGTGGCGATCGACCAAATCCGGAAGTTACCGTCATCTGGCCGTAGAATATGAACGTACGCACGTACGGACTACCGATATGGATACATCGTTGCTTCATGCTTATCACTGTACGTACGCTATAGAGCATTGGTGCCACCGCGGCCGTGTGGTCTAGGAAGCCCGATCCGCAGGGAGTGCATCCGTGCTGCGTGGGCTGCATGAAGATTTGAATATCTCCGTTTCGCCAGCACGTACGTACTATGCACCATGTTTCAGTTGAGCAACTGATCGCGTCGTGCCGTATGGGTGAGCCCCCGCTGTTCGCTTTCAAGAATTGACAGACAAACTGAACGCAGTATCCTAGACATTGATCTCACGGGAACGGGTCCACGTCCAAAGTCTCTCCAGTCATGCGTCTTACGTTCAACAACGGCGCAGAGAAGGACACCGCCATGAGTCAGTTCGTTCATAGGCATCGCCTGCCACCGGCGGCGCGTGCGGCCGCGGTGAACCGGGATTCCGATGCATCCTCTGCTTCCCTGACGGCGCGTCCCGCGCCGATCGAAACTCTCGCTCCAACTCAGTCGTATGACTACGACCAAGCATTTGGGTACGATCTGTCGAGCATAGCAATCTTTGCTTCGAGCGAAATTCAGAGTCCAACAGCCTCTATTTCCGGATCGCGGGCTGCGATTCAGCGCCAATTCGATGACGGCGCGGACCTTGGCCATATCACGACACCGATTGGACCCCAAGGTGGGATGGTCGACGACGATATTCAGGAACGTATTGAACGCTCGAGGGGAGGCGGCGTCCCAGTAGACCGTTCGGCCCGCACAGCGTTGGAAACGGCCTTCAACTACGATTTCGGCCGGGTTCGCGTTTTTGATGACTCGGAATCGGATAGGCTCAGTCGGGCGCTTGGTGCGATGGCTTTTACCAGTAGCTCCGACATCTTCTTTCGGTCCGGCGCATATGAGCCGCAATCGAGAGACGGACGCCTATTATTGGGTCACGAACTCATGCACGTGATGCAGCAGCAAGTTGCTCCGTCTAGTGGTCCCATGGTGGTGACGCCAAGCGACGGCGCGGCCGAAAGAGATGCCGATACCCTGGCGCGGCAGGCGCTGTCCGTGGAATACGGTGGATCGCGAAATGACCAGCAAAGTTACGTTAGATCTGAACCACAACTAGTGCAAGGGATCGCGAATAGCGGGCCTGTCGTACAGCGATACCAGGCTGGAGACACCGGCCACGGTGGGATTGAGCAGCGAGCGCTGACGTCATCCGCTGTCGGAATGAGCGACGATCAAGCGAGTCAGGTCTACTTTGGCAACTGGCTTCGTGATCTATCGCAGCTTCCTCCTGCCGCATTGCCGCTCATCAACATTTTGGCTCTTGGTGAGTTTGGACGCGAAGTTACTCAAAAGGATCTCGGCACTTATGTGCCCTCGGAACACCTGGACAACCCCGAGGGTGGTGGCACCATCGAAGATCCGCGTATCCAGATGTTGGCGAATGCATCCGACCCAGCTAAGCGAGCGCAGTTTGAAGCGGCGTTAGCGAAACTGTCGCCAGCGCAACGAAAAGCCTACGACGATGAACAAGCTCGCCTGGGGGAAATCCAGAGCGCCGCAGCAAGAAGTGGCTTGCCGGTATACATCGAACGTGGAAAATTACACGCGAAGACTACTCTAGAGGATGCGATCAAAGCGAGATCAACTTCCACAGGGCGTCGGCTAATGGGTGATGCTCTCCACGCAGTGGAGGATTATTTTTCGCACTCAAATTTCACCGAAGCTGCGATCTGGACAGCAAATAAAGAGGGTCTTCCGGTCCAAAAATTAGTGGACCGAATGGGAAAGACCACACTGGGAGCGAGTGCGGCTCTCGCCGGAGGGCTCGATCCAGACGGTCGCCCAAAGATCGTCACCGGAACCTATGCTCCAGGTGCCAACGACTGGGTTAGCAGGTTCGAGTTGCTCAAGACCGAAATTGAGCACGGTCAATTGACGAAGGCCTTCGTCATTGGCTGGTTACGCCTGAACGGCATTCGGGGCGAGGAGATCGGTCGACGACTCGGAGGAGGCGCGCTAGGGGCAGCTGGCAGCGGGGTGGGTTTGGTCGCGGGTGGAGTATCGGGAGCGGGGCATGGACTAATGGAGGGCGCCGAGCGAGGCTGGGAACAGTCTTCGGGATGGCGTGCGCTGCGGGACGCGGCATCCGGAGCCGTGAGTGGCCTGGTTGAAGGTGCCGATTCGGGCGCAGAAGCTGGATATCAGGAGGGCGGCGACGTGGGCGAGTCCGCCGGTTCGTTCATCGGTGGGAAACTCGGCTATGGAGCCGGAGTGCTCGTCGGGACTGCGGAGGAAGTCGTCGCGGCAGCCGGTGTGGCAGCCGTAATGAAAGCCTTTCCCGAGATTGGCGCCATGATGGCCGCCCTGATCGTTGCGGCCGAAACTGATGTAGTGGCTGAGCATGAGACACAAGCTTCCGCGGACCAAGCCAAGGCGGCAGGCCTGAGCGGGCCAACGCATTCGCAGATCGCCAAGGACGCGCCGGATAATCCACTCTTCAGTGTTTCGGTGAGATTGGCTGAAACCGCGGACGAAGCCATTGGAAGCGCCATGCAACGTGCATGGAAGGAGCTGGGCGAGTCCGGTGGTAGCGAACCGACGGCGGGACAACTCAAGCAGGTTACTGACCTTGTCGACAAGTACGTGAGTACACCCGAGCACGACCCGTGGTGGAAACCGATCGTCGTGGCGGCGACGCTGCTATAGACCGGTGAAATTGATACCCTGTCGCGGGGGGCAGACTGGCGCACGGCCAGAAGGCACCTCCACGTACTGAAATGTCGAATTAGTCCACGCGAAGCGAGACCACTTCAAAATCCCGTCCCAAGGGTTTGCGCGAATCTGGACAGATGCACGGAGGGCGACTCGAATGTCGCCCCTGTTCACGATCTTCTTTGGGTTGGAAATTACGCGGGTTGGAACTTCGGTAGAGTGGTCTCCTCCGTCACATCATCATAGACGAGCTCAACCGGCATCCCAATCTTGACGTGCTCTGGATCTGGCTCGATGTTAATGAGATTCGTCATCATGCGTGGGCCTTCGTCCAGTTCGACCATGGCCACCACGTATGGAAGCTCGTCCGCAAAACCGGGCGCTCGGTTCAGATGGACAACGGTAAAAGCGTGAACTTTGCCCTTGCCTGATACCGGCTCCCACGAGATGTTTTCAGACCAGGTAAACGGGCTCATGCCACGAGGGTAGAAGAAATATTTGCCGGTGTCGTTGCAGCGTTGGATCTTCATCTCATGCGCCTTCAGGCTTTCCCAGTAGGGCGCCGTAACCGGATCTGACTTCGGCAGTGGTTTCTTGTACTCAGTCATCGTTATCCCCTCGCCAGAATCGCGGTGCCTGCCGACGACAGCACGCCACCGGTTCCATGGACAACCGCCAGTTCAGCGTCTTTGACTTGACGGATGCCCTGATCGTCGTAATCGTGTCGTAGCTGGCGAACAGTCTCGATGACGGCGAACATCCCATACATGCCGGAGTGTGTGTACGAGAGGCCGCCACCATTGGTGTTCATTGGGAACTCACCACCGGGAGCAGTTCGCTGCCCGCTGACGAAATCTCCGCCTTCACCCTTGGCACAGAATCCAAGTTCTTCGAGCGACAGCAGAACGGTGTAGGTAAAGGAGTCGTAGATCAGCGCGAGGTCGATGTCGTCATGCTTGATACCGGCCATCTCGAATGCACGACGTCCAGAATGACGAGCAGCAAAGCTGGTATAGCTCGGCATCTGCGAGATCATCGCGTGATCGTGACCTTCTCCGACTCCCATGACGACAACCGGCTTTTGCTTGAGGCCACGAGCTCGCTCCACAGTTGTCATCACGTAGGCGCCACCCGCGTCAGTCACGAGACAGCAGTCGAGCAGGTTGAACGGCCAGGAGATCGGCCGTGAGTTGAGCACGTCATCGATCGTAATCGGATCGCGCATCATCGCTTTGGGGTTCAACGTGGCCCATTTACGTGTTGCTACTGCGATTTCTGCGAGTTGCTCGTGGGTCGTTCCATATTCGTGCATGTGACGTGAACAAGCCATGGCGTACGCACCGACCGGCTGAGGCAAACCAAACGGAGCTTCGAACTGGCCGCGGAGTGAATCCGGATCATTCGATCGCCGTGGCATACCGACTCGAGACCGTCCGCTCTCACCGTGTGTAACAAGCGCAACCTCGCAGCGGCCAGTTGCGATCGCCGTCGCCGCATGAGCCACGTGAATCACGAACGATGACCCACCGACCGAGGTGTTGTCGGTGACCTTCGGCTCGATGCCCAGGTACTCGCCCAGTTCCAGGGTCGAGACACCTGCTGTGAACAGGCCGTCAACATCGTCTTTCGTCAGCCCGGCTTCAGCCAGCGCGGACCTCGCCGCTTCGGCATGCAGCATTAGCGCCGGTTTGTCGGGGACTTTTCCAATCTCGTCAGATTCCGCCACGCCAACGATGGCGGTCTTTCCAGAAATACTCACACTCGTACGCACCCTTCCCTATCTTCGTCTTGAGAAGCGCACCACGCTCCTCACATACTGATCTGTGATTACCAGACCTGTTCACCATATGGTTCGAGCTTCGTTCCCCAGAATCGAAGACCGTCTCCAACATCGACCCAATCTCCGCCGGGGATCGATTCGATCTTGCCTGAGAAGCCGCTATCGTTCTTAATCGATTCAATTTCAGGACCGAACGCTTTTGGAATAATCTCGGTTAATTCGTCCAGCGACCAGCGATGGTCAGATCGCAATGTCTTGACGATCTTCGGCTGCGACATCATGGCGACGTTGTAGCCGAAGGACCCAAAGATATGCCCATTTACCGACTGAGCTTCGTCGCTTGCCAGAAATGCGATCAGCGGCGCCACGTTGGCCGGATCTCGTTCCGTCCCTTCTGCAAGTTCGCTCGGTAGTTTGCCTGTGTGAGCGACGGCGTCGCGGGCACGTGGTATCGAGTCGATCATTCGTGTGTGACCGGTCGGGAGTATCGCGTTCGCGGTAACGTTGTAGCGTGACAGTCCGCTCGCGCAGCTCAGGGTCAGGCCGATAATGCCCGCTTTGGCAGCGGCATAGTTTGGCTGTCCCGGCGCGCCAAAGGCTGAGGTGGAGGAGAAGTTGATCATTCGACCGGAGCGCTGCTCGCGGAAACGCACCGACGCCCAACGGCAGGTGTTGAAAGTCCCCTTGAGGTGGACATTCAATACGGCTTTCCACTCCTCTTCGGCCATGTTGAAGATCATGCGGTCACGAAGAATGCCGGCAACGTTCACGACGATGTCGATTTTTCCGAAGCTATCGACCGCTTGTTGAATCATTGCTTCGGCGGCCATGTAATCGGTTACTGAATCGGTGTTGGCAACGGCGTTTCCGCCCGCTGCCTTGATCTCGTTCACCACGGAAGCGGCTGGTCCGGTGTCCACTCCTTGTCCATCAAGGCTGGCGCCGAGGTCGTTGACAACGACTGACGCGCCCTCCTTGGCCAGCAAGAGTGCAACACCCCGCCCGATGCCGCGACCAGCTCCTGTTACCAGTGCGACTTTTCCATCAAGTACGCCCATCGCTCTCTCCCTCACTTCTTCGCGTCAAAGTAAATGGAACGTGCCCAGAGGTCGATGCCCGGTGCAACATTTGACCAGCTGTTCGGGTCAACCTGCATCGCGGATGTCCCTTTGAGCGGACGATCCGAGCCCGGAACCTGAATCGCATCCGGGATCTGGGTCGTTTTTCCAAGTGTTCCGGGGAACAGATCGATGAGATCGTGTGGCTCCCAGGTACGGTTCGCCTGAAGCACTCCCGCCATCTCCCAATGTGAGTAGATCGAGATCGTCGTGCCGCGAACACCGAAGAAGTGGCCGTTGATGTGGGCAGCGTCATCCGTTGCAAGATAGGTCACCATCGGAGACACGTTGGCCGGATCACCTTCCGTGCCGCCAGCCATCTCACTCGGTAGCTTGCCATGCTCTTTCTTGAATTCCTGTCCGCGCGGTGTCGAATCGATCATGCGAGTTGTGGCGTAGGGCAAAATCGCGTTGGCCGTCACGTTGTATTTGCTGAGGCTATTGGCCAGAACCGCTGTGAAGCCCAGAATGCCGTACTTGGCGGCGCCGTAATTTGGTTGACCAGGGCTGCCCCAGGCAGAAACGCTGGAGAAATTGATGATCCGCCCACTGCGCTGCTCTCGCATCAGAGCCGACGCGTGTCTGACCGTGTTGAACGTGCCATTGAGATGAACGGCGGTGACGATATCAAATTCGTCTTCGCTCATATTGAAGATCATGCGGTCACGAAGAATGCCGGCAACGTTCACGACGATATCGATGTGTCCGAAATTGTCGACGGCCTGCTGCACCATCTCGCCGGCAGCGTCGTAATCGGTAATTGAACTGGTGTTCGCAACCGCTCGACCACCCGCCGAGATGATCTCGTTTGCGACCTGTTGTGCGATCGACTCATCAGTACCTTCGCCTCCCAGGCTGGTGCCGAGGTCATTGACAACGACCGCTGCTCCTTCTGAAGCGAGCTGCATTGCCACAGCCCGGCCGATGCCGCGACCAGCACCGGTGACCAATGCAGCCTTTCCATCTAGTTTGCCCATAGTGCCTCCCATTAGTCTTCAATCTGGCGGAAGAGAACGAGGTGTGATTCTCTATCCCAGATCGCGTACTGGCCCGACGCGAGCGCGCCAGGATTGATCAGATAACGTCGTTGATCCTTGATCGTCAGGGTGCCTCGTGTAATATCTATCGGGCCGTGCTCATCTCGCGCGTGGCGGTAATGCGTGTGGCCAGCAAACGTGATCCGCGCCTGCGAGTGATTCCCGTGCGATTCTTCTCGTCGCAGCAGTCTCGCAAGCATGTCATGACGTCCCCAATGCTCCTCCTCGTGGGTGAGACATACGTCGTCGACGATGATTTGCTCCCGCAGGCCACTTAAGAGTTGGAGGGTCTCTTCCCGCAATTCATCGCCGAGCCCAGACGCGGCGAGCGCGATCTCACGTTCATGATTGCCATAGACGCCGACGACATCCCAGCCGGAAAGCGCTACAGCACAGGCGTCAGCCTGCTCGGTTCGATCGATCAGGTCTCCCAGCAGAGCGACGGTCGAGACACCCATATCGCGACATCGGTCCAGGGCTCTATCGAGGGTCCTGTGAGCGCCGTGGACATCGGCGAACAGCGCCACCAATTTCCCCAGTGTCATCTCGCCCCATTCGATCCCGGCACGATTAGGCAGTCAACAACGCGTGCCCCATCACCCCGATCGAACACGAGCAGTGGATTGATGTCGATCTCACTCACGACGTCACGCAGGTCGATGCAGAGCTGCGAGAACCTTCCCAGAATGTCGACGATCGCATCGGTGTCGGCGGGGCCGGCGCCGCGAGCACCCGTTCCATCGAGAATTGCGGAACCGCGCAAGCGTGACAACATCGCGCGACTATCGCGTTCGCCTAAAGGAGGTACGCCCAGGGAAACGTCCTTGAGTACCTCGACGAAGATACCGCCGAGCCCGACGGCAACCGCCGGACCAAAATCGGAGTCCTGCGACATTCCGAGAATCAGCTCTCGGCCACCGGAAACCATCTCCTGGACGAGCACACCCGTGATTTCAGCCTCAGGGTTGTAACGACGGGCGTTGGCCACAATCCGATCGAAACCGTCCTTCGCTGCCGACTCGTCTTTGACGCCAAGCATAACGCCGCCGGCCTCGGTCTTGTGGGCGATGTCGGGCGACTCGATCTTGAGGACGACGGGAAAGCCTATCTCAATGGCCGCGGAGGCTGCTTCATCAGCGGTCGACGCAAGCCTCTCACGCGTCACAGGGATTCCATACAACGCGAGTACGGCTTTCGCTTCGCGTTCAACCAGCGGCCGATCGCCTGCAGCGACGGACAATGTCTCGGGCTTTCTCAGCCACAGGACTTGATTCGGTCACGGGACGTCCGGTCTTATTCCATGCTCGCTGGAAATCGGCATATCGGATCATCGAACGGATAGCGCGAAGACTGTTCTCGGCCCCCTGCAGGAATGGAACTCCATCCCAATGCATGACCGGCTCAACCGGGTCTTCGTCACGGCGTTTTCCATCCCCGACCTTCCCGGTGACCAACGACATGATGAAAAAGACCTTGTCGGGAAAGCGATCGGGCATGGTCCGCAGGACTTCTCCGACCGGTGAAGCGAGGTCAACCCGATTCGGATAAGCCTGTCCATAGATCACCGTATGAATGTTGGGATCTTCGGCCATGCTTACGAGCGACCCCTCGGTAATCTCCGGTTGAGTTGCCGCCTGCCCGGTGGTGTCAAGCGGGTTGCCGACCGTGCCGTACTCCGGAATCACGCTATCGAGCTTTTCTACCGTTTCGGGCGAAAGCTCTGGCAACGAGATCCCAAGATCTTGACTGAGATCGGAGATGAGTCCACCGGCACCGCCCGAAACGAAGATTGTCCCGACGCCGGGACCGACCGGCAAGCGCTTTGAGTGAAAGGCTGCCAACGTCTCGGTCATCTCGTCGAGACTGTAGACGCGCACGATGCCATATTGACGCATCACGGCGTCAGCGATGGCATCGGAGCCGACGAGCGACCCGGTGTGAGCTCGTGCCGCCTTCCGACCGGCTTCAGAACGTCCGACCTTGAGCACGACAATCGGCTTCTGACGTTCAGCGGCAGCCGCTGCGACACGCAGCAACTTCTCTGGATCGCGGAACTGCTCAATGAAGCAGCCGATTACCCGTGTTTCGTCATCTTCAACCATGTACCGAATAAAATCGGTTGCGTCCAGGTCTGCCTCGTTGCCGGTTGTCACCACATAGCTGTAGCCGAATTCGCGGTCATGTGGCGGAATCACGATGCTGTAGGCCAACAGACCACTTTGAAAAACGATGCCGATCGGTCCAGGTTGAACGGTTGTATACGGGCCAGACTTTGCGATCATCTTGGCTGGTGTACTGATGATGCCGAGGCAGTTCGGGCCAACGATACGAATCCCGGTTCTCCGGGCAAAGTCGCGGATCTCGTTCTGCCGATCGCGTGCCGCGTCATCATTTTGTTCGCCGAAACCACTCGTGATGATGTTGAGCGCTTTGGTTCCCGCGCGCTCGGCTTGCGCGAGTACGTCAAGCACGAGTCCGCTGGGCACAACTACGATGGCTTTGTCGACCCCGCCCGGAATCGCATCGATCGTTGGATAGCACTTCGCTCCGAGGACCTCCTGGTGGCGCGGCGTAACCCCGAAGATTTCGCCTTCGTAGCCCCCTAACAAGATTCGGCTATGAATGCCGCTCGCAAATCCAGGTCTCGGGGTGGCTCCCACGATCGCAATGCGCTTCGGGTGGAAGAGCGCTTTCATCGCGGTCGTGAATGCTTCGGATTCGTTGAGTGGGCCGTCCGTTGCCGGTCGTGCCGAGTTCTGTTCTGTCGAAGATTTCGTTGTAGCTGTTCGCGGTCCGCTCATCTGCACATCCTCATCCACGGGTCCGCGCAGAACGTCGTCCCCGTCCGTCATCGATCCGAGCCCAAACGATGCCAGAGAAAGCGCAGCGCCGCGCTTCACGGTTTGGTGAACTTCTCCATCGAAGCTCGAGGGCGATCAGGTCGCCCTCATTCCAACGTGCTCATGACTCTGAACCACTAAAAGTATGTTCGTCCGACCGTCTCGGCAACACACGCCGGTTTCTCTTCGCCTTCAATTTCGACGGTCTGGAGATTGGTCATCTGTACTGCGCGATCTCCGATCTCCTCGACCGCGATGAGTTTGGTCCTAACGCGAACGCGCTTCCCAACGCGTACCGGCGCGGGAAAGCGGACGCGGTTGACTCCGTAGTTGACGCCCATCTTCCCACCAAGATTGATCTTGATGCCCTTGCGCGTGCTTCCGAGTGTGGGCAGCAGCGACAGCGTCAAGTAGCCATGCGCCACAGTTCCGCCAAAGAAGGTCTCTTTCGCCCGTTCCGGATCGACGTGAATATACTGATGGTCGCCCGTAGCGTCCGCGAACTGATTTACCCGCTCCTGAGTGATCTCGACCCAATCGCCGACACCAAGCTCCTGGCCAACCAATCCCTTGAGTTCTTCTACGGTCGTAACTATTCGTTCCTCAGTGTTCGAAGCGCCACTCATCTCATCCTCCCGTCACCGGTCAGCAACATCGATTTAGCGCGACGCACCGGCCACGCGACCGGCAAGCACTTGCTGTAAGGCTCGTTCACGATGGAATTCGGTGTTCCCGTAAAGTGGTTCGAGATGCTTCGCTCGTTTGAAATAGAGGTGCAGATCGTATTCCCAGGTGAAGCCGATGCCGCCGTGCACCTGAACCGCTTCGCCACAGACTTTGCGAGAAGCCTCATTCAGCGCGGATTTCGCGACTGATGCCGCGAGGTCGGCATCTGGAGCATTTGCGTCGAGCGCCCAGGCAGCATAGTAAGCTGCCCCGTGCGAGTTCTCAACCTGCTCCAGCATTTCAGCAAGCTTGTGTTTGACCGCCTGAAACTGGCCAATGAACTGACCAAACTGCTTGCGAACCTTCGCATACTCGACCGACATCTCAAGCGATTTACGGGAGGCGCCAAGCATCTCCGCGCTCGCGCCGACCGCCGCGGATCGGAACGTCGCTTCTAGAATCGGCCATGCCTCACCTTCCATGCCGACGATGTTCTCGACCGGAACTCGCACGTCATTGAATGAGAGTGTCGCCGTTCGCGACGTGAGATCCATCATGACTTCAGGGGTGACGCTGAGTCCGGAAGAATTTTTCGGCACTGCCACGACTGAGATTCCGTCGGAGCCGTTGTCGCTCGATCGAGCAGCCACGAGGATCACGTCGGCAGTGTGCCCAAACGGTACGAATCGCTTGACGCCATTGAGCCGGTAGAAGCCGCCCTCTTTGGACATTGACATGTTGACTGCATTCGGGCCCCAGCCGATCGAGTCCTCCAGGAATGCCAGACTCATTGTGAGGTCGCCGTTGCAAACATCCGGCAGATACCGCGACTTGGCATTGTCGTCGTTGGAATGCATGATTGCCGAGCCAGCCAACACAACAGTCGCGAAGAATGGCCCCGGATACGGGATTCTTCCCATTTCCTCCAATAGAATCGACTGTTCGACCATGCCGAGCCCGCCGCCGCCATACTCCTCCGGAAATGGCAGCATCCCCAGCTGGATCAATTGTCGGTAGATGCCCGGATCGTACCCACGGTCATCATTCATCATCGCTCGAACGTGTGAGGCTGGGCATTGCTCGGTGAGGAACTCGCGGGCGAGATTCCTCAACATTATTTGGTCTTCGGAAAAGTCAAAATCCATGTCAATTGTCCCCTTCTGCCCCAGCCGCCGCCTTTTGCGCGGCAGCAATGCGGTCGGCCCGCACTTCCTTGGGTAGACCCAGCACGCGTTCGCCGAGGATGTTCTTTTGAATCTCTGACGACCCGGCGTAAATCGTGCCGGCGCGAGACCAAAGGAAAGAGTACGCCCACGTTCCTGTTTCGCCGTAGTCTTCGCTGTCCGTCTCAAACTTGAATTCGTTCGGCGCGCCACTGATCTGCTGCCCGTACGGCCCGAGGATATCCAGAATCATCTCCTGGACGTGCTTGTCAAGTTCCGAATAGTGGAGCTTGGCAATGGAGGATTCTGGACCGGGGCGCTGCCCCTTTTCGAGTCGGCTGAGTATTCGCAGCGAGGCATAGCGTAAAACCTCGATCTCGGAGTAGATCTGGCCCAGTTTCTGACGAATGATCGGATCCTCAATCGCCGGAGCACCGTCCACGCGCATGGTCTGAGCGACCTCGAGAAGTCGATCGTAGGATTGAAGCAGTCGCGACACGCGGCTGAGCGCGTTTCCCCCGCGCTCGTAACCGAGCGTGGTTTGTGCGATTCGCCAGCCGGAATTCATTTCACCAACAAGGTTGTCGGCCGGAACGCGAACATTGGTGAAGAAGACTTCGCAAAATTCCTGGCTGCCGCTTATCTGCTTCAACGGCCGCACCTCGACTCCGGGCGCGTTCATGTCAATCATGATGCACGAGATGCCCTGGTGCTTTGGCGCATTGCGGTCAGTACGGGCCAGCATCATGCCCCAATCCGACTGATACGCTCCGCTGGTCCAGATCTTCTGGCCGTTGATCACGAACTCGTCGCCGTCGACATCAGCGCGGCATTGTAGGCTCGCGAGATCAGATCCCGAGTTGGGCTCAGAGTAAAGCTGGCACCAAATCTGTTCGGCCGTCAAAATCTTCTTGACGTGTTCCTGTTTCTGATGTTCGGTGCCGTGATGAATGAGGGTCGGTGCCATGATCGAGATTCCGAGGCCATTGAGAGACGCTGGAGCACTGGCCCGGGCGAGTTCTTCGCCGACGATCGCTTGCTCCATCGGACGGGCTTCCTGTCCACCATACTCTTTCGGCCAGCCCATCCCGAGATAACCGGCTTCGTAAAGCTTCGTGTGCCAGGCTCGCTTCTCGTCGAGCGTCTCCGGTTTCCTCTTCGGCATGTTGTCTTGAAGCCACTGACGCACTTTTTGGCGAAATGCCTGATCTTCCGCGGTGTAGTTCAAATCCATGCGAGGAACCTCCCTGAACGATCTCCCGCCGTAACGGCGGGTAGCGTGCTCGGTGCCTTCCTGAGTCGGAAAACCCAGCAGCCATTCGAAGCCGCTCCAAACACATTCCGCTTAGTTTCCGGCAAGTGCCGGCGATTGCGGGTTGCTCGTGTCGTCCCTTCTGTCTCAGCATACGCTACCGTCTAAAGAAGAGCGCGTCAACAGGAAATTGGACTACTCGACCGTCATATGCTCAATCCATCAAGCGGACGTTGGCGGCCTGACTGTTGAAATCCAGAACAGGGTTACTATATGATCGCCCAAAAGTTCACAATCTCCAGACTTTCAAACTACGAAGGGAAAGTTGGAAGCGTGGAGATTGGGGATGAGCGCGATTTTTCGTTCGCAGCCGTTCATGTCACAAACTTCTCTAGCGCCGGATCGGCGTATGCTGGAAGGACTAGTTCCCAGAAATGAAAATCTGTGTATGCGTCAAACACGTTCCCGATCCGAACCTGCCGATGACAGTCGATCCGGAGACTCGACGTCTCATTCGTGACCAGGGCCAGTCGATTCTCGACCCAGCCGACGAATTCTCAATTGAAACGGGACTCCGGCTGATCGAAGAGCACGGTGGCGAGGTCGTTGCCGTCACAATGGGACCTGATTCCGCCGATGACGCCCTGCGCCGCGCGATGGCGATGGGCGTCGACCGCTCGATCCTCATTAGTGACGACGCCCTGTCTGGCTCTGATGTCGTTGGCACCGTCCGAGCTATCGCGGCAGTCCTCGCCAAGGAAGGACCAGATCTGGTGATCTGTGCCACTGAGAGCACCGACGCCTACACGGGTATGGTGCCTGGAGCGCTGGCGGAACAGCTTGATCTCCCGATGATCACGTTTGCTCGATCTGTCACCGTCGACGGGTCTACGATTTCAGCGCAGCAAGACACCGAGCTCGGCTATCGAGTTATTCAAACGACGCTTCCGGCGCTCCTGACTGTGACCGCGAGCATCGCGGAGCCACGATATCCATCATTCAAAGGAATGATGCAGGCAAAGAAGAAGCAGATCGACCGGGTTTCGATTGACGCACTCGGCATCGACCGCGAACTTGTCGGCGAGAGTGGTGCTCGCGAGCGGGTTCTGTCGATTGAGCGGGTTCGCCAGGAGAAACAGGTTCGTCAGATCGTCGACGACGGCAGCGGCGACAGCGTTGCTGAGATCGTGGCCTATCTCAAGAGTCTTCAGGTCGTTTAGGAGGGTTGAATGACGTCACGACGAATCTGGGTGTGGACCGATCTCTCGGAGGGCATGCCGCACCGGCTCTCATTGGAGTTGCTCGTTCCAGCCCGTGGGCTAGGTAGTGCCGAGGCAATCCTACTTCGACCTGCATCCGATGAAGCGGTCCAGCGACTGGGCACTCATGGAGCGAAGATTGTCTTCCACGCGGATGACGAGGCCTATGACGAGTATGTGGCTGAGCCACATGCGGCCACGCTGGCGAAACTGATCGAAGCGGAACAGCCGGACGTCATACTCTTCCCAAGTACATTTGCATCGCGTGACGTTCAGGCGAGACTCGTGGGCAAGCTGGGGGTCGGCGTGATCGCGAATGCGACCGATCTTGAATTTGATGGTGACGTCCTGCGAGTGACTGTTCCATATGGGGCTGACACGATCGGGACTGTGACTGTCGATGGCTCCGGACCTGCAATAGTACAGATGCGCCCGAAATCGTTCACCGCGGAGGAAGTCGACGGAACGGCGGAGGTACGAAAGGTTGACATCGGTGTCGACAAGTCTGCCTGCCGGGTGAAGGTTTTGGAGACAATTGAGCAGGCATCTGAAGGCCCCAATCTTGAAGAGGCATCAATCATCGTGTCGGGAGGTCGGGGACTCGGCAAGGCCGAAAACTTCTCGCTGCTTGAGGCGTTGGCGAAAGAGCTTGGCGCCGCGATTGGTGCGAGCCGTGCCGTGGTCGACGCCGGTTGGATTCCGTACAGTCATCAGGTTGGACAGACCGGCAAGACCGTAAAGCCGGAACTGTACGTCGCTTGTGGAATCTCAGGAGCGATCCAGCACATCGCCGGAATGGGCGGAAGCAAACACATCATCGCGGTGAATAACGATCCTGAGGCGCCGATATTTGAATACGCTGATCTGGGTATTATTGGTGACGCTCTTACCGTCATTCCGAAGCTGACCGAAGCGCTGCGCGGGTAGCATCGCCGTTCGATCTCGATATCGACGAGGGTCCAAGAAGCGTCTGAGTGGGGAATCGCGACGTGTCCATGTTGAAGATGATCTGGTCCGGCGAGAAAGAAATGGTCCGGAGATTGATGATCGTTTCGGCGTCAATCGTTGCCGTCGGCATGGCGTTGATCGTGGTCGGTGTCATCGCTAACTGGGGTCAGACGCGATTACCGGGAGCCATTTTGATCACCGCTGGAGGCGCGATAGGCGGCGTGGCATTCGGTTTCTCGCGACCACTCAGAGGCCAGATTTGGGCGAGGTTGACGACCTGGCGTGTTTTGATCGCGACTGCCGCCGCGGTCGTGATTGCCACGCCCGCGATTCTGGCCATGGGCAGCGCGACATTCGGTCCGCTCATCGGAGGCAGTGACGCATCGAACACCGCGCTCGCAATCCTTGGCGCGCTTATTGGACTCGTCTTCACGATCGGGACGCTTCTGGCGGCGCTCGTCTCCGTGCAAGCCGTGCGTGATCGAACGACGCCGCCGATCGATCGCGAATTGGGCTTGGATCGAAGCGAGGAGCAAGCGTGATCCCGACGCGTGAGATTCTGTGGAACGTCGACGCGCTCGGCCGCGCCGCCATTTACGTGCTGCTCGTAATCCCGGTTGGTTTCTTGACGTTTGGCCTCGCAAGACGCGTTCGTATGTGGCGTGCGGGTCAACCCGAGAATCGGTTTAACGAGTGGTGGAAGCGGTCGCGCGGAGCCTTCACCCAAAGTATCATGCACGGCCGCATCGCCCGGCGGAAGAGTCTATACGGCGGAATCATGCACCTGCTGATCTTTTGGGGTTTTGTGACCCTGCTGATTGGCACCATCATCGTGATGATCGAGGACGACGTTACCGTTCCTCTCTTCAGCTTCAGTTTCTACAAAGGGAACTTCTACCTGGGCTACAAGCTGGCAATGAACCTGGCCGGCGCGATGCTCATCGCAGGCGTGTTGATGGCCATTTACAGACGGCTTGTCGACCGGCCGGTGACGAAAGACACGAGCGCCGACGACCTCGTCCTTCTCGCTTTCCTGCTGGTTCTGGCCGTTCAGGGATTCACTTTGCAGGCGCTGCGACTGGCCGTGGTGCATGATCCGTGGGGACCCTGGTCGTTTGTCTCCTACCCGATATCGCTGTCATTGCGGGGCTTACCGACCGGCTGGTTGGAGGGGATTCATCAGGCCAACTGGTGGGTTCACTTTGCCACCACGTTCGCGTTCTTAAGCTATCTGGCCTACAGCAAGATGGTCCATCCGTTCACGAGCCTGGCCAATGTCTTCTTTCGCCGGTTGAAACCGATTGGCGAGTTGGATCCGATCGTGGATATCGAAGAGGCCGAGACGTTCGGAGTCGCCAAACTGGAAGATTTCACCTGGGCCCAACTCATGAACGTCGATGCTTGCATGCATTGCGGACGGTGTCTCGAATACTGCCCAACGTTCAATACCGGCAAAGCGTTACGTCCGCGAGATCTCGTGCTCGAGATCGCCGGATATGTGGCCGACAATGGTGGTATTTTCTCCGGCGAACTGGGTCAAGGAGCCAACTCTGCCCGCTTTCGTTGGGGCACCGGGTCCGAACGCGATCTTCTTGGTGGGGTGGTCTCGACCGAGGAGATCTGGGATTGCACGACCTGTGGAGCCTGCATGCAGCAGTGTCCAGTCTACATCGAGCATGTCCCCTTGATCGTTGGGATGCGTCGAAATTTGGTGCTCGAGCAAAGCGAGTTCCCTGGTGAATTAGTCAACGTTTTCAACAACCTGGAGCGGGTTTCCAGTCCGTACCAGATGCCGCCGAGTCAGCGCGCGCAATGGACCCGTCGGCTGGACCAGCCGGTTCCAGAAATGTCCGACCTGGATTCCGGAGATGAAGTCGAGGTCCTCTTCTTTGTCGGTTGCCTCGGATCGTTCGATTCGCGGAACCAGCGAACGACGGTCGCTCTGGCGCGGATCTTACAGGCGGCGGGGATCAACTTCGCCATTCTCGGGAAAGAGGAAACGTGTACGGGCGACCCGGCTCGCCGCGTCGGCAACGAGTATCTTGCTCAAATGATGGCGCAACAGACGGTCGAAACTCTGAACGCATACAGTTTCAAGAAGATCGTTACAGCCTGCCCTCACTGCTTCAATGCCATCAAAAATGAGTTCCCGCAGATCGGTGGAAGCTACGAGGTAATCCATCATAGTCAGCTCATCAGTCAGTTGATCGACGAGAGGCGGATCAAGCTCGATCCCGATTCAGCAGTCGCTCGCGGCAAGGTCACGTATCACGATCCGTGCTATCTCGGCCGTTACAATAGCGTGTTTGATGACCCTCGCAACGTAGTGTCGTCCTTACCAGGCTCCGAACTTGCCGAGATGCGGCGCAACCGCGAGACCTCATTCTGCTGCGGCGGTGGTGGAGGTCGCATGTTCATGGAAGAGAGTACAGGCAGCCGTATCAACCAGGCGCGGGTGCGCGAAGCGATCGAAACTGGCGCAGAGTTGCTGGCCGCGGCTTGTCCATTCTGTATGACGATGTTCGAAGATGGTATTCGAGGCGTCGGGGTTGAAGAGACGTTCAAGGTTCGTGACATCGCCGAACTTGTGGCCGATGCCATGATTCGTCCAGCGCAGGTGGGCGTCGATAACGGCAACGACGAAGACAATTCCGAAGGGCCAGCGGAGGAACGTTAGCTCCTGGTAGGGTTTGGTTAATGATTTTTGGTTCGAGAGCCGATGATTCTTTCGAATCGCCGGCAACACTTAGATTTAGGTAGGCGTTTGTCGAACAGACTGACGATTGAAGTAGTTGAGATTCCCAACTCTGGTTTCATGAGCGATCAACCAACCAATGGGTTTATCGTGGGCACCGGCGAGGTGCTGATTATCGACCCCGGCGATGAAGGTGGCGCGGAGATATTTCTGAAACGGCTATCTGAACTCGGAAATCCTCCGGTTAAGGCGATCGTGCTGACCCACAGCCACCCGGATCATGCCGTTGCCGCCGCGGAACTCAAGCCAGCACTCAGATGCCCGGTAATGCTCAATTCCAAGGAACGGCCGGTACTCGAACAATTCAAGGGATTGACTTGGGATCAGATTGACGACGAGTTGTATGGCGGGATGACGATTGAGATCGATGGAGGGCGACTCGAGACCTATGACACTCCGGGGCATTCACCTGGTCACGTATCGCTGATGGAGCCGGAAACCGGCACGTTTATCGCCGGTGATCTCGTCTCGGGTCACGGTACGGTCGGAATCTTCCCGCCGCACGGAAAAATGACCGAGTACTTCGAGTCACTTCGACTCGCAAAGTCGCTGAAGCCGACATCTGTTATTCCTGGACATGGACCGACTCTTACCGATCCTGACGGCCTGTTCGATCAGTATCTCGAACGACGATCTAAGCGTGAGCAAGAAATTCGCGAAGTGCTTGACACGTCTCCGACTAGCATCGAGTCGCTCGTCGTCCAGCTTTACCCTGACGTCTTGCCGCATTTTCGCCGTGCCGCTGGCGCGACCGTCCTGGCTCATCTCATCAAGTTGGAGTCAGAGAACGTCGTTCGATGCGACGGCGAGGATCAGTATTCGTCTACCTGGTCGATGCGCTAAACGTGCGTGCCCCTTGCATGCAAACAGTCAGATCGCTCAGCGACATCGTATCTGATCATTTTCTAGAGAGGCGATCGAGTTGGGTACACCGTCGGCGCAGACAATTATTGTCGTGCTGCCGCTCGTTCCCTGTCCTCAACGATGCGCTCTGGGGCCTTCTGGTCGGCTGGATTTAGACGCCGAGTGACGACCACCGCCATGAAAGCGAAGACGCAAGCAATCAAGAATGGCACTTGATAGCCGACGAAGTTAAGGATGAATCCAGTCGTCACCGGAACGATGATTGCTGCCGCGTGCTGCAGGCTCACTCCCATTGCAAGCGATGGCGCCACGTCTTCCGACGCCGCGACCTTGCGGAGATAGGTGGCCGAGCCGACAGATGAGAGCGGCATGATGAAGGTATAGATCGCATAGCAGAACGCGGCGACAAACACGTTCTGAACGAGCGCATATCCCCCAAGCGCTACGATGTAAGCGATATTGACGACCCCTAGGATCCGTTTCTCACCGTATGCATCAATCATTCGTCCGATGCGGCGTCCCGATAACATTGCCGTCAAGTTCACGACAATGAGAAGGCCACTGATCTTGGGTACGTCAAGTCCATAGTGATTGACGAGCACCCACAGTCCAAACGAAAAGAAGATCTGTTGCCGTGCACCATCGAGCAGGGAAAGGTAGTAGTAGAGCCGGTAGGGGCGACGTACGACGAATTTCTCTCGGTTAACGTGGCGGGCGACTTCCTCACCGTCTCGAAGGTTGGGAAAACGGAAGATGGCAAGGCTGCCAACCAGGGCCAGTCCACCGGCGATGACAAATGTCGGGCGAAAGCTAACAACGTCAAAGTGGAACGCCAGCAGCACGAGAATCATGGCGACCAGACCGCCGCCGAAATTCACCGCCGACATCGTGCCGAGAATGCTGCCACTCTTGTTCTCGGAGGTGAGGCTCAAGCCGAGCGCATACTGCGTCTGAAGTACCGTGTGATACCCCATCGAAGAGATGACAACCCAGGGTGCGACCGTCCAGAAGGAGGTCGAGGCTCCAAACAGAACATACCCGATGGCCAGCAGGACGAGCGCCAGTGCAGTGAGCTTCGGAATCGATAAGCGGTAGAAAAGGGCCGTGATGAAAATCAGTAAAAAGCCTGGAACTTCACGAATTGCGGTGATGTAGCCGAACTGCGGCCCTTGGAGCTTGAGGATGTCCTCAAAATAGTTGGTGACGATGTTCTGCTGGGTCGCCATCGCCATGCCAAAGGTCGCCGTCATGATGGCGAGTAGAAGAAAGCCGCGTCGAACGGCTGGACTCGTTTCGTCGGCGACAGCTCTCACGACTCGTTCTCCAGGTATGGTTGGGTCTGACAAGAATTTCGGACTCGCGCAGGCGGTATTCTCTCACATTAACGCCTTCGAGTGGTATCCGCCGACGATCGTTTCTCGACGGGAGTTTCCGGGTATCATCGTCGCTGGGGTTCATGAGAAGTGACAAGGAGATACGGTGACCAAGCCAGCGAAATCAGAGGCAAATTTGCAGGTTGAGCGCTATGGCGGCTTCTTTGAGGCGCAGAGTCTGACCGTAGCCGATGTTCGGCCAGGCGAGGTCGTAGTGAAGCTTAGCGACCCGCGCGATGACCAACGAGGTGGTGCTGGAACGGCCGCCCTCAACGGTGGAGTCATCGCGTACATGTTCGACGGCGCACTTGGTGCGGCGGTCACATCTCTGGTGGTCGAGCAGCTTCATATCGATGTACTCGATGAAAAGTCATTCGGTGAGGCAACTATTAGCCTGACGATCAACTACGTTAAGCCAGCCCTGGGCACCAAGTTCGAGGCACATGGTAAAGCCGTGAGAACTGGTCGGACAATTGCGTTTGCGGAGGGGAAGCTTTACGACGAAAACGGTGATGTTTGCGCCACCGCAAGTGGCGTCTGGCGGCTGTTCATGAAGTCATAGTTCCCGTGCATCGAGAGCCAACGATGAGACGCGATGTGTTCGATCGTCCGAGCCGTCAATCCGAAGTCAAGAGGACGAACCCTCTTGACTGTCTAGTTCCTGGAACGCCGTGTGGGCAGACCTTATCAACTCACTCGCCTCCACGGTCATTCGATCGAACAGCGCGTGGACCGTCGGAACGTCATGAATCAGACCGGCCACCTGTCCCGCCCATACCCAACCGTCCTCGAGATCCCCGTCGATCGCGCCTAATTGATTCACTTTGCCACTGATAGAGGCGATCACCGCGTCTCGCTCGTCACGGGTTTCTAGGTCTAAGATGCGATCGGCTTTGGGATTCTTGAGTACGCGGCCAGGGGTGCCGAGCGAGCGCTCGATGATCGTCGTGTCTGTTTCGCTTGCGTCCACCAGAGCCCGTTTGTAATTGTCGTGTGCGATGCATTCAGCCGTTGCGACAAAGCGAGTGCCCATTTCGATCCCAGCGGCGCCCATCGCCAGTGCTGCCGCGAGTCCCCGACCATCACCGATACCCCCACTGGCCAGCACTGGAATTGACACGGATTGGAGAATCCGCGGCACCAGCACCATCGTGCCAAGATCATCACGCCCGAGATGACCACCACCGTCGTAACCGACCGCGATAACGGCGCTTCCTCCGAGCTGCTCAACTTTCTGTGCCTGTCGAACGCCTGCCACGAGAACGAGCGTGTGGACACCCGTTCCGGTAAGACGACTGAGATACGGCTCTGGATTGCCGGCAGTAAACGTCATAATTCGTACGTCTTCCTCCAATGCCGTATCGACCATATCCATGATGTCCCGTCGTCCGCTTATGGCGAAGTTGACGGCAAACGGGCGATCGGTCAACGATCTCACAGCGCGAATCTCGTCGCGCAGACCGTTCACGCCTCCGGGTATCGTGGCCGCGCTAATCTGTCCCAGGCCACCGGCGTTTGAAACCGCCGCGCACAGCCCTGAGAACGCCAGGTGGGCTAAACCGCCCTGCACGATCGGGTAGTCGATACCGAGCATCCTTGTGAGTGACGTCACGATCCTCATTACGTATGCCTCCCCTAGTCTGTTATTTCCTGACCTGAGCACTACTGTCTGATCGGACGACGATTTTCCACAGATTTCACCGGCATGGTACGACAGTCTCGTTGCATGTTGCGTAGATCGGTGCCCGGTCTAACACGCTCTCACCGATTCACCAGATCTCTACTTGACGTAACGCTTTCAGATTGATCGCTGATCGGTCTGATCGTTTGTCGGATCTCACAAGTGGTGCAATGCTATAGACATGCGAAATGCACCATCTGGCCCCGCGATCAGTGGGGTTTTGACGAATCACAATCGACTGATTGGCTGAGTGTCGTCTTCACTGTTTCACAGGGAGTTTCAGGATGCGAATTCGAAAGATAGGCGTTGTCGGTGCCGGAACGATGGGAGCGGCTATCGCCGCATTGGCTGCCTCGGCAGGTTTGCCGGTCGTGCTGCTTGATATTCCAGGAGATCCGGATCGAGATGGCAACACGAAGCGCGGATTGGACCGCACGCTCAAGTCGCGTCCGGCGTCGTTCATGGATCCGTCTCGTGCGGCACTGATCGAGATCGGTAACACTGAGGATGATCTCGAGAAGCTGCAGTCATGCGACTGGGTCATCGAGGCAATCATCGAGGTAGCGGAACCCAAACAAGCCCTTTTTGAAAAGCTCGATGCGCTGCTCGACAGTTCGACCGTCGTGACAACCAATACGTCCGGCATTCCGATTGGCAGCCTCGTCGCCGGAAGGTCACAAGAGTTTCGCCGCCGGTTTTTCGGGACACACTTTTTCAACCCTCCTCGTTACCTGCACTTGCTCGAGATCATACCGACTGAAGACACTGACCTGGATATCATCTCCGGTATCGAAGTCTTTGGGCGATCAGTGCTTGGCAAGGGAACGGTACGCGCCCGCGACGTGCCAGGCTTCATCGGTAACCGCCTTGGCGTTTACGGCATGGTCCACGCGATCAAGTTGATGCAGGAATATGATCTAACGATCGATGAGGTCGACGCGTTGACCGGTCCGCTGATTGGGCGACCGCGTTCAGCGATATTCCGAACCGCTGATCTGAGTGGGATCGACGTGATCGATCACGTGGCGAAAGGTTTAGGACTGGCGACCGGAGAAGAATTTGATCTACCCGATTGGGTCCACACTCTTGTGTCGGACAACCGGTTGGGAGAGAAATCGGGTGCAGGATTCTATAAGCGGCAAGACGGAGCGATTCTCACACTCGACTGGAAAACCGGCGAGTATCACCCGCGCGCGGACCTACGATTGCCCGAGATTGCATCAATCAAGGACAAGCCACTTGATCAGCGGCTCTCAGAGTCCATGTCCCTACCGGGCAAGTACGGTGATTTCATGCGACGCCTCTTCGTCGACAACACTGTCTACTCATTGGAGCGAGCGCCAGAGATCGCCTACAACCTAGTCGACGTCGACCGTGCCATGGAGTGGGGGTTTGGCTGGGACCTCGGACCATTCAAGCAGATAGATGCGATTGGCGATTCTCGAGTCCAGGAGTTGATAGAAGCTGAGGGGCGAGTGGTTCCGGAACTTCAAAAATTGGCCTCTACCGGCTTTTATCAGCGCTCAGAAAAGAGCGAGAGTCAACTGGGATTTGATGGCAACTATCGAGGGCTTCAATCGATTCCGGGCACACTCATTCTTGCAGATCTACGACGCGGTGGCGGAGTCGTCAAAGAGACATCTGACGCGGCACTCATTGACCTGGGCGACGGAGTGGCGATTGTCGAGTTCCACACCAAGATGAACACCATCGGGAATGGTGTCCTACAAATGCTCGACCGCAGCTTGGACTGGGTCGATCGGAACAACTACGTCGGGCTGGTCGTCGGAAACGAGCACGAACGTGCGTTTTCGAGTGGCGCGAACGTCGCGTTGATGCTCGCCCTGGCGCAAGAGGGAGACTGGGATGAACTCGAGTTAGCCAGCCGGATGTTCCAACGCGCGACGTCGAGCCTTCGATACGCGCCTTTCCCGGTTGTTGTTGCGCCGGCGGGACTGACCTTGGGCGGAGGCGCCGAGTTTGCACTTCACGCTGACCGCGTTCGTGCCGGGGCCGAGCTGTACATGGGGCTCGTCGAAACCGGCGTAGGAATCATCCCGGCGGGCGGGGGCACCAAAGAGATGCTGTTCCGCTTCACCAGAGAATTGGCGGCATATCCCGAGATCGATCCGTTCGAGGCAGTGCGCCGCGCCTTCATGTTGATTGCGATGGCTCAGACGAGCCAAAGCGCGCTTGAAGCGCGAAATCTCGGCTTCCTGCGTTCTCAAGACCAGATCAGTATGAATCGTGACATGCTCCTCGCCGACGCAAAGAGGGTCGTTATTGAACTGGCTCCGGGCTATGTGCCGCCGACTCCGGCGAAGATCAAAGTGTTGGGCAGAGAAGCAATCGGGAATTTGCGCTATGCGGTCTGGTCGATGCATGAGGCAGGCCAGATCACTGAACACGAAATTCAGATCGCAAATGAGCTGGCGTATATTTTGTGTGGTGGAGATGGACTGCCACATGAGGTCACCGAGGACGAGATTCTCGGGCTGGAGCGCGAGGCGTTTCTCCGGCTGATCGGAACGCAAAAGACGCAGGAACGCATGGCACATATGCTCAAGACCGGCAAGCCGTTGCGAAATTAGACGCGGTCTGCTCGAGATCGAATTTCGGCATCGAACAGACATGAGGAGAGACACATGAACGAAGCCGTCATTGTCAGCGCGGTCCGGAGCCCAGTTGGGAGAGGTAAAGCCGACGGTTCACTTGCCAATGTCCATCCGATTGATCTTTCCGCGGCGGTGATGAAAGCAGCCGTTGAGAGAGCTGGGCTCGACCCAGCGTTGCTTGATGATGTGCTCTGGGGATGTGCACTGCCGGAAGGCGCCCAGGGGTTGAATGTGTCCCGGCTATCGTTACTACGAGCTGGGTTTCCGGTCACCGTGCCCGGCGCCACGGTCAACCGATTCTGCTCGTCCGGATTGCAGACGATTGCCATGGCTGCACAGTCTGTGATGAGCGGTATGGCGGATGCGGTTCTTGCGGGCGGTGTCGAATTGATGAGCCAGGTCCCGATGTCCGGCTTTCACGCGCGGATTCATCCGGAATTGATCGAGCCGTACATCGGTATGGGTTTCACCGCAGAGCGCGTGGCGGAGCGTTGGGGCATCCCGCGCCTTGAGCAGGACGAATATGCTGCTGAAAGCCACCAGAAGGCGACCAGAGCCTGGAAAGAGGGACGTTACGAGGGCGAAGTTGTCTCAATTCCTGTCGAGAGACCGGTACCGAATACGGAGCTGCCGGAGTTTGAAGCGCAGCCGTTTTCTCGGGATGAGACGATTCGGCCTGATACGACGGTCGACCGACTCGCGAAACTTCGCCCGGCGTTCAACGTGAAGGGGTCAGTGACTGCCGGTAACTCCAGCCCGTACTCCGACGGCTCGGCGGCGGTCGTCGTGATGTCTCGCAACAAAGCAGATGAACTTGGACTGAAACCATTAGCTCGATTCATCACCTTCGCCGTTGCGGGCGTCGAGCCTGACGTAATGGGCATCGGCCCGGCCAAGGCTGTGCCGAAAGCTCTCGAGCGGGCTGGAATCGCCATGGATGATATTGATCTGATCGAGTTCAATGAAGCGTTCGCCGCTCAGGTACTTGCCGTGGTCAAGGAACTCGGTTTCCGCAAAGAGATCATGAACGTGAATGGAGGCGCCATCGCGCTTGGCCATCCATTGGGTGCGACCGGTGCCAAGCTCACCACCAGCCTGATCCACGAACTAGGTCGTCGCGGCGGCGGCACCGGCCTCGTTACCATGTGCATCGGCGGCGGAATGGGCGCAGCGGGATTGTTCGAGGTTTTCGCCGCCTGAGACTGCGAAAGGATAGATCGATGGCAAGCGCTCCGGACATTGCACGGCGGGGAGGTGGCTGGGTCCTCGAAAGTGTGGATTCGACATTCACTCCCGAAGACTTTAATGACACTACGCGCGAGCTAGCCAAGATCACTCGACGGTTTGCCGAGCGCGACGTTCTTCCCAAGCTTGATCGTATGGAACATGGGGAGCTCGAACTCAATGTCGGCCTCATGCGACGAGCCGGTGAGCTTGGTCCGCTCTCGGTGGAGATTCCTGAGGAGTACGGCGGTCTCGACCTGCCGAAGGTAGTGGCAGCCGTAATCACAGAAGAAATGGCTGTCACGGGCGGATTCGCCGTCACAATGACCGCGCATACGTCAATCGGGACCCTTCCAATCGTTTATTTCGGTACTGAAGAGCAGAAGCGGCAATACCTGCCAAAGCTCGCATCGGGCGAGTGGATTGCCGCCTATGCATTAACCGAGACGAACTCAGGATCTGACGCTCTGGGTGCCCGAACCCGTGCGACTCTCTCCGAAGATGGCAGTCACTTTCTGCTCACTGGGACCAAACAGTTCATATCAAATTCGGGATTCGCGGATCTCTTCACCGTCTTCGCCAAGGTTGACGGCAATGCTTTCACGGCATTCCTCATCGAACGCGACTTCCCCGGTGTGGAATTCGGCGAAGAAGAGCACAAGATGGGTATCAAGTCGTCGTCGACGCGCCAGCTCGTGCTGCAAAACGCACAGGTTCCGGTTGAAAACGTGCTGGGAGAGATCGGCAAGGGTCACAGGATCGCGTTCAACGTGCTGAATATCGGGCGCTTCAAGCTGGGTGCGAGCAGCGTCGGGGCTGCAAAATGGGCGCTCGGGCAGTCGGTTCAGTATGCGCAGCAGCGCAAGCAGTTCGGCCAGCCAATAGCCTCATTCGGTCTGATACAGCAGAAGCTCGCTCGAATGACGACCCGATTGTTCGCGGCGGAGAGTGCAGTCTATCGAACTGTCGGGCTTATCGACGACGCAATCGCGGGACGTTCGGGAAGCGACGCTGTTCTCGCCGGAATTCAGGAATATCTCATTGAGTGCTCGATGGTGAAGGTTCACGGCACGGAGATGCTTGATTTCGTGGTCGATGAAGGTGTCCAGATTCACGGAGGTTATGGATACCTGGCGGACTTTCCGATTGAACGGGCGTATCGCGATTCACGGATTCAACGAATCTTCGAGGGAACGAACGAGATCAACCGTCTGCTCATTCCTGACATGTTGATGCGCCGAGCGATGAAGGGTGATCTCCCGCTATTTGAAGCTGCGCAACGACTGCGGTCCGAACTTCTTCAGCCGAGTTTTGATCGACCTGATGGACCGTGGGCGACCGAAGTCAATCACGTCGCGAATTTGAAGAAGCTGGCGTTGATGCTTGCGGGCCTGGCCGTCGAACGATTTGGGACTGCGCTCGAGAAGGAACAAGAAGTGGTCGCGGCGATTGCGGATATATTGATCGAAACGTTTGTCGCGGAGTCGACCGTGCTGCGTGCACAGCGAATCGAACAGGATAGTTCTTCCGGGTTAGCCCACCTCTACCTGGATTCGGCACTCGAGAACGCTCATCGATCGGCCAGCTACGCGTTGCCTCGAGTGTCTGCAGGGGATGAACTGAGTACCTATGCCTCAATCGCACGACGGCTTACCCGGCGGCAGCAATTTGACGTCATTCAGGCAGAGCGAGACACGGCGCAGCGCGTTCTGCAGGCCGGCGGATACCCGAGTTTCATGGGCTGATCGCGCTTCCGTACGATGTGCCTAACTGGCTCAGCGCGTGCGTACGGAGACGTGAATTTGATTCGTTGTTTGGAAAATCTGCTATCGCACGGACCCGCGACAAGTCCGGTTGCGGTCCTGAAGGGAGAACATCATGGATGGACTGATGATGGATTTTCAGCTCACACTTCCCGCGATCTTGCGGCGCGCTGAAACTCTCTTCTCTCGTAAGCGGATCGTAACTCGGATGCCAGACCGGTCGCTTCATCGCTGCACGTATGGAGATGTGGCTGAGCGGGCAAAACGTCTCGCCCTCGCCTTGCAGCAGCTTGGCGTTGCGCCGGGCGAACGGGTTGCCACGCTTGCATGGAACAACTATCAGCATCTCGAGGCCTATTTCGGGGTTCCATTGTCAGGGGCAGTACTTCATACCCTCAATCTTCGTCTACATCCAGACGACCTTTCGTTCATCATGAATCATGCGGACGACAAAGTCGTGCTGATCGACGAAACTCTATGGCCGCTGTATGAACGTGTCAAAGATGTCGTGCATCCACGCCATCTGGTGATCATCTCCAAGACGGGCGAACCTCAAGAGCCAATAGCAGGAACCCTCGATTACGAGACGCTGCTCAGCAATGTTGACCTCTCCGATTTCAATTACCCGGAATTCGATGAACAACAAGCCGCGGCGATGTGCTACACGTCGGGGACGACCGGCCGGCCGAAGGGTGTTCTCTACTCGCACCGCGCCATCGTCTTGCATTCGCTGGGATCTGCGCTGCAGAGCGATACGAGTATGGCGGAGTCAGACACGATTTTGCCTGTGGTTCCCATGTTCCACGTAAACGCCTGGGGGATGCCTTTCACGGCTACCATGATGGGGTCAAACCAGGTTTTTCCGGGACCTTACCTTGACGGAGCTAGCCTGGCGGAGCTCATGTCCGAAGAGAAGGTGACGTTGACCTGTGGCGTGCCGACTCTCTGGCTTGGGTTACTTCAGGTTCTCGACAAAGACCCCGAAAAGTACGATCTGTCGCACTTGAGATCGGTCCTTTCAGGTGGTCAGGCCGCGCCTGAAGCGCTGATACGCGGCTTCAAAGAGCGCCACAACCTCGAATTCGCCCAAGGGTGGGGCATGACCGAGACGACGCCGGTGGGGTCGATCTGCCATCCGCCATCGGAACTGGAGCCGCTGTCCGACGAGGACTACTACCGGTACAAGATTACGGCGGGCCGGCCGTTGCCGTTCGTCGAAATGCGTATTCGATCCGGTGACCAGGAATTGCCGTGGGACGGGAGTTCGCTGGGAGAACTGGAAGTTCGCGGCCCGTGGGTCGCCGGCGCCTATTACAACATGCCAGAAGAATCTGATCGATTCACTGAGGATGGTTGGTTTCGTACTGGTGACATCGCGACGATCAACGAGCTTGGATATATGGAGATTCGGGATCGTCTGAAGGACGTCATCAAGTCCGGCGGTGAATGGATCAGCTCAGTAGCGCTGGAGAACGCACTCATGGGCCACCCGGCGGTGGCAGAGGCGGCGGTCATCGGAGTACCGGATCCGAGATGGCTGGAGCGTCCGCTCGCGGTCGTGGTACTCAGGGAGGGAGCGTCTGCTTCGCAAGAGGAGCTTATTTCGTACCTTGAGCCCAAGTTCGCTAAATGGTGGATTCCGGACGCCGTTGAGTTTCGAGAGTCGATTCCGCGAACGTCAACCGGCAAGTTCCAGAAGTCAACACTTCGCGACGAAATCGGTCCTCGCTACGAGCAAGCCACGCAAAATCCAACCACGGGCTGATACTTCGCCGGGCGTAGGCCGCAGTGATCTCGGGAGCGCCAGATCTGGCGCTCCCAAATTCCTTTCATGGATTCTTACGACTGAGATGAGGGTTGGTCACGACCGTGCCGCACCGTTAAATCAGCCGATCAACGAGCGATTCGAGCGAGGTTGCATCGCCTCGACCTTCAGAATCGATCCAGACCGCGTTTGCTCCGGCTTCGGTTGCCCAGTGGCAGTACTATCGAGTCGCTCTCAATCACCATGCACTGCTCGGGTCGACACCAGTATCCTTGAATAACTTCTGATAGAAGCCAGGGCCGTACTTCACGTGATCGATAAGATCAGGTCCGTAAAATCCGGAGAAGACCTCGGCGATGCCCATCTTCCCCAGGATGGCGCGAAGGTCCCAAGACGGAGTCCCTGACGCTGTGTAGAGCGTGTATCCAGCGCGATGCAGAGAGCGAACGGCATCGGCAGCGCCGGTGATCGCAGCCTCGGCACGTTGATTTACATACATCGAAAGCTCCTTGTTTAGTGCCGACGGCATTGTCCTCGGACAACGGCGTAATCCCGACAGCGATACACATGGCGTTCATCCAGCGGGTCGCATATTCACGTTGAAATTCCCTGTGACTAACGAATTCGGGCAACTGCTTCAAAAGGGTTCCCCACACTTGCGGAAAGACCACCCGATTTGCAGTTCTCCACTGTTCGGGTGTTCCGCCCAATCGAGCGGGCATAAATTCGCCGATCAATCGCAGCCACTCCTGGACCGCGAAGACTGTTATCGTTCAACACTCCGCCATCATCAATAAACAGATAGACGGGATGTGATTTCGAGTTCTTGATCTTATCCAGATTGGTGCGGCGCCATGAACTCATAATTCCCCCTTCGTCAATCCGTGCCAAGCGAGCCGACTCATACGAGGCCCGTACGTCATTTGCGCTCTACTCTGTGACGACCGTCTCGGATTTGCGATTCAGCTTTGCAGGAGCCTACAGATATGGACCTTATCGGTGAATCCAAGTATCCAACTCAGTGTCAAACACGAAGAAGCCCGTCCTCGTATTGAAGACGGGCATTTTAGAGCGGGAGACGAGACTCGAACTCGCGACAACCTGCTTGGAAGGCAGGCACTCTACCAACTGAGTTACTCCCGCAGAGTCGGGGTGAGAGGACTTGAACCTCCGACCTCAGCGTCCCAAACGCCGCGCGCTGCCAACTGCGCCACACCCCGGCGACCTCGATCGCGTCAACAAGTATAGCACGACTCGGACGGTATTCTTGGCACTCAGGGTTGTGGATTGAGTTTGGCCCACCGGCGGCGACCCACCTGCAGCACGGCAGATTTCGCAATGGTGATGTTGGCATCCGGATCGTCGATGCGATCGCCGTCGAGGCTTACGCCGCCTTGTTCGATCAGTCGGCGAGCCTCATTGTTCGACTTCGCCATCCCGGTGTCGACGAGAATCGAGATCACGCGCGCCTCGCGCGGCACGTTGAACTCATCCATGTCCGCGGGCAGAGCATGTTGGCGATAAACACGATCGAATTCGGCTCGGGCTTCTTTCGCAGATGCGGCATCATGAAGATCGGTGACGACCTGCACAGCCAAACGATCTTTGACATCACGGGGGTTGACCTCGCCACTTTCCGCGGCGGCGAGGAGGCGTTCCACCTCGTCGACTGGCATGTCGGTGACGAGCCTGAAGTATTCCGGCATGGCGGCATCGGGCATTGACATAATTTTTCCATACATCTCGTTGGGCGCCTCATTGACTCCCACGTAGTTGTCGAGGCTTTTGCTCATCTTCTGGACACCATCGGTGCCGGTCAATATTGGCCACGTGAGGATATTCTGCGGCACCTGGCCCATGTCGCGCTGAATGTCGCGTCCGACCAACAAATTGAATGTCTGATCGGTGCCTCCGACCTCGACGTCGGCGTGTACGGCAACTGAATCATAGGCCTGCATCAACGGATACAAGAGTTCGGTAATCGCGATTGGAGAGCCCTGAGAATAACGACTGGCGAAATCCTCCCGCTCAAGCATGCGAGCTACCGTGTATTTACTCGTCAGCTGAATGACGTCCGTGAGCGAGAACTTCCCGAACCATTCGCTTTGTCGTACGATCTCCGCTTGTTCTGTGTCGACCACTTTTGAGAACTGGTCCAGGTAGGTCTGCGCATTATGCTCGACTTCCTCGATCGAGAGCATCTGCCGTTGGGCCGAGCGCCCGGACGGATCCCCAATTCGCGCGGTCCAATCGCCGATAATGACGACAACCTTGTGGCCGAGAGACTGAAATTCACGCAGTTTGCGAAACCCGACGTAATGCCCCAGATGGATATCTGGACGGGTTGGGTCAACGCCGAACTTGATGCGCAGTGGGCGAGTTCCAAGGAGCTTCTGCTTTAGATCATCACGCACGATGACCTCAGACACTCCTCGCGACAGGAGTTGTTCCACCGCGGTCTCTCGATCAACGACGCTACTAGTCACCCGTCAACGCTCCCTTTCCAATACCGAGGATCGTGCGAACCGAGTCTCCCGGCCAGCTCTCGTCAAGATGATCGAGAATGCGAACCGTGACTTCCTGGTCGTGATGCATTTGCTCAACCAACGCCTGTGCCGACCCGAATCGTTGATCGCCACGTACCCTGTCCACAAAGAGGATGGTCAAAACAGAATCGTAGAGGTCTGCGTCGAAGTTGATCAAGTTGGCCTCGACCACTCTCGTGTGATCGTCGAACGTCGGATTTGTGCCGACGTAAACCATCGCCGGTACGAGACCGTCCCCTTGTCGCGTCTGAGCCAACGCGGCATAGATTCCGTCGGATGGCACCGCGACGTTATCTGAGATTGTCAGGTTGGCGGTCGGGAACCCCAGTTCACGTCCGCGCTGTTTTCCGTGCATAACAACGCCCCGAAGGAAATAGGGTCTCCCGAGGACTTCGGCCGCGTGGCTGACATCTCCGGTTGTGAGGTATTCGCGAACTCGGCTGCTGCTGAAATCCTTGTTGTGGTCGCCAATGCGGTCCGTGACGCGCACCGTGTATTCGTGTCGCTCCCCGAGTTCCCGCAGCAGTTCAGGGGTGCCGGACCGATTGTGGCCGAACGCGAAATCCGAGCCCACGATAATCTCGATTGGATTGAATGTATCAACGACTTGGCGCACGAACTCGGACGCCTCAAGTGACGCAACATCGCGAGAGAATCGAATCGGCACGACAGCGTCAATGCCAAGTGATCGAATGAGATTGATGCGATCTTCGGTTGTCGTCAGTCTCGGGAGGCTGATGTCTGGCCGCAGCACTTCGAGCGGAAGTGGATCGAACGTCAGGACAGCGGAACGTGCTCCGCGAGCGCGTGCCGCCGACACGACGACCTTGAGCAGGTACTGGTGCCCACGATGGACGCCGTCAAAGTTACCGATGGTAAGGACGTGCTGCTGGTCTGAATGATTGGCGCGGTTAGGAAATAGTTGCGGGCTCACCCGCGTCCTCCCGTGGTCATTCATGGACAACAATTCTTGGATGATACGCGTTTTGGTCTGTATCGTAGGTACCTACGCCGACCCAACTTCCGTCGTCGCGGAATGCATGCACGCCTGACGCCGTCCGTTCGCCATAATCCGCGGGCACCGGTCGCCCATCATACCACGCAGATGCCGCGTTCGAGTCGAGCAGCACGGCGATGCTGTCGTCGTCCACAGACGATGGATGTCGTGCGAACATCGCAAAAGTCGACGAGTTCAAGTTGCGCTCGAGTTCGTCCAAGGGCCATGCTTGCCCAAGATCAAAGTGTCCCGATCTGGTGCGAAGCAGGTAATGGAGATAAGCACCCGTGTTGAGAGCCACACCGATATCTCGTGCAAGCGATCGGATATACGTTCCGGCCGAGCATTCAACGTCTATGTAGAGATCCGGATAGCGATATTCGAGAATATTCAGCTTACTCACAATTATACGTCGAGATGGCACCTCAACAGTCTCACCGCGGCGAGCCCGTTGGTACAGCGGCTGTCCATCAACTTTGATTGCCGCGTACGCTGGCGGGACTTGATCGAGTTCGCCAACAAAATGAGATAAGGCTCGGTTCACGGCGTCGGTCGAAGGACGCATGACCGATTCGTGCACGAGTTGAACTGGCCCCTCAATGTCACCTGTTAACGAGTTGGCGCCGAGCACAACGTGTGCCGCATATCGTTTCGTGGAAATAGAAAGCGTTGAGAGGAGTTTTGTCGCGCGTCCAACCGCGACCACCAGAACGCCTTCCGCCGCCGGATCGAGAGTGCCCGCGTGGCCAACCTTTCGCGTTGAAAGGAGACGACGGACACGGGCGACTACGTCGTGCGATGAAAGACCACGTGGCTTGTCGACAATCAGGAATCCGTGAACACTCATCCTCAGATTTTCTGAGCGCTGGATTCGATTGCCGCCACACGCCGCGAAATATCTTTCAGAAATGCGTCGCGTGCTTCTTTCCCAGGAGGAAGACTACATCCGGCTGCACGGCTGTGACCGCCACCGCCATAAAGCTGCGCAAGCTTGGCGACGTCGACATCGTCAGCAATGGCTCGAAGGCTTGCGCGCCAGCCGCCCGGGTTCTCATAGAGGAGAATACCGGCCTGGGCTTCGCGAGTGCCGGCGATGAAATTGACGATGCCTTCTCCTTCAGACGAGAGCGCACCGCTCTCCTCCAACATGTCAGGCGTAATCTCGGTCCAAACGATGGGGCCGAGCATCGACGTTCGTTTCAATGCGAGTCCCCAAAGACAGATCGTGGAATACGGCTTGATGCGGAAGAGGCTATCGACGATCGCCAAGATGTTTGCACTCCGATCGACCAGATCCGCGGAGATACGTAGTGTCCTGCTCGTCGTGCTCGGTGTCTTGAGCCCGAGTGTGTCGCCATAGATTCCGGCTGCCAGGCAGGTCGCAACGTCCGGGTTGATTTCGAGCTCAAGTTCCATGAACATCAGCGCGAGAATCTCACAAGTAGCGGCTGCCCCGGGGTCAACGACACTTGCCACGCCGAAACCGGAGTTCGTGATGTGATGATCGACGCTCACCATAGGAATACTGCCGTCAAACCACGCGCTGTGACGACGATACAACGGGCCCATGCGGTGTAATTCGGCGCAGTCCAGCACGATAATTGCGTCAAAGTCGGATCGATCGACCTGTGCTGGGTCGCGAAGCCGGTCCGCTCCAGGCAGGAAGACCAGTGTGTCCGGTAGGTCGCCATCGCCGACTACGGGCACAACGTTCTTGCCTCGCGCAACTAAGAGGTCTGTCATCGAGAGAACAGACGAGACTGCATCGGCGTCCGGGTGGGCGTGAGTCGCGATCAGCGGCTTCTCTGCTTTCGAGATCACATCCCAGATTCGCGCAAACGAGGCGGAGAATTCAGACTGATCGTTCGACTGGCGGCTCGCCGCCGTCAATGAGTCACTCACGTTCGTTCACTTCCTCACTCGGGTCGGAATCCTTCGAGCCCACTTCGGCTTCGTGTATCTTATTGAGCATCCGGGTCATCTGCTCGGCATTTTCCATTGAATGATCGGCGACGAACGAGATCTCCGGGATGTGTCGCACGCGCATTCTCGGCTTGAGCAAATGTCGGATGAATCCGGAGGCACCGTTCAACGCCTTGACCGCGTCCTGAAACTCATCGCTCGAGCCGAGAACCGATACGAAGGCCCGGGCATATCTGAGGTCAGGACTGACTTCAACAGTCGTGATGCTTACCAACCCGAGCCTCGGATCGTTAAGTTCTCTCAACATGATTTCACTGATCTCTTCTCGCAGAAACTCAGAGACCTGTTGTTGTCGTCGGGTGCTCATCCGGATACATCCTTCCGTCACGGGGCGATGAGCCTGCGGCGACCCGTTAACTAGACGAGCCCCTGCGAAAGCGGGGCTCGTCGTATCGAAATTACAGTGTTCGGGCGACTTCTATTGTGTGATAGAACTCGATTTGATCACTGACTTCGATCTCATGGTAGCCGTCGATGATGATGCCGCATTCGTACCCGGCCTGCACCTCGCGAACGTCATCTTTGAAGCGTTTCAGCGATGCCACCACGCCATCGTGCATTACGGTGCCGTTTCGCAGCACACGAACTCGTGAATTCCGGCTTGCCTTACCGTCCAGCACGTAGAGACCAGCAACAACGTCACGCGTTGGCAGGCGGAATGTATCGCGCACCTCGGCGTAGCCATCGGTGACTTCCTTCTGCTCGGGCGCGAGAAGACCGGTCATCGCGGCTTTCATTTCGTCGACAAGGTTGTAGATGATGTTATAGAAACGAATGTCAACACCGGCAGAATCCGCCGAGCGCCGCGCTGCGGCGTCTGGTCTCACGTTGAACCCGATAATGATGGCTCCAGACGCAACGGCAAGCATCACGTCCGACTCCGAGATGGCACCAGTCCCAGTGTGAACGACTTTCACTCCGACCGTGGAAGATTGCTCGTTCAGCTTCATCAGGGTGCCCTGGATCGCTTCAAGAGAGCCTTGCACGTCTGCTTTCAGAACGACGCGCAATTCCTGCGTGTCGCCTTCCGCCACCTGCTGGTAAATTTCGTCAAGCTTGATAACGCGCGTATCGGTGAACGCTTCGGCACGTCGTTGGCGACTGCGCTCTTCAGCCAGGGCTCGCGCGCCCCTCTCATCTTCAACGACCTGGAGGATGTCTCCCGCCTCGGGAACCTCGAGAAGTCCGAGTATTTCGACCGGCATAGCCGGATCAGCTCGCCGCACCTTGTGGGATCGGTCATCGTTCATGGCCTTGATTCGGCCCCACGTGGCCCCCACGACAACAATGTCACGAATACTGAGGGTTCCCGACTGGATGAGTGCGGTAGCGACAGGTCCACGACTGCGGTCGATCTTGGCTTCAATGATGACGCCGATGGCAGGCTTGTCCGGATTGGCCTTCAAGTCCTGCAAGTCAGCGACGAGGAGGACCATTTCGAGTAGCTCGTCGATTCCCATTCGTTCTTTTGCGGAGATCTCCACGAACGGGACGTCGCCTCCGTAATTCTCAGGGATCACGCCGATATCGGACAGCTGTTGCTTGACGCGATCTGGATTGGCAGCCGGAAGATCGATCTTGTTGACGGCCACGATAATCGGCACGTTTGCCGCTCGCGCGTGGTTCACCGCCTCGCGAGTCTGTGGCATTACACCATCGTCGGCAGCAACGACCAGCACGGCGATATCTGTCACCTGGGCACCACGGGCGCGCATCGCGGTGAATGCTTCGTGGCCCGGCGTGTCCAGAAAGGTGATTTTGCGACCTTGAATGTCAACCTGATATGCGCCGATGTGCTGTGTGATCCCGCCGGCTTCGCCTCCAGCGACATTTGTCTCACGGATGGCGTCAAGAAGCTTGGTCTTGCCGTGGTCCACGTGGCCCATGATCGTGACAACGGGAGGTCGTGTGATCGCCTCTGGGTCTGTCGCGCTTTCGTCCCGACGATTCTCGACAGCGGCGTTCGCGTGCTGCACGACTTCAGGGACATGCTCTTCTGTTTCGAAGCCGAGATCCGCGGCGACACCCGCGGCCGTATCAAAGTCGATTTGCTGATTGATGTTAGCCATGATGCCACGGCCCATCAGATTCTTGATTACTTCAACCGGATTGATACCAAGTGCATCAGCCAATTCGCCGACGGACATCGCCGATCCGATTGTCACCGGCCCTGTAGTTACTGGGGCGCGACGACCTTCCATCACCTGCGTCGATGGACCACCTGGAACTGGAGCAGTGCTTCCTTTGCCTCGAGAGGACCTGCTTCGCCCTCCGCCGCGGCCACCTCTACGTCGATTTTGACTCATATTTTCCTCCTTCTGGCGCGGCATCAGTCTTGTGCGGCGTCATCCCTCCGAAAGTGTTCATCCGCGTATCGAAACAGTCGATCGCGAACGTCCGAATCGATTTCTGTCTTGAGCGCCCGATCGAGTGCGTTTCCTGAAGCGGCGCGCTCCCAACACGAAAATCTGGTGCAAAGATAGGCACCACGCCCATTTCGTTTTCCGGTCGGATCGACTTGGACTCCATCATCCGGTGTTCTGACGACTCGCACGAACTGTCGCTTTGCGTCCTTTTCGCGACAAACGACACAAGTCCGCAGCGGAACGTGTTTTGGACGAGGACCTTTGCGCCTCGGCCTCGCTCCGATGCTCTCTGACATATCTGCACCTCCGGCTTCGTCGCGCTCGTGCGCCGCCGGTGATTAGCGATTGACGGGTGATTCCGTTTCTTCAGTGACCGGTATTTCGTCGCAGGTTTCGAAATCGAAGCGAGCACGAAGATCACGATTGTAGAAAACGTTGAGCACGCCGTCTTCGACTTCAACATCTACACTCATACTGATTAGATCTGCGGGAAGTGGACCGAAATCCTTCTCCCGAAGGTTAATCGTACCGTCTGCTCTCACCAAGCGTGGCTGCCGGCCAAGTCTCATGATGTCGTCAGGTACGCCTGCAAGCGCTTCCCTGGCACGAATAAGAATATCTCCGTCGTCGGATCGCAAAGATTCCGGATCTTTGATATCGATCCGCCAGCCCGTTAGCTTATATGCGAGTCTCGCGTTCTGACCGTCCTTGCCGATGGCCAGTGACATTTGATCGGTTGGCACAATCACGCGCGCAACCTTCTCGTCCTCGTTCAGCGACACGCTAATCGGCTTGGCCGGACTGAGCGCGTTGGAAATAAAGTTTGGAAGATCCGGCGACCACTCGATCACGTCAATCTTCTCGCCGTACAATTCATTGACGATATTTTGGATGCGAACACCGCGAACGCCGACGCAGGAGCCAACCGGGTCTACTTTTTCCTGTCGCGCGGCGACGGCTACCTTTGAACGAAGGCCTGGTTCACGAGCCACGGCCATGATCTCGACCGCGCCGCTGAAGATTTCGGGTACTTCAAGTTCAAAAAGCCGCTTGATCAGGTTGGCATGGGTCCTCGACACGATCAACTGCGGTCCACGTGGATCTTTGTTTACCTCGACGAGATAAACCTTTAATCGTTGGCCGGGACGGTAACGCTCATTAGCGACCTGCTCGCGGGCCGGCATCACCGCTTCCGCTTTACCAAGATCGACGATAACCGCCTTCGGATCAGCACGTTGGACGATTCCGTTAAGAACCTCACCGACTCGGTCGATGTACTCGCTATACACGCCTTCACGTTCGAAATCTCGAATGCGCTGAAGCACGACTTGCTTGGCCGTCTGAGCTGCTATGCGACCAAAATTCTGCGGCGTCCGATCAAATCGCACCGTGTCACCGATCACGGCGTCAGGATGAGTCTTACGTGCCGCTTGAACCGTCATCTCGAGCTCAGGATCCTCGACCTCTTCGACAACTTGCATGACGACATAGATGCGAATCGTGCCGGTCGTCGGGTCCATCTCGACTTGCACTTCCTCGTCGGTTCCAGCCATCTTTTTGTAGACGGTCTTGAGCGCATGCTCTACCGACGACAGGACTGCTTCCCGCGGAATACCGCGCTCGGCCGCGATTTGCGCAATAGCGGTATAAAAATCGCTTTTCATTTTGAGGGAAACCTCCTTCGCCGACCTGTTCCTGAGTGCTTTCAATGACTCGGGGAATAGACGCTCCCGTACTGGGATCGTCAGAGGCCAAGAAAAAACGAAAGTGGGCTGGGCCCACTTTGACCAGGGCAATGTCGATTCCTTCCGGAAGTATACCAAATAAGCCACGCCAGACACGAGTGAAACGACAGTGGAACCGAGCCTCCATGCTATAATCATGGGCGACCAAACCACGGTCCGCGCGGGACCAACAGGGGGACGAATGAAGCTCCGAACCTGGCTGCGACCAGGGATGCTGATCAAGCGCTGGATTGCATTGCTCATTTCCGGCATTGTCCTGACGAGTCTTGCGCTGGCAATGGCTCTGGCTTGGATCTACCGAAATTACCACTTTCCCGATCGAGCAACTCACATCGTTCAATCGGTAACGTTGCAGTTCATTCCACACCCGTTTCGCGAAATCGCGATGCTCATCGGAGGCACCCTGTTCGTCGGTCTCGGCGCGTTGCAACTCGGACGGTCGCTGCTCGCGCCGTTCTTGGATCAACGCCCAGGCGATCAAGGATTGGCGGAGATCATTCACACTCACCGTTTTGGACCCTCAGAGCCAGAACTTCGAGTCGTCGCGATCGGCGGAGGCACTGGCCTGTCCACGTTGCTCAGGGGCCTCAAACTCCACAACATTGACATCACGGCGATCGTGACCGTCGGTGACGATGGTGGAAGTTCCGGCAGGCTACGGACCGAATTTAATATGCCGCCACCTGGGGATATTCGGAACTGCCTTGTCGCACTTGCGGACGCCGAGCCCCTCATGGGCGATCTGTTTCAATATCGATTTGAACAAGAAAATTCATCGCTTGCTGGCCACAGCTTCGGTAACCTGTTCATTACCGCAATGACCCAGGTTTCGGGGAGCTTCGAGCGCGCGGTTGTCGAGTCGTCGAAAGTATTAGCTGTTCGTGGGCAGGTGCTTCCTTCGTCACTCGCTAACATCGAGGTTTGCGCTGAGATGGTCGACGGGCGTGTCATTCGTGGCGAATCGAATATCACCGGAGAACGTTCGAAGATCCGACGAGTTTTCCTTGATCCCGGTCAGGCGGATCCTTACGATCCGGCCATCATCGCAATCTTGTCCGCCGATCTCATCGTGCTGGGACCAGGAAGTCTCTATACATCGGTTCTGCCCAATTTGCTGGTCCAGGGCATCGCTCATGCGATTCGATGCTCGCAGGCCACGAAGGTCTACGTTTGCAACGTAGCGACACAGCGTGGCGAGACCGACAACTTCGGAGTAGTTGAGCATGTGGCCGCTTTGCGCGATCATGTTGGAGGTCATGTCGTCGACTATGTGCTCGTCAACAGTAATCTGAACCCTGCTGCGACGAAGATCAAGCCGGAGTGGTCGGTAAACGCAGTCGGGCTGGAGGGAATTGAGCGTCTAGGAGACGACATAACAATTGTTCTGCGAGACGTTGTCAATCCGGAATTTCCGTTGCGACACGATCCAGAGAAACTTTCAGCGGAGCTTTTGAAGCTGGGGCAGGTGCATCGATTCTCGCAACCGGGCGCCAAACTGGCGATGAGCAATGGGAATCACAAGAACGGGATGATAAATCTCGCGACACACTCGAGTGCGAAATCAGAAGTGCTGCGAGAGCAGCGAAGTCACCACGAGGGGGTATAGATGGCGATCAGAGTCGGAATCAATGGGTTCGGTCGAATTGGGCGCCAGGTGTTCAAGGCGATCGTTGGAGAATATGACGATGAACTCGAGATCGTTGCCGTCAACGACTTGATGGACACACACACGCTCGCCCACCTTCTTCGATATGACTCAACGTACGGCGTCTACGACTACGATGTCGAATCCTCTGACAACTCGATTACTGTTGATGGAAACGAGATCAAGGTCTTCTCAGAGCGTGATCCCGCGCAGCTTCCGTGGGGAGACAGCGGCGTTGATCTCGTAATCGAATCGACTGGCTTTTTCACTGACGGCGCAAAGGCGCGCGGTCATATCGAGGGTGGCGCCAAAAAGGTAATCATCACCGCGCCGGCGAAAAACGAGGACATCACCATTGTGCTCGGGGTTAATGAGGACCAGTACGATGCAGACGTTCACAACGTCATCTCAAACGCTTCGTGTACGACAAACTGTTTGGCCCCGGTCGCCAAGGTCGTCCAGGACAAGTACGGAATTCGCCGAGGATTCATGACGACCGTTCACTCATACACGAATGATCAGGTGATTCTCGACGGACCGCACAAGGATTTGCGGCGCGCTCGCTCCGCGGCAATCAATATCGTGCCGACTACGACGGGTGCCGCCCGGGCCGTCGCGCTTGTTATCCCTGAGCTCAAAGGTAAATTCGACGGTTTTGCGCTCCGTGTGCCAACACCGACCGTGTCAATCATCGACTTCGTGGCGGAACTCGAGAATCCGACGACGGTTGAAGAGTTGAACGGCGTCTTCAAGTCTATGGCCGACGATGAATTGGCTGGAATTCTGGCCTATTCCGAGGAGCCGTTAGTTTCCTCCGACTATCGCGGAGATTCACATTCCTCAATCGTGGACGGGTTATCGACCATGGTGATGGACGGAACTCTCGTGAAGGTAATCGCTTGGTACGACAACGAGTGGGGCTATTCGTGCCGAGTGGCCGATCTCGCCAATATGATGGCAGAAATCGGGATCAGCTAGTACTGCCGGAATTTCAGCAGCGCTTTGGAATCAAGATCTGATTCCGGCGGTCATTGGATGCAAAGACGCGAGTGGAGCCGGTTCCGGTCAAACAGATCGGCCCGGCTTCGTCGCATCATCGGCCGAGATCCGGTGGGCCAAGCACTGATGCCTGCTCTTCGAATGTTCACTGACGGGAGGAAACGCGATGCGACTTCGCCGCGTTCAAGACATGCATGTTCACGATAGACTCGTGTTCGTTCGAGTCGATTACAATGTGCCACTCGAAAATGGCGCGATCACCGATGACACTCGAATTCGCGCGAGTCTACCCACGATCAACTGGCTGCGTGATCGTGGCGCGAGGATCATACTGGCTTCGCACCTCGGCCGGCCAAAGGGCAAGGTGCAAGAATCTATGCGCCTTGCCCCGGCTGCCGAAGCTCTTTCGACACTGCTTGACACCACAGTCCACTATGCGCGAGACATTGTCGGCCAAGACGCGCACGCGAAAATCTCCGGCTTGGACGCTGGTGACGTGGCACTTCTTGAGAATCTTCGCTTCGATCCGCGAGAAGAGAAGAACGACAAGCAGTTCGCACAGGAACTGGCGTCACTGGCCGATCTCTACGTGAACGACGCGTTTGGTGCCGCTCACCGCGCCCACGCTTCAACTGTCGGGATGACCGTCTTCTTGCCATCGGCGGCAGGATTGCTGCTTCAAGCCGAAGTTGACGCGTTGTCGCGCGTGGTTGATCATCCCGAAAAACCGTTTGCGTTGATCTTGGGCGGTGCCAAGGTCTCCGACAAGATCGGGGTTATCGATCACCTACTCGACAAGGTCGACCTGGTGCTTATCGGTGGTGGAATGGCCAACACATTTTTGAAGGCCCAAGGCTACTCGATCGGAAAATCGTTGGTCGAAGAGGATAATGTCGAGGTCGCCGAAGAGGTAATTGAACGCACTGGGCGTGGCGGGGTCGAACTACTGCTGCCGGTCGATGCGGTGGTCGCCGAGCGCATGGCTGCGGACGCGGTGGCACTGACCGTTGCCGTTGACTCGGTACCCGATGATGTGGCGATTTTTGATATAGGACCCGCCACGATCGAATCGTTCGCTCGGGCGTTACAGCGGGCACGAACCATCGTCTGGAACGGTCCGATGGGCGTGTTTGAGCTTTCTCCATTCTCTTCGGGGACCGCTGGTGTCGCACGAGCCGTGGCAGAGTCGTCCGGCTTCACCCTTGTGGGTGGAGGCGACTCAGTGGCCGCGATTGCCCAGGCAGGCGTTTCCGATCGGATTTCGCACATTTCTACCGGCGGCGGAGCATCGCTTGAGTTCCTGGAGGGGAAGAGCCTCCCTGGTATCGCAGCCCTTGAAGAAACGGAGTAGAAAGCACAATGCGAACGCCAATCGTTGCGGGTAACTGGAAGATGAATACGTCGCTTGAGGATGCGTCGGCTATCGTGGCCGAGTTGGCTCAGCAGCAACCATCGACGTCACCTGTTGAACGAGTCATCATTCCTCCCTATCCATGGATCGTTCCGATCCACCAAGCGATAATGGCGGCGGGCTTTCAACTCGGATCGCAAAGCTGCGCGACAGAGGATAAAGGCGCGTTCACCGGTGAAGTGTCGGCGGAAATGCTCCAACCGTTCTGTACGTACATCATTGCCGGTCACAGCGAACGTCGCCACATCCTGGGTGAGACTGATGAGATCGTAGCCGCAAAAGTGAAGGCAATTTTGAGAAACCGCGTGCGACCAATCTTGTGCGTAGGGGAACTCCTCAACGAGCGCGAAGCGAACCAGGCGCAGAAGGTCGTTGATCGTCAGCTCCGGTCCGCGCTTCTAGGGCTGTCATCGGAGCAAATGGCGGAGACGGTGGTTGCATATGAGCCGGTTTGGGCAATTGGCACGGGACGTGCAGCTACTTCGGACGATGCCCAGGAGATGGCAGCGTTTGTTCGCTCGTCGATCGCACAGATGTTTGGCGAAGGAGTTTCGGGCGCCGTGAGAATTCAGTACGGCGGCAGCGTGAATGCCGGTAACGCCGAAAGCCTGCTCTCGCTTCCCGATGTTGACGGCGCGCTGGTCGGAGGTGCCAGTTTGAAGGCTCGAGAATTTTCGGCAATCATCGATGCCGCGGTACCGGTCAGTTCGTGAATCGGTTTGGTCAGATGATATAGTTCCTGCGATTGTGACACGTCGTTACTGAAGGAAGAGTTCATGAACACCGCACTGGCCATCGCGATGATCCTGGTCTCCGTTGTTCTCGTTGCTGTCGTTTTGATGCAATCTAAAGGATCAGGGTTTAGCGGTGCCTTTGGTGGCAGCTCGTCCTCGATCTACCGTACTCGCCGAGGCTTGGAGAAGACGCTCTATCAGTTCACGATCGGGATCGCGATCGTGTTCGTAGTCGTAGCGATTCTCGCCGACCTAATCATGAAATAGTTGAAGATGTTGACGGCAGACTGCGGTATTCGTGCCCGATCCAGCGAATAATTCTCGTCCAAATCGTCGTTCTCAGCGCGTCAGGTCCCGATCAGCGACGCGGCTGGTAACGGCGATTATCGTTTTGCTTTTCATTACGGGTGGAATTTACTTCGGTCAGCGATCATTTGGTCGTGGAAGTCGTCCAGCGGCGGAGACTGCTGCTGCGAGCACCACGCCGACAGGTGAGATTGCTCGTGTCGGCGGAGCGATCACTGAAGGAGATATCGGACTTCCTACATCATTCAATCCGTTGCTCGCAAATTCCCAGACAGAACGGGATCTTTCCCAGTTAATGTTCGCCGGTCTGACTCGCGTAGACGGTTCGGGAACACCTCAACCGGGTCTTGCATCGAAATGGGAAATCAGCCCGGACGGCTTAACCTACACGATCAGTCTTCGAGCTGGGCTGACATGGCAGGATGGTGCGCCCTTCACCTCCCAGGACGTTCGTTTCACGATCGGGTTGGTTCAATCACCGGATTTTCCCGGAAATGCGGATCTTTCCCGATTCTGGCGGCCGATTGTTGTCGAGACGCCTGACGACAACACTGTGATCTTTCACCTGATGGACCCGTTCTCACCATTCTTGAACTATCTGAACCTGCCAATTCTGCCGAAGCATATTTTGGGTGGAGTGCTTGCGCAAGATCTGGCAACAGACCCATTTGGCAGCAAACCGGTGGGAACTGGGCCATTCAAGTTTGACTCTTATGATAAAGATCACCAAGAGATCAAACTGACTGCGTTCGCCGGATATTTTGGCGACAAGCCGACATTGAGTAGCATCACGATTCAGTATTTTGACAGTAGCGACAAACTGTTGGCCGCTTTGAAGAGCGGTGCTGTGCAAGCTACCGGCACGCTCTCGACCGATCAACTCCTTCGGCCTGGAGCGATTCCCTCTCAGGATTCAGTATATGCTCCACTTTTGATGAGTTACACGGCCCTGTTTTTTAACACCCGCGTCGAGCCGTTCTCGAGTCAGACTGTTCGGCAGGCTCTGCAACTGGCTATCAATCCTGCGGAGCTCACCAACGGACCACTGAAGTCTCAAGCGGTGGCAGGATCGGGACCGATTCCCGAGACATCCTGGGCATTTTCGGCGCAAACTGTCGCCTTTGATCAACAGAAGGCGAGCGCGATGCTGGAAAAGGCGGGCTGGAAATACGTTGAGAAGGATGATGTGCTCGAGAATGGGGATGTACGTCTCGCCTTTCAGTTGCTCGTAAACGGTGACGATCCACAACGAATCTTGATGGCGCAAACGATTGCTCAGCAGCTCAGCGCGATCCACGTTCGGGTTGACGTTCTGCCGGCTACCTCAGAGGCTGTCGGGCAAGCGCTGACCAACAGGCAGTTTTCGGCTGCAGTTTTTGGTGGGCACTATGCTAATGGAGATCCTGACTGCTTGGACGTGTGGCATTCCTCTGAGTCGAATGTGGGACTGAATTTTACCGGAATTAACGATCAATCTATCGACAAAGCGCTTCAAGATGCCAGAAGCACCACAGAGATCGACAAACGGAAACAGCTTTACGCGCAGTTTCAGAAGGATTTCGTGACCGAGGTCCCGGCAGTCGTCCTGTACTACCCGCGGTACCTTTTCGTGGTGTCGTCGAAGGTCCACGGCGTCAAACCAGACCCGATCGTCGACCCGAGCGATCGATTCCAGCAGATCGCTTCGTGGTATTTTGGAGGTGCACCGAGTTCGAACGCCACGCCGTAGCGATTATGCCAAGCTGTGTGGCATAGTTGTGGATATCTGGTGGAAGTCTTCGGTATAATCGCGACACTAGCTTCAGGCGCGATGACCTTCGAACGGAGGAACCTAAACATGGCCGGTTTGGGCTGGCAAGAACTCGTACTCATCTTGTTGATCGTCGTTATCATCTTCGGTGCGGGCAAGTTGCCGGAGATCGGTGGCGCCGTTGGTCGTGGCATCAAGGAATTCCGAACCGCCACAACCGATGACCCAAGTGCAACGTCCGACGAAGGTGTTGTTGGTGTGAAGCCGACAGGTGATGCGGCGAAGGAAGACGCTTAGCAACGCCATTGCTTCGGTACTCACTAGGTTGAACGAATCAAACGGCTACCCCAGATGGTGGCCGTTTTCGTGTTCGTGATTTTGATTCAGATCATGCCAATTCTGGTGATTCAGATACGTTGGGCAGGTCAGCCCGTCACACTCCACCGACTCGACCCTCTTCTCGGAAAAACCCAACGACCGAGTCATTCGACGACTGCGTTTCATCCATTACCTCGATAAACGAGATTCGCGACCAAGGGTAGAGGAACGACGTTGCACCGTTGGTGATGAACGAGAGTGCCTTACCGTCGCGCTTTCGAGGATTGCGGATTCTCACGAAGTTGTCGTGTGGATCGGGTAGATCCTCCACTTCAGCCAAAAATGGATCTTCATTGTGAATGTGGACAATCACTCTGATGGGCATCGCTGAATCCTCACATTGTAAAGGCGCTCACTCCTCGCAATATCGCCTGACACAGACTCGACAACCACGCAACACCTGCTTGGTTGTCTCACGATTTCTCTCATGCTCTCAGCCCGTATACCTTTCCGTTCATCGCTCCGACAACGAGCATCGAGCCGACCTTGACAGGAGTCGAAACAATCGGACTTCCGATTTTGTGACTCCAGTTCACCTCACCGTCTTCGAGATTCAGGCAAATGACATAGCCGTCTACCGTGCCGAGGTAGCCATGTTTTCCATCGACTGTAACGCTTGACGTAATTTGGGTCGCTATTTGATTGACCCAGCGTGTCGCCCCATCGCTGGCGCCCACAGCCCGGATTTTGCCGTCAACCGATCCCACAATGACCGCATCGGATACGATTCTTGGCGAGGCAATTACTGGGCCGTCGGTTTTGATTGCCCAGATGCGATTGCCGCTGTTCATATCGACTGCGTATAAGCCGCCATCGTTGCACCCGACATATGCGATGTCACCACGAACGACTGGGGACGACAGAATTTCCCGGCCAAGCTGATGTCGCCAGAGCTGATGTCCGTCAATCGCCGAAAATGCGTGAATCGCGCCGTCATCTGATCCGACTACGACCGTCTCGTCGTTAATCGCGGGTGTCGAACGGATCGGTCCCCACGCCCTTTGTCGCCACAACAGATTTCCTTGCTCCAAATCGAGGCAATAGCAGTAACCGTCGTCTGATCCGATCACCACCGCGTCGCCGTATTGGACAGCAGACGAGCGGACTGGCATTGCGGTACGAAACGACCAGGCTGTGCGTCCAGTGTGAGTGTAAACGGCGTACACGCAATGGTCTTCGGATCCGATGATCAATTTGCCTTCGACGACGAGTGGTCGACTCACAATTCCTCTTTGGGCCCGGAACCGCCACGTGATTCCACCATCTTGCAGTTTGAATGCATATAAATGCTGATCGTACGAACCGATGTATCCAAACTCGCCCTGCGTGGAAGCGGTCCCCCGAACTTCATCCCCGGTTTGGATCGACCAGAGAATTCGCTCCTCAGGCTCCTCGATCTCGGAGACTTCACTGACATCGTGTACGGCAGGCTCGGCGTGTGCCCCTACGTGAAAGAACTCTTCAGACGCGTTCGAGGTATCTTCGAAGAGAGCTTCCGCAGCGATCGTTGGGGTGTGCTCATGACGCCCAATGGTTTGAAGAGCCTGCTGCATTGCGGCGGCCGATGGGAATCGATCTGCCGGGGAATATGCTACGGCTCGTAGTATGACGCTCTCAAATTCGGCGCTGAGAGAGGGATTAAGTTCACGTGGAATGCGCTGCGCAAACGTGAATGGCGGCTCACTTCGTGGATCAGACGCCGTCGACAGGTGGTGAAGGGTTGCTCCCATTGCATACACATCACCCCGTGGATCAGAAATTCCTCGATATTGTTCTGGCGGTGCATATCCTTCCGTACCGATCATCGTGCCCCGCTGCAATGGCTGGAACGTCCTCGCGATGCCAAAATCAATGAGCGAGATTGAGCCGTCCGATCTGACCATAATGTTCGAGGGCTTTAAATCTCGAAACACGATCGGTTCGGGCTGGTGCTCGTGCAGATAAGACAAGACGTCAAGAACCTGGTCCGACCATTCAATTAGGGTCGATTCATCAATTGGCTCAGGAGACCTTTCAATCAAGTTCAGGAGATCCTCGCCGTCGACGAACTCCAGCACCAGGTAAATGAGCCCTGTCCGTGAGAAGTAGTCGTAGATCTTAGGAATGGCGGGATGACTTAGCGTCGCCAGCAGTGACGCCTCGCGTTCGAAGTTGGCGAGACGAAGCATACGGGTCTGCTGGTCACGGGCGCGATCGATCATTTCCTTGACGGCACAGAGTCGTTCCACGTGGCTGAATCGAAGGTCGCGAGCCGCGTAGACCGTACTCATGCCACCTTGGCCGCATACTCGAAGTATCTCGTACCGATCTTCGAGAATGGTCCCTGAGGCAAGGAGGTCCCTATCCTGAGGGACCGTCTTGACGGTCGTGTCAGGCACTGGACGATTAACTGGCTTGGAGTCGCGTTTCAAACGCAGTTGTAACTCCTCGCGCGACTGCATCGATCCTCAATCGTCTACAAATCGTAAAAGATCGTCCGAAATCGGCACATCCCACAGTGGTCCCAATTGCCCGAGGATGACGTTGGAAGACATGTATAATCGCTGAAGTATCACGTCCCAAACTGAAGGGACTATGTATTCGGAGGATTAGTGGGAGAATCGAGATCCGGTGAGGATCTTCCCCTGGGAGCTCACAAAATCGAAGGGCCGTTGCGGCCCGTCTCCCTCCGGCAAGAACCAACCGCACCTGACGTCAATCAATCAGGATACAACCAGCAACCCTTGCCAAGTCAGCCCGACGCACTAAATCGACGAAGATCAGCGCTATGGGAAATTGTTCAGACCCTGTTGCTCGCTGTTCTTATTTTCGTGGGCGTTCGAAGCATTGTCCTGAACTTCCGAGTCGACGGACAAAGTATGGAACCAAATCTCCAAAACAGTGAGATGCTCATTGTGAATCGGAGAGCGTACATCCACTTCAACGTGAACTGGCTTCCCTGGGAGTCTAAGTCATCCAGTGACTGGTATCCGTTCGGCAGACCTTCCCGAGGTGATATCGTCGTGTTTAACCCACCGGGCCCACACGCAGAACCTTATATCAAGCGAATCATCGGCCTCCCTGGCGAGAAGATCTCGGTACATGACGGAGCGGTCTATATCAACGACAAACGTTTGCAGGAGAGCTATCTGACGTCGTCCACCGAATGGCGCGGAATTGCCACGCAGGACGTGACAATACAGCCAGGGTACATCTTCGTTATGGGTGACAATCGGAACAACAGTAGTGACTCCCGCGTCTTTGGTCCGGTGCCGATTTCGTCGGTCATTGGAAAGGCTTGGGTTTCTTATTGGCCCCCCTCGCAAGCCGGAATAATATCTGACCCGAACTTTTCGTTTGGAAAATAGGCGGTGGCCTGTGCCACGGACCGGTAGTAGAATCGACCAAGAGATTCTCTCGCCGACTGGTCAGTTCGAACCGTCACCGGTAAAGCATAAATAAATGATGGCTCGACAGGATGCGAGAGGAAGGTATCCTGAATGATCGAAACGGTTGTAGAAAGCATCCGCGTGAGCCTGGTGACACAGCACCGTGTCGTCATCCTTAAAGAGGTGTCCGGAGAACGCCACCTTCCAATCTGGATCGGCCCATTTGAAGCCGAAGCAATTGCCATGGAACTCCAGTCGATGCCGTCCGCTCGACCTCTGCCGTATGATTTGATGAAGGCGATAATCGGTGACATGGGTGGCGTGGTGCGGCAGATTCTCGTGACCGAACTTTCGCAAGATGTCTTCTACGCCCGGATCATTATCGATCAAGACGGTAAAACGGTCGAAATCGATAGTCGTCCGAGCGACGCTATCGCCTTGGCTGTTCGGGTCAAAGTGCCAATTCTGGTGGACGAGTCGGTCATGGACAAGGCCGGTGTGACGCTCGAACCGGAGGACGATGATGATGAAGAGGGTGTTCCGGATCGCGAGCGAACGGGAGACGACGTCCCGTCGGGAACGGACTTATCGGTCTTTCGCGACTTCATTAACTCGCTCGATTTCGAAGACTTTGAGAAACGAAGAGACAATTAGTGATATTTAGCTTCGAAGAAAAGCCATGGATTCCAACGAATTTGACGTTCGACGCACGGTAGTTTCCGTGCTGGATCAGTGTTCAAACTGCAAGCACCAATACTCGATGGACGATGCTCGGGTGATTGAACGTCAGGGCGACCTTTGGGTGCTCTCAGTTCAGTGCTCACATTGTGATGCACAGGCATACGTTGCGGCAGTTGTCGGTGGTGACGGCACGGACGTGGGCGATTTCACGCAACCGATCAATAACCAGTCCGACAACTCAAACGGTGATCCCGTCACGGTCGACAACGTCCTTGACCTTCATGAGTTTCTCGAGACGTTCGATGGTGATTTCTCAGCGCTGTTCAATCGTCATCGACGTTGAGCGGCCCGGTGACCGGCGCCCATGAATTTCGATATCCCGAATACGTATGTAGACGACTCCTCGATAGCGCGAGTCCATTTCACCCGCAACTGATCGATCCTGCGCTACGCCTAACGATAAGGGGCCTAACCTGGTGATGGATAACGGCCGACACCCCGACAATGTTCGGGAATGCCTTCAAACGGAGGCGCTGAGCCACATCGACTCCTTGTATCGCACGGCGGTGCGAATGACAAGGAACCCCGTTGACGCCGAAGATTTGGTTCAAGAAGCCTATCTTCGGGCGTTTCGCTCGCTCGATCGTTTCACTCCGGGCACAAATTTGAGGGCTTGGTTGTTCAAGATCATGACGAATGCCTTCATCAACGAGTATCGAAAGCGAACAAGGCAGCCGAGGAGCACCTCACTCGATGATGTCGAAGAGTATTACGTATATGCGCACCTTATCGATTCTGGGTTTCAGCCAGAATCTCGCGGTCCGGAAGAGGAAGTGCTGGCGGGGATCACAGACGATAGCGTCTTGGCCGCGTTAGAATCGCTTTCAGACGATTTTCGGCAGGTCGTGTTGCTTGCCGACGTTGAAGGGTTTGCGTACCGTGAAATTGCGGATATTCTTGACATACCGATTGGTACCGTGATGTCACGATTGCATAGAGCGCGCCGTCGACTGGAACATATGCTCGTTGGCTCGCTGGTAGATACCAGGCAAGCTGGAGAAGCTTCTCATGGGTGATTGCAAAGAAACCCTCGATCGGCTCTACGAATATCTGGACCGGGAGCTATCAGAGGAAGAACAGGTCGAAGTGCAGCAGCACCTAGACGATTGCCCTCCGTGTCGTGATCGCTTTCATTTCGAGGAAAATGTGTTGCGCGTGGTGCGCCGATGCTGCCGTGACGTCTCCGCGCCGCCGTCACTCGTTGAAAAGGTTCGCCGGATCTGCAATCAGTAATTGAAGCGGCGCCGGCAGGTCAGGTCCCTTTTAACTGAAGTATTCCAGGCGAGTCGATGGGCACTGCAAGCTGTGCTCGTCGACTTTCTCGTTGGTCCTCGCGCTCGACCAGCTCAGCGTTCCCCTCGACCAAGCAGGGTGTCGATCTGAACCGAGCTATTGAGGTCCGGGCGACCTCTCTTGCAACCGTAATTGCGTGCTGTGAACGGGATCGGTCCTCCCAACCTCACAGCCACCTGCCCTAATCTCAGTCGAAATGGCTCGTTGTTCGGTTCTAAACACCTTGTTATACTGCCAGGTGGGTGCCGGATTGGCGTCTAAATTCAGAGGGCTCGCAAATTCAGAGAGGCGGCGAGTTGTCTCATCCAGTACAGACTGAGCAAGAGATTGATCTCGAACCACTCCGCTCGATCCTGAAGCGGGATTTCGTCCCGGATGGATATCAGGAGGCGCAGGAATTGATTCTCGGCGCCTGTCAAGAGGCACAGATCCTTTATGGGTGGGTGCCGCAGGTGGCGGCGCAGGAAATCGCCGACCATCTCGGTGTGACGATCAACCGAATCTTCGGGCTTCTCACCTTTTACGCTGACTTCCGCACCGATCCTCCGGGCGAACACGCAATGCTTCTTTGCCATGGTGCTGCGTGCTACGTAATGGGCTCGGAGCGGCTGATCGAAGAAGTGCGTGACGGACAGAAGATGGGTTCGGACGGCCGCACGCCGGACGGAAAATTCTCAATTCAGATTGTCAATGGATGTCTTGGAGTCTGCAACCTCGCTCCCGTTGTTCAGGTCGATCATCACACATACATTGGCAATCTGACATGTGAACGACTTGCTGAGTTGATGCAGTCCATCCGCGAGGGCAAACCGCCGGAGGAATTAGATGGGGTTGAATAGCCGCGAAGATTTTCAGAAGTATGCCGCTTCCGCCTCCAAAAATTGGTCCGACAAGTTTGGTAATAGGTCCTGGACTGTTAGTGTCGGCATCAGCGAGTGCAGCCTCGCCAGGGGCGCCGCCAAAACGTTCGAACATCTTCGACTCTCTTTGGAGCAGGCGGGGCTCGCCGCAGAGCTTCGACAAGTTGGATGTGCGGGCTGGTGCTGGGCTGAGCCATTTGTCGAGGTCAGCGGACCCAATCACCCTCCTGTTGTTTATGCCAACATCACGACGGACCGCGTCCCGAACCTCGTTTCCGCTATCAAACGAGGAGACGTAGTCGCGGACTGGGCAATGGGTGTGCGGTCGAACTCGAGCTTCCAAGGGATACAGCCGCTCGATGAGCATCCCTACCTCAAGATGCAACGCCGCTTGCTCTTCAAAGACGCGGGAGTGATTAATCCGGAGTCGATTGAAGACTACATTGCGGTGGGCGGATACAGCGCCTGGACGAAAGCGTTGTTCGAAATGACGCCCGATGAGGTGGTCGCAGAGGTGAAGACGGCCAACGTCCGAGGTCGCGGCGGAGCAGGGTTCCCGGCTGGGATTAAATGGGAGAGTGGACGCCGAACTCAGTCATGGCCAAAGTACGTCGTTGCAAACAGTCATGAAGGTGAACCGAACGTTTACAAGGATCGGCGCTTGATAGAAAGCAACCCCCATCTGGTTCTCGAGGGAATCATGATCGGCTGCTTCGCCCTCGAAACGCCTAATGGTTACAACTACGTCGGCGGCGAACACGTCTTGGCGATCAAGCGTTTCCGTAAGGCCGTGGAACAGGCGTACGATCTCGGGCTTTTGGGCGATAACATCCTCGGTACAGGTGTCTCGTGCCACGTGAAGACGCGGACGGGTGGTGGCGCGTACATTTGCGGAGAGGGTTCCGCGCTGATGTACTCGTTGATGGGACTGCGCGGTCAGCCACGGACGAAGCCCCCGCGGTCTGTGGAAGAGGGTGTCTGGCGTCGTCCCACAGTGCTGAACAATACTGAGACCTTCGCGTGTGTTCCAAGCATCATCAGCAATGGTGGCGAGTGGTATGCCTCGCTCGGCACGGAGAAGAGTAAAGGCACGAAGCTCGTGACAGTCCAGGGACCGGCGGCACGGATTGGTCTGGCGGAAGTCGAAATGGGCCTACCACTGCGCGATCTTATATTCGGCATTTGGGGTGGTATGAAAGAAGGCCACTCCTTCAAAGGAGTGCAGACTGGCGGTGTCTCGGCTGGACCATTGAAGGAGGATCAGCTCGATCTTACCGTCGATTTTGACTCGATGACTGAAGCTGGCGGTATGCTCGGTTCAGGTGGATTCGTGGTATTCGACGAATCGGTATGTGCCGTTGATTTTGCGCGCTATCTTATGGCGTTCAATCGCTATGAATCGTGCGCAAAGTGCACGCCATGTCGACTGGGTAATCCCGCTCTGCTCGAAATTCTCGACCGCATTCGCAATGGAGAGGCGAGGCAGGGCGACATAACGCTGATGGAGAAGACCAGCCAGAACGTGATCGATCTCTCCCTGTGTGGTTTAGGGCAGGTTGCCCCCATGCCGTTGCTCGGTATGATGCATGCATTCCCTGAGGAGTTCGCGGCTCACATCGAATCCGGTGAATGTCCGGCGGGAGTATGTCCAATGGAAAGCCGCAAAGGTGTGATTTCGCTCACGGGCGTAGTTTAGACGGGTCAACCCGCAATCCGAAAGATGAGCCCGGTCGGATTCCGACCGGGCTCATCTGTTTACGACTTGGGATTTGATTCACGGATCGGGCAGTGCCTAGAGAGTGATGTGCTGACCTCTTCCGCTCTCCATCGCCTTTGCTACAGCGTCGTGGGCCACGATGATGTCCTGAACCGCGTTACCTACGGATTTGAACAGGGTCACCTCATCGTTTCGAGTACGACCCTTCGATCCGTTCACCAGATGACCGAGCTCAAGAGAAATGCGGCTACGTTCTATCTCGCCGCGCTCGATCGGAATGATGAGATCTCCAGCTTCGGCCAGCACCGCATCTACTGCGTCCACGACGACTGTCGCACGCTTGACTGTGGCCATCGGAATCTCCTGCATCTCGGGGGTGAATGCACCAATGGCGTTGATGTGAACGCCGTTTTTAAGTGACGCGTCATTGAAGACCGCCGACCTTGATGTTGTTGCCGTGCATATTACGTCCGATTCTGAGATCGCCCGATCCACGTCAGTGACGACTTCGACTCTTTCGGCGAGCTCGGGCGCGAGCGCTGCAAGCCGATCGGCAAACGAATTGGTCGAAGCGACGTTGATATCTGCGACGTAGATTCGTTCGATGGGACGCACGGTCGCGACAGCCCACGCCTGGGTTACTCCCTGAGCGCCGGCGCCAATACACGTCACCACGCGGCTCTCGGGGCGGGCGAGAAGATCGGTTGCAGCACCGGAAACCGCGCCTGTCCTAAGTGCGGTGAGGTACGTCCCATCCATAATCGCAAGAGGCTCTCCGGATTCAGCGTCTACAAGTGCTACGATCGCGTGGATAGTCGGTTTACCTTTACGCTGATTATTCGGAAAGACTGACACGATCTTCAACCCAAGTCCCTGCTGTGACGGGACGTAAGCGGGCATGAATAGAGTCACGGCTGACTCGGTTGGGACCTCCAATGGAGTTCTCAGAGGAGACACTGCTCTCCCGGCAGAAAGCTCGCCAAAGACCACCTTCATCAGTTCGATCGCACGACCCATTGGGACCAGCGCCCGGACGTCTTCACCACTGAGTGCCAGCATATGAACCTCCGTCAAATCGATAGAATTTGAACTGGTACGCAGTGTAGCATGCCATTCTCGCCAAGATCGGCAAGGTCAATGTCACGTTCTGGGTCACAGTACATAACTGGTGAAATTTGGTTTCACGAGGCGTACACGTTCGCATAGCGACGTCACTGCTAAGCAGGATGGTGGTCAATTTGACCGCCATCCTGCGTCTAGCAACACTTAGCGAACAGAAGCTAACCAGGTGCAGACGCGCTTACCAGGCGTTTCTGATCGATGGGAACCCGAACGGAAGCAACGGATTCGTCAGGCTACTCCATGAATTTCCACCATTGCTTGGTGGTGTCCCACCACTGGATGGCGGCGTCCCACCATTGGATGGCGGCGTAGTAATCACAGAACCATCGTTGATCGGCGCCCCCGTCTCGGATCCCGCGACGTTGGCCAGTGCAATTCTTCGCTGAAGACCGGATATCTGTGCAGCGAGTCCTTGAGCGTAAACGCTATCGGAGATCATCCCGGACCCGGGCATCACCTGGCTTATCGCCGTTCCCAACGTCTGAACTGACTGCTGCACGTTCCCCTGGTCGTTTTGTATCTGAGCGTTGTTCAGCGTGCCGATCAGTGAATTCGCGCTGTCTTGCGAAAGTTGACCCTTCGCGACAAGAGAGTTGATCGCGTTGATGGCGACCCCGAAGGTGACCGGTTGAGTGTCATCTGGCACAACGACCAGATTGGACGACATTGAGACTTGGCTTGACGAACTCACTGCTTTGACCGAGTAGGCGTATTGCTTTCCAGGCGCTGCCGTCGTATCGATGAAATATGGATTGCTCGTCTGTCCCAAATCCACCGTCGGTCCGAGAATGTTCACGCCCGTCGGTGCAGGGGCATTCGAGGCACCCGGGAGAATGTATGGGAGATCTCCGGGCATCCCATTGGGCAATCTCTTCGGGGGAACAACCCCCACCTGAGAGTTCGGAAGATACTCCGCTCGGAATACCTCGTATTGTGCCGCGCCCTGAGACGGATCCCATGACAATACCGTCCCCTGCGTCTGCACATCTGCTTGCAACAGCTTTGGACGGGAGGCATCAGCACCCGGAATGAAGAAATCCGTGCTATTTGAAGGCGTCCGAACTTTCAACTTTGTCTTGCTGTCGATCGACTTAATGATCGATCCCCAGGGTGTGTTCCAAAAGTCAGAAATTGAGAATGGGGCACATTGCGGGACACCTTCGGTTCCATTCGTGCTGAAGAGCACCGTGCCCTGGACTTGGTTGGCGCTGCCGATGAACCCTCCATACGGCGTCGACTGCATCGTCCGAGCCCCGAAGTTATACCGTCCGTCTCCGAATGCATCCTGTGTTGCCAGGAACCAGGACTGTCCGTCGCATGATCCGTAAATGTCGAAGCCATACTCCCAGCTAATGAGCGGGTCAAGGAGCGTGTACCGTAACAGCCAACTCCAGTCATTTGTTCCCAGATAAAGGCCGTGATAGAACTCTTCCATTCGCCAGAAGTGGGCGTTGAAGATGTTTCCAAATCCGTCTGGCAATCCACTGATTGGAAACTGCAAACCTGAAGGTGTGAATCTTGGATTGCCGACCACTACTTGCCAGGAGTCGTCTGGTGCAACGCGGATCAGCTCAGACGCCGGGAATAGCGTGTTGTACCATCCACTTGCGCCGACGTACAGGCGGTTGTCGAATACTTTCATCGAGACAACTGAAATTATGTCCCGACCACGTCCGGCCCCGTTCGCCACGACTGACGAGAAGACGTATGGCGCGGCGCCTGTTGCGCTCGTTCTCGACACCCCGTATCCGTTCGTCGTATCTCCGGTGCCGACGTAAAGTTGATTGTTGAAGACGGCCATGTCGAAGACTTGCATTCCGTTGGGGCTAACCTGAGTGAAGGTAGGATTACTGGAGAAGGGATGGCCGACCTCGACGACTACGCCATCTCCCGTCAGACCACTACCCGACGTCACAAATAGGCGGTTGTTGTAAATGACCATGGCTCGGTAGCCAATCGGTTTTTCTCCGTTGACCGGATCGTAGACGGTGTATACGCGATCCGGAGCGCCATTGAGAATGTCGAAATGCTCGCCGTCCGACGAGCGCAACAATCGAGGCGGATTGGTGTCTCGTAATTCAGGAATGTATTCATCAGGTGTCACACTGCCAACGAAAAGAGACTGATCGCCGGTCGCGGGATCCGTATACACGACCATGCCGCGGAATCCGATGAATTGGGCAACGTTTTGACCGACAGCTTCGGGATTTGGAATCACTGGAGATTGGTAGACTCGTCGCCAGTTTCCAGCCGAAGTGGACGTCGGGGTGTATTGCCAAATCTCAGCTCGGAGATCAAGATCGAAAATCGAATTCCCGCAGTTCATTTCGGGATATGGGTGCTGAGTGTATGGAGTTATGCCGTAATATGCGAACGTCGCATACTCGATGCACTCTTCGTCTCGCACCGTGCCGACGTAGAGCTTCCCTTTGAACCATGCCATCGACCAAGCATAGCTGTTATTGAGGTCTCCAAACCCCGGAAGATTTGTCTCTCTCACCGGAGATGTCGCGGCAATCGTCGGAATGGTTGGAACGAGCAATAACACAAGCGCAACTGCGAGCCAGAGCAGCCTGCGTGGCCTCTTTCGCCGTGTCAACCCTTTGAATACCGAACCTGTCCCCACCTTGGTCCTCCTCCGCTACCGCGATCGAATATCGGACTACCCAATCCCTACGTTGTTGCGTTCGGCCGGTCAAGCAGATTCTCTACGAGATCGGCCGCCCCTTCGGGCCCTGGAGCATTGATCAGCAAGTTCCTGATCCGGTTCGTATTTTCGGCGTATGCTGGATCCCCAACGACTTCGTCGACGGCTGCCCGAAGTCGTTCCGGACTGCAATCCTTGGGAGCGAGCCAGATCCCTGTGCCGGATTCGGAAATTCTCAGCGCATTGTCAGGTTTGTCCCAAGCAGTCGGAATGACGACCTGAGGGATGCCCGCCAAAATTGCGGCCATTATCGTACCTGCGCCTCCGGTACTCACCATCGCCGCGCAGCGAGGGAGCAGCTTCTCGTGGTCGATCCATTGAGCGACATGGACGTGCTCGGATGAACCTGTCGTGTCAAGCGAGTCAATCTCGCGATGAGCGCCGCTGGCCACAATCAACTCGTACGTGCCGTCAGACATCCCCGACTCAGCCGCCCTCAGCACAAACGGCTCACCGTAGCGAAGCGTGCTCTCCGTTACATGTATCCATGGCCGATCCGTCGGGATCCGGTCAAGCCACGACGGATCAGTTGGTTCTGCCATCCGGCGCCATTGGAGTGGTCCGACGTATTTGACGGTGGATGGGAGATCGTTGCGGCTAAAGTCAAATTCTGGCACGTTCCCGACTATGTAGAGTGGGAGCTGAGCCGTGAACTGATTGACCGTATATTTGAGCGGCGCCAATCCGTACTCGGCACGGATCTCGTCGACACGCTGACGCATGCCTTTGCCGGCGAACCCAGTGATGGTATTGATGAGGGCACCGATGAGTCGTTGCGGAGATGTCTTGGCTGGCGGCATCCCAAGGGCTGAAATAGGCGCCCCAGGGCCGGGTATCAGGCAACTTAGCATCGTGGACATCATCACGACAGGTATTTTGGTCTTCTCCCACAGAACAACAACTGGTCCCCACATGGCTGTCTCAGTAATGATTACGTCCGGTTTCCAGTCGTCCACGATCGATTCCAGATCAGATACCTGATCTGGAATGGTTTCGGCGAACCACTCGCGAAACGTCGACGCAATGTCGCGAATCTTCGGACGTTGCTTTGGACCAGCAACGTCCATACGAGCGACAAGGTCATAGGCGTGCGCTTCGTCCAGGTGACGGAACGGAAAGACGGTAATGCCCTCAGCTTCAACAGCGGCCTGGACCGTGTGACCAGTGTAGATAGCGACGTCGTGACCGCGACCTTTGAGTGCAAGCGCAATCGCCATCGTGGGGCTGATGTGCCCAACGAACGGCCAGCATGCGAGCAACACTCGTGAGGTCAAACACAGCCTCGATTCGCCAACGCGCTCATAAGTCCTGCCATCACCTGACACGTGCTAGGTTTCCCACTGCTCTCGAATAGGCGACCTGTTCGAGGTCGATCGGGATACAAGCCTGGTAATTCAAGACTGTAACGATTGAGAGTCAAATTCGACTCGGAAACTACCCGACATTGCCTTCTAGACAACCATCATAACTTGTACGAACAGTTTTTGCTGCCTTTTCGGCACGGAAGTCTCGTCTGGCGATCGGGCTTTGCGTCACACGATGTGATTTCCGGATTTCGACTTGATTGTCGACGGGAACAAGTTCAGATTCAAGCCAGCACACCCGTGGATAGTCGCTACTGCTGGGGCGCGATCTTTGCAGACTCGGTCGGCTCCAAATCCTCTTCCTTCGTAATTTCTCGCAGAATTGATCCAAAATAAAGTCGTTCGAACAGTCGCTCAGGCAGGTACCGCCGTGCCAGAATGGCCACGTTGGCCGGTCGACCGACGACGTAACGTAATCGAGGATTGTCATCGGTCATAGCGCGATAGATGACTTTGGCCACGTCTTCAGGTTGGGTGTGTGACATTTCTACTCGGTGATCTGCAAGAGCCTCGCCTTTGCGGAACAACCGATAGTACGCGCTCGTCTTTTCGAGCGCTCTCCGTGCAGTGCCGCGATTGTGACTCCAGCGGGATGTATTGATGATCCCCGGCTCGACCAGTATCGACTTCACGCCAAATGGCGCCGTTTCCAGATAGAGCGCTTCACCGAATCCTTCAATAGCGAATTTCGTCGAGCAATACATCGACAGGCCGAAAGATGAGATTCGGCCGCCTACCGAGGAGATGTTGATAATTCGACCGTCTCTGGCTTCACGCATGTGGGGAAGCACCCGTTTAGTTACGGCAAATGTTCCAAACACGTTCGCTTCATAGACGTTGCGGATCTCATCATCATCAAGATCCTCCAGGCATCCGCGAAGCCCAATGCCCGCATTGTTCACCAGCCCGTAGATTCGACCGTCGTTCTCAATGATCTGCGCGACGGCGTCATCTATGCTCTGCGGCTCCGTGACATCGAGCCTCAGTATTTCAAGCTCGACGTTCCGCTCAGACGCGGCGTGCTGAATCGCGTCTTTCTTCGAAAGGTCGCGAATCGTTGCATAGACTTTGAACCCTGTGCCGGCGAGATGAAGGGCCGTCTCCAGTCCTAGCCCGGTGGAACTCCCAGTTACGAGAACTGGAGCTCCGAAGTGACCACTCATACTCGAGTTCATCCGGATCTCTCCTCTTCGCTGAATGCCGACATCGCCAGCTCAATTTGTTCCGCCACGAGCTCGGGCTGCTCGAGAGGAGCGAAATGGCCCCAATCAGAGCGTGGAAGCAGCACTTTCTTGACATGGGGCAGTCGAGCACAGAGCTCGTCGCATGTCCCCATAAACGCGGATTCCTCACTGTAGAGCAGTACGACCGGCGTCTGGATTTCCTGGATTCGATCCATCGTGAGCGAGCCTACGACCATTGAATCAAGGGCGATCGACGTTTCATCCAGGAGTTTCAAATAGTGTTTTGTGTTCCGCGGTAATCCGTTGAGTGGCCCCCAACGTTTCGGCACTTCCAAACTTCGTCGAAGGAGATAGTCGGTATCCGTCCTGCGATCAGGGGGTACCTCGAATCCGACCTGTTTCAACACGTCGGACCAATACGTCCACCCTTCCCAGTCGTCGACGCTTCTGAGGTGGATCATCGCGGGCAAGGCTGCTTCGACAGCAATGACCGTTTCGACTCGATCCGGGTGATTTAGCGCGAAATACAGCGCGAGATCTGCGCCATAGCTGTGTCCAACGATCGACGGGCGATCGATCTCAAGTTCATCCATGAGATCAATCAGATCTCCGACCATATCGTCGAGCGTATAGCCAGTCTGAGGCGTATCGGTATACCCATGACCTCGCAAGTCATAAGTCAGAACCCGAAAATGATCCCACAGCATCGGAACGATCCTCAAGTTCCAGGATGCCAGGTTCCCAGAAAGGCCGTGAACCATGACGACGTCAGGTCCCTCGCCCGCCTGCTGATAGTGAAACGTCAACCCGCTTCTGAGTTTAGCCTTCGGCATGTTTGCTCCCCACGCTCGTCATTCAACGTATCCGAGCGCACGCAAGCGCTTGAGAATGATCGCTTCGGCTTCTTCGTCTATCTCGGTATCGATGTCTGTCACAACTTGTGGGTTTGATCCTGCCGGAACAGTTCGTATCGGGTCCGACTGAAGTACACCATCATTTAGAATTTCAACAGGTACACGTCCTGAAATATCGTCTGGAACTGGAATGCCGAGACGGTACAGTAGCAACGGCGCGATGTCGATCAACGAGATCTCATCGATGGTCAACCCTTGTTGGATCTCCGGGCCGGCCGCAACGAATATTCCATCCCAGCGATGATTCCCTTTGGGCTCAGGACTTCGCACGAACAGCGACTCGGATCGCAGAATTGAAATCGCCATCTTGTTGACGAGGGTGAGGGTGATGTCAGGTGCTATTTCATCGAATGGGCCTGAGAACGCCTCTTCCTTCGTCCACGTTCTCGAAACCACGGGTAGCCCAGTCCTGGGGTTCTGGACGGTCATGAGCCTACGGATTATTTCATCACGAATTGCCCGATATTCCTCATCGGAGATGTCGGTTCCGTCCGGTTTGCGGCTAACAATGTGAATGCCTTGACTGCTTGGAGTCGCGGCGTACGCCCGTGTCTTCGTCCAGTCCATTTGATATACGTGTCGCGTCATCTGACCGAAGCCCACCATCGGGCGATCCTCTGCCGGCGTGCTCCATTCGTCGGACCAAGCCAGGAATCCCTCTTTCTCCAGCCATGAGTTGACGAAGAAGATGTCTTCAGTCGGGCCGAATCCATGATCCGAGCCGAGAACGATGGTCGCATCGGCCCCTGCGAGATTGACGATATGCTGAATCGTTTGATCAAGGCGTCGAAAATAGTCTTCACACAGTCCGATGATCTCGATTTCCCAGTCCGATGGATTGTCTCGCGCATATTCAGGGTCGAGAAACCGCCAGCAGAGATGCTGCAGTTTGTCGACTCCGTCGAACATGATCCCGACGAGATCAGATGGTTCGTTACTCATTAAGTATTCAAGAATAGCGAACCAGCGTTCCTCACGGCGCCCATGCAGACGGATCCAATCGGCGTATTCGTTCTCCTCGCAGCCTTCAATCGCCTTCGCTTCGAGCGTCATGTCGAACGCAAGTTCCTGCGCGTTGAAGCTCGGTAGCGCCTTGAGGCGATCAAACAATCCGGGAGGATAACAGCCTAACCGCAACTGTTTCCACGGAATCCAGCCACCGGGCACAACGCTTCCAGCTACTTCAGGAGGCGGAAACATCAACGGAAAGTTGAGTGAGATGATCCGCTTGCCCGCATCGCTGGCAAGCGACCATATGGTGGCCGATTGAATGCTCTGGGAATTGCTGAATTGAAAGTACTCACTTTCGCGAGATTCTTTCTGAAAGAAGTCGAATACGCCATGCTGTCCAGGGCGTTTGCCCGTCATCATCGAGGTCCAGGCCGGAGGTGTTAGAGGTGGAATGATGCTTCTCAGCGTACCGCGAGTACCACGCTGAATGAGACTTCGTAGGTGCGGCATGATGCCTCGATCCATAAGTGGATCGAGTACGGTAAACGTTGCCCCATCGAGGCCAATAAAGAGGACCTTTGCCGTCATCGCGCGCCACCGCCGACTCGATTGATCGCGTTTTCCGAGACGAAATTCACGAGATCGGCCACCGAGACATCTCGACTTTCAAGAGGACGTTGTCCAATTTCGGCGAGATATTCGGCAAATGGCAACCGCCCGTACTTCTGTTGAATCATCGTGCCAAGCACGACCAGGTCAAGCGACTCAAGGCCGAGTTCCGCGAGCAGCAATGTCTCCGGTCCAATATCTCCGTCGTACTCCCAATCGCCGGCCATTTGACCCATAAGATTGAGCACGTCTGTGAGAATGCCAGTATCAAGTGACGACATACCAGGAGTTCCTTCCATTTACCGTTAAGACCTTGTCGCTCATCACTCGTAGTAAGTATCCGTCAAGTCACATGTTGCGGTAGCAAATACCAATTCAGCGTCCCGGCCGGTATGCGCCAAGTACGTGTTCGATGTGTCTCGGGCGAGTACGCCGGTGGCGTGCGCGACAACGACGCCGCTATGCGTATCGATCGATACAACCTCTAACGAGCGCGGTCCGTTGATGAGCCCCGATCCCATCGCTTTTGCGATCGCTTCCTTCGCGCACCAGCCACGGAGGATCCACTCATTACTCGTTAGAAGTTTCAGCGAATCGAACAGCGCGCGCTCAGAATCGGCGAATGCGGTCTCAACGAACCCATCGGGTAATGATTTCAGTCGTTCAATGTCGATTCCGATGCCGGCCGATGGTCCCCGTTCCGTCGAGGCAACAAATCCAGCTATGGATGCGGCGACGCCTCCAGTGTGCGATAGCGAGACGATCGGAACGTATTCCGCTTCTTCAAACGCCTCGCAATAGACTTGTGGGGCTCCACGATCGTCGTGGTAAATCGTGATTTCAGATGGCATCAGTTCGAGGCCAAAATGAATATGTGACAGAGATCGTACGGCGTCCTTCGCGGCAGTACGGGCCGCAAGCCATTCGAGCCGTCTCGGCTCCGGTGTACGCAAAGCTCGGAAGTCATCACGCTCATATTGACTCAAGATAGCTTCGGACCAGACGCGCGACCAAAATGCGCTGTCGGACGCAATGGACGCCGAAACCTGACGACATTCGATGACACCGCCGACACCGTAAGGAGACATCGGTGGTTCCCAAACAGTCGAAATGTCGCCCGGATCCTCGGGCAACATCAGCGGCTCGAATTGTGTTGGGAGGTCAAACCGCCGGTCCTGCCAACCAGTGAGTCTCATCCAGACACGGCCGTCCGCTCCGACAACATCGATAGTCGAACTCGTCAATTGGGAGCCGATAAGTTGAATCGCTGCCCGGCAAGTGACACACGAATTGGGAGCCGGAGTTGGCCCATAGATATCAAGTCGATCAATGTGAAATGGGAAGACAATTTTTCCGGAATCGAGAACCTCCGTGGTCCAGAATCCGACTACCTGACCGGCGGCATCAAGCGTGATCGGGTCGATCTCGAACTCGGGACGGCTACCGTCGCGAAAAAAACCGTTTGGCGAAAGCACACGAAGGGTGGCATCGGCACCTGACGGCCCAACCACATCGATCGCTTCCACCCCCTGCCATCTCGATCCGTGGAACATGACTGATCGATAGAGATCTTCAGGCTTGTGGCTGGAGGGATGACCGTCTCGCTCTTCAATCGGCGTAATTGAGGCAGGATACGCGTGCGAAAGCTCGATCGTTGCTGTCACTGCTGGAGATGAATCAGTCTCGACTCCACCGGCTACGTCGCTTACGTTGGTTATCATTGCGCGTACTTGTTCGACGCCGTCATCTGAAATCAGCTTTGTGGCAGAGATCTCAAGTTCTTGTGGTTGGTCATCAAACGCGATCCAGCGAAGCGCCTGCACGTCGCGGAGTCCCGTCACACGCTTTCCAGGAACGAGAAATGATGCAGCCTCAGCCATGATTTCAAGACTCAACGTCAAGGGCATGACTGCCAGGGCGTTAGATCGGTCTCCTGCGAGGGCATGACCGAGCGTGTGATCATCGAGGTAGAGATCTTCATCTCGACTGACTATCCGCCGCGCCACCAGTTTGACGTCGGGAACGTGAGTGACGATCTTTCCCAGGAGTGGCTTCTCGGCAAATGCACCGGGTTGCCCATTGTCGACGCCGCTTATGATAACAGGTGAGTTTTCGACATCGGTAAATCGCCATTCATGCGATCCGACGTCCGTACTCTCAGTCCCTTCAATCTGGCTGACGGTGAAGGTCACGTTCGCGCTGGATCCAGATGCGAGGAAGGCATTCATGACGTCTGCTTGGGTTTCGAGGAAACCGTCCATCGTTTCGAAGTAGGAATGAAGCGCCTCGGAAGCATCACTGCTTGTCGATTCACGTCCAGCCAAATTGCCCGTCGTTCTTGAAAATTCATCGACGAGGTTGTCGGCAAATGTCAGCGGTGCGTCGGTGCCGAGATCGTCATGTGACACCTCAGCCCAATGAGATTGCCTGTTATCGAATGTCGAATTGGTTCGATCGCCATCAGCTTTTGGGATTGGAATTGTCGAACTCGTTCGATTTGCGTTGAGCGATTTTGCTGTTTCATCTGAGATCTTGAGCATCGGCCAGGCCGTCGACAAATCAATCTTGCGGCCAGCGCGCCCGTTGGTGGCTACATCACCGGTCGATTCCAGATCTAGCTGGCGCGTTGGACGGTGTCGGTAGAGATAACTCCAATTCAGATCGATACCTTGAGCCGCCAACTGTCCAACCATGTGATTGAGTTGTGTAATACCCGTTCGTCGCATCACGTTCGCCGGAATCGCGCTGAAATCTCGGCCGCGAAGGATATCTTCAACGAATGCGCTCAGGTTGCCACGGGCACCCGATTCGACGAAGACCCGGACACCGGAGTCATACATTGCGTTAATCGTCCGCTGAAACTCAACCGGGCTGGTCCAGTGCTCCACGACGAGATCCCGAACACTCTCCGGATCTCGTGGGTACTCGGCAGCCGTAGTGCACGAGAGGACTGGAATTCGCGGCTCACAGATCTGAACATCTTCAAATACCGAACGCAGGTTTTCCGCGTATGGTCTGAAAAGCTCGGTATGGTATGCCCGATCGAAGGTGAGTTCTTCGAAGATCAGTTGTTCGCGTTGAGTTATTTCACGCGCCCGCTCGACGGCAGTTCGTTCGCCCACCAAAACGGTCTGGTGTGGACAATTGTCCATCGCTAGGAAAACGTCTCCGCCTGCTTCTCGTGCGATCGCCTCGGCCCGTTCTCGATCGACGCCGATCGCAAGCATCATTGCTCGTGGAATACCATCCGTTTCGGAAGCAACTGGGTAGTGACGGTTGAGCGCCAGGCTGAACGCGGCGACCTGTTCGTCGTGGTCAAGCTCCAGCGTCCCGCCCGCGGCCATCGCCGAGTATTCGCCGGTACTATGACCGACCACAACATGCGGCTTTAGAGCGAGACCACGAAGCAGCGTGTGAATGGCCTCATTTGACGTTAGGACTGCCTCAATTGCCATATCCATCTGCATCAGCCGTCGGTCGGCCTCGTGACGATCGGCTTCGTTGAACGCCGGACGCGGATAGAGGACATCGCTGAGAACCATGTTCCGCGGATGATCTCGGAAGATTCGGTCACTTCGGTCGAATATGGCGCGAACTTCGGGGAAATGCAGGCAGAGATCCGCCAGCATGTTCGTGTATTGCGAACCCTCCCCGGGAAACATCGTCGCGATCTTCCCATTTCGACCCAACGGCTCCCGAAAGTAATAGATTCCCGATACTTCCTTGATTCGCTGGCAGTTCGGATCGGCCAGCTTCGTCTTGGCACGCGCCAGCTTTTTCACAAGATCGGCGACATCGGTCGCGATGATTGCGAGGCGTAATGGAACATCCACATTGCCGAGTTGAGCGTTCACGCTCGATGAAAGGTCCGCCATCGTGAATGATTGATCGGCCTGCTTTTCACTCCTGTGACTTAGAAACGCAGTAAGTTGGTCGATCCCGGACAAAATGTCGTTCGCCGACGAGCCTTCAAATATGAACACCTCGCTCTCCCAAGCTGGGAGATACTCACTCTGTTGAGGAGTGGCTTGATCGACGGACGGATCGGATGGTCCCGTGTATTCCTCGACGATTACATGGGCGTTGATTCCGCCGAAGCCAAACGCATTGATCCCTGCACGGCGAGGCTCGGGACCACCATGTATCCACGGCCGCGTTTCTGTGTTGACGTAAAACGGTGTCGTTTCCAGTTCCAGCTTCGGGTTCGGTACATCGCAATTGATCGTAGGCGGCAGCACCTTGTGGTGCAGAGCCAGCGACGTCTTGATCAGGCCAGCGATGCCCGATGCTGGAATCGTGTGGCTGATCATCGATTTCACTGTGCCAATCGCGCAGTGAGGAAAGACACCTTGTCTTTGTCCAAAGACGCGCGTCAGGGCCTGGATTTCGACGACGTCGCCGACAGGGGTCGCAGTTCCATGCGCTTCAATCAAGCCGATGGACCCCGGCGAGATACCAGCCGATTCGTAGGCGCGCCGTAGCGCTAATTCTTCACCGTCAATGCGAGGGGCCATGACACTCACGCCACGTCCGTCACTCGACATTCCGGCGCCGCGAATGACAGCATAGATTCGGTTTCCATCGCGTTCCGCGTCCGAGAGTCGTTTGAGGACCGCCATCCCGATGCCTTCGCCAAGGAGGGTTCCATCAGCATCCTGGTCGAAAGGACGAATCTGCTGGCGACGAGACAGCGCGCCGAGCCGGCAAAATACGTTGAGAGTCGGGACCGGCATCCAAACCTGAGAACCGCCAACCAGAGCCACATCACAATCACCGTTTCGGAGATCGCGGATCGCGTGTTGAATTGCCACCAACGACGAAGCGCAAGCGGCATCGACGGTGTACGCGGGGCCCATCAAATCCATGCGGTTTGCAATGCGCCCGACGATGATGTTCGGAATCAGGCCCGGAACGGTCTCCGCATTCATGGGCGGAAGAACCTGTTTCATCTCTTCTCGAAGCTGCTCGATCTGCTCGTTTGAGAAGTCGGGATTCAGCTTTCGAATGATCTCGATCGTCTGGCCGATTACGAGACCGTGTTCCACGGCAATGGCATTGCCACCGTTTAGATAGGTGCCTTTGCCGAGAATTACCTCAGTCCGTTGACGTGTTTTCTCCGGTAGATCCAGGCAATCGGCATCGGCCATCGCATCGTGAGCCAATTGAAGCGCTAGCCACTGATCTGGTTCCCCGCCTACCGAAACTGGAGGGATACCGTGCAGCAACGGATCAAACGAAGCGAGTGAGCCAAGATATCCGCCTCGTTGGCAATAGACCTTGTCAGTATCGGCAAACGTCGGATCGTAGTAGACGTCGCTTTCCCATGCCTCAGGTGGTGGATCGGTTACCGCGTCGACTTTGCCGAGGATGTTCTGCCAGAACGTCTTCACGTCAGGTGCGCCGGGAAACATACACGACAAGCCGATGACGGCCACGCCTTCATCGGGCGCGTTGGATCTTGAACCGTTGCGCCCGGCAGGATTGACTGAACTCATCTGACTGAACCTGCAAGTCGATTGAGTTCACGTGATCCAGCCCCGACAACGTTTTCGAGCCGACCCACGAGGTTTCCAGCGCGATTGAAGAAGTAATGATCGGCATGACATAACGGCGAGGAACTCTCACCGCGAATGCGGAGCTCGTATCGGATAGGGCCATCGATGGGGTCGATCGCGGCGAACCTGTGTATTGCACCAACCTCGGCGGGTAGAAGGGTGACGTCCCAATGCATGCGCGCCCAAATAACCTGCATCTGAAACGCCCCATCTACCAGAATGGGATCTACGATCCATCTTGAGTTTGGATCTGTCTTCAGCGCGTCCGTCGGGCTGGATGGAAGAATCCATGCCGTCGCGCCGGATGAATCGATTTTTTCGATCGACTGAATTCGCTGGAACACAGGACCATGAAACAGCCAATCGCGATATGCAGCCTCAACTGGCATTGGAAACGGTTGTGGGTCGGTCAATTCCGGCAAGAGATCCGGCAGAACCATTGCTGACGGTCGATCGCCAAGAAGAACGGTGGAGCGATAATGAAGCCGCCCCGAGATTTCGGTCGAACCTATCGCCACGTTCACCGTACGTGTAGGAACTGGAATGTCGGGTTGGTCAGAATTCTCTACGTCGATGTAAACACTTTTCACATTTTGATCGAATGTGAGTCCATTCAACAGGCGAATGTCACGAACTTCTGAGACGAGCATGGCCGGAAACGCAGACGCGGCTGCCTCTGCCATCAATTCCGCGGCAAACGCGAACGGAAGGACTGGTCGACCGTCAAGCCGGTGATGGTCGAGATAGCGATCTACCTCCACGTCGAACGTTCGAGAAGTTTTCTTGGCACCACCTGTATCTGGCAACGATGTGGAATTCACACTCAGCAAGGGATACGCAACATGGTCAGATGTCCTGTTGGACGTGACACGTTCAGGTCGCTGAATCCTTGCCATCGCGTCCGGATTATCGGTTCCACCGATGACGACCTCGGCTTCGCCCTTTTTGCCGCATCGGAGTTCCTCGTCAAGCATTCGACATCCTACGGACAACGGAATAAGCGTGATCTTACGCTCGGCAAACTGACGTTGGACCTCAGGCGAAACCATTCCGGTTTTCAGCCATGGTCCCCAGTTGACTGAGACGACACGGCCCGGCCAGTCGCGATCCAGTGAGCAGGCGAGTTTGTTCAGGATTTCGTTGGCAGCGGCATAGTCAGCCTGTCCACGATTTCCGAAACGCCCGGATACGGAACCGAAGAAGACAAGAAACCGAAGTGACTCGGACCTGAGCTTCCCAGCGAGAGTCAATGCACCGTCGACCTTGGTGGAGATGACCCGATCAAATGACGCATGTTGTTTGTCTTGAATCAGCTTATCTTCGATGATTCCGGCACCGTGAACGACGCCGTCGATCCGTCCGTACTCGGAGTAGATGCGGTCGATCAGTGCGCCGAACTCAGTTTGATTGCGGACATCGCAAGTCGCGTAGTCGACGCGTGCACCGGCATCGCGAATACGCTTCAAGTTTTCGCGCACTTCTCGCTCACCGATAATGCGGTTGACTTCATGCTCGACCACTGTCAAGGACGGTACTTCACCGGCTTTCCTCGAATGAGCGATTACAGCTCGTCGTAGCTCGGCGCGATCCGTCAGACCTCGCGCGAACTCGACTTCCGAATCTTCTGGCTGGGGTGTCCGTCCAATAAGGACGAATGTCGATCTGTATTGTTGCGCCAGCGTCACTGCGACTTCGGCTGTTATTCCCCTGGCACCACCAGTGATGACGACCACAGAGCTCTCATCGAGTGGATCGTTTCCGTCATGAGTAAAGGACCCCTTGACCAGCGAAAGACTCACTCGAGTGTTGTTAACGTACGCAATCTCAGTCGACTCTTCGTCTGAAAAGAGCTCGGCTAAAAGCGTTTCAGCTTGTGTACCCGGATCGAATCGGTCGAAGTCCACCGTTCGTGCGCGGACGCCGGTCCATTCTTGAGCCAGTGTCTTGACGAACCCTGTTAGCGCTCCATCGGAAGCCCGGATGCCGTCAGCTGGCGTGACGCTCCCGAACGCTCCGCCAAGCGATGTGGCGACCAAGACGGCTGAACCCCCTTGATTTGCGGACGTCTCGAGATCTCCGCGCAACTGTTGGCATACGACAAAGAGCGAATCGAGATTTCGCGCTCTTCTCTGCCGCCAGTCTGAGGTTTCGAATCCGGTTGGAAGAACCTCGTTGGACAACGCCGGGAGGTGGATCAGCGCGCTTACGAGTCCAAAGCGCTCGTGAATCTTATCGCCGATTTTGAGCAACTCGGCCGGCTGCTCGATATCGATCACGACGGTACTTTCTGCGCCGGACGGCGGCGTCTCACTGACGATACGAACGGTTCGATGACCGAGATCGACCAAGGCTTGAGCAAGTCGATCGCCGACACCGGTCTCGTCATCAACGATGACGATCACACCATCCTTCGCCAGCGCTCCGTTGGAGTTGAGCGCCGGCGCATCCGAAGTCGTCAGAAGAAACCGGCCGATTCGCTCACCGTCCGGCGCAGAATCAAAAGGGCGGGTACCCTCCTCTGTGGAGACGGACGCCGTCGCCGTCGGGACTGGAATCATGTCAAGCAGCGTCTCAACCACCTGGTTCAACGTTCTGCTGCTCGTCAGTCGCTCCAGGTCCGGGGTTACGTCAGGCGGCAGTTTTAGCGCCTGGATGATGGTCCCTGATATCTCAACTCGTTTGATTGAATCGATACCGAGGTCGGCCTCGAGGTCGGCGTCAACCGCGAGCATTTCTGTCGGATAGCCTGTTCGATCACTCACGACCTGAAGTAGCATCTCTAGGAGCACTTCCCGCGAAAGAACGGGTTCGGCGACCTTCATCTGCTCGGAAGTTATCACCTCTGCAGAATGTGAACCATTAGGAGTAGTTCGCTGCGATCCAGGATCGACGTCTGGTGGAGCGTGGTGCTCGCGTCCGTTGGTGGGTACCTCTACTCCGTGTCCGTTCGTCGGACGCTCTGGTTCGACCAGATGAACCGCGTCGCGTCCAGTCGGTGCGGGCCGCGGCTCGGCGAAGTTGGTGCGTTGGTCAAGCCTCTTCCGTTGAGTTGCGCGGCCGTTGATACCAACCGGCCTGGTCCGATTAGCTGTCTGTCGCTCGGCACCGGAACTGCTGCCCAGGTACGCCAGCATGACGGATCGCTGGGTGTCCAGGAACCGTTGCATAACCTGTTGGAACATCGCCATTACGTCTTCTGAACCGTCGCCTGGGTGCATGGTACTCGGTCCACGGACCATTACGTCATCGTCATCGAGCGTTGACTCGATCGACGACTTGGGGGCTGACGTCATCTCTGATTCACCGCCATTTCCATTCAGGAAACCGTTCGGAACATGTCCGGCGATTCCTATGTCGTTGCCGTCTAAACGTGGCTCTGTTGAGGTATGTCTCGCGCCAACCGACGTCTTGCCGTCGGCGTGGACTGGCGATGTCGTAACAGCGTGTCGATCGACCGACTTGACCTGAATTGGCACTCTCGGTTGTTCTTCGCTCGCGGCAACAGCCGGAATTGAACGTCCACCGTTGATTAGCCACGTGGTCGCTGAGTAAGCCGGCGTGCCAGAATCACGAAGCAAATCCGACAAGTTCAGCCGCGAAGTTCTTCGACCTTTGAACAATCGCTCGGTCTTGAGACTTACTCCTTCTGCGGCGAGCGTTGCCAAACCATGCAGGAGTTGCGTCACCCCATTTCGTTTTGGCTGATCCAGAACGACGCGAACATGTGGTTTGTCTTCCAGGATCTGACCGACAAGACCCGAGAGGACCGAACGTGGTCCTACCTCCACGAATATTCGTGCGCCTGCCACATACATACGTTCGACTTCTTCGACCCAACGTACTGGTGAGGTGAGGTGTTCCCGTAGCGTAGACGCTATTGCCGCAGGATCATCTGGATGGGCTTTGCCAGTTGTGTTGGAAAAGACCGCGAATTTTGGCGCGGAGATCGCGGTAGCAGCAAGCAACTCGCCAAATCGTTGTTGCGCAGGGGCGACCAGAGGTGAGTGAAAGGCGCAGGCGACCGGGAGTCGTCGAACATTGAAATTATGCTCGGTGCACCAAGTTACCGCCCGATTCACATTGTCCAGAGAACCTGAGATGACCGTTTGCCGACGTGTGTTCAGGTTGGCGAGAGTCACGCCAAAGTCAGTGACCAGCGAGCTCAGGTCATCCGCGCCCGCCTCAACTGCCGCCATGGTTCCGGCATCGTTTCCGGCTCCTTCTCGCATAAAGCGGCCACGTGCCTCGGATAGCTGTAGCAGGGTCCGTTCGTCAAACGACCCTGCCGCGTGCAGTGCGACGAATTCGCCGTAGCTGTGCCCAGCTGCTACATCAGGCTCAATGTCTAACGAACGAAGGAGTTGCAACATCGCCAGGCTGGTCGCGCCGAGCGCCGGCTGGGCTACGTTCGTTTCAGTCAATTCAGCCTGTCGCACTTTTTTCTCCTCCGGAGTGAACGTCGGAGGTGGAAAGATGTAACGACTGAGTGGATGATGGTGTTGTCCCGCGATCGCTGCGTCCGCCTGTTCGAAGCTGCTGCGAACCTCTGGAAACATCACGGCAAGATCACGGCCCATATCGACATATTGTGAACCCTGTCCCGGAAACAGGAACGCAACTTTCCCGTCCCGTTTCAATGGTTGATCCGAGTAATGCACTCCTGAGGGGAGATGTATACGGTCACCGGATCCCGCCAGATGCTCCGAAATCCCACGCAGTTTAGAGATCAAGTCGTCGATCGAGTCGGCCACGATCGCCAGAGTCGCCGCGGCGTCCGGTCCGTCAGCAGCTGCTACCGCAAGTGTGTATGCGAGATCGACAAGTCGTGGTCGCGCCCCTTGATCAAGTTGGCGGAGAACTGAATCCACACCTTCGGAGATCTCGGTTCCGGAGTTCGCTTTCCAAATCAGGAGTTCGGACGGCCAGGAGTCAAAAGCCACTCGTGGTTCGTCGAGATAATCTCCGGTGTATTCCTCAAGGGCAACATGAAAGTCAGTGCCTCCAAAACCAAAAGCGCTGACTCCTGCGCGTCGAGGCTGACCGTCAGATCGTCGCATCCAGGGACGGGTTTCAGAGTTGACGTAAAGCGGACTATTCGGAAAGTCTGCCTTAGGGTTGGGCCGGCTTACGCCCAAGGTTGGGGGAAGCACGCCGTTGTGCAGGGCAAGCGCTACCTTGATAAGCCCCGCGACACCAGCCGCGGCTTTGGTGTGCCCGATCAATGACTTCACGGATCCGATAGCGGTCCCTTGCTTTTGAGCACCGTATTCGGTGAAGAATCGGGATAATGCCTCGACTTCCGCTTGATCACCTGCGACTGTGCCGGTCCCGTGCGCTTCAATCAATCCGACGGTTGAAGGGTCATATCCAGCTTGAGCGTAAGCGCGATGCAGTGCTCGCATTTGTCCTTCAGGACGTGGCGCCGTCAGACTTCGATCCCGACCATCGCTGGCACCTCCTACGCCCCTAATGACCGCGTAGATTCGATCGCCATCCCGCTCCGCATCAGCCAGGCGCTTCATCACGATAGTCGCAAAGCCTTCACTGATCGCGATTCCGTCGGCGTCTGCGTCAAATGGCCGGCAATGTCCAGTTGGTGATAGTGCCTGAGTCTTGGCAAAGCACAGAAATGAAAACGGGTTTTGAATCGCGTCGACGCCGCCTGCGATGGCGACATCGCTGTTTCCAGTTTCGAGATCGCGAACCGCAAGATAGATCGCCGCAAGGGACGAGGCGCAGGCCGCGTCAACCGTGTAATTAAGTCCACCAAAATCGAATCGATTCGCAACGCGACCAGCGGCAACATTCATGAGAATTCCGGCAAATGAATCCTCGGTCCAGTCCGGCAACGCCGAACCGAGGTCCGCAGTCAAGTCTTCCGCGCTTTCACCAAACAGGGACGGCAAGCTTGAGCGTACAACGTAGTTTCCACTCAAGTCTCCACCACCGCCGCCGGCGCCGAGCATCACCGATGTGCGTTCCCGAGGAAACGGTCGGCTCATCATTCCAGCGTCTTCGAGGGCGGCTCTGACCACCAGCAACGCCAGCAGCTGAAATGGCTCAATCGACTTCAGAGAACTTGGCGGCATGCCAAACGAGACGGGATCAAACGGCACATCGTCGATAAATCCGCCCCACTTTGAGTAAATCTTGTCGGGAACATTTCGATCGGGATCGTAGTATTGCCGCCAGTCCCACCGTTTGGCGGGAATTTCGGTGATCGCATCAACCTTGTTGAGTACGTTTGCCCAGAACGTCCGCATATCTGGTGCACCGGGAACGATGCAGCCGATTCCAACAATCGCGACATCACACGGCGCCGGAGCCGATCGTTCGAGTTCAGGCGTGCTTGCCGCATATTGAGCGAGCAGCTGCGTCGCGCCATCACTGATCTGTTCATGGAGTTCGATCATTGAACAGACTTCGCTCCGCAGAGCAGCCACTTGCCCGATCATGTACATGCCTTGTGACCACTGATCGTCTGGGTTGACATCGACAAGCTTGGGCGACTTTGGGTCTGTCGCGTAGTCCGGATTGCGATCTACGCCTTTCGAGGCAATCCGGAGACGTCCTATATTCAGCTCCTCAAGACGATTGCGAACCTCTTCTGGCGGCAGGGCTTCCTGGAGCAACCGGCGCTTCTCGCGCTCAAAATCTTCAGCGAAGGGCGATGGAACACAGCGTGTTGCGTGACCTGGACCACTTTCAAGCAAAACTGTCTCTTCGCAGTCGATCGCGGCCCTCTGAAATCCCTCGGTAATCGCTCCACTGGCAACGGCTTCACTCGTGTACAGGTAGGCAGACCCGACCAGTGCACCGACTCGGAAACCTTTTGCTGAGAGTGGACCGGCGAGCGATGAAACCATCGCCGCGGATGCACCGTCATGAATTCCCCCGGCGAAGAGCACGTGAATAGTCGATGGGTCGATTCCCTTAGGTAGGTCGTTCAAAAGAACATCTACCATCGTGTCCCAAAGTACAAAACTGGTTCGAGGACCCACATGTCCGCCGCACTCCCGACCTTCAAAGACGAACCGGCGCGCTCCATCATTGAGGTACATGCGCAGGAGGCTAGGAGAAGGAACGTGTAAGTATGTCGCAGTACCATCTTCTTCGAGATGGCGGGCCTGATCTGGTCGCCCGCCCGCGATGAGTGCGAATGGTGGTCGGGTCTTTCGAATAACATCAAGCTGTTCTGCTCGAAGCTCGGGTGGAACAAATCCGAGGATCCCGACTCCCCACGGTCGATCGCCGAGGCGTGTTGCCGTCTCGTTAAGAAGTTCTTCTACGTCCGGGCCGCGCATCAGTGCGAGTGCAACAAATGGGAGCGCGCCGGCCTCGGCCACCGACTCAGCAAACGCCGCTCGATCACTTACGCGAGTCATCGGACCCTGGACGAGCGGGAATCGAGTACCGTGAGATTGAGCCAACGGCGCCCTTTCGGCGAGAGGCTGTGACTCAAGAGCGGACGCCAGGTGCGATTCAATCGAATTGCGTAAGCCACCGAGAATGCCGCCAACTGTCGCGAACCGATCAGCAAGAGTCTGTGCGAAACATGCATCTTGCCCGACCGCAAGTACCTGTTGATTCAGGTCTTCCCAACCGACGAGTTCGTTCACAGCTTTTCGCCATGCGGAAAGAGTGTCAGCAGCTGGCGAATCGCCAATCATGAGATCCGTCGCGGCCACCCGAAGAACGTCCAACGACGCGAGGCCCGGCCTGGAATAGACACGGAATCCGGCTCCGAGTGAGGCTCCCAGGCAGATTGTTTCGCTGCCGTCCATCGAAGAGATTCGAGTCTTGATCTCATCCGGCAGTGGCGATTCACGAGACAGTAGCAACTGGCTGTCTAGAACCGCGCCGGTCGCACCGCCTGTTGCGGCCGCCGCTACGCTATGAAGGCCGATGCCGCCGTGCAGCCAGACCGGAATCTGAATACGGGTCCTGAGCCGCTGGAGCAAGACGAACGACGTCTCGTCTCCAACCCATCCGCCCGCTTCGTGACCTCGAGCGATGACCGCATCGGCCCCGTGTTGCTCGGCTGAAAGCGCATCGGCAAGGGTTGTAACGACGACGAAAGCCTTTGAATTGATCGCGTGAATGCGCGAAATAGCATCATCGATGCGGCTGTCGAAGCCACCGGCAAGAATCACAATTTCCAACGAGAGGTTGCTTTTTTCGACAAGTGCGTCGATGATGCTTTTGGAGTTGTCGCCGATTTGAATGCCGAATCGCCCTCGTCCTCGTGAATGGAGAGTTCGCAGAACTTCCAGCGATGCTTCGACATCGCGGCTGTACTCGAGATTCAATACGCCGATCGCTCCGGCGCGACTACCCGCAATCGCCAGCCTCGGATCTGGTCTCCCAGCCGGGGTCAACACGATGAAGTCGAAGTGGTCTTGAGGGTCCACTGCCGGCTCCTCTTGAGCATACGTTGACGGCAATGCCATCAGACGTAGTATTGGCTTTGCGCCCGTCCACAATGGCCGACGTCGCGCCTGCCACTAGAGACGAATCGAACCCCGGTCTCAGGAGTCTATGACGCGCTGCTACGGTTTCCTGACCCTGCCCGAAGTCTGAGATTCGCTAAATACTGCCTCGGGCATATCACATGACTTGTTCGTTTGTTAGGAGAGGGCTTGAGATCCGAGCATGCCGCGGTGAGCATCGAATCGCGGACATCATCTCCGGAGCTATTACTCTGGAGAGGGGGCAATGAGCGCCGTGCCATTTGTCCCCCTAGGCCGACGCGCCGTCCATTAGACATCGACGCATCAACCGGTCTGCGAGTTGGCCGGCAACCGGTATTCTCGCCGTTCAGGTGTCGATTGAAACGCCACACGAGTCTGAACAGCATTCCCTAACCTCTTACGAGCACCGGCGGTAACTACAATGTCACGGACCGCGTGTCGTACTCCTCCCTCACACAACGCCAATGGTAGGTGTCCATCGTCGCCCACACGTAGGCAGACAGCACCCAACACCAGCTTGTTTGCTGCAGTTGAGACACCACCAAGGGGTCCCAACGTCACTAAGGTTGCGTAACGGTAGCATTCGGCGGTGTTTCATGTCAATGTACTATGGTTGGCTTTGTCGACGGTCAACTCGATTTCTTGGCCGACTCACTCTTTAGTCAGGTTCATCCGTCTTGCTGAGTGAACTTACTTCCGAAAACTATTCTGTGTTGACCGTCCCCTGAATCCGTTGTCTTGGATGTCCGATTGATCAGATCCAAGCAATCCGTTGAGAGGAGTGTCCGTGGGTCGAAAAGTAGCGGTAATTGGACTCGACTGCGCTGATCCTCGCCTGGTCTTCGAACAGTGGTTGGATCTACTTCCAAATATCCAGTCGCTTATTGAGCATGGCACCTGGGGTACTCTGCGTAGTACCGATCCGCCGATAACCGTTCCGGCATGGAGCTGCATGATGACGAGCCAGGATCCCGGTCAGCTCGGAATCTATGGTTTCCGAAATCGGCAAGACTACGGATACAGCAGTCTCAAAGTAGCTAACTCGACCGCGATCACTATCGATCGACTGTGGGATATCCTCGGTAACAGTGGCAAGCACGTTATCACGCTTGGAGTGCCGCAAACGTCGCCGCCGGCCCAAGTCGCGGGTGAACAGATCAGTTGTTTCTTGACTGCAGATCCGCGGCACGACGAATACACGTATCCGCCGGAACTACGTCGAGAAATCGAACAACTCGTTGGACCGTATCAGGTGGACGTCCGGAATTTTCGAAGTGACGATAGAGATCGCATTCTTGCTGAGATCTACGAGATGACCGAACAACACTTTACAATTGCGCGCCACTTGCTTGATACACGCCCGTGGGACTTTTTCATGATGGTTGAAATCGGTGTGGACCGAATTCACCATGCATTTTGGCGGTATCTCGATCCAGAACATCCTGAGTATGAGCCAAATCACCGCTATCGTGACGTCATCCTGGACTACTATCGGTATTTAGATGACGAGATCGGCGATCTGATGACGAGATTTGACGACGACACTACCGTTTTTGTCGTGTCGGATCACGGTGCTCAGCCAATGATGGGAGCGGTTTGCATCAACGAATGGCTCATGCAAGAGGGTTATCTCGTGTTGACTGAATCGCCTCAAGAACCGGCACCACTGCAACCCGCTTCTGTGGATTGGACTCGAACGAAAGCGTGGGGAGAGGGCGGCTACTACGGCCGTCTCTGGATTAACGTTGAAGGGCGCGAATCGTCCGGCGTAGTGCGTTCCTCAGATTATGAATCATTGCGTGACGAGCTCATCTCAAAGCTGGAGGCGATTCCCGGAGCAGATGGCAAGTCGATCGGCACGAGAGTGTTTCGCCCGGAAGACTTGTGGCTCGAACAAAATGGATACCCGCCGGATCTCATCATTTACTTTGGGGACCTTGCCTGGAGAAGCAATGGAACGATCGGTTCCGGAAACGTGCTGAGCTTTGAGAACGACACTGGACCCGATGACGCCAATCACTCAAAACTCGGTCTCTTTGTCGCGGCCGGGCCTGGTGTCGACGCAGAAGCGGTCAAAGGATTAGAGATTTACGATGTTGCACCGACGATTCTGCACCTGTTTGACCTTCCAATTCCTGTAACGATGCGGGGACGAATCGTCGGGTCGAGTTCACAGTCGGAGGAATCGAACTAGCATCTCGATCAATTTCATTTAGACGAACCAGGAACCAACGATCGCCGACGTTGCTATGCATCATTACAGGTGGAGATTGTGAAACGACACTTGCGAAACCCCTGGATCTTGATACCCTGCGGCGTATTGGCCGCAACTGTTTGCTGTTTGATTGCGGTATTTGCGTCATGTCAGTCGCTGAACGCAAATCGCGGCACACCGCAACTTTCGACGACTGTTGAATCAATTCAACTCTCACCTGTCGTTACCGCAAAGTCCACGATCCCCGTCCCAACTCCCAAGCCCGAATCGTCGTCAACATCCGTCAATGAGCAAACGCCAACTCCAATCTCGACCAGTTCTTCAACGGCACTGTTGTCCTGCAAGATTGTTGACTCGCGTCTGGTTGGAGATGGCGGCGATCAGGACTGGTCGAGCGCCAACGGGCTACTCGCATTCGACCGTAAAGACTCGCACGGGATCTTCCAACTCTATGTCGGTCAACCCGAGTCGAACGACTATCGGTGCCTGACGTGTGAATCGCATCCCGGCGCGCCCCTGACCTCCCGGCACAAGAACAATCCTGTTTGGGATCCGACGGGCGAATTCTTGATTGTGCAGGGCGAGATGAAGGACCATCCGCTGCCGCAAGTCTTCACCAATAATCTGCTCTCGGAACTGATGGCCAATGGTCTGTGGAGCGATATTTATGCAACCACGCCGGACGGTTCAAAGTGGTTCAAACTGACAAATACATCGCAACCAGCAGCGGATGGTGTTCTCTTGCCCGCCTTTTCACCCGATGGGTCGAAGCTTATGTGGTCGCGCATGGTCAAAGAGGCTTCGCCAGCGAACCCATTCGGAGTGTGGCGTTTGTTGATTGCGGATTTCGTCGTGCAGAATGATGTTCCGCGTTTGGAAAACACCCGCGACATAACTCCGCCCGATGCGAAGTTCATCGAGTCTCATGCGTTTTCACCGGATGGAAGCCACGTGATGTTTACGGCCGACATTCACAGTAGTAGCGCCTACGCGCCAGACATTTGGACGCTTGATCTTGCGACGGGCGTGGCCACGAATTTGACGCACGATAACGTTTGGGACGAGCATGCGGTCTATTCGCTAGACGGCAGCAAGATCGTCTACATGTCAAGTTCCCCATATCCGGGCACGGTGTTGAAGACAGACTTGATGATCATGAATGTCGATGGATCTGATAAGCATCAATTCAGCCATTTCAACGGAAAAGGCTATCCGGAATACGTCGGCAGTAAGACGATGCCGATCCGAGTCAGTTGGAATCAAGACGGTACCAAAATGGCGGTAACACTCCAGTCTGGCGACTCATATCCGGATCGAACGCTCTGGATCGTCACCTTCGCTGGAAGGTGTTCGAGCTGAAACAGGCACGCCAATCCCCGACCCAATGAACCTCGCCCAATAGAAACCCGCCTCACCAAGAGGCGGGTTTCTATTGGGCAGCTTGTCGCACACGACCCCTTCGTACTGAATACGGACTCCTCTAGTCACAAATCGATGGCGGACTCCTACGTTGTCCCATCCATGACCTCCCATTAAGTCATTCGCGCATCAGGACTGTCAGTCCCCGAATAACCCTACTGCTGCCCGGCGACCATTCATACACTTAAACATAAGAGACTGATCTTAGAAGCACATGTTGTGTTGAGATCTTAAGTTTCAGTTTTTGAGTGTATTGCGTATTTGGATTTTTCGTTTATTCGACCTATGTAATCCGAGTTCTGGTGAGTTTTTAACGGCGATGGTGGATTGATCTCGGTCGCACTGTCGCCCGAAGTATCCGGGAGGTAGTCACGATGGGCACGCGCTCAGACAAACGCACGATTTTCAATCTATCGAGGCTTCGTTGGGTCTCAATTATCCTGACCGTTATCATCACTTCATCATTCTTTGCATTGCCGGTTTCAGCTAGTTGGTGGAACCCTGTCGTAACATCATCGACCACATACAATGGCGTGAAGGATGCATCTGTCGTCTACGGTCCAAATTGCGACGTCACCGATGCGACGTTTCTTGGCAATGGTGGCGCCGCAGACTGGTCGATAAACAACAGGCTGGTCTACACCGCGCTCGACTCCGGCAATCACTCACAGGTCTACACGTCCAATCCTGATGGTTCGAACGTTAACTGTCTGACATGTTCAAACATTCCAGACGGGCCTCGAGCGAATCGCAACAAGTTCAATCCGATGTGGGATCCAACCGGTCAATACATCGTGATGCAAGTCGAACTCCCCAATGATCCGCTGTCCTGGTTGAATACATACCCGACCTACCAGGAGTTGCAGCTGAACGGACTGTGGACCGACATGTGGGTTTCGTCTGCCGACGGGAGCCAGTGGTCCAAGCTCACCAGCACACTGACGACGAGGTCCGACGGGGTGCTCATGCCAGTCTTCTCTCACGACCGTTCAATGGTGATGTGGTCGCGGCTGATGAAAAGCGCGGATTCCACCGCACAATTTGGAACGTGGCAACTTCAACTGGCGAATTTCAGCATTGCTGGTGGTGTCGCGAAGTTGAGCAACGTACGAGATATCACTCCGCCAGGCGGCCTGTTCTACGAGTCTCACGGGTTCTCAGTTGACGGATCTTCCGTCTACTTCACCTCTGATATTGGGCATCCGGGGACCTGGGTTCAGAACATCTGGTCGATGAATCTCCAAACCGGAGCGTTGACCAACCTAACGAACAATGGGTACTGGAACGAACACGCGAGCGTCGCACCAGGCGGGCAAAAATTGTCGTATATGTCCAGCGAACCATACCCGTGGAATTTCCTCAAAACGGACCTGCTCATCATGGACACCTCCGGAGGATCGAAAGCGATGGTCACGCACTTCGGTGTTCCAGGCTACGTAGAATCTCTCTCATATCAGGTCGTGGTAGAACGAGCGCACTGGAACAGTGACGGAACACGGGTGGCTATCACTCTTCAACGCGCCGATACCTATCCGACCCGCGAACTTTGGATTCTCACGTTCGCCGGTCAATGCGGAACCTGATAAACTGTCGAGTCAGGTAGCTGTTCTCCGAACGACCGTATGGGGAATAGGTTCAGCAAGCAGAGTTGAACTCAGGCTCTGTACCGAATACATTGCGAATAGGCGGCCGGGCGATTGCCCGACCGCTCTTCTGTTCCGAACGTTGTACTACCGGCAACACGACCGAAATTGGGGGAACGCTTGAAATCATCTGACGGCGTAACGATATGGCTTACGGGCTTGCCATCGGCGGGAAAGAGTACGATCGCAGCGCTCATCGAAAATGAGCTCAGATCGCGAGAACTCCCCGTCGAGGTGCTCGATGGAGATGTTGTGCGAACGAATCTAAGTAAGGGACTCGGATTCTCGCGCGAAGACCGTGACATCAATATTCGCCGGATCGCGTTCGTGAGCAAGCTCCTTACCCGCAACGGAGTCATCGTGATCGTTGCAGCCGTTTCTCCGTATCGAAACACACGCGACGACGCGCGTAATGAGATCGGTCGATTCTTTGAGGTACACGTGAAGTGTCCAATCGAGGTTCTGGTCGACCGAGACGTCAAAGGTTTGTACGCCCAGGCGTTGCGAGGTGAAATTACGAACTTCACCGGGGTGTCTGACCCGTATGAAGAACCGACCAATGCGGAAGTCGTGGTCGAAACGGACACTGAAACACCAGAAGAAAGCGCGGCCAAAGTCATGGCTGAACTCACGCGACTTGGATTCATCCCGTCTCGGCCACGAGAACAAGCGATGATGGCTGGGGACAATCGATGATAAAGCCCCATGGAGGCACGCTCGTCCCGCGTTTGGTTTCCGACGAGGACGCAGTTTCGCTGGTTGAAGAGTCACGAGGACTCGTTCGCATTCCAGTCAATCGACGGGTCATGGCGGACCTCGAACTACTTGCTATCGGCGCCGTAAGCCCGCTGACTGGGTTTCTTGGAAGAGCTGACTACGACAGCGTTGTATCGACCATGCATTTGGCCAACGGGTTGCCATGGTCCATTCCGTTGACGCTGGCTGTCACGGATGAAATCGCCAACACGATCAATGAGGGTGAATCCGTTCTACTCACGAACGATGAGGACGGCGAACCAATAGCCATTCTGCAGGTCCAGGAGAAATACGGCTACGACAAAGCACGCGAAGCAACGTCCGTCTATGGGACGAATGATGCTGCGCACCCGGGCGTGGCTGCCTTGGAACGACAGGGAGACGTTTTGCTTGGCGGTCCGGTGTCGGTTTTGCGACGCCTGGTCGAGCCCGAGTTTGTTTCCCACGCGCTGACACCTGAACAAACGAGAGCAGCGTTTGCCGATCGACAATGGAGATCAGTGGTCGGTTTTCAGACACGAAATCCGGTACATCGGGCCCATGAACACATTCAGAAGACGGCGCTCGAGATGGTCGATGGCCTGCTGCTGCACCCGCTTGTTGGTGAGACCAAGAGCGACGACGTTCCAGCAGATGTTCGGATGCGCTGTTATGAGGTTCTTCTGGAAAACTATTTCCCGAGAGATCGGGTGCTTCTCGGTGTAATGCCCGCGGCCATGCGATACGCTGGCCCGCGCGAAGCGGTCTTCCACGCGCTCGTGCGCAAGAACTATGGTTGCACGCATTTCATCGTCGGACGTGATCATGCGGGTGTGGGCAACTACTACGGAACATACGACGCACAGCGCATCTTCGATCAGTTTGATCGTGCTCAGCTTGAGATTCAGATCCTCGAATTCGAACACGCGTTTTATTGCAACCGGTGCGCTGGAATGGCATCGACGAAGACGTGCCCACACGACGCGAGCTTTCGAGTGTTCCTCAGCGGCACTAAGGTTCGGGAGCTCCTGCGAAACGGATCTGACCTTCCCGCCGAATTCACCAGGCCGGAAGTCGCGGCGGTCTTGCGCGAGGCGTATCGCTAGTTCCTTTCCGACCAGTCCTGACGAGTCACGCGAAGCGGATGATATATCAATCCGCTTCGCGATCCTATTTCCGACTCCCGCATCCTGGGACCTTGAACCGGAACGTTCGAACCCTGGTGATTCGATTCGGGCAGTTAATTAGCCCGGCAGTAGTCTCAAGACGCTGGAGAAGACACATCAGGTTCTTCGTGGACGTCAGATTCGGCAAGTCACAGGAGCGACGAGGGCGTACGGTCCTGACGGGACTCACCGTCGAAAACGCTGTGGAACAGGCAACGACAAAGCGCCATAGCGAATCCGCCATGGCGCTTTAGCGTGGGCTCCCCGAGTAGGACTCGAACCTACAACCTAGCGGTTAACAGCCGCTCGCTCTACCATTGAGCTATCGGGGAATGAATCCCGAACAAGCACGCGACAGTCTATCATTCGCGCCGGAGTCGACGCAAGAGGACGGGCACAGCCAGGTTCAGCGACTCGATTTCAATCGTGCATTTCCGCACAAACTCCAAAGTGCATGCTAGAATGACCCTTCTTAGCAGCGGACGATGTCAGAGCTGTGGGGTGACGTCCGGTGTCGGAAACTCTGGGAGGCCCGTTGGAACAAGCCCGACTCCCGGGAGGGTGGAGCACACGACTGGCCGCGAATACGTATGTGTGCGGCATCGAGATCGGTGGGCGCGGCCAACGGGTCGTGATTGCCGACGGTGGTGGCCGAATCTCAGGGCAGGCGAGGTCGATCGATAGCATGACTCCCGCATCGGGAGCGCTCGAGACGGTGCGGGGATTGGTGGAACAGGCGTGTCACTCGGCTCGCATCAGCCGGGACAAAATTGTTCAGATTGGCGTCGCGTTTGGTGGTCCGGTGGACGTGAGCCGAGGACTCACGCTCCTGTCGCACCGGGTGGCGGGATTCGAGAACTTCCCAATCGTCAACTTGATTGAGGATGACCTTAAGATTCCAACGGTGCTCGATAACAGCGCCCGGGCGGCTGCGCTCGGCGAGATTCTTTATGGAGCCGCGCGCGGTTCAAGTGATGTTGTTTACGTACACTTGGGAACAGGTGTAGGTGGTGGAATCATTGTCGACGGCCGTATCCTTCATGGAGCGAGCAGCACTGCCGGTGAGTTCGGACACATGGTCGTGTCGATCGGCGGACCGATCTGTTCCTGCGGTAAACCGGGACACCTCGAGGCATATGCGGCGGCACCGTCTATTGTCGCCCGATTTCGCGAACGCCTCGAGTCCGAATCTGGCGCCGACGTGAATCGCTGGTCCAATCCGAACAACATAACCGTCAAAGCGATCTTCGATGGCTCTCGCCGTGGTGACACGGTTGCTCAGGATATCGTCACCGAGACGGTTCAAGTGTTAGGGCTCGCAGTGGCCAACTTGATCACGACCTTGAATCCCGCAACCGTGATTATCGGAGGTTCGGTATCCGATGTTGGCTCGCTGTTGATGGATCCGTTAAGCGCGCGTGTGCGACAGTATTCGTTTCCTTCGGCCGCGAGACGTGTCCGTCTCACTGCCGGCCAGCTTGGTCCCGATGCCACCGTTTTGGGAGCGGTTGCCCTGGCGCTCGAAAGCGTTCGGGGGTAAGCGGCCCGAAAATTCGTGGCAAATTGTCGGATCGAACGTCCACGTGTAGACTTCTAGGGTTAGATTGTAGATGGGGACCGCTATGAATAACATCCAACTTAGCAGTGAACACATCACCTATCTGTTGACGGTGTTGCGGAATTCGAACCGGCCGATGACGACGGCTGAACTTGTGCAGGCGCTGCGGGATAGAGCGGGCTCGTCGAACTAGCAATCCCGTAAAGCAGGCAAGAGGAGCGCGCGACGAGCATGCAAATTGCAGAGGTCATTTCCCCGCCAACGTTCAAAGGTAAGAAGGCCGACAAAGAAATCGCGTTAGACGCATTCAATGTAATGCGTTCGAGCGGTCGATTCTTTCCAAGTGCATCTCCCATTAGGGTGCCCATTACATCCTTGGGTGAATATTTCGCGTCCACTCGCGGCGAACGGACGGCCGAGGAATGGACTGCCGCTATCGGCAAGATTATTCGCTCTAACTCGGATGTCTTTGGGCTTGAGGAGATTGATGATGCGGTCTATGCGACGACAACATTGTCGGGTAAGGCTCCCACAGCTCCGGTGTCCGACGAGGTCCACGTTCTTGCACAGCGATTCACTGAGCCAACGGAGGCACCAGAGCGCCCGGCGCAGACCTTCAAGCGGGCTAAGGTAGCTCATTTGCGCGAGGTTCCTTTAACTGAATTGGTGGGCGGACCCGCGGTTGAACCCCTGGAGTTCGACGTCGAAATTGCTGAAGAAATCGGTTTCGACGACGAAATCATCGAGCCGGTTGTCGAGCCAGTCTCGGCTGAAGTCGTCGTACCAGCCACTCCTGACCAGCTCATTACGGATGTAGCCGAAATTGGTGATGAGGTCCTCGGGGATGCAATCTCGTCCCAACTGCGACAAGAGGTCACGGTCGCCGGGTTCGGCGACATGTGGATGGCTGAAGAAAAAGTACAGCGACTGAGTCGCGGTGATCTCCGGCGCATCCGCGAGTATTTGCTTGAGCGAAATGAGCCGCTCGCGGATGAGGTCCTATTGCAGGACGTGCTCGGTGTTCGTCCGAATGCAGAAGAGTATGAACTGACACGTTTCGCGCTCAACTATCGCTTGTCGCACGAGCAGCGTGAGTTCGAGTATGTTGGAACGTCTATGCGGCGCTTCTGGTCCACGAGCGGCTTGCCGGCCATTGGTACGGCGAAGCGTAAGCCGAGCGAGATCGGCACGGATTACCGTTTCTTGCTTGACGAAGCGGCGGTGGAGCTTCCGGCCGATGAGATGGTTGCGGAGCACGTGCTAACGTTCTACGAATATCAGTACGGCGTGCTGCCGCTCAATGGCTTCCTGTCTGCACTCTTTCCGAAGCCAGATCTTCCGGATCAGCGAGCAGCCATACTTGTATTTGAATCGCCGCAGACCTACGAAACTTTTTTCGTTGAACTCCATTTTCCGACGGGAAACCGTGGTGGTTACATCGCGGGGATGGAACGCTTTTTCTTGGAGAATCTGGTGCCTGGCGCACTGTTCACGATCGAACGCAACGAAAGCGATGGTCGCTTCCTGATTGAATATTTGCCGGTATCGGGAGAAGACCGCAAGCTTTTGCAGATAGATGACAAGCGTGGCCGCTATGTCTTCCGACCGATGACATTTTATTGTGCAACTCAAGAAAATATGGTCGTTTCCGAGAACCGCTTCCCACAGCTTGGGAACGTTCTGTTGCTCGAAGAGCGAATTCGACGTCGTCCGGATCTCACTCTCGCAGCGACATTCGAGCACGTTGGAGAACAGGTCGGCACTCAGGAAAGTCCAAAATTCATGGCGATGATGGACGACCTATTCCCGGCGTGCAACATCGAACGTCCTATGAGCGCTGACCAGATTCGGTCCATTATCATGTCGGACGTGAACACTTCGTTTAGTACAGATCCAGACGTGGAAGATGTTTTTTACTACGAACCCACCAAGTCCTGATCACATCGACCCTGAGCTGATTCAGGCACTCACCAGTCTCAATGCAGAAAATCGGAGCGCGGCCGATGTGCTGAAATTTTCAGACATCGACCGCCCTACCGCCTTTGGAGTCATGCCCGCGATACGGTCGCTCTCGACCGATGCACGACGATTTCTCGCCCAGCAGATGGTGGAGCAATCGGAAGCAAACGTGGAGCTCAATTTCTCTCGCGTCTTGCGAAATCTTCTGAATGACCCTGATGCCGAAGTGCGAGTCTTCGCGGTTCAGGGCTTGTGGGAAGACGAGAGTGTTCTATTCGCTGACCAGTTACTCGATTTGCTGGTGCTCGAGGACGAACCGGCAGTGCGTGAAGCGATAGTGGTATCGCTCGGAAGATTCGCGTACCTCGCTGCGCTAGGTAAGATGGGCGACGAGCAATCGCTCAGGATTCGTGACACCCTGATGGACATTTATCTGTCAAATGAGCAGGTGGCCGTCCGTCGCCGTGCGCTGGAGTCAGTTGCCTATTTTAGTGACGACGACGATGTCGAATCGGCAATTGCCGCTGCGTTTGATTCGATAATGCATGATCTGAGGATCTCTGCAATCTTCTCGATGGGACGAAACTCGTCCGATCGTTGGCTGTCGACAGTCCTCGGCGAAATGCAGGATGACGATGCGGAGGTTCGGTTTGAAGCTGCCCGGGCATCGGGAGAGATTGGCGATGAGCAAGCGGTGACCCAATTGCTCGACCTGACTGATGATGAAGATGCTGAAGTTCAGATGGCGGCGATCGGGGCTTTGGGTCAAATCGGTGGCAAGGTGGCGGTCGGTGCCCTACGGCGATTATTGCGACAGAACGACCCTGTCCTCAGCGAAGCCGTTGAAGAGGCGTTGTCACAGGCTATGATCACAGACAATCCTATGCGCCTGGCGCCGTGACATACCAAACCGCTTCGGGTATCCATTCAGATTCCTTGCAGGTTAATCTCGTTATTGACGGATCACTCTGGGATGCTTCGGTGTCTGAACTGGGCGGACACGTCCTCCAGACATGGAACTGGGGTGAATTTAAATCGTTGCATGGCTGGTCGCCGGTACGGTTGTTGTTGCGATCGAACCGGCAACCGAGAATTGCGGCACAGATACTGTTCCGACGGGTCGGTCCTTTCACGGTGGCCTACGTGCCGCGCGGTCCACTCGCGGGCGAGTTATCGGTCGGAGAGCTTGCGGCGTTCACTCAAGCAGTGGATGACGAATGTCGAAGACGCCGCACGATCGCCGTGCTGATAGAGCCTGAGTCAGATGATTTGCCGCTTGCTCTGGGTCGATCGGCACTCTGGAGACCAAATGACGTTCTCGTGCAACCTCGCCGGACGGTTAAGGTCTGGGTTCAGATGACCGATGAGAACATGCTCTCAAACATGAAGCCAAAAACGCGTTACAACATACGGTTGTCACAACGTCGCGGTGTCACCGTTCGGCGTGGAGGGATTCGCGACATCGGGGAATTCTATCGTCTGCTTCAGGAAACCGCCGATCGTGATCAATTTGGCATTCACTCGATTGACTACTTTGACGACATGATGCGCGTGTTCGGTGATGATGCGGGACTTTTCGTGGCCGAATATGAAGGAAAGTCCGCCGCCGGGCTTTTGGCGCTGCGTTCCGCTGACGAAGTAATCTACATGTACGGAGCGACTCGAACGGAGTATCAGCGACACATGCCGGCATACCTCATTCAACACGTCGCTATGACATGGGCGCGAGATTCGGGATGCCGGACGTATGATTTGTGGGGAATCCCGCCCACCGACGCTCCACCTGCTGAGACATCCGAAGCGGGAATGTCACTAAATGTACGTGACGGAATGTGGGGTGTTTACCGCTTCAAGCAGGGCTTCGGTGGCGAGATTGTGAGCTATCCCGGAATGTACGAACGTGTTTACACCAAGCCACTAATGAGCGCATGGCGCAAGGTGAGGCCGAATCTCCTGTGACCTCATTTGACTGTCGACTAGAGGACCTCTTGTCGGATCTTGATCTGGTGCGAGTTGCCGGATCGTCGGATACAACGATCACGTCGATTTGCTACGACTCGCGACAAGCTACCGCTGGAAGCCTGTTCGTCGCCTTGCGAGGCGGATATACCGACGGTCATCGATTCCTGGCCGGGGCGCGAGCCAACGGTGCTGTCGCGGCACTGGTTGAGACCTGGAGCGATGACTCTGGAGGGTTTTCGGCAGTCGCGCAGGTCGAAGATACGCGCGCCGCTCTTGCGAAGGTCGCCAATCGCTTTTATCGGAGCCCGGCCGATTCGTTGGGACTGATTGGGGTAACTGGAACTGACGGGAAGACCACAACGACGTTCTTCGTAGATTCGATATTGCGACGGGCGTCGTTGCGGACCGGAATGATCGGAACAGTTTCCGTTCGCATCGGCGAACAGTTGACCGATCACGATACACGGCAAACAACTCCGGAATCGCTCGAGATTCAGCATCTGTTGTCCGAGATGCGATCCGTCGGGGTTGATTGGGCCGTGCTTGAAGCGACCTCCCACGGGTTGGAACTTCACCGGCTCGATACCTGCCCGTTTGACATCGGAGTCGTCACGAATATCACGCACGAGCACCTTGATTTTCATGGCAGCGTTGCATCCTATCGTCGGGCCAAGGCGAGATTGCTAGAAATGGTGGCGACACGCGGTGATCGACATAGACCACATGGTGTCGTCCTCAACCGCGATGATGAAGGGGCTCGGTCAATCGTGTCGTACGCTGGTTCCGAACCGGTGATATGGTATGGATTGGATCGACTCGATTGCGATCTGCGTGCCTCAAATGTTGCAGTCAGTACTGTTGGTACGTCGTTTGACTTAACGGCGCATGGAGTAACCCGGCCGGTGAACCTTCATCTCATCGGCACGTACAACGTTTACAACGCACTTGCCGCCGCGGGAGCCGCCACAATACTTGGACTCGATTTGGAAACGATTGTCGATGGGCTCGAATCGCTTGTTTCGGTACCCGGCCGGCTCGCTCGGGTGGATTCCGGACAGCCATTTAGCGTGTTTGTGGACTATGCACATACGCCCGACTCAATCGAGAAGACATTGTTACTGCTCCGATCACTGAACGCCGGACGGCTTATTGTCGTGTTTGGGAGTGCCGGCGAACGAGACGTATCCAAGCGAGCGACCCAAGGCGGCGTTGCGGCACGCCTGGCCGACTTCGCGGTGTTCACCTCTGAGGATCCTCGCTTTGAAGACCCCGATGCCATCATTGATGAGATTGCTCTAGGAGCCATCAAAGAGGGTGCCGCTGAAGGACCTGACTTCGTCCGATGCGAGGATCGCCAGACGGCCATTGAAACCGCGATAAACGCGGCTGCACCTGGCGACGTGGTCTTGCTTGCTGGCAAGGGACACGAACAGTGCATAATCTATGGTTCAGAGCGACGGCCCTGGGACGAAGTATCCGCAACTCGGGCAGCTCTTCGATCCCGAGGGTTCACGGGTGCCGGCAGAATGGAAACGAGATGAATTCAAGCCAACCACGTCTAATTCGGGTTGCGTATGTCATTATCGCGGCGCTGTTGGTTGCCGCGGCGGTGAGCGCTTGCGGAACTGCGGACCCAAGTCTGTCCCGCGGTGCCTCCGCAGGCGCCAAACCGCAGGGACGAATATTGTTTGCACAGAACGGCGATATATCTCTTTGGGACGGGAGCGTCCATCAGATAACACACGTTGGTGACGCATCGTCGCCGACCTGGTCCAGCGACGGAAAACGTTTTGCGTTTGTTCGCACGGGTGACGCGTATTCCGATTTGTATTCATACAACGTCGACACAAACGAGATGGCTCAGCTAACGCGTAATAAACCAAATGCCCAGGAGGGAACGAAGATTTACGTTGACAACGCCGTTTGGGCCCTTGATCCAAACTGGGCACCGAATGGCGATACGATTGCATACGTGAGTGACCTCCAGACGGCCAAGGATTTCCTGTGGATCATGAAAGGATTGGGAAATTCTCCGCGCCAGGTAGCAGCTTCCACCGTGAACGGTGACAACGTCGAAAACCCAAGCTTCTCACCAGATGGCACAAAGATCGTATTCACACAGCGTACGACCATGGAGAATGACACCCAACGAACGACCGGTATTTGGATAGTCGATCTCAACACCGGCCAGCTAACGTCGCTGGTGAAGGCGGATTCCGGTGCCTACGACGCGTCCTGGTCTCCCGATGGCAAATGGATCGCGTTCATTCAGCGTGATGGAACCTCGAATGATCTTTGGGTTGTGCCGGCTGACGGCGGCCAGCCGACTCGATTGACACAGGGAAAATTGCTCGCGTCACCGGTCTGGTCGCCGGACAGTACTCAGATCGCCTTCTTTGAAGTGGAAGGCCAATCTTTCAAGGTTTCGTACGTGGATTTCTCTACTGATTCGAGCGGTACGCCAAGTGCATCATCTGTCCAGAAGCTCTTCTCGGACGGCAACATCGACGCCACGTCACCGATGTCCTGGATCCCCTAGCGATCGTCCTCGTCGCTCGTGCACCAGCTCAACGAAAAACGGGCGGCCAATTCGGCCGCCCTGTCTCGCTTATAGACGGTATGGACTCCTGATGCTCAGGATTTCTGCGGCTTCGGCTCGGCGACCCGAATATGCAGCTCTTCCAATTGGTGGTCGTCGATTGGTGACGGTGCGCCCATCATGAGGTCCTGCGCTCCCTGGTTCTTCGGAAAGGCGATCACCTCGCGGATATTTTCCTCGCCTGCGAGGATCATGACTGTACGATCGATTCCGGGCGCCATACCTCCGTGAGGTGGCGCGCCATATTCGAACGCCCGCAACATATGGCCAAAGCGATGCTCGATTTCCCGAGCGTCATATCCCATGATCTCAAAGATCTTATTCTGAACAGAACGCTGGTGGATGCGGATACTACCGCTGCCCAATTCGAGTCCATCGAGCACCAGGTCATAGGCTTTGGCTCGCACTGCCCCCGGATCGGTGTCGAGTAACGCGACGTCTTCGTCCATAGGAGAGGTGAAGGGATGATGCATGGCTTCCCACCGATTGTGGTCTCCATCCCATTCGTACATCGGAAAATCCAATACCCAACAGAATGCGTGCACCTCTTCGTCGATCAAGCCAAGCTCGCGGCCAAGGTGCCCGCGCAGCCGGCCTAGAACATTAGCAGCAACTTCGGCACGATCGGCTACGAGCAGTAGCAAATCGCCGGGCTGCGCCTCGAATCGGGAGACCATCCGTGTGATTTCGTCTGGAGCCAGGAACTTGGCGATCGGTGAGCGGACCGAGATATCACGATCATCTCCCTCCTGCAATCCGATCCAGACGAGTCCTTTGGCTCCGAACGTTTTCGCGATCTCTGTGAGCTGATCGACCTGCCCGCGCGTCATTCCAGCCTGACCCTGAGCGACAACACCGCGCACCACACCGCCCGATTTAGCTGCGTTGGCGAACACCCCAAACTGGCTGTCGGCGACGATATCGGTGACGTCCCGAATCTCCATGTCGAAGCGGAGATCTGGTTTGTCATTACCAAAGCGCAACATCGATTCTGCGTAGGTCAGACGAGGGAACGGCTTTTCGAGAATTCGCTTGGACGACAGCGACTCAAATAGCCCGGCATACAGCCCTTCCATGAGCCGAAGCACGTCCTCGCGATCCACAAAGGACATCTCAAGATCTAGCTGGGTGAACTCAGGTTGCCGGTCGGCACGCTGATCTTCATCGCGGAAGCAGCGGACAATTTGATAGTAGCGGTCCATTCCTGAGACCATCAGCAGTTGTTTGAGCTGCTGGGGTGACTGCGGCAGAGCGTAAAACTCGCCCGGATACAGCCGACTGGGAACGACATAGTCGCGAGCTCCCTCGGGAGTGCTCTTCATGAGCGCCGGAGTCTCGATTTCCACGAACTGTCGCGCATCGAGGTAGTCTCGGATGAACTTGACTGCCCGGTGCCTCAACATCAGGTTCTGTTGCATGTGGGGCCGGCGGAGATCGAGATAGCGGAATTCCAGACGCACGGACTCATCCACCGGGCCTTCCTCGGCAATATAAATAGGTGGAGTTTTGGATGCATTCAGAATCTCGATAGCTGTTGCATGCAGTTCAACTTCACCTGTGGACAGTGACTCATTGATAGTTCCCGCTGGTCGTCGCTCGACCGCGCCCGTGACCGAGAGCACGAACTCACTTCGTATCGACTCCGCAATTGCATGGGCCGCGGGCGATTCCTGAGGGTTTGCGACAATCTGTGTCATGCCGTAACGATCACGAAGGTCAAGGAAGATTAGTCCGCCATGATCGCGGCGACGATTGACCCAGCCTTTGACTGTCACAGTCTTTCCGACATCGGATATGCGCAGTTCACCACAATCGGTGTATCTACGCTGTCCTGGACGGATTTCTGGGTGGGTCGAGTCATCGATCATTGGGAGAACTCTCTTTCCGAATAGCGCGTATCTCTACTGCTGACAAACGAATTAAGAACCGTGGTGTCGGCTTTCCGTTTCCACATTTTGAACAAAGGTCGTTCCCCATCGCCGGAGGGCTTGCTCCGCATCTACGCCTGCACTATCGGCATCGTAAACGACCTTCGCTAGCTGAGCAGCCACTCTTTTTTCCGCGTCGTAATGATCCGACGAGTACATTTGATCGGCATCAATCTTAAATTCGTGTGATCGGGCGCGTCGAAGAATCGTCTGAGCGCGGGCGAGTGCGGGTAGCGACATCGGAATCGAGCGAAATGGAGATTCGGCCACCGGCTCATCGCGATCCGCCCGTTCTCCCTGCTTGATCTGATCCCAGACCTTTATCACGTCGTTCGAGGACTCGACCGCTCGATCTCCGAAGACGTGCGGGTGCCGGCGCACGAGCTTAGTGCTAAGTGCTTCGATCACGTCCTCCAGCGCAAAGTCGCCTGCCTCCTGGGCAATTTGCGCATGGAGGTAGACCTGAAGCAGCACATCGCCGAGTTCTTCGGCCAGGTCTACGGTCGATCCATCCTCTATCGCCTGAATCGCTTCATACGCTTCCTCGAGCATGTGACGTGTCAACGACGTGTGCGTCTGCTCTCTGTCCCATGGGCAGCCCCCCGGTGCACGCAGTTGAGCCACGATACGTTGTAGTCCCTCAGGCACTCGATTGTCGGAAAGCGGATCGAGAGCCGGAAGATACAGACTGCTGAGATGATCGACGCGTTGACCGTCGAGTTCGACCAACGGGACCAGCCTGATGTCTGGTGACGTCATTCCGGTCGAGGTGACCAGGGTTACCTCGAAATCATCAGGATACATTTGCATCAGAGTCCGCTTCACCGCTGATGCAATCGTGGCCGAGTGAATTTGCGCGACGATCACGGGTCGAAGAGGTGAGAGGGGCATCAACCCGCCGGCATACGGCTGGGAATCAGTGACGGCCGCAAGTGATATCGCATCTACAAGTTGCACGTTCGAGTGGACCGGATCGATTTTGAGGACCGCAACCATCGAATCCAGGAAGCTGACTGCGGGAACGATTCGAACCGTCGTGGATCGTGCGCTTGCCATCTCAAGCAAACGTCGAACTGTCGCGTCACCGAAAAGTGGGTGACCGGGCACTGCGTAGACGACCGGACCCTGTTTGGCTTCGGTCAGGAGCGCCTCAATAATTTCGGAGCAAACATCGTCAGACCGTTGGCTACGCTCATAGAAAGTGTCAAATGACGGCCACGAGGTCGACTCTGATATGAATTCGATGGCCGGGTGAACTCGTGTACGGAGGAAGACACGTCCAGTTTGGAGCAGTTCCATCGTCTCCTGCGTCAGCTGGCCCGGAGTCCCGGTTCCGAGACCGACTACGATGATTTCATATTGGGTCGCCATCATTCGCGACCTGCCCCACGGGAATCACCACCGATGCTGAGCACCGCCAAGAACGCCTCCTGGGGAATTTCGACATTACCGACCATCTTCATGCGCGCCTTGCCTTCCTTTTGCTTTTCCAGCAGCTTGCGCTTGCGCGTCACGTCGCCACCGTAGCACTTGGCGAGCACATTCTTGCGTTGCGCCCGAATCGTCTCGCGCGCGATGATCCGGCTTCCGATGGACGCCTGAATAGGAATGTCGAACATCTGCCGTGGGATCAGGCCGCGTAGTTGTTGGACCAATTCACGGCCGCGCTCGTACGCCGTATCGCGGTGGGTGATCATAGAGAGCGCGTCGACGGGCGCACTGTTGACGAGCACGTCGAGCTTCACGAGTTCGGACGCCCGGTGGTCTCCAAGCTGATAATCCAGGCTTGCATATCCCTGCGTGCGAGATTTCAGTTGGTCATAAAAGTCGACGATCAATTCGCCCAACGGAATGCCGAAGCTCATTCTGGTGCGGTCCTCGTCGAGATACTCCATCTCCGCAAGGGTGCCACGCTTGGTGGTTACCAGGTCCATGATTGTGCCGATGTATCGAGAAGGCGACATGATCGTTGCATCTACCCATGGCTCGCGAATCTCTTCGATCTCGCCGCCATTCGGCATGTCAGATGGGTTATCAACGTGGAGTATCGACCCGTCACGCTTGACGACCTCATACTCAACGCTCGGAGCCGTGGCCAGTAAGTCAATCTTGTACTCTCGTTCCAAACGTTCCTGAACGATCTCCATATGGAGCAATCCCAAGAAACCGCAGCGAAATCCGAATCCGAGCGCATCTGAAGACTCCGGCTCGTAGATTAACGAAGCGTCGTTTAGCTTGAGCCGCTCTAAAGCGTCGCGAAGCTCGGTATATTCCTCGCCGTTAACCGGGTAGAAGCCGGCGAAGACCATGGGTTTCACAGGGCGGTAGCCCGGGAGCGGGTGTTTGGTCGGAGCATCTGCCAGTGTTACGGTGTCACCGACCTGGCAGTCCTGGACGACCTTGAGTCCGGTTGCGATGTATCCAACCTCGCCTGCCGAGAGTTCGGGAACTGACTTCATGGCTGGATGAAAGATCCCAAGATCGATCATCTCGGTTTCTTTGCCGGTGGCCATCATGCGCACGGTATCGCCGGCTTTCAGCGTTCCATCGACGATCTTGACGTAGGCGATGACACCACGATACGCATCGTAGTGCGAATCAAAAATCAGGGCGCGCAGCGGTGCGTTCCGGATGCCTTGTGGCGGTGGGATCTTCGTAACAATGGCTTCGAGGGTCTCATCAACGCCGATTCCTGATTTGGCCGATGCCAGGATAATCTCGTCGTCGAGCAATCCGATGAACTTGCCGATGTCTTGAGCTACTTTTTCTGGCTCGGCGTTGGGCAGGTCAATCTTGTTCACGATCGCGACCAGGGCTAAGTTCCCGTCGATCGCCAGGTGAACGTTTGCCATTGTTTGCGCCTCTATGCCCTGCGCGGCGTCTACCACGAGGACGGCGCCCTCACATGCCGCCAAACTACGGCTCACCTCGTAGGAAAAGTCGACGTGTCCAGGCGTATCAATGAGATTCAGGATGTAGGTCTTGCCATCTTGAGCCGGGTACTCCATACGGACGGTCCGGGCTTTGATGGTAATACCCTTCTCGCGCTCAAGGTCCATCGAGTCGAGGATCTGCTCCATCATTTCGCGCTTGCTGATCGTGTGCGTGCGCTCGAGCAGTCGATCGGCGAGCGTGGACTTGCCGTGATCGATGTGGGCGATGATGCTGAAGTTTCGGATCAGTGTTTGATCGATCATAGTTCGTTCGTGTAGGCCTCTCCCGGAAGGTGTCCGACCCACAAGTATACCGAAGCGCTCACGGACTGACCGCCGAGCTCACACTCGATTGATTCTGGCTTGAACTCTGTTCAACAACTGGTGGAGTGCCGAGATTCTCAGGTAATAGGCGGCAACGAGGTAGCTCGCGGTCACCGTTCCCAGTGTGAACGCAAACGCCGCGTACATCATTAGATTGTGTCCGTGAATCGGATCTGTCGCGCGCGCCAGCGGTGATGCCAGGAGACGCGCTGACAGGTAGAGAAAGACTCCGGCGATCAGCATCTTGCCGATCTGAGTGAGGAGTTGGTTTTCGAAGCTGCCGGTTCGTCGAATCAGGACGATGAGAAGGATTAGCATCTCCAGTGTCGTGGTGATCGATATACTCAGCGCGAGTCCCCCGACGCCGAGTCGTGGAGCGAGAATCCAGCTGAGCAGGATATTTGCTCCAATCGTAATGATTGCTGCGATCACCGGCGTGCGCGTGTCGTGCATGGCATAGAATGCCCTGGTCACTGTTTCCACCACGGCGAACGCGAGGAGCCCGACTGCGAAGAACTCAAGCGCCTTCGCGACGAGCATCGTCGAACTGGATGAAAATGAACCAAACTGAAACAGAACTTGAATGATGCTGACGCGAAACATCATCAAGCCAATCGATGCCGGAATGGTCAGGAACAGCAGGGGAGACAGCGCGCCGGACAACGTGCGGCTGAGCTGTCTTGTCTGCCCGAGTTCAAATTGGCGAGCCATTGCCGGAAAGATGACCGTCGAGATGCTCAGCGCCAGGATCCCGTGAGGAAGCATAAAGAGCTGGTAAGCGTAGTTGATGGCAGAGACACGACCTTGACCCAAACGTGATGCGAAATTAACCATGACTATGACGTTGACCTGAAACGCAGCCTGTCCCACGAGGCGTGGCAGCATCAGGCGGGCAACCTCTTTCAGTCCGTCCACATGTCGGGACATCGATGGATTGAACCGCAGCCCTCGTCGCATTAGGGTGACGAGCTGTATGCCTGCGTGAGCTGTTGCGCCTCCGATGACGCCAACCGCCAATCCGTACACACCCATACGCGGTGCTAAGAAGACCGCGCCGATGATGATTCCGATGTTGTAAAGAATTGGCGCGATAGCGGGTATGGTGAACGCATCCTGGGCTTCGAGCATCCCTTTGCCAGCTGCGCCCAGCCCAAGCAACAGTGGGGAGAAGAGGAGCAGCCGCGTGAGATTCGTCGCGAGATGCTGTTGTGCGGGCGCCATATCCGGAGCAACGATCGTGCTCATGATTGGTCCGGCGAGAATGAAGACGAGAATGCCACCGCCGAAAAGGACCGTCACCGTATACGTGAGCACGGAGCTTGCCAGTCGCCAAGCTTTCTCGCGCTCGCCGCGCCCGAGGAACCCGCCGAAGACCGGGATAAACGCCGAGCCGAAGGCGCCGCTCATAACAACCAAAAAGAGCAAATCTGGAATCTTGAAAGCCGCGACGTAGGCGTCGTAGTTGGGACTCGTTCCAAATTGTCGAGCGATCAGTACCTCTCGCAGCAGACCAAGAAAACGGCTAATTACGTAGGCTGCGGCGACGATCGTGGCGTTTGCCGCCACCGACCGTTGAGTGATAATGGCGGATGTACTGATGCGCCGGGGGCGCCGTTTTGCCATGTTCATCGGGCAAATTCTACGTGAACACGATAGAAATGGCTTGTTCCGGCGACAAATGCTTGCTATCCTTCAGGCGTGGCAGCCGGACGCGCTGCTGAATTTGTGTTGAACAGTTCATCTGGAGGTAATGGAAACTTGGCCAACTCGAAGTCGGCAGAAAAGCGGGCTCGTGTCTCAGAGCGACAACGTCAGCGAAACCGAGTGTTTCGTTCGGCGGCAAGAACCTACGTTCGCGCTGCGGAAAATCTGATCGCTGATGGAGACGCTGAGGCGGCAGCTTTGGCGGTCGGAAATGCGATGAGCACGCTGGACCGCGCCGCTATCAAGGGCATCATTCACAAGAACAACGCTGCCCGTCATAAGTCGCGACTGATGGCTCGATTCAATCAATTGGTGCGACCTCAGCCGGAATCCTGAGCCCGATAAACAGATGAACGTGATTTGACAGCCGGGGTAGCTCGCGTCCCCGGCTATCGGCGTATGCCCTGTTTTGATTCAATGACACGAACGTTCGCCAATTCTGCGATCAATGGCACGAGCGCGTCCGAAAGCTCAATTAACCCCTGTTTTGCTCCGGCATCGATATCCCTCAACGCATCGAGCGCATCTCGAATTCGTGACCCAGAAAATACTGTACTGTAGCGAGATGTTTGGCGAAGGCGTCCTTCCGATAGGCCAGAGATTGACGACAGCTCAGATATTGACGTCTCGTTTCCATTAAGAGCCACGACAGCCAATACTTCGAACTGACTCGTGATCTGACCAAGTATGGCCTCGGCCGCGGCACCCAGCCCGTACGCCCGCTCAATTTCGACGACAGCCCGATCCGGATCACCGCTCATGATGGCGTTGGTGATACCCCAGAAATCCTGTGCCTCTGCCCCAGGTACGAGTGACGCAATGTGCTCGTTTGAGATCGTCTGTTCGTCTCCTGCCGCAGTGGCCAATTTGGCGATCTCGGTGTCGAGCCGGTACAGGTCGGGCGGAACGTCATCCCGGCGAGATTCAGTGGGCCAGTTTCCGGGGAACAGGGCTTCCAGTAGCTGGCGCGCTTCACTCTGTCCGATGACGGCACGATGGAGGCGCGCTCGTCTGGCAGGTCCAATCGACTAACCGCATGCCTCTGGGAACGACAAATCGCTCGATCGTTATTGATGGAACAACTTTGCGAATCTCTCGTTCGGTTTTTGGATCGAGCGTTGGCTCGACCACAACCAGGGTTGTAGAATCCGGTACCCCGAGCATCACCTCAATAACGGATTCCAGTGCGGGATCGTCCTTTGATTTTCGACCCTTACGTGGGCCGCTCGTAAGGAGGTCGCGAGCGATAACGAGGCGGCCGGAACCAAAGAATCCGACCGCACCGCAGGCAGATCGCACCGCCGATATGTCGGACGACGCGTCGCTGACAACGCTCGTTGAGATGCCTGACGGATCGACGGCATCGCGCATACTTGCGACGCGTTCGTCGATGGTCAATCGATCTGTTCCATGAAGAATGGTAATCATGTCGCGTAACCGTGTATCGATCGAAATTAGAGAGGAAAAAGAAAGGGCTTGACCGCAGCACTGCCGTGTGTAACTTAGCTTTGAACCTGCAAACGCAGGTGGGCACCGCAACCACCAACCCCACGAGGCTGGTTTAGCAGTTCCCGTTGATTTCTAACGTTGGCTCAAAACGTTACATCACATCACGGGCGGTGCGGGCCAAGGCCCGAAAGCAATGATACCACCCACCCTTTTCAAACCTCCAATTGTCATGTCGGCTCGCGATTTTGCGGTGAACGACCAGTCGCCATTAGAATCGAACGGTATGAAAGGAGTCGTGAGTGCGAATCGCCGTTACCAGACGGATTCCGGAGTCGGGACTAGAACTCTTACGGAACTTCGGTGAAGTGAACGTATGGCCCAATCAACTTCCCCCAGATCGTGCCCAGTTATTGGATTTTGCCCGCGGCGCAGACGGATTGTTGAGCCTGTTGACCGAACCAATCGACGGAGCGCTTCTGGATCAACTGCCGACCATCAAGGTCGTCAGTAATTTCGCCGTGGGATTTGACAACATTAAAGTTCGAGACTGTACCGATCGTGGAGTGGCAGTCTGTACGACTCCTGATGTGCTCACGGATACGACTGCGGATTTCGCGTTTGCGCTGTTGCTTGCGGCAGCGCGTCACGTCGTCGATTCGGCCAACTCGGTAGCGCGTGACGAATGGCAAACGTGGGAGCCGCTCGGCTACCTTGGCAAGGACCTGGCGGGTGCGACGCTTGGATTGATCGGAATGGGGCGTATTGGGGCGGCGGTTGCCAAGCGCGCTTCAGGTTTCAGTATGCGGATCCAGTATACGGATACCATTGACCGACCGGAGATAGAGCGTGAGTTCGGCGCACGGCGAGTTGATGTTGATGACTTGCTGCGCGAAAGTGATTTTGTGAGCATCCACGTGCCGCTCACTCCCGAAACGAACCGAATGATTGCGGCTCCTCAGTTCAAGATCATGAAGCGAGGTGCGGTGCTGGTAAACACGTCACGCGGTCCCGTCGTTGACAATGACGCGCTGGCGGATGCACTTGAGTCTGGCGAGATCTGGGCCGCGGCTCTGGACGTCACCGATCCCGAGCCGCTTCCGTTCAATCACCGCCTGGTGCAACTGCCAAATTGCGTTGTGACACCGCATGTTGCCAGCGCCACGGAGGCGACTCGATCCAAAATGTCCGAACTCGCGGCGCGAAATCTTATCGCGGTCCTCAGTGGTGACGAGCCACCTCGCTGTCTCAATCCTGAGGTACTCAAACGTGACTGATGCCGCAGCCCGACTCACCGATGACAAGCGAGTCGTGATCACCGGTATGGGCCTGATCACTCCAATTGGAAGCAGCGCCGACGTTGTCTGGACCTCGTTGATGAACGGGCATTCAGGCACGGCCGCGATCACGCTCTTCGATGCCGAAGGGTTTGATTCGCGGATTGCCGGCGAAGTAAAAGACTTTGATCCGCGAGACGTTCTTGATGCCAAGGAAGCACGTCGAACCGATCGATTCATTCAGTTCGCCGTGGCCGCCACGCGATCGGCTCTTGCATCCGCGGATTTGGAACTTGACGATTCGAATCGCGAACGAACTGGTGTCCTGATTGGATCAGCGCTCGGAGGAATTGGAACTGCCGAGCGCGAGTTGAATACCCTGGCTACCCGTGGACCAAAACGTGTCAGCCCGTTCTTCATCCCGATGTTCCTCGCCGACATGGCATCGGGCTATGTGGGAATTGATATCGGCGCAAAAGGTCCGAATTTGGCGACGCTGTCTGCCTGCGCAAGCTCAGCCCATGCGATCGGAGAAGCAACCGAAATCATTCGACGCGGATCTGCCGACGTGATGTTGGCTGGCGGTTCCGAAGCTGCCGTCACGGCCGGCTCTGTGGCAGGCTTCAGTGCCCTGCACGCTCTTTCTACACGCAATGATGAACCGGAGACCGCGAGCCGTCCGTTTGACGCCACACGGGACGGATTTGTGGTTGCCGAAGGAGCTGCCGTACTTGTGTTAGAGCGTTTCTCGTTCGCCCGAAGCAGGGGCGCGACCATACTGGGGGAAATGACGGGCTATGGCATGTCGGGAGATGCCTACCACATCGTACAGCCGACTCCGGACGGATCAGGCGCGGCAAACGCGATGAGGTTGGCGCTGGAGTCAGCGGGACTGCGACCCAAAAATGTTGACTATATCAACGCCCATGGGACATCGACTCCGCTGAACGACAAGATCGAATCCGCCGCTATTCGCACGATCTTCGGCAAAGACACGATTCCTCCGACAAGCTCAATCAAAGCGTTGACTGGGCATCTTCTCGGGGCTGCGGGGGCGGTCGAGGCCATCGCCAGCTTGCTGGCTCTCAAGCACCAAATCGTGCCGCCAACCTGGCATCTGAGCAGGCCAGATCCTGAGTGCGATCTGGACTATGTGCCGAACCAGTTCCGAAAAGCCTCAATCACAAACGTACTGAGTAACTCCCTCGGATTTGGTGGACATAACGTCTCATTGATATTCTCCCACTGGAAGGAGTGAGAAGCGCTCCGACTCGAGGTGGGAAACTCATTGGTCGCTATGCGAAGTTATGTCAGATTGGAGCCCGGTCACATTTGACTTCCCACTTTGGCAGTGTATCCGCCGGAATGCAAGTGGACAGCGCGCTAGCGGGACGAATTGGGCGAGGTACTCGGGCGGAATCAGCCCACAAGGTGGACACTACCTTGAGATGAACATCAGCACTGCCCGAACAGCCGCCGCGCCGTGGCAGAACTTCCCGCTTGGTGACACCCCGGAACGGGCCTGGAGTCTACAAACCACTCAGTACACCTTCCTCGTCCCGTCCGACAGCTGGACCTACCGTGCTTGGGTCCGCTCTCGGGACGGCACGCCCATCTACGGGCGACTGCGTCTTGAAGCCTCCATGTCAATTTATGGCCGTAAATGAACCAGTGGTTTGCGGCCTAGATGCACTAGGGCTTTGCGGCGAAGCTTGACCATTGGTACGGAGAGGCTCGTTAGCCCAATGGTGCGGTCGCGGTGGCGCTTTCCTCCTTTCGGCTGAGGCGGTAGCTTACTCCCGTAATCGTCACGACGATGACGCGATCAGCCAGCAGGGCAACGATCACTGGGACGCTAACGCCCTTGGCCTTCAACGGGACAACCGCGTTTCAGAGCATCAGCCTGGCGTTCACTACCTCGGACTGAGGCACGGCTTGGCAGGAAGAACCGGTAATTTTGACCGTGTACAATTCCAACACGAAAATGCTGAGAGTTGAGCTCTACCTGGGAACCAACGGGCAGAACTACAACTTGGATGGCGTCCAGTTGTTCCTCAATAGCTGAGGGGAGACGAACGATGGCACGGTTCATGAGGCTGGCACTCGCGCTCAGCGCGGCTCTGTCAGCCATGGTCGTCGGCGTCGGCGTCCAGCGCACTACGGCCCACAGTGAATCCTGGACGACGTTCACCTCGAGCGAGTTCGGGTTCGCCGTGGATTACCCGGCCGGCTGGGTCGCCGATCCGACCAACACGGCAGTCAGCGAGAATGGGATGTCGCAAGGCTTTTCCAGTGCCTCTGTCGATCCCATCGTCGGCGGACCTTTAGGGATGGCTCCGGGAGCCGTCTACCTCCAGTTCACGGTAGAGACGCCCGCATCGGGTACCACGCTCGATGACTGGCTGCGGCAGAGGACGCCAGTCCCGACCAACATCACCAGGCTGCCGAACCGGGATCTGGCCGGCATGCCCAACGTCGTCTTCATCAATGACTTCACCCAGATCCCTGCCGGCGAACCAGGCATCAGCCTGAACCTAGTGGTTCAGCAGGGTGGCCGTATCTATGAGGTGATGTGCACGACCGCCACGCGAGATGACTTCAGCCGCTGGCGGTCCAGCTGTGAGGCGATCATCGACAGCTTCCGCTTCATCATGCGCTTTTTCCCGGAGACTGGTCACTGGGTCGGACACGGCTTCCTCGCTTACTGGCAGCAGTTCGGCGGCCTCACCGTCTTCGGTTACCCGCTCACCGATGAGATCCAAGAGAACGGGTTGACTGTCCAGTACTTCGAGCGCGCGCGTTTCGAGTGGCACCCCGGTGCCGCTCCGGCACGCTACAACGTATTGCTCGGTCTGCTTGGCGACGAGGTGGCGGCCACGCTCCAACAGCGACCCGCCTTCCAGCCGGCCGAGCAGGTCAACAATCCCGCGTGCCGCTACGTCACAGAGACACAGCACAGCCTGTGCTCCGGTTTCCGCGCCTACTGGGAAGCGTATGGCGGGTTACCAATCTATGGCTACCCGATCAGTGAGGAGTTTACTGATCCGACGACGGGGCTATCCGTGCAGTACTTCGAACGGGCGCGCTTTGAATGGAATCCGGGCGTGGCTCCGGCCCGGTTTGACGTGCTCCTGGGTCGGCTTGGGGCTGAGGATCTGGCCGTGCGCCACTAACGGCTCAGTCCCTGACCTGATGCGGCAGAGGTCAAGTCCCAGCTGGGACACGCGCTGGTCCCGGCGCGTGTCCAACCTCGCCGAGGTGCTCCGGCTCTCGGGATGGTGAAGAATGTCAGTTGCCAGCGGAACAAACGACATGTTGGCACTCACGCTTTTCTTGAGTGGCGCCTATATTCCCTGCGCTCCCCGGCCACCAGCCGGACTCCCGCGCGACACCATCGGTTCCCTGGTCAGACGCGGGAACCAAAAACAATGTCTCGACGTCAATACCATATAGGGGTTGTGCGATATGAGACGGACGAGCTGTGCGCACATTATTCCTCGGGGTCTCTCATCTCGTTGGACTGGTGCCGCGGGCGGCGAGCGCGGCGGACACTGTCGGCTGTGCCGATGCGACCTTCGTCGTACGGGTCGAAGGGTCCACCACCAATCTGTAAACAAACGGTCGCGTCATCGTCTTCACGCGGCAGATCGGCGACCTGATTCAACCTGAGTTGCAGAACGGCGTCTACGCGGTTAACTTGACGACCCACCAACGCTTCTCCATGGCGTTGGAACCGGGCTATCTGGGTTCCGTCGCATCCCAGGTCGCGATGGTCGACTCGGCAAAGTGAACGTATTGGTGGGTCTGATGGCAGGTCATTTGGTTCGATACCGAGTGGCTTTGCACGTGGGGGAGACGGAAAAACGGGAGCGACATCGCTCCCGTTCCAGACTTCAAGGTTCAGCCTGCCGTTCGCTTAGTCGAGATACCCTCTCAGTGTCCGGCTATGAGTGGGGTGACGCAGCTTGCGAAGCGCCTTCGCCTCAATCTGGCGAATCCGCTCGCGTGTGATGCCGAATTCGCGACCGACCTCCTCAAGCGTGCGGAACTGCCCGTCGTCGAGCCCGAAGCGAAGGACAATGATCCGCCGCTCACGATCCGTTAGCCGGTCAAGCGCGTCGCCGATCTGCGACTTTAAAAGCTGATGTGAAGCGAGTTCCAGTGGGGCTGGCATCGTATCGTCTTCGATAAAATCGCCCAGGAACGCGTCGCCTTCCTGTCCGACTGGTGCCTCAAGCGATACGGGATGGCGTGATGCGTCAAGCACTTGCCTGACTTTTTCCAGCGGAACATCCATCGCGCGCGCAATCTCTTCATGAGACGGTTCGCGCTCGAAGATCTGCTGGAGACGGTGGCCGGTCTTCTTTACCCGGTTGATTGTCTCTCCGACATGGACAGGAAGTCGAATCGTGCGGCTCTGGTCGGAGATAGCTCGAGTGATGGCCTGACGGATCCACCAGGTGGCATAGGTCGAGAATTTATAGCCCCGTTTATAATCGAACTTGTCCGTGGCTTTCATCAAACCGATGTTGCCCTCCTGGATCAAATCCAGGAATGAGAGTCCGCGTCCTACATACTTTTTGGCGACGCTTACGACCAGGCGCAGATTCGCCTGAATTAGGTGCGAGCGAGCCCGCTCACCGTCGTCGCGGTCTGCGATCAACTCGCGGCGCTCATCATCATTCGCATATTCGCTCAACCGTAGGCGGTCGGACGCAGCCTCTCCACGCTCCATGCGTTTCGAGAGCCATACTTCTTCCTGCATGTTTAGGAGATTGGTTTCGCCGATTTCTTGCAGATAAAGACGAACGGAGTCATTGACTCCGCTGGCCATAGGATCGACGATTTCAGCAGTACGGCGGTGGTCGACGGATGATCCGCGCGATGTCTTGGTGCGGCGTTCCACCTCTGCGGGAGCACTGGACGGAGGTTCCTGATCCAGGACCTCGATCCCTTGCTCAAATAATGCGAGATAGAATTCTTCAAGAGATTCGAGATCGTCTTCTGCCCGAGGAAAAACGGCGATGATTTCCTCGGAAAGCAGGTACCCGCGGTCCTTGCCTTTGGCGATAAGGCTCGCATCCATTGTCTTGCTCACCACCTTTTCTAGGCGTTACTCCCACCTCAGAACAAGTAGGTCAGACAAAAAAAGCCCTTGGCCGTTGAGCGCTGGGCGGTCGACAAAAGTATGTTGCTCGCGGAGGAAGTGGAAGCGACGGACCAAGGTTACAAGTTGTCAAGATCATGTTACGCCTTTTCCCACCTACGCTGGCCAGTATAGCGAACAGTTACGCTGATTTCAAGATGCTGCGGATTCCGCTGCCGAACGGTACGTTCGCCAGGTTGATCGCTAGCGCATCACAAGGCAGGATTAGTGGAGCGCTGCCGATTCGATACATTGGGTACCCCACGTTGGTGAGGATATATCAACATGCGTAACCAGATTGTCGTTGGTTTTGACCCTGGAACTGCGCGCCTTGGATTTGGTGTTGTTGAGGGTGACGACGAACCAACGCCAATCGACTATGGAGTTATCGAAACGGCGGCGTCGGAGCCGATGGCAGAGCGATTAAAGCAGCTGTATGAGGGCGTTGTCGCGATCTTGCAACAATATCGGCCGGACGTCTGTGCAATTGAGCAGTTGTTCTTTTCGCGCAACGTGACAACGGCGCTTTCGGTCGGTCAGGCTCGTGGTATCGTCATGTTGGCCGCAGCGCAAGCGGCGGTGCCAGTTGTTGAATACACACCCGCCGAGGTCAAGCAGGCTGTATCTGGATATGGCAAGGCCGACAAAGCTCAGATGCAAGAGATGGTCCGCCTCATACTCGGCCTTCGGGAGGCCCCGTATCCTGACGATGCTGCCGACGCACTGGCGGTTGCGCTGTGTCACGCTCAAACAGCCCGCTTTCGAAACGCGATAGGGGAGTGAAAGACGTTCACGACGTGAGCGACAAACGTATGCGTGCCGATGAGTTGATGGTCACCCGCGGGCTCGCTGAGACGCGCAGCCGGGCTCGCGCCATCATCCTGTCGGGCCAGCTGCGCACTGGCACTCAAGTGATCGATAAGGCAGGGCATATGCTTGCCGTTGACGCGGACCTCGAGGTTGTCCGACCATTGCGCTTCGCTAGCCGAGGAGGCGAGAAGCTCGATCACGCTTTGCGGGAATTTGACCTTGACGTCAATGGTTTAATTTGTGCGGATTTTGGCGCCTCGACCGGAGGATTCACCGACGTCCTGCTGCAACGCGGTGCGACCAGGGTCTATGCGATCGATGTCGGCTATGGACAGCTTGACTATCGCCTGCAAACCGATGATCGAGTTGTCGTCATTGACCGCACAAATGTCCGCTACGTCGAAGAGTTGCCTGAACCGATCGATCTGGTAACGATTGACGTCTCGTTTATCTCGCTGGCGTTAGTGCTACCAGCTGCGAAGCGTGTACTGAAACCTGACGGCAACTGCTTGACGCTGATCAAGCCACAATTCGAGGCGGGCAAAGAACGAGTCGGGAAAAGGGGAGTCGTACGTGATCGGAGAGTCCATCGTGAAGTTCTCCATAAGGTGTATGTGGACGCTCTTAACATCGGGTTTACGCAGCGATCACTGACGATGTCTCCAATCACGGGTCCTGCCGGAAACGTCGAGTTCCTCGCGCTGTTCAGTCTTGACGACAATCCGGGACCCAGCGTCGAACAACTTGTTCACTGTCTATTCGACTCCGAACGGAGCAAAGACCATGTCAGTTGACCGTCCATCTGATCGAGTGCTGAAAGATTTGACTGAGGCACTTCTCAACGGCGCTCAGCAGTCGTCGTCATTCGATGAGCACCAGGTTGTGTCTGATCCTGGCCGATTGGCTCGAAAGGGCATTCCGGAAGTTGTCTTCGCACAGAATAAGTCCCTCGAACAGGTGCAGCATGCTGTTTTTCAGCTGATTGACACGACTGGACGGGTGATAGTGAGCCGCTTGACCGGCCGAGGATATAGTCGAGCTCCGCTCGGCGTTCACCGGTTTGGAGGTAGAACATCGACCTGGGAGTTGGACGGTCGTGGTGTCGCGTGCAGAATCAGCGGCCGTCCAGAACCGGCGGAAGGATTGCGATATTCTGCGGCGGGATCGTCCGACTGGCCCGCAGCCAATGAGGCTCGCACTATTGGCAGAAGAAATGGGCTGTGACGTCGAAATGGTGATGGATGTCGGTGTAGCTGGAATTCATCGACTATTCGCTCCATTGAGGGCAGTGCTGGACAATCAAGTTGACGTAATGATCGTAGCGGCTGGGATGGACGGAGCGCTTCCTTCGGTAATTGCAGGGCTTGTTCCGGTTCCCGTGATTGGATTGCCGACTTCCGTTGGGTACGGCTACGGTGGTAACGGGCAGGCTGCCCTCATGAGCATGCTCCAGTCCTGCGCTCCTGGACTGACGGTGGTGAACATCGATAACGCGGTCGGAGCCGGTTCTTCGGCGGCCATGATCGCCAACATGGCAGCGCGTGCGCGGAACATGCCGTCGGTAGGTTCAGACTGAGGGTGTTCGGGTTAGCCCGCGAAACTCTGCGATGATCTCATCGGTAACGCTGCCAGGATCCGCTTCACGTCGCGCCAATGCGTTGATCGTGGATAGGTGCGCTTCGTTTTCGAGCCACTCACTCAACCAGATTTCGAACTCCTCACGGGCGAGGAGAGCCACTTCTCGCTCGAGACGCCGTTGCACTCGCTCATCCGCCTCGCCGCTGTGCTTCAGGTGCTCCCGATGCTGCTCAATCTCTGAGATCAATCGCTCCACGCCAGTGGCTTCTGTCGCCACAGTCTGAATGATCGGCGGCATCCGGACATCATGCTCGCCGAGCAGGAGCATATTTCGCAGATCCCGAACTAACTGCTGTGCATCTGGCCGATCTGCTTTATTCACAACGAGAATATCGGCGATTTCAAGAACACCTGCCTTGATCGTCTGTATGCTGTCGCCGAGTCCGGGAACCTGAAGCACGATGGTGGTGTCAGCCGCGTCAGCGACGTCGACCTCATCCTGCCCCACTCCCACCGTTTCAATGAGAATTACGTCGAAGCCAAAGGCGTCGAACAGATGAACAGCGCCTCCTACAGCGAGGGAGAGGCCGCCTAGTTGCCCACGAGTCGCCATGCTGCGAATGAAGACTCCGTCGTCGGCGTAATTTTCCATCATGCGGATGCGGTCACCGAGCGCCGCTCCACCCGAGAGGGTGCTCGATGGGTCGATGGCAACTACCGCGACCGTTTGGCCCGACCCGCGATAGCTTCGAATCATCGAATTTACCAGGGTGCTCTTTCCCGCTCCGGGAGGTCCCGTTATACCGATGACATGGGCATGGCCGGTGCGTCTGAACACTTCGCGGACCGCTCGCCGGCCCAGTTCATTTCTATTCTCGACGTGCGAAAGTAGGCGAGCGAGCGCTCGCCGGTCACCCTCCAGTAAACGTTGAATCAGATCTTGACTCAACGGTCTTAGCTCTCTCGAAGGCACATGGTTACGAATGAAGTCAATTGCGTCAGTAAGTGGGGTTCCGGGGCCGAAAACAGCTGAAACACCCATCTCCTTTAGAGCCTGGGCGTCATCCGAAGGGATTGTGCCGCCGGCTACCAACAGGACATCGTCCAGTCCCGAAGCGTGCAGAGCTTCGATGATTCGAGGCATCAGCGCGTTGTGTGCCCCGGACAGGATGCTTACACCGACCACGTCGACATCTTCGTCCGCCGCGGCGCGGGCGATCATTTCGGGAGTCTGGAATAGACCCGTGTAGATGACCTCCATACCGGCATCTCGAAGCGCACGAACCAATACCTTCGCGCCACGATCGTGTCCGTCGAGACCCGGTTTGGCAATTAATACCCGGATCACACGTGGAGTGGAACCTGCAACCAATCGTGTCTCCTCTCTCTACACGACCTGCATTGGACGATGAACGCCATAGACCTGCCGCAGGCGATTCGTGATCTCCCCGAGCGTCGCGTGTGCATTGACCGCCTCAATTAGAGGCGGCATCAAGTTCCGGCCATGACGCGCCGCCGTCTCCAGATCGTCCATGGTCGTATCCCAGCGGTTCGAGTCACGCGATTCTCTCAACGATGCCAGACGCCTTCGATGTCGGTCCTCACCTGATGGATCCATCTGAAGCAGTGGAATTCTCGGCTGCTCATCCGAGCGCATTGCATTTACACCGACGACGATCTTCCGGCGATCGACCAGCGCCTGCTCGTACCGGTACGATGAATCGGCAATGCGTTTTTGGAAGTAGCCAGTTTCAATAGCCGGGATTACGCCGCCCATTTCATCGATTTCATCAAGGATCTTGACCACCCGTTCTTCCATCTCGGATGTCATGGTCTCCACCATATAACTTCCCGCGAGTGGATCGACTGAGTTCGTTGCTCCGCTTTCAAATGCAATGATTTGCTGGGTTCGAAGCGCGATGCGCACCGCCCAGTCAGACGGCAATGCGAGAGCTTCGTCGAGTGAATTTGTGTGGAGCGATTGTGTTCCTCCGAGCACTGCGGCGAGAGCTTGGATCGTGGTTCGGACCACGTTGTTTTCCGGTTCCTGTGCGGTCAGTGAGCATCCGGCAGTTTGCGTGTGAAATCGCATCCACCAGGACCGTGGGTTCTTGGCCCCATAGCGATTTCGCATAAGCTTCGCCCAAAGTCGCCGTCCCGCTCTGAACTTCGCAATTTCCTCAAAGAAGTCGTTGTGGCAGTTGAAGAAGAACGACAGTCGTGGTGCGAATTCATCGATGTCCAGGCCCCGTTCGAGCGCGGTGTCGACATACGCAAGACCGTCAGCGATGGTGAAGGCCAGTTCCTCCGTAGCCGTCGCCCCAGCTTCACGGATGTGATAGCCGCTGATGCTAACACTGTTCCAGAGCGGCATCTCCTCAGTGGCGAACTCTATCGTGTCGCCTACCAGTTTCATCGATGGCTTTGGTGGAAAGATATATTCGTTCTGAGCGGTGTATTCCTTGAGAATATCGTTCTGTAGAGTACCGCCGAGCTGTGAGCGATGAATTCCTCGGTTTTCGGCAGTCGCAATGTACATTGCCCAAATGATCGCTGCCGGACCGTTTATCGTCATCGATGTCGTGATCTTGTCCATCGGGATTTGATCGAGCAACGTATCCATGTCATCCAATGAGGAGACAGCGACGCCACATTTGCCGAACTCGCCTTCAGCGAGCGGATCATCCGTGTCTCTCCCGTACAGCGTGGGCAGGTCGAAGGCGATTGAGAGTCCGGTTTCTCCGTGCTCCAGCAGATATCGAAAGCGCGCGTTCGTTTCTTCTGGCGAACCGAAACCGGCAAATTGCCGCATGGTCCAGAGCCGGTTGCGGTACATCGTCTCGTGAATTCCGCGAGTGAATGGGTACTCGCCAGGCTTGGCCAGATCGCCCACCGGGTCGAAGCCAACCCGATCCAAATCTTCAGCCGTGTAGGTTTGCTTCACAGGCTCGCCAGAGACCGTCGTGAAGTCCCGACTTGCTAGATCCGGTTGATCTCCGAAGGGGCCTTTGGCCTTTTCCTCCACATTGTGGTGCATGGACGAACCCGTCCTTCCGAGCCGGTAGTGGGCCTAGTAATGGATTCCGGGGCGGAGCTCGGCGATTCCACTGTCGGACTTGACCGTCTCCATCGTCGTAAGACTGTCGCAAGCGTCCTTTAGTCTGGTGGTTGCCACCGATCCCGTCGCGACAATGTCAAGCCATGACGCTGACTTTGCGATCAGATCAAGAATCCGCGATTCTTCGACAACTCCCTGGTCAATGATTGACAGGATGCCTTCCAGTATCAAGATGTTCGTAACTCTCCGGTCGACGTGCAGGGACGCCTCTCTAAGGGCCTCTTCGGCCCGTTCCGGTGAGATACCTGGACCGGAAACATCAGTCAACGACTGATTCGGCTCTATCGTTCCATATTGCGAGATCGATACACCCGTCAGAAAGGATGTCGAGACGACTTCTCCCCGGTCTCTACCGGTCTTCTGAAACTCGATGATGTGGACGCGAAGATTGTGTCCCGCACCACGCAACGCGATACCGAGTGCTGCGTCCGAAGTTGCACTCTCATCACCCACCAGAAGCATCAAGTATCCGCGAGATCCACGTTGACCATTGTTCTTGCTCTGATTGTCTGACATTCACTCTCCTTGGTTATCGAAAAGATAGCTGTGATATTCGGTCTGGCTGGCCGCGGCGATTGTCAGCATCCGGTTCTCCCCGATGTCAGAAGATCGCCCACGTCGGCATGATCTCATCAATAGCTGTAAAAGCCATGACCCGTCTTACGCCCGAGTTTTCCAGCGGCGACCATCTTCCGCAAGAGTTGGCACGGGCGGTATTTCGGATCGCCGAAGTCCCGCTGGAGCACTTCAAGGATATCCAGACACACGTCGAGACCGATGAGGTCGGCCAGTGATAATGGGCCCATGGGATGATTCATCCCAAGCTTCATAACGGTGTCGATATCGTCACGGCTGGCAATGCCTTCCTCCAGGCAAAAAATTGCCTCGTTGATCATCGGCATCAACACCCGGTTTGAAACGAATCCCGGTGCGTCGTCAACAGTAACGGGCGTCTTGCCGATTCGTTCTGCCAGTTCGAATACCGCCTGAACGCTCTGCTCAGACGACAGCAGCCCGCTCACGATCTCGACCAATAACATCACCGGAACGGGATTGAAGAAGTGCATCCCAACAACCTGTTCGGGTCGCTTGGTCTCGGCTGCAAGGCGGGTGATCGAGATTGACGACGTGTTCGATGCAAGTATCGCGTGGGCTGGTGCGACTTCGTCAAGTGTCCGGAAAATCTGGGCCTTAAGATCGAGAATCTCAGGTACGGCTTCAATGATCAGGTCGACATCTTCGGCGGCTCGAATGTCAGTGTCGATCTCTATCAGCCCGAGAGCAATCGCCGCATCATCTTCCGATATTCGTCCACGCCCTACAGAGCGACTGAGGTGCTTGTCAATGATCGAGCGAGCCGCATCAAGAATGACGCTGTCACGGTCGATCATCGTCACCGGAATCCCTGCTTGCGCCATGACCTGAGCTATCCCAGCGCCCATCGTGCCAGCTCCAACCACCGCAACTCGTGTGATTTCCATGTAACAGCCCGTTTCCCCCCGAAAATGTCAAATCGTGGTGATTCTTCTCAATTGGGCGAAGTATCTGCGCCCTAAACAAGGGCATTGTAGAGCGTAGGCGACGTTTCTGTCTTGCGGATCGTCCGTGTGGTCGAAGTCGTACGCTTCATGAGGCCAGCCGACGGCGATGACAGGGTCGGAAAAGGGCACTCCTCTCGAGTCCAAATGACATGCGACCCTTCATTCATGGTCCGTCCCGTCGCCCGAGCTCCGTCGGTTGAATTCGTTCATCGCAACGTCAATGCCCTCGAGATGCCAGCAAATGGCGGCCTCGGCCGCGCGTGACACATAATCCGTCAGAGTGTTCTCCTCCACACGGGAGAAACGACTGAGAACGTAGCCAATTGTTTTAGACGGATCTGATCGCCCGATACCGAGCCGCAATCGCGGGAAGTTGTCGGTGCCGAGAACGTTGATGATCGAGTCAATTCCGTTATGGCCACCGCTGCTGCCGGATGGACGCAACCTCATCCGCCCAAACGGCAAGTCGAGGTCGTCGTACACAACGAGCACACGATCCAAAGGCACGTGATACCAGCGGACGGCCGGAGAGACGGCATTGCCACTTAAGTTCATGAAGGTCTGGGGTTTCAACAATACGACGCGTCCACATTTACTTGAGCGCTCGAAGATTTCTGCATCAAAGCGGCGTAGCCTGCCATCCCCGCCAAGCCGTTTGACGATCTCGTCGACGACCATGAATCCAATATTGTGCCTGGTCCGCTCGTATCGCTTTCCTGGGTTTCCGAGTCCCGCAATGAGCCACGTCGGCTTATCCGTCACTGATTTAACACCTCGCGATACACATCCGCTGTCTGCCTGGCGGTCCGTTCCCAGGAGAATTCTCGTGCTCGAACAATTCCTCTGTCAGACATCTCAGCCCGTCGCACCGGACTCTCGATCAGACGCGCCAAGGTCGCGGCCCAAGCTTCAGGTTCGTCATCATTGATGAATATTGCGGCGTCGCCCGCGATCTCAGGCAATGCTCCTCTATTTGAGGCCACGACCGGCAGACCAAATCTCATTGCCTCTAGTATTGGCAAACCAAATCCCTCGTCGAGGGAAGGCATGGCCAGAACCGTGGCAAGTCGATAGAGTGCGTCCAGCGTCTCGTCATTAGCTGAATCGAGCCAAACGGCATGGCCGGCGTCCGCCGCCGCCTGGAGTTCGATGATGACATCGTCACATGACCATCCCGCTTGACCTACAAGCACGAGCAGGGGCCTGACAGCGTTGTACCGAAGCTCAGTGCAATGCAGTGCCCGGAGTAGCAGTTGCTGGCGCTTCCTCGGCTCGATTGTGCCGACCACAAGAATGATCGGTCGACCACCTCGCAGTAGGTTCTCAGTTTTCTCGTCGAGGGTTCGGCCGAGCGTTGTCTGAGCCTCTTCAACGCTCGGGACGGGGCGCGAGATGCTCACACCATTGTGAATTATGACGATGTGTTCAGGATCAATACGAGTACGCTCAATGAGCTGATCCGCGGTGTAACGAGAGACGGTGATCACTCGATCAGCGACCTCGATGGATCGCTCGATCTGTCGGTAGTAGCGACTCGAGTCTGCGGTCAGGTTTTCCGGATGCGTGTAAAACGATAGGTCGTGGACTGTAGCCACGCGCTTGATGCCGACAGTCGCGGGCACAATAAAGTCGCTGCTATGAACAAGTTTCGGCATGCGCAGCGTCATTTCCACTCCGAGTGTTGTCCGCTCGAATCTGAAGTGAGGCGGAGTCAAAACACGGGTATTCCGGCCCGACAAATATTTCGTTGGCCTGTTGATCACGCATTTCATCGACAGGTCTGGTGCAACGTGTGGGAGCCAGCAGCAAAGCTCGGACGCATAACGAGCAATGCCTCCTCTTCGGTAGGCAACAAGGCGTGCATCAACATACACATCAGTCCGGCGCGTTGTCATTTCTCCCGGTGATCCATGAGGCGAACAAATTCCCTAGGTCAGTAATCGGGCGGATGCTATAGAGTCGAATGGTATACTACCGGCCACGAATACTCCGCAGAGAACTGAGCTGAGGCGCTGAACGGAGATCCGGACATGAACTTTATGGGCATGGGACCAATGGAAATGGGCGTGATCGTCGTGATCGCCCTAATCATCTTTGGCCCCGGAAAGCTCCCCGAAATTGGCGCTCAGATCGGCAACGTTGTTCGCGACTTCCGAAATGCCACGGGTGACCTCACCGGCGAATTCCAGGAAGCGATGGGAGAATTCAAGGGTGTTGCCGACGAAGTTCGACAGTCGGCCAACGAAGTTCAGGAAACAACACGCTCTCTCACACGCCTCGATCAGCAGGTGACGCCCGCGTCCGCTCCGGCGAGGCCGCGCCCGACGCGCGCTGCAGACGCCGGCGGGGTTCCCTCCGCCCCAACCAAAGAAGATCCACTCGCCGACCTGATGGGATAGCTATCAGGCTGTCGTTGTCAATTTCGGTTGCGAGTCGCGACCCACATCAAAGCGTGATCTGCGCCCACTGAATCCCAAGTCCACGTTCCCTGAAGCTCAGGATGGCCAAGCAATTCATCGCCTGGCGTTTTGACTTCTTTCTGCGGCCCGTAGAACAGCCGCAGAATAAGTCGAATCGGGGCGCGCAGCCAAGGTGCCGAATCGGACTGACCGGTTATAACCACAACGAATCTACCGTCTGGCATCAGTATTCGCGCCACCTCGTCAAGCGTTGCTCGATCGAAAATGAATCCTGCTGGGAACGTCGATACACAGGCACGAAACGATGCCGTTCGGAATGGAAGTGCCGACGCGTCGGCGCGCACCACCCTTCCACGCGCCTTGGCTCGATGAGACGCACGAACGAGCATCGATGACTGACGATCAATCCCGACAACTTGATAACCAAGGTCGGCAATTGAGGAGACCAATACACCCGTGCCACATCCGATATCGAGAACCGGCCCAGTCGAGAATTGTCGTAGTGAGGCTTGGCGCCACCGGTCCCAGGAATTGCCAAATAGGAACACCGTGAGCGCGTCGTAAATGCTCCCGCCAAACCGATAGAGGGACGCAAAAACAATGATTTGTAGTCTCCGCCTCGCTCGCGATTTCAGGTTCGCCCGATCGCTGAACCACATTTGCTTTGACACGTCCGGTTCGTCCTCCGTACCATTCATCCATGACAAGAATTTCCGAACCATCCGACGATCAACCCCTCGGATACCAGCTTATCCACCGGGACCCGGACACCGGCGCGAGACGAGGTGCGCTGTCAACCCGTCGGGGCACAATCCAATTGCCAGCATTCATGCCCGTTGGAACGCAAGCGTCGGTCAAGTCCCTTACGTCAGAAGAGATAGAACAAACCGGCTCTGAAATCCTTCTGGCCAATACCTACCATCTTATGCTTCGGCCCGGTGTCGATCTAATTCGCGATGCTGGCGGTCTGAATCAGTTCATGGCTTGGCATCGGCCTATTCTGACTGATTCGGGTGGCTTCCAGATCTTTAGTCTCGCTCACCGTCGTACAGTCAACGAGTTTGGTGTCGAGTTCCGTTCCCACCTTGACGGACGTCGCCATCAATTGACTCCCGAGCTCGCAATCGATCTTCAAATCGGATTTGACTCCGATATCATCATGCCGCTTGACGATGTGGTCGGATACGAAAGCGAGTCCATGACTCAGGAAACCGCCATGGATCGCACCCATCGCTGGCTCGAGCGCGCGATAGAGCACTTTCAGATTCAACCCGAAATCGTGGACGAACCGACACACAGGGCGCTTCTCTTCGGAATCGCTCAAGGAGGATTCGATCGGCACAGGCGTCGCGACAGCGCATCGTTTGTTCAGTCGGCGGACGTCGACGGATGTGCTATAGGGGGGCTCAGCGTTGGAGAACCAAAGGAACTCATGTCGGAGATGCTCGCTGCGTCGATCGAGAACCTGCCAGTCAATCGACCGCGTTATTTGATGGGAGTTGGTTCACCTGAGGATCTGTGGCAGTCTGTGGCGCTCGGCGTGGATATGTTTGATTGCGTTCATCCGACACGTGTCGCCAGACGTGGAGCGCTTTTCACGCCAGACGGTCGCGTCAACGTCACTGCCGCTCGGTTTCGGCACGAATTCGGACCGATTGATACCAATTGCGACTGCAGCACCTGTCTGACATATTCCGTGGCTTATCTTCACCATCTGTTCCGCACGAAAGAACTTCTCGCCTATCGTCTTGCGACGATCCACAATCTGCGTTTCATTCAGCGCTTGATGGAATCAATTCGCCAGTCAATTGTGGACGGAACATTCTCAGCAGAAATGCATGCGTTTCTAGAGCGCTATACGGTGGCAGATCTTGAGGCTGCACGTGAGCAGAAGCAGAAATGGGCGGATGCCAGAGGGCGGTCCGGTTCATGAGCCCAACCGACGAAAAGCGACTGAGGATTTCCACGCGAATTGTCGTCAGTGGACGTGTCCAAGGAGTGGGATTCCGCGCATTCACCGTGTCCGCGGCAAGGCATCTCGGCGTCACTGGATGGGTTCGAAATCAGCCGGATGGGCGCAGCGTGGAGATCGTCGCCGAGGGTGATGCAGACAGCCTGGAACGATTTCTCGATCGAGTGAGTGACGGGCCGCCTGGGGCACACGTCACGCATGTGCATCAGAGCCGCCCAACGAATTCGGAGTCCTTTGGCGAATTCACCGTCAGATACTGATTCCAACTTCCTTTCACTCGTGCGCTACGGACGATGAGGGCTGGTCTGTAATTTGGTACCTAGGTGTGACCGTTCGGTCGTCGGTTTCGTGTAAAGTTTGTCAGGTGCGAGTGAGTTGGCGCATCTTTGTGTTGCGAACAGTTATTCGTCTCGGGAAGGGACACCTAGCGGATGGCAGTCATCACGATTATCGGTACAGGCTACGTTGGGCTCGTAACTGGCGCAGCATTTGCCGATCTTGGAAACACGGTCTACGGCGTCGACATCGATGCCGTGAAGATCGAACGGTTGTCGCGCGGGATTACACCGATCTATGAGCCTGGGCTCGAAGAGGTCGTCGCTCGCAACGTTCGCACGAAGCGGCTGACATTTACAACTTGCTACGAAGAAGCAGTTCCGAAGTCAGAGTTTGTATTTATTTGTGTCGACACACCTTCGTCATTCGACGGTGATGCCGACATGCGGGCGGTGCGCTCAGCGTCGTCGATGGTCGGACAATCGATGACTGGCCACACGATCGTGGTCAACAAAAGCACCATGCCGATCGGATCCGGAGACCTCGTTTCCTCGATTCTCGAGGAAACCAAGAGCGCAGACGCGACCTTCGCCGTAGTCAGCAATCCGGAGTTCCTGCGAGAGGGATCGGCGGTCAGTGACGTATTTAGTCCGAGCCGTGTCGTGCTCGGGTCTGATAACAGGCAGGAAGCTGAGCATGTCGCCGAACTTTATCGAACTCAAGGAGCGCCGGTAGTCATCACAGACTTGCGCACAGCCGAGATGATCAAATACGCGTCCAACGCCATTCTCGCCACTCGAATCAGCTTCATCAACGAAATGGCCCAGATCTGTGAGCAGGTTGGTGCCGATGTGACGGTCGTCGCACAGGGAATGGGGTATGACCCGCGCATTGGTCCTCTTTTTCTGGAAGCAGGCATTGGATTCGGCGGATCGTGTTTTCCAAAGGACGTAAAGGCGCTTGCGTTCATGGCCGAGGAAGTCGGTTGTCATCCGCAACTACTTCGCGCGGTTTTAGAGATCAACCGCGATATGCGCCGCCGGTTCGTCTGGCGCTTGCAGAACCTCATTGGTGATTTGAACGGTCGTCGGATCGCCGTGTGGGGGCTTGCATTCAAGCAAGATACGGATGACACGCGTGAGTCGCCTGGTCTTGACATTGCTCGAATCTTGCAGCAACGTGGAGCTTCGGTCGTGGGATACGATCCGGCTGCCCTGGAGAACGCGCGACGTGAACTCCCGGAGATCGAGTACGCGGATGATCCGTATACCGCTGTCGAAGGCGCCGATGCATTGCTGATCGCGACTCCTTGGAATGAATTCAAGCAGGCCGATTTGCACCGAGTTCGCGAGTTGATGCGGACGCCAGTGCTCCTCGATGGGCGAAACATTTACCAGCGTGAGGAGATGGGCGAACTTGGATTCATCTATGCCGCAGTCGGACGCTGAGTACTTCCCAGTCTGGGATGCTGACGCGGCTGGACCAATTGAAGTCGGCGTGGATGTCATCGAGATCGAGCGAATTCGGGACGTGCTCTGCCGCTTCGGAGAGCGTTTCCTCAACCGAATCTATACCGAGCGCGAAGCCAAACGCTACGGCAATCGACCAGCCGAACTTGCGGCTCGATTTGCTGCCAAGGAAGCTGTCATGAAGGCGCTCGGTACCGGTGTACGAGGGGTTCGCTGGCGAGATATCGAGATCGTCTCAAATCGAAGGGGCAAACCTATCATCGTTCTTCATGAGACCGCCGCTCGGCGAGCTCGGCTGCTCGGTTTCAATCATTTCGCGGTGTCGCTGACGCATTCCCGCACCGAGTCGATCGCTATGGTCGTAGCCAGAAAGATTCCGCCCCCAGCATGAGAGGTAGCTTTCGGTGATCAAGTTATGCACCGTCAAGGAGATTCGGTCTGCCGAACGTGCCGTGATCGAGGCAGGACGCTCCGAGAATGATTTGATGCTTGAAGCGGGTAATGGATTTGCCGAAGTGGTTCTGAAGCACCACGGACGTGGCACTGGAACAGCGCTCTTTTTCATCGGGCCGGGAAACAACGGTGGCGACGGATTAGTGGCGGCATCACGGCTCGTTGCCGACGGTTGGATTTGCAAGATCGTCATGTTTCAACGTGACGGCATTGGCTCCGTCCCTATCAAGGATTCGCTGGATACGTTCGATCTGATTTCCTCCGACGCAGATCTCGATGCGGCATTACTCGAGTCTGATCTCATCGTAGATGCGGTCTATGGCACGGGAGGGCGTGCTGAACTCCCTGATGTAGTCGGTCAGGCGTTCGACAAAGCCCATCAAGTCCGGATCGATCACGGTACTCCATTGTGGGCTGTCGACGTTCCGTCCGGAGTCGACTCAGATTCAGGTGCGGCCGCGGATAGGGCGTTTCGAGCCGACGTGACGGTATCGTTCGGACTGCCAAAGATTGGACTTTATCGAGCTCCCGCGCTTCGCAATGCCGGCACGATTCACCTGGTTGACATTGGCCTCGACAGTCCGCCATTGGAATCTGGTCAAGTCGGTATTATCGACGAGAGCAGTGTTCGCCGGCTCATGCCCCGGCGCAAACAGGACTCGCACAAGCACGAAGTCGGCTGGCTAATGGTCGTTGGCGGAGCACCTAATTATTTCGGTGCCCCGCGAATGGCGGCGGAGTCCGCGGCTCGCGCCGGCGCCGGACTTGTCTGCTTGGCGGTTCCTCGGTCACTTGTCGTCCCCATTTCATCCGCCGTGCGGGAGGTAACATTCCTGCCGCTGCCAGAGGCGGAATTTGGCGGTGCGGGCGATCGAATGGCGAATTTAATTCACGAGAAGCTGCCTTCATATGCGGCCATGCTCATTGGGCCAGGGCTAGGTCTAGACGACCCAGTGCCCGAATTCCTCTCGGCGCTTTTTGGGATGCGCTCCGCAGTTCGATCGATCGGCTTTGGTTCGATCCCAGCCTCATCCTCTGTCGACGGCGGTCCATTTTCGGGATCGGCCGTCGTTGACGCGGACGGGTTGAACTGGTTGGCCCGGCAGGTTGACTGGCAGGACTCACTGCGTGACGCCAAACTCGTGCTGACGCCGCATCCAGGCGAGCTTTCCCGGCTTACCGGGAAATCGGTAGAGGAAATCACAGGTGATCCGTGGACGGCCGCCAGGGATGCCGCGGAGAGATTCGAACAAGTGGTCGTGCTCAAGCACGCACATCCAATCGTGGCGGCCCCTGGGAGGCCCTTGGTCGTCGGGCCAAGTTCCGAGCCTGCCCTTGCTTCAGCGGGAACTGGAGATGTGCTTGCCGGTACGATTGCAGGCTTGTTAGCTCAGGGACTGTCGGCCTATGACGCTGCGGTCGCAGGTGTATTTGTAGGCTCGGTTGCGGCTGAGATAGCTGTTGGGCGAGTCGGGACACTGAGCCTTATTGCGGGGGACGTGATAGAGGCGCTCCCGGCAGCGGTTCGTTCGCTTTATGACAGAAGGTGGTAGATACAACTCATGGCGATAGACTCCAGGGTCTCGCTCATCATGACCGAAGATGTCGTGTCGATTGGTCCAGAAGCAACAATTCCCGAAGCCGCTCGGATCATGTGGGAGAATCAGCTTAGCAGTCTCCCGATCGTCGAAAACGGTAAGGTGATCGGGATGCTCACTGATTTTGACATGATCGCCCGAGAGACCGAATATGACGCCCCAATGTATGTGCCATTTCTTGACGCCTATTTTCGCATTCCCGGCTCCGGTGACCCTGAGCAGTTGCGGCGGATTCTTGCGACCACCGCTCGCGAATTGATGACGACTCCAGCGATCACAATATCTCCCGAAACGACGGTGCAAGAAGCCGCGACAATCATGTATGACAAGCGACTAAACGCGCTGCCGGTGGTGAATGACGATCGAAAAATCGTTGGAATTGTGACTCGCGCCGATATCGTCCGGCTTATGGTCGCTGATGAAGACATGTATGTCCGGACTCACCCAGATGAGGCATAGCGTGATGTCGGGCGTATAAACCAACTGACCGGCCACTCTGGCCGGTCAGTTCTCGTTTCATATAGAATGCCAGTAACGGCGATTAGGCGTCGACTGCAGTCTCTGCGATATCTTGTCCGGATAGGTCCTGTTGGGCTACATCTTGCCGCAGACTCTCGACGTCCCGCCTCACGACAAACGTTCGCCCGGACATTTCGTCACGTACGTAGCCAAGCGTACGATCATCCATCCAGCGGTAAATAGTCGGACGAGTGACACCAAGCTGCTGTGCGGCGTTGCCGATAGACACGAGTTCAGTCGGCTCATAGGCTCGGAACTTCGCCATCGAAAGCATTCGACCAAGATTTGTTTCCCAGAAACTGCGAGGTACTGTGTAATCTTCCGCGCCCGGGGGCCAAAATAGGATCTGCTGCACCGAGTCGATCGCTTCTACCACACGCTCTTTGGCCTCGCGCACCTCACCACGTGCAAGCGCTGCCAAACGTGACAGATCTCGGCCGAGTGGCCCTGAGCGCAACTGCTCAATCGTGAGGGACTGAACGGCATCCGGAAACATGCGGGTCATTAACCGATGATGCTGCGTGTAAATGAGGCGCAGCGCGTTATCGATGGTTTCTTGGTAATTCAACTTTTCGACATCCACGACCACACCCTCTCAGCAAGCGATAGGCAAATCCCATCCCATCGACTGTACGTACCTATTCTACGCGGCCCACTCTGTGCGGTCAACAACGATTTGCCACTGAATTGGTTTCCGGCAGTACTGCCATCCAGTAGGACCAAACTCGGTGAACTAGGAGCTTGAACGACCCGGTTTCCGCGCCGAAATTCATGTTATAGTTTTCTGATCGCACTCGGATAGGCGCGATTGGAGTGTGCGTGCGAATTCTCTATCGGATCATTGGATATCTTAGACCATATTCAGGACGAGTTATCCTTGGCTACATTGCCCTTGCGATTGCAACGGGCATGCAGCTTCTTACGCCGAGACTGGTCGAATACGTCATTGACGGTGGACTGATTCATCCTAGCTATCGGGTCGTGACAATCGGCTCGATCGCTGTGGTTCTGGTAGGTTCGACCCTAGGCATATTTACCTATCTTCGCAGCTATATTTTCCAGTACCTCGCTGAACGCGTCTCGTACGACATTCGAAACGACCTGTATCGACACATGGAGAAGCTTTCATTCAGCTTCTTTGACACCGCCCATACCGGCCAACTCATGTCACGCGCCACAGAGGACATCAACTCAATCAGGCGATTCATGATGATGTCCCTCCGTTCCCTGGTTCAATCGACCGGGATGCTTATCGTCATCTCTATAATCCTGTTCTCGACGGATTGGCGATTGGCTGCGCTCTCGTTGAGCGTTATGCCGGTACTGATCGCGACTGCGATCTATTTCGGGCGGACAATCAGACCAAAGTTTCTCGCGGTGCAGCAACAGTTCGGAGTCATGACCAACGTACTCCAGGAGAACCTCGCTGGCGCTCGCGTGGTGAGATCCTTCGCGCGCGAAGACGACGAAGAAAAGAAGTTCGACAAAGAGTTGTGGACGCTCTACGACACTCAAATGAAGGCCATCCGGCAGTATTCATTCTATTTTCCCTTGATGACGTTGCTCGCCAGTGGGTCCATCGTTCTGATTCTCTTTTACGGTGGTCAGCAAGTAATTACCGGCAACTTGTCAATCGGGCGATTGACCGCCTTCTATCTCTACCTCTCGATGCTGTCTCAGCCGATCCGGTTGCTTGGCTGGGTGGTCAACAGCGCGGCACGAGCCATCGCCTCCGGCGAGCGAATCTTCGAGGTCTTGGACACGAAACCGAAGGTTGAAAGCCCAACGGACGCAATCGAATTACGGACTGTCGAGGGACGGGTGGAATTTCGAGACGTTGGGTTCCGCTACCTCGACACGACGGAAGACGCGTTGACTGGAATCACATTTACTGCAGAGCCTGGGAAGCGCATCGCACTGATCGGTGGAACTGGATCCGGTAAGAGTACCATCACGGCGCTCATACCTCGCTTCTACGATGTCACTGACGGCGAAGTGCTCGTTGACGAAGTCGATGTCAGGAGATTGCCCCTCGAATCGCTTCGGCGTGAGATCGGGATGGTGCTGCAAGATACATTCCTCTTCTCGGATTCGATCGGCGAAAACATCGCGTATGGACGGCCTGAAGCGTCGCGGGAGGCGATCGTTGCCGCGGCCAAGGCGGCGCGCATTCATGACTATATTGACTCGTTGCCAGATGGATACGATACGGTCGTAGGCGAGCGTGGAGTGTCTCTTTCGGGTGGTCAGAAGCAACGAGTCGCTATTGCGCGCGCACTCGTGATGAATCCGAAAATCCTGATCCTTGATGACGCAACGTCCAGCGTTGACACGGAAACTGAATATGAGATTCAGCAGGCGTTGCAGACCGCGATGGAAGGGCGAACGACTTTCGTTATCGCGCATCGGCTTCTCTCTCTGAAGAATGCGGACGAAATTCTTGTGCTCGATGGTGGGCGAATTGTGGAACGTGGTACGCACCGAACACTGCTCCAGCATGAGGGCGCGTACGCGCGGATTTATGAGCTCCAACTGAAGGACCAAGAGGAGTTCGCGGCGGTAGCTGATTAGTCACCCTGGGGGGTCATGCAGTACGCGAATCCAGATGATATTCTAGGTAAGGCCTACGATAGTCGGGTAGCAAGGCGCCTGGCACGGCAAGCGCTGCCATACCGCAAACAACTGCTGCTGACAGCCTTTCTGATGATCTCGACAGCAGCAGCGGATCTCGCACTTCCGTTCCTTTTCGGGCTTGGCCTCGACGTTATCAGTACGTCGTCCGGGCGAACCTTCTTCGGTCGCACGGGAATGCCCGCCCTCGATTTGCTGATCCCAATCCTGGCGGCATCTGTTGTTATCCGATTCTTTGCCTACTATGGGCAGACCTACTTCACATCCTGGATCGGGCAACGAGTTGTGCTCGACCTGCGCTCTTCGTTGTTCCGCCACTTGCAGCAGCTAAGCATTCGGTACATTGATCAGCGGGGCGTCGGGTCGATCATGTCGCGACTGCAAAACGACGTGAGCGTCATCAACGACCTGTTCTCCGACGGGCTCGTTGGAATCATGGCTGATTTCGCGATTCTAGTTGGAATCGTGGTAGTGATGCTTCTTACCAACTCGAAACTGGCCCTGCTAACGTTCGCTGTCATGCCGGTTCTCGTCGTCACCATGATGTGGTGGCGCAAGCATGCGGTCGCGGCTTATCGCAGCATGCGAATTGCGATCGCGCGCGTCAATGCGAATCTGGCGGAGAGTATTGCGGGGGTTCGAGTGGTTCAGGCCTTTTCTCGTGAGCTAAGAAATATGCAGCGCTTTCGGGAAATCAACGGAGATAACCTGGACGCCAGTGTTTCGGCCGCAAAGCTTTCGGCCATTCTTTTCCCCATCGTTCAGGTCGTAGAGGCGATAGCGACCGGGCTGGTTCTATTTGTCGGCGGACGCATCATTCTCGGGGGCGCGGCATTTACGATCGGCGAGCTGTTCACGTTTGTCGCCTATATATCGCGGTTTTATGAGCCAATTCGCGATCTTAGCCAGCGATATAACACGATGCAGGCGGCCATGGTGGCGGGCGAGCGGATCTTTGGGCTCGAGGATGTTCAGCCCGAGATCGTGGACGCACCAGACGCGATAACGTTGCCGCGGGTCGAGGGAGAGGTTGTCTATGACAACGTTGTCTTCGGCTATGAGCAGACCGAGGTTCTTCATGGCATCAACCTGAAGGTGACACCGGGACAGTCTGTTGCGTTCGTCGGCGAAACTGGCGCGGGTAAGTCGTCGATGATTAACCTATTGTCGCGCTTCTACGATGTTTGGAGTGGCGGTATCCGTATCGATGGCCACGACGTTCGAGACGTCACTCAGTCTTCGTTACGGTCGCAATTCGGTATCGTGCTACAGGATACGTTTCTCTTCGCAGGTACCGTTCGTGAGAACATCGCCTACGGTCGGCCAGACGCGCCAATTGAAGAGATTATGGACGCAGCGCACGCTGTCGGTGCTCATCAGTTCATTTCACGGCTGCCAGACGGGTACGACACCGAGGTGCACGAACGCGGCGCAACGTTGTCCGTGGGGCAGCGGCAGCTCATCTCGTTTGCGCGAGCTCTGCTGGCAAATCCGAGAATCATCGTTCTCGATGAGGCGACCTCAAGCGTCGATACCGAGACAGAGTTACAGATTCAGGAAGCGCTGCGCACGCTATTGCACGGTCGAACCTCCTTCATCATTGCCCACCGGCTGTCGACCATCAAAAGCGTGTCCAAAGTCGTCGTACTTGATCAAGGGCGAGTCATCGAGACTGGAACCCACGATGAACTATTAAGCAGGCGCGGCGCGTATTTCAATCTTTACACTATGCAATTCAGGGCTCAGGAAATGCGGAGCGCAGCCGACGATTGAACGGCACGACGGAGCGATTCATTGAGATCATCACCTATATCGGTCACGGAGCGTCGTTTTAGCGGGATAGTTTAGAAGAGGCTGGTCTGTTGCGGCCGGCTAGCTGCAGCCGCTGAATCCCAGAAGACTGTATGGCCGAATCTTGGCAACGTGGTGATCTTCGGAACCGCAGAACTCGACCTTAGCCTTTCGTCAACAGCTAATTTGGCAATTTCGGGCCGATTGTTCTTCTCAGAGAGATGGGCGAGCCAGACGTCGGTGGTTCGGTAGTCGATGTGGTTTTCAACCAGCTCGGCACACTCGTCATTCGCCAGGTGCCCTAACGGTCCGCGAATTCTCTTCTTGAGGTGAGCAGGATACGGCCCAACTCGAAGCATATTCTCGTCGTAGTTCGCCTCTATGACGACGAGCGCAGCTCCATGAAGCGCGGAACCGACGTCTGCGTTTGACTCACCGAGGTCTGTGAAAATTGCGACTTTTAGATCGCCTTCTTCGACAATGAATCCTACGGGTTCCTGAGCATCGTGCGATACCCCGACAGGGGTGACGCGAAGATTTCTGATGGTGAACTGCTCTCCTTCTCTCATCGTCTCCCACTCGACGAGGAGCTTTCGGCCTACAGCTCTCACCGTTCCGACGGTGCCATAGAACGGAACAGGTTGGTAGCGTGAGATCTGTGACGCTGAACGTATGTGATCGTGGTGTTCGTGAGAAATAAGGATAGCGTTGAGTTGACCATCGAGCACGCCGGCCTGCCGAAGTCCCGAACGCAAGCCGCGGACTGGAACTCCAGAGTCGATCAATAGCGCCGTCTCACCGCTCTGGATAAGATGAGCATTGCCGTCGCTGCCGCTTCCAAAGCAGGTGACCTTCATTCGGCAGGTTCCTTCGAGTGTCTCCAGTTTTCCAAGCTACATATCCCTAAAGATTTGGTTCTAAAAAGATCGCACGACCAATTCGGACGAGCGTCGCGCCCTCCTCAATTGCGACTTGGAAGTCATTAGTCATGCCCATTGAAAGCTCGTCAAGCCGGAGATCCTCGTTTGCATCCTGAATCTCGTCTCGCAGCTCGCGAAGCCTGCGGAATACCGGACGCGCTTGTTCTGGATCGTCGACCAATGGGGCGATTGTCATCAGTCCTCGAATGTCGAGATGCGGTGATTCGTGCGCAGCGCGCACGAGCTCTCGTGCGTCGGAAGGGGCACAGCCATGTTTTTGCTCCTCTCCGGCGATATTCACCTGAATGAGGACTCTCAAGCTCTTATTCATCTGCGCGGCTCTACGCTCGAGTGCACCAATGAGGCTAGCGCGGTCGACAGAGTGAATGATGTCGAAAAGGGTGACGGCATCGCGTGCTTTGTTTGATTGAAGATATCCAATGAGATGTAGTCGCGCGTCACCCGGTAAGGACGGGTCGAATTTGTCCAGAGCATCTTGCACCCGGTTTTCGCCGAACTCACGCAGGCCCACAGCGTATGCTCGATCGACCGCATCCCGACCAACCGTTTTTGACACTCCGACGATCTGGACCGACCCTTCGGGTCGACCTGAACGACTTTCGGCCCTTCGTACTTCGGCTACGACACGTCTGTAGTTTTCCTCAATGGTCACGGGATTCGTCGCCTTTCCGCGTCAGTCAGACGTGATCCAATTATTCCGAGAGCGCTGCGATCGTTGCAAATAACCCACGATGGCCGTTCCCCGCCCGCCGCGAGAAGTATCTATCGGCTTGGCATTGGGTACAGATGCCCGACGCTTCAATGTTGGTTTGCGCAACACCTGCTGCCTCGAATTCGAGCGCATTTGCGCGCCACAAATCGAGATGATATCGACTATCAACCCGTCTAACCGCTTGACCCGTGTGGTCGAGTCCGAGCGCCGCCCAGGCATCGATCACTTCCTGACCAACCTCGTAACAACACGGACCGATCGATGGTCCAATGCCGACGACGAGGTTCGAAGGGTCTGACCCAAACTCGCGAACCATTTCAGAGACCAGCATTCCGGCAATGTTCGACACCGTTCCGCGCCATCCGGCGTGTGCCAGGCCCAAGGCGTGCTCCACTGGGTCATAGATGATCGCGGGGACGCAGTCCGCAGTGTAGACCAACAGCGGAAGTCCAATCGACCGGGTAATCAACGCATCGGTCTCTGGCAGCGCGTCCTCAATTGACCGGGCCCCGCGACCAGCATGCGTTTCGTCGACAATCCGCACATGGTTTCCGTGGATTTGCCGACCGGTTACGATCGTTGATGCGTCCACACCAATCTCGTCCGCCCAAGCGTATCGATTTGCCAGAGCTTCTTCACGAGGCAAGCGTCCCGCAACGTTGATATCGCCATCACCAGGTAGCATTTCGGCACGGGTGGTGACTCCATGAACGACTGGGAGTCGCGACAGCCGTTCAAACTGGAAAATCGACAATGACGTCATCGGTCGGTGATTCACGCTATCATTCTCCACGCGCTGCGCCCACAATTATTTGGTCGATCACTCGCTCAACCGGCGCACGATCGTCGGTAAACACCCATTGAGGATCTGAAGAAGTCCACTCTCGAATATTGCCACTACGCAGACTGATCTCGCCGATCTGTTTGATCAATCCGGGCTGCATTCGGTCGATATTGGCGGCGAAGTTCTCTATGTTGGTGGGTTCTTTCGTGGCGACGACAATGGAATTGGCGTAGCTTGACACGTCAATTATATAGACGTTTGGAAAGACGGCCTTCATCGTGCTCGCAATCACGTCAACAAGCCGATAATCGTCCTCGGTACGCCCAGCATTGATGACGGTCACTCCATCCGAGGTGAGATGGTTGTCAACTTCCTGAAAGAACTCCTTGGTCGTCAGATGAAATGGAATATACGGCTGCTGATAGGCATCGATTCCGATAACGCTGTACTTCTTGTCAGTCGTTCGTAAGAAATATCTGCCGTCCTGTACGATCACATTCAGATTTGGCTCGTTCATATTGAAGTACTTGCGACCTACGGCGACAATCTTCGGATCTATCTCGACCCCATCTATCGGGATGGGGCCATACGCGGTGGTGATTTGCTGTGCCATCGTTCCAGCAGCCAGACCGATCAGCGCGACATTCTTGACATCAGTCGGGTTCTCATCTTTGTTGAAGTAGGAACCAACCGTGAAGTAATCCCATGGTCCGCCATATATCTCACGTCCAGGTTGATAGATCGAGTGAACAGCATGTCCGTCATTGAGGGTCAGTAGGGTCGCGTCTCCTTGCTTTGAAACCTGAATGTAATTGTATTGCGATTCAGTTTCATAAATCAGCTTGCCAAATTCGGGGGGCCGAATGGCTTCCCCGTTCGTAAAGAGCGCAACACTCAGCACCGCCACGATGAGAAGTGACGCACCGGCACTGAGCTTTGGCGCGTGCAGAATGATAAGCCCGAGCGCCGACGAAACAAGCAGAGTCAAGGAGATTAGGTAGAAGGTCCAATAAGTGCCGACAGTCGGTATCAACAGGAGCACCGGCAAGAAGCTTCCGATGATGCTTCCAACCGTGGACAGCGCATAAAGTGATCCGGCTGTGTTACCCGCCGCATTGACACGGGCCAGGCTCAATCGAATGCCGTATGGAGAGACGAAGCCCAATAGCGTTACGGGCACGGCAAACAGCAAGATTACGCCGACCAGCGATCCATAGAGAGCCCCAACGGAATAGTTTGAGAAGGCGATCAAGGATCGCTCCAGTATCGGCCTTGACATAAACGGAATCGCACCGGTTCCGACGCCAGCTATTGACGTAAACACAAATAGGAGGGTAGCGCTGGGCCACCGATCGGCAACACGCCCGCCGAAGTAATAGCCGATTGAGAGATAGAGGAGCGTCAGACCGATTAGGTTCGCCCAGATGAAAGTTGAGGTGCCGAAGTAAGGACCGAGCAATCTCGAAGCGGCAATCTCAATTGCAATGCTGGAGATTCCGCCGACGAAAACGATAAACAATACCAGCCAGTGAAGGACGCGACTCGACGTCGCGACGGACGTTTTGACCGCCGCTTCGTCCTGTGGAGCAGTAGTTGTTGTCACACAAATCCCTTGTATCGTCAGCCGGACGAAAATGAACCAATGCCTCCGCTGGATTATACGCGGAGACGACCTCGGTGGAGCCAGGGTGCGTAGTCAGTCAAACGTCTGGCCGCCAGGACGTTCATTGCCAACCCGACGATTTCGCGGCACAGCAAGACGGTGTGACATAAAAAAGATAAGCATAGTTGGCATCTATCGATGCCGGCAGCTGTTCGCTCTTCACAAACGCACAAACGCGACCGCGCGCCGAAATCGAGCCACGTAGATTCTGGCCGTGCATCACGTTTCTGTGTTTCGTATGTATCAGAACGAAAAGGCGTTGTTTGGATCGTTGTACCGCACAAAGACCCGCGTCGAGTCAACCACGCAGATTCTCAGGCTAATATGAAGTCTCGCGTCCGCCGCCAAGAAATCGATGCATATCTGTTGATACAAGGCAGGAGTGCTTGCGCTCCAAGCGTATTGCGCATAAGTGCAGTTATGCGCAAAGCATTCGTGCTGCTGTGGCCACCCCATGATGATGAACAGTTGTTCCCGCCAGTAGAGTGTTCGAGAGCATCGGCTCGGCGATAGGATTGCATTACTTGTCACGACACATCGTTATCAAACCGAGTCACCATATCTCGCCGCAACCCCCTGAACCAGGCCTCCGCCGACATTTTGTTCTTACCCTCGGGTTGTATCAGCACCAGACGAAGCGACTCCCTGCCACATGCCACCAGGACGCACCCTTCGTTCGTGAAGACCGATCCCGGGGTCACATCCATGTGTGCTGGCCGGATCTCAGCAGCGTGAACCACCAATCGTCGTCCATCCATGATCGTCCAGGCTGTCGGCCACGGAGAGCATGCTCGGATCTGTCGTTCAATCTCAGACGCGGTTCGTGTCCAGTTAATTCGTCCATCTGCTTTGGTCAGCTCGCGAGTGAATGTCACGCCAGTTTCGTCCTGGGGTGAACTAACGATCTCTCCGTTGCACCAATCAGACGCGACGTCGGGCAACATCCCGGCGGCTACCGCTGCGAGTTTCTGGCTGAGCTCTCCACCCGTCTCAGTGCACTCCAATCGGACCACCTGCTGCGCAACAACGGGTCCGGCGTCAAGACGTCGGACCATCTCAATTATCGAGACGCCTGTTTGAGGATCGCCGTTCAGAATGGCTGCCTGGATTGGGGAGGAACCTCGGTACAGTGGCAACAACGATGGATGGATGTTGAGGCAGCCGTGTTGGGGAATCCTCAGAATGGAACGGCGGAAAATCTCTCCGTATGCCACAACGATGAACAGGTCAGGCTTGATCGAAGAGAGAGTATCGACCGCGTCATCTGATCGGAGTGTCTCAGGTTGCCAAATCGCGACATTCAGATCGATAGCCGCCGATTTAACTGCTGGCTCGACAACCCGACGGCCGCGACCAGCCTGCCGATCTGGTTGGGTGACCACGAGTTCCAGCTTGAATCTGGCATCGTTACTGAGGGCATACAGAGACGGCACAGCGAAATCGGGAGATCCGAAGAAAACTACGCTGACTGACAAGGCTGCTACCGCCTGGCGGCAGTAGCGTGATTCACAGCTTCGTTCGCCAACAATGTGAAGGCCTGCACGACATTTTCGCCCGACCGCGCAGAAACAAACCCGTGACGCGCATCGATGGTCTTGGCAAGCATGCGACCCCACACCTGTGGAAACGCAAGTCCAAGATCGACTTTGTTACACACCACAACGACAGGAGCGTCGCCCGCGTATCGCTTGCAACGGTCATGCCACTCGATCAGTGCTTCAAGCGATGAGGGCTCAGTTCCGTCGTAGACGAGCATCGCCGCCTGTGCGCCAATATAGAAATTCGGACGGTTCCCGGCTTGACCTTCTATATCCCAGATGGCAAGTCGTACCGCTTCGCCTTCGATTTGAAATTCCTGGGTCGTTATGTCAATACCAAGGGTTATGTTGCGGGCTTCGCTGAATTTACCTTTGGCGTATTGACGAATCAACGAAGTCTTACCGACGTTGCCTTCGCCACCGACTATGACCTTAAGCGTCTTCATTCATCAGGCCCCGGTTCTCAACGCTGCGTTCGACCAGCCCTCTCCTCGACGTCCAGTTGCTCTGAGTATATGGGTCCATGAACATTGGGGCAACAGCCGATTGTCCTAAAGATGCCAGATTGCTATGATCTGCTTCATCATGTGGACGGACTCGACACGTCGCGCAGCCTTTTATTTTGGGGTCATGGCGGTACTTGGGCTCGCGCTATTTCTTCGCATGTACGGCCACAATTGGGATAACGGCTGGTATCTTCAGCCTGACGCTCGCAACAACGTCATGGTGTTGACTGAGCGGATTCACGCCCCAAGCCTATCTCATCTTGGAGACCTTCTCGACCCCGCGCACAGCCCACTCAATCCACGCTCCGCCGGCGAAGACGGTCGACCTCAGTCTTTCGCATATGGCAGTTTGCCGTTGTACTTAACTGATTTGCTGGCCTGGATCGCTGGGCTTTTTATAGGAACCAACCTCAATAGCTACGATCACGTTGGGCAAGTTGGCCGATACTTGACCGCGATGCTCGACGTCGGGACTGTCGCTATCGCGATGGCATTCGCTCGTAGAACGTTTGGGCGTGCCGCGGCGCTTCTGTCCGGCGCACTACTGGCAATGACCGTCATGATGGTGCAGCTCGCCCATTTCTTCACCGTCGACGCGTGGGTGACCTTCTTCTCAACGGCATTGCTGTTCGTCTGTCTAAAGATGTATGAGCGACCCCGGCTGAGGTGGACTGCGTTATCCGGCGTGCTATTCGGTATGGCACTCGCAACAAAAGTCAGCGTCGTCGAGCTGGCGATACCGATAGTGGTGACCGTCGTTGCGAGTTTCCGCGACCGAGACTGGCCGGAAATCATCGAGCCAATCGTAAAGCATCTCGCAGCGGCAGGCGTTGCGACCTTGGCGGCTTTCTCACTGTTCGAGCCATACGCGATCCTTCAACATTCCGCTTTCATAGCCGACGCCAATCTCCAGTGGAGAATAGTTACCGGTCGCTATGACGTTCCGTTCACGCGACAGTTCGTCGGCACAATTCCCGTTCGTTATGAAATCGGGAATCTCGTCCACTGGGGACTTGGTCCGTTTCTCGGCACTGCAACGCTTCTCGCGCTGGGCTATGCGATCTGGCGCTGGCGATCTCGAGCATTCGCTCACGTGCTTCTCATCAGTTGGATTGTTCCGTATTTCGCGTTGATCGCTACCGCAGAAGCCAAATTCCTTCGTTATCTCGAACCGATCGTACCGGCGTTGGTAATCCTCACCGCGGGCTGGTTGATCGAACTCATTCCGTTCGATGGAACGAAGCGATTACGATCCTTACGCTTGATCTCCTCGCTCGCGGCCGTAGCTGTTGTGCTTATAGGCACGATGGGATGGTCGATCGCGTTCGAATCGATTTACAGTCACCCAAATACACGCTTGTCTGCGTCCCAGTGGATCTTTCAAAACGTGCCGGCCGGATCGAAGATCAGCGATGAATATTGGGATGATGCGCTGCCCCTGCCACTTGCCGGCTATCCCTACCCCGTCCCGTACTACCAACACGTGACCATGGATCTGTACGCTGATCGCCCAAACGAACAAGAGTTTTCCTACATCGTCAATGCTCTCCAGAACACCGACTATATCGTGCTATCCAGCGATCGTCTGGCGCAGTCGATTCCAAAGCTTCCATGGCGCTACCCAGTCGACTCGGAGTATTACCGACTATTGGACGCTGGCCAACTTGGATTTCAGAAGGTCTATGAATCGGACGTGATGCCGCAGTTATTTGGGATGAGCTTCAATGACCGGGGAGCCGACGAGAGCTTCACGGTTTACGATCATCCGCACGTCCGCATATACAAAAAGGTTGTGTCCCTCTCAACGAGCGAGTTGCGCGAGCGCTTTGCGTCGGCGATTGCGCAGCCTTGGGACCCGGCACGCGCGCCGTCGCAACCATCGTTGATGCTGAATCAACCGGTCGATCTCCGACCTGTGGCCAACGATTTGGGCTGGTCGGCTGCGCTGACACACCACAGCATTGCGGCGGCGCTCGTCTGGTTCCTCGTATTGGCCTTGATTGGAATCGCGGCTTTGCCACTGACGCTGGTGCTCTTTTCACGTTTCAGTGACTTCGGCTGGGGATTGTCTCGAATCCTCGGCTTACTTTTCACGGGGTTTGCCATCTGGATCAGCGTGAGCTTGCAACTGGTTCATTTTCGCATGCCGAACATCTTGGTGCCGTTGGCGATATCGACTGCGTGTTTGTGGCTTGGGTTTAATGGGCGAATCAAAGAGCTACGACCAATCGTCAAGAACAATTGGCGAATCATCGTCCTCAGCGAACTCGTCTTCGTTGGGGCGTTCACCTTTTTCTTGATCCTGCGGGCGATCAATCCCGATCTCTGGCAAACATATTACGGTGGCGAAAAGCCGATGGAAATGTCGTTCATTAGCGCCATCGGCCGTAGCGCCGTCTTTCCGCCATACGACCCGTGGTTCGCGAACGGCGTGATGAATTACTACTACTATGGCTTTTACCTCGTCGCATATCTTTGGAAGCTGACCGGAATTCCGCCGGAAATTGGATTTCAGCTTGGCATGGCAACGGTTAGCGGTACGATGATTTCGTCCGTGTTTAGCCTCACATCGACTTTCGGGTCGGACTTGCTACGTACGACTCGACTGAGGTGGGTAGCGGCGGCGGGCGCGATTGGCGTTTTGCTTCACTCGATCATCGGGAATCTCGATGCGGTCTCTCAGTTGCTTAGCGCCTCACCGCAAGCGTTTGACTTCTGGCGCAGTCGTAGCGTTGTCGACTTCACCATCACCGAGTTTCCATATTTCACGCAGATCTGGGCGGATCTGCATCCACATGCCATCGATTTGCCGATAACGGTGTTGATGATTGCGCTCGTATACACAAGGATCCGGAATGGCCTGAGTGGTCGTCGAGACGTCGCGATCTGGGCCGGAGTATCAGCGCTGGTATTGGGGTCGATGGTTGTCACGAACTCTTGGGATATGCCGCTTGGATTTCTCCTCGTCGGAGCGTCGTTGTTCACTGCGAGTCTGGCCGTCCGACCCGTTCGTGCCCGTCTCATTGCACTTGCGGCCGCAATTTGGATCGCAGTCGGTGCCCTCGCATGGCTGCTCTTTTTACCGTTTTTTAGCCGCTTTGTCGCGCTGGTGAATGGGATAGCCTTTACCAACAGCGGAAGCGCGCCGATCCAGTTCTTGAGTCAATTTGGGATCTTCCTGGGAGTTCTTACGTGCGGTGCGATCGTGGCCGCAATCGGGCGCTTCCGTTTGCACAGCAATGAGGTTCTTGCCGGTTCCTTGTCTGCAGCGGCTGGAATGGCCGCCACGCTAGTTGGATCCGTTGTCGCCCGACAATCTGACATGCTTCACTTTACACTCAGCGTCGTACTGGTCGGAATTACGGGGGCTGCGCTTCCCGCACTGATTCTGGTCGTGGTTGGGGACGATTCTCCGCTACAAAACGCCGCATACCTGAGTCCGATTGCATCGGCGGCTATTGGGCTCCTTGCATCATACCGGCCCACCGCCGCTATGATGCTTGTTCCACTTATTCTGGGTACGATGGTCTGGACCAGATTCTCCACCAGACCGCCTCTGGCATTGATGGGGTTGCTCGTTGCGGCAGCCTCCGGAGTCACTCTCGGAACCGATTTCATCTATGTTGTCGATGACCTTTCTGGCTCCCCATGGGAGCGAATGAACACGGTCTTCAAGTTCTTCATGGAGGGATGGACTCTATTTGCAATCGCCGCGGCGGGGGTTTTCATGTGGCTCTTGTTTGTCGTCTGGCACGGAGAGCATGACGAGCCAGTCGACTCCAACAAAGACACGACAGACACTCAAGATCAAGAACCCGCGGGAAGTGTCACATCGAGCAGGCGTGCAGCAGCCAGAGTCGCACTTATTCTTGGAACCGTACTCATCGCGGCCGGAATGGTCTATCCGATCGTCGGCACTCCCGCGCGCCTTTCGCTCGGCATGCCTGGAAGCCCGCACCAGCTCACTCTCGACGGACTTGCGTGGATGAAAGGTTCCTGGATTTACAACTCTTCTGGCCAGAAGATCGACTTCAGTGGAGACTACGCTGCGATCATGTGGCTCAGACAGCACGACACCAACAACAGCATCATTGCGGAAGCGAGCATCGGCCCCTATCGCGGTAATGGGTCTCGTATTGCTGCGGGGACGGGTCTTCCGAGTGTCCTAGGTTGGGATCGGCATGAGCGGCAGCAACGTTATTCCCCGGCAATCGACCAACGGCTCGTCGATTTGAGAACGCTCTACAATACTCCGGACGTGGCGACGAAACAGACGATCATCGAGAAGTACAATATCCGTTACATTATCGTCGGCGATGTCGAACGTAAATGGGTGCCCCAAGCTGGATTCGCTGGGGATCCAATCGGTGGCCAACCTTATGCCGGCACTGTGGGACTCGTTGCGCTCGATTCAATGGTGGGATCGGACCTCCGGGTAGCGTTCGTGTCGGGCGCCACCACAATTTATGAAGTCATTCCCTTCCCGAGTCTCCCGTCATCGGCGTCAACTGAGGTTCATCAGTGAGCGGTTCACAGGTCGCTTGGGAATCAGCCCGATGGTATTTGACGATCAGCGCGTTTGCCTGGTTGATGTACCCGCTGGTGTTTCGATCCATGGCCGCATTACCAAGTCGCGGCATCCCGCTCGTAAGGCCCTTCGGGCTCCTTCTTGCAGCCATCGTTCCGTGGTGGCTCAGCGCGATCGGGATAACTTCGTACACGACAACCATTATCCTGCTGGTTCCAGCAGTTCTTGGGTCGGCACTGTGGATCAGGGAAGCACGATGCAAGGAACTTGGGAGATTCTTTCGCGAAGCGCGCCGACAGTTGATCGTCTACGAGGTCATTACGTTGTTGGCCTTCGCAGGTTATGTCGTGTTCCGCTGCTACAACCCTGCCATCCAACACACCGAAAAACCTATGGAACTTGCCTTTCTTACCAGCCTGGTGCATGCCCATTCGATGCCGCCACCGGATCCCTGGTTCCTCGGACGATCTATCAACTATTACTATCTGGGTTACCTGCTGATGGCATTACCAGCAAGAATCGCCCGGATCGCGCCGAGTCACGCGTTCAATCTGTCGCTCGCAACCCTGTTTGCGACGTCGGTCTGCGCGGCGGTTGGCGTGTCCTCGGATCTGATGATGAGCCGGGGAACTACATCGCGCCGGTTGATCGTGATTACCGGGGCTCTGGCAGGGATATTCTTGATTGGGATAGGCAACTTGGTCACTCCGGTCGAGTTCATTCAGCATCCACTGCGCACCCTACAGGCAGGTTGGTGGCAAGGTGTTGGCTGGAATGCCTCTCGGGTGATTGTCGACGGGCCGAATCAACAGACGATCAATGAATTTCCGGCTTTCTCTTTCGTTCTCGGAGATCTGCACCCCCATTTACTGGACTACCCCATGTTTATTTCGTCCATTGGCGTCGGACTGGCTCTCGCGTTATCAGGGACGAGACGGCACCTTACCTACTTCGCAGCCATTCTTGGGGGAGTGCTTTCAGCGGCACTCTACGCGACAAACTCATGGGATATGCCGCCCGCGATGTTCCTCGCGACCGCGGGAATCCTCATTGCAACAATCGGCCAGCCGTGGCGGTGGCGAGTAGGACCACTGATCGCCCTCGCGACAACGGCATTCGTAACGGTCTTTCCATTTTGGATTCACTATACGCCGGCCATCGGGCTTCAAGATCAAAGCGTACCCGAGTCAATTCGCTCGGCACCGATTCTGGGCAGAGTCGTCGACACGGTTGGAATCGTAACGTGGCCGAGAACGTCAACCTGGGAGATCTTTCGGGTTCACGGATTGTTTCTGGTCGTGATCGCGCTTTTTCTCACGTCGATCGTGGTTCCACTGGTCCGGCAAGGTCTCATCACGCCTCGATTTATTTTGGGTGGTGCGGCGATACTCCTTGTCGCCTCGGTGTTGTTTCAGTTTCCGGGCCTCTTCTGGTTCGTCGGACCGGCTTTTCTTTGCGGCACTCTAATTGTGATCATGCAAGGCACTGCCCCAAGACGCTACCACGTCACGGTAATGGCTCTCGCGTTTGTTCTGCTCTCGGTCACTGAAATGGTATTCCTCGAAGACGCGTTCGGCGACCGGATGAATACGGTCTTTAAGCTTTACTTTCAGGTTTGGGCCATCTTCGCCGTCTCAGCCGCCGTAGCACTGCCACTAGCGTTGCAGTGGCTGTGGTCAAACGCGAGGAAGATTGTGTCGCTGACGACAGCAATAGTTGTCGGCGTCGTCATTATCGGCGCGGCATTATATCCACCTATCTCCGCGTACCATTGGACCAACGGCTTTGACAACTTCTCCGGTGTTGATGGTTTGGCATATCTTCAGCGATCGGCACCCGACGAGATGGCCGCGGTGAACTGGCTTACGGCGAATTCCACGCCAAGCGACCATATTCTCGAGGCTCCTGGATGCTCGTATGGTGAGGTTGGCGTACTGCCAGACAACGTATTTTCGATGGCTACCGGCCTTGAAACACCGCTCGGTTGGGGGTTCCACGAATATCAGTGGCGTCTGGGCAGTCCAGATATTTCGAACCAGATCAGCCAGCGAAAATCTGACGTCAAGACGATCTACGATTCGCCTTCGTCGTCCGCTGCACAGAACTTGCTCAACCAGTTCAAGATTCGATTCATCATCGTAGGTCCGATCGAACGGAACGGATATGGCACTCAATGTGATGGTGGAGCACCATATTCATCCTCGGGGCTAGAACAACTCAACAACATTGGATGGTCATTGGCGTTCCACAATGCGGGCGTCAAGATTTACGAACGTCCGTGAATCTCAAATCGCCCGTCCGACAGCCGAAAATTAGCGCGCCAGATTGGCTATGAGTTGCCGAATATGCTAGCATTTACCAACATAGCGATTCTTAGCCGCAGCACGCGCGGTAGTTGATGCTGCGGCTCTGTATGCTTCACAGGAGGTTTCCATTAGCACATCAAGACCTGCTCGCGTCAACGAACGAATTCGGGTTCCCGAAGTTCGGCTCATCGACGAGGAGGGCGAACACGTAGGCATCGTCCGTACGCGAGACGCCATGGACATGGCACGTGAACGCGGGCTTGACTTGGTCGAGGTTCAGCCCAATTCGGTCCCTCCCGTTTGCCGCTTGATGGACTACGGCAAGTTCCGTTACGAGGAAAGCCGTAAGGAGCGCGAATCACGCAAACGCCAGCGAACAGTGGATCTGAAAGAGATTCGACTACGTCCCAAGATCGACGGCCATGATCTGGAGACGAAGGGGCGACAGGCGGGCCGGTTTCTCGAATCCGGCGACAAGGTGAAGCTTAGTGTTCTCTTCCGTGGACGCGAGATGGCACATCAAGATATTGGCAAAGTGCTACTGGACCGGCTTGCTCAACAATTGAGCGAGGTTGGAACCGTTGATCAGGCCCCGCATATTGAAGGCCGGACAATGGTGATGTTCATGAGTCCGAGCAAAGCGCTCCGTGAACCAGACGATGATTCGGAAGAAGCTGCGGAGTCCTGAGCAGCATACGATTTGTGTCGAGGGGATACCTTAATGCCTAAGATGAAGACGCGTAAGAGCGCGAAACGACGATTCAAAGTGACCGGCACCGGGAAGGTAATGCGCATGAAAGGTTTGCGTAGTCACTTTCGCCGTCGCAAATCGCCGCGAAGTCAGCGCTCATTTGACAAGATGTTTGAAGTTGCACCTTCGGACCGCAAGCGATTCAAGCGCTTGCTGCCCTACGGTTCCTAAAGCGACGACAAAGGAGACGGCAAGAACATGGCTCGAGTAAAGCGTGGCGTAGCGGCTCGCCGCCGCCATAACAAGATGCTCCACCAAGCTAGCGGGTTCCGCGGAACTCGAAGGCGATTATTCCGGCGCGCGAATGAAGCGGTCATGCGTTCGCTCGTCTATCAGTACCGTGACCGCCGGACGCGTAAGCGTGACATGCGCCGTCTGTGGATCGTCCGTATCAACGCGGCAGCCCGCCAGAATGGACTCCCGTACGGTCGTTTCATCAATGGTCTCACGAAGGCTGGTGTTGAGGTTGACCGGAAAATGCTGGCCGATCTCGCCGTTCGTGACAGCGCGACGTTTACTCAGCTCGTCGACGTAGCGAAGAGCCACCTGTAGACGGCATTCATTGCCGATCGATAGCGCGTTGCTGACCAGTATTCACAACCCCCACGTCAAATACGCCCGCTCGTTGCATGTGCGGAAGAACCGCCAGCGCGAGCGGGTGTTCATTGTCGAGGGCACTCGGCTTTTTTCCGACGCTCTTGATGCAGGGGCGATTCCTGAACGTGTTTTTTTCGAACCTGAACGAGTCAGCGATCCCCTAACGACGACACTAGACGAGCTTTTCGATCGCGGTGTCCCGATTCATTCGGTGTCACACGAGGTGATCGTCGCGACCGCGGACACCCAGACACCCCAGGGCGTCGTAGCGATATTTCCGTTGCCGGAAATTCCAATTGAATTCGAAAGCCAGCCAGCCCTGTTTGTTGTTGCAGACGGCATCAAAGACCCGGGAAACCTTGGCTCGTTGATGAGATCGTCCCTCGGAGCCGGCGTTCACGCACTGTATGTTTCTCGTGAAACGGTAGACCCGTATTCACCGAAGGTCGTGCGATCCGGGATGGGTGCGCATTTTCGCCTTCCACTGAGGTGGTTGGACTGGAACGACGTTCCCCGTGAAGTTCTCGATTGCGCTCAGCGCTTCGCGGCGGAGGCAAATTCCGATACTCGTTATGACCGACCCGACTGGACCTCAGGCACTACGTTGATCGTTGGTAGCGAGGCGACCGGGGTTTCAGAGAACGCGCGTAGGTACGTAACTTCGAGCATATCAATCCCATTAATCGGTCGCCTGGAATCGCTCAACGCCGCAGTCGCTGGTGCGGTAATATTGTTTGAGGCTGCGCGACAGCGTCGGACACAATAATTGTGTCCGACTTCGGTACAATACGGGCGTACATACGCGGCTGATATTTGCTCATGGCCCGACTCGTGCTATATAGTGTTGAAAACGCTCGGGGTTGTGGCCATTTGTTGAGTAAGAGCGGAAGGGAAAAAGAATGAGAAAAAGTGATCTAGTCAAGTCAGTCTCCCAACAGGTGAAACAACCGGAGACTCAAGTTAGCGCAGTTGTGAACGCAACCTTCAACGTCATTCAAGCGGCGCTTGCCGAGGGTGATGAAGTGGCTCTCACCGGATTCGGAACGTTCCGAATCAGCGAGCGAGGAGCCCGCGAGGGCCGAAATCCGCAGACGGGTGAGCGAATCACGATTCCGTCGAGGAAAAGCCCGAGCTTCAAGCCTGGCACTCAGTTGAAGCGTGCAGTGGCAGGCGAAGACTAAACAACAAGAACAATCAACGAATATTTTTACCCGGCCGATCCAACATCCGGTTACGCTAAACGGCGCGACCGTGACGGATCGGTCGGGTTTGAGTTTGTCGTAGCTCATTGATCAGATCTACGGGGTGAACCTGCCATATATCAGGTAACGTTTGAGGAATTCTGCCTGCTCACAACGAACCCTGATATGGAAGGGCTGTAGCGGAAGCGTCTCGCAACAATTTTGCGGTTGGTGACAGACACGGATCCGCGGTCGCCCGTCTCCCTCCGGAATCGGCAGTCACGAGCGGGTGTCGGAGATCAGATCGTCCCGGGTCGAAGGTCGAACGTTAGGCGCTGAAGTACAGAGAGGAGAGCACGATGAGCGACGAACCGGCGGCACCTGAGACGAAGGGTGTTACGATCGAGCTACTTGCAACAGTCGACCTTGGCCCTGAGATCGAGGGCATGGCTGGGCGAATACTTCGAACGCGCAAGGTGACCATCGAGCCTGGAGGAGTCTTCGGCCCGATTCACGACCATATAGACAGACCAGGTACCGTCTACATACTGCAGGGAACGATCACTGACCATCGTAATGGAATCGCCACGGAGTATGGGCCGGGAGTGGGCTGGCCCGAGGATAAGAACACCCTACACTGGCTTGAGAACAGAGGCACGATTTCGGCGATTGAGATCTCGGTCGATATCGTCAGGCAAGCGTAGCTCAGACCCTGTCTGATCGCGACGCGGGCAACCCGGCTTTCACGCTGTTTGGGGTAGAGCCCCAGTCATCTGGCCGGGTCCACATGGGACACGTTGAGAATTCTCCGGCTCTCCTGAATTGTTCGGTTGGATCAGAGGCCCGGCGCGCATTAGGTTCCGAGTCGGGCCGCACGAGACGCCGTGACAATTGCGTTCGCAATCGCGTATCGATCCGAACGTCCATGTGCAATTATCACGGGATGCTTCACGCCGAGAAGTGGCGCACCGCCGTATTCTCGATAATCGAGAGATTTGACGGCTCTGCGGAACGCCGGACGCAGCGCTGCTCCAAGCAGACTCGTGTACCATCGTGAGGTAAGTTCTGCCTTCAAGGAGGCCTGGACCAATGCCGCAGTGCCCTCGGCGGCTTTGAGCAGGACGTTCCCACTAAATCCGTCACAGATTACAGCGTCAACGATTCCATCGGGTATGGAATTTGCCTCTATGTTGCCCACGAAATTCGTTTCCGCCATCTTGGATAACAGCGCGTGGGTTTCACGGACGAGTGCGGAACCCTTTCCCGGCTCATGTCCATTGCTTAGCAAACCGATTCGAGGATCATCAACACCGACAACGTCTTTCAAGTAATCTCGCACAAGAATTGCAAACGCGAGCATGTGAGGTGGGCGAGGATCGACGACTGCCCCCGCGTCGATCACGTATGTCGGCCTACCGCGGAGCGTTGGAAAGGGGATCGCAATTCCGGGCCGCTCAACCCCCTCGAGTCGTCCGATACTGAAAATGGCCGACGTAACTACCGCGCCCGAATTTCCGGCCGAAACGACCGCCGAGGCTCGTCCTTCAGCAACCTCAAGACAGGCAACGGTAATCGAAGCTCGTGCCTTTTTCTTGAAGGCGGAAACCGCGTGCTCTTCCATTGACACGATTTCAGGCGCATCGACAATGGGGACCGCCGATCGTTCGTGACCGAAAGAGCTGAGAAGCGATTGAATCTCGACTGCTCGACCGACGAGGACGACCGAGATGCCGTCACGCTGGTGAGCCTCTATCGCACCGGCTACGATCTCCAGAGGAGCGTGATCGCCACCCATCGCGTCGACGGCGATCGGCAAAGTCGCGGCGGCCGCCTGAGCGTCAGGATGACCCGACATGGGATACTCTCAACTTTCCACGGAACCACGCTTGAGCGCGATCATTTGCTAAATGTCGAGATTTTCGACTTCACGAGCGTGGGTCTGGATGAACCGTTTCCGCGGCGGCACGGCGCTTCCCATGAGCATGTCAAATGTCTCGTCGGCACGTACCGCGTCATCAATGGTCACCTGAAGCATCGTGCGCTGCTCAGGATCCATAGTGGTGTCCCACAGTTGCTCAGCGTTCATCTCGCCAAGCCCCTTGAACCGCTGGATATCCCATTTGCGACCTGAGTGAGAGGCAGTGATCTCATCTCGCTGTGAATCGGAGTAGACGTAGAAAGTGTCACGACCGCTCTGCATCCGATACAGCGGAGGCTGGGCGATGTAGAGTCGTCCGTCGACAATGAGTTCCTCGAGATGTCTGAAGAAGAACGTGAGCAATAGCGTTCGAATGTGCGCTCCGTCCACATCGGCGTCGGTCATCAGGATAATCCGATGATAACGCAGCTTCGTTGCATCGAATTGATCGCCGATCGACGTTCCTAGCGCGGTCACCAGCGCACGGATCTCCTCGTTTTGAAGCATCTTGTCTAGACGTGACTTTTCTACGTTGAGAATCTTTCCTCGCAGCGGGAGGACCGCTTGGAATCGTCTGTCGCGGCCTTGTTTCGCCGATCCTCCTGCAGAATCACCCTCGACGATGTAAAGCTCAGCTCGAGATGGATCTCGCTCGCTGCAATCCGCCAATTTGCCTGGCAGGCTGAAGGTGTCGAGGCTACCCTTGCGCTGTACAAGCTCACGTGCCTTGCGAGCCGCCTCGCGCGCTCGAGAAGCGAACACACACTTTTCAACAATTTTGCGCGCAACTGATGGGTTTTCATCCAAGAAGGCTGCAAGGCTGTCATTCACAACCGACTGAACCGTACCGGCGACGTCCGCGTTTCCCAGCTTGCCTTTTGTTTGTCCTTCAAATTGCGGCTCAGGAAGCTTGACGCTGATTATTGCCGTCAGACCCTCGCGCACATCCTCGCCACTGAGATTGTCGTCGGTTTCTTTCAAGAACCCGTTGCGGCGGGCATAGTCGTTTATCGTTCGTGTCAGCCCCGTCTTGAACCCGGTGAGATGCGTTCCTCCATCGACGGTGTTGATGTTGTTCGCAAAACAATGCGTCGATTCGGCGTAGCCCGAGTTGTATTGCAGCGCAACTTCTACCAGGCAGTCGTTTACCTCTCTGAAAACGTAGAACGGTTTGGAGTGAACCGCCTGTTTATTACGATTCAGGTGACGAACGTACGAAACGATTCCTCCATCGAAGAAGAACGACATCTCACGATCGTCTCGTTCGTCTTTGAAGACGATACCAAGCCCTTTGGTGAGGTAAGCCATCTCGCGAAAGCGCTGCAAGAGAATGTCAAAATCGTAGTCGAGCGATTCAAATATCGTACTGTCGGCCAGGAACGACGTCGTCGTGCCATGGTCGTCCAGAGTCGTTGAGCCAACCTCTTCGACGGAGCCATGTGGAACTCCACGCCGATAACTCTGCCGATAGATAACTCCATCTTTTCGGACCTCGACATCGACCCACTCCGACAAGGCGTTCACAACCGAAGCGCCCACGCCGTGAAGACCACCAGAGACCTTGTAGCCGCCCCCGCCAAACTTTCCGCCGGCGTGCAGCACAGTCATGATGACTTCAAGCGCCGACTTTCCCTGTTTCGTGTGCATGTCGATCGGAATCCCGCGGCCGTTGTCTCTTACCCACACGACCCCGTCTGCTCGAATCGTCACGTCAATGTGATCAGCATAGCCGGCAATCGCCTCATCGACACTGTTGTCGACAATCTCGTAAACGAGATGATGCAGCCCGCGTGAATCGGTGCTGCCGATGTACATACCGGGACGGCGCCGCACAGCCTCAAGTCCTTCGAGGACTTGGATATCATCAGCGGTATAACGAGGAACGGTGATGTCTGCCACGAATTCAGGACCTTTCAGTTGGAGCGATCTGACGCAGGTCGACAGATTGCGGACCGCGAATCGCACTGACGCGATCCCGATAAAAGAGCATCGCCGCGACCGTCAGTCCAGTCAGAATGTACGAATGAACGAAGAATGCGAGTGGAACCCCGGGTGTTCGTTTCGTGAAGATCATCAATGCCAGCGGAGTACCGACCTGAATAACCATCGTTACAAGAATCAATCCGGCGCAAGGCCAGAAATACGAACGAACGACGTTGTAGCTCAGATAAATTGCACGCGCGGGGCCGGCACTCGAGATAATAATCGCGTCCTGGGAAAAGAACAGTAATATGTAAGCCCACATAGCCCCTAAGAAGACAACAATCGCCGTCAGGGGGACAATGTTGATTCCAAACGCAAGCAGAATTCCCGAGAGCATAAAGATTGGAAACGACAACAGAAGAACAATCCCCAAAACGAGCAGAATGTAGCCAATCGTTCGCAGCGTGTTGACAGCGCTTGCCCGCACGACCCTGATCGATACGAGAGGTTCTCCCCGGACCAAATAGCCCAGCAACGTGAGGTAAACGACACCGATCGTCACACCCGCAACTGCCAGCAACAGCGCCAACGGAGGAAGCAGCCACCAAGGCGACGATGCGATTGTGCGAGTCGTCGCGCCGGAGATCACATCCGCACCAACGCGCGCAACGAGAGTAGGAGTTGAGACCGCAAGAAGCTCAAAGAGATTAAAGGATGATCCCAAATTCTTGATGCGATCAATGGTCGACGAGTCGACCGACGGCGCATTACCCAACCACCGAACAATCGCAGACGTCAACGGCTCGAGAGACAGACGGTACCCCAGCCACAAATAGAGATCGAGGAGAATAGGAGCGGTAATAAGATAGGGACGCTTGTTGAGGAGCGCGAACGCGTTCCCGATTGTTTCGATCACTCCCGGCAGTGTCGTACCGGTATCAGACTTGCGCCCGCTGGAGGGCCATTGCATCTATCTGCTTACCTCACGTCCACAACGCTAATATGCGCCTAGCTCCCGCAGACGATCGTCCGAAATTCCAAAGTGATGCGCGATCTCATGGAGTACGGTCCTCTGGACCAGCGATTTCAACGACAAATCGTCATGTGAGGACCGCCGAATTGGACCCTCAAATATCGTGATTTTATCCGGTGCAACCAGTCCATAGTTTGACGAACGCCAGGTCCGAGGCACACCCTCATACAAACCTAGAAGAGTCGAACCAGGTGACAGCAGCCGCCTTTGCTGCTCCACGCTCGGCTCCGGCTCAACCACAACCTCAACGTTTTCCAGTGCCTTCAAGAACGTTTCAGGAAGGTCGTCAAGTGCCTGCGTAACGAGTGTTTCGAAGGTGGGCTGCGACGAACTCATGACAATACTCCACGTTGCCACACGACTTGTAATTATACCAAATTCCGCATCCCCAGGCTGAAAATAGACAAACGATGACAAGTCGCCGGCGCCTCTCTGTTCGCCGATCCGTGACTTCTACACGAGCATGTTCGGTTGTGGAGAGTTACCGAGTGTGAATCGTGAGTTTCGGGTGAATCCCGTAGTCGCTGAACGGCAGGGTGAGCAGCGCGCGGCCAAGCATTACATCAAACACAAGTCCATTCGGACTTAAGCGCTCCTATTTCGCTGGAGCGATCTGAAGCGCTGCTTCGAGCATCTGCTTGCCGATCGGCAATGCGACTTTGCCCCCTTCGCCACCGTTCTCGACGACCACCGCGACAACATATTGCGGGTCGGTCTTACCGGCGAAGCCAATGAACCAGGCATTTGGCTGATTGTTCCCGCCAACCTCAGCAGTACCAGTCTTGCCTCCGACAACGTAACCAGGAATTTGGGCTGGAGACGCATATCCGTTCTGAACCGATTTGATCATGATTTCCTGCATTGTCGCCGCCGTTGACGAATCGATCGCCTGCCGCCAAACAGAAGGCGAGTGAGTCGAGAGAGTCTTCCCCGACGAATCGGTGATTTGGTCGACAAGAAATGGTGACATCATGTTGCCGCCGTTCACGACGGCGTCCGTGACCATGGCCATTTCGAGCGGTGTTACCTGCAACTGTCCTTGCCCAAATGCGGTTACCGCGACGGCCGCCTGGCTTGACAGGAAACTGGGGTCGGAGTCGAGTTGGCTGGGAGCAACCGGAAGATCAAATGGGATCGGTACTCCGAATCCAAATTTTTGGGCGAACTGCGCCAGTCGTTCAGCGCCAACTTGAAGGCCAATCTGAGCGAAAACGACATTGAGAGACCACCCATATGCTTCGGTCAACGTGTAGTTAATGCGAGAGTTATCGGGACGATTTTGCTCCGGAATGACGCGAGATTCGACAGTAAGCGCGCCTTCGTCGCGGTAGACGGTATCGGGCCCCGCAACGCCGGATTGGATCGCCGCGGAGGCAGTTACCGTCTTGAAGATCGATCCCGGAATATACAGTCCTTGCGTCGGACGAAGGAGCAGTGGCGAGTTCCCCGCCGCATTGAGCTGCGCCCAGTAGTCCTTTGCGGCAGATGTTTGCTGGACAGTATTCGGCCCCGAATTGACGTAGAGCTTGTTCGGGTCAAAGTTGGGAGTGCTGGCCATTGCGACAATAGCCCCGGTCTTGGCATCCATCAACACGACCGCCCCGCGCTGGTCGCCCAACAGTTCATTAGCCTTCTTCTGTAGGACGTCATTGACTGAAAGCTTCAGATTGTAGCCGCGCTTTTCACGATGGAGCACTCCATCAAGCCACTGGGTGATTGGGTTGCCGCCCTTCTTACCCATCAACTCGACGTCGTACGCATTTTCCAGGTTGCTGCTTCCGTACAACAGTGGGGAGTAATAGCCAGCCAGGTACGCTGTCGCTGGATCGGGATACGTTCGTGTGAAGCTTCCGTCCGGATTCTTCGTCGTCTCGGCCACAATCTGGCCGTCGCTCGATAGGATGCTGCCACGAATGATTTCTGACGCCGCAAGGCGCTTCCGAGGATCTTGAACGACAAGATCGCCGGACGCTGATGCCGAACGCGCGCTGATCGAACTGCTATCGATTACCTGAATTCGCGCCAATTGAACGCCAACCAACAGGAAGCCAACGAGAAAGAGGACCGTGCCACGGACAACGGCACGTTCAATCGTTGCTGCCGATTTCGGCAGATCTGGCCATAACGAAACAGTCAAGAGTGTCGCGCCAATGGCAAGTATCAGCAACCAGGCCGAGGCAGCGTGATCGTGAGTCGTAATCAACCCATACGTGAGAGTCATCGTCCCGGCTACGAACGACGTTGCGCGAATGTATCGACTCATGTTCTTCGCGCTCCAGGTTCGCTAATGCGTAAGAGCAGACCGATAATGATGAAGTTCGTGAGCAACGAACTGCCTCCGGCGCTGATGAACGGAAGCGTGATCCCGGTAAGGGGGATGATACGGAGTGTTCCGGCGAGAATGATGAACGTTTGCAGTGCCAGGATAGTCGTCAATCCGACGGCCAATAACTGAGGGAAGCCACGCTCGGCACGAAGCGCGATCAACGATCCTCTCGCCACGAGGAGCAGGAATAGGGCGACGATCGCGATTGTGCCAAGTAGGCCCAACTCTTCTCCGAGCGCCGCGAAGATGTAGTCGGTTTCGACGGCCGGAATGTACTGAGGGTGCCCGTAGCCCAGGCCGGTTCCGAAGATGTGACCAGCGGCGAGACTGTACTCCGCCTGGATCTGCTGAAATCCGGCATTAAGCGGATCGGCCCAGGGATTGATCCAGTTCTGCACCCTCACGGCGATGCGATCGAAGAGGTGATAGGCGACGTAGACTCCAACCGCGAAGCTACCCAAACCGACGACGATGTAAAGAAACCGACCTGTCGCGACATAGATCATGACCAAGAAAATGCCAAAGAAGAGGAGGGCAGTTCCAAGGTCGTTTTGCAGCACGACGATCGCAAGCGATGCCATCCACATGACAACCATTGGCAGCAAATAGGGAATTGGAGGCAGTCGCAGCGGTCCGAGTTGGTATGAACCGGCAATCAGATCACCGTAGTCGTCAAGGTACGCCGCCAGGAATACCACCAGGAGCACTTTGACGATCTCGCTCGGTTGAACGGTAACGAACCCGAGGTTTAGCCACAGGCGAGCGCCATTCACCTTTTCGCCCGCAACCATGGTCACGACCATCATCCCGAGACCCAGAAATCCCCACGTGTATTTGTATCGGCGCAACCAGTCAAGCTTGCGAGTGAAAACGATCATCCCCCACAACAGGAGGAGTCCGACCGCCAGGAACAGAACCTGACGCTGGGCAACATTGGCCCAACCCGCGCCTCGTTCAATCAGTACTGGATTGAGTCGTTGGATCTCGAGCAGTCCCACTCCGGCGAGAGTGGCGACCACGGGGAAAAGAACCTGATCTCCCTTGAACCCACTGGCACTGAACCAAATGGTCATGCCGAACAGGAGCGCTACGTAGCCCAGGCTTACCGATATATCGCTAATGCTCCACTTGGTCGTTCCCGTACGAGCAAGAAAGATCGTCAGCAAACCGACAACAGTCATTAATGACGGCGCCACCAATAATTGAAACTCAGTAAAACGAAAACGGCGAAGGATTGCGTTCACGATTGTCGATCCACTAACAAGAATTCTCGGAGGGTCCCGTCGGATATCAGTCGCGTTGCCGCCGATCTCAACCTACCGGGACGCGCTCCAAATTGGCTGCTCAACATCGCTCCAAACCTCAGGATCAGTCGAGACTGTCTCCCAGTAACAGCGACAATCGTTCACGCGTTTCGTCGGAGATTCCTTCCGGCGAAGTTGCGACTGCTCCACGAAGGGAATCGGCGCAGGAACATTCCCACGAGGAGTGCAACGCCGGGAGGGCTTGTCGAATGGCAGCCTGGGCGTTCGCCGCATTGCGCTTCAAATTCTCGATAACGGCCTGTACCGTCACTGCTTCCTCAGTCTCGTGCCACACATCATAATCGGTGACCATCGCAAGTGTTACATAGCAGAGACCGGCCTCGCGCGCGAGCCGAGCCTCTGGCATGGCAGTCATTCCGATAACATCCATACCCCACGATCGATAGACGCGTGACTCGGTTTTGGTCGAAAATTGCGGTCCCTCAATGCAAATGTAAGTCCCGTCCCCGTGAACTGGCACGCTGATGGTGTTCACCGCATCGGTCAGCGCTTGTCTCGCAGGTTCGCAGAAAGGATCCGCTATCGCAGCATGTACGACGATGTCATCGAAAAAGGATCGAACTCGAAGACTGGTCCGATCGAAGATCTGATTCGGCACGACCATATCGAGCGGATGAATGTCTTCCCGCAAACTACCTACCGCGCTAATTGAGACAAGCCGGCGAACGCCAATGGATTTCATTGCCCAGATGTTCGCGCGAACCGGGATAACCGTTGGATTGATGTGATGGAATCGCCCGTGCCGAGGCAGAAACGCAACATCGAACCCTGCCAACGTACCGATCACAATCTGGTCGCTTGTTGCGCCGAAGGGTGTGTCGATCGAAACGTGCTCCACCCTTGATAGCCCGGGAATTGTGTACAGGCCGCTGCCGCCAATAACACCAACCATCGGTTTTCGATCCACCTAAACACCTTCTCTCGTAGGAGCCAGTCGATTCACAATTCCGTCACGTTCCGGAACTGGATTGGTCGACTGCTATACTAGCCGCCATGCACAGCAAGATCGACGCTTCCAGCCACTGCAAGGCCCACATGATGCGAACTCCGGTCGCCGATTGGTCGGAGGTTAGTGACCACTGGTTCGGATCCATTGTCATCGGAGCATTGCGTTGATGGTGTCGGTGCCACGGCGCCGACGCGCTCCGCGGCGCAGACCTGCGCCGATTGTGAATGAACCCCACGACCTGGAATCTTCGATCTCAATTCTCGTGACATTGGTCGGGATCGTTGGTCTGATCCTAGCACTCATCTGGGTATTGAATCTCGAATCCAGACTCCCATCAATTCGAATAGGAGCACAGGAAGGCACCGGCAGCGGTGCCGGACAAACGCTCGAACCGGGGTCATACCAGGCGGAGAATTCGGCCATTTTGTTGTCTGGAAATTGGTTCAAGCAAACGCTGGGAACTTCAAGTTCCGCCATCAAGACGTCTTCAATGGTTACGTCGGTCTCCGGCAGCAGCATGACGTTCCGATTCTACGGCACTGAAATCGGTATGACTGCGCGGATTGGTCCGGAGTCCGGCAAGGTATACATTACCGTTGACGATCAGGCATCGCCAATCCTTCCATCAGATAGCAAAGGAAGTTTCATCGATCTATATTCGAATCAGGCCGAAAACCAGTCGATTTCTATCGCTACTGGGTTGGCTCACAAAGATCATACGGTCCGGATTTCAGCCCAGGGCACAGGCGAGGTTGCCATCAGCGGCTTCGACATCACCGCGAACACGCCGTTCCCGTGGGCGTTCATCTTCCTCTATGTTTCACTTACGGCTTCCTTGTTCGTATTGGTGCGCAGATCAGCGATCGAAATCTGCAAGCGTATCGGATGGCTATGACGAACAATAGGGTCCGGTCAACTCGAACGGGTTTGTGTTAGATGACCGGGCGGCTCGCCTCTAGCGTTTCGTTTATTTCAGAACTTGACGAGAGCGCGCCGATCTCGGCGATCATCCTCGTCGCTATATCCGCGGCCGTTGTCTTCCACATTACGCTGCTCTCACTGTCCACAATTTTGGTACTCATCTTTTTCGCCGCCATTCGTCCGTCCGCGTCGGTAGCCGCAATTCCGGCGGTTGTTGGCTTTGTGCTCGAGCCCATCTCAATTCGTACTCTCCGGTTCAGTCCGCAAGAAGTCCTGCTGGCTTCGACAATCGCGGGCACTGGAATTCACATCCTGTGGGTCGGATTGCGCGATCGATCGGCAAGAAGACTCGCGCAGATTGTTCGCGATATTCGGCAACTCATTCTGCCAATTGACATCATCGCAGTGCTTTTTGTCTGTGTTGGAGTGGTCTCACTTTTCACCCTCGCGATGCCCGCCTATCGTCACGAGAGCCTACGTGATTTTCGGTGGACTATTCTGGAACCGGTGATTTTCTACGGTCTTGCGCGGTGGTTCTTTCAGGATGTCTCCACCCGCCGCCTGTCGGTCACCCTTTTCGTGGCAGGAGCGACTCTCGTCGCGCTGACAGGGGTTGTTGGACTCGTAACAGGGCACGGGCTAAACGTAGAAGGCGTCACCAGAGTGAGCGGCGTTTACCACCATCCGAACGCGCTTGCATTGTTTCTCGAGCGTCCGCTGCTCATAGCGGTTGGGCTTGCGGTTCTCTTCCGGCCAAACGTGAGGTGGAATTGGATGGTCCCAGCAGGGGTCATCGGCACCGTGTTGGTGATGACGTTTTCAAGAGGAGCAGTCCTGGCAGCGGGTGTGGGAATCATCGCGGTGCTGCTGTTTGGACACCGGAAGCGGCTGGCAGGATTGGCGGCCACGGCCAGTGTCATCCTCGGTGCGGTGCTCGCGGCAACGGCGTCGGCTCGAATCGACAATGTCTTTGCCGGCGGGAGTGGTTCGCTCCGCCTGGATCTCTGGGAGTCGTCGATCCAGATGATTCGGGATCGTCCCATTTTTGGTATTGGCCTCGATCAATTCTTGTATGTCTACGCACCTCGCTATATCAAGCCGCAAGCCTGGACTGAGCGATTCACCTCTCACCCGCACGACATCATTCTCGATATATGGCTTCGGCTGGGTATAATGGGCGTCGTTCTTGCCCTGGCGTACCTTGCACTTCTCGTATTGATGACGGCACGTGTGGTACGACAGAAAAATGCGCTCGGTCTTGCCGCTTCAGGTGCTTTGATCGTCGGGATGCTGCACGGATTAGTCGATAATGGCTATTTTTTGCCTGATCTCGCATTGATATTTTGGTTCATGACGGCATTGCTCGCGATGGAATCGCAAGATCGTTTTACTAAACGTACGCTCGAGACTTGAGGAGGTGGTCATTGCGTGTATTGGTCGCAGGAGGAGCCGGATTCATAGGATCCCATCTGTGCGACAGCCTAATTCAGGATGGCCACAACGTCGTAGCGGTCGACAATCTCATCACCGGGCGGCGCGATAACATCTCTCACCTTCTCGACAATGACCATTTCGAATTCTTTGAACACGATGTCACTATCCCGTTTGAAATGGACATCGATCAGATCTACCATCTCGCGAGCCCAGCCAGCCCGGAAGGTTATATGCGCCATCCCATCGAAACGCACTTGGTGAACTCGGTGGGTACGTTGAACCTTCTGCGAATCACTCAAAATAACAATGCACGTTTCTTGTACGCATCAACCTCGGAAGCCTACGGAGATCCACAGGTTCACCCGCAAGTCGAGGAATACCGGGGTAACGTGAACCCGATCGGGCCACGGAGCTGTTATGACGAAAGCAAACGTTTCGGCGAATCGATAACGATGGAGTTCGTGCGTCAATATGATCTTGACGCCCGCATTGTTCGAATCTTCAACACGTATGGTCCACGAAACGACCCCGAAGATGGCAGGGTAGTGCCGAATTTCATCATGCGCGCGCTCCGAGGCGATCCGTTGCCAGTCTTCGGTGACGGTAGCCAGACACGATCCCTGTGCTACGTCTCGGATCTTGTGCGTGGGCTTCGCGAAGCCATGCGGGCGACTGACGCTCGCGGTGAGGTCATCAATCTTGGCAACCCCGACGAGCGCACTATCAAGGATCTCGCCGAGTTGATTACCAAGCTGTGCAATTCAACGAGCGACTTTGAATATCTGCCGGAGCGGCCGGACGATCCGTACAAGCGATGCCCGGATATCACTAAAGCGATGAATTTTCTCGGCTGGCAACCGATCGTTGATATCGAAACAGGGATGAAGAATACGATTGACTACTTCTCTACCTACGTGACACGGGATCCGCGTGCGGTCATCGACTCTTAGTTTCCCGTTCAGTCGTTTAATATGGCCTTTGCTCGGGATGTGTTTGGCCGTCATCTCCGGTTTGATGGTGCTGCGGGCACCCTCACCTGTAAACATCGGTATCTTTCCCGGGATCGCGTTTGGACTCGCAGTTGTATTGGTCCCGTGGCTCGGCCCTCTGGTACTCGCCGCGACCGTTCCGGTCCAACAATTTGGCGCGATCACGTTAGGCGGATCGTCGCTAACGGCGACCAAATTGGCGATTGTTGCCACCCTCGCAGCGTTCCTGATTCAACTACTGTCGCGACGCGATAGTCTCCGTGGTTCATTCTTATTGGTTCCCTACCTGGCGTGGTTTGGCGCGATGGCGTTGTCGCTGCACGGCGCCGTGGATGTGAAAGCCGGGATTGCCGAGCTTTATCGGTGGGGCGTCACATTCTTTGCCCTGATCGTCGCTCTCTACGGAATCCGAAGTCGCCGAGCGATCATTTTCACGGCCATCGCGATGGGACTGGGAGTCATTTTTGAGGGACTGCTCGGAGTGGCGCAAACTGTACTCGATATCGGTCCGTCGAGTTTCGCCGTCACCAACTCGATCTCACGAGCATACGGAACGTTCGGCAAGCCGAACACGTTCGCGGCTTACTTCGAACTTACCGGTCCGCTGGTAGCCGCGCTCGCCGTCTGGAGTATCGTCCATTCGTTCAGGTCACTCCGTGCCTACCATGTGGGCCGGACGCATGGGATGATAGCCTCGTCATCGAGTCGGCACGAATTGGTTTGGTACAGCGCCTTATCAGTGTGGTTTGGCGTTTCGACACTCGTGAGTCTCGCCGCTATCGTCGCGAGCTTCTCACGCGGGGCGTGGCTGGGGACCGCGGCGGCGATCGCCGTAATGCTGTTTATCAGTGACCGAAGAGCCGCCCTTGCAGTAGGTGCGGTAACAATTATTGTCGTGCTGGGTGGGCTCGCCGGAGGTGCGAAGTATGCGCCAACAGCGTTGCAAGATCGCTTCTCCCAACTCGAGGGACAGGTTCGCTTCTTTGACTCCCGCGACGTATTGGTAACAGACGCGAATTTCGCCGCCGTTGAGCGGATGGCGCACTGGCAGACGGGTCTTGCCATGTTTAACGCGCACCCGTTGACAGGTGTGGGGATTGGAAATTTCAACGCGCGATTCACAGAGTTCGCGGTTAACCCGATGTTCACCATCTCTGAAGGACACGCCCACAACTACTACATCAACGCCGCAGCCGAAACCGGTATCGTTGGGCTGATAACCTACATCTGGCTCATTTTGACCGGTCTCTGGATGAGTTTTCGCGCAGTGCGAAGCTCCCGGGACAGCTTCGGTCGGGCCGTGGGAATTGGCGCGGTTGGCGTGACAGTTGCTCTCATGGTGCACAATGTAGTCGAGAATCTTCATGTCTTGAACCTTGGTGTCCAGCTCGCGATCGTTTGGGCGCTCGCGATCATCGTGATGCGCGTACTCGAGGACGACCTTGACCCACTGGCTCATTCGCATGGACCGGCCGGAACATGACCGTGAGTCACGTTGAAGACCAACTTCCGGCACCAGCAAATCCCGACGACGTCGAACCTTTCCGCGATCCCGAATCCAATGGGGTCGATCGGGGCTGGGACAATATTTCCATTGGGAAACGGCTCCTCCGGCCGCGAACGATAGCATCATTTCTCATCGCTATTGCGGTCGTCATCTTCGCGCTCAGTAGATTCCATCTCGACCTCGGCTCGGTTCTGACTCAGATGAGTCACGCCAACCGTGGCTATCTGTTGCTGGCCTTCGTGACATACTATGCATCATTTGGGTTGCGAGCGGCACGATGGAGATCGCTGCTGCAAAGCGCCGGCGTACGCCCAACTGATGGCAGGGAATTGCCAAACATACCACGGCTCTCGGTCATGTTTGTGCTCGGGTGGTTTGCGAATTGCATCGTGCCGGCCAAGCTCGGTGACGCATACCGTGGCTACCTGCTCAAACAACGTAGCGGAGTGTCGTTCGGTGGCGCACTCGGGACGATTTTTGCCGAGCGACTGGCGGATATGATGACGCTGGGTCTGGTGCTCGTCGCATCAGGGTTCATTGTATTTGGCCGTCATGTCCCGGCCGACGTTTCGATGTGGATGATCGTGGCGATCGCGCTTGCAGCCATCCTAGTCACGGGTATCCTTGTGCTCCTCCGCTTTCGCCATTTTTTTCGCGGGTTCGTACCCATTCGTGTCCGCGATCATTACATCAAGCTTGAAGAGGGAGCGCTTGGATCATTCGGTCGTATCCCCACGTTGTTGCTTCTCACTGCGATCATTTGGGCGTTCGAAGGAATCCGGCTCTATTTCGTGACGCTATCAGTCTCGGGAGGGGTAACTTTTGCGGCTGCATTGTTCGTCGCTCTGCTCGCGAGTCTGCTGACGGTCGTACCTTTGACTCCGGCCGGTCTTGGGTTCGTCGAATTTGGCGTAGTCGGCATCCTCACGGTGATCGGAGTAAATGAGCAAACGGCGGCGTCCATCGCATTGCTCGATCGCGTCGTCGCCTACTGGAGTGTGATCCTCGTGGGTGCAATCGTGTACCTGATCGCCCGCTGGGCCTGGCGCTAGGTAGGATTTAGTGCGTATTGCGTTCGACTACACCTCGGCGGTTCATCAGCGTGCTGGAGTCGGTCGTTACACCCGGAGCCTAGCTGGGCAGATCATCCCAATGCTCGAAGATAGTGACGATCTCATACTCTGGTACACGTCCACATCAAAAGAATCTGTAATGTTTCCGTCCGGAGGTACCCCGCAAAACTGCACTCTCCAACGAATCCCGTTGTCCCCGAGACTTGCAGCGATCGGATGGCAGCGACTCCGACTGCCTCTTCCGATTGATCGGTTCGTTGGAAAGGTCGACCTTCATCATCAGCCCGACTTTGTGTCACCGCCGACGAACGCACCGATGATGACCACAATTCACGACCTGAGCTACCTCATCGTCCCGGAATTTGCCCATCCGGAGCTTCGTCGCTACCTGGCTCGTTCGGTACCGAGAACCCTCGCCCGTGCAGCCCAAGTGGTCGCGGTGTCGGATACGACCCGACGCGACATCATCGAGCGCTATCGTATCGCGCCAGAGCGAGTGACGACGATCTACAATGGGGTTGATGGCTGGTTTCGCGCACCCGACACCGACGCGGTGGATCGTACACTTCAGCAGTTCGGGCTGCGACGACCGTACTTCATCATGGTCGGCACCGTCGAGCCGAGAAAGAATCACCTTACCGCGCTTCGAGCGTTCGCAAAGATTTACGAGAAACGAAGAGATATATCGCTCGTCATTGTCGGTAACCCTGGCTGGCTCTCTGAGCCCATCATTAGTGAGATCGAGAATGCGGCTAGGATAATGGCAATTCGCTATCTTCGGTTTGTCGATGACACCTGGATTCCGGCACTCTACGCCGGAAGTGTCGGCTTGTTAGCACCCTCTTGGTACGAAGGGTTCGGTCTCCCCGTTTTGGAAGCGATGGCTTGTGGCGCTCCGGTCATTGCCAGTGATCGTGGCGCTCTTCCTGAAGTCGCCGGGGACGCAGCATTGATCGTCTCTCCGGACGGGATCGACGAATTGGAGAACGGCATGTTGCGACTACTGGACGATCGATCGCTTCGCGACGATCTGTCACAACGTGGTCAAGCCCGAGCCTCAGAATTCACATGGGAGGGCGCCGCGTCGGCTCATCTGAAGCTCTATCATGAAGTAGGTGATCTAACATGAGCGATCACCCACCGTCAGCGGCGGACCGCGAAGAGCCAGATGTTCCGGTACGATCGGGGCGCATCGGTTTCGGGACACTCTCGATTCTGGTTATTTTCTTTGGGATCATCAGCGCGATGTGTCTTGGAGCTATCCTGATCGTGGTCGCCATTGCGTTTAGATGAGGATTCCCGCTGAACGTATAGCGCTCCATGTTCGCTCCCAGGGAGTTTTCCGCCAGCGATGATCGACCGGATGACCCAGTCAGAATTCACCGTTGTTCTCGCGCTTGCGTTCGCCCTGATCTCGACTATCGGGCTAATGGCACTGGCGCGCATCGGAATTCCAACGATTGAACTCATCGCAGGAAATACCGTACGTCGAATTCTTACCAATAGCGCGGTCCCGATCGCGGCACAACTATTCAACCGAGCCGTCGACCTGGTATTCGCCGCGTTCGTGTTGCGAATGCTGGGCGTAACTGGGAACGGCCAATACGTCGTCGCCACTACAGTCTGGCTGTACGCGAAGACCATCTCTGACTTTGGTCTCGGGGTCATGGTCACACGCGAAGTCTCACGCAATCCTGATGAAGCGGGCGCGCTACTCGGATCGTCAACTCTGCTTCGGCTCATGGTGCTGCTGACACTTGTACCACTCGTGGGTCTCTACATGTTTTGGGGCTCAACTTGGTCCGATCTCTCCCCTAACAGCGTCGGCGCGATCGCTCTTCTGATCCTGGCCATTGCGCCGAGCAGCTACACCGAGGCGGTCAACTCGATCTTCAATGGCCGGGAACGAATGGAGTTTCCGGCACTGATGAACATCCTGACAAATTTCTGCCGCGTCGGCTTTGGACTCGCGGCTCTCTTCAGCGGTCTCGGAGTGATCGGGCTGGCTGGCGTCGCCTTTGTGTCGACGGTGCTATCCGCTGTGGCGTTCCATGTTTCCGCACGGCACCTCAGCGTTCGTCCGATCTGGAAGCTGGGCAAGAGCCAGGCGAGAAATCTCATCGTCCTCTCCTGGCCGTTACTGTTGAATGCCTTGCTACTCAATTTATTTTTCCGTGCTGACGTGTTCATCATCCAAGCGAACCAAGGTGACAAGGCCCTGGGCTCGTATGATGCTGCCTACAAGTTCATAAACATGCTCCCGTTGATTCCGGCGTATTTCACTCTTGCCGTATTCCCGTTACTCTCGCGCTATGCCACGACGAACACCGAGCGATTGATCGACAGCTACCGACTCGCCGCGAAGCTTCTCTTCATCGTCGCCTGGCCAATCACGCTGGGAACCATGATTGTCGCTCCTGATCTGATTCGCGTCCTCGCTGGAGAGAGTTACCTACCCAATTCGGCGACCGCGCTCAGGATATTGATCTGGTTTTTGCCATTGAGTTATGTCAACGGCATTACTCAATACGTATTGATCGCCGTCAATCGCCAGCGGACGATCACGGTGGCGTTCGCAATGGCCGTTGCGTTCAATCTTGGAGCAAATCTGTTGCTGGTGCCAATCTATGGCTACGTGGCCGCGGCCGGGATCACCATTGCGACCGAAGTGGTGCTTTTCGTGCCGCTTTCGATTGCGGTGCGCCGTTACGTTGGCAAGTTCAACTGGGTCGGTTTTGCGGCTCGACCGCTGCTGGCAGCAGCAGCTATGGGGCTGGTTGAAATCGTGACGCTACGCTTCGGTGTCTTTCCTTCCCTGCTGATTTCGATCGTCACTTACGCGGCAGCACTCGTTGGATCGGGTGCCATAGGACGACGTGAAAGAGACATCGCACTCTCGGTCATCGGTCGTTCGGGCGTCGCGGCGTCTGGTACGTGAGTCCGGCGAGGTTCATGGCGCAAGCCGCTTGACGACTACGGTTTGATCGGCTTCGCTCCAATAGGCAACGATGTTCCCGGCCTCGTTCAACTCCCATTGACCGCCAAGAACTCGCCCGCCGAGGGCTACTGGTGCCGACTCAGCGTCGTTGGTGACGTCTACTTTCGTCACGTGGTCCTCGCCTCCGCTCTGGCACAGAGAGTTTGAGGAACCAGAGGCTGTTTGAATCTCCCGCCCAGCGAAATGCACCAGTTTCCTTCAAATGACTCGGATTCGACCCATCGACGTTGGAAACCCACACTCCGTCCTGAGAGGAATCGCCGCTAAACGTCACCAAATAAGCCATCTTGGTGCCATCAGGCGAGATGCGCAGCGCCTGAATGTAGGTACCCGGCACGACCACCTCATTTGTTCCGTCTGACGTGTCGATCTTCCAGATGCCGGAATGGGTCCCATTCTGAGCACGTGCAAGTGCCATTACATGCAGATTATCGGGCAACCATTGAAGCGACGAGGCCTCGAATTCGACCAACGATTTCTGGTTGGTGCCATCGATGTTTGCCGTTGTCAGGCGGGCTACTCGGTTTACCAGCGAACTCGAATTCGGGATGCCCTGATCAACCAACCAGGCGAGATGTTTGCCATCCGGAGAAATCCACGTTACGCGTCCACCGTTCTGAATGGCCGACACCAAGGAGCCGTCTTCCCGGCGGATTTCGGTCACTCCCGTCACCGCGTTCGGAAACGCGATCAGCCCCGAGATCGACGACGTTCCAAATCCTGACGAAATGGGCATTCGGCTGCCATCCTGAACGTTGACCAGATACGTTCCCTGCTGGCCTCCGGATGGTGCATCAAAGACCATCAATCGCTTCGAATCGACCCACGCAAACACTCCACAACATTGGGCGACGGACCCCTCGTGCACGACTGGAGTTGGGATCGAGGTCGGGGTTGCCACGACCGTTGGGGTGGGCGGTGGCGGAGTAGGCGTTGGGATCATCACCGTTGGCGTCGGCCGTCGCGTTGCTGTTGGAACAGCGCTTGTAATTGCAGTTGGCGTATCAGTTGTCCGGACGGCTGGCGTCGACTGCGGCACCACAGCCACCGTCGACGTCGACGACCAGGGCGCGCTGCAGGCTGAAAGCAGCAAGGCAACGGCAACCAGCATGATCCGGATTAATTTGGTGGCCACGCAGGGCCTGTCCTGTTCAGAATCGGTCCTCCGAAGTGGGTTTCCGGCTGCTGATCATTCGTCATCCATTTACCCGGGTCGTTGTAGAAGAGTTCAAACTTCTGTCCGGCCGTATCAGCCCCGATCGTCAAACTGCGCCAGTCAGCATTGATGAGCGGAACCGGGTTCACCGCACTTGACATTGAATTGGTCCGAATTTCAAGGTGCAGATGAGAGGACTGATCACAGGCTTGAGTGGTCGGATCTCCACTGATTCCGAGCACATCTCCTTGTTTCACCTGCTGACCAACCTGAAGAGTCGAACGCTTGAACATATGGCCATAGAGAGAGAAATAGCCGTCCTGATGGTTGATCACGATGTTGTGGGGACCGGCACCGTAGGGACCGTCGATGGAGAAGACAACGCCATCGCCAATCGAATGAATGGGTGTACCACACGGAGCAGCAAAGTCGACACCGAAATGGAGTCCTTGCCCCTGGCTGTACTGATCGTGCCAGTTGAGGTAAGCCCATTGAGTGGAACCGTACCATTGCGTCACGTACCAGGTCGACGGTCCGGGAGGACCAGCAAACGGCAATGCGAACTCAGGCCCGGCCGCATCTGCCGTCGACAACGCCGCAGGAACGACCAACAACGCGAACAGCGCCAGCCAAAGTTCGCCAGCGACCTCTTCGGGGCAAATTGTCGGAGCGTCGTATTAAGTTCTGACGCGTCATCGCGACATACTGTCCTGTCTTGCCCAGCGATTTCGAGCATCCGGGAAGCGATTGCCCCAGCGCGGGTGGCCTCGTCAATATTGACAGACAATCGCTCGTCATGGTAGCATTCGCTCCGCTTAGCCATGGAGGCGTGGTGTAGTGGCCTAACATGCAGCCCTGTCAAGGCTGAGACCGCGGGTTCGAATCCCGTCGCTTCCGCCGAAATTTGCCTTTTAGCGCAATGCTGCTGTCAGTACTATCGGACACGAGATCGTAAGATCGCGTGTCCGTTGTGACCTCTCTTTCTGTGGTGTTCGGGACGTTCCTTCTTCATAGTCTCGTAGCTGTATAAAGGTTTGACGTACCTCACCAAGCGCGACTTGCAACACGGCTACGCATATTCAAGTCCGGATATTTACAGCACGCACGAACAGTGATCCGCGCCAACGCCTGGCATGTCACCCGTTCCTAGAGTATTATTCAAGGTATGGGTGACACGAATGCGACCAAGCCTGATTCCGCCCGCCTCTTTGAGATCGCCTCCGAACAACAGGGCTACTTCACCGCGGCGCAGGCACGTGCATGTGAGTTCGCCTGGGATCTCCTCGCGTATCATACTCGCGCCGGCCGGTTCATCCGTGTGCGTCGCGGACTCTATCGATTCCGCGACTATCCATCGTCGCCGCGTGAAGAAGTGATGGTGGCATGGCTGTCCGTCGGGAAGGACGTCGCCGTTGTCTCCCATGAGAGCGCCCTCGATCTCCTTGATCTGAGTGACCTTATTCCTGACGCTGTCCACCTCACCGTCCCACGCTCGAAGCGCCATCTTCCGACGCTGCAGGGCGTGACAATCCACACGACGACCAGGCCGCTCCAGCCGCAGGACGTCACCGCTCGCGACGGTATCCGACTGACGTCCGCAGCTCGGACAATCCTGGACACTGCGGAGGCCGGCACCGCTCCGGAACAGGTCGAGCTCGCGCTTACTCAGGCAATTGAGCGCGGACTCGCCACGCGACAGGAAATGCGGCACGTTGCTCAGCAGCGCAATCGGCACGTGGCCAACCTCATACTCAACGCTCTCGGCCGAGTGGACCGATGAGGTATGCGACGGCTGGTGCCTTCCGGTCCGCCCTCGAGCGACGCCTCCTGACGACGGCCCAGCAGACCGGCACTCCGTTGGTACGGCTGCGGAAGCTGGTGGTCTTCGATCGCCTCATGGCTCGCTTGCTCATCGTCGCCCCTGATCGCTGGATCCTCAAAGGTGCGCTTGCGCTCGACTTCAGGCTCGGCGACACGTTTCGGACCACAAAGGATCTCGATCTCGCCCGCCAAGATAGCGAAGAGGCGGCAACCGCGGACTTCCTGGCCGCCCAGGCGATCGATCTCAGTGACTACTTCTCATTTGCCATTGAGAAGACTGGCTACCTCGATATCGCACTCGAAGGCGCGGCCGTACGGTATCGAGTCACGGCCGAGCTGGCAGGCCGAACGTTCGAGGACGTGATCGTGGACATCGGATTCGGTGATCCCGTCGTCTCGCCTCCCGAGATCTTGCGAGGACCAGACCTCCTCAGGTTCGCCGAGATCGATCCAATAGAGGTGCCAGCACTGCCACTCGAACAGCATGTCGCCGAGAAGGTTCACGCGTATACCCGGATCTACGGCGGGCAACGGCCGAGCAGCCGCGTGAAGGACCTGGTCGACCTCGTGTTGATCCGCTCCCTTTCTGCGTTCGAGGTCGAACGACTACGCACGGCGCTCCGCACAACATTTACCAACCGTGGGACGCATCCGCTTCCCACAACGATGCCGCCACCTCCTCCGGGCTGGAGCAGGGCGTACCGGAGAATGGCAAACGACGTGGGGATCAATCCCGATGTCTCGACGGCGTATGAACAGGTCGCGGCGTTCCTCAATCCGGTTCTCGATAAGACGGCGCCCAATGATGGGTGCTGGGATCCGCTGCCCGGAGTATGGGAGTTGAATAATTCGGATCATCGATTGTGATGATTCAGCGAATCGTCGAAACATCAGTCCGCCCGTCATTGCCTTGAGGATTGAATCGACCGACACGCTATTGCGCTTGATCAGCACATAGGACCCTCACAGAATCAGACAGATCTTAAGACGACGGCTGCGGAACCGTGCCGTGTCAACTAGCGAGGTGTCGTCGAGAGACAGCGGGCAACTGCGTGCAGGATCGTACATCAGACCTGATGATACAATTGGTCGTTCTGTGAACCTCACCATCGCAGTGAATTACTGTCCAAGAAATGTGAGTGATCTCGTGGGCAAGAAAAGTCGCCGACCGGGTCGAAAGGATCGACGGAGACGTAACTCAGATCTCTCCAGCCACGACCGTCAGGGCAAGATTCTGAGGCCGCCAATGATGACCGTCCCGAATCTGAGGGCGACGCCGTGGATGAGGGACTCGCTTCCAAACATGCTCTGGATCTGCTCGGTAATCGCGACCAACAACGAACTACGTGGATGCATCTCGCGATGAAAACACTCGACGTGGTTGATGATGTACTTGCGGAACTGATCCAAGACGAGGCTGTTGCCAAGCGACTAGTCATCGACGGTCAGTTGACGAGTTTAGAGCTCGTCCCTGAAGACGCGCGTTCCACTATCCTGAAAAATCTCCAATCTCTCGGCCTCTACGACTTGGTCGTTCCCGAGAAATTCGCGAACGCGCATGGAATGTACCCGAACGCTCCTGGTCGTTGGTTGATCATGCCTTGGATTTCCAACGGACTTTCAATCGACTGGGAAGCGGCTCAGCGGTATCTGGCCCAGGTGATCGAAACGTCGACACACGGCCAGGATCGCGTTCCGACGCGAGCCAAGTTTATCGTCCTGGCACGGCATGCCAAGGCGGGTCGTATTGTGTTGGCTCATGAAGGAGCCGAGGACACGATCGACCTGCTTGCTCGCTACCCCGGCGAGCTCTCTGCAGACGAGATGCGTCGCGCTGATCCGATGATTCGAGCTATGTTTCTCGCGTTCGCGAACGCGTTCGACGATGCAGAGGGCGAAGGGAAGGCGGTGGAGTGGGCGCGAAGGTTCTGGCGAACGAATTGGCACATCTACCCATGCAGTACTGACGATGCGTATCCTGGAGCGCCTTCAAGTCCAGAAGACGTTGCGGAGGCACGAGCACACTTCGTGCAGAAAGTGCGGGAGATGCACCAACAGTTTCTGGCAACGGCACGGAAGGCTGACCCTGATCTCTATGAGCCGGACCGTTACGAAGTGCTCACCGGTATCACGCTCCGCGCGTTGCGTCTTGCACATGCGACCGCATCGTCGCCGGTCTTGTGGTCTGGTGAGCACGGATCGCCCATGATCCGCAGCCTGATCGAGGCTCTCATCGTCTTCCGATGGCTGGTCAAGCGTGACGACGCGTCGTTGTATTACGGTTTCAAAGAGTACGGTCGAGGCCACTTGAAGCTACTCAAACTTCACCTCGAGGACTACCTAGACTCGCTGGACGAACCCGATGAGGACCTCCAAGAGTATCTCAATTACTTGGATGCTGAGGTAAACCAAGACGTTGGCGAGGAGTGGCAGAATATCAGTATTCAGTCGACGTTTGGGGGTGTGTCGGCGCGCGACATGGCAATCGACGTGGGCATGGAACAGGAATACCGGCTCCTGTTCGCTCCCGCCAGTTCTGCGGCCCATGGTGAGTGGTACAGCCTCGACCGGTATGTACTCCAGCGTTGCCACAACGTGCTGCACGGTGGCCATCGGATTCCGCGAAGTGCGCTTTCGACGCCGATCGGACCGCAGCTCATCGATAGCTGTCTCAGCATCATCGGGGACTTGGTAGGTGCGTACATCGATTCAATGAAGGAGCGAATGCTAGGTGGAACTCAAAAAAATGTCGAAGCGCAACCGGTTGATGTAATAGAGACCTATTCGAATTGAAATCTCCCCACAAGGCCCGGGCATTCTGGGCTCTGCTGCAGCCAGGCACGCTTGACTTCGCAAACATGCTAAACGCTAATCTTGTGGCCGTTTTTCGGGTCGAACCGTGACTGGGTTTAGCATTTTGCCGAAGAGGTGTGACGTGGGGCAAGTTGACTCTCTAGCCTTCTCCGTCGTCCCTCGCACGCACGATC
>CAWAVM010000007.1:0-49718 GCA_963785465.1 uncultured Chloroflexia bacterium | reverse complement strand
CATCGGATTTGGGGTCTTGGCGGCGATCAGCCAAGGATCGTTGGCTGATTACTTGTCGATGGGGGTGAGTTTTCTCGGCATCTCGATTCCAAATTTCTGGCTGGCGTTGATTCTGATCTACTTCTTCGCGGTAACGTTGGGATGGTTGCCGGCCACGGGTGGGGGCACGTGGAAATCGCTCATCCTCCCCGCAGCAGTCCTTGCAATTCAGCAGGTTGCGCTAGTTGCTCGGATGGTACGAGCAAGCATGATCGAGGCTCTTCAGGAAGATTATGTCAAGACCGCTCGTTCTAAGGGGCTCCAAGAGCGCGCGGTGTGGTTCAGACACGCTCTGCGCAACGCGCTGTTGCCGATCGTGACGCTGATCGGTCTCAACTTCGGGTATCTCCTAAGTGGTGCGGTTATCGTGGAAACAGTGTTCGCCCGCCCGGGCATCGGCCGTCTCATTGTCGACGCTATTTTGTCCAAGGACTTTCCGGTCGTTCAAGGGACCGTCCTGATGACCGCGATCATCTACCTGTTCGTCAACCTCCTTGTTGATCTTTCGTACGCGGTGATCGATCCTCGTATTCGGTTCTGACCGAGCATCGTCCTGGTGCAACAGAAGGATTAGTCTGTGAGTTCGGCCCAAACAACTGATAGGCGACAGGCCCTCGAAATCGGTATCGGGAGCGTAGGTCGTCAGTCACGTCGTTTTATGGTACTGAAACGATTCGTTCGACATCGTGGGGCACTCTTCGGAGGTATGATCATCGTGCTGCTCATCTTGACGGCGATCGCAGCACCGATCATTGCACCAGATAGTCCCATCCAGATTTCCGAGGACATTCTGGCTTCACCCAGTCTTCACCATCTGATGGGCACAGATCATTTTGGGCGAGACATCTTCTCTCGCGTGGTCTACGGCGCTCGCGTCTCATTGCGGATGGGATTTATCGCGGTAGGCATCGGCGCGGTGATTGGCACCGTCATGGGACTTGTCTCGGGAATGTACGGTGGGTTGATCGACAATACGTTAATGCGCATTGTTGATGCTCTGATGGCGTTTCCAGGTATCCTGCTGGCCCTATCAGTGACCGCTATGTTGGGACCAGGAATATTCAATGCAATGATTGCGGTCGGCATCTCATTCATCCCATCATTCGCACGACTTGTTCGCTCATCGGTGCTACAGGTGCGCCAGATGACGTACATTGAGGCTGCGAGATCGCTTGGGTGCAGCGACTCACGACTGATGTGGCGCCATGTCTTTCCGAACATTCTGACACCGATTCTCGTTTTGGCGACGCTCGGAGTTGCCACCGCGATCTTGATCGGCGCGGCTTTGAGCTTTCTTGGTTTGGGGGCTCAACCTCCAACGGCCGAATGGGGCATCATGCTGAGCGATGGACGCGAGTTCATGCAGAGTGCATGGTGGATTATGGCGTTCCCAGGTCTTGCGATTACCGTCACCGTGATGGCAGCCAATCTCCTGGGGGACGGATTACGAGATGCCCTCGATCCACGAATGAAAATCTAAGCGACGGATAAGTATATGCTTGGGAAGGGAGTTCGCTTGATGCGGGCGAAAGTGCGGGACACCGAAATCTACTTCGACGTTGAGGGCATGGGATTGGTGCCTGATGGCCCACGGATGGTGGAAAAGCCGGTCGCGTTCGTTATTCACGGTGGACCCGGTGGAGACCACACCAACTACAAGCCGCTATTGTCTCCGCTTGCTGACAAGCTCCAACTCGTCTATTTCGACCATCGTGGTCAAGGACGCTCCGCTCGTGGCCCGCGCGAGACCTACACGCTGGAGAACAATGTCGAGGACATGGAGGCTCTGCGTCAGCATCTCGGCCTTGGCAAAATTGTTGTCTTGGGCGCGTCGTATGGCGGAATGGTCGCTCTGACCTACGCAACACGGTATCCGGAGAATGTCTCGCATCTCATCGCGGTCGTCACGTCGTCGACGCATCAGTTTCTCGACCGCGCGAAACAGATCTTGGCGGAGCGTGGCACGGAAGAACAGCAAATATGTGGCTGAGAAGCTGTGGGCGGGAACGTTTGAGAACGAAGAAGAACTGCGACACTATTTCGAGGCAATGGGGCCAATGTACTCCAAGAAGTACGATCCGGTGAAGGCCAAAGATGCCCAAGCTCGCGGCATCGTGTCGGCGGACGCGATCAATGAAGGCTTTAGCGGCTTCTTGCGGACGTACGACGTAACGGATCAATTACACAAGATCACAGCGCCGACCCTTGTGATCGCCGGGCGGCATGATTGGATTTGTCCGCCCGAGTTTTCGGAATTGATTGCCAGCAAAATTCCTAATGCGGATTTGCGGATCTTCGAGGAGAGTGGCCACAGCGTTCAGGGCGATGAGACGCAAGACTACCTTGACCTGATCCGCGGTTTCCTCGTTTACAATCATTGATAGACCGCCCCAGCACGTAGGGGTGCGGCAGTACGGCTGGTCAATTTGTCAGCGAACTCGCGTTGAGCGAAAGTCGTGCGCGGCTTTCGCTCAATGCGACCGATGGCAATTTGTTGTTGGAGGCATGCCCGCTCAAAGGGAGGCCGGAATTCTCCTCATTCGGGCTCCGTCGGCGTCGGACGGTTCCGGGAGAGATGAAGTACGTTGGTCCTCAATTGATCTGCTCTGAGTTGGGACAGTTCGAGTCCAAGCGCTCCCAACGAGCGAACTCACTCGAGTTGACACGGATCGCGAGCGCAGCTTGCGTGTGCGTCCTGTCGACGAAGTTCGGATCGAGGCTTCGCCACGACGCAATCATCCAAGCCATCGTTGATCGAGATGCCCACGCCGCCTATGAGACGATGGAGAATCACATACGGAGATCACGAGATCTGGTTGGGCGGGTGATGTAGCGGTAACTCCGGTCCGGTGTCTGGCGACAGGTGATTTGCAACTCGATAACGTCACGTTTGCCACCCGAATTTGAGGTGGTACGTCATTGGTCGTCGTTGCGGTTGGCATCCGGTGATGAGATGGCTGCTAAGATGGCAGAAGCTCGTGGCCAGGGTCACGTCTGGTCGGGTGGTCGCTCATGCTATTTGCGTAGGGATGGCCAAACGCTAAGCCGTTGACCACGTGTTCTACGCCGGGGAAGTCAACGATCAAACGAAGACGATGCCCGTACCTCGGTGAAATTTGCCGACCCGTGTATAAACTGGCTCCGAATCATCTGATTCCGGGTCTATTGGGGGACTCTGAAATGATCAATCTCGCGCAACTTCCCGTGGTTGACGTTCACTGTCATCCGTTCCTGAACCGTGGAACGCTCACGTCCGAGGAGTTCACCAACCTTGCCTCATTCGGTGGTGGCTCCCAGCGCTTCATGGAAGACGGAGGCGTCACGTTCACGGAGGATGTCCGCTCAGAACTCCAGCGCGCCAAGCGTGACACCGTCTACTTTCGGCGGATGATACATGATTTGTCTCGGTTCTTTGGTGTCGAGCCGGATCTCGAGACGGTGCTCGCACGTCGCAACCGGGAGGTTGAAGCTGATTATCGCGACTATGTCTCTCGTCTCTTCGCGGATGCCGGTGTGGCCACCCTCCTTTTTGATTTTGGCTATCCGATGCCGCCGCTTGATATCGACGCCGTTACTGCAGAACTGCCCGTCGAGGTGGTGCCGATATTCCGCATCGAACCGCTGATCGCCGAACTCCTCAAAACCGACATTGGCTGGTCAGAGTTCCGTCAACGGTTTGACGACACGATCGCCGACGCGCTCCAGTCCGGTGGATTCAAAGGGGTGAAGTCCATCATCGCCTATCGGACGGGTCTCGATGTATCACCGCTGAGTCGAACGCCGGATCAGGGGTATCAGGCGCTCGATGCGATCCGGCGCGGATTAGGCGGGGGAAGCATGAAGAAGCTCCGTGACCACCTTCTGTGCCGGGCGATGGAGCTGTGCATGGAATATGACGTTCCGATGCAAATTCACACCGGTATGGGTGATTTCGAAGTCAACCTGGTCTACGCGCGGCCCGCCTACCTGCTGGACCTGCTGCGATTTCCGATCTTTCGCGCGTGCCGGGTTCTGCTGGTCCACACGGGATACCCGTATCACCGAGAAGCTGGGTACATGGCCAACGTCCTGCCGCGTGTCTACTGCGACGTCAGCGAAGGCGTTCCTTTTGCTGGTCACGGGGCGAAACGGATCATCAGCGAGGTGCTGGAGATGGCGCCGCTGTCCAAAGTCGTATATGGATCTGACGGATTCAGTATTCCCGAGATCAACTACATGAGTGCCAAATTAGGAAAACAGGCGCTTGCCGAGGTGCTTGAAGATCTGGTGGCCACCCGACATGCTGTCTGAGGCCGAGGCACAAGAGGCGGCGGGGTGGATTCTGGCCGGAAATGCAAGGCGGTTGTATCGTCTGGAGCAATAGTCTGGGTTATTCAATTTCGCGTACCGTCGTCGTCGCGGGGTGGTTGGACTAACCGGTTCGTCGGAAATGGGACGGCATGACAACGAGGAACGCCCCCACATTGCGTTGGGCTTCCGAACGCCGCCTCAAAAAGCGGAGCAGGAGCGGACTTTACCCGAATCTCCACCGGAATGGTTCGGTCAGAAGGTTCCGCAAACTTGGCGGATGCACCATAAGGGCTGCATCACAATCGGGCACTGAAAGTACGGACTAGCCTTTCCTGATAATATAGAATTGTAGTCATCATTGAAATATATGTCTGGAATTTCCTGATTGCGTGATCAGCTTATTGCGACGAAGATCGACTGCGCGGTATTATGTCCGTGGAAACAGGCTAACCTCACTTCTGCGATGCTCCTGGATGAGAGCCAAATCAGTTCCATTTGAATTTCACGTCGGCACTCCAGTTTGGGGAGCCATCGCTAGGGCTGATGGGAGGCGTATTTCGTGCCCTAGCCGTCATGTCAGCTCCGGGGAACGGAGCGCTCTTGTACGACTGCGTTACGCCATTTTCGATCACAACGCGTAGCTCCAGGACGTTCTCAGGTGTTAGCGAAGCGTCGATGGTCCCATCGGCTTTCGCGATCGTGGTCGCAACACCCGACCGGTTGTCGACGACTTGGACAGGATTACTAGGCGACCCCTGAATACTACTGTAGTCAGTGTGGATCGAGATTTCGACCTGGTGGCCGCCTACAAATCCAGATCCCTCGCATTTGATATTGTTGCCATCACGTCGCGCACTGAACATAGGTGGAGGTGCCGGTGGTGTATGGAAGGTGGAGGTCGCAGTAGCGGTCCCGGTGCTGTTGCGGGCAACGACAGACCAGGAGAAGTTGGCGTTGAATTTGGTGGTCTGAGTTGCGGGTACTGTTGCAGATAGGCCGACAACGGCCGGTACGAACGGCGAGGTAGCCCCTCCTACGACAGTTACGTCAAAGGTATCTGCTTTGCGATCCAGAGAAGCTCCCGGATCGGTCCAACTGAGCGTAATCGCGGAATTTCGGGGCACATTAGCACCGTTCGGTGGTGTCACCAGGACTGGCGGCAACGGCGCGGGCTTAACCACGGTGACGATCGGACTCTCTTTCGTTTCAATCTCGCAGATCCTCTGGCGAGGCCTAAGCTTTTGATCGTTGCTTAGAGTAACCGCCAGCGGGACACTTGTTGAGGGTCCGGTCGCCCAAGCCGTCCCGATGATTTCCCACGTCAGGTCCCGTCGCTGACGAAGCACTTCGACCGCAGCCCCTTTAATAGTTTGGTGGACAACAACGGCCGAAGCGAGCCGCGTAACCGGTTCGGCGATGCGGGGATCGAGTACCTGGGGTAGCGCAAGAACAGGGGAAGAGGGAGATGCAATTGGTTCCAGCCCACACGGCCACTCCAGGACCCATACATCGTCTCCCTCCCACAAGAAAGGCGTGACATTAACCGTTACGTCCACAGTCGCCGCAACGATCTGCGTGCTTATCGGTCGTGTTCCAAGCGTGGTGCCTTTCGCCCAGATCTGAATCATCGCGCCAGGATGGGCATTGTGGACTTGCACAGTGCGAGCACAGCGGTAAAGAGGCGATTCGATCTGCGGTGGTGTCACCGATATCGGTTGCGGATCTACTGGGGCGGTGGCGGCAGCGCTGGCCATACCGCACAGCAACTGGATTACGCTGACGGTGCCAGGCATGGCGGGAGGAATTTCGAAGTCTTGAACCGACGCCGCTGAGGCGGAGCCCCGAAACGTGGAGGAGCCGTTGGTGATTTGAACCTCGGCACCGGGTTCGAGCGCGGCAACTTGGATGCGGGTCGAACCGATGCAAATGTGAGTGTTGATGATCGGTGTTCGGGGAGTCACCGCCGGGTCAATATTTACGGGTGAGGATGAGACACCTTTACGCTCACAGCGAAGCATCTCCTGTCGGGCGCTAATCCAAACGTCTCCCAGGTCCAGAGGATGGCTGAGATTAAACCAGAGTTCCGCGAGATCAAATCCGGCGCGATCCTCCTGCCCGGATTTGCGGGTCAGCACAACCTCGGCTCCTTCGAAAACACCCTTTACGAGTACTGCCGTCTGGCAATCCCGAAGTGGTGGCTGAATGACCGGGGGACGAAGTTGGGTCTGGTCTTCCGGCGGAAGCCGCTGAACCTGGCGCGTTACGATCGGGCCTTGCCCGGAAGGTGTGCGTTGCAGCACCTGAATGATCTCGTCCGCTGGAAATGGCTGCCCCAACCTAAAACGGGCAGCGTTTCCATTGGCGAAGCCCTGACCTTTGGGAACCGTCGTGGCACCCCAAAGGACCTCAACCGTGGCACCTGGAAAGGCTCCAGTGCCCCAAACGAATTGGCCGCATTCCCACAGCTGGCCAAGAATATCGACCGGACCAAGTCCGACCGATCCCACGGGCGCGGCTGCAACCGAAAAAGCGCGATTCGCGGGTGTTTCGGCGGATTCATCGCCGCTTCCATCCGTTAAGTACTGGCGCGCGACCAACTGGTCACCGCCAACCAGCAACTCTCCGGGAATGAGTGACACCCAGGGTTCCCCTGAGCCGACTGTCATCTTCACCACCGTTGCACGATTCAGCGCCCGGATCTCGACCGTCGCCCCCGGGAGGCAGCCCGTCAGATGAATTAAAGTCGAGAGGTCACTTAGCGGACCGTCTATGATTGGAGTCACCAAATTAATCATAGATCCTCCAGACTTGTCTGGCGAAGTTGACAGCCGCGCGAATTTGATGTACTTTCCCACGCTATATTTACAATATACTCCCCGGCGTCAATCCCTCTGCCGCTACTTCCAGCAGGGAACTACTGACTTAACGGATGGTCCACCCGGCTAGGCCACTGCAAGAAGCGGCAAAATCTCCTACTGAGTTTCACAGAATTGTTCAGGTCGATAATTGCGAATGAAAAAGAGAGGGATGGGCTGTATTGCCGCCAGCCTTTCTGCACGGTAAACGCTATGGACTTGCTCGGCGTGCCTTCTTCATTCAAGTACAGTTCGGCTTTACAGGTTCCAAGGGAATGGTAGATGAATTTAAAATCATCATAGTTGCCGTCCACCGCCGCATTTTAGGATTTGATTTGCGAGCTCATGGTCGGCCATCGGCTCGAAGCCTTGTTCGTGACCGCATTCGGGGCCAGGCTGCACATCTCGGAAGCGTTGGGCTTTTCGTGGGATGGCATTGACCTCACCCGGGGCTTTTCGACCACCCATAGCCAATTGCAACAACTTGACGGCCAATTAATTCTGACCGAATCCAAGAGCCGGTGTGACCGCCGCGCGTTGTTCCTGCGCGCGATGGCGGTGAACGTATTGAAGGAACACCGCCGCCGTCACGTGGAAGCGAGCCTGCAAGCTGACACGTGGGATGACCCAGGGTAAGTCTTCACGACGTGGGCCGGCGGGCCACCTGATCCACGCGTCGCCACCCGATCCCTGACGCGGACCCCCCTGGGTACGCCGCTTGCACGGGTTGACTTCCGTTCCCTGCGGAATTCCCACGCGTCCATGCTGGCCGCTGCGGCGTGCATCCACGTACCGCGATGGAGTTCTTGAGCCACTCGCAAATTTCGCTCACATTGGAGACTTATACTCATGTTTTGCCCGGTCTGGCAGAAAAGGCGGCCGCCAAGATCGACGGACTGTTAGCCGGTTGATCCGGGTTGGGGTCAACACGCACGAAGAAGCCCGCTCATATTCGAGCGGGCTTCTAGTTTCGTTGATTTGACGCGATTTCTATTGTGAGCCGCCAGGGACTCGAACCCCGAACCCGCTGATTAAGAGTCAGCTGCTCTGCCAATTGAGCTAGCGGCCCAAACTGTTCTCATCGAGGGTTGTTGCTGAGCGCTGGAAGGTCGTACCAGGCTTTGAGGCGGCGAAATATCGCCGTCAAGTCGGATGATCCCCCGAATCCGAACCGGCTGCGATTCTACCATAGCCCGAGCATTTCGGGCCAACGGAGGCGCCCGAATGTCTGAGCGCTCAGGCGTTCAAGTAGGGGCGGTGAGATTGCCGTGAGTAATGCGGAGGAGCCTGTGTGGAAGACAAACGACGCGAATTTACGGGGTTGAAGCGCGAGTCTACGCAATGCACACAAGAACTGATGGCGCTGATCATCGATGTTAAACGGCGCGGTGAATTCTGGCATCGGTGCGTGTCGAAATCTAGTGTCCGATGAACGTCGGGCGATCGGCCATCTCAGGTGTGGTTAGCTCGACGAACCCTTCACCAGAAAAATCCTCGACAAGTGATGAATTGTTGAACCAGCTTTGCGGTGCCGGCTGGCCCCAGTAGGTCTGTCGCTTGGGGTCGTTCAGGCGCCAGCGGATTGGCTCGAAGTCCGGATCGGGGATCAGGTAGTCACTCGTATACAACTCGATGCGATTGCCGTCCGGGTCGAGAAGATACAAGAACATTGCGTTGGAGATGCCGTGACGCCCAGGGCCTCGCTCAAGATTGGCTTCATAGCCCGCAGCCGAGAGAATGTCGGCCGCGCGCAGCACGTTGCTCGCCTCCTGAGTCCAGAATCCAACGTGATGGAGGCGCGGTCCTGGTCCGGTCATCAGCGCGACGTCATGCACGTTCTGCTTCCGATGCAGCCAGGTCGCCCACACCCGTGGTTGTTCCTCTTCGGTCTCCGTGTATTCTGATCGACGAAAGCCCAGATCATTCGCATACCACGACTCGGCGACGCTAACGTCCGGGACGTGCAAGTTGACGTGGTCGATGCGCATGATGTGCGCGCCTTGATAGCGGTGAAATTGCTGAAGCTGTCGTTCGACCCGCGTGACCTCGTGGTAGAACTCGATCGGGAAGCCCATCGGATCGCTGATTCGCAGGGCACGTCCCTGCCCCGTCTCCTCGTCCGGCTCGACCCATCGGGAGGCCAGATCCCGTTCCCGTGACAGCCGAAAGAGTGCTTCGAGATCCTCTTCGCTCTCGACTCTGTAGCCGATATGACCGACTCCAGCGGATCCGGCCTTACGCAGGATCAGGCTGTGGTGTTCCCAATCCTCGAGGCAGCGAAGATAGATACGATCGTTATCTCGTTCGGTTTCGACGAAGCCAAGCAGGCCGACGTAGAAGTCGTGGGCGCGGTCCAGATCGGTAACGCGCAGTTCGACGTGACCGGTCTTCAGAATATTGAATGGTAGGCGTTTCGCCGCGGTCATTGCCTGACGCTCCACTTCCGATGATTCTCATGGCTCTGCCTCATCCGACCGGGTTGTTCCCCGATCAGGCGCCATGGCCCGGCCGGTCGAGAAATTCCTGCACGCGCCGCTTATACGGCTCCTTGTCGTAGCTGGTGTAGAGGGAACTGGCCATGCGCACCGGATCGCCGAAGAAGAATCGCTCGTAGAGCACCTGGCGCGATCCAAACGCGCTGAGTGCGACGTCCCAGGCGAGCCGGAAAAGCTTCACCCGGTTGTATGCGTCGGTGTTGCGTCCCTGCAGGTACTTGTCGATCATCGGGCCGATCGGGCTGCGTGTATCTGCCTCGGTCGGAATCGCCATCAGGCCACTGGCGCCCAGCAGGTGCAAGATTTCGATCATGCGCGGATAGAGCTTTGGGAACATGTTGCGCGCCGCGTTCAGTGGTGCGAAAGCCGGTGTCATCATGCCCCACGCGTCGATGTTCGCGTCTGCCTCGCTGGCCCGCAAGAAGGCGCGCATCGCCTCTATATCGATGATGATCTCGGAGAGCTTCTCCTGCACGTGTTGGAAGCCGTCGATGCCGATCCGGTCGCCAATCAGGGCTGCCACGCCGAAGACGAACTCGGCCTTGGCCAGGTTCTTGACGATTACCTGATGTGCCATGTGAACCACGGCGTTCGTCTCGGCAAAGACACCGTTGCAGAGTCGCATGTCTCCGTAGATGAAGACCCGCTCCCAAGGCACCAGCACGTCCTCGAAGACGACGATTGCGTCCATTTCCTCGAAACGAGCACCGAGAGGATGGTCGAAGGTCGATCGGCCATAGTCGAACGTCTCACGGCAGATAAACTTCAGACCCTGGCTATTGACCGGGATCGAGAAGGCGAAGGCATAGGGAATGTCGTCTTCATTGCCGCGAAGAACCGTTGAAGGAAAGACCTCGATCTCGTCCGCAATTGGCCCCAGGGTCGCTAGCATGCGAGCGCCACGGATAACGAGCCCGGCGTCGGTCTCTTTGACAACACGCGCCACGATATATGGGTCGACCTGCTGACTGGGGCCGACCGAACGATTCACCTGCGGCGTGATCAGCGTGTGTGTCATGCACAGGTCATTCTCGCGCACGTGCTCATAGTAGTTCTGAATGTTGGTGCCGTGGCGCGAATCACCTTGAGCGAAGAAGCTTGACGCCGCCGAGAATGCAGCCAGCCCGACGTTCAGGTAGTCGGGCGTGCGGCCCATCATACCGCCGGAGAAATCGGCCCAGTGCTTCATCATCGCGGTGCGTCGTGACAAATCCTCATGGCTGCGCGGTTGAATAAATGAAAGGCCGACCCGCTCGCCGCTCGATGGAGAGACATACGTCATGTCGTCGCGATGGCCTGGATCGAGTTGCATGTCGTAGAGGGACGCAAGACTTCGAGTCACGTTGCGAAAAGCTGGATGCTGGCTGATGTCCCCGAGGACACGTTCGCCCTGGATCCAGACCTCGCGCGGATTCTCCCGCAGTCCTTGAAGATACGCTTCCCCTGTACGCGCGCCCATTCGCAGCTACCCTCCGTATACCATCGTCGTTTTCTTACTGGCCGGAACTCAAGACACCTCAGGAATTCAATCGTAGGGACAGTTCACTATTTCGGTCGCGCCGCTCAACGTCCGGTCGGCAAGTCTTCTTCCGCGACAACCTGGTTCTCAAGCGCGCCAACGCCAACGGCTTCAACCTTGAGCACGTCGCCGGGCTGAACGAACGAGATCCCCTCCGGAGTGCCGGTCAGAATGACATCGTCTTGCTCGAGCGTCATGAACTCACTGATGTACTCGATCAGTGGAGCCACCTTGAAGATCAAGTTTGACGTGTGCCCTTCCTGTCGAAGCTCTCCGTTGACGTAGGCACGCAGTTGGACGTTATCTGGATCGATATCCTCGTCTTCGACCACCCACGGTCCGAGCGGGCCAAATGTGTCGTAGCCCTTTGCCTTCACCGGCGGGCGGTAGTAGTTGGTGATGTAGTCACGTGCTGTGACGTCATTTCCGACGGTGTAGCCACGGATCACGTCGTGCGCGTCAGCTGCCTTGACCTTGCGGCAGCGTCGTCCTATGACAACGCCGAGCTCGACTTCGTAGTGGAGCTGTTCGGCTCCTTTTGGACGGATGATCTTGGCACCATGACCGATTAGGGAGGTGAGCGGTTTGAAGAAGAGGACCGGTGCGGTCGGCGTTTCCAGCCCGAGCTCTTTCGCGTGATCGGCATAGTTGAGCACAAGCCCAACGACTTTGGTGGCATTCACCGGCGGTAGCCAGGTGATCTCAGTCTGTGGATAGCTGCGACCAGCCTCGTCGACGACCCGGTTTCCAACAACCTCGCCGGTGTGGAGCCGACCGTCGGCCACAAAACGTGCTGTTCGCATCAATGATCTCCATTCCCGGCGGCTACGCCGGCCGGAATCAGTCCATATCGCTCCGTCACTTCGCGGAGACGCCGCTTGTTGTCGTCCGATGGCAGCACCAACGGTAGTCGCAGCTCAGGCTTGATCTTGCCCATTAAACCGAGCACGTATTTCACTGGGCCGGGATTGGTCTCGAAGAAGAGGGCCTCGTTCATGGCGAACATCTCGTGATGCAAATCACGCGCTTCGAGCCATTTGCCGGCTGCCGTCAAGTTGTAGAGCTCGGCTGACTGGCGTGGCATAACGTTGCCCGTTGCGCTGATGTACCCGGCGCCGCCAAGTGCCAGGAGTGGAAAGCAGAGTGCCTCGATGCCGGAGTAGACCAGAATGTCGCGTCCGCAACGATCAAAGAGTTTGGTGACCTGCTCGAAATCTTTGTTGGCCTCTTTGACTCCGATGATGTTCTTGCGCGCGCGGAGGATGCGGGCGGCTGTGTCCGGTTCGAGGTTGACGGCCGTGCGCCCTGGGATGTTGTAAATGATGATCGGCAGCGAAACCTGTTCCGCGACGGCGGTGAAATACTGGTAGAGGCCCTCCTGGCTGGGTCGATTGTAGTACGGGACCATCATGAGCGATGCGTCGGCGCCGACGCGCTCGGCGAACTGGGTCAGCCGTACCGTCTCATCGAAGTTGTTGGTGCCGGTGCCCGCGACAATCGGCACGCGACCGCGAACTGCTTTGACGGTCGTCTCGATCACGTGCTCGCGCTCGTCAAGGGAAAGCGAGGATGGCTCCCCGGTTGAGCCGGTAATCGAGATGCCATGACTGCCACTCTCGATCTGCCACTCGATCAGGTCCTTGAAGGTCTGCTCGTCGAAGTCACCATCACGGAACGGCGTGACGAGCGGAACGATGGAACCTCTCAGTTCTTTACTCACGGTCTCATCCTTTGCGTTGAGTGCATGTGGCCGAGCTCGTTGCTATGGCTGTCCCGTCTGCCGCTAATTCAGTCATCGCCGGGATACTCAAAGCCGTACGAATCGACCGAAACCGAATCCAGATCGCATAGCCGAGTAAAAACGTGGACGCGAGCGCGAGCAATGGCTGCAGTGGCGCGAAGTAATTCATTGCGCCAGTTGCGCCGATGGCGAGCACGACGACCTTGTTGCAAACTGGACAGCCGACCGCCAGGAACGAGAGAAACCCACCCGCGGCGAGCTTCCCATCCTGCAGCGAGCATGCGGCCGGCAACGCGTAACTCGCGGCCAGAATCGCGGTCAACGCGACGGTAATGGCGAGGAAGACGTAGTCTTGAGGGCGAACCGGTACCATGCGGTCGAATATTGGGTTGGGAATCAGTACGGTGGGGATCCCGATGAGTAGTGCGGTCGCGATTCCGGCACCAACCCCGTAGAAAACTGCCCGCCCGCGAGTTCCGGGAGGGAAAAAATGTGCCGCGTTCATTCACGCCTTTCCTTGGCGATAAGATGTGTCGAATGTCTCGTTACATTCCAGTCTACGTCCTCGTATTAACTTTGCGCAAGCTAGACTGCAGGCTGGCAGCCCGACTCTCGACACGTGACTCCGACTATGCTGAACTAGCGCGTACGACCACCGTATTCGTTACAGGAATGGACTGCCATGAACGCCTTAACACCATTGACTTTTGACGATCTGCTGCGGCTTCAACAGATTGACGACGCTCAAATATCACCAGACGGATCCGAGATCGCGTATGTCGTCTCGGCTGCCACGCTTGATGTCGGCCAATCGGCGCCGACAAGTTGCGTTTGGGTTGTGACGACGACGGGCGGAGAGCCCCGCCAGGTCACGCACGGTCCGAGCAGTGACGACCTTCCTCGATGGTCTCCAGATGGGCGGAAGCTCGCCTATCGCTCCGACCGCGCCGAGCCGGGCTCAGGCCAGATCTACGTTGTGACCCGCGATTTTGGCGAAGGGGTCGCGTTGTCAGAATTCGACGGCGGGGTGACCGATTTTGTCTGGTCGCCCGACGGACGTTCCATTGCCGCGGTTGTCGTCGATCCCAAGCCGCCATATGACGAGGGCGCGGACGAGATCCTCTACGAAGATGATCCTCGCTTTGCGCGTATTTGGATCGTGGATGTGGCGACTCGCAGCGCGACGCAGGTGACGCACGGCGACGAGCATATCTGGGAGCTTTGCTGGTCACCGGATGGAATGTCCATCGCCGCTGTTACCAGTAGCACGCCGCACCGCTGGGCCTGGTACCGTTCCCGCCTCAGTCGCATCGATGTCTCGAGCGGCGAAGTCACCGAGTTGCACGTGCCAGAACGACAGATCGCGCGGCCGACCTGGTCACCGGATGGTCATTGGATCGCGGTCACAACCAGCATCTGGAGCGATCCCGGCATGACCGGCGGGGATGTGCTCCTGGTTTCAGCGAGCGGCGATGAAGTTCGACACCTCCGATCAAGCGGAGCGCGATCACATTTGACGGTTCACTGGGAACCTGAAAGTCGTTCGTTACTGACCTCGGCACTCGAGCGCGGCGGCGCCGCCATCTGCCAGGTCACCATCGACGGTTCGGCCGAGACGCTGTGGCGAGAAGAGCGAGGCCTGGTGAGCTATGGCACGACGGTATCTCGTGACGCGTCGGTCGTCGCGGCAGTCATGTCGTCGTGGAACGAGCCTCCCGACGTTTGGGTGGGACGAGCCGGGTCTGACGTGGAATGGCGATGCCTTACACATCACAATGAAGAGTTGAAAGGACGGATCCCCGGGCGTCTTGAGACGCGGCACTGGAATGCGCCGGACGGACAAGAAATCCAGGGTCTTTTGTTACGACCGGACGGGATACCCGAAGGCCAAGCAGTCCCGATGGTGACGATGATCCACGGGGGTCCTACCGGCACATCGGGCTACTCGTTTCCATCCGGCGGCACAACCGGATGGATTCCGGAGCTCTTACGTCGCGGCGTCGCCGTATTACTCCCAAACGCACGCGGAAGCGCGGGCTGGGGCCTGAAGTTCGCCGAGGCCAACCAGCGCGACATGGGTGGCGCAGACCTGCAAGACATCCTCGCAGGAGTGGACGATTGCGTGCGGAGTGGACTGGCCGATCCTGATCGCCTGGGCGTTTGTGGCTGGAGCTATGGCGGGTATCTCACCGCCTGGACCGTGACGCAGACCGACCGGTTCAAGGCCGCGATTGCAGGGGCCAGTATCACCAACTGGGTCTCGTTTCACGGTACAAGTGACATCCCGGCATTCGATGAGTTCTTTTATCGTGCGGATCCATATGATCTGAATGGCCCGTACATCAGCTACTCGCCGATCTTCGAAGCTGACCGGGTATCAACGCCCACCATGTTCCTGCATGGCGAGCGTGATCTTATCTGCCCAGTAGATCAAGCCAAGGAGATGTTTCGAGCGCTACGCGATCGCCGCGTGCCGACCGAATGCGTGATCTATCCGCGAGAGGGGCATCCCATCCGCGAGACTGCGCACCGCCGCGACATGCTGAAACGAGGAGTCGAGTGGCTCTGCCACTGGATGGACGTGACGACGCAGGGATGATGCTCGCCGCATGAGCGCGGCGAGCGCAGAACCGACGTTAGTCCGACAATCTGGGGTCGAGTGCGTCTCGCAGCCCATTCCCTAGCAGGTTGATCGACAGCACCGTGATGAAGATCATCACCCCCGGGATGACTGCCAACGTCCAGGAATGGGTCATAAACGACTGGGCGTCAGTCAGCATATTGCCCCAGGAGGGCGTTGGAACCTGCACGCCGAGACCGAGATAGCTGAGCGAAGCTTCGACGATGATGAAGACCGGCACGGCCAGGGTTGACCAGACAATCACGAGCGGGATCACGTTCGGGAACATGTGCCGCGCGATGATCCGCACATCTGACGCCCCCACGACGCGGGCGGCCTCTACGTAGTCTCGCGAGCGAAGAGACATGATCTCGCCGCGAATGAGGCGCGACAGCCCCATCCAACTAACGGACGCGATGACCAGCGCCAATACGGTAGCGCCGACGCTGAAGAGCGTATTGATGAAGATCAGCAGGAAGAGAGCCGGAATGGAGAGCATCACGTCGACGAAGCGCATAATGATTGAATCAACCCAGCGGCCATAATATCCAGCAACTGATCCCAGCGTGCCGCCTATAAGGAAGGCGCTGAGCGTCGCAAGGATGGCGACCGTCATCGAAACACGCCCGCCATAGGCGAGTCGCGTCAAGACATCACGACCGAGGTTGTCGGCCCCCAGGGTATAGCCCGGACTGAACGGAGGCTTGAAGCGGTCGAGCAGGAACTGATCGCTCATACTCTTATGCGTGATGAAGTGTGAGATGAGCGGGGCGCCGAAACTAAAGCACAGGATCAGGATCGTAAAACCGAGCGCAACGACCGCGATCCGATTGCGCTGGAATCGCCGCCACGACTGTCGCAGATAGCTTTCCGGTTCGCGTCTCGCCGCGCGGCTCAGGTCACCCGCTTCGGCAAGTCGCCGCGCGTCACTACCCGGAGCCAGGACAGAGTCTTGGTGTTTGGCATTAACTTCAGCCACAGTCGAACTCCTGGTTCCTCATTCGTACCGAATACGCGGATCTAGGATGCCGTATGCGATGTCGGCCAGTAGATTCGCGACGACCGTCAACATGGCCACCATCAAAACGCATCCCATGACCGTGGTGTAGTCGCGCTGGGTCGCAGAGTTGTAGATCAACCGACCGATACCGTTCCAGGTGAAGATCTGCTCTATGACCACCGCGCCGCTGAAAAGATTCGGGATATCGAGGGCCAGAAGTGTCACTAACGGGAGGATCGCGTTGCGCAGTGCGTGCCCATAAATGACTCGCAGGTCACGTAGTCCCTTCGACTCCGCAGTGCGAACGTAGTCCATGCGCAGGACCTCGATCATCTGCGAGCGGATGTAACGCGTCCAGGCCGCAGTCTGTACGAAGGCCAGCACAAAGGCTGGCATGAGTAAGTGCTGCAAAAGATCGAGAAACCCGCCCTTCCCGAGCGTGTGTACTCCTCCGGAAGGGAGAGCTGGGTAACCCCAGTCGCGAAACTTCACCGCGAAGAAGATGATCATCATCAGGCCGAGCCAGAAGGTCGGGACCGCGATGCCCCCAACGGCTCCGACCGTGGTGAAGTGATCGAAGATGGAGTTTCGCCTGGTCGCGGCGAGCACACCAACAGGTATCGAAAATAATAACGAAATCAGTAGAGCGGCTCCGGTCAGCAGGAGCGTGTTCGGCAGCTTCTGCAGGATCAGCTGGGATACCGGTCGATAGGTGACCAGTGATAACCCGAGGTCGCCACGTATCACGTGGGAGAACCACTGGAAATAGCGGATGTAGAGCGGCTGGTCCAGCCCGAGGCTGTGGCGGATGCGCGCAAGGTCTTCCGGTCGAATGTCGGGATTAAGCTCAAGGCCGGAGATCGGGGAGCCTGGTACGAGATTCGCCAGCGCGAACGTGACAATCGTTATTCCGATGATGAGCGGTATGATCTGGATGACTCGGCGGAGCACAAAGCGCCCCATCACGGTTCCCTTCTAACGTCGCGGAGCATGCGGCCTGCGTGCTTCGGGCTCGACATTGACAACTGACAGAGGCCGGGGTTGGGCGCCAAGACGCCCACCCCCTTTTTCCACAAGCGGCACAATCACAAAGAATTAAGCGTCAACCCACCATTGTTCTGGGTTGAATGGAAGGTCAATCGCATTCGGGAAGACGTTGTGCACTCGGTTGTTGACGACGTAGATGCCCTTCGGGAAGTCCGTGATCGGGCTAGGAATATCATCCATGATGATATTTTGCATCTGCGTGTAGATGTCCTTGCGCTTGGCAAGATCGGTGGTCGCCAGCCCTTGCTTGAGCAGATCATCGACCTTTGGGTTCGAGTACTTGTTCATGTTGAAGCCACCTGTATACGAATCGGTGGCCCACATGGTCGTCTGATCCGGATCAACTCCCCAGCTGAAGCCGACCAGAAAAACCTCGAAATCCTTGGTGCCGGTGATCCGGTTTAGGAAGGCGTTCCACTCCTCGGTCTTCGGGCTCATATCAACGCCGATGCTTTTCCACTGCTGCTGCATGACCGTCAAGTACTGCTCCCGAACATTGTTACCAGAGTTGGTATACATGTCGAACTGCAGCTTCTTGCCGTTCTTGGCGCGAATTCCGTCCGAGCCCTTTGCCCAACCCGCGCTGTCCAGCAGGTCGTTCGCTTTCTTGGCGTCAAACGGATATTTGTTGGTGATTCCGTCTGGATTGTATGCCCACGATGGGACCGGCACGGTGCCCACTGCCACCTTGCCAATACCATAGCGGATCGCTTTGATCATGGCATCGCGGTCGAGCGCATACATGAGTGCCTGGCGAACCTCTTTGTCCTGGAAAAGTGTCGATTTGGCTGGGTCGAGCTGATAGGAGAAGAACGTGAAGCCGAAGGTGTCGTACTGCACGACTTTCACGTCGGTACGCTTGCTCATCTCATCAACAGAGGCTTCGGGGATTTGACCATAGTCAAGCTCGCCCGTCTTCAACTGCTGGACGAGGGCATTCTGATCAGGAACGACCTTATAGATGTACTTGTCGAGGTTCGGGCTGCCGTTCCAGTAGCCGTCGAACTTCGTCAGTGTCGTGTGATCGTCCTTGACCCACTCTTCGAACTGGAACGGGCCGGTCCCGATCGTGCGCCCCTTCTTGCCAGTCGAGAACGGATCCTGAGCCAGCGCATCCGGCGCTACATCCTTGAGGACGTGCTGCGGGATGATTCCATAAATCATGTTACTGACCAGGAAAGCGGCGTTTGGCAATTTCAGCTTGACCGTAATGGTCTTGTCGTCGGGCGCGTCGATCGTGTCGATGCGCTCTGTCAACTCCGAGGTTCGTGGTGAATTGGTCTTGGGATCCATTGCCAGATCATAGGTGAACTTGACGTCCTGAGCACTGAACGGCTGTCCATCGTGCCAGTTGACACCGCTCCGCAGGTTGAAGTTGTAAGTAATGCCATCGCTCGAGATATCGAACTTGTCGGCGAGGTCACCGAGCGGGGATGCGTTTGCTGGATCCACACGCATGACAGACTTGAACATCATGGAGATCACGCGGTTTGAGGACGTGTCAGTCGAGAGAATTGAGCAAACTGTCTTGGCGTCGGCGAACGTTCCTTCAATGACCTGACCGCCCTTGTTCTTGGCTGGCTCAATCTTAAATGGGCTGGTGGACGCAGCCTGTGTGGCTGTCGCCGCGGCGGTAGCTGCGGTCGTGGCGGCTGATGTTGCCGTGGCGGCCGAGGTTGCCGTTGCGGCAGTGGTAGCCGCGCTCGTCGCGGTCGATGCACCGGACGCACTCGTCGCGGTTGCCGCCGACGATGCAGTTGTTGGTGTCGAACTCGATCCGCTGCCGCACGCAGCCAAGAGCGCGCCGACGGCGGGAATACTCAATCCAAGAATCGACGCACGTCGCACCAGAGAGCGGCGGCTCATCTTGGAGTGGACGTCAACCCCCACTAATTTGCCAAGGCCCTGTTCTTCATTTGTCACAGTTCATTACCTCCCCAATTGATATCGACAGGAAGACCGAATTGCTAATCTTCCCGGCGGCTGCCACTGGAGCAGTCGCTTTCAACTCTCCGTCACGTCGTAATCTACAAAAGGGTCATTCACGCGGGTCTAATTTCCAGAGTAGGACGATCCCCACCACGACATCCAAGAAGCGCCAAACGATGTGAACTCAGCAGGACGCAATCCAGGTTCGTCACCCCCCTTTCATAGTAACAAGGTCCGACCGCATCACCGGACGTGGACTCCGTGCACGAACGATGGATTCGACGCGGTCTAGATTGCAGAGCAAGGATCAATGACTTTCTAGCACGCAATTGCGATAACGTCAAGAGAACAGAGTCTATGTCCCGTTCAAGAAATAGTGGTTCTTCGATCGTTTACGTCTATGGAGAATGAAAGAGGTAATAGGAACATGCCCTAAAAATATTACCTGACATTAACTCAATTGAGAATACCGACCGTTCAACGGATCGGGAATCGACCCGATTGAATACCAACGCCTAATGAGTACCGTATCCTCTTTGTGGCGGGTTCACACGATTTATAGAGTGCCCTGTATAGAAATGGGTGATCGAATCAGGTCGATTCCTATGTCGAGCCTAGCTATCTCTGTCTGGTCGCGACGTCCGAGGCGTGATCCAGCGGCACAGTTGGTAGAATGGTTCGAATTCGCAACCGTCGCGCGACCGGGCTCAAACACCACTGGGATGATCAGACGTATGTCGATAGCCGATTCCGAACGGACGGCTGGCTTTGATGGCCGGCGGTTTGTATGAAATCTCCGGCCGCGATCGCATCGCTCAAATACCGTGATTTCCGGCTCATCTGGTTCGGACAATTTGTCTCAATTCTCGGCACCCAGATCCAAACCGTCGCACTTGCCTGGCTCGTCTATAGTCTGACCGGCTCGGCAGCGGCGCTCGGCGTCGTCGGGCTCGCGCGGGCGATTCCGACAATCCTCCTCTCCATGTTTGGAGGGACGCTCGCCGATCAGGTCGATCGGCGACGGCTGCTACTGGTTTCCCAGAGCGTTCTAGCCTCGTTTTCGGCGTTACTTGCGGTTTTCGTCTCGCTCGGTATGGTTAATCTGGCGATGCTGTATGGGTTCGCAGCCATTACCGCGGCGGCCGCGGCATTCGACTCACCTACTCGTCAGGCCATCATCCCTTCACTTGTGCCTCGGGAACGACTAGCGAATGCGCTGACCGTGAACGTGCTGGCCTTCGACACGGCGGCTGTGCTTGGCCCGGCGGTTGGCGGCGTCGTGCTCGGCTCTCTGGGCACATCGGCGGCGTTCTGGATAGATGCAGTGTCGTTCATGGCGGTCGTGGCCGCGTTGATCGCGATGCGTGAGCGTCCTCCGGTTCCGGTGGTACCGAGACGTGGACTTGCTGCGCTGGTCGACGGTCTGCACTTCCTTCGCGAGCGCCAAATTCTGTGGCAGTTGATGATCATCGACTTTCTGGCGACGCTTCTGGCGTCAACCTTGGGGCTGTTGCCGGTTTTCGCCAAGACCGTGCTCGACGTTGGGCCGAAGGGACTCGGTTTCCTCTATTCGGCACCAAGCGCAGGAGCGGTACTGGGAGCTGCGCTCTTCACCATGGTTCCAACGCCACGACACCCTGGACGAGTCGTCGCGATCGCGATTGGCGGATACGGCCTGGCGCTTGCGCTCTTTGGACTGTCCCAGTCGTTCGTCATTGCGTTGGCTTTGTTGGGACTGGCCGGCGTACTCGATGCCGTCAGCATGGCGATGCGGCACACGGTCCGGCAACTCGCAACCCCGAACGAATTCCGGGGCCGCATCGGCGCCGTCGCCAGCATCTTCTCCTCTGGTGGTCCGCGGCTTGGCGACTTCCAAAGCGGGCTTATCGCCAGTCTGATCGGTCCCCGTGGTGCGATGATCTTCGGCGGCAGCGCCTGTGTCGTGATGGCCGTCAGTTCGCTGAGCTGGGGCCGTAACCTGTGGCGCTACCGCGGTGAAGAGCAGCCGGTCGGCGTCGGGTCAGCAAATACCTCACCTAACGACACGAATGCGACACCGGCGGCTAGCTCAGAGCCGACTCCCGGAAAATGATATGGGTCTGTGGATCAGCCCATCTGGTTGTAGCTGACGATCTCCGACAATGGTTTGCGACCCCCGCGAGACGGATTCGGCCGAGGATCCTTTGACGTGACCGGGTAGCCGATGGCAACGACCGACCTGACGGTGCGCTCCTGCGGAACCCCGAGAATCCGTTTTGCCTCGGCCTCCTTCTCACCTTCGAGGAACCAGGCGACACCGCTTCCCAGTCCCAGGATACGGGCACCGATCATGAGTCGCTCCGTGACGCGTCCCTCATCGTACGCTTCGCTCGCTTCCCCACCTGTGCCGTCGAGGACGATCGCAATTCCGAGAGGCGCCCCAGCCACCCAGTTGATCGGCGTGCGGAGTTCGCTCAACTGCCGCAGTTTCTCCTTGTCGTTGACGACGACGAAATGCCACGGCTGGGTGTTGCGTGAACTGCCGGTCCAGCGGGCAATCTGCAGGAGTTCGTTGACAAGATCCTCTGGGACAGAATCCGCATGGTACTGTCGGATCTGACGGGCGTGGTTCATCTGTGTAATGAAGGCGCGGGTGTTCTCATCGACGTTCATAGCAAATCTCACCTCTCTTTTTCGCGACTGTCTAAGCCTGTGCACGGTGTCGATATCTGTCATCATAAGGGAGAAGACCGTACCGGTCTAAACAACAGCAACCGAGTAGAGTGTTTCCGGCTACCGCGAGCCATCCCGCGAGTACAGACGTTATCCAGTCCAGACGGAGGAACCGTGACCAAGAATACAGAGCCAGTCTATTACGGGACGTATCTCCAGCTCGATCAGCTCCTCTCCTGCCAGGCTCCGCTGAGCGACGTTCACGATGAGATGCTGTTCGTGGTGGTGCACCAGGCATTCGAACTCTGGTTCAAGCTGATCTTGCACGATCTCGACTCAGTGCTCGATTTGTTCGGGCGTGATTATGTCGATGAGAGTGGAGTCGGGACAGCGGTCACCCGTCTGCAGCGTATTGTTGAAATCCAGCGAGTCATCATCGAGCATTTCACCGTGCTTGAGACGATGACGCCGCTCGACTTCCTCGAGTTTCGCGATTTGCTGGTTCCTGCGTCGGGTTCGCAGAGCGTGCAGTTCCGGCTTATCGAGAACAAGATGGGATTGCTGCACGACCGGCGGGTGCAGTTCCACCACGCAGACTACTGGCGCAACCTGTCAGTTCAAGATCGTCAACGTGTCGAGACCTCAGAGCATGAGCCGACGCTGTTTGACGTCGTTGACCGCTGGCTGGCGCGCACGCCATTCCTTAACTTCGGCACGTTCCAATTCTGGCGCAGTTTCCAGGAAGCGGTCGATGAGATGCTGGGGCGTGACCGGCAGATCATCCAGGTTAGTGCCGGCCTTGACCAGGAGGACGAAGCGAAACAGCTCCAAGAGCTGGAGCGAACACGAGACCGCTTCTCACTTGTATTTGATCGCGAGGCTCATGCGCGATTCGTGGCGTCTGGCGAATGGCGTCTTTCGTTCGATGCGACGCTGGCCGCGCTGCTCATCCTCCTCTACCGTGATCGGCCGATTCTGCAGCAGCCGTTCCGGCTTCTTACGACGCTCATTCAGATCGACGAAATGTTCACGGCCTGGCGCCAGCGACATGCGCTTATGGTCCAGCGAATGATCGGCGCCAAGATCGGCACCGGCGGCTCATCAGGACACGACTATCTGGCACAAACGGCTCGCTCGCACACCGTCTTCACCGACCTGTTTAACTTGTCAACCTATCTGATCCCACGCTCGTTACTACCGGTTCTGCCGCCGGAGGTGGAGCGGGCGCTCTCGTTTGTCAACGAGGCGCCAAGAGGTTGATGCATGGAGTGCCTGAGCGGCGGCATAGTCCACGAACGGAATTGCTCGAGACCGGGTTAGTCACTCATTGCACCGTCGAGGATGATGATGCTTCAAATTCGTTGAACGCCTGTTCCGGAGTCAGGGTGCGGCCGCGGTCATATTCACGTGCGAAGGCGTCTTCGTTGAGTGTGGAGTGGACTGCGGTTAATGTTGCTTCGTAACCGGCTGGGTGCGCGGGCGGTATCCGCATCCCGAGGCTCTCAAGCAGAGCCTGTCTTGTCCCATGAAGCCGAGCAGCGTGCTCGCATTCCCCACGTGACACAGCGACACCTGCGATGCCTTCCAGGCACCAGGAAAGGAAGAGCGGATTGCCAATCTCTTGATGAAGGCTAATGCTCTCGCGAAATCGATCACGTGCTCGATTTGGATCACCTGTCGTCAACTCAACGTGCCCCAATAACGAAAGCGACATCGCGCGACCCCACCGATCATCGAACTGTGACAGAATGACCAAGGCCTCATGCAGGAGCGAGCGTGACTCCTCAACGCGGTCATAGTGAAGAGCGATGCGAGCCAGTGACGTGAGTGGCTCAACAGCGCCGTGTTCGTCCCCTCGGTCCCGACGGAGTTGGAGGCATCTTCGGTGGAGGGTATTGCTACGCGCGAATTGATCGCGAAACTGCGCCGTGACTCCGAGTATCCAGAGCGCATCCGACATTCGGGCCGTATCGCCAAGAATCTCAAACAGCTCCAACGCCTCCCGTGACATTTTCTCTGCAGTGTCGAATGAACCAGCGTGGGAGACGTGCCCAGCCTTACTCATCAGCGCCTCGGCGAGTCCGCGCGCATCGCCCAGTCTCCGGAAGATGCTAATACTTTCGTCCGCATACGTCATCGCCTGGGTGGTATCGCCAGAGTAGAGGGACGCGTACGCCAGCCCGGTGAGCGATGCTGCAACACCTGACTCGTCATTCAAAGTTCGGGACAGTGTCTCGGCTTCGTGATGCAGGTCAAACGCCTCGGCATAGCGACCTTTTTCTCGTGATACAAGTCCCTGGACGTTGAGCACCATGACCAAGTCGCTGCTGGCTCCACGTGTACGCGCAATCGCACCCGCTTCCGAGGACAGCCGCGAAGCGTCGTCGAAGTCAGCTTGCTCTACCGCGAGGAGGGCTGCTGCTGCCAGTGCTTTAGCCCTGACCAGTGCGCTGCGTGTTTCCTGGGGACCGTCAATCGCGAGTGCTTCTCGGAGCCAACGTCGGCCCTCTGTAACATAGGCCCGCTCGGACCAAAATTGCCATAGGGCACCCGCCAGGCGTTGCGCCATTTCGCCCTCACCGGCGTCAATCGCCCATCGAAGCGCGGATCGCAGGTTATCGTGTTCCTGCCCAATGCGCGAGCGCCACGAGAGTCCATCGGGTCCGCTCAACGCCGACTCACCAGCTACGGCGAATTGCAGGTAATGTGCGGCGTGCCGTCTGCGGAGAGCAGTCGCCTCGCCTGATTCCTCAAGCTTTTCCAATCCGAACTCACGCAGAGTCTCCAGCATGTCTATTCGCCCATCAGGATCACCGGAAAGATCGCTGAGGTTCGATCGTATTAGACTCTTGTCGAACAGCGACAACAGACCTGGCAGTAGCACTTCAACTCGCTCATCGAAAACTTCAGCCGCCGAGACGATCGTGCAGCCACCGGTAAAGAGTGACAATCGACGGAACAGCGTTTGGTCAGATGGTCCCAGGAGATCGTAGCTCCAGGCAATCGTGTCGCGCATGGTACGTTGTCTCGCTGGAAGGTCGTGAGGACCGTCTATCAGAACTGGTAGACGTTGGTCGAGCCGCGCAAGCAGTACGGGCGGTGTGATCAAGCGTGTCCACGCGGCTGCAAGCTCAATGGCGAGGGGGAGACCGTCCAATCGGGCACAAATGTTGGCGACCGTTGAGGCCGTTTCTGCAATCAACTCAAGTTCTACTCCAACCGCCCTCACGCGGTCCAGAAACATGGCAACTGATGGGGCCTGTGCGATCGATTTGGGATCGCTGGTCACTATTGGCAGCTTCAGTGGGGCGATTCGAACTTCCCGTTCTCCACGCACTCGCAGTGAGACTCGACTGGTGATGAGTACCGACACATTCGGACAGGCTTCGAGCAAGTCGAGCACGTCGCTACGGGCCGAGACCAGATGCTCGAAGTTGTCGAGAATGAGCAGCATTGATTTGGTGCGTAGAGCGCGTCGCAATCGTTCGTTCAACGGTGCAATGTCTCGTTCGTCGATATCGAGTCGCAGTGCGATCGACGTGAGGACGAAATGCGGATCGCGCAGGGGAGAAAGGTCGACGAACACGATTCCATCGACGAATCGTCTTTGTGCTCGTTCCGCGGCGGCGATGGCGATTCGCGTTTTGCCGACTCCACCAGGACCAGTCAAGGTCAACAATCGAGCCTCGTGATGGCTTAGAAGTCCCGCCAGCATTTCGACAATATCGGCTCTTCCGATGAGGCGGGTCAGCGGCCGCGGCAACCCGGTTCTTCGACTTGGTTGCGCTGGGGGATTATCGCGCGCTGAGTTTTCCGACCGCGCCGCTGCGAACAGACGCGCTCGCCCGATCGAGTCGACCCCAAGAGCATCTGCCAACAACCCCACCGTGTCGAATCGAGGCACGCGGTTTCTGTCGCGCTCTAGATCGCTGACGGCTTTTGCACTCACACCGGCTCTCTCCGCCAGCGCTTCCTGCGTCATCCCGGCGGCTAGACGCTGTTGTCGCAGGAGTGTTCCGAAATCGGTAAAGGCACGCACGATGACAGTCACCCTCGTTCCACAGCTGGCGATTTTCTCGTTTGACGGACTATGAGTATAGCAATTCATAGACGTATTGGATTCGTCCAACGAATGTCTAGTAAACGGGGAGACAACGTCCTGTTCGTCCGTGGTGATGAAGTTGAGACTTGAAAATAGGTGGATTCCATTCACTGGTGTTGATACAGGTCTCTCAAGAGAGGAGCGAGAGTGGAGGTTTCCCAACCCAAGGTCGATCCGCTGTTGGCGAACCTGGAGCGGCCGGGGCGTGATTTCTGGACGTGGTTCACGTCGGTGTCTGGTTTCGTCTTTGTCCTGCTGGCGGTCGTGGCCTTCGTGGTCGGAGGCAATGATCTGACTCCGGCAAACTCGCTGGAGACCGTGCGATCGTACTTCATCGACAATCGCACGCAGGTGCTGGCGGCAGCCTATCTTGACGGTTTGTCGCTCGCCTTCTTGCTGGCGTTCGCCGCTGGTCTTGGCGGTCTTTTCGCACGCAGCTCGGTAGATCCGCTGGGAATTCTCGGTCGCTTGATGCTGGCAGGAGCGATTGGGACGGTGGTCATCACTCTGGTTGAGGATATGGCAGGAACAGCGTTAGCGTTTCGGACTGCTCAGTCGGGTGATGCCGGAGCGGTACAGGCGCTGTTTGACTTCTACTTGATGGTTCCGGTGATGTCTTTCTCACTGGCGGCATTCCTCATCGCGGCAGCGATCGGAATTCTTAGAGGCTCGTTCCTTCCGCGAATTATTGGTTGGGCAGCGTTCGTCCCAGCCGCGCTGCTCGTCGTCGGCGTCGCGGGACTTGGTGATCCGCGCGGAACTGTAGCCGCTATCGGGTTCGTTGGCGGATATTTGCCATTCATGTTGTGGTCGCTGGCGGTGTGTGTGGTCCTCGTCTCACGTCGCAGAGAAATCGCCTTACGAGCAGGTGATTCTCCAGCGCAAACGTATAGTAACGCGTTGCAGTCGAGATCCTAGCATCAACAGAGATGTTGCAGGATCGACCAGTGATTGATTTCGACTCAGAAAATTGGTTGACGATGGCTAAGCGATTCAGAGCGACTGAATCGCAGACAATCATCGAAGGAGAAAAGAACATGCGAAAGACATTTGTGATTCTGATGCTGGTTGCACTTCTAACTATGGCGTTGACCGGCGTTGCGTCCGCAACGAGCAGCAATGCGGCGGATAGAGCGTGCCAGGGCGCGTTTTCGAGCGATGTCGCGAAGACCGAACGTCCTGTCGGCGCGATTGTAAGCCAGTTGGCCTCGCCTTCATTCGGACAGCTTGTTTCTGGTGTTGCCTCAACTTGCGTCGATCCGGACTGAGCAATTCGTATTGACTAATGAAAGACGCCGGGAATGGTATGCTGCCTTCCTGGCGTCTTTCTTCATGCGTGATTAGAGTGATCTGAGCGAACCTACCTACGGCAGTATCGTCAGTTCCCGGCTGACGTGGTTCAGCCGTTCGGCGCCGGTTTCGGTTACCGCGACTGAATCCTCGATCCGGACACCCCATCGGCCTGGAATGTAAATTCCTGGCTCGTCGGAGAAGACCATGCCGGCCTGCATTGGCTCGGTGTTTCCTTCGACCAGGTACGGGTCCTCATGACCGGTCAAACCGATGCCGTGACCGAGCCGGTGAATGAAGTAGTCGCCGTAACCGTGGGCGGTGATCACTGCCCGCGCCGCCCGATCGACATCCTGGCAGGCTACTCCGGGTTTGATTGCGTCGAACGCGGCTTGCTGCGCTTCGAGCACCACGTTGTAGATCTCGACGAATTCGGGATGCGCCTCGCCCGCGACCGGCGTCCGTGTGATGTCCGAATAGTAGCCCTCGAGAATGCCGCCAAAATCCATCACCACGGGATCGCCGTGCTGAATCACGCGATCGCTAATGTGATGATGTGGCGACGAACCGTTCGGTCCGCTGCCGACAATGCAAAAGGCGATGTCGGGCATTCCGTGCTTCGCCATGATCGCGTTGAGACTGTCGGCAACTTCGCGCTCGGTGCGACCGGTCAGACGCTCGGTGGCGCAGAACTCTTCCCAGGCCGCGTCAGTCCGGCGTGAAGCCTCCTTCAGAAGCGCGAGCTCTGCCTCGTCCTTGATCGAGCGCAGTTTGGAAAGAACGTCGTTGCCACGCTCGTATGTCGCATTCGGCAACTGCTTCTGCAACCGCAACAAGAAGCCGCTCCAAAGCTGATCGTTGATTCCCACACTTTCGGAATGTGAATCGCGTGCGAGCGCGGCGACTCGATCCAGTGGGTTGTCGGTCTCGTCCCAGATCGATAGATCGAAGCGATCTGTCAGGTCGCTGATCAGTGGCGCCTCCAACCGCGGCACGACGATCGTTCCCTTCCCGCGCCAGGGGAGGATCAAAGCGGTCAGCCGCTCGCTAAGATGGGGGACGTGCCCCGTCAAGTAGCGGAAATCGGAGGACGGTCCGATCATCAACAGATCGACTCCGGTCTCTTCCATCAATTGCTGAGCGCGCTGCACTCTCTTCTCGAGAACTTCAGCGTTGATAGCCATGGGTGGCGTTTACTCCTCTGCGATAGGTCGTTACGATCCGTTGTTTGCGTAGATCTCCTCGCTGTTGGCGTGCAGGATCATCGTTGCCGTCTCAATCGCCTCTCGATTAGTCATGAGATCTTGATCTACGATGTTACCCAAGACCTGAACCAGTGACGTACGCCACAACCGCGCGGCGAACCACTGAAACTCGGGCACGGCATGACCGTCACTGGACGCCAGGATCTTGTGCGCCGGAGCCACTCCGATGACCTCATCGATTAGTGGGGCGCAATTCGATCCGGCCAGCGGAACAGTCAACCCAAGGTCGATATAGGCGTTGGGGTAGATACTCGTGAGGTAGGCTGCCTCACGCACAAATGGATAACAATGCAGCATGACGATCGGCACGTTGCGGAATCGCGTCTGCTGAAAGATCGATCTCAGCAGGACGGGATTTGACGTTGGCAGATAGACGTCGTCGTCACCGAGCGCGACGTGAAATTGAAGCGGAAACTCGAGCTCAGCGGCGACTTCCAGCGTCTCCCAGATCAACGCATCGATCAGCGGCTTGTTGGCCAGTCTGACCCGATCACCATCGGCCTGCTCCACCTCACGCCGGTACGCGTCAAATGCTTCACTGGCCGTGGCGGCATCGATCTGCTGAATCTCGAGTCCGGTACGATACGCCGCGATGCTCTTGAAGCCGACGCCGTTTTCCGCCTGACTGGCCGCGAGCGCCTGCCCAAACTCCTGACGAAAATCGTCCCAGGATGAGCACTGCACGGTGATCTGCTCGGCGAGCGTCTCGATCCGGAGTAGCCCCCGGACTTCCCGGCCGGTCATCTCTTCCCATTCAGCCGACGAATAACATTGTCTCTGTTGAAATAAGTAGTCGTTGTAGAGGGGTCCCAGCCGCGCATCGTCGGCCAGGAGCCGGTGGTATTCGACCGGTTCGAACTTTGCGCGTGCCTGAAGAACAGCATGCTCGGTCGGGTCGGCGCCGAGAAGCTGAGATAGCCAGCGAATCATTGCCCGATACCCGGAGGTGGCAGTAACGTCCTGCTCCTGAACGACGCGATCGGTAGACTCGGTGAAAGTTGCTCTCAGGATGACTGGATCGAGGGGATCGGAAAGACGCAGGGGGGCGTGACAATGATGATCGAGCAGCGGAATCTCGCTGATCTCCTCGTGTAGCCGGTCCCGACTGATGGACAATGAGTTCTCCTCTCGGCACGTTCCAGGAGTTACGGAGCATCGAAGTAGGTGGCGCTCTCCCACTCGCTGACCTGTAGCTCGTAGGCGGCGAGCTCATTCCGCTTGACGCGCAAGAATTCGGTATGGATCAGTGGCCCCAAGCCCTGGCGAAGGGCGCCGTCCTGCTCGAGTGCGGCAAACGCGCTTCCCGCGTCACGCGGAAGGAAGCGCACTCCACGTGCTGCGATCTCCTCTTCGTCCAGATGCCCGATATCGGCCGATATCGGATCCCCTGGCTGTAGCCCCTGCGCTATTCCATCCAATCCCGCCCAGATCAAACCGGCCAGAAATAGGAATGGACTTGAGGTGTTGTCGCCGGCCCGGAATTCGAGCCGCGCGCGTTTGTCTGGTCCTGGCACTCGAACCAGCGCCGCCCGGTTGCCGATTCCCCAGCAAATGTGCGCGGGAGCCCAGGATCCAGGTTGCAGACGCTTGTACGAGTTTGGAGTAGGAGAGCCGAGCGCGGTCAACGACTCGGCATGGGCGAGCCAGCCGGCCATGAATGAGCGTGCGATCTCGCTCAGCCCCGTTTCATGCGATGAATCTGCCGTACGATCGTCGTCACTGTCGATATCCTGAAGGCTTAAGTGGACGTGTAGTCCAGAGCCTGCTGAGCTGGGTGAGATCTTGGGCATGAATGACGCGTGCTGGCCAAGCTGCTGCGATATGCCGCGAATCGCCATCCGAAGCAGGAAGAGATCCTCGGCCGCCTGCAGCGGACGATCTGGCGCGATATTAGCTTCGTACTGGCCCCGGCCATATTCCTTGCCGATTTGCTCGAGGTCAACTCCCATTGAAGGGAGAGCGTCGGTCACACGGCGAACGAACTCCATTCCATCGTGAAGTCCCTGGATGGTGTACATGCCGCCGTGCGTGATCGGCTGGCCATCCGCCTGGTTGAAGAGAAAGAACTCGGGTTCGAACGCGACGCGGGCGGTGAGTCCGGCATCGGCCAGAGCCGCAACCGCCCTCTTCAGTGCCCCACGGGGACACCCGTCCCACACCCGACCGTTCTCCTCATGAAGGGTGGCGAAGGCAAGCGCCGTGTCTGGCTGGTATGGGACGTGAATCGCGCTCTCGGCGTCGGGAATGGCGAGAACATCGCCGCTATCCGCGCCAAAGAATGGCTCCGGCACCTGTTCGTCGCGAATATTGAAATTGAAGTTGGCTTTGGCGAAATTCGTGCCACTTTCGGCGACTTTCGAGACTCGGTCTCGTGGCACATCACGACCGGCCATACGGCCGTGATAATCGGTATAGACGACCCAGAGATGACCTTTGCCCTGCTCAGCCATCCATGCCGCGAGATCTTTCGCCATACGCCTCTCCCTTCCAACTGATCGCCCATAGCCTAGCAGAGGGCCGCGATGGCCGGAAGAGGTTAACGCGTGCAGGTTCAGCGACCTGAACTGCGGGGAAGGGGAACGGGCCGGGAGTGTTGAAGATGCTGATGGCCGGTTTCTAGACCAAATTTCGCGACAAGATTGTGACTCTGTCGGAATTTGCGTAACCGTCGGATAGGCGAACCGAACATGCCTCGCGATCGGCTATATGCTGACTGGTGGCCCCTGCCGGCCGAGACGCCTAACATAGCTGGCAATGATCTCAACAGTACCTCGCTCGATGTCACTGCCGTAATCAAAGGCCCGATACTCGAGGCGGCCTTTGATGCAGAGCGCCGCAGACCTGAAAACGTCCTTCCGCTGGCACGACATATCAGGATATGTTGTGCCGAGTCGACGCCGATCCCAGTCGACCATCTAAATTGAAATAGATGCATACGTCAGCGGACCGTAGAATCGATCGTGCACTCGAAGTAGTTGCCGAGTCGGAGCCTCGGCGACTACTTCCCAAATCCCCGCCCAAATGTAACACCCGTCCTGCCTGTCGTTGGTATTCGCAGGTTGGCCTGCGGGAATGTGGGGTGTGTCCGTTGGTAATTACAGATATCGATTGAAGCGAACGACGATCACGCACGAGACTTGACGATTTCCTCTAAATTCGTCAAGGACCGGCAGTGGCGGTCGACGGGACACACGGGCCGGAGACGGGTCTTGATCGTCGATGGAGTCCTGGGCATAGCCACTCAGCACACGATCATCGTCACAATAGCCAGCGTCAAACGCTAGTCGCCGGCCGGGGCTCCTTTGAGTGACGGGTTGCGCTGTCCAGTCCGGTTGGGTGGCTCGGGACGCTTCGCGAGAAGGAAGAATATCGAACCCACCGCGGCAAACCCAGCGAGAATGGTGAATCCGACGGTGTAGTTTCCGAAATGGTCGGCCATCACCCCCGCGATGATTGGCCCGCCGACCATGCCAACCATGATGATCGTCGACGAGAATCCCATCACCTTGGCGAACGAGGCACGCCCGAAGTAATCGGCGCGCATCGCCTGCATCAGTGGACCGCGAATTCCCCAGGCCATGCCATGAGCCACCGCGAAGAGCGCGACCATCACAAATGAATTCGCATACGCAAGCATGATCAACCCAAATGCATGCCCGAACATCGCGGCGGCGGTAATGTATCGCTTGTCGTAGCGATCGCCGAGGATCCCACCGACGACGCGTCCCAAAATCATGATGGTGGTCATGAACGTGATAACGGAGGCCGCCTGTCCGATAGAGTATCCGAGATCGTCCACCAAATGCAGGACCAGGTGAACCGTCACGGCTGAAACCACGAAAAGAGCCAGGCCGTGCCCGAATGAGATGAACCAGAACGCACGCGTGCGCATCGCCTCACGAGCGGTGAAGCTCGCCGGCGCTGGACCGTTTGCTGTCGCGGTTCCCGTTTTTGGCGGGTTTTTGGGTGGCCCGCCGTCGGGAAGCATGCCCATTTCCTCGGGCGTGCGATGCATCAACCGGCTCACCGGCAGTGCTACCAAGAGCACAATCAAGCCGGATACAAACGCCGTGGCACGCCAGCCATTCGACGTAAGCGACCAGGCGATAACAGGTGCGATGAATCCGGCCACGCTGAGGCCGAGCTGGGTCATCGCCATCGCCATCGAGCGCCTGCGTTCGAACCAATTGACCACCACGGTGGTGACGGTCATGAACCCGGAGAGCGTCGCGCCGAGTGCCGTGATCATGAAGATGATGAAGAATGACGTCAGGGAATCGACACGACTGAAGGCAATGAACCCGAGCCCGAAAATAACTGCTCCGACCTGCATCACCCGGCGAGGGCTGAACCGGTCAATCAGGATGCCCTGTACCGGACCGATGAGTCCGGACTGCACACTTTGCAGGGCATAGGCGAGCGAGAGGACGGTCTTGCTCCAACCAAATTCACTGTGCAGCACCACCGCGTACGTGCCATACGCCTGCTGGAGTAACCCTGTTTGCAGGGTCTGAAAAACGATTGCACCGACGACGATCCACCAACCGAAGAAGAGCCCGCGCGCTCTACCCCGAGCCGTGGCCATGAATGCCAAGTCTTCCTCCAAAACAACGTGACTCCGCTGCGGGAACGTCGGACGGGTCGGAGTCGCGACCGACATCTTAGCACGAGGGGCAAGCCTCTGGATCATGAACTGAAGCTCGCATCGACCTGTGCCAAATTCCTTCCATTCGTGGAATTTCGGCAGGAGCCAGCATATATCCGCAAAAAATGGTTGGCACGGAGCATGGCTATCGATTCGAAAACCATTGGTTTAGCAAGCCGTAACCGTTGGATACACAGACGCTGCCGCCTGACGACTGGACTACAACGAAGAGCGACCGCAGTGGGCTCTGCAGCAGCAAACTCCGACGGCCTTTCCGGCCAGGTGGGAGCCCCTTAAGAATGCGGCAAACTAACCTATCAGATGGATCAATCTGGGGACGGTCAACCGATCAGATGGACTAACCTGGAGGTCCGGTCACCAGACCCATGATCACTGGTTGGTCTTAAATTCCGCTGTCTGTCTTCCCACGAACAGCGGAATGCGATTGATGGCACGGTGAGTTGATATTTTCAGTTGCCATTGTTGCCACATAACGAGCGCCAGCGCCGGAAAATAAATACTCGCGATAACCCAAGGTCCTGCGTCACGGATGACTCCGTGTTGAACCGTAAACCAGCCGCCCCAACCAATCCAACTCGATAGTGTCAGGAACATGCTTTGCCGCAAGGTACGTGGAATCAACCACACCGGGAGTTGATCGTAGAAGAAGCTGAGTTGTGGAACGAGGCTCATCACCAATAGGAGCCGTCCAGCAGGGCGTCGCCAAGCAACCGCTGAATACAACAAAGCGATCGCTGGCAGGATGAGAATTAGAGGCAGGTGGTCGGAAAAAACGTATCCCGGCAAAATCATAATTGGAGGCAGGTGGTGGGATTGGCCCAAATTGTGTAACCACTCCAACGGCCATGTTGGCAGTACGAACAGACTCAGAGCGTACACCACCACCGCAGCCGCAAACAGGCGGACATTCGGATAGGCGGCACCGAGTGCGACACCCAGGTTCGGCTTCGCGAAAGCGAGCGGAAGGATCCATGGAAGCAGGAACGCTGCCATGATGAGCGGCGACCACTGCGCCACCCAGGCCGCGACAAAGAATGGAGCAGAGAGGAAGAGTGGAAGCCGTGAATACCCATCCCGGGTTATGCCGAAAGCCAGTGCCCCTGAACCGATTCCGAAAAACAGGGCGCCTGCAAGATATCGAGAGAAAATGGTGAATGGAAGAGCGATGATTACCGCCGGCAGTGGGTAAAGGAGTGGAACATCGTGGGGGTAGGGTTTGTCGATTCCGAAAGCAGGATTGGTATACGGATCTTTTCCATGTAGAAGCGCTTTCGCACCCTCGAATGACGGCGTGAAATCACCAGCCCCGAAACCATGCATATGCAGCAGGATGAATGAAACAATCGTGCTTGCGCATCCGATGAGAATTGACAGAAAGATTCGTTGTCGTTGACTCATTTCTTCTCCTGCTGGCGCATCGTCCGGGAATCACTTTCCCGGCCATGCTAACAAAGGAGAGGTGTGGAATTGCTTTCATCAGATAGGACCATTGCACCAATTCCGAGACAATCGGTCCCCAGACGTCTACCCCACGGCTTCTCGAGTGACGGATCGACTGCTTGTGGGACAGCCGATCACCTTACCTTTCGCCAGTCTTGCGGTAGGATGCATCGAGCCGAAAAAACTGTATCGTGAGACAGTCGATTGTGATGAAAGGTGGACGAGTGCTCGAGCGCGGACTGAACAAATCGATGTTAAGCGACGATCTGCCAAAGCCACTCACGTTCGAGCAGCTCGTGAGCTGGAAGAGACCGGGCGAACCACAGATCTCCCCAGATGGCCACCTTGTCGCTTTCTCTTTGAAACCGGTTAGCAACGCGGAAGAGCATCCCCGGGGTGCAATTTGGGTCGTTCCTTTCGATCAGGGCGATGCCCGACAGCTTACTGGTGGCTCGGGCCTCGATGATTCACCACGTTGGTCTCCGGACGGTTCACGGCTGGCCTTTCTATCGGATCGGTCTGAACGAGGCAAGAAAAGCGTCTACATCATGCCTATCGCTGGCGGTGAAGCCGTGCGGATCTTCGATGAGCAGGGCGATCTGGCCGGGCTGAGTTGGTCCCCTGATGGGCGCTATCTTGGCGTGTTGCTAACTGAGCCGGAAACTGACGAAGAGAAGAAGCGGAAAGAGGAACGAGACGACGCCCACGTTTGGGACGATGACTTCAAGTACCGGCGACTCTGGATTATCGACACGAGCACCCGGGAGGCAATTCCTGTCTCCCCGGACCGTCGTCAGGTTCACTATTACTGCTGGTCGCCTGACTCACAAAGCCTGGCAATCAATAGCTCGCCGACGCCTCGCGTCGATGACATTTTTCAGTCGACCGACGTGTCGATCATCGGGCGGAATGGCGGAGATCCGACAGCGGTCTTCTCTCCACGTGGCGTCACCGCCGATCTCATTTGGTCATCCGATGGAGCGAAACTCGCCTACCGTGGACCAGCCGGTCGGGTCATGAACGAAGATTATGTCTACATGATTCCGGTGACCGGCGGTGAACCGGTCTGTCTGATGCCCGAATATAGCGGCACAGTCGATTATCTTACGGCGAGCGCGTGCGGCGATCTCTACATCAGCACGTTTGAGGGTCTCGACTCTGTGATCTACCGTCTCGACTGGGCTGGAGAACTGACGCGGCTTTCATCTTCCGGCTTTGATGGGAAGATCACTCCACCTTTCACTCTAAGTCGTGATGGCGAACGTCTCGCGATGGTACGTGAGGACGCAACGCATGCCCCGAACATCTGGACGTGTCAACTCGACGACATATCCCAGTGCGATCCGATTCAACGCACTACCTACTCCAAAGAACTCGAATCGGCGGCGCTTGGTCAGGCCGAAATCGTGCGTTGGAGTAGCGACCCCGGTGTCGAAATCGAGGGACTGTTGATCAAGCCTCATGGCTACGTAGTCGGGCAACGGTATCCCCTCGTGGCACTCGTGCATGGCGGTCCCACCTGGCATTGGAGCAATATGTTTGCGGCCACCTGGCACGACTGGGGACAAATGCTCGCCGGACGCGGGTACGCCGTGTTGATGCCAAATCCTCGTGGTAGCACGGGTCGCGGTCCGGACTTCTCAAACGCGAATTTTGGCGACGTCGGTGGTGGCGAATACCGAGATTTGATGACCGGGATTGATGCCATGATTGAGCGCGGAATCGCCGATCCAGACCGACTCGGAGTTGGTGGTTGGAGTTGGGGAGGCTACATGACCGCCTGGGTCGTCTCCCAAACTGATAGATTCAAAGCAGCGGTCATGGGCGCCGGGTTACCAAACATGGTCAGTGATAACGGGCTCGGCGACATCCCAAGCGCGAATCTCTCCTATTTCGAGTCATCACCGTATCATGACCCTGAGCCCTATTGGGAGCGATCGGCTATTCGATATATTCGAAATGCCTCGACCCCGACCCTCATCCTGCACGGCGAATCGGATGACCGCGTTCATCCCGGACAGGGTCGTGAAATGTACGTCGCGCTCAGAACACTTGGAGTTGAGACTCAGTTTGTCACCTATCCCCGCGAGGGTCACCGTATCTCGGAACGGAAGCACCAACTCGACCTGCTTGGAAGGATCGTCAGTTGGTACGATCGTTTCCTGCGATCCGACAAAACTCATCCGACCCTCGATGCTTCCTGAGCGTTGAAGTCCAGACTTTGGCCTGCCTGACGAGATGTGAACACGAACGCGGTAGGTCGTTCGTGTTCGCACGATCGGGGCGCAGGTTCCACGGGTGCGGGACGGGGAGTTTGCGCCACTGTATGCATACTTGACGAGATGTATACTGCCGACGATAATCCTTGATGTTCGGATAATCTAGAAAATCTATTGGGATATGACGCCTGATCACGTACGTGATATGTGGCTCTCTTCCAGGAAAGGAGTAACTCCGCGATGATTCCTGGTCCCTTTACCTATCTCAAACCGAGTACTCTCGACGAAGCCATCGGGCTTTTGAGTACCCATCTGGATGATGGAAAGATCCTCGCCGGTGGACAGAGCTTGATTCCAGTTATGCGGTTTCGTCTAGCCGAGCCCGAATACCTCATTGACATCAATCACATCGCCGGCCTTGACGGTATCGACGAAAATGACGATTACCTCTCCATTGGGGCTCTAACTCGTGAATACCAAATCGATAAGTCCGATGTCCTTCGACGGCGCTATCCCATCCTGATCGACACCGCCTCGATGGTTGCCGACCCGTTAGTACGGAATCTTGCAACGGTCGGCGGAAACCTGGCTCACGCGGATCCGGCGAATGATCATCCGGCAACGATGCTGGCTTTGCGAGCCAGTGTGGTCGCCCGTGGCCCGCAGGGTGAACGTGAGATTCAAATCGACGATTTGTTCGTCGATGCCTTCACTACCTGCCTGCGACCAGACGAGATTCTTACGGAGATTCGCGTGCCAAAGCCGGCGCTAGGGTCTGGAGCCGCGTACGTCAAGTTCGAGCGGAAAGTCGGCGACTACGCGATCGCCGCTACCGCCGCCCATCTTGAGTTCGGCTCGGACGGGAAAATCGAGAAGGCTGGCATTGGACTCACCAACGCATCCTACAAACCACTACGTGGCGACAAGGCGGAAGCGGCGCTGGTTGGGCAGATGCCGTCGACAGCCGTCTTCAAGCAAGCCGCCGCTGCAGCGGCAGCCGAAGCCGATCCGGGAAGCGATCTGCGCGGATCAGCCGACTACAAACGCGCCATGATCAGGACGATGACCTTGCGCGCGCTGACGCTTGCCGCAGAACGCGCCGGAATCGAAGTTCAATAGAAACGGGGGACAATCTCTATGAGCAAGGTACCGATTCGGGTCACGGTGAACGATGAGGAGCACTCAGCCGAGGTTGAGCCGCGTATGCTACTCGTTCATTTCATTCGAGAACAACTAGGATTAACCGGAACGCACATCGGTTGCGATACTACGAGTTGTGGAGCCTGTACGATCCATTTGAACGGGCGGCCAGTCAAATCCTGCACTGTCTTCGCGGTACAAGCCGACGGCGCAACAATTCGGACCGTCGAAAGCCTCGAACAGAACAACCAACTCCATGCGATTCAGGAAGGGTTCTGGCAGGAGCACGGTCTCCAGTGCGGTTATTGCACCCCAGGAATGATGATGACCGCCATCGCGCTATTAGACGAGAATCCAAATCCCAGCGAGCTTGAGATCAGACAGGCCATTTCCGGCAATCTTTGCCGCTGTACTGGTTATGTCAATATCGTTAGATCGATACAATACGCCGCCGAAAAGATGCGCCAGGCTTCGTCTGCTTCAGCCGAGCCAGTCGCGGTCGGAGGGGAGTAAACGATGTCAGCTACCGGAATCCAAGGACTCGGGAAACGAGTCAAGCGCAAGGAAGATCCTCGCTTTATCCGAGGCAAGGGAAACTACATCGACGATATCAACCTGCCAGGGATGCTGTACCTCGACATCGTTCGGAGCCCGCACGCTCACGCCAAGATCATCAGTATCGACACCTCCAAAGCGCTGGCGATGCCCGGAGTCGTTGCGGTCATCACCGGGAAAGATCTTGAGGCGGCCGGACTGGCCTGGATGCCAACGTTGATGAGCGATCAGCAAATGGTGTTGCCCATCGATAAGGTTGTCTACTACTCACAAGAAGTGGCGGCCGTGGTCGCGACCGATCGCTACACCGCGGCCGACGCCGTGCTTGAGGTAAAGGTCGAATACGAACCACTGGAAGTGGTGGTCGATCCATTCAAGGCGCTGGAGCCCGATTCTCCATTGGTCCGGGACGACCGGGAGAAGAAAACCAATCACATCTGGCATTGGGAAGCCGGAAACAAGGAAGAGACCGATCGCATCTTCAGTGAGTCGGAAGTCGTCGTCTCACAGGACCTCTACATCCCTCGCATCCACGTCGCTTCGATCGAAACCTGCGGATGCGTCATCTCGAACGATCGAATCTCCGGCAAGCTGACAATCTACATGACCAGCCAGGCGCCGCACGCCCACCGAACCGTTTGGTCGCTCGTTACGGGGATCCCCGAAACTCAGATCCGCATCATTTCACCGGACATCGGCGGCGGATTTGGCGGCAAAGTGCCGGTTTATCCAGGCTATGTTCTGGCGACTGTCGCCGCACTCACTACAGGCAAGCCGGTGAAATGGATCGAGGACAGGTCCGAGAATTTACAGGCCGATTCCTTTGCACGCGACTACCACATTCACGCGGAGGTCGCCGCGAACAAGGACGGCATGATGCGAGCCATGCGTGTCAAGACGCTGGCCGATCATGGCGCGTTTGACGCGGCTGCCAATCCATCGAAGTTTCCGGCCGGTCTGTTCAGTATCTGCACCGGCTCGTACACGTTTGAGAACGCACACGTGGAAGTCGATGGCGTATTCACGAACAAGGCGCCCGGAGGCGTCGCCTATCGTTGTTCCTTCCGCGTGACCGAGGCCGTCCACACGATCGAACGCATGGTTGACGTATTGGCCGATGAACTGAACATGGACGCCGCCGACATTCGCATGAAGAACTTCATCAAGCCAGAGCAGTTCCCGTATAAATCGCCGACTGGCTGGGAGTATGATAGCGGCAACTACCAGGGTGCACTGCAGAAGGCGCTCTCCGAGATCGGCTACCAGGAACTTCTGCGCGAGCAGGCCGAAAAGCGGGCTCGCGGCGAACTCATGGGCATCGGCATTAGCACATTCACGGAAATCGTGGGTGCCGGCCCATCTCATACATTTGACATTCTCGGCATCAAGATGTTCGACAGCGCGGAGATCCGCGTTCATCCTACCGGTTCCGCCCTGGTTCGAATCGGAGTCCAGACACAGGGTCAAGGGCACGAGACGACGTTCGCCCAGATCGTGGCGGAAGAACTCGGGCTGCCAATCGAGAAAATCATCGTCGAGCATGGCGATACCGACACGGCGCCGTACGGGCTCGGCACGTATGCCAGCCGCAGCACACCTACGGCAGGTGCCGCGACCGCGGTCTCTTCGCGCAAGATCCGCGAAAAGGCGCGTCTGCTGGCGGCACATCTGCTGGAGTGCAGCCCAGACGATCTCGAGTGGTCCGACTACGCGTTCCGAGTCACGGGAGCACCCGAACGTTCCAAGACAATGACGGAACTAGCCTTCGCTGCGTACACAAACTTCCCGCAGGGACTGGAAGGCGGTCTTGAGGCGGTCACCTATTACGATCCTCCGAATCTAACCTTCCCGTTCGGGGCCTACATCTGTGTGGTGGATATCGATCGCGGCACTGGTCAGGTGAAAATTCGCGAGTTTCTCGCGATCGACGATTGCGGCACGATTATCAATCCTATGATCGTCGAGGGACAGGTTCATGGCGGGCTGACGATGGGTATGGCGCCATCCCTATTTGAAGAGATCGTCTATGATGAGCACGGAACGATGCTCAACGGCACGCTGATGGACTATCTTCTGCCGACCAGCATGGAGACGCCATCCTGGAGGACCGGAAACACCGTTACTCCGTCGCCGCATCATCCAATCGGAGCCAAAGGCGTCGGTGAGAGCCCGACGGTGGGTGCGCCACCAGCCATCGCCAACGCAGTGGTGGACGCACTAAGTCATCTCGGTGTGCGACACATCGACATCCCGATCACTCCCTGGAAACTTTACGGGATCTTGGAAGCGAACGGCGTGGCAGAATAGCGCGATCATAATTCTTGCCCCCGCGCCACGATTCGGAGAAGCATCTCCGGTTCGTGGCGCAGGGTGACTCCCATACCGAAGCTACTGCTTTGAGAAACATCAAGGACATGACCATCGCACATCAACATGAACACGTTGAACTACTCTCTGAGGACATTTTCGCCCGTGCGGCGACGCTTAGGCAGGAGGGTCGACCGTTCGTGCTGGCGACCGTGGTTTGGAGTCAAAGTCCAACCTCCGCTCGACCGGGTGCGAAGGGGATCATCACTCCAGATGGCGCGCTGTTTGGCTGGGTCGGCGGAAGTTGTGCGCAACCAACCGTCATTCGGGAGGCGATCAAGGCGTTGAGCGACGGACAGTCACATCTCCTGCGCCTCGATCCGGAAGGCAGAGCCGATCCATCGCGCCCATCATTGGTCGTCGCACCATTGACCTGCCAGAGCGGAGGATCGATCGAGGTCTTTCTCGAGCCGTTTCTGCCGGCGCTTCAACTCATCGTCTACGGTCACAGCCCAGTCAGTGACGCACTCATCAGACTTGGTCACGTCATGGGCTATCACGTGGTTGCGGCACGACCTGGAGCGGTCGACACCGCACCGTTTGAAGCCGACCTGGTCCTTGACGATCTCGACGTCTCATCGATAGTAGCCGGCCGGCGTTCAGTGGCCGTGGTGGCAAGTATGGGTGTTTACGATGAAGATGCCATCGCGGCCGCATTGGCGGCCGGAGTTGGGTTCGTATCGCTCGTCGCCAGCCGCAAGCGATTTCAGAGCGCCCGGGATCTTCTCGCTGGCGCCGGTCTCACCGACGAATTGCTCGATCGAGTGAAAGCCCCGGCCGGTCACGATATCTCTGCCAGCACGCCGGAAGAAATCGCGGTCAGCATTCTGGCCGAGATCATATCTCGCCGCTCGTCGCTACCGATCCCTGCTGTAGCCGAACCGAACTCGGACGCTGCGGAGACGTCAGTCGATCCGGTCTGCGGTATGGATGTTGAGGTGGCAAACGCCCGCCACGTCACGGAGTATGGTGACCGGCGCTTCTATTTCTGTTGCGCGGGTTGTCGCCGCTCTTTCGAATCCGATCCAGGCAAATATCTTCTCGTCAGTTGACTCGTTTACGTTCGCTTGCGGCGAACAGCAGTGCTCCTCGCCAAACATGGCCAATCTGCCAGTTCCATGAGATTGCGTTGATCGTGCGACAATGGGTCCGATATGACCGTATATAGGACTGTCGTTTGAATCATCTGATCCACTGCTGTACAGGAGCTCGATCATGTTTGATCCGTTCAAGTTTCGCGTCCCGACCGAAGTTCATTTTGGCAACGGAGTCGCTGAAACGCTCGGCGAACACGTGGCGCTGCTCGGGGCCAAAGCGCCTTTTGTGGTGACCGATCCAGGAGTTCGCAAAGCTGGGATCGTCGATCCGCTGCTACAGACCATGATCGATCGAGGAGTTTCGCCACGCGTGTTCGATGCGATCAGCGCAAATCCGCGCGATCACGAGTGTGTAAAGGGGGCGGAATCCGCTCGCGAGTTCGGAGCGGACTTGATCGTGGCGATCGGCGGTGGAAGCCCGATCGACGCGGCGAAGGCAATTGCCGGTCTACTACCGAACGGCGGTGCGGTGCAGGATTGGGAACCCCCGAGAACCTTTGATCGTCCTCCAGTTCAACTCATTGCCATCCCCACCACCGCTGGGACCGGCAGTGAAGTGACTCGTTCTTCGGTCATTACAGACACCGTCCGACATATCAAAATCAGTCTTCGCGACTATCAGATTGCTCCGCGCGTTGCACTTGTCGATCCGCAACTGACGCTGTCACTGCCCCGGTCAGTTACCGCCGCAACCGGGATGGATGTGCTCACCCACGCGGTCGAGGCCTACACCTGCAAGCGGGCCACTCCTCTCAGCGACATGTGCGCGATGACCGCGATTCGTCTTATCCGGGATCACCTCCTTGACGCCGTTCGGGACGGACAGAATCTCGAGGCACGCGAAGGGATGATGCTCGCCAGCCTCGTTGCGGGTATGGCCTTCAGCAACGCCGATGTCAGCGCGGTGCACTGTCTGGCGGAAGCTATCGGCGGACTCTACGACACCCCGCACGGCGTTGCGAATGCCGTCTTTTTGCCATTCGTGTTTGCGTACAACGCAGATGCGGACCTCAAGCGTCACATCGCAGTCGGCGAGGCTCTGGGAATCGACGTTAGCCAGTTTTCCGAATTCGAAGCCACGCGCGAATCCGGCGCTGCCATCAAAGCACTCGCGACAGCAGCCGGCATCCCATCTTTTCGGAAACTACCTGGAGTCGATCCGAAAGATTTCGTCGCGATCGCCGACGCATCTGTGGCTAACGGCTCGAATAGCAGCAATGCTCGCGAGATGGGACGCGATCAATATGTCGAGATCCTGAGGCTAGCCTGGGACGACTGATGCAGCTGGGCTAGCGACCGGTTTCGCCACGAAGCCGGCAAGGTATCGACGCAAATGTCGGTCATTCCTCGTCGGCCCTGGAAACCGTTATTGATCGCGCGGCGGAAAGAGAAATCGCGTCAACATCCTTCGAGCGCCGCAGCGAGGACGTCGAACCACCCGGACAGATCCGACACCCGATAGCGAGCGTTCGCCGGGCTGGGATTCGGTACGAGAAAGATCTGTGTTTCGCCGAGTCGCTGTTCTTGTCGGCCGAAATTGAGTTTGTCGACATCCAGACCCATGGCGTGCTTCAGAAACGGCCGCATGCCGGTCGGACCCTGAAAACAGACGAACTCGGGCCCATAATGTTCAATTCGCGAGCGTGCCCGCGGAGCCCACTCGGCGAAGTGGCTCTGGCGTAGCTCTGACGCGGACGAAGTCGGCAATTTGACCACGTCAGTGAAGCCGAACCCGTCCTGAAGCAGGCCGAGGTCGTCCTCGGGCAGCAAGTCGGCTCGCTGGAGTCGTTCTCGAGATACGAGACTGAGCCGCGATTGCGAGAAGGCCGGCCAGAATCGGTTTGTCGAGCGAGCAAAATAATGCCCTTTGTCAACCGAGTAGACGGACGGATTGATTCCAACGAAGACGACCTTCAAATCTGGAGCGAGGATGTCGGGCAACGTCGGCACCATCCCGTTCCCAATCGTCATCTCGCCAGCCTCCTCGCCTACACTCGGAGCGCGTACGCCCGAATGGCTCATAAATCAGTCGTCAACTGACGTGGCGCGCAGAAGTAGTAAATGAGCTCCTTTACGTGCGCTTTCGCGTCGGATATCCGGATGCTTTCGTTGCTTCCGTGTGCCTTACTCTCCTGCTGGCGACCGAGTCCGACCGTGGCGATCTCGTCGGTGTGAAGTACCTGCGCGATGAAAGCCATGTCGGTTGAGCCACCCGAACCGGTCTCGATGAAGTCATTGTCGGAATACCCCTGCACCAGCTTGAGGGCATCCTTCAGCCGTTGGGCACCAGGGTGGGTCGCTGACTGATAGTAGGACGGGTAGTTCTGCGTAAACACGACGTCGACATCGAGAGCGCGGCTCTTCTCCATGCCCCGATCGACCGCTTCCTGAATCTCTGCTTGAACGTCGGCAACATTCTCTTCTGGAATGAAGCGACGGTTGATCACCAACGTGCAGATAGCAGGCACAATATTCGACTTCACGCCTGAATTGATGATGTCCAGGTTGAACATCGGGCGCAGGTTCGGCGGCGCTCCCGGGGCTGGAGCCAGTGGCAGCGCCGATCGTCGTTCCTCGACCTTCTGCTTTAACGCAAGCAATTCGATCATGATCGGCACCGATTCTTCCAACGCGTTCACGCCAAGGTAGTTCGCGCCGGAATGGCAACTCTTCCCTTTAACGGTGATCGAGACATCCAGTGACCCATTCGATCCACGACGCAGAACCGGATCCTGGCCACCTTCCAGGCAAAGCATCGGCGCCGTTGCGTAGCCTTCCAGTGCCAGATGATAGAGACCGGGATAGACGCCGATTTCCTCGTCAGTGCAAAGAAGAATGTTCAGATCCCAGGCAGGTTCCAGTCCTTCTGACTGCATCACCTCGAGCGCCGTCAACACCGACGCGATCGCCCCTTTCATGTCGGCGACGCCACGACCATAGATGCGCCCATCCTTGATTTCGCAGCCGAACGGATCGAAATCCCATCCTTCTTCGATCGGCACGGTGTCCATGTGGGCATAGACGGAGAGGGGCGGTTTGCCATTGTTCAGTCGAGCAACCAGATTGACCCGATCGCCCGTGAGCGGCAACGGTATTTGAGCGACCTTTTCCGGTGGGATGACGACTCGCGTCGTGGTAAAGCCAAAGCGCTGGAACTCGGGCTCGACTAGGTCCAGAACTTTATCGTAGTTGTCTCCCGGCGGAACACAGTTGTCGATCGCGATGATCTTACCTAGCCGCTCAACTAACTTTGCCTCTCGCGCTTCGACCGCATTGAATGCCGATGAAAAATCCATTACTCGTCCCTCTCCTTGATGTTACCGTTCTCGATTTCTTCATAATCCTGAGACTGGATCGTGTTCTCGACTCCGTCACCGAACCCCAGTGATGAGCGCGTCCAATAGCTCAGGCGTTCCGGCGGCAAATGGCATCACTCGTGCCATCAAGTCCAGCTGCAGCGATAGCGGATCGCCATTCTGATCCGCCGAGACGCCTCCTGCTTCGTCCAATATCAGCAGCGCGCCGGCATAATCAACAACCTTCTCGCCGAAATTTGGCGGCCAGTGGACGTTCGGATTGGCAAACCCGTGCAATGACCCAGCCGCGATAAGGCACATATCGAGCGCGGTGCAGCCTGTGATGCGCACGCGATTCGATCCGAGCAGCAACGGAGCCGAGCGGCGCAGCCCCTCCTCGTCTGCCGGGCGAACCAACGCTACCCAGGCGTTTCGCAACTCGGTCACCCGCTCGCAGTGGATCGGCACTCCGTTCATTCGGCTACCGCCGTTCTTGACAGCGGTGAAGACATCACCCGTCGGAAGATTCCTCACGCAGGATGCGATCGATTCGCCATCCAGGAGCGCACCGACGCTGAAGGCATAGTACGGAAAGCCGAATTGCCCGCTGTGATTGGGAAGTGACGGCGGGACAGCATGAAGCGACACGGGCAACTCGGTGAGTGTGAGCTCTGCAGCGGCCGTCGCGTTCGCGGTGGCGTCAATCGGATCAACGATGACTGTGACCGCTGAGCCTCGATCAACGAACCCAACTTCTTCGCTGAAAACGTTCACCGGGGTGTGAGATCTACTGAAGAAATCGATCACTACATCTTCGGCGATCTGGTCGATCCCTTTGGTTTCCGCTCCGTCCGCTCCCATGCCGACCACTTCGGCGAGAAGATGCCGCTCTGAGGCGACAACGGCCTGCAGAACCTGCTCGCTGCATTCGACCAGCGACCAGAGCAGTCGTTCGGCGTCGATCATCAGATAGCCTCCTCCCCACCCACGTCATGCTATCACCAGCGGTCGAGGATGCAACTGAATCGCGTGGACACACCGTGCGGCGAATTCCAGATACTGGGGATGAGATGCCGAAAAAGCGTCTGAACCCTGGCTTTTCCGCATTAAAGTAACCCATGGTATGCTGGCTGAAGGAGGGCGTTTGCCCGCTTCACAGAGCGGTAGCTTTTGTCAGACGCCCGGGCGAGCCAAGTGGTTCGATGCCACCGGCCGCGTACCCAACTGATGGAGGATGACATGGCAAATATACCGGACCCGTTTCACGCAAGGGCGACATTACAGACGTCATCGGGCGAAAAAGTTGACTACTATCGACTGGCCGCGATCGCGGATCAAATCCCGGCGGGGCTGGATCAGCTTCCATATACGGTAAAGGTGCTCCTTGAAAATGTGCTCCGCAACGCCGGCACTGAGCCCTTCACCGAGGATCACGTTCATGTGTTGGCCGGGTGGCGCCCTGGCGAACGCGAAGCTCAGGAATACCCATTCCTGCCCGCCCGTGTGCTCCTGCAGGACCTGACCGGCGTACCTGCCGTTGTCGACCTGGCGGCAATGCGCTCGGCCATGGCGCGACTCGGCGGTGATCCCTCGAAGATCAATCCGCTGGTCAGTGCGGACCTCGTTATCGACCATTCGGTTCAGGTCGATTCCTTTGGCACCACGCTCGCCTTCGCAAGCAATGTCGAACGTGAGTACCAGCGCAACGGCGAGCGATACGCGTTGCTCCGCTGGGCACAGCAGGCTTTCCAGAATTTTAGCGTCGTTCCGCCCGGCACCGGCATTTGCCATCAGGTCAATCTTGAGTACCTGTCGAAGGTCGTCCAGCTTCGTGAAGAAGGCGGCAAGAAGGTCGCGCTGCCCGACACGCTGGTTGGCCTCGACTCTCACACGACGATGGTGAATGGCCTCGGCGTCCTTGGTTGGGGCGTTGGAGGGATTGAAGCCGAGGCCGTCCTGCTCGGGCAGCCTATCTATATGCTAACTCCACAAGTGGTCGGGATCCGAATGGTCGGCGAAGTTCCTGAGGGCGTCACGGCCACCGACCTCGTGCTGACCGTCGCACAGCTCCTGCGCAAAGACAGGGGTCGTCGGCAAGTTCGTCGAGTTCTTCGGTTCGAGCCTGCGCCACCTAACGCTTCCAGACCGGGCGACGATCGGCAATATGACGCCGGAATATGGTGCCACGGCCACGATTTTCCCGATAGATGATGAAACGTTGACCTATCTGCGTCTGACGGGTCGAAGTCCGGAAACAGTGGATCTAGTCGAACGCTACGCGAAAGCACAAGGGATGTTCCGCACCGATGCCGGTCCGGAGCCTCTGTACGACCAGGTCGTCGAGCTCGATCTGTCTACTCTTGAGCCGAGTGTTGCGGGACCGCGACGTCCGCAGGATCGAGTATCGCTGGGTGACATCGGCGCCAACTTCCGCATCGCGTTCGCCGATCGCATCGCGCAGTCAAACGCGGCGGCAAATACGGCGACCGAATCCGGCGGCGGAGCCGCCGCGACAATGGTGAAAGAGCGCGCCGCGACGGGTACCGATCGCGAACCAGTCGAAATTGACCTGGACGGCCACACCACTGAACTCAACCATGGTTCGGTCGTGATTGCGGCCATCACGAGCTGCACCAATACATCGAACCCGGCAGTAATGATGGCGGCAGGACTACTCGCTAAGAAGGCCGTTGAGCGCGGGCTGGATGTCAGTCCGGCAGTCAAGACTAGCCTCGCACCCGGCTCAGGCGTGGTCACGGCGTATCTGGACCGGGCCGGGTTGACACCGTACCTGGAGGCGTTGCGCTTCCACCTTGTCGGGTATGGGTGCACCACCTGTATCGGCAACAGTGGGCCCCTGGCCATGCCAGTATCGGAGGCACTGCAGCAGCACGATTTGGTCGGTGCGGCGGTCCTGAGCGGAAACCGGAATTTTGAGGGACGCATCCACGCGCTGGCTCGCGCGAGCTATCTTGCCTCGCCGCCGCTCGTCGTGGCATTCGCCATCGCTGGCACCATTGACATCGATCTCACCAAAGACCCACTCGGTGAAGATCCAAATGGTGACCCCGTCTATCTGCGTGACGTCTGGCCAACTACGGCCGAGATCAAGGACGCGATCGTCCAGGCGGTCGGTCCAGACCTCTTCACGGAGCGCTATGCCGATGTCTTTACCGGCGACGAGCGCTGGCGCGGTCTGCCGGTGCCGGCTGGCGATCTCTACGACTGGAACGACGAGTCAACCTATGTGCAGGAGCCGCCTTTCTTCCAGGGTCTCAGCCGCGAGCCAGGACCACTCGCCGACGTAATTGGCGCACGGGTGCTGGCGCTATTGGGAGACTCGGTCACAACAGACCACATCTCACCGGCGGGATCGATCCCACCGCAAGGCCCGGCCGGACGCTATTTGATCTACAACGATGTCAGCGCCCGTGAGTTCAACAGCTACGGGGCGCGGCGCGGCAACCACGAAGTGATGATGCGAGGCACCTTCGCCAACATCCGGCTTCGCAATCAACTCGGAGACGGACGAGAAGGCGGCTGGACGACCGATCTACTCAACAATGAGGTCACCTCAATCTACGAAGCGTCCGTTCACTATGCTGAGGAAGGCGTGCCGCTGATCGTCATCGCAGGCAAAGAGTACGGGACCGGAAGTTCGCGCGACTGGGCTGCGAAGGGAACTCTGCTACTCGGCGCCAAGGCCGTGATCGCCGAGAGCTTCGAACGAATCCATCGGAGTAACCTGGTCGGAATGGGGGTGCTGCCACTCCAGTTCCTCCCGGGACAGAGCGCGGCCAGTCTCGGCCTCACCGGAACGGAAACATTTGACATCAAAGGGATCGCAGACGGACTGGCTCCTGGGGAAACACTCGACGTCGCGGCTCGTCGAGGCGATGGATCGACAGTCGCGTTCCAGGTCGTCACCCGCATCGACAGCCCAATGGAGATTGAGTACTACCGCAATGGCGGAATTCTCCAGATGGTGCTGCGCCGTCTGCTCGACGCATAGTCGCAAAGCCGACAGGAGACTCAGAAAGCTCAGAATGGAGCGGCGTATTGCCGCTCCATTCCGCTTGATTGTCCGTGCTGAT
>CAWAVM010000006.1:0-89177 GCA_963785465.1 uncultured Chloroflexia bacterium | reverse complement strand
CTGGAGTCGGCGTGCCCAGATTGATGAAGAGCCGAAGCGAACGGTACGGCTGAGCCGCTTGCGGATGATCGGACCGATACAGGTTGAAAAGTAGAGGAATGGGCTGTCCCGGATCTGGTTGCGTGACCGACGCCGGGAGATAAACCTGTATCGGCTGGCGCCAGGTTGCGCCGGAAGCTACCGTCACCGAATCGACCGCGCCAACCTTCTGAGAGCCAGCCATGACGTCAATATGATATGTGACCGACTTGCCTTCATGATTGTCGATCTCGAGTTCCAGTGTCTGTGGCTGACCAGGTAAGAAATTGCGTGGATAGAACTCGGGCTTCCCCTGGGAGTTGTAGAGGGCGAACTCCGTCATCGGCTCGCCCTTCAACCGTTCGGCTATCAGGACCGCTCCCGAGCCGCCGAAAAGCATCAGCGACAAGGCCATGATGATCATCGCAACCTTGGTGGTACCGCTCCAGGCAGAGGGTGGCGGAATGTGCGGCACCGGAATTTCAGCGATGAACTGTTCTTCCACAGGGACGTGGGCTCGCCGGATTGACGCGATTGCTGAAAACAGAATCGTGCACGCCATCAGACCGCTCACGATCGGGATGAGTTCCAGCCGCCACGGCGAGTACTCGATGCCAAGCGCGATCAAGGGGATGAGCGCCAGCGACAGTCCGAATCCGAGGGCAATACGCTCGAGCCCGTCCAGCCCCTCATTGGATGGGAAGAGCGCTGAGACCAGTGCATAGCCCGGAATGAACAGAACGAGCGGAAGCCCAAAGGCTGTCCGGACCGCCACGGGCGCGCCAAAAATCGCCGCTAAGGCGCCAATAGCGGCGATAACGATGAAGAGTATCAACTCCCAATGATCGCGCCAGTAGGTGGCACGTGACACCCGATCTGCCCGCGTACGTTCCTGTGGTGTCAACGTCTTTTTGATGACGCGATCGCTTCGCATGTTCTCCCCACGAGCTTCTCTCGAATCGTGACAGGAGTGAGTATAGCCGGTTGGCGCCGGCGAGTAAGCGAGAAGTTCTTTCGAATACGAATGAGACACTCGGTCACGAATGCATTCGGCGAGGTGCAGCGTATGAAGTATCGAGGAGGCCCAGACTGAGATCGCATCTCAGACGAGTAGACGGCGACGAAACCCAACCTTGTCCGGCTCCGCAGGAACCGGCTCCAGCGCCTGACTCAAACGACTCGATGCCGTCCCAGAAGTAATCGGGTAATCACGTCAACTGGACCAAACTGGATCTCCGTCAAGCCGCTCGACTAATCAAGAAGAACCGACTACAAACAAAAACCGCCGAGCAATCTTGCCCAGCGGTGACAATTTCATGAAAGAAAAGATCGAACGCGTCTAGAGCACCTCGACCATTTTGACGGCAACGATGAGGACGAATGCCACCAGCAGGGGTACGACTCCGATGTTGAGCGTGCGCCCCCACCGAACACCGCGTTCGCCCGGGACGGCGGTCGCGATCTCTTTGCTGATCAAGAGTGCAATGAGAGTCAGCGTCGTGATCAGCCCCAATGCCGCTGCGACACCCATCACCGTGACCGTGCTAACTGTAACTGTTGTGACCGTCGTGGTCATAGGATCCCCGTCACGCTTCGCACGAATACTACTATGACCAGCCTACCGTTATGCTGTCCCATTGTCAACCCTATTCCACTGGGCAATTTGAGTGATTACCGCGATTGGGGACAGGTTCACAGGAAATGCGTCAAGGGCAGCACCACAAAGAGCACGATATTCGTTAATCCGTGCGCGAGTGACACGCCAAGGAGCGAGCGCGTCCAGCGTACGATGGCGGCAAAGTAGAGGGCCACGCCGATAACGAACACCACGTCAATCACGGACATGTGGCCAGTGTGGAGTTCGCCGAACAAGACGCTGACGTAGACGATCGCCCACCAGGATCCGAAGATCTCCGAGACGGTCGCTTGCAAGATACCGCGAAAGATCAACTCCTCAATGAAACCGGTGCCGATGAGCAGGATGAATGAGACAACAGCGACTTTCTGCCAGGCAAGCGAGCTTACGATCGGTGCTGGTCTCAGAATGTAGAACTCGATCGTTCCCAGGGGAATACCGGTAAGCGCCACCAGTATCGAAACCGGCATATGCCTGAGATCCGGGAGCTGCAGTCCGATCTCATGACGATTGAGGGGGATCGTACGTGTCAAGACAAATGAGGTCGCGAACAGCGGGATGCTGGAAAGGAGGTACCACCACTCCTGGCGAAAGTACCCAAGCGGCATCCCCATCGAAACGATGCGGATCAATGGGGCGATCGACAACGAAAGATAGAGTCCCCGCTCCCACGGTCGGTGATTTATTCCCGCCTGGATCAGCAGATTCCCAAAGATGAAGATATGACAGGCAACGCCCCAGGTTGGGCTCACCAGCGCGGTAATGACCTCGGCCATTCCGATGGAAACCAAATACACCAGTGCGGTGTAACTGACGTCCATGCGTCGCAAGCGACGCCGCCAGCGGTGCTCTGCGGCCCGACCAATGAGAATTGGTTTCGCGATGTCTCGAGAGATGAACAAGGAACTGTCCGCTGTTTAAAGCCAAACCATGGACGAATGTCCAGGTTTCAATAGATCGAAGGCTGCAACGCTCAGTGAGATGATAGTGCGCGCGGAACTCAATGTCGACCAGCAGTTCCGCATCAAGAAAATCGGCAATCTCGAAATGCGTCATCCGCTATAGTCATTCGACGCCATCGCGTGAGTCGATCTCTTGTCATTCCCTCATTCTAGCCCGAATGTACTGGCACGTTAATTCTGGCTGGGATAGCGTTCAGGGATTAGTTTACCTATAATGGATAGCGGGTTGCATCCAACGACAGACATTTCGGCGTCATTCATCATCGTTGTCAATCCCAAGCGTGACGATTGCCGTCCCAGGTCGGCGCTACCCATAGATGAGATTCTCAGCCGATCAATGAGCGTTGTTGGATGAGACTTCGATCCAATCGTGTCCGTTCCCACTTCCCGCGCTGGGCTGAGACGCCCAATGATCATGGATTCACATTCACCCAATATCGTTGGCACCATTGCAATGGAAGCAAATCATTTCGGATTGACATATTGGCTGGTTCAAAGAATTGAGCGATGGCATACGTATCTGAACGACTGCCCATCTGGCGATAATACTGGCAGCGGCGTCTTGCGAATTGCGCTGTACTGAGTACAATGGGTCTTGGATGTGGTTATCTTGATAAACAGTAGAAAGAATCAGGAAGAGTCGACTACGAGCGAAAACGTCCCGGAAGGGAGCCAGCGATGAGATCGTGGCGCTATCTATCGATCCTGATTAGCCTGATGACGGTGTCTGCGACGTTCATCGCTCTGCCGCTCACCACCATGGCCGCCCCGGAGCAGGCTCCGGCGATTTCGTCGACATCCACACTTCCTATCGCAGAGGCGCACATTATGTCATTTTCACCACGAACCGAGTACCCATCGTGAACGTCTCTGAATCTGGTGTGTTGACGGTTGACGTTACGTCAGGTACTCCGAGTAATTTCAGTTACAGCTGGTATTTCTGGGGCTCGGCCAATGGACAATTCGCCTACGCTTCCGGCACTGGGCAGGGCTCTGGGAATGCAGATCACCTGACGCTGACCCTTGCCGCCGCGAACATCTCGTCGTGGAATATCCCGGGCTTCCAGGAACCCATTCATGTCAAGACCGCATACCTTGACCGTAGCAGTGGTTTCTTCTTTTTCACGTCGCTCTATTCCTTGACGTTGCATGACTTTGTCGACTTTCCGCAGCCAATCGTAGCGGGTGTACCGGTCCGCGTGTTTCCGGCCCGTCCACGATCCGGTGACAAGCGGCAACCACCTCCTATTCGAGAGTTCCCTCGGAACGGGCTCGTTCACGTTCGGTACGCTGCCCGGTTCACACACGTCGCCAAGGCATGGACCGTTTTTCCCTGTCAGTTCTTCGGTTTCTGATGCTAGGACTGATTGCACGAGGATAAATGAGACAACCCCGCGACGTTCAGTGCGTCGCGGTTAGGAGTCAAGGTGGTCGCGCACCCGGAAACTGAATCCGGCGTTGAATTTACTCCCGTGCAAGTCGAGCGCCGAACACGACGAAGTATCAAACGCAAGATCCTCTACGGTTTCATCACATTAGTCGTGGTGGCAATCGTGCTGGTTGCTAGCGTGATTGGCTTCTTCGTAGTGCGCGAACATCGTTCGCCAAGCGGCAAGGTGTTCGTCAACACCAGTCAGGGAAAGGTCGAGTTGAAGGTCCCTGACACCATGGCCAATCCCCCCACCGCGGTGGCGGCGGGCAGCGTGCCCGATGCGCCAAGTCCCCCAACAACGCTGGATATCCCCAGCATCGGCGTACACGCACAGGTCTACTTGATGACATCGGACCCGCCAAAGACAAAGGCAGTCGGCTGGCTCTACGGCACTGCCATGCCCGGCACAACCGGCAACATGGTGTTCTATGGGGCTAGAGATGGTGCGACCGCCGTCTTCGATAAGGTTGGTCAACTTCAGAAGGGTGACAAGATAACCGTCGAAACGGGGGCCGCCACCTATGTCTATCGCGCGATATCGGCCCACGAAGTGCCGGCGAACGACACCGACATCCTGCTTCCAACGTCCGACGCGGAGCTGACGTTGATTACCGACGCAGGTGAATGGGATGAAAGCATTGGGGGTTATACGCGGCGTCTGGTCATCAAAGCCGTGTATGAAAGCGTGAAATCGTAGAAGGGGGACGAGTTCATTGGAAAAGTATGACGTCCTCGTGGTGGGGGGCGGCCCAGCCGGAGCGGCTACGGCCAAGGATGTTGCCGCGGCGGGCTTCTCGGTCGCCATCCTTGAGCGCGACGCGGACATCGGCCAGCCCGTCCAGTGTTCAGGATTGGTCACGGAGCGCACTCTGGCAGCAGCCAAGATTTCGCCAGCTATCGCGCACAACGCGCTACGCGGTGCGACATTGTTTGCACCCAGCGGCTCCCGCTACGAAATCGGCGGTGACCGCACGCACGCCTACGTCATGGATCGCAGTCAGTTTGACCGTAGTATCATGCTCCAGTCTCTTGAGCAGAACGTGACACTCCACACCAACACCCGTGTGGTTCGAATCTGGCGCGACGAAAACGAGATTCGACTGTTGGCGGTGCGCAACGACGAGACGATGACGTTCGGCTCGAAACTGGTTATCGGTGCCGACGGTCCTCGTTCTATGGTTGCCGACTTCCTCGAACTGCCCCCGCCCGCCGAGATGCTGCGTGCCCGTGGCGCCGACGTCCGACTACCAAACCGCCCAGCGACCGATCAGGTCCTCATCTTCCTAGGCGATCGCTATGCGGCCGGATTCTTCGCCTGGGCGATTCCGCTCGGTGACGATCGCTACCGCGTGGGCTGGGGCACGAGTCGGCCAGGTCCGGGGAACGGCCTGGATCATTTGGCACACGACTATCCCGACATATTCGAAGGCATTCGAGATACTCTCGCAGACGGGTGGACTGATCCCGCTCGGAGCGCGACCGAAGACCAGCGGAGCGGGCGGCATGGTGGTTGGCGACGCCGCTGGACAGGCAAAGGCGACCAGTGGTGGTGGCCTCTATACCGCACTGACCTGTGCACACCATTGCGCCCAAACCGCCATTGACGCGTTAGAGATCGGTGACACGTCTGCTTCGCGCCTGTCTCAATATGACCAAGCCTGGCAAGCGGACATTGGCAAGGAACTCACCAGCGCGACTGCGCTGCGTCAGGCCTTTCGCGAACTCTCCGACTACGAGCTCGAGTGGGGCCTGAGGATGCTTCGAGTGCCTGGCATGCATCACATCGTGAATCGATACGGGGACATCGACTATCCTTCCGCGTTAGCCAAGATGGCACTCCGCGCCGCGCCGCCATTGTTGCGATTGACACACGGGCATCGGGCGGTGCCCACCATATTTGACGAAGATGAGCAACCGCTCATGCAATCGGTTGGTGACTGATCGCGGGTCGGCTGCGAAGACTATGTTATTCAATGCGTCGGCTCGGGGGATAGTGAGTGGCGAAACGGACAACTGGGACAATTGAGGGCATCGAGAACATGGATGTGGATGCTCCGCGACGTGTCATGGCGGCGATTCCTGCCTTCAATGAGGAAGCCAATATCGCGTCTGTCGTGCGCGGTACCGCCAAACACGTACGCCAGGTGCTCGTCATCGATGACGGCAGCACCGACCAGACCGTACGGTTTGCCGAGGAGGCGGGTGCTCGGGTGATTCGCCATGAGAGGAACCTCGGCAAGGCGGGTGCCATCAGGACGGCGATCGACACCGCACTGCGCGAGGATGTCGACTATCTTGTTCTACTAGATGGCGATGGGCAGCACGACCCTAACGACATCCCCCGGTTGCTCGAACCACTCATGGCTGGAACAGCCGATGTGGTCGTCGGGTCGCGCTTCCTCGAAATCCACAACCCCATTCCCTTCTACCGCACGATCGGCCAGCGCGTGCTCAACGTCGCCAGCCACCTCGGCAGCGGACTGCGCTGTTCCGATTCACAGTGCGGCTACCGCGCGCTCAATCGTCGCGCATTCTCCAGCATTCATCTGTATGAGACGTTTCTTCACGGACTGGCAGTCGAAAGTGAGATGCAGTTCGAGATGGCGCGCCATCACTTGCGACTGAGCGAGATCTCGATCTATGTCTCGTATGATGAGCGAGCACGTCGCAGCCCAATCAAGCATGGCTTTGGCGTGCTCTACCGAGTGCTGGTGTTCACTGGACGCAAATGGACGCGACGACAGCCGTCGATCTCGGAGTTCGGTGTTCCGACAGATGCGGTCGAATCTTCATCGATACGCGGATCACGCTAGTCAACCTGAACTACTGACAGGCTGCACCAAGTCAGCTCCACACAATCCCCACAATTCACAAAAACCAGCAGCATTGGGTCGATGCCCCTACCCACGTCACCGACATGCGCCGACGACTGACGATCCTCCAGCCAGCCTTATGACCTTCAGGTCTCCGAGCAGAACCCGATGTCGTTCGTCACCCAACCCTGAAAGCCGTTCAGTCCAACGAACAGACGACACCGATTCGTTGCGGACCAACCCGCCGCGAGTATCACGTGTACACAGAAGGGGTTCGATCGTAGTGTAGAGACCCTTGCAGAGATTCCGGTGTTGTTCCAAAATAGGCATCTAGAGCACTGTACAAGTCGACAGATGCGCTGTACAATTGATGCATTGACAAGTGGTGCTCAGGTCTCACCTGGCAGCGACACGGGCAGCGAAAAATGGCCGCATGGGATACGAAAATCGTGACTGAAATTACAGCGATTCAGAAAAACGCTATTCTGGCGCGGTTTTTGTCGAATATCTTCAAAACTGTTGTGCGGGGTGACGAGCCTTGCAGGTGGGATCGACTCCCATGCGCCCTCGCCAACCGAATCACGCATCGCGACATCTTCTGAACACGGTCAACCTGTTGCCTGCAACGATTGACTCTCGGGAACCGTCTGGCTGAGCCACGACACGTCTGTTAGCAAATTGATCAGCGCTCGGTCATCCACAACGAGCGACGACTTCGATCAGTCCGTGTATATCCCATGTCGAACGTCGGCACGAGTTGAATGAATTCGATCGCCGCACGGAAGAAATCTCATCGACCAGATTAAGACCAGAGATTGGGCCACCAGCGCCTGGAGCGGTTCCGCACTGGTTCCGGTGGAAAAATTGGGGCACCATCGACGATGGCCTCACTGGCGTGCCGCATCCATTCGACATACTCAACTTCGACCAGACTGCTAATCCGCTCATAGGCCGACGCAATGCGAGGAGCGCGAGATCGCGGCGAATGGGCATCGGAGGCAACAACATGTGCCATGTGGCTCCGCAGAAGCCGCCGCGCGGTTGCATGCGCTCGACCGCTAATCTTGCCCACGATTGAATCAGCATTTACCTGCATCAACACTCCAGTCGAAACGAGCTCGTCGAGCAGATCGGGGTCGCGCTGCACCGCCGGATAGCGCTCGACATGTGCGATGACTGGTACGTACCCCGCCATCTGCAATTCGAAGATGGTGGATCGCGCGTGCGCCGGCCAATCACCGAACAACGGCAACTCCAACAAGACATACTGAGACCCATTCAACGTGAGCATGTCACCCCGCTGCAACGCTTCGACGATATTTGCCTCAAAACGGATCTCGCTGCCCACAAGCACCTCAATTGGGATCGCATTGTTAGCCACCATTGCGTTGAGGGAGTCAGCGAGGGCGACGATCTGTTCCGGGATCAGATCGACACCAGGCTTGGGTGGAACGTGGGGAGTTGCCACGATTCGGTCGATTCCATCGAGTTCGGCAATCCGCAGCATCTCTAACGCTTCTTCTACGGACACCGCTCCGTCATCGACGCCAGGTAGGATGTGACTGTGAATATCAACCAAGCTAACCCGCATATCGTATGGTCGGTCTTCGAACCGGTCCGTTACATCATCAACTCAATCAAACGTTAGTGCGGCGGAATCTGCAACACCGTCCCCGCGAAGACAATGCCAGGATTGATGATGTCGTTGAGGTCGGCTATTACCTGTCCGGGACTCAACGGACTGCAGCGCGATGACAGAGACTATCTCGTACCAAACGACAGCGTGCGTCGTCGGAATAGCTCGCGTCGGTGTTGCCGGCACCGGGTTGGAAGTTGGTACCGGCGCCGCAGTTGGATATAGCAGTAGAAGTCATCGTTGGTAAGGCGTGATCAATCGTCGGCGTCAGCGCTGCGAGAAAAACTACCGGAGTAGGCGGCCGCTGACTGGATCAAGCCGAACGACGACGCAGTAGCGACATCGATCTGGCGTGTTCGGTTTAGATACTGCCGCAATCTGTCGTGTTGGGCTCACCGTGGACGCTGGAATCTCCGTCGAAGCGAGAATCCCATTCACCGCATTTGCGTTCGATCCCTCTTCCACCCGAGCGAGTCAAACGCGGCCGTGGTTCCGATCACTTGAACAAAAGAGCAACAATCCCGACGCTCGTCCACCTCCGTCTTCGATGGGGAACTGAAACAACTACGGGATTGGCCCCTGACATCCGGCCAGCGTGTATCCGACACTGGTTGTGCCCGGCGCTCAAACAGCACCGGACTTGCCATCTTGCGACGGGTGAAGACTGATCAGTGTTGGCAAGGAAGCGGCGATGGTCCTTGAGAGCATGTTGAGCGCGACTGCCTTGATCATCAGAGAGATCGGGGTGTGGACATGGCCTGGCCCGCGTGGCGTCCACGATTGAATTCACGTACTTCAGGTTCCTGTCGACTTCTGACACCGTCATGTCCATCTGGTCAAGGCATTCGAACTCTACTCGAGACAGTCGCACCGTAGAATATCACTGTGCACAAGGCAACACGGTGAGAGTAGGTCAGGGCGATGACGCTGGCAGCAACGCTGTTCGCGTCCACTTGGGCTTACCGCTCCTAATTCTGATGTCCGAATTGGTTTGAGAAGGGAAAAGCGTCGGAACCTGCCACATTCTCGGGGCAGCCGGTGCCATCGCGGTACGGTCAAGACCGTGAAGCTGCCGATGATGGTTACTTGGGAGTCAGTGCCGGTCACTGGCATTTGAATGCGAAGTCGTGATTGCCAAAGCCTCGCGCATTGAGCCTCCGAATCTGTTAATCTTTTGTTCGAGAGACGATTCGGCAGACCGCCTGAAGTTCGCAAGTTTTGGGTAGCCACGATGACGGCACGTGACGCGACCAGATTCATGCATCATCGTAGTTTGTGGCCGGATCAGTCAATCCGTTACTTTCTCGACATGCCATAGGCGTTTTTCCAGCGACTGGTGGAGGCGCATGACCCTTTCCGACGCGTTAAAGGTGGCTCGCCGCTGGTGGTGGATTCTCGTGCTTGGACCCATCGTCGGCGCACTAGTTGCGTATCTGATAAGCCAAGCATTGACTCCAATCTACGAGGCCACTGCGATAATTCTCGTCCAGCAGAGTGCGACTCCCGGCACTCAAAACTATCAGGATCTCCTCGCGGCGCAGCAACAGGCCAGCACGTACAGTCGGTTAGTCTCTTCCGGACCAGTCCTTGACGAGGCCGCTAACCAAATAGGCATCGTTGGTGGGGGCGACTCAATAAAGAAACATCTCTCGGTGTCGCTCATACAAGGCACGCAACTGCTCAGCGTCTCGGTTTCCGATCCGATCCCATCTCGCGCTGCGGAGATTGCCAACACCGTGGCGGCCGTATTCATCGACCAAAACGAGCAACAGTTATCGAACGTAACCGGAAGTGGTCTCCAAGAAATCCAGCAGAATCTGGACCAGGCGAAGAACCAGATCGACGAAACCACCGCTCAGATTGCGCAGTTGGAAGCAACCCCGGTCACTGGCACCGTCGAGCAAACTCGCATCACCAGCCTGAAACAGCAGCTCAGTGAATTTCAGGCCACGTACGGAACCTTGCTTGAAGCTCAGCAGCGTATGTCGATCGCTCAGACGCAGGTAGGAGCGCAAACGCGAGTTGTAGATCCGGCGAAGCCACCGAAATTTCCGATAAGACCTCGCGTCACGCTAAACGTTGCCGTGGGTGGAATGCTCAGTCTCCTACTCGCAATAGGAGTTGTCGGACTGGTTGGGTATTACGACAACACGATCAAAACGTCCGAAGAACTAAGACAGGTGATCGGTGCGGGAGCCCTTGGTTCTATTCCGACAACAACGAACTTCGGAACGCATACGATCCTGGTGCACCCACGGTCAGCGGCATCGGAAGGATTCAGGGCTCTGCGCACGAACCTGCAATTCGCCATGGCGAATCATCATATCAAGGTCATCACGGTTACCAGTATCCGGCCGGGCGACGGCAAATCAACGACGGCCGCAAGCCTGGCACTTGTCCTGGCGCAGGCTGGACAACGCGTCGTTCTGGTCGACGCGGATCTACGAAAACCGCGCCAACATCGCCTTTTTGTCGGTCTTAATAATACGTCTGGATTAACCAATCTTCTTCGAAGTTCGAAAATTGAGCAAGGTGACATCTTACAGCAAACGGAGATTGCGAGCTTACGAGTATTGACGAGCGGCCCGTTGCCGGCGAATCCCTCAGACTCGCTCGACTCGCCACGTATGCGCGAGGTAATTTCCGAGTTGAAGTCAGACAACGATGTCGTCCTGCTGGATACGCCTCCCCTTGGCGTCAGCGATCCCATAATTATGGCCGGATTGGGAGACGCGGTGCTGCTTGTGTTGACTGCGGGCCGGATACGTGCCAACGAATTGACCTCGGCACTCGAGCGTATCGGCCTTTCCGGTACGCCCGTCGTTGGAGTTGTCTTGAACCGAACCGACGTCGGCGACGAGGGCTATTACTATGCTTATCGATCAGAGAATGAATTTACTGATGGTTCATCAGACCAGGTTTCGACTCAGTCTCAAGAGGAATCGGAGTCGCCTCCTGCCAGGCATTCTCGATTCAGACCGTGGCGCTCGTCTCAAGCGGAGAAGCGCTGAACACTTTAACTTTCAGTCCAGCCAGCCGTAAATCGGCTCCATGGTCGAGAACTCAATTACTGTTCTCGCCGCCTGGATGACGCGCTGGAGCCGGCCGCGCCTGACAGTACTCAGCATCGGACTTTGGCTCGCTGCGTAAAGTCAATCTGCCTCATTTCTCTCGGGTTCCGATTGACAACCCGCCACTGTTTCTGGCTGGGCTTATGTTGTTGTCAACTGTGTTGACGCGAGACGCATTCAATGTACAATACCTTTCGAAATTCAGATTGGTTAACCAACTTGGCTCACGCTTGAAAGACTTCCTTCGATTAATGATTATGTGACTCACAGTCAAATTTCCCTCAAACTTGCAAATTACCGAATAGTCAGGTAAACTCAGTTTGTTGGAACCCTGTAGGTTGGCGATTTGGTCGGATCGCTGAGCGCGCTCGCTGTGCACCGATTCAAAGCGACAAACGAGGGGGCGACCGTACAATTGTCTGATTTTAGCGGTACCAATGGCAATTGACCGGGAGAGTCAATAGTCCTACACTGATACTAGTACTGTGCAAGTGCGCGACTTGCACTTCTAGACACTGACAATCAAACGGAAACTGTGAAGCGCAGGCATTAATTGGGCACCTTGCCTGCGCGGAGTGAGTGGTGCAACCGGCCGACAAATGATGTCGAGCCGGTTTTCCTTGTCCGTGTTCGAGTTTTTGCCTGATCATCTTGCCTTGCAATGGAGTAAAAGATGGCACGTGACTTCGTTCGCAACTCCCAATCTCACTCTACCCTTCGCCGACCTTCGATTGCCGGAATCCCCTCCGCTTCGTTGCGCGCCAGAGATCCCGCGACGAACATTATGCTTGAATCTGCATCTGCCGATTCAAACTCAGTGACAGAACTTGACCAGGCGCCATCTCGTCTGACCAACCGTGAGCTCAGCGTCGCGGCTCGATTCGACGATTTCTGCGGAGACAAGGCCCGAGTCAATGACATGCGCCGGTGGTATTGTGCCGGAAAGCGGACGTTTGACGTCGTCGTTTCGTCGATAGCCTTGATTCTCGTCAGTCCGCTCCTTGGGCTCATAGCAGTGCTCATCCGAATCGATTCCCCCGGTCCGGCATTATTCGTTCAGAAGCGCATCGGTCAGCGTGGCCGTGTCTTCGGCATGTTGAAATTTCGTACGATGGTCCAAAGTTCCGAAGAGTTATTTATAGGCGATGTGCACAAGCACCGCGACGATCCGCGGCTGACCCGGATTGGTCGCCTGCTTCGAGCGACGAGCATCGACGAACTGCCACAGCTACTCAACGTTCTTCGTGGTGACATGAGTCTGGTTGGACCTCGGCCCGAGATCGTCGAAATTGCCCTGACACACTATCAGCCGTGGCAATACCAACGACTGCTCGTGCCACAGGGGATGACCGGGTGGTGGCAGGTGACTGGTCGCGGCGCGAAGCTGCTAAGAGAAAACTCAGAAGATGATCTGTATTACGTCGAGCGTGCCTCGTTCTGGTTCGACCTCAAGATTCTTTTCCTGACGGTTCGAGCGGTACTCCGAAAGGAGGGGGCGTTCTAGCCTCTCGATCGCACTGAGTTTTTGCGTTCCGTCCATTTGATTGCAGTCACTGACCCTGAAGGGCGAACACCAATGAGCGTTGTGATTATTACCGGTTCAGGTGGATTGATCGGCTCCGAGGCCGCCGAAGCATTTGCGGCGCTTGGACTCGATATCGTCGGTATTGACAACGACATGCGCGCCGTCTTCTTTGGGGCGGAGGCGTCCACGGCTGACAGCGTGAAGCGAATAGAATCTCATCTAGGACGACATTATCGCCATTACAACCTCGATATTCGAGATCGCGCAGGAATCATGCGGCTATTCGAAGAGTTTCGGGGTGCGATTGAACTCGTGATTCACACCGCTGCCCAGCCCTCGCATGATTGGGCAGCGTTTGAGCCGCTGACGGACTTTGATGTCAACGCGGGCGGCACGGCCAATCTGCTCGAAGCTACCCGCCTGCACGCGCCAAACGCGCCATTCATCTTTACCTCCACCAACAAGGTATATGGTGACGCTCCAAACAAACTGCCTCTCGTTGAACTGGACACGCGCTACGAGATTGAGCCAGGCCATACGTATTCCAGCGGAATTCGCGAAGATATGTCGATCGATCAGAACCTGCATAGCCTCTTTGGTGTTTCTAAGACGTCCGCGGACCTGCTCGTTCAGGAATACGGACGCTATTTCGGAATGGCGACAGTTTGCTTCCGTGGCGGGACGTTGACCGGCTCTCACCACGCCGCGACGCAGCTACACGGATTCCTCGCCTATTTGATGCGTTCAACGATGGAAGAACGACCGTACACGGTATTGGGTTACAAGGGAAAACAAGTTCGCGACGCGATCCATGCGAGCGATCTCATCCGGGCGTTCATCGCCTTCTACGAGTCTCCCCGATCGGGCGAGGTTTACAACATCGGTGGCGGCCGATTCAGCAATACGTCGATGATTGAGGCCATCGATCTATGCGAACGAATCACCGGGAAAGAATTGCTGTGGAACTATTCCGATCGAAACCGGATTGGTGACCACATCTGGTGGATAGGCGACAACGGGAAATTCGAATCGCATTATCCCAACTGGACAATGCAGTATGACATTCCACGAATCTTAACTGACATTTACGAGGAGAACAGGGAACTATGGTTACCGAGCGAAACGATAGTGCAAAAGACGTCCTCGGTATCCGAGTCGACGCAGTCGACTACGACGGAGCGGTCAGACGCGTCATTGACGCCGCCCGCGAACGACGTCCGTTCGCCGGAACCGCTCTCGCCGTCCACGGAGTGATGACCGGGGTTCAGGATTCGGATCAGCGCTACCGGCTGAATCAGTTCGATCTGGTCACCGCTGATGGCCAACCGGTGCGGTGGGCACTTCGGTTGCTGCACGGAGTAAATCTGCCCGAGCGTGTGTACGGACCGACGTTAATGCAGCGATTGTGCGCCGAGGCGGCCAGAGAAGGATTTCCGATCTTCCTGTATGGAAGCCGGCAGGCAGTGCTGGAGCGTCTGGCTGCCAACCTGAAAGCCCAGCACCCGTCGCTCATCATCGCCGGAATGGAACCATCCAAGTTCCGAACGGTATCCGTAGCCGAAAAGAGAGAGATCGCGCGCCGAATCCGCGATTCCGGCGCCATGATCACGTTTGCAGGATTAGGCTGCCCCCGCCAGGAGATCTTCGCCTATGAGTATCGAGACCTGTTGAAAATGCCCGTCATTGCGGTTGGTGCCGCGTTTGATTACCATGCGGGACTTCTGACCGAGCCACCGGCGTTCGTGCAGCGCTACGGGCTACAATGGTCGTACCGGCTCATGCAGGAACCACGACGGCTCTGGAAGCGCTATTTGTTACTCAACCCAGCGTATATAGTGTTGGTGGGCATGCAAAAAGCCCAAATATGGAATCCGGGCTGGCGAGCCGTTCGTGCGCCAATCGACGAGAGATTCGTGGCGTAACGCTTCAATGGCCGCTTAGCGAGTCACGCAGTGGTGCTGCAGCGACCGTCTGTCGCCAGCAACGTGGGAGATTCTGGAGCGCACCAACCCGTTATCAGACTGAGATTGAACTGTGACCTACGCCTCGGTCAGACCTGCCTGAGATCGGCGGAAGGCGATTCCCAAGTTGTTTAAACATGTGGATTAAAGTCATTTATGCGAATCTCGCATACGCTATCGGCACTGCTCTCACCAGTGCCGGTCTCTTTGTGCTCATTCCAATATTGACGCGATACCTCTCACCTGGCGAATTCGGCGCGTGGACTATCTTCGAGATCACGATACTGTTTCTGACAACGGTCATGATCTCCGGGATGGATTCTGGACTGATGCGCCATTATGATGATGTGACAAGCAGCGACCACCAGTCGCGTTTCGCTGGTTCGGTTATTGTGGCCGTCTCATTGGCAAGCGCCATGATCGTTCTCGGTGGTTGTGGGCTTCTATTGCTGGGCCAGCGAACGGGATTACCCGGGTCGCGCGCAGCCATCGCCCTGACCATCGGAATCGCCGGATCCGAGAGCGTATTTACCATGATCTTGAACATCTTTCGGGTGCGGGAGATGCCGGGTACCTACGTGGCCCTGTCCGTCGCTCGGACGGTTGGCTTTGTTAGTGGCTCGACGTATCTGATGCAGCATGGATATGGCTTGCAGGGGGCGCTCCTAGGGCGGTTCGCCGCGACGCTCGCGGCTACGCTCCTGGCTGGCGCGTTCGCGTCCAGGTTCATGGTGTTAAGATTCAGTTGGTCGCTGATTCGCCCAGCGCTTACCTATGGTATCGCGTTAGTTCCTACCTCTGCGGCACTCTACGTAATGTTTGGCGCCGACCGATATGTAATTCAACACATCATGACTCTGAACGATGTGGCCGTCTATTCATTCGCATACAAAATGGCCGCGATCGCGGATATCGTTGTCACCCGGCCATTCGCCACCGACTGGGCGGCGAGGCGGTTCAAGATTGCCACCATGCCCGACGCGCCTGCGAGATATGCTCAGGTCATGACCGTCTACCTGACGCTCATTGGATCATGTGCACTATGTGTACTAGCGGTGGCACCGCTGCTCTATCATTGGTTCGCGCCTCCCTTCTACGAATCCGGCGCAAAGATTGTCCCCGTAATTCTTCTCGCATATGTCATCGTCGGAGTGAGTAACCCTGCTAACGTGGGCGTGATGATCCGAGATCGAACGGTCTGGATGCCCATAATCGGGGTGTTCGCGGCAGGCGTTTATGTTGCCGCATTAGCACTGATGATTCCTCGGATGGGACTCATGGGCGCGGCTTGGGCGACTGTGGGGGCGTATTCCGTCTGGACACTCGGAATTTTGACCACATCGCTGCGATTTTACAAAGTGCCGTATCGTGTCGGTCTTCTTGCGATAATTGTCGCTACCGGGATTGTGGCGCTCCTCGGAATTGAAGCCATGGGCCACGCGTTTGCGAGATCGCTTTACCTTGCAACTGGGTTGAAACTGGCCTGGATCGGCGGCGTGGTTGTTGCTCTTGTCGTGGGGCGTTGGGCCCGATCCCGCAAAAAGGAAGTTCAGGAGGCGGTAACGGCGTGAGTGGATGTCTTGCGGCGGTCGAGTTGCCAAATGTAAGGGGATACCGCAGGGCATGTTTGGAGCGAACCGGGTGACGACGAGATACGCCTTCGCTGCCCTCGGCACGGCAACCGTTGCCACTGGTGTGCTGGCTGCCGTTTCACCGATATTCGCGCTGGAAGTCGGATCCGTGATTGCGTTGGCCACGGTGCTGGCGTTTACGCGATCGCTGGCCGTGACTGCAGTCTTGCTCAGTGGTACGGTTGATCTCCTCACGAACGTAAGGGCGGGTCCCGTCTCTGGTCTTGGTGCTATCACGATTGGTTACGCAATTGCCGCGTGGCTACTGTGGCTCGCCTCGCCACGAAAATTCCTTCGGATTCCCAGCAGTGTGATCCCGTTCTGCGCGCTGATCGGCTTGGGAGCCCTTTCGTTTCTGTGGTATCGGCCCACTGTGGCCGGTGTTCAGACCCTTCTCGCTGTGGGAGCATTCGTGGGACTTCTGCTGCTGACGTCGACAACGACGTTGATCAATCCATCATTCCCGAACAGTGTCGGACGTGCGATTGGCCTGGCTTCACTATTGGCGGTTTGCGCCTACTTCCTTCGGCGCGTGCTTGAACGAGGCGCAGTGCAGGGGGCGGGACCGCGAACTTTTTCCTTGTTCGCGTTGGTCGCCGTTGCGTGGTACGTTGCCGGCTGGAGCACAGCTTCGCGACGAGACTTTTGGCTCGCGATCGGGATATTAGCGGTCGTGGCGATCACCCTGTCCCGAACCGCCCTATTTGTGGGAACGGCCCTATTCCCGGCCACACGCCTACGCCTTCAATCTATTGGTGGGTGGATCCGCATGTCGCTTTGGGTCATTGCGGCGGTTGCAGTCCTTGTCGCCGCGGTCAACTACGTTGGTCCGCTCCACCAGAGGTTCTTCACGGGTGACACCTCACTTAAGATTCTGGGACTGCACATTAACACCGAGGGGCGACTTGATCTCTGGAGACTGACACTGGACTCGTATCGAAAATCGCCGATTCTGGGTCGTGGCGTCGGCTCCTCCCAAAGCGTTATCAACGCGGTGTACCCCGGTCTCGACCATCCTCACAACGACTATTTGCGCCTGCTTCACGATTTCGGCCCCGCCGGCCTTCTTTTGTGGATGGCAGGGTATGCGGCGCTGGTTGCCGGAGCGTGGCGTGGGTGGCTGCGAGACCACGCCCAGAACCCCCACCGGGCGCGAGTCCACCTCGCCGCGTTTCTCGCCTTGCTCGCTGTCGGGCTTACGATGATCACTGACAATCCAACCACGTACATCTTCGTTATGGCACCGCTCGGTGTGGTGGTCGGTGCATCGGCCGGACTCGCCGCTCTCGAGCAATCGGTAGCAGTCGAGCCGGTTCGCCGATTTGTGATGCTCGGACGTGCAGTCTCATCGGGAGACTGACTAGGGCGGAGTCGCACGAATCAGGCACACTGCGAGAATTCGACGCGACGCCGAGCAAGATCGTTCTACCGGTCGATCGGGGGTTTCACAGATGCGGATCGCCCATGTGATAGATCACTTTCAACCGTGGCTGGGCTATCAAGAAGTTCAGGTGCCGAGAGCGCAGGTTAGCCTCGGTCACGAGGTCTGCGTCTTCGCCTCAAATCGATACATTCGCAACGCGGTCGAGAAGGGAAGATCTCGGATTATTCCGTACGGACGTACAGAGTTTGACGGCGTGGATGTTGTCCGGCTTCCAGTTTACTTCGAAACCCCCACCGAAGCCGGGTACATGATTATGCGGGGCCTCGGGACACAATTGCAGAGTTTCGCTCCCGATGTCGTGCACTGCCACAATCTCCTGTCGTTGACCGCAGTGCACTGCGCCCTCCTTCGTCCGCGAATCGGATACACCCTTGTCGTCGACTCTCACGCGGCTGATTTCAACACGTTCGGGCCACGCGAATCAAAAGCTCGGATCGCACTGAAACGCTTGCTCTACCGTGCATTTCTGATTGGTCCGGGAAGGATTGTGTTTCGACAGGCCAACGCAATTGTCACGATCGGCGAATCGGAGCTTGCATTCCTGCGATCGTTGATCGCACTCCGAGCAAACGGCATTGAAGTTATTCGTCTAGGTGCGGACAGCACAAAGTTCTCGCGAGATGCAGCCGCGCGTGAATGTGTACGCGCACGAATGGGATGGAATCCCGATGAAATGGTCTGTGTTCACGCTGGGACGCTAAGGCCCGGCAAAAGAGTCGACATGCTCATAGAAGCCTGCCGGAAATTGCGTTCGGAAGGTTTGCCGGTGCGAGTGCACCTCATCGGTCGAATCGACGCTCTGTACAAGGTGGAGCTGGAACAAATGATCCGCGACTACTCCCTTGATGGAAACGTGACACTCTCCCCATTCGCGACTCAAGACGAACTGAACGAGTGGTTCAGCGCTGCGGATATTGGGGTGTGGCCGGGCGACCCTAGTGTTGCCGTTCTGGAAGCGATGTCGTCCGGGCTACCTGTTGTCGCGAAACGCACCCCGTACACAGAGGCGATCATTCAAAAGTGGGAGGCTGGCACACTCATAGACTCGGGCACTTCGGAAGCTTTGGCAGAAGCGATCCGTTCTCTGGTGACAAACGATGATAAGCGGGCGGAACAGCGCACGAACGCACGCAAGGCGATCGAGCAGGAACTGAACTGGAACGCGATTGCCGAGCAGTTCGTCGAGCTCTATAAGCGAGCCGCACCCTTGCGATTTGATCGCACCTAGAGTGGGGAACGGCGGCCAAGTGACAGGGCCTCTTGAGCGTCGAGACAGTCTCAACTGGAAAATGAGCGACGGTTCCGACGTCAGATAAGCAGCGTGATATCAGGCCGGCCAATTGCGTGTCATGGACGAAGGTGAAATGTCATCGAAGGTGTGGATCACTACAAGTTGGGATGACGGTCATCCGCTGGACTGGCGGGTGGCAGAGTTACTGGCGAAACATCACCTCACCGGGACCTTCTACATTCCACAGACATTTGAACTGGGAACACTGGAACCATCGCAGATTAGAGAGCTCGGGGCGAAGTTTGATATCGGTGCACACACGTTGAATCACGCGATCCTGCCATTACTGCCAGACGCCGAGGCGGATCAGGAGATTCGGCAGTCCAAAGTCTGGCTCGATGGCTTAATCGGTCGTCCGACTTCGATGTTTTGTCCGCCGCGGGGAAAATTCGCGAAGCGACATCTCAAGATGATCTCCCGTGCAGGCTTCCTCGGCACGCGATCCGTCGGTCTGCTGTCCTTAGGCCTTCCACGTTGTGCTGAAGGGATCTGGCTTCTTGGAACAACCGTCCAAGCGTTTCCCCATCCCACACGCGACTATTTCAAAAACGTTTTGAAGCGACGGAATCTCGGGCCCACGATCAATTTGCTCCGACTTGCGCCAGACAGCGATTGGGTGAGGCTTGCGGAGAAGTCCCTCTTTCAGCTCGAGAAACATGGAGGCGTCTTCCATCTCTGGGGTCACTCGTGGGAGATTGACGCCGTCGGCGGGTGGTCGAAGCTTGACGCAGCATTCGGCCATCTTAGCCAGGCGCTATCATTCGCGCGGTGCGTCGATAATTCCGACTTGTGCCGATTGGCACCGGATCTGCGCGAAAACAAATAGGTTTGGCTGCACGCCGCCCGTCGATTCAGCACGCCGAGAAGGTTTCTGCCCCGCTTCACAACGGGTTTGCATTGTTTCAGCTAGAATAAAATAAGTTCGGCCAACTCAAGCCAGGAATGGCCTGACCGGACGATCAAGCCACGTACCGATGGATGCATCAGGTGGGATCTTTTCGCTGAAGAAGCTCCCTTGGAGAGAACGAGTCCAGTTCATTTGAAGGTTTGCATAGGAGGAAGAGGGGGTGCGCCGCGGACGAGAGATGGCGAACCTTCGGTTTCGTGATGCCGCGGTAACTTGACAGGCGCATGACAGAGGTCTGGTTGAAACGTGTAAATGACCGTTGCAGGTTGATTGCCGCTCGCGCCGCAGTGAGGAACATGACGAAGGCATGAAGGTTATGCTGGTGCACAATACCTATCGGGAGCCTGGCGGTGAGGACACCGTGTGGCGGTCCGAAGCTAGGGTACTCGAGCGGTACGGCTGCCAGGTCAGAAGCGTCCTTTTTGACAACCACGACATCGGAGATCAGCGGTCGCCAGTACGGACGGCCGGGCTTGCCGTTTCAACGTTATGGTCACGTCACGGTTCACGCCGAGTGAGAGACGAGGCCAAAGCATTCGGTCCGGACGTGGTTCATTTCCACAACACTTTCCCGCTCGTTTCGCCTGCGGCGTACTATTCGGTGAAAGCGATGGGACTGCCGGTCGTTCAGACGCTCCACAACTACCGGTTGATGTGCCCCAATGTCTTCTTTTTTAGAGACGGACACCCCTGTGAGGATTGTCTGGGCCGGCGCTTTGCCTGGCCAGGCGTGATGCACGCCTGCTACCGAGACTCACGGTCGCAGACAGCCGTCACAGCTTCAATGGTAGCGATTCACCGAATGTTTCGTACCTGGTCCCGCAAGGTTGATGTATTCATCGCGTTGTCGGAATTCAGTAAGAACAAATTCATAACCGGTGGCCTGCCCAGGAATCGGATTGTCGTCAAACCGAATTTTGTCGAGCCAGATCCCCGCCCGGGCGCCGGGACCGGCAAAGGGTTCGTTTTCGCGGGTCGGCTGGTCGCGTACAAAGGTATCACGACACTTCTCCACGCTTGGCAGCCGTCTGTTTCCGACGGCCTGCACATTGCCGGTGACGGTCCCCTAGCGTCGAACGTCGAGATGGCAGCGAAACGAGACAGTTCCATACAATTCCACGGGCGTTTGTCGCACGAAAGATTGACCGCATTGATTCAAGACGCCAGCGCGTTGATCGTGCCGTCGCTGCTTTACGAGAATTTCCCCATGACCATCGTTGAAGCGTTCGCTTGCGGAGTCCCAGTTGTGGCATCACGCCTCGGGGCTATGGCCGAAATCGTCAGCGACGGACGAACTGGATTACTCTTCAGCCCGGGCGACTCCGATGATCTTGCTACCAAGTTGATCTGGGCACGTGACAACCCACAGCAAATGCGGGAAATGGGCGTGGAGGCACGGCGCGAGTTCGAAGCGAAGTACACTGCGGAGCGCAATTTCGAGCAGTTGATGCAAATCTATTCGAGGAGCGGAGTTTAGGCGCTTCAAAGGCACGATGCGATCCAGCCTTGGAAGCCCAAGTTGGATCGCATCCGAGTTCTTCAGCCCGCGAGATCTAGGTTAGATTACCGCTCAATGTTGCAGCGGACGGTGGGATAAGGTCGATTCCGCGTTCCGTGTTGCCGCGCAGGTCGTTGTTGGCGATCGACACATTCACCCAAGAATAGTTTGTGGTCCCCTGATTGTATGACTGCACGCCAATTGCCTGGGGCTGGGCGAGCGGCTGACTGTAGCATCGATTACCGCGAACGACCAGTCCGTCGAGAACGGTGCCAGGATCCGCACAGACGATGGCTATCCCCTGACCGTAGTTGCTCCAGCAGGTGTTGCCCTCGATGAGGTTATTGGCGTTTTGTCGATAGGCGACGCACCATTCTAAAATTCCGGCAGCGCCACAGTTGCTGATGGAATTGTTGGTGATCGTGTTGTTTGCTCCGGTAAACGCGATGCCCTCTCCGCCGTGATTCGGATCACCGACGACCTGATTGTTATTCACGACACTGTTATCCAGGGAATCGAGCCCGAGGCCAACGCCAATCGGCTCAACGTAGTTATTCTCAACGGTCAAGAATGAATGGTTGACCTTGCCGCCCTGCGCCTGAACGGAGGCATGACCGCTTGTGACCGTGACGTTTGTCTTCTTGAAGCTGTTTCCGGTAACCCACACGTAGGAGTTAGACTTACCATTCCCCGGGTCCTGGAATCGAATGCCGGACCGACCAATAGTGTCGAACTGGCAATTAGCGACGTGCACCTGACTGACGTCAGACAAGCTGATTCCGGTGTCGGGAATGCTGATAAACGCACAATTACTGATTTCGAGATTGCGTACTGTGTTGGTTCGGATGCCGTATCCCATTCCTCCGTTTGCGTTTGCACCCTTGAGCGTGATGTTCACGATTGTCACGTCAGTGGCGTTTTCGATATCTATAATGTGAAACCCGGATTTTGCAGCGATAACCACGCTCGACATTGCTTGGCCAGCCAATGTAACCGGAGCGTTGATTGCTAGCGTGCTACCAATAACGTAGGTTCCGGCCCCAAAATAGACGGTTCCGGCTGACTGGGCGGCCGCGTTAATAGCAGCCTGAATGGCAACACTGTCGTTGGTCGTTCCATCGCCTTTGGCCCCAAACGCCGTAACGTCGTATGGTGTTGTGGCGCCGATTGGCGCTGGACTCGGGGCTGGCGTCGCCGTCGCGGAAGGGCTCGGAATTGGCGTAGGGCTCGGGGCCGGCGCCGCTGTCGCGGTAGGGCTAGGAATTGGTGTTGGGCTCGGGACCGGCGTGGGTGTTGGGGGATGTTTCCGAGGGAATCGATCACTATTGCTGCCGCGCGTCGTCCATGTCGAACGAGCGGAAACAAGTTGTGGCAGTGTTACCCAGGCCGCGATTGGTACCGCGAATGCGGCTCCGCCAAGCATTTTCAGCAATTTGCGACGGTTCCATTTCGAGACAGAATCTGGCCCCAATATCGGATTCATCTGGGTATTCATAACGATCGCCTCCGCGTTGTTCTATCTGTTTTCTTCGGCTGGAGGCAATCCCGAGTGAGTTCTTGTCGGCGCAGACGATCAACCGATACTCGGCTGGCAGCTTGGCGGTCTCCATTTGGAGATCCATAGCTTTGCGCCCCCGTTTCACAGCGGGTTTGCCCCAATTCAACTGCCTTGAGGATATCGGCTGAGTTCGCACACAAGCAGAGCCAATTGGCAGGAATGAGCGCGGGACGAATGGAGGGCGCAATCAGTACCAGTGTCGGTGGGGAGTTATGTTCTTAATCAGTCTCTCGAATTTTCGGCCGTCGATAGTCTGGGTGGATGCCAAATCGCCGGTAACCCGAGGATATCGTCCATAGTGCTCAACGGGACCAGGTACAGTGCGTTGAATTGGGATTCTGTTCGTTCTCTGAGTTGCGGTTGAAAAGCTCGTGAACGTGGTTGGTGTCGGAAATCTGCTTCAGGAATCGGCGACTGAGGATTACCGGCGAATCTGCGTTTAGCAGCAGCGGTTGGTCGCGGCGATTAGAATTTACCGCCGCCTTTTGGCTGTGTTACCCGAAGGTGAATTCGCGAACCACGTCGGAATTCCGCGCGCTAAATCAATCCCAAGATCGGCTGGCAGTTCAGCATCGTGGTGCCGGCCAATGGGACTCGAAGGTGACGCCAGTCCGCGTGGCTAGATTTTCTCCTGGTTTCGGACGAGGACAACGAACGCGCCGGTCACATCGCTTCCACGGACGCTCGCAGATCCAAGTACACGCTGGCCGTTGGTAATAGCCGCCTCGATGTCCGGGTCCGACAACTGATCAACCTTAACTCCACGTCGCTGAAGTTCGACCCGCACCGTAGCGAGTTCCTCAGATCGACGCCGCGCCTTTCGTCGGACTTTCGCCGTGAACTGCTGAACGAGATTCGGTCGTCGTTTCATAGCGTCGTTCCATCCCCATCGAGAGCGATTCATGTGTCGTTGATGTGAGCGTGACCAGTGCCTGAACAAGTATAGCGACGTCATTAATCGGAACAGGTCCCAGGATCATCGACCTCCACATCTGGATGAACTCGCCGGAGCTAACACCCCAAGCGCTTACCTATTTAACGGTGATCAGACTGTGACGTTCTTGAATTCCTTTGAATCGGGCGGACCGCAACTTCGAATCTTCAGCCCCACTGAACCCATGGTGACGACAGGGCCATCAACCATGCCTTCGACGTGCTTCCGCCCTTCCCGAGACCATCTTACTCGTGCTGATCCCGTGCGCCAACGTCAACCGAGAAAGCCGAATCACGCTCGTCAGTCGTTTCAAGCGCGGACACTTGCACTCAGTGAGCGCGTTTGGCTCTCATTCCGATGCGATTCGGTCCAGGATCGTCGGGCGGACCACCGTCAAACAAGAATCCAACGCACCTATTGTCGAGTCTGATCACTACCGGAGCGACGGTCAGTCGGCCTTGATCTCCGCGCTTGTCGAGTTCCCATGTGACAGTCTATCCTCCAAATTCGGGACCGCAAGTGGTGCAGTCTGGCTTGAACTAAAGTTTGCTGGAGGGCGGTTCCAGGTCCGGCGACTTTGAACTGCATTTCACACGAAACAGGTTCGAACTCACCGGCCTGCCGCCGAACGTGTCGATTGCAAGTCTCAGGGCGCCCGATTCGACCTCCTGGGAGAAACCGATTGGAACATGCGGACGTTTAGGGGACGGAGCTTTTGCCGACCAACTGCGATCATTCTGTTAACTGATAACGGGTCACCGACGTCGTCGTAAGTTGATGTGGAAATGGACAATGGACACCAAACGCACATTGGGAGATCGAGTCAACAGACAACGAGGCTGGGTCAACCGCTCACGAGTATTTGTCGCAATCGTGCTGGTGATCACCAGCCTCACCGTGCTGCTTCAGAATCCGCTTCCCGTCGCCGCAACTTCCTCATCTCAGGCGGATCTGGTCGGCGTGTCCGGGAACGCGTTCCCCTGGGAGGCGCACTGGTCCGAATTCAGCAATGAGATCGACCAGAGCCACATCGGCTGGGCACGCCTCGAGCTTCGCTGGAATCAGGTCGAACCCAATCGCAATCAATGGGATTGGGGTGGCACCGATCTCCTCGTCAACTCCTACGCCCCGAAACAGATGAACCTGCTCGGTCTCCTCGGCTACTCGGTCGCCTGGGCCAATGGCGGCTCCGGAAACGCGACGGTCTTTGGTCCGCCTCAGGATATGGATGCCTGGGAGGCCTATGTCCGCGCCACGGTGTCGCGCTACAAGGACCGTATCCACTCCTGGGAGATCTGGAATGAGCCCGATGTCGCCATGTTCTGGAACGGCCAGGATGGCGGTGACCCCGTCGTCTACCAGCAGGTGCTGCAGCGTGCCTATCGCGCCATCAAGTCGGTCGATCCCAATGCCACGGTGATGAACGGTGGTCTTACCGGCACCGAGCGTGGAGCCAACTTCCTGAACACGCTGATCAATAACGGTGGCGGCTCCTACCTGGACGCCGTTGCCTTCCATGGCTACGTCGAGAATGGCTCGGTCGATAGCCTCTTCTACTACAACGTGATCTGGCCTCTCATCCGTCAGGCACGCCAGAATGCCAACAAGCCCCTCTGGATCACCGAGTACGGCTGGTCCAGTGGCTCGAGCGGCGGCTCATCCGCCGGTTCGGAAGCGGCTCAGGAGAACCTCATCGCGCGCCAGTTCTCGATGCTCTTCGATCTAGGTGATGTGGCCCACGTCTTCATCTTCCAATTCAAGGATCCGAACAATCAGCCCAACTTCTTCGGCTTGACCCGACCGGATGCCACGACTAAACCAGCCTATACCGCCGTCTCGACCATCGCCGGACGTCTTATCGGCCTGCAGTTCCAGGAGCATCTGGACACCGGGATCACGGGCTTGTGGGTGCAACGCTTCAGCAATGCCTCCCGCACCGTCGATGTGGTCTGGTCGCAACCAAACACGCAAACGGTGAGCCTGCCGGTCACCGCGACCTCGGTCACGATCTGGCACATGAATGGGTCTTCTGAGAGCAAGACCGTCTCGGGAGGTCACCTCACGCTAACCGTCGGCACCGACCCGGTCCTGGTGGAGCGTACCGGACAGGATCTGGCCCTCTTCCAGGGTGGAAACTGTCAATTCTTCGCGCCCACCAATCAAACGGCCTGCAACCAGTTCCTCGACTTCTGGAACAAGTACGGTGGTCTCTCGATCTTCGGCTACCCGATCTCGGGTGAACTGAAGGAAAACGGACTGACGGTCCAGTACTTCGAACGCGCCAAGCTGGAGTTTCACCCGGAATGGGCGGGAACCGATTGGGCGGTTGTTGGCGAGCTCATGGGTCGCTCGGTCACCCAGGGACGCCAGAACGACCCCGCCTTCCAGCCGATCGCCAATGGCCAATCCGACGCCAACTGTAACTTCTATCAGGAGACCGGTCACCGGCTCTGTGCCGGCTTCCGCACCTACTGGCAGGATCACGGCGGACTCTGGATGTTCGGCTTCCCGATCTCGGAGGAGTTCCAGGAGAAGAATCCGGACACCGGTCAGGTCTACACGGTGCAGTACTTCGAGCGCGCCCGCTTTGAGTATCACCCGGAGTACGCGGGAACCCCGTATGAAGTCCTGCTCGGGCGGCTAGGCGCCCAGCTCTACGCCGAGCGCTATGGGGCACACTGAAAGCGGACTTGACATCGGTATCCGCCCATTCCTGCTGATGCCTTCGGAACACCTCCGCGGTCGGAATCTGTCGGAGGACTGATCAGGTCGTAATGACTCATTGCACTAGTGTCAGTCGTGTTGCGACAACGAGCGGGAGTGGTCATCATCAAGCTGGTTACCGAAAACAATAATTCCGTTGACCAGTTGCGAAATACCATTGGGAGCACGGATGAGCGAGAAATCATTTGACACTATCATTGTCGGAGCCGGCCCGGCTGGCTGCGTACTCGCGTTGCGATTAACCGAGTCGGCAGACAGCGACGTTCTTCTCATTGATGCCGGTCCAGATTTTGGATCTGACCCGTCTGGTTGGCCAGCCGAATTGCTCGATCCGGTCGGACCTGAACTGGATACGCATTCGTGGGGCTACGCGCATCGGGCGGACAAGAACGGCCGGCGATTACAACTTCCGCGCGGGCGAGTATTTGGCGGCTGTTCGTCCGTCAATTCATGTATCTGGCTGCACGGATCAAGCGCCGACTACGATGATTGGGCCGCGCTTGGCAATCCAGGATGGGATTTCGCTAATCTGGCGCAGCACTTTGAGGCCTCGCAGCGTGACCCTCTCCAATCAAATGATAGGCCCGGAGACCACCTCATCGACGTCTGGCGAACTCCGCAAGATCAGTTATCCGTCATTGACAACGCCATTCTTGAGACCGCCGGCGAACTCGGAATGACTCTGGTGGATGACCTGAATGGTTCGCACCGGCAAGAACCTTCAGTGGGCCCAACGCCGAAAAATCTGCGGGGTGGCGGGCGTCTGAATGGCGCACTCTCCTACCTTGCAGCGGCCCGCTCACGCGAGAACCTGGCTCTCAGGCCCAACAGTCTCGTCGATCGCGTCATTTTCAATGGCAGGCGCGCGGTTGGCGTCAAGACGGCGGACGGTGACGAGATATTCGGTCGTGAGGTGATTCTATGCGCGGGCGCCTACGGATCGCCAGCAATTCTGATGCGCTCAGGCGTTGGCCCGTCGAATCATTTGAGCGAGATGGGTATCCCTATCGTGGCTGACCTCCCCGGAGTTGGCGAAAACTTGATGGATCATCCGTATTTGGCTCCGTACACCAGTGGTCGCACCATGTTCTTTATCTCCGATCATGCGATCCCGGATCGTCGGATCTTTATCCAGACGATGATTAAGGCGCGAAGTCGTCAGGTGCAGGAAGAGATCGACCTTCATATCTATCCACGGGAGCAACGCGATGAACTCGGTCGGTGGGTCCTCGGGTTTGGAGTGAGTTTGCAGTATTCACGATCCCGTGGCCGGGTGAGGCTCACCTCAACCGACCCGGACGCTCCGTTGGATATCGATCATCGTTATTTTGCGGATCCTATTGACCTGGAAGCCCTGACCGATGGAATCGAATTGTTGGACCAACTCGTACGCACGAGACCGCTCGCTAATCTCCTCGAAGGCCCAGCACGACAGGATGAGTCGGACCCATCGAGGGAGTCAATTCAGAAGGTGATCCGTGCTGAAGTCGGCACCACGTTTCACCCTTCGAGTAGTTGCATGATGGGACCTGCAACCGATCCGACGTCCGTCGTTGATCAGGTAGGCCGTGTTAGGAGAGTCGAACGAGTACGGGTTGTGGACGCGTCGATCTTTCCGATCGTTCCTCGCTGCAACCTACACGCACCGACTGTCGCGGTCGCGGAACATATGGCCGAATTGATCAAAGGTTCGAGAGTCGTCCATTGAGTGCGGGACAAGACATCTGGGCCACTTTGCTGATTTCAGTTATGTAATCTTGAGGCGAATTAGACGAAAAACTAACAGGAAATCAGCAGGGATAATTGGCAGAATGAATCCGGATTCCGATCAAATGACGAATATGTTAGTGGAAAGCCTCATGGCGACCGGGTCGTTCATGAACGATTCGGGGGTTGGTTGGTCATCCTTCGTCTCTCACCTCTTCGCGCGACACGTGAGATAGACAGTCCTTCCACTGGTGGTCTTCGGGTCTTCGTGGACACTCGCGTCCCACGAGCACGAAAGCCATAGTATGGGAGGTATGTTTCGTGAACGACGACAGCCGTTACTCAGAACTGATGCGAGCAGCCAGGAAGGGTTCGCTCAGCCGTCGTGATGTACTCAAGAGAGCTGTTGCTCTTGGATTCGCGGCGCCAGCCATCTCAGCATTGCTCGCTGCCTGCGGGACCAGCGGCAGCAGTTCGACGGCGGCGCCAACGGCAACCACGTCCTCGTCATCAGGCTCTGGATCGACCGCATCGTCACCGACACCAATGTCGACCGCGTCCAGCACACCGATGGCTGGTTCGACGGCCACAGCATCAAGTTCATCTTCCGGGTCTGGTCAGCGAGGAGGCGGTGGCGAAGTACGCCTGCTCTGGTGGGAAGCGCCAACAATTCTGAACTGCCACCTTTCATCCGGCACGAAGGATTTTGACGCGACGCGCATCGCGCTCGAACCCCTCACCGAAACGCTTGCCGATGGAACCATGATCCCGGTCCTGGCGGCCGAAATTCCGTCGCAAGGCAACGGCGTCGCGGCAGACGGCAAGAGCGTTACCTACAAGTTGCGCCAAGGAGTCAAGTGGCACGACGGACAGGATTTCACCGCTGACGACGTTCAGTTCACATTCCAGTGGATATCCGATCCCAAAGTTGCTGCAACTACATCTGGAAATTATCTTTCCATCGACTCTGTCGATGTCGTGGACCCGTACACGGTCAAGATCAACTTCAAAGATCCAAATCCAGACTGGGCAACGCCGTTCCGATCGGGCGAAGGGGTGATCATACCCAAGCACATCATGAAGGACTATATGGGCACTGCAGCCCGGACCGCCCCTTTTAATCTCAAACCGATTGGGACCGGTCCCTTTAAGGTGGTCTCCTTTACCCCCGGTGACAACGCCCAGTATGAGATCAACACGGACTATTGGGACCCTGGAAAGCCCTTCTTCGACAAAGTGAATATGAAGGGAGGCGGCGACTCAACGAGCGCGGCTCGCGCGGTGATCCAGTCGGGCGAGGTCGATTACGCCTGGAATATCCAGACCGAAGAGACGGTCATGAAACAGATCGAATCGGCCGGACAGGACGGCAAGTTCATCACATGGAATGGCGGAGGTACCGAGAAGATTCTCATCAACCACTCCGATCCAGATACCGATCAGGGTGGCCAGAAGTCGAACAAAACTGTGCCTCATCCGCACTTCAAAGTACTTGGCGTCCGTCAGGCACTCAACCTATCGGTCGACCGCGACTCCGTCGCCAGTCAACTCTACGGTCGAGGCGGAAAGGCAACGCCATTTGTCCAGAACAAGGTTTCGACGATCTTCCCGGACGGCATCAAGTACGAGTACAACACCGATAAGGCGGCCCAGCTTCTCGACCAGGCCGGAGCCAAGATGAATGGCAGCGTCCGGCAGCTCAACGGTCGTCCGCTCCATTGGGTCTACCAGACCTCAGTTAATTCCGTACGACAGAAAAATCAGGAGATCGTCAAGCAGTCACTCGGCACGATCGGCGTCGAGATCGAGATTAAGTCGATCGACGCCTCGGTGTACTTCTCCGGCGACCCAGGCAACACCGAAACGACGAACCACTTCTACGCCGACATTGAGATGTACACGAACTCGCCGTCGAGTCCGTTCCCGATCCTCTGGTTCCAGCGTTACCTCTCGACGCGAATCGCCCAGAAAGAGAACCAATGGGCAGAGCCGAATTACGCACGAATCCAGAACCCGGACTTCGACAAACTTTACAACCAGGTGAAGCAGGAACTTGACCCCAACAAGTCAACAGCACTCTTCAAGCAGATCATGCAGTTGGTCTGGGATCAAGTCTTTGAGCTCGGGGAGATCTCACGACAAAATGTCTCTGCGGTCAACAACAAGCTAACGGGCCAGAAGCCGAGCCAATGGTGCTATGACACTTACGACCTGAAGAACTGGAAGATGAGTAGCTAGTCGGCACACCGGCCTTCGTTCGACATCCCGGGTAAATTTGATGGCCCCACGGGTAGTTCCGTGGGGCCGTTGGCAGTCCACTCAACCGGCATGAGAGTCTGTTCTATCGCTAGCGAGCGAGGGCTCCCATTGGATCCCAGGCCGGCAGAGCGATCGGCTCGAGGTCGAGCGCCTGCTGCAATTCGACCGGTAGCGCGCTCTTGCGCGCGGCGATTTCAAAGTTGTACTCGGCGAACCACGAATCGTTCATGGTATAGAAGCCGTGCTGACCGTTCTCATCGCCCCAGCTATTCTCAACGCGCCAGCGACGAGTATGTCCGTCAACGACGTCAACCCCCGTAAACAGCATGGCGTGCGTCATCAAGGTTTCGTGGTATGTGAGCCGGTCAGACTTGTCGAGACTGAATTCAGCGTCATACAGCCCAGCATAATCGAACAAATTCTTGTCCCAGATTCCAAGATCCCGACGCATCATCTTACCGACGTCGCAGCCGAACCAGACAGGCTCGCCGCCGACAATCGTGTCACTGGCAATCTGCTTCATGAGGTCGACATCGATGTTGAGGTACTTCACGATCGCGCCACCAACGACGTTGCCAAGATACTCGACCGTGAAAGTATGGCCCAGCGGACTGCTCGGCCGGGGATCGTTTACAAGACAGACATACTCGTCGATCGGAAGGGTGATGTATTTCTCCGCAAACTCCTGCGGAGTCATTTCGCCATCACGATGGAACACGCGATCCTTGTCGGTCCACTGCCAGTCAAAACGATCTGGGGGATTCCCAAGGTGGATCGAAACGATGCGATAGATCGCCTCAAGTATCTGCTCTTTTTGAGATCGAACTTCTGACATCGTTGCGCCGGAAGCGTGTAGCTCGCGTAGCGTCCTCGCTCCTTGACGCAACTGAGTCTTCAAAATCCGGTTCATCTGCATGGTGCTTGAAGAACTCTCAGTTTCCGGCATGACCGACTTCGGCACCACTCCATGCTTCTTCACGATGTTCACGAACATGTTCCACTGACCGCCGTCTTCGATCGGACGATCGAGCAGTGTAGCGACCGTTCGATCGTCAGCATCCCGCTCAATGGTTTCGATGATCGCCTCGAGAAAATAGTTGGCCCGTTCGACTTTGTCCCAGAACAGCGTGTAGCTCTGGCTGAACTCAAAATCCTTGAGGTTCATCGCCTTCATCGCTCCAACCCTGAAAAGGTTCAAGCCGGCGAACATCCAGCAGCGTCCGGTTCGCTTCTGATTGGTGACGGCCCAGTCGTCCAGGACGTGGGAGAACGACGGCGTGATGCTTGTGGCGACTCCATGATCGAGAGCGACATCCTCGATACTCACTTTGGTGACGGCATTCTGCGCCAGCCGGTTAGCCTGGCGTGCATCGAACTGGTCCCGGTAGCCGCGCAGCAGCTCGGCGGTCAACTCTCCAGCATTTGTTGAGGCTTCCGGGGATGGAGAAAGCAGGCGAGACGAAGTCATACGGAACTCCTTACACTCAAAGCAGTACACACTGTCGATACTACACTAGTCCGCGATGGACCGCATCCATATCTGACGCACGAGTCTTGTGAGCACGCTCTCAACTGCTGTCGGCGCTGTCCGAGTGAGCTCCCGTCTGTTAGCGTTAGGCTTCGAGTTGTTCGCCGTTTCGAGATGATTTCGGATAATGGGTTGGAACAGTGCAGACACGGCTCAGGCGCAATCCACTAGTTCACGTCCTGATCATTACCATCGTTCTGGTAGTCGCGATTGTCGGAATCAAGACCAATCACTTTGGAATCGGTCAGCACGCCTCTCGGAACCTCTCGTTTGCGGGGAGCGCCACTCCGGTTTCGGTGTCCGAGCAGAATCAGCTTCTCGCCACCGCTCGGACACTGCGAAATCAGGGTCGGTACGAAGAAGCGCTTTCATCACTACAACCGGTAATCGCGTCGACGAACTCCGCGACAATCGGTGCTGCCCTGCTCGAGACAGCGAAAAATGACATCGCGATTGGCAACACCGGTTCCGCGATGGACGTTCTCCACGAGCTTCGCGGCAAATACCCGACATCACTGGAGTCCGACGAGGCACAATTTTACGTTGCCACGCTCGAAGCCGCGCGAGGAAACCTATCAGCCGCAATAGGCGACCTGAAAGCATACGAAAATCGCCATGCCGAAATCGCTCCATATATCAATCTATTGATTGCCGGATATCAAGAAAAGCGCGGTGAACTGAACGACGCATTGAATTTGGCTCAGTCAGTCGCAACGAGCGAGGTCGCGCTGAGGACCAAGGTAGACGCGCTCGAGAAGTTGCGGGAGATTCAGCAGAAAAAGAAGGACGAGGCTGGATATCTCGAAACCACCAGTAAACTTCTCGCCCTTGCCACGATTCCGTCATATCGGGCACAACTGATCTATCAACGCGCCGCCTCTGAACTGAAACTGGGGCAGAAGGACGCGGCACTCGCCGACATGCGCACGGTAGTCCAGATGTATCCCGACTCAGGCTACGCATCCAACGCTGCAAACGATTTGACGAGGCTGGTCGGGACATCCGCAGTGACGGATCAGCAGCGCGGACTCATCGCCTTCCTCAACGGAAGCTATCAATCCGCGGCGGTTACGTTTCAAGCCATCCTCTCATCCAATCCTGAAAACGATACGGCCTGGTATTACCGGGCGATGAGCGTGCTCCGCGGCGGTGATAGCTGGACCGCGGCGATCGCTTTGAACGCGATGGCCGACCGATTTCCGAACAGTTCATTAACTCCGCAAGCACTGTATACGGCAGGAAAGCTGTTTGAGGAAGACGGCGATGTCAAGGACGCGCGATCCGCGTATGAAGCGATCATAAAACTTGCTCCTCAATCGGTTCAGGCCACACAGGGACGTCTGCGACTCGGGATCATCCTCTACGAGGCAGGCGAATATCAGAAGTTAATCTCGACTCTCTCCCCCATTCACGGCGCCAGCGCAACGCAGGCACAATCCAGTTTTTGGGAGGGAAAGGCCTATCAACAGTTGGGGGAGCCCACCAAAGCGGCCCAGGCGTGGACGAACGCGGCGATCGTCGACCCCAACGGTTTCTACGGGCTGCTGGCCAACCAACTGCTCGGCGGTGGCTCACCAGTGGCTCTCGATCAACCTGCTACGGCCATCACGACAACATTGTCCCAGGATGATTCTGCCGCGCTCTCGACCTGGTTTGGGACCCAGGGCACCACCGAAGCAGCAGCCCAATTTCAGGTCGAACACGATTCAGACTACCAACGAATGGACTTGCTTTTCGAGCTCGGATTATCCACACAGTCGGAGTGGGAGATGAATGGTCTCGCCGACAAATTCGGTGACAACCCGCCTCTCCTCGCGGCTCTGGGTGAGATGCTCGCGAAGTCGGGTCGTTACAACGCGAGCTATCGGGTAGGAATCCGGTTGCAGATCGTTTCCGACACCAACGGGTTGGGGTTACCGAATGCACTGCAGAGATTGGCATACCCGATCGCGTACCCCGGACTTGTTCACGACCAGGCCACGTCGCGCCACGTCGATCCGTACTTATTCCTGGCACTCATGCGGCAGGAAAGTGGATACGATCCGACGGTCACGTCTTCGGCTGATGCGCGGGGGCTGGCACAAGTCGTCCCTGCCACCGCAGCGGAAATTGCGTCCGGTCTCCGCGTCCCAAACTGGAACGCTGACATGTTGTACAGACCGTACATCGCGATTCAGTTTGGAACAGTGTTCCTATCTGACCGTCTCCAGAAATACAATGGTCAGATCTTTCCGGCTCTCGCGGGCTACAACGCCGGTGATGGGAATGTGGCCAAATGGATGTCGACCGGGGAAATTGGCGACCCAGACGTGTTCGTTGAACGCATCCCATTTCCAGAGACGCACGATTACGTCATGATCGTTTACGCCAATTACTTGAATTACTTGCGGCTCTATCGATGAGGTCAATAGTGTTGGCGTAAGTTGGCCCGGGAACGCCGATCCGTCTGGTATTCTGGAGTTGACGGTACACCTTCGTTTCAATGCCGTCGTGGATGACAACATAGGAGGGCCAAATGGCTGGACTCACTGGCAAGCGGGTAGCAATGGTTTTGGCACGAAACTTCGAGGATGTGGAAGCGACTGACCCCAAAGAATATCTGGAAAAGCAGGGCGCTTCGGTCACGATTATCGGCCTCGAAATGGGAGATATTCTGGGCAAGAAAGGGGCGGTCCTGGCCGCTGACACCACGTTTAATGACGTATCGGTGGATCAGTTCGACGCCATGGTGATTCCGGGCGGCGGATCACCGGAACAGCTCCGAGTCCACGACGGGCCGGTTCACTTTACGCAGCAGTTCGTAGCGTCCGGCAAGCCAGTGGCCGCGATCTGTCACGGGGCTCAGTTGCTCATTTCAGCGGATGTACTCAACGGAAAGACCATCACCTGTGTGAAGACGATTCGTGACGACGTTAAGAACGCGGGTGCAAACTACGTTGATCAAGCCCTCGTCGAAGACGGCAACCTGATTACGTCTCGCGTGCCGGGTGATCTACCGCAGTTCGACGAGGCCGTCGCCGAGCATCTGTCCAAAGTCGAGGCCAAAGCTTCCTAATCTCAGCACCTCACGAAAGATGCGGACGGCGGTCACTGAGCCGCCGTCTGAGTATTCACTCATGCTATACGCGATCGTCACGCGCTCGGAATAATCAACACCTGCCCGGTGAAGACATAGGTGCGGTCCGTCAGCCCATTTGCCACCATGATCGCATCGATCGTGACTCCATACTTCTTGGAAATTGAATAGAGCGTATCTCCCGCTTGCACCGTGTACGTTGCTTGTGGCGCTGGAGTCGACGTCGGAGTCGGCGCAGGAGCGACTACGTCGCCTCTCGGAATCGTGATGATCTGACCGACCTCTATGTGACTTGGATCCGAAATCCCGTTAGCCGCTGCCACGTTCTGAATCGTGACTCCAAAATTTGTGGCGATCGCCGACAAAGAGTCGCCAGCCTGCACAATGTGAACTCCGAGATTCGGAGATCCAGATGGTAGGTGCCCATCGGGGGTCGGGATAAAGAGCGAGGTGCCGACACCCAGGACATCAACATTGTTCAAGTTATTCGCTGCGGCAATGAGTGCGGGCGATACCCCGTATGAACTTGCGATTGAACTGAGTGTCTCGCCACTCGTCACTACGTGGGTGTCCGGAGTCGTGCGAGTTTCAACAGCCACCTGAGTTGGAGTGGCCGCAGTCGGTGAAGGCGTTGGAGTCGGGGTCGCTGTCTCCGGGATCGCGGTCGGGCTGGGCGTGGCGGTCGGAACCACGGTAGGTGACGGGGTGCCAGTCACAACTGCTGTGGCCGTCGATATCGGTGTTGGGGCAATTACCACGGTAGTGGGAACGCTCGTCGGTGTGACTGCCAGTACTGGAATCGAACTAGGCTCTGCGGTTGCCGTCGCTACGTCAGTGGCCGTAGGCACACTTCCCAGTACGATCGCGGTTGGTTGAACAGTGGTCACCGTGCTGGTCGGCGATCCGAGCACGGAAGCTGGACGATCGCTGAACCAGCCTGACCACGTGCCCTGGAAGGTAAACGCCGTCGCAACAACAAGTATCAATGCGGCAACCACGCCCGCAATCAAGAATGATCGCGAATCGAAGCTGCGCGACCGCGGAACCCCGGAATCGGCTGCTGGAATCTCGGGCACGGCTCGCTGAAATCGTCGACACTGGACGTGGCGATTAGTAAGACAGAATCGTGCTTGATAATCGACCGAGACGCGCTTCGGCTCACGCAGTGCAATACAGATACAGCCATCTGGTCGCGAGTCAGCGAACGGACAACTCGCGCGGACTTCCTCGTCAGAATGTGTACTCATGGAACTCCGCACCTCCGCTGTGTACGTACACTCGTGATTGAAATAATAGCACAGATTCATAGTGAATGCACCACGTTCGTACGCAGGGTTTTATGAACCGGAAGATCTTGTAAGCGGAGGTCGAGGACCAGTCCTACGAAGAAATCGCAGAGCACGACTCGTGTGTCGGGGCAGTGATTGTATCAACTATAGACTCGGCGGTGGCGTGCCCATATTGATGAAGATTCGAAGCCGTCGATACGGTTAGGTAGCCTGCGCCAACTTGTATGAAATGCGGGGCCGGTGAAGGAACGAGCCGCTTCGTTCCTTCACCGGCCACCACGGCGGTAAACATTGGAAAGAGTTCGCGCGTTTGCTGGGAATCCCGGTCGCTAAATTCCAACAGCAGCTGGTCCGCTTTTGTCAGGAATGAGAAACGACCGTCGCTCCTTGCCGTGCCAACAGGCTCTCATATACTTCGAGCAACCTCGGAGCCCAGTGGACCCAATCGAGGGTTTCTTCAGTTCGACGCCTCCCATAGGCTCCCATCCGAGCTCTACGCTCCGGATCGTCCATGAGGTCGGCCAATGCTTGAGCAAATGCTCTTTCATCGTTGGCCCGAACAAAGACGGCAGCCTGCTGTGCGGTGAAACGATTCTCCGTCAGATCGAAAGCGACGATCGGCTTGGCCAGTGCCATGAATTCAGTGACTTTGATCATGGTGGAGCGATCGTTGAATGGGTTGGACGGATCCGGATCAACGCAGATGTCAGTCGACGAGAGGTAACGACGGAGGTCAGCGTCGCTGATCATCCCGGTGAACCAAACGTGTTCATCGAGTCCGAGATTCGAAGACAGCTTTCGCAAGTCGTTCCAGGCGTCACCAGTACCAACCAATACCGCATAGAAATCGGTTCGATTCAAGTCGTGAATCAAATGGTGAAATGCACGCAGTAGGTAGTCGACTCCGTCCTGATAACCCATTACTCCGACATAGCCGATAATTGTTTTGCCCTTCGCCCGTAGCTCGGGATCGGGCTCCACTCGTTTGATTCGACCCAATTCGGGTCCATTGCGTACGATCGTAATGTGATCCGAGCTGACCTTATCGCGGCGCATTTCCATTTCTCGATAGGATTCATTTGTTGCGATAACTTCGTCAGCTACCAGACAAGACAGTCTCTCGAGAAGAATAAGCGCCTTGTAGACGATCGGGTTGCCCACACCGCCAAATCGCGCGTTGTACATTTCGGGCGACAAATCGTGGTGATCGAAAACATACTTTTTGCCGAAAAGCTTGAAGAATGCTCCGATGACAAACATCGTGTCGGGAGGGTTGTGCGAGTGCACGATATCGAAGCCGCCGCGCACCGCAACCCACAACGAGAGCAGGAATGACACTGCTGTGGAGTACCCGTACTCCATCAAGTAGCCCATCAGCCCATTGCCTTCCGGAGGATGTGGGTAGCGGATAACGCGGACGCCGTTCACCGTTTCATGCCTCGGTTGTTCACCGTCGCGCGGGCAGACAACCGTTACCTGGTAACCGGCTTCCACGAGCGCAAACGATTCCCGCCGTACTCGACCGTCCTGCGGAAACGGCTGGTTCTCCAGCAGCATCAGGACGCGTTTACCAGCAGATGCCTTCATATTCCCCCCGAAGATTTCCATTCACCTTGGCCGCGCCGACGAGGTCGATCAGGGTTTGGTCTGGACGAATCTTGTCCGCGACGTCCCGGAATGATTTGCCACCATTGGCGACCACGACTACGTCCGACTCGGCAACTACCTCATCAATTGACGAACGCATGAGCGACGCGATGTGTGGTAGGACATCCTCAATGTATGACCGGTTCGCACCGATCAATCGTGGGAGTTCGACAGTTTCGTCGTAGACCGATACCTTGTAACCACGACCGACGAGCGTTTCGATCAACGGAACTATTGAGCTCTCGCGTATGTCGTCAGTTCCGGCCTTGAAGCTGAGCCCCAAAATGCCAACCGACTTGTGCCCCGTCTGCTCAACCATTTCAATCCCACGCTCGATCTGACGCTGATTACTGATCATGATCGAACTGAGAAGCGGTGTATCGATGTCCCGTTCCTTAGACCGATACATCAACGCGCGGAGGTCCTTCGGCAGACAGGAGCCTCCAAAAGCGAATCCTGGTTTGAGATAAACGGGCGAAATATTCAGGCGCGAGTCCTGACACACGATGTCCATCACGTCTCGGCCATCGATTCCGTGCGCCTTACAAACGTTGCCGATTTCATTGGCGAAGCTGATCTTTAGCGCGTGGAAGGAATTGTTGGCGTATTTCATCATCTCAGCCGTCTTGATTGACGTACGAATCATCTGCGCACTGATAGTCGAGTACATCTCTTCGACGGCATCTCCACTTCGCGAGTTGTACTCACCGATCACAACGAAACTCGGATCGTAATAGTCAGCGATTGCGCTTCCTTCGCGGAGAAACTCAGGGTTCATCGCCACACCGAACTCATCCCCGGCACGGCGTCCCGAGAATTCTTCGAGAATGGGCACGATCTTCTCGTCTACCGTGCCAGGCAGGACGGTGCTGCGCACAACCACCGTGTGATAATCGCGTTTGTGGTTGATCGCGAGCCCGATCTCCTGACAAACAGACTCGACGTACCGTGTGTTCAAGCTTCCGTTTGGATTGCTCGGCGTTCCAACGCAGATAAGGCTAATGTCGCTGTCGCGGACTGCCCGCTGTGCGTCCATCGATGCTCGAAGCTGTCCAGATCGAACGACATCCTGCAAGAGATCGTCCAGCCCCGGTTCAATGATCGGCGACTTCCCTGCCGCGATCGACGCGACCTTGACCGGATTGACATCAACTCCGATCACTTCATGTCCGTCATGAGCGAGGCACGCCGCCGAGACACACCCGACGTACCCAAGACCAAAAATACTGACTCTCATCTGTTTCCCTCACTCTTTCCATCGAATCGCGAACCATTCGCGACCATCGTGCAGCAATCTCTTCGTTAGCTACCTGGCCGCGAACTGCGGCTCCTGCATCCCTCTGACCGACGATCTTTCAATCGCCTTCCTCCACGTGTCCAACGGCGGACATGCGTGCTTGAGTAACTCGACTTCGGGTGTCAACCGGATCGAGCACACTCCGGTAAAGATCAATCAACTGTTGACCGACCGCTGAGCAAGAAAAGCGAGATACTCGCTCACGACCATCGGTTCTCGGGCACGTCTTCAGCACCGTTCTCAACGCATCGGCCACACTATTGACGTTGAAATCAACGACGTGACAGGCTTGCGTGCCCTCAATCACCTCACGAATATCTCCCACGTCCGTGGCCACGATTGGGAGATTGCAGGCCATCGCCTGCTTGACAACGTTCGGCGAACCTTCGGAAAACGATGGGAACACGAGCGCGTCGGCAGCGCTCATGTAGAGCGCCAATCGCTCCTGCGTTTCCTTGAAGACCACCAACATCTCCAGGTTCGGGTCCCCGGTCATCAATGCGTCAGTCGCGGCCTTGGCGAGGGCGTAATTCTTTACGCCGTTCTCCGGTTTGGCGGCGAAGAGTACGTACCGCTTGTGGAGGTCCAGGCCGAGAATCGCGCGGGCCGCGGAGCGTTCGGTGGGGTGGAATAGATCAAAATCGATTTCATGCGGGATGATGTGGGCATTGGAGCCTTTGACCAGGTCAGCCATCTGCTTGCTCTGCACGATAACAGCGTCCGCGAAACGCGCCAGCAAGCGGCCCGCGGAAACGGTCAACACGTTGGACCGCTTCAGACTTCCGTCGAGATTGCGTGACCCGAGCAAATCGCTGCCATGGTAGGTCACCACCAGTGGCACTCGCCGCTGAAAACGCGAGACTATACCCACATAGCTGTAATGGGCGTGCACCAAGTCGATGTCACTTCGGCGCAACCGTCGCCACAGGTCGAACACACCCTTGGGATAGATTGCTTTGCGCCAGCGCCCGCTCAGGACCATAACGTCGACGTCAACCCCAGCGCCACGCAAGCATTCAACCTGGGCTTTCACGAACGACCCAAACGCTGGGTTATCGGGAGTCGGGTACATCGCGGTAACAACCAGTAGTTTCACTTGATCACCTCAATTAGATAGGGGAACGTGGTTGGATCTGAGGGGCGCATCAGGAACCCTCGAATTGTTCCCTCGGCAAATAGGGCTCTCTGCACCATGCCGAAAAGGGCACGGTGCGGGCTCCGCTTGCGAGCCGAGTCCAGGCCGAAAATCGCAGCGACAACCGCCGTCCACGCGAATAGCCAGCGCGGATCACGGTAAATGACCGCCACCAGAGCGCACGCGACGCCCCCTGCGAGACCGGCGCTTGGCACAAGGCCAAATCCACGCTCCTTCGCATATGGCACGAGCAAGCGAGATCCGGTATGTAGCCGCAGCGCCTGTCCAGGGCCTAAATACAGGTTCCTTTTGCGCCGTCCGAAGAGCGTCGAAATCGCACCGGCCGGATCAGAATAGTGATCCGCAATCGGCTGCCGAAGCTTCACGATCCGGTAACCGGCCTCGCGAATTCGGATGCACAATTCCGGTTCCTCGTCGGAGAAGAGGAATGGATTGAATGAGCCAACCTCGTTCAGGACGTCCCGGCGATAGGCGGCGGCGCCCCCACCATGCGGCACGTCGTCGTACGCCGTGAGCTGCAACTCTCCTGGCGCGTCGCAATCCAAGGATCCGGCCGCATCGCGCGGCTGATCGACCACGACGCCCGAGATCACCGCGATATCCGGTTCTCGCTCAAAGAGAGACATCGCGTTCTCAATCCACCCCGGCCGCAGTTCCATATCACCATCGAGAAATAGCACCACGTCGCCGCTGGTCTGGGTGATGCCAGCCTGCCGGCCCGCGGCCGCGGTCAATCGCTGGCGATCGCTCAGACGGACGATGTGAATCGGGAATCGACTGGCGACACTGACGGTATCGTCTGACGAAGCCGAATCTACCAGGACAACTTCAGTTCGCGAACGCATCGCCGTTTGACGAAGGACTGACTCGATCAGCCGCCCCGCGTTCCATCCCTGATTCTTGGTAATAATCACGACATCCAGGTTCATATCACTGTGACTTTCAGCATTCATCACCGCGCCCCTAATCTGACCAGAGATAGCGATAACGGATCTTGAGACTGGTGACACTCCCAGTGTCCGCGATCATCAGAGCCGCGAAGACAAATATGTAGGTTAGGCCGGCCGCCGCTGCGGACACGATCTGCCCGTGTGGCAGGAACGCGGCGTACGCGAGAGCCATCACGCCAGTTGCAGTGGCTGGTTTCCAAATAGACAACAGAATTTGGCGAGGCGGAAAGAGATTAGCTACCGGTCGGTAATGAAGGAACAGATCAACCCCTCGCGTAATGAGCGCAGTTGCAGCCGCGCCAAGATATCCGAATTGTCGAATCAAAATGACTCCCGCTACGACGCTTACGATCAGGTCGATGACAACGATGCGCAGCGTCACTTTCTCGCGGAGGCTGGCAACCAGAACTTGGCCAAGAATGCTCGTCATCGCGCTCAGGATTAATCCCCAGACCATGATTTGAAGCCCCACTGCTGCGCGCTCCAAACCTGAGCCATAGAGCAACGAAATCGCGGTAGTCGAGAGCAGAAATAGGCCGACGGCTGTCGGTAACGCCACTCCGAGCATCAGCTCGATCACGCGCTCACCGATACGCTTGATACCTTGAAGTGTCGGTTCGTAGCGGCGACACATCACGGGGAACACGCTCAGGACGATGCTCTGGTAGATCAGCGCGACTGGCACCATCAACTGGGTACCGGCATTGAACAGACCGACCTCGGTCTCGTTGCGCAGCTTAGACAGGAGAATCACGTTCAGGCTGCCGGTGATCGCGATTATTCCGTCGATCCCGAGAAAGGTGACAGTTGAGCGAGCCATCCACGTCATGACATTCCAGCTCAACCGCAACTTCGGGACAGAGATGAACTTCAGGGTCAACCACCATTCGATCACGACGATGACCGAATATGACCCAACGAGCAGCAGGACGATGAGGTTCAGTCCCGAACCGAGCACGAGAACCGCGACTGAAAGCCCGATCTTGAGGATGTTGACCGGGATATTTGCGATCGCAATGAGCCGCATCCGCTCCCAACCCTGAAACACGGCCTCATATATCGCCGTGAGGGCATAGGGCAACAACCCAAGGGATAGGAGCAGTACAACTTCGGACGTGTCTGGTGAATAGCGCATGACTCGAACGAAGACGGCCAGGGCCGCGATTGACGCTGCGGCGGTTGCCAGTACGACAACGGTGCCATTGACCAGCATTTCATCGGTTCGCTCGCGATGCTTGGCGACTTCGCGCGTTACCAGTGTCTTGAGTCCCGCTACGGCCAGAATTTGAAACGTGTAAAAAAGCGTCAAGGCCAGCGACAATTGACCGAACTCGTAAGCGCCCAGACTTCGCGCAACCAGAGCGTAAAGCGCGAACGTGGTGGCGCGATTGATTACGTCACTCGCAAGCATTGAGGCTGCGTTTCCCGCGATTCGTTGCAGGGTGGCCGGGATCCGAGGGCGAGCACCGCTCATGAATTCACCGCCCTCCGTATCGCCGTGCGGTGACATTCGCGCGCACAGGGACCGCTACCGGCTGCAGCGTGTGCAGCTTACGCAGGGACCACAGGGCGCGATCGACTCGATCCCATCTGTTCTTCGGTTTGGGGACCTCATCGGTTTCCCGCTTGATCACGGCCAACGCCGCGATGAGTCCAGCCACAATCACTAGCAACTGAACCTGCTGGCGCCCGTTGAGAATATCCACCGACATGTGCATCATCTGAGCCACAAGGCCCGACGTGAGTCCAATCGCGATCGAAGCGAGCACCCGATCGTTGATCTGCCGGCACCGCCAGCCGTTACGCAACGTACCGAGAAGAAACGTAACGAACGCCGCTAGCGCGAAAAAGCCGTCCTCCGCCCAGATCAGCAGATACTTGTTATGGACCGTGTAAAGCCAATCGGCTCCGAACTCGGGCGTCGCATACCGGGCGATGTTGATCCCAAAATTATTTGCGCCCACACCGAACAAAGGGTGATCGCGGATCATGTGAAGCGCCAGGACCATGAGTGGAACTCGTGACGACGCCGCACCCGAATCATTGTTCAAGAAACGAACGAGCAGCTCGTTTCGGAACACCACCAGAACCGCGGCGAGCCCGACGATGATGGCAGCGGGTCCAAACCCTGGAATCCAACCGTGATACCACGAGTACGCCACCACAAACGAGCACGATAGCGCGACTGCGATCCACCCGCCACGGGAGAGCGTCAACACGAGGCCAACGCAACCAAATACGAACGCCGACGCGGCGATCAACCGGTAGGCGCGTCGAACTGGCGCGAGTGCCAGGCTCAGGATCGGAGCCAACAATAGGTCTAAGAAGGCTGCCGCTGCATTCGGACCACCGACCGTTCCACCGACGCGAGACACGTTGTCCGCGGAACTCGTCGCGGCGTCCAGACGGGTCGAAATGCCCGCAAACGAGAAGTCATGCTTCGTCGTGTAGGTGGCCACCATGAGAAGACTCTCGAGAAGCACGACTCCCGCCAGGATCACGAGCATAAAGACGACATCTTCGCGAGAGCGTATTGTGCTCGCAATATAGATGAAGATCATCAGAGATTGGACGAGCATAAACAGTTCGAAGACAGACAGTGTTGGGCTTGACGCCTGCCGAATGGACAGAATCGCAAACCCGACGTAGATTGCCAGTGGGATGGCCGGACGCAGCCACAGGCGTCTTCCATCGCCCCGACGCACTAACGCAGCGCCAATCCACAGCGCATACAGGGCAGGAACAGCGATGGTGGTCAACGAGACGTCGAGACCTCCGAGCGAGCCGAGCTTTGCTGCGTCAATGTTGTATCCAAAGTGATGACCTATGCTGAATGGAACGTCGACGACGAGCGCTGCCAGCATGAGCCGGCGAAGATCGCCAACGATGATCCCGACCGCTGGCAGTAGCGCAGCTAAGATCAACAGCGGCTTCCAGTGAGACGATTGTGTCGATAGACCAACCGTGTACGCACCGATAGATACGCCAGCCACGACCGCGAGTAACCACGGACGGGTCGCGAACCTTGGCAGGCGAGACTTGAGCTCGTTGAGCTCAAGTCCGCCGAATCCTAGTGCGAGTTCTCCGAGTCCACTGATCTTCAATCGAGATACCGTTCTTGGCGATTCATTGACGACATTCAAGCTAGCGAGGCAGTGACGTTGACAGGCCGTGTTCGGCCGAAAATTCGTTGATCGCGTCGGCTACATATCGGATTTGCTCGTCGCTCAGTTCCGCATACATCGGAAGCGACAACATCTCCAGCGCGTCCCGTTCCGAGACTGGGAAATCCCCTTCATTGAGGCCGAGGTCTACGTAGGCCGGCTGCATGTGAATCGGGATCGGGTAGTGGATACCGGTTGAGATTCCACGCTCGTTCAGGAATGCCCGCAGCTCTTCACGCCGATTGGTGCGAACAGCATAGAGGTGCCAGACCGGCTCAACTTCGGGCATACGCGGAGGAATGGATACTCCGCTTCCGGTAAGCAGTTGGTCGTAGAGATCGGCGTGACGTCGACGTGCTGCATTCCACTCGTCGAGATACCGCAGCTTGACCCGGAGAACCGCGGCTTGAAGCGTGTCCAGGCGATTGTTGTATCCCTGCACGGCATGATGGTACTTCGCGGTCTGCCCATAATTGCGCAGCAAGGATATTGAATCGCGCAATGCTGAGTCATCGGTGACGATCATGCCACCATCGCCGTAGGCACCCAGGTTCTTGGCCGGATAAAAGCTGTAAGCCGCGGCAACGCCGAACGTTCCGGTCATTCGGCCTTTGTACTTGGCGCCATGAGACTGACAGGCATCCTCGACGACGAACAACCCGTGGCGATTGGCGATCTCCATAATTGGATCCATATCCTCGGGATGACCAAAGAGATGGACCGGCATGATCGCCTTGGTGAGAGGCGTGACCGCAGCCTCGAGATGTTCGAGATTGAGCGTCAGCGTTTCCGGGTCGACATCGACAAGTACCGGCTTCGCGCCAGCCGCCGAAATCGTCAGCGCGGTTGCGATGAACGTATTGGCGCTGGTGATCACTTCATCACCAGGTCCGATACCCAGGCCTTTCAGAATCAAGGCAAGCGCGGACATACCTGAATCCACGCCGATAGCGAACCGCGTTCCGATATAGTCGGCGAAATCCTGTTCGAACAGCTCTAGTTCATGTCCGAGAATGAAATCGCACCGCGTGAGCACGCCTTTCATCGCCGCATCGACCTCCGGTTCGATCGAGGCATACTGCGCCTGAAGATCGACAAACGGGACCGACATTCGGCGTGCTGTGGTTTGAACCGTCATTGAGATATCCCTTTCCTTCGAATCAATTCCTCACGTGCGGACCGTCTTGCGTCTTAGTTCGCCGGGACGCCAACCGGCATCGCGTAGTCGCCATCTGCGAGGCGGTACACCTCGCCTACTTTCACGTCGACCGGCGCGCCGTGGCGAGCCATCGAACGATCGATCGCCTCGAGCACCGCGACCACGTCACGGCCTTCAGTTCCGCTCGAGATCGGACGAGTACCGTTGATCACGCAGTCAACGAAGTGACTGCACTGATTCTTCAGCGGTTCGCTTACGTCAACACGTGGACTAACGATCGCGCCATCTCGGATCTGAAAATGGTACTCACCGAAGTTGGTCGCTTCCTCTGGGGCTGGCGCGAGACCCTTCTCGTACACCCGGACTTGTTCAGGAACGCCAAGATCGTTGAAGACGATTCGCTTCTCGCTGCCCACAACGACTACCTCTCGGACCTTATGCGGGTCCGCCCAGCTGACATGCACGTGCGCCACGACACCCTCGCCGTAACCAAGTGAGATGAAGCCCACGTCCTCGCGACCATTGTTTAGGACCTGCGTTCCGACCGCGCTAACCCAGGTCGGAACGGCGTCAAGGAGGTAGTTGAAAATCGACACGTCGTGCGGAGCCAGATCCCAAAGCGCGTTCACATCGCTACGAATTGGACCGAGGTTGGTGCGACGTGCGTAGAGGTAGTAGACGCGTCCGAGTTCGTCCCGGTCGACGTATTCCTTGACTTTCTTGATCCCGGAATTGAACAGAAATGTGTGCCCCACCATCAGCGTCACGTGATGCAGATCGGCCAACCGAATCAGATCGTTCGACGCGGCAACCGTCGTTGCGATGGGCTTTTCGACCAGAATGTGCTTCCCTGCCTCGATACACTGCTTCGTGACCGAGTAGTGAGATCCTGCCGGCGTGCAGACGACCACCGCGTCGACGTCGTCCATCGAAAGAACTTCATCCAACGATGTCGAGGTCTTAATCCCCGGGAACTGTTGTTCCAACTCGCGGAGCCGGTGCTCACGCTGATCACAGACGACAGCGAGTTCAGTGTCTGCAAGTTGGCTAAAGACTCGGATGTAATTCACACCCCAATAGCCAGCGCCTACAATTGCGACTCGTATTGGACTCTTCACCTTCGGCTCCTCCACTCTTCCATGGCGATTCATGCCCGACATTTAGGCGGCTCCCTTGCCGCGAACAACTGCTGGCAATGTTTGGGCTATGATCTTGAGATCAAGCCAGAATGACGCATTCCTGACGTACCAAACGTCCATGCGAACCATCTCCTCAAACGAAACCTGGCTGCGTCCTTGAACCTGCCAGAATCCAGTAATTCCGGGCAGTGCGTGGAGCCGTTCGAAATGTCGGGCTTGGTAGCTCTCCACTTCGTAAAGCGGCACCGGACGCGGGCCGACCAGACTCATCTCCCCCTTGATGACATTGATCAACTGCGGAAGTTCATCGATGCTCGTGCGACGGATGAACCTCCCGACCCGAGTAATACGTGGATCATTTTCGAGCTTGAAATTGTGATCTTCACTGTCGTGGTCCAAATCTCCATTTACAAATGCGTGAATGTGACTCTCATGAATCGACTGGTCCGCGTCCTGGGCCATCGAACGGAACTTGAGAATCTGAAAAGGTCGTAGCTCCCAACGTGCGCCTTCTCCTTCAATTTCAATACGGCGTGAGCCCATCCGCTCCTGAGCGAAGAACACGTTGCCGCGGGAATCGAGCTTGATCAATATGGCGACGATCGCGAAGATCGGTGAGAATGCCACCACTATTCCTGAAGCGACTACAAGATCGAAGGCCCGCTTCGCCACCACGTATGCCCGCGTGTCCGACCGTGCCAAAACTGACTCAATCACCGGTCGTTCGCTATCCGCGTTTCGATGTCGAAGCATTCGGTGGTTCCCCCATCCTGTCGATGAAATCGGCTGATGTCGTGGAATCGTCCTAGGATCGTTAACTCGCCCTTACGTTCCAGGCTGCCAGCATGAGTTTCCACGCCGCTCTCCGTGGATCGACGCAAAATCTCCGGCGGATCCTGCAACGAACGCACAGTCGGGAGTTTGGTGGAGATAACGCGCAGCGATGGCTTTCCGTGGGAGATTGACTGCGCCGGGTTCTTACTGGCGCCGACACCCACACCGCCATCGATTCCCTGATCGTAATGAAACTCAGAGGTGCGCTCTGCACGATTGATAATCACGCCCAGCGGCTTGCAATGTACCGATGCCAGTTCCTCAAGGGCGGCATCGACCGTTTCTCGACGCACGCGTCCTCGCGCAACGACCACCAAGGTCGCGTCTGCGATCAGAGACAGAATCGGTGCATCAGCCACCGTTTGAAGAGAAGGAGCGTCAATGAGCACGTAGTCAAATTGCTCTGCAAGAGAGTTGACGACGTCGGTCATCTGTTGAAGTCCAAGGAGTTCTGCGGGATTCGGCGAGGATGGACCACTTGTCAGCACCTGGACTCCGGGAATCATGCTGTACTGGATCGCCTCATCGACGTCGATATCCTCGGTGAGAACGTTGGTAAGACCCACGGTGTTGGTGACGCCGAAGAGTCGGTGCATAGTTGGCTTTCTCAGGTCACCATCGACCACGATTACTCTCCGGCCGGCTTGCCCAATCGCAAGTGCGAGATTGGCCACCGTCGTTGACTTGCCCTCGGATGGCTCAGAGCTCGTGATCATAAGCGTTTTCGTCGTGGCGCCAGGATCAAGGGCAAACAGTGTCGTTCTGAGACGGCGAAACGCTTCTTCTTGTGGAGACTTCTCAGTAAAGAGAACCGTCGTAGGTACACGGCTCGTGACCGGGATCCGTCCGAGAACTGGAAGCTCAACCTGCTTTGATATCTCTTCGGACGAATGCAAGGTCGTGTCGAAGTTCTCCAGGAGGAACGCGAGACCAGTCCCCGCGACCAGTCCAAGGAAAAGCCCGAGCGGAATAATGAGCTTCTTTTTGGGATTCGAAGGGGCGTCCGGTATCGTTGCCTTCTGCACTACTGACATCTTGCTGGCCCCTTGCGCCGTTGCATCACGAAGTTGCTGATACTGAGTGAGGAGCGACGAATATGTGCTCTCGTTTAGCTGGATCGACTGCAACGTCGCATTTATGAGCTGCGTGTTTTGCGGGGATTCCTGCAACAACTTATCGTAGTCGGCGCGCTGTTTTGTCAGGTCCGCCTGGGTTTGATCGATCTGCTGTTTGACGATGTCGAGACTGCTCTCGCCCAAGCTGTTGTATTGTGATTCGATCTGAGAGACGAGGATGCTCGCTACAGCGTCGGCCGCAGCTGCCGCCTGTCGTGGATTCGTGTCCTGCACCTGAATCACCATGAGCTCGGTGTTGGCAGGAATCGATACCGAAATCTGTGGCGGGGCACTCAAGTGGAGTTGATCCATCACCTGGCCGGCGGTCTGTTTGCTGACCACAATAGTTCGGTAGGTGTTCATCAACCGGTCGGTGTATTGGATGTCATAGCTCACCCAGCCAGACGATCCCGTATTGGCCGTCCCCATCCGCAACGTCGTCGCTGCAGTGTACTGAGGAGTAATGAGAGAGATGCCCGCGACGGTAACGATCAACGCCAGCGCCGAGGTAATCACTACCACGAGACGCCGTCGCCACAGAATGGACAAAAACGAGCTAAGATCCATGTGCGCGCTCTCCCTGCTCGAACACCCTGATTTTCGACAGTCTCTCGTTGATATGCCGCTCCTTTGTATCGAGCATTGAAATCACTGATCAAACCTCTTTCGGACAAACAAATACCGGCTCGACATACATGTCGGCCGGTTGCACCACTCGCTCGGCGTGGATCAGGTGCCCAAGTTGCAACCCACGCGTCATCGCTTCCGTAAATTTGTATACCGGGTGGTGCTTGACCGTGGTGACGTGTTCACCGGTACGATTTGAGAATACGGGCCAGCAAAGCCGCCAACAACGGCCATCCATCCCTTGTGGTGCGGGACTTTCGTACTTGACGGTCCTATGCCAATACGGCTATCCCCGTAAGTAGGATTCGGCGATGCCATCCCGGCCTCGACGGCTTCGGTTTGAACCAAGCCGGTCGGATACCGGTAGCACCTGGCATTGAACCAGGCGACGTACACTTCCTTAAACGAGGCGGCGGAATTGCCGCGCGCGTGAGGTCTTGATGAGACCATCAAGACTCGTCACGAGTCGAACGATCTTTAGCACAGACACCAACTAATTCGATCGATTGAGCGAGCGTAGGAAAACATAATTCATGCAGTCGAATCGGCACGAAGCGACAAAGCCTGAATCGAATAGGCCGGACACTCGTTTGTACGCCAGCGAACCTAGCGTGATACGACCGATATCTGTTGTCAGTCAAGAGTCGATTAGCACAGCCACGCAAGGATCTGGTCGGGGTGGAGCGCCTACGACCGCGACTAAAGCTAGAGTGAGACGATGGCCGCGGTATCTACGGCGCACACTAATTGTGCTCTTTCTCGTCTTCGCTGTTGCGGGGGGCTTGTCCGCCTACTGGGGCTATAAGCGCGTTCGCGCGGCCCAATCGACCTATCATCAGGTGACGGCAGACGTACAGACGTTGCAGTCACTTACGTCAACCAAATTCTCGTCATTCACACCCGCCGACGCCGATAGAGTCCGTGGACAATTCGTTCAGCTCCAAGACGACGTGAATCTCCTCGATAAACAGACGACAGTACCTGATCGACTGAAGCCGTGGGTACTGAAACTTCCATATCTCGGCCCACGGTATACCGCCGGTAAGCAAGTTATTCAAGTTGTGAAACTTCTGGCTGACTCCGGAGTTCAGGGATCCGAGATTGGACAACAGGCCCTCGAGGCGTACAAGACAACTGGTTTGTCCTCGAGCGTTGCCCCGACGAGCCCCACATGGCTCGACGTGATTAATGCGCGAATGTCGGATATCGTTCACATCAAGAACCAAATAGACGAGGCGCTTCAGATGCGGGCTCAGATTGATGAAAGTGTCCTTCCGTCTAACGCTCGCGCCAAGTTGGACAAATTGGACCAGCTTGCATCGAGCCACGATCTGAACTACCTCATTGATACGCAGCTACCAGCGTTGCAGGCTGCGTTCGGGGGCGATGGACCGGCCCGCTACCTCGTGCTAATTCAAAATCCGTCAGAATTACGACCAAGCGGTGGCTTCCCTGGAACGCTTGCGCTCGTAACCTTCGATCGAGGTCAACTGCGGAGTTACGAGTTCTACGACGTTTATGATCTCAATCAAGCCTATACGACGAGCCCTCACGTTCCAGTTCCTCAACCGTGGCCACTCTCTACGTTCGCGGCATCGCCAGAACTTTCGATAGCGGATGCGAGCTGGTGGAGTAATTTCCCTACAAGTGGTGCAACGATCATGCAGATGTATTCGTCGACGGGATGGCCACCCATTCGCGGAGTTGTAGCTATCGATCCCGCGATGGTGAGTTCGATGCTGCGGTTGACTGGTCCGATGACGGTCGATGTCGATGGCGAGATGAGAACCATCACCGCTGCCAACGTACATGACGAAATCGAGCGACAACGCCGGTTGGCACGAGAAGGCCAGAAGACAGAAGACGTCCACAAACAAGTGGTCGCTATTATTGGCAAAGAGCTGATTGATCGACTGAAAGGCGGGGATAGATCGACCGTGCTGAAAATGGTCGATGCCATCAAACAGACGGCAGACAGCCGCGACCTTCAAATGTACTCTTCGGACCCGACCGTTCAGGCGCTCATCGAAAAGCATCTTTGGGCTGGCCGGCTGACACCGCATCCTGCTACGCCGACGATCGACGTCACGTTCGCCAACGTAGCATTTGGCAAATCGAGCGAACTCATGGTCCCGTCATACACCTTGACATTGGGACCAGCAATCAACGGAGTGCGATCAGCCCATCTGCAGATCTCGATGGTCCACACCGGATCTCCAAACGACGATCCCTTCTACTCAGGTTTTCAACGCTGGTGGGTGGACGTTACATTGCCAGTAGGAAGTATTCGAACGGGCAGCAACATCGCAAACACTCCAAATCCGGACGAACCCAACGGCGGCAGCTATGAGATCCCACTGATGCCGTCGTCATCAACGACGCTGACCGTTGATTTCGTCATGCCGGACAGCGGATCGATACTCATTCGAAGGCAGCCAGGTCTCCACACCGCGCAGGTTTCGGTCGTCGATCAGACATGCAATGGCGCCACCAAGTGGCAGCCACTGAGTGCCGATCTGACGTTTTCACTCAACGAGATTTGTGCTGCGCCATAAGTGCCCGCACGGAAATGCGTTTGCCACGTTGTCTGGTCGAACGCTGGGCCAGTTCCCACAATGTGCTGCGAAGGATATAATCATGTTGCGAGTTCGCCGCAAGTAGTAAGGATGGCCAATGGGTTTACTTTCACGCACCACGACGCTCATCAAAGTTAAGGTGAACAAGATCTTGGGAGCCGCCGAAGACCCGAGAGAGATGCTTGATTACTCATACGAGAAGCAGCTTCAGATGCTACAGGATGTCAGGCGCGGCATCGTTGACGTGACCACGTCAAAGCGACGCCTGGAACTGCAGAAGGCAAAGCTTGAGGAAAGTTCCGCCAAGCTTAGCGGTCAGGCAAAGCAAGCCATGAGTGCCGGTCGCGAAGATCTCGCTCGCACCGCCCTCGAGAGACGGGCGATGATCGACGAGCAGTCAAGCGGACTTGACGTTCAGATTCAGAATTTGGATGGCGAACAGGCCAAGCTTGAGCAGGCCGAGTCACGATTACGTACGAAGATCGAGTCATTCCGAACCCGCAAAGAGGTCGTCAAGGCTCAGTACTCAGCTGCTGAAGCACAGGTCCGCATCGGGGAGGCTGTTACGGGCCTTTCCGAGGAGATGGCTGACGTTGGCATGGCCGTCGACCGGGCACAGGAGAAGACCGAAGCCATGCAGGCCCGCGCGGGTGCAATCGACGAGTTGATCTCTTCTGGCGCACTCGAAGACGTCACCGGATCAAGTCGGGATTCCATCGATCGCGAGTTGTCTCAGATCTCGATGAAGGAGAGCGTTGACTCTCAACTCGCCGCTCTTCGCAAAGAGGTCGGCGCTCCTGAAGAACCAAAGAAGTTGGGGGAGGGGTAGTAGAGATGATTGTACGAATATCGTCTGAAGGGCAATACCGCCTCGACAGCTCCTACCTCGATCATATCAATGCGATCGACAACGATATCGTCGCGGCAATTGCCGGTGGCGATCGTGGCAAGTTCCATGTCTTGTTCAAGAATCTGATTGATCTTGTCCGAGATCACGGTCAGTCCGTCGCAGACGATGAACTCGTCGAATCCCAGGTCGTTCTGCCTCCACCTGATACGACATTCGACGAAGCATCGAACCTGTTCGTCGCGGATGGACTTGTGCCGGATTAGGCCAGCAGACGGCAGACGACAATAGCAAGCGAAGACCCCCGACTTGGTCGGGGGTCTTCTTATGTCTCTCGACTTCGTCTCGACCTTAGAACGGGATGTCCCACATCGGATACCAGCGCTCGAGTTCCTTTTCCATCGGCAACTCTCGCTCCATAGCCGACGATAGACGGAGTTCAAGAGCGTTATCTCGATTGCGTCCGTGAGGCTCCGGAACAAAGGGATAGAAACTGCCTCGCTTGTAGTTATAGAACCAATACGTCCGACGACCATCAGCCGTGTCATAGCGAAACACTGCCGAGAGAAGTTGTTCACCGAACTGTTGTTCCACCAGAGTTTGGCTGATTATGTGGATGGTCGCCACCAGGTCTTCAAACTGAGGATCGCTGAGCAGAATCCAGCGGAACCGGAACTCGTCTGTTCGAGTCTCGTAAATCGTCCCAGTGTCGTGCGTGCTAATCTTCAGCAGATCATTCAGATCCTGGCTCGCTTGATCGAAGTACGCCGAGTCGACCGGACGAAATACGATCCCGGCATGTGAGTCGGCAGTCATGTTGAGCTGAGTTTCGAGCGTGACCTGTGCTGTCGACATCGCAAATAGCCGCTCGATCTTCGATGGCGCCGGCCGCGAACGACCGAGCAACGAGTCGAGAAATTGCCTCACAGGCCCTCCATTTCACGTGATAGCTCTCGGAGGCGCTCTAATCGATGCTCGAGCGATGGATGAGTCGAGAAAGATCTCAGAAAAGCTGTTGCTGACCGATGCTGGGATGATGAATAGTGCATTCATCTGTTGCACTTCGCGAAGATCCTGCTGCGGGATTCGCTGCATGACTCCACTGATCTTCATTAGCGCCGACATCAAGTTTGAGGGCGATCCAGTGATGATCGCGGCACCGCGATCGGCAGCGTATTCGCGGTAACGAGATAAGGTTCGGATTAAGAAGAAACTGATTACCCACACAAGGATCGACGCCATGTAGATAATCGCGATGGATCCACCGTCCTTGCGATCCCGGCGACCACCGCCCATCATGCTGCCCCAGAAGAACCAGCGCATCATCAATTGCGCGACGACGGCGAAAAAACTCGCAAGCATCATCACCATGACGTCACGATTCCGGACGTGCGACATTTCATGCGCCAGCACAGCTTCGATCTCTGCCGAATCGAGGCGGTTCATCAAACCACGGGTGACCGCGATGACCGCGTTCTTCGGGTTTCGACCAGTTGCGAACGCATTGGGGACGTCGCTATCGGCGATCGCGACGCGTGGTTTCGGGAGATTCGCGATGGAAGCGAGCCGCTCGATCATCCCATGAAGCTCGGGAGCCTCATTCGGACTGACTATGTGTGCGCCCATGCTCCAGAGAGCGATCTTGTCCGAGAGAAAATACTGCGCCCCGATCAGGATCGCCGCAAAGAAGAGCACCGAAACAGCATTTACACCGGCCGAGACCAGGACGGCAATAAATGCAAGATACAAGGCAGCCAGCAAGAACATCACGACGAACATCCGAACCGACAAACCGGTGTCGCGACCCCAGCGAGACATGCGACCTACGTTAGAAGCCATTTACGTTCCTACTCCAAAGAATTCAATATAGGCGACCTTGAGTATACTCCTGTGACCATCGGGTCATCCCCGTTCTCCGACCGTGGAATCGCATGAAGGTCTATTGTTTCACCCCAGCCAGAGTGAGAAAAGGGTATACTCGGACACGAACTCAAACGGCATTTCAGCCATCCTGGGCTCCGGGTGTGGCTGTGAACGCGAGGGGGCACGTGCGGTTCGAATCGAACTCTGAATGGATCGTTCAAACTTCTCGCCTCCGTAAGACCTATGGCACGGTCGTGGCGCTCGATGAGTTGTCGGTCGACATTCCCCGAGCCGCAGTAGGTCTATTGGGAGCAAACGGGGCCGGCAAATCAACACTCATTAAACTCCTTCTCGGCCTTCAAACGCCTACTCGCGGGCAAGCATCCGTGCTCGGATTCGACGTCGGATCCCAAGCATTAGCAATGCGCGAGCATGTTGGCTATATGCCGGAGGTCGACTGCCTTCCAGCCGATGTTACCGCCGCCGATTTTGTGGGCCACATGGCCGAGATCAGCGGACTACCGTCACGGGCGGCACGTTTACGTGCGGCCGAAACACTCTACCAATGTGGCGTCGACGAAGAACGCTATCGCCTAATCCGTGAATTTTCGACGGGCATGAAGCAGCGCGTCAAACTCGCTCAAGCCATAGTTCACGATCCGTCCCTGGTGTTTCTCGACGAGCCAACGAACGGCATGGACCCTTCAGGCCGCGACGATATGCTCAGCCTCATTCGGCGGATTCATCGGGATCTCGGCATCACGGTGATTCTCAGCTCACACCTCCTCGAGGACGTCGAGCACGTGTGTGACTTTGTCTTGATGTTGCAGGACGGCCGGCTAGCCATGTCAGGTCCTCTAGCGGATCTCGTTCAGGGAGAAGGGGACATCATTGTCCAGGTAGACGGACCCGTCGAGCAGTTCGTTGCCGCGCTCGAGCAACACGGACTGCCAACCCGCAGGCGCGGACTAGATTTACTCGTTCCGCATTACGATGATGGCGTATTCGACGTTCTGCGCGATCTCAGCATCGACACCGATGTGCTGTTGCGCGGAATGCGTTTGGACGCCCGAACGCTTGAAGACGTCTACCTGCAGCGCGCAGGCGAGCAGCGAATTGACGAGGGCATTGATGTTTCCGCCAGCTAGTCCAACGAGCAGTGACGCCGACTTGGCGGCACAATCTGACGCCCAAATCTATGATCGCGGATACCGTCACTATGAAGGTGCACGGGAGGGCCGTTCTCGAGCGATTCAGGCACTTATCGGATACTCGATCAAGCGCGGCCTGGGAATCAAGAAACGCTGGACCGCCAAAATCATCCCGATCATCCTTTACGCGTTTGCCTTCTTCCCCGTTATCATCATCGTTGGCATTCGCGCGTTTGCGGGTAGGCTCGCTTCTGGGTTCAACTATCAGACGCTATATGACCTGCTTGCAACTATCTTGCTCGTATTTGCGGCGGCGACAGCTCCTGAAATGTTGTGTGATGATCGGCGGCAACGGGTGCTGCCCCTGTATTTTTCGCGGGCAATTGGCAAGGGTGACTATCTACTGGCCAAAGTCGGCGCTCTCGGAATTTTGATGAGTACGATCGCGCTTCTTCCGGCGGTATTGCTATTCCTGGGTGTGACGTTTCTCGCCGATAGCCCAGTCAGCTACTTTTTCAATCACATCGCTGACATTCTCCGAATCCTCGTGAACGGCTCACTCCTTTCTCTGTTCTTCGCCGCCATCGGACTGCTCATTGCGAGCTTCACCGATCGAAAGAGCATCGCTGCCGCAGTCTATATTGGCACGGTTGTCCTAGTGTCTGGATTCGTTGCGGCGCTCTTTGATGCGATCAAATCCGATTGGCACCGCTACATCGCGTTGCTGAGTCCTACTGTCGTACCTCAAGCACTGACCAGTTGGATTTTCGGCACCAAACTTGGAGGCGATTCGGCGGCCGCAACGGCGCATCTAGCGGGCCCACTCTATCTGATATCAGTCGCGGTTGTTGTGCTCGTTTCTTCGTTCGTTATGTACCGACAGTACCTTCGTGATGAGTGATTTCAGCGTGGGAACATCCGCCGATCCGATTTTCGACGAATCCCCGATTGAGCCTCCGGATGGCATGATTGGCCCTCCGTTCGTCGATGGATATTTGGCTTCCAAGGAACCTACCATTGAGGTCGATCGACTCTCCAAATGGTATGGGGACGTCGTTGCGGTGTCGGAAGTTTCATTCAAGGTTGGGCCCGGCGTGACGGCCCTTCTGGGTCCAAATGGTGCAGGCAAGTCAAGCATTCTCAAAACTCTCAGCGGGTTGCTCAAACCATCGACCGGGACCGTTCGAATGTTCGGGACCGAAGTGAGGTCAAACATCGATCTTTACCGGCGAATCGGGGTCGTACCTGAGTCCGAAACGATCTACCCGTTTCTCACTGGACGTGAGTTCGTTCGTTGGAGCGCGGTAATGCATCGGCTGCCCAATCCAACGACGGCAACGGAGCTGGCGCTCAGAACGGCGGATCTCGGCGACGCGGCATCCCGTCAGATCGGCGGCTACTCCAAGGGCATGCGCCAACGAATCAAAGTCGCGGCGGCACTCGTTCATGATCCGGATGTGCTGATTCTCGACGAACCACTCACTGGAACTGACCCGGTACAACGCGTTCATCTCATGGATCTCATACGCGATCTTGGCGATGAAGGAAAGACCGTGCTGGTGTCATCACATGTCCTGCATGAGGTTGAACGCATCGCGGATCGCATTATCGTGATCGTCGATGGGAAACTTGCCGCGGTCGGGAACTTCCGGGCCATTCGAGACAAAATCGACGAGCACGCACGCACGGTACGAATACGGTCTTCGGATAATCGTATCCTGGCTTCGGCGTTGATCAATGCTCCCGAAATACTTTCGATTCGGATGGAACCAGATCGTGAAGCGATGGTCGTCGAGTCGATGGATGTTCGTGCGGTCTATTTTCTGGTTCCCCGAATCGCGCGACATCATGATATTCGGCTGTTCGAAGTTTCCGCCGTCGATGATTCATTGGCGAGCGTATTCGCCTATGTTACTGAGCGAAAATGACACGGTCAAAATCGGTCTCATCTGAAGATGGATTGGCAATGGTATCGACGCAGGTTCCAATATTCTGGCTAACGCTCAGGCAGTTCGCTGCCGGCCGTGCTACTCGTGTTGTCGCGCTATTTTCAGCAACACCGATCCTGTTCGCTCTAGTGTTTCTGCTCAACTCCAATAACACAACGCCAAACGTATTCCTCGGAGATGTCTTCAATCAGTTTTTGGCTCCGACGGTCGTCCCGCTCGCCACACTGATTCTCGCGACAGCAACACTCGGCAATGAATTGAGCGATCGCACCATTGTGTATCTCGTGATCAAGCCCGTTTCGACGACGCGAATCATCATCGAAAAGTTCTTGGGGACATTTCTGGTGACGAGCGCAGCTCTGATCATCGGCGTGCTGATAACCTGGCTGGTCGTTATTCCTGGTCCTGGTACACCGACCGTCGGCGCGCTTGGATCGATGTTCGTTGCATCTCTCGTCGGAGTTGCGTCGTACGGAGCACTCTTCCTGTTTATCAGCCTCGTGATACCTCGAGCGCTCCTGGTTGGCGTGATCTACATCCTCATGTGGGAGAGCCTATTGGCCAGGTTCATCCCGGGTATACGCGTGCTGAGCGTTCGTCACTTTGTTCAATCGATCTTTATCCATCTCCTCAGAAATTCGTCGGTTACCATCGCGCAGCCATCTGGTCTGCTCGTCTCCATCGTTGTAATTACATGCATAGTTGCCGCTTCTCTGGCGTTCGCCGCCCTTCGACTTCGCCAGATGAACCTCGATTGAAAATATGTGCGATCTGCTGCGAAACTGAGATCGCCGGACATGATGTGACTTTTCGTCGGACAACGTTGGCGGCACGACACGATTGGGATCGTTATGCCGGTGCTCTTCGGAGGTCCATCTCAGCTATTCAGCCATCGAAGGCGCTATGCTGAAATAATCCGAATTCTGTCTCGGCACGGTGTGCGTTCAGTCGCTGAGCAACTGGGCGTCGCCTCACTTATCCCCTTCAACCGGGGCTGGTTCCGAACGCCCACCGACGGACAGCCAACGAGTCAAGCGGAACACCTTCGTGCAGCTCTCGAGGACCTTGGCACAACCTTCATAAAACTCGGGCAGATAATGTCAACGCGTGAAGATCTGCTACCTCCTGCCTTCATCAGCGAGCTCGCGAAGCTTCAGGACCGGGTGCCACCTGTGCCAACCGATGGGATTCGTGGCGTCATCGAAGATTCCTTTGGGCAGCCGGTCGAGAAACTATTCAAGTCGTTCGAGGACGAACCTCTGGCCGCCGCTTCAATTGCCCAAGTTCACGGAGCGGTCCTGCATACCGGCGAGCGAGTGGTCGTAAAAGTTCAGAAGCCGGGGGTCGCGGCTCAGATCGATCAGGATCTCGCTATCCTGCAACAACTCGCGAGGTTCGCGCAGAACAGAGCGCCAATTGCCGAAGCTTACGATTTGGTGGCCCTCGTTGATGAGTTTGGATGGACACTGCGAAGCGAGCTGGATTACCAGCGCGAAGGACGCAACGCCGACAAGTTCCGCGAGAATTTCCGTAGCAGTAAGGCACTAACGATTCCGCACATTTACTGGGAACTGACAGGCTCGAAGATGATCACTCAAGAACGCATCGAAGGCGTCTCTATCGACGATGTTGACGCAATCGCGGCCATGGGCGTCGATTGCAGCGAGCTGGCCAGCAGTGCCGTGCGGATTAACCTTGACGAGATATTTGAGCACCGCTTCTACCACGCTGACCCTCATCCCGGAAACTTCTCGGTCCTGCCGGATGGTCGCATCGTCGCCTACGATTTCGGTATGGTTGGACGTATCGACGATCGAACGCATGATGCGCTGTTGAGCCTGGCCGCTGGCGTGATCCGTCAAGATGCTGACGAGATCGTCGATGGTCTATCGGTGCTGCACGTGCTGAAACATGGAGCGGACCGGCCTGGACTTCGCAGGGACGTACAGCATTTGATCGACCGCTACGTCGGGATGTCGTTGCAGGAGTTCCGCTTTGACGTGATCGTAAACGACATTATGACAATCGTACGTCGACGGCAACTCCAGATGCCTTCGGAGTTGGCCTTGCTGATGAAAACGCTCGCGATGCAAGAGGGAATGGGTCGACGACTCGATCCCGAGTTGAAACCGGTTGAGATGGCTGCTCCGTATATCCGGCGGGCCATGCTTGAGCAATGGCTTCCCGGCAGCTGGATTCCGCAGATCGTGGCGTCAGGCGAAGACATGCGCCAACTGATCAAGCGGCTGCCTCGGCGCATCGAGCGCCTGTTGACACGATCAGAACAAGGTGACATTGAGGTCGGGATTCGCCTCGTTCGTGCCGATGAGATCCTCGACTCCCTTCAGTCAATGGTGAATCGCCTGGTGCTAGCCATCCTGCTCGGTGCGAGCCTCGTAAGTCTCGGACTTCTGCTTACTGTCTACAGCCCGAATTGGCTTTCGTCCTGGTTGGGACCGCTTTTCGCAATTGGCGTGATGGTAACAATCTTGGCGGGTATACTCCTCGGTTGGCGAATCCTGCGCGGGAGTGGTCATCATCGTTGAACCGCTTCCAAGCCTCTTCTCGTCAATGGACGTTTGGTCTGGGCGTCTTTCTTCAATCTGAGCGCTGATCGTTGAAAAGGTTGCCGTACGATATGTACGGCAGATGTGCTTGCGCCCAGGCGATCACTCCGCCCGTGACGTTTTTCACGTCTTCGAATCCTGAGGCGAGCAAGAACTGTGTCGCGTACGCACTCCGCACACCCGAATGGCAGAGTACAAACAGTTCACGATCGCGTGGGAGTTCACAGACCACGGTATGGAGCAAACCGAGTGGAACGTGAATCGCACTCGGCACCGAGATCTCGGTCAGTTCGTTTGTCTCGCGCACATCAAGTATGTACGATGCGCTTTCACACACCATTTCCCATGCGGTGACGACGTCCACCTCCGGAACACTCGGAATTTCAGACCGACCTGACATCTGACGCCACCTTTCTGGCCGCGGCGCGAATATCATCCACGGCAGTCGAATAATAATGACGTCCTGTGACGATGTTAGTATTCCAAAGCAACCGCGCAATCTTCGGTGCGTGCTGAACGGATTGAATCGCGAACCGGCCAAAACCAACGTGCAATACGGGGAAGTCGATAGCCGGAACGTTAGCGCGATCTGGACGATAGACGGAAGGTCTCAAACGACTGTGAACGACGACTACGCTGCTCTGCGGCAAGAGATTCGCGATTTTGCCGAGCGCTACCTGTTGCCCTCCATCGAGGAGGAGTTCATTGAAGAGCGAATGAATTCTGGCGCACTTTCCGCGCTCGGGGATGCCGGCTATCTTGGCCTCTGCCTGCCGCCACGTTTTGGTGGTCGAGGCCTCGATTACTCCGCACTCGCGCTCCTCGCCGAGGAGTTGGCTCGCGTCGATATTGGTCATCAGATTGTGGTCACCGTACATCTGGCACTGGCGGGACTGTCTGTGCTGCAATGGGGAACCGACGAACAGCGCCGTCGCTGGCTACCGCTGCTCGCGACCGGTGAAACTATCGCCACGTTCGCGCTGACCGAGCCCAATGCCGGATCTGACGTCGGCGCGATGCGGGCGACCGCTCGACGCGACGGAAGCGAATACGTCCTCAATGGTGAGAAGGCGTGGATCAGCCTTTCAGATGTGGCCGATCTGTTCATCGTGTTCGCATCGATCGATCTTGCGAGCAAGCACCGGGGAATTTGCGCGTTCATCGTTGAGCGTGATGCGCCAGGCGTATTTACGACGACGTATCACGGCAAACTCGGTGTTCGTGCATCGAACACCGGAAGTGTCGTTTTGAGTGATGCACGAGTACCCTGCACAGCGCTCATTGGCGATGAGGGAGAGGGATTCGCTATTGCGCTCGCGGCGCTCGGCAACGGCCTGTTCACCGTCGGAGCAGGCGCGGTCGGAGTGGCTCAGGCGGCACTCGAAGCGGTACAGCAACGACTCGCTGCGTTGCGTGACGAAACGGGATCGAGCGAGAAGCGGCAGACAATCTTGAAACTGATGGCGACGATAGCCAGGAACGTCGAGGTCGCGCGCTCGATGATCTATGCTGCGGCTGCGCGGAAGAACCGGGGCGAGCCGAATTCCCAGATGACCTCACTCGCGAAGTGGCAGGCCGCAGAGATGGCGTTCGAGGCTTGCGAAGCCGCTCTGCAAATATTCGATTTGACTGGGGTTCCGCCGTTCCCGCTCATTGAACGCCAACTCCAAAACATCAAAGGGAGTGTGATCTATGGCGGAACGCGTGAGATCCACACGACGATGCAAGCAGCCTATGCTCTAGGTTACCGTCACGAACGGCCATTCCGTCGTCCGACGCCCACGGCCGAAACACTTGCCAGGTGGTCCGACGAGGGATGAAACGATCCAAACGTGTTGCTACGACGTTGGGGAAGTTGCTGGCAAAGCGCAGCGAAACCCGCACGCTCCATCGAGAACCCGTCTCGGCGGAAGCGCTAGCCGCGCCGCTCCACGCGCCTGGTCAGGAGGATTGCTCCACGATCCGCCGCGGAGAACGCGTCCACCGGCGGCGTTTGGGTTCTCCCGCCCATCTTCCGACCGATATGGATATGGCAAAAAGAGTGACGACGTCCACTCCCAGACGTTTCCCGCCATGCATGCCACCCCATACGGGCTGTCTCCCGCCGGGGAGTAACGGTCGATCTCGCTTGTTCCGCGGTTACGAAAAATAGCGAGGATCCCGGAGCCGGCATTTGCCCTGCCCGATTCCCACGTATCCCCCCACGGCCAGCGTCGCTTCTTGGCCGACACGACATCCCAAGAAGCGGCCTTCTCCCATTCCGCTTCCGTCGGCAGCCTTTTACCCGCCCACTCTGCAAACAGTCGAGAATCCTCCCACGTTACGTCAACCACTGGATGGCGCAACTTCTTTCGGTCAGGCAGTCCGCCGCGCCAACTCGGAGGAGACGTGTAGTTGGTAGTGTGAACGAATTCGGAGTAGGACTCATTGGTTACAGGAAATCGATCGATCCAGAAAGCACCAACGTATACCTCATGCTGAGGCATCTCGTTTTGGTTGCCCTCAAGTGAGCCCATGATGAATGTGCCGGCCGCAACGAGCACCATCCCAGAGGGAATGTCGCTTTCAACCTGGCGGTTAGGAACCGGCGTCACGCTCACTCCCGCTCCCGAGGCTACTGTCGTCAGAGTCTGCACCGCGTGCTTTCTCCGCTGTTTCCTCCTGCAGCTCCCGTAGCGCGCCAGATAGCTCGACGGGGAATTGGGCAAAATCCTTCAGCGCGAAGATCTCCTTAGGCATTCGCCCCGTCTCGACGCGATGTCGCTCTTTGATTTGACGAAGACTCGGGCGCATGAGTCGCTCCCCATTCTTCATGACTGGCTCGAGAAGCGGTTCCCACCCCTCACCCGGCGATGGCTCGACACGACGCGCGACTAAGTCAGATGTAAACCTGCCATCCAAATTGGAGTGTCGCCAGACTTGTTTTGGGCCGACCAACGTTGCTTTGCCTTCGCTGAGCTTGAGCTTGGGTGTGTCGCCAAATTGCACCAGTTTATAGACCATATCGAGCGATGGAGCGTCCGCCGAGGTGCCAAGTCTCGTACCGATACCGTAAGCGTTGATCGGTGCATCGTTTGCAACGAATTGCTCGAGGTCCCATTCGTCGAGTCCGCCACTAGCCAGAATCCCGACATTCGACAATCCGTCGGCATCCAGAATAGCTCGCACCTGTTTACTTAGGGTGATCAGATCGCCGCTGTCAATACGAACCGCCAAGACTCGCCGGTCTTCGACCATAAGTTCTTTGGCGACGATCGCGGCGTTTCGGGCGCCCTGAAGCGTGTCGTACGTGTCTATCAGCAGGGTAATGTCACCTGGGAAGGCCCAGCCAAATGCGCGGAAAGCATCAAGTTCTGTCGGGAAGATCTCAATGAAAGAATGGGCAACAGTACCAGCGACCGGGATACCAAACTGTTCTCCCGCAAGCAGGTTGCTCGTCCCCGTGAACCCTACGATGAATGCGGATCGAGCCGCCGCGAGTCCGGCGTCGACGCTCGGCGTGCGACGAAGACCAAACTCAATCAGCGACTTCCCGGGCGCGGCCGAGATACATCGAGCCGCTTTGGAAGCAACCATTGTAGAGTAGTGAAGAGCGTTCAACAGGATAGTTTCGGCGACTTGTGCCTCGACGATTGTTCCTTGAACCTCCAACAGTGGCTCATCGGCGAAGATGATGCGTCCTTCTGGAACGGCCCACACATCGCCGGAAAAACGAAAATCTCGCAGCGAATCAACGAAGTCAGGCCGCACCTGATGGATAGAACGTAGGTACGCAAGAGCTTGTTCGTCGAATCGAATGCTCTCTAGTCTCGATAGGGCCTCGTCCAAGCCGGCAGCAACGAGATAGCCTCGTTCTGGCGGCAACCGGCGAACGAAGAGACTGAAGGTAGCCAAGCCAGTGATGTCGAGCGCGTGATAGCTCGCTCCCATGGTCATCTGGTAAAGATCGGTCGATAGTCCGATTTTGTGCGACCGTTCGGCCATTCCACCCCCTAAATCACTGATGCATCTAGCAGAGGTTACTGGTTATCAGACGTCGGGGCAACGATGGTGCCACTGTCAGCGACTGGATCTCGCTTCGCCGCTTGAAATTGACATGCTTTTGCTCGTCACCTACCCGGGATCGTCAACGAACAACCGAGCGGGTCTCATGTCGCCGGTTCAACGACGTCAAGCAGACACCCAAATATGGAAATGTCACGGTCACGGCATGAATCGTGGCGTATTTGTTGCTGCGCAGGGTATATGTTGGTATTGGTGTGCCGAGAGGCATTTCGAGTCCCACGATCGAACGGAGGAAAACATGAGCATCACACCGCGGTCCCGTTTCTTGGACATGGACACTCTCCGCGAAAGGTTCGACCGTCTGTTCTCCGATTTGACGAGCAGCACCGGCATGACAGAAGAACGAGGAACGATGCCGCTCGACGTTCACGAGACAGACGACCAGGTGATCGTAAAGGCGTCGATGCCAGGCATCAAGCCCGATGACATCTCAGTCGAAGTACGCAATTCTATCTTGACCATCAGGGGCGAAAGCCAGGAACAACGTGATGAGACGAGAGGAAAATGGCACGTGGTTGAGCGCCGGGTTGGCAGGCTCGAACGCACCACAACATTGCCCTCTCCCGTGGATGAGTCAAGTGGTGACGCAACCTATGAAGACGGTGTCCTGTCGATTGCGTTCCAAAAGAGCGTGGAGAAAACCGCGAACAAGATTGTCGTTAAGACCGCGAGTCAAGAGTAACCTAATCGTTGTTGAGGGCCAAAATAGACCGAAAAAGAGCCGGCTGAATGTGCCGGCTCCTTTATAGTCACACCACGATTCTCGATTAGCTGGCTTCGAGAATGTGTCGTTTGACTTCTTCCTTGTCAACGTTCAGGTAGATTGAGCCCTCGTCTAACCCCGCGATGAACTCGCCGGGGAGCTCAAACGCCGAGTGGTGTAGAAAGCCGCCCTTGATCTCGAGGCCCAGGAGTTGGCCGGTTCGCGTATCGAAGCGCAACTGCTCGAGCTCCCCGACATGATGCATGTTCTTGGTGTAGACGTCGCTCCCCTCACCCAGCACGATGACATCTGTGTCGACCATACTTACCATCTCTTCGAGTTCAGAATGCATCGGCACCGTTGACGTTTCTCGGCGCTTTGACGCAAACGTATCCGCGGGCCAGACCCCTCCACCAGCGCTTGCGGCAACAGCCGTTCCGGCTGGCAGTTCCGACTCGTCTGAAACGTTTGCGTGGGTCAAGTTCCTAGTTTCCATCTCGTCGACGTTAGCAATCAAGTAATCGAGTCCAGGGCTAATCTTGAGCTGGTCCAAGGGCAACTTGACCGCGTTGCTTCGAATCCAGCCGTGCCGGACTCCAATGCTCATGACGATTCGCGTCTCCGGATCGACAAGAATCCACTCGATCGGGCCGAGCGCCTTGTCATCCCTCGTGCGAACCGGTGTGCCGAGTTGTACTCTCATGATCGAACTCCTTTTGCGAAAGACAAAGCCATCCGACGGAGCAAAACCAAATCAGCATCTCGATAGCTCCTAGCAATCAGCGTAATGCTCGCGGTTCGCCTCGCCCATAACCTATCATCCCCAATTATAATGACAATCGCGCGTTCATTTTCGATGAATACATTTCAAAATTGTGAACGCATGTACGCATTCCTCTGTGGATACGGGTCGGCACGATTTTCCAGGACGCGTCAATGTTCTCGCGATGAAATTTCCTGAACCGTTGGATCGTCGATTTCGGGGTTGTCTCGCGGGTGAATAGTATGATTGCGCGGAGTGGTCTGTACGTCAAATGGATATCGCTCGACCGCAATCTGGGGGGTCTGGCAACGCAATGAGTCGTCTTCACGCACTCGCACTAGGCCTTGTTCGCCGCTGTCCAAACTGTGGGCAGCGAAAGCTCTTTCGTAATTGGCTGAAAATGGCGGATCGCTGTCCGCAATGCGGTCTCTATTTTGAGCGTGAAGAAGGCTACTGGACCGGTGCCGTTGCGATCAATACCGTGGTCACCGAATTGGCATTTGTGACGATGTTGGTGGTCGCGGTTGTCTGGACCTGGCCCGACGTGCCACTGGTTCCGGTTCTTGTGGCGGCAATTGCACTGAACGCTCTGTTTCCACTTTTCTTCTACCCGATATCGAAAACGCTTTGGGTTGCTATCGACCTGATGATCCACCCGCTGGAGGAACGTGAACAGCACGAAGTGACCTCCCTCCGCCAGACGAGGCAACAATTCAACGCCGACAACGACTTGATCACCTAGTTCCTTCCTATTTCTGTGTTGAGCCTCCCATAAAGGTCCGCCAGGTCACGCAGTTTCCAAGCGATGCTTGCAGTGAAGGCATCGGATTTGGCACGCCATTCCCAGTCATTCTTCACCGTTCCTGGAATGTTCATCCGATGTTCGCTTCCCAGCCCAAGAAGGTCTTGTGCTGGAACAATCGCCGTTGCGGCCACCGACCCGTACGCCAATCGGATAATTTTCCAGTTGATTTCCTCTCGACAGGCACCTGCGTAGCGTTCGACCCGATCACGTGCGCGCGCGTCCAACTGCGCAAACCAACCAACTGTTGTGTCATTGTCATGGGTACCCGTGTAGACAACACAGTTCGAATCAAAATTGTGAGGCAGATATGGGTTTCGATGATCGTCGCCGAACGCGAATTGAAGAACCTTCATCCCTGGTAGTCCGAGCTGTTCGCGAAGCGCCGTCACTTCCTTGGTGATCAAGCCAAGATCCTCGACGATAATTGGGAGCTTTCCAAGTGACTTCTCGACCCAATCGAAGAGTTCGCTGCCTGGCCCGTCCACCCATCGCCCATTCATAGCCGTGGGTTCTTCAGCGTCAACCTGCCATCCGGCTTGAAAGGCCCGGAAGTGGTCTACGCGTACGATGTCGGTTAGTTCGAACGCTCGTCGAAATCGCTCAGTCCACCAGCGATAATCGGTTCTTCGTAAATTCTCCCAGCGATAGCACGGATTCCCCCAGCGCTGGCCAACCGCTGAAAAGTAATCAGGGGGAACTCCGGCGACAACAGTTGGTGCACCCTGCGAATCGAGCTCGAACAACTGTTGATGGGCCCAGACGTCGGCGCTATCGAAGGAAACGTAAATTGGGATGTCTCCAATGATTTGAATTCCATGGTGGTTAGCATATAGGCGAACTTCATGCCACTGTTCGTCAAACAGGAATTGGACGAACTCGTGAAACCGCAACTCTCCTTTCAGGTCGGTTCGCCAGCGTTCAAGCGCACTCTCATCTCGTCGCCTGAGGTCCTCTGGCCATGCAGTCCAGGGAGCGTTGCTATGCGCGTCGTGGATCGACTGATAGAGTACGAAATCACGGAGCCAATCCGCTTCGCGCCGTCGGAACGCGTCGAATCGGCTGTCAAGTCGCTCATAATTTCCATAAGTGAATCGATCGAACGCTCGTCTTAGGACACGCCGTTTGCGTTCGCGGGATCGTCCAAAATCGGCGCGATCCGAGGATCCAGCTCCGGATTCCAGCTCGGAGGGGATGAGCAAACCATGATTTACAAGCCAATCTTCTGCGATGAGTAGCGGATTCCCTGCGAAGGCTGAGCTGCTGTCGTACGGCGAGTTGTTGTCTCCAACCGGACCAAGCGGAAGAACCTGCCAAAGGCCTTGACCAGCTGACACCAAGAAGTCTACGAATTTGCGCGCTTCGTCGCCCAAGTCGCCTACGTCAGACGATCCAGGTAACGAGGTCGGGTGCAACAGAACACCACATCGTCTGGGCAGTTCGGGTCCCGGCATCTGTGTAGTGCTCCTCACCATGTAATTGTCCTCGTTCATCCGCACTTGAAAATCAGTTCTTCCGTTTCGTGCGATGGTCCCCGACGAACGTAACGCATGTGACCCGCCGTGACCACCCTGGAGAAATTCACGTGTACAATGCAATCATGTTGAGATCGAGAAGCGAAAACACTGAGCACACGCGGCGAGCCACTGAGATACTCTGCCGACTTGAGCAAGAATACGGCAGACCGGACTGGCACGTCTCTCGACCTCCTCTCGATGAACTGATCATCACGATTCTCTCTCAGCACACGTCAGACGCAAATTGCGAGCGAGCATTCGCATCGCTGCGAGCCGAGTTTCCGACGTGGGAGGATGTCGCGGCAGCTGACGAGTTGGACATCGCTAACGCCATTCGCAGCGGCGGTTTGGCCGAAGTGAAGGCACCTCGTATCAAATCGGTGATCAATGACGTGCTCGCCGGCGACCTCCTGGATGATTTGACGGTGATTCCTCTTGCCGAGGCCAAGAAGCGGCTGCAGGCCCTGCCAGGCGTTGGACCGAAGACAGCCGCCTGCGTTCTCCTGTTTGCATGTCAGAGGCCCGCTTTGCCCGTCGACACGCACGTTTTTCGCGTATCCAGACGCGTCGGCCTAATTGATGACAAGACCGACGCCAACCGGGCGCATGAGGAATTGGAATCGATGCTGGCCCCGGACGACATATATTCGTTTCACCTAAATGTCATCACACACGGGCGCCGAGTATGCCGTGCGCGTGGACCAAGATGCGAGATCTGTACTCTTTCGGACTTGTGTGACTATGCAGACCGGTCTGGCGGACTGACAAGCGAGATGGCGAGAATCAATGACAACGACTGAAATCGTGTTCGTTCGACATGGACAGACCCGCAGCAACCTCGAGAAGCTACTGCACGGTCGGACTGACGAACCACTCAATTCCGTGGGTCGTTGGCAGGCTCAGCAGGTGGCTGAGCGCATCAACACGATCGGCAGCATGAGTTTGGTCCATTCGAGCCCACTCTCACGAGCCCGGGTCACCGCGCAGACCATCGCGGAACGGATCGGTGCCGATACCAAATTTCATGAAAATTTGGTGGAGTTCTACTTCGGTGAGTTCGAGGGCTACACCTTATCAGGAATTCAAACGTCGCATCCGGAGATCTACCGGCGAATGTTCGATTTTGCGGATCTGGACTTCCGGTTTCCAAGCGGTGAATCACGCCGAGAATTTCACGCTCGAGTATTTCGTGCCGTGAACGACATTATGACGACCAACAAAGGGGAGCGATTCGCGATCGTCGCGCACGAGGGAGTCATAGTTTCGGCCGTGATGCAGATGACTGGTCGTGACCCAAGCGATTGGACAAAGTTCCGCCTTGGTAACTGCAGTATCACGCGGCTGGAAACCAATGGCTCTCGAGTCGCAGAAATCACTTCGTGGAACGATACTTTGCATCTGGAGAGCACGGGAGAGATCACATGAAGTTGACGGTTCTAGGAGGGTCAGCGGCTTGTCCGAATCCCGGTGGGGCGTCATCGAGCTATCTGATTGAACAGGACAATTACCGGATCGTCGTCGATTGCGGACCCGGAAGCGTGCCTGTCCTTAGACAACACACTACCCTTCGCGACATCAACTCGGTCCTGATTTCCCATCTACACTCCGACCACACACTCGATATCGTGCCTTTTCGCTATGGACTGCGCTATATCCCTGACGGACGAGGTCCCCGCGTATCGCTCTGGATGCCGCCAGACGGAAGGCGATTCCTCGATCGGCTCGAAAACGTCTTCGCGGTAGGTCCCGAGGCAGGAGACCCCTTCTTCGACACGGAATTCGCCGTGGCAGAGTACGATCCATCTGAGGTCCTCCTAATCGGACCCTTTCAGGTGTCGTTTTCTCCCACCCGGCACTTCATCGATTGCTGGGCGATGCGTTTCGAATGCAGCGGCGGAACTCTCGTCTATCTCGCCGACACGAACTTTCTTGAATCGCTCGGGGATTTCGCGCATGGCGCGGATCTGTTGATCTGCGAAGCGACGATGCCTTCCCAGGCGCCAGGCGCGCCCGCGAGCGATGGACATTTGACCGCTGCTGAGGCTGGGCGACTGGCCACTCTCGCCGGAGCAAGGCGTCTTCTGTTGACCCATATGTGGGCAGAAAACGGAATCGAGGCCTCTGGCGTGCAGGCGCGATCGACGTATGACGGCCCGATTACGCTCGCCGAAAGTGGCGTTCAGATAGAAATCTGATTGTTCCGTGGCTCATTTGCCCAACGACCTATCAAGGATGAAAATGGATCACCAAGACCAGCCACTGTCAGTTCCCGGATTTCGAGTCGGACATTGGACCCACCCTTCGGGTCGGACCGGCTGTACCGTTGTGATCCCAGATCGGGCGTCGCTCGCCGTAGTCGACGTTCGGGGCGGCGCACCTGGCACTCGTGAGACGTCTCTTCTCGAAGAGGGCCGAATGGTGCAGCGCCTGGACGCTGTTCTGCTTACCGGCGGAAGTGCGTTCGGACTAGGTGCGGCTGACGGAGTTGTGCGCTGGCTCCGAGAGCAACATCGAGGGTTCCCAACAGGCAGTATTCGCGTGCCGATAGTGTCAGCGGCAGTCCTCTACGATCTTGTTGGAGAAGAGCCCGTGTGGCCCGACGCTGAGGCTGGGTATGCTGCGGCAGCATCAGCCGGTCATCATGGCTGGGTTTCGGGTCGGATTGGCGCAGGCGCCGGGGCAACAATAGCGAAGATCATCGATCGCAAAGGACGGCCATCAGGAATCGGCACGTCCAGAATCACGACTGAGTCTGGCACTGTCGCGGCATTGATCGCCGTGAACGCGGTCGGAGATCTTGCAACTCCTGGCTTGCCGGCACCAACGTTAGAAGATCTCATATTACGCGGACATCAGCCGCAGGCACGTTCGGGCGAGAATACCACTATCGGCGTCATTATAATCGACGCCCCAGTTCGGCGAGACGATCTAGTCCGCTTCGCAGTCGCAGCCCACGACGGTCTGGCGCGTGCCATTCACCCGGCGCACACTCTTTTTGACGGTGATACCTTCTTCGTACTCGCTCGCGAAGAGGGCAAACTCGATGCGCGCGGATCGCTCCAACTCTCGGTCGCGACTCAGCACGCCGTCATGTCGGCTGTCATCAATTCCGAACGATACGCTTCCGCCAGTTAGTCAAGTCGCCGGATCGAGTCAATTGCGAATTTGTGCTCACCGCGGAGTGTCGACAGGCTAATAGCATGCTAGACTCAAAGAAGTTGAGAACGAGTATCGTGCAACACTATCCCAACAGATTTATCAGTCTCAGCATCCCAGGCTGGCAGGTAAGCCGTTGACAAAACTCCTCCTTTCGACCGGTTCGTTGCCAGGTTTTTCCATCGAAAGCTCGCTGAGCATCGCACACGATGCCGGTGCCGATGGCGTCGAGTTGATGCTCACGCCTCGCTCGAGGCATATCGATCCTGAGCATATCTGTCGACTCGAAGAACGCTACGATATGCCGGTACGATCTGTTCACACCGTTATGCGGCTGCGATCTGTTTCCGCGCAGACTATGGCCCAGGATATCGTCGAGTCAGCTCGTTTCGCGGCGCGATTTCCACGGTGTAAGGCGCTCGTCGTACATACGCCCGACGTTCAGTCACTGCACCATCCGGATGCTCGAGTATGGTTTGATGCCGTGAATACCGCAGTCGAAATCTCCCAGCGCGGGCGATTTTCCGTGGCAATCGAAAACAGCGGACGGTCGACTCTAAGAACTCCGACCTGGGCATTCGATCACCCGCATCGCCTTCTCTGGCTTACTGAAGAGTGGAACCTCCAGATTACTTACGACACGGCACACGCGGCAAGTCGAAACTGGGAGATCCTAGACACGCTCAAAGCCTTCATGCCCCGGATCGCCAACGTGCATCTGAGCGACGTCGTCGAAAGACATTCCCGTTTCGGGCTTTGGAATGCGTTGCGTCGCGATCATCAGATCCCAGGCCACGGGATCCTACCGCTTGACGACGTTCTCCTCAAGCTGACTCAGTCGCAATATGATGGACTGGTGACGCTCGAATTGAGCCCTGTAGCGGTGCAGGCGTGGTGGAGACCGACAAGTCTTCGCCGCATCAGCGACGCTGTCGAGCGCTGCCGGGTCTCAATGAAGCAGTTGCATTCTCCTCAGGAGCGACCACAAGAGCGCGCTTGACTGTCTGATGCGATTCAGACGACGGATGTCCACCGACGTTCACGGCTCTCTGGCCACCCGGGGAGCGACGACAAACGTTTGTCGAACATACAAAACACCGGGAGCAAGAATATGCTCCCGGTGTTGAAATCGGACTTTGTGCCCAGAATAAACTAGCGCTTTGTGTACTGAGGTGCCTTACGCGCTCGTTTGAGGCCAACCTTCTTGCGCTCCTTGACTCGAGCGTCACGAGTTAAAAAGCCGGCCCGGCGCAGCACAGCGCGAAGTTCCGGATCAGAGCGAAGAAGTGCTCGTGCGATGGCGTGACGCACGGCTCCAGCTTGACCAGTCATGCCCCCGCCAACTACGCGGATCTGGACGTTAAACTTATCGACCGTATTGGTGAGACGCAATGGCTCAGCAATCATGGTCTGATAAATGTCGCGGCCACCGAAATAGTCGCGGGCGCTCTTGTTGTTGACCTCGAAGTTTCCACGGCCCGGATACAGACGCGCCCGCGCGACCGCGCTCTTACGCCTGCCAGTGCCGTGAACGTATCTCTGCTGTCGGTCTGCGTTCGCTCCTGCTTCCACTGTTGCCTATCTCTCCTCTATCCTTCAATCCGCAACGGCTGCGGGTTCTGAGCCGAGTGGGGATGGTCCGGCCCGGCGTACACCTTCAGCTTTTTGAACATTGCGTCACCGAGCGAATTCTTCGGCAACATCAGACGCACCGCGTGCTCGAGCGGCCGTGTCGGGTGCTTCACGAGTTGATCCCGTAATGCAGTCGCGCGGAACCCACCTGGATGCTGTGAGTGTCGGTAGTAAGTCTTCTTGAATTCCTTGTTGCCGGTGACTCTAAACTTGTCTGCGTTCACAACAACTACGAAGTCGCCCATGTCCATGTGCGTCGCAAACGTCGGCTTGTGCTTGCCGCGCAAGATCGAAGCAATCTGAGAGGATATGCGACCAAGTGTTTGATTTTCGGCGTCCACAATAAACCAGTCACGCTGGATCTCGGATGCCTTTGGCGTAAACGTTTTCATTCGAACCGTTGCTCCTCAATGGAAACGACGCCGCCAAGATCCGGCGTCAAACCTGTGACCCTTCCGGGTATGCGACGCTCCAAAGCACGAGGCCGTGCGGTGGTGCCGGTGGTTCAGCCGCTCTGCGATCACGCTCGGCAATCATCGATGCAAACCAATCAACCGACTTCGTTCCGCGTCCTACCTCGATGAGATTTCCGACAATGTTTCGCACCATATGAGGCAAGAACCTATCGGCACGAACGCGAAACTCCAAAACACAATCCTCAGCCGCTCCACGTTCCCAGTCCTGATCGATCCGTCGCCACTCTGCCGCGAGCATACTCCTCGAGCAATCGACTGCGGCTCCCGGAACTCCAAGCCCGGCCCCGGCAAACGACGAGAAATCTTGCCTTCCGATAAGCATGACCGCCGCCGTGTTCATGCGCTCCACGTCCAACTCAGACTTGACGTGCCACGCGAAACGTCGAATCAAAGACGGCGGCGTTCGCGCGTTCCAAATCCTGTAGCGGTACTCGCGCTCCTGCGCGTCGAAGCGAGCATGGAACGAGTCGGAAACTTCTCGCACCGCCTGGATAGTCACATCATTCGGTGTGAGCGAATCAACAGCGAACCTCAGCGACTCAACATCTTTTCGCCATCTAACCGTCCCACTCGCTACCTGCCCGACCGCGTGTACGCCCCGATCGGTGCGGCCCGCCAAGGCAATGGTGACCTCTTCTCCGGTGAGATGGCTCACCGTCTGTTCGACAACGAGTTGAACGGTTCGCACTGCTCGCTGTCGCTGCGACCCAAAGAACTCCGTACCATCGTAACCAAGATCGATGCGGACGTGCCGCTGGGTCGCCTTCACCGACGGATGACTCGACCAGTGAGAACGCTAGGCGACAAACTCAATCATCGCCATCGGAGCGGCGTCGCCGCGGCGAACTCCAAGCTTATAGATCCTCGTATATCCGCCTGCCTGACCATCGAACCTCGGGCCAATCACATCGAAAAGCTTTGCGGTCGCCCGCTCGTCTGCCAAGCGCGCCATCACCAAACGTCGGTGATGTTCTGAGTCGTCACGCGCCATTGTGACAAGCTTCTCAACAATTGGGCGAATAGATTTCGCCTTCGCGTCGGTTGTCTGGATCCGCTCGTGCAAGATCAGGGATACGGCAAGATTTCGAAAGAGCGCTTTACGCTGGTTAGTGTTACGGCCGAACTTTCGGCCTGCGACACGATGCCTCATTCTTTAGTCTCCCCACCCCTATTCGGTGACGTCCGAATCGGCACCACCGTCTGAATCGTCATCTTCTAGACCATCGCCGTTCGGCATCTCGAAGTCATACCCGAACTCAGCCATGCGCTCTTTGAGTTCTTGCAGCGAGCGCGGGCCAAAATTGCGAATCGATAGTAGCTGCTCAGGCTCCATGTCAAGCACCTGGCCCACCCGGTCAATGTGCCGGCTTCGTAGAGCGTTTAGCACGCGAGGCGACAGCCCAAGTTCGGCCAACGCTCGAGTGTCGGCTTCAGAAACCGTGCGCGCCGCTTCCTCTACTTCCTCAACCTGCTCGCGGTTGAAGTCGGCGATAAGCTTCGCGTGATCGACCATAATCTGCGCTGACCTTGCCAGTGCGTCGTCCGGCTCGATCGTACCATCAGTGATGATCTCAAGGATAAGGCGGTCATAGTCAGTCATCTGACCCACACGCGTGTGCTCAACGACGTAGTTTACCTTCTCGATCGGTGTGAAGATTGCGTCAACTGGAATTTCACCGATAGAAAAGATCTCCTGCGATTCAGCAGGTTGATAACCTCGGCCTCGAGCGACAACCAGATCCATTTCGAGTCGAGCCCGATCGTTGTCCAGAGTCGCGATGATCTGGTCAGGATTGACGATTTCGATCTCGCCTGGCCAGTCGATATCACCAGCCGTCACGACACCCTCACCGTGGGCATACAGGCTTGCGCGAGTCTCATGGAAAGATTCCGTGACCACGCGAAGTCGAACGCGCTTGAGATTCAGTACGATCTCAGTGACATCCTCTCGAACGCCATCGATCGTTGCGAACTCATGCCAGACATCCGCTATCCGGACTCGAACGATGGACGCGCCGGGCAAAGACCGTAGCAAAATCCGACGGAGTGAATTTCCCATCGTGATCCCGTAACCGGGCTCAAGTGGTTCAACGACAAAACGTCCGTAATTCACTCCTGAATGTGTTTGTTGAACTCTTGGTTGCGCGATTTCTAGCAATCGAATCAGCCTCCTCCGGCCAATAAGTAGCGCGCGACACCGATTCCGTCTATCAGGCGTCGCGCGCCAGGGACGTGGCGCTACCGGCTGTAAAACTCAACGACAAGCTGCTCGTTGAGCGGTGGAATCTCAATTTGATCACGTGCCGGAGCGCTCACAACTCGCCCGCTCAGAGTCTCCATGTCCCGAGTTAGCCAATCGGGAACCTGCTTCGAGCCGGCGGTTTCCACAACGATCTTAAAATACTCACGTTCGCGACTCTGCTTGCGAACAGCGACCACGTCCTCCGCCTTGACAATGAAGGATGGAATGTTCGTTTTACGGCCGTTCACAGTGAAATGACCGTGACGGACAATTTGACGGGCTTGCTTGCGAGAATCGGCGAACCCGAGACGATAAACGACGTTATCCAAACGGGTCTCGAGGATTTGCAACAGGTTCTCACCGGTCACACCACCGCGGCGCTCAGCCTCCGAGAAGTGGCGACGGAACTGACCTTCAAGCACGCCGTACATCTTGCGAATCTTCTGCTTCTCGCGCAACTGGATTCCGTACTCTGACGGCCGTCGAGTGCGCTTCTGTCCGTGCTGCCCAGGCGGGAAGTTCCGCATTGGCTGCCGCTGCACGATCGGACATTTCGGGCTGAGACAGCGCTCACCTTTGAGGTAAAGCTTCAGCCCTTCCCGACGACAGATCCGGCATACCGGACCGGTGTACCTTGCCATTCATCCTCCTCGACTCGCCGAATCACCTGACCAGCGAGCCTGAATCTCAAACTCAAGCTAGACGCGGCGCCGCTTCGGTGGTCGGCAGCCGTTATGGGGTACCGGGGTGACATCGGCAATCGATATCACTTGAATGCCAGTTGCCTGCAAAGATCGAATCGCCATCTCGCGACCAGATCCTGGCCCCTTGATAAACACCTCAACCTGACGCATGCCGTGTTCCATTGCCTTGCGCGCCGCGGTCTCGGCTGCTACCTGAGCGGCATAAGGTGTGCTCTTTCGTGATCCTTTGAACCCGGAAGCACCCGCGCTGGACCACGCGACCACGTTGCCGACCTGGTCGGTCAGCGTCACGATCGTATTATTGAACGTCGACTGCACGTAGGCACGTCCACGAGGAATATTCTTTCGATCGCGTCGCCTTACTCGCCCCTTGGTTCGGCCTGCTCGTCGGCGATCTGCCATGCGCTGCGAGTCCTTTCTTCGTCAACTCACGAATAGAACGGCGAATTCGCCCGCCCATAAATCATCGTGTTCATCGACTACTCAATCAATGTCAGAAATTAGCGACCCTTGCGTCTCACGCCGATAGCCTTTTTCGGGCCCTTGCGTGTGCGCGCATTCGTCTTCGTCCGCTGCCCATGAACTGGCAAACCTCGACGGTGCCGGAGGCCTCGATAGCTCCCGATATCCATCAAACGCTTGATGTTCATACTGACTTCGCGTCGAAGATCGCCCTCGACAAGCATCTCCTTCTCGACAATATCGCGAAGGCGCTGCACTTCGTCGTCAGTTAGATCACGTACGCGAGTGTCCGGGCTCACGGCAGTTTGCTGCAACAACCGCTTGCTCGTTGTCAAGCCAACTCCGTAGATGTAAGTAAGACCAATCTCAACGCGCTTTTCACGCGGAAGATCGACACCAGCGATTCGTGCCATAAATAACCCCTATCCCTGCCGCTGCTTGTGCTTCGGATTCGTGCAAATGACTCGCACGACGCCACGACGCTTGATGATTCGGCAATTGTCACAACGACGCTTGACTGATGCTGCCACTTTCATAGGATCACTTCTTCCCAACCGCGAAGACCAAATGCTTACGTTCTCAACCGATACGTTATTCGCCCGCGAGACAGATCGTACGGCGAAAGTTCGACCCTTACCCGGTCACCGGGCAAGATCCGGATGAAATTGAGGCGCAACTTGCCGGATATATGAGCAAGCACTTCATGCCCGGTATCCAACTCTACACGGAACATAGCATTCGGCAGCGGCTCCGTAACTTTGCCTTCGACCTCGATGACATCCTTTTTGGCCACTTGTCACCTCGGACCTGCGCACACCTAAGTGCACACGTCGAACGCATGCGCCACAACGGCGCATTATACCATAAAATCTCCTCAACGGGTCAGTAATTCCGGGTTCCCAGATGTAATGAGCACTGTGTGCTCGTAATGAGCCGACAATCCGCCTTGCTCGGTAACCACTGTCCAGCCATCATCAAGAAATCGAACCGCCGGATCACCAATCGTAAACATCGGTTCAATGGCGATGGTCATTCCTGGTCGCAACAACGCGCCGGTTCCAGGTCGGCCATAATTAGGAATCGACGGATCTTCCCACAATGAACGACCAATTCCATGACCGGTCAACTCGCGCACAATTCCGTAGCCCGCCTCGTTCGCAACCTGCTCAACTGCCGCTGAGATGTCGCCAACTCGGTTTCCGGCACGAGCCTGCATCGAGCCACGGGTGAACGCTTCCTCGGTGAAGGACATCAACCGGGACGCTTCCTGGGAAACGACACCCACTGGAAGGGTGAGCGCTGAATCCGCGTGATAACCCTCGAGATTGACGCCAATGTCAATCGAAAACAGATCACCCTCAGCCAGCGCACGAAGACCGGGGATGCCGTGAACAACCTCTTCGTTGACGGATGCACAAATGCTTCCCGGAAACCCTTGATGGCCCAAAAATGAGGGCTTGGCATCGTGCGATTCGATCAATTCACGTGCCATCCGATCGAGCTCAGCAGTGGTAATTCCCTCACGCACTTCTGCTCGCATCAGATCAAGAACTTCGGCAACGATCCGTCCCGCTCTTCGCATTATTTCGATCTCGCGCGTTGACTTGAGCGTAATAGCCATCAGATAGCGGAAAGTCGTGTTCGGAGTTCGTCAATGATCGTCGCACTTACTTCGTCAATCGGCCGGTCACCATTCACGTCGATGAGCAATCCCGCCGCTCGGTAATAGTCCAGTACAGGAGATGTCTGTTCATAGTAGATTGAAAGCCGACGTTCGACCGCGTCGGGAGTGTCGTCAGATCGTTGAGTTAGTACTGAGCCGCAGACATCGCAAATCCCAGCGTCTTTGGGCGGGTTGAACACCCGATGGAACGTCGATCCGCAATTCGGACAAACCAGTCTCCCCGTGAGACGATCCATAAGAATTTCACGCGGAACATCGACGTGAACGACGGCCGCCAGTCGGTCTCCTCGACTTTGCAAAGCACCGTCGAGTGCTTCGGCCTGAATCTGATTCCGGGGAAACCCGTCCAACAGCATTCCCCGAAGATTCACATCACCGCTCAGAACGTCGTCGACTCGAGCCATCAGCATTCGAATCGTCAGATCGTCCGGGACGAGCGCGCCTCGATCGTAGTAGGAGCGTACCTCTCTGCCCAGTTCCGAATCGCCCGCCATCACCTCACGAAACAGGTCGCCAGTAGCGACATGCGACAAACCGAGTTGAGGGGCAACGACCGCCGCCTGAGTTCCTTTTCCCGCTCCCTGTGGACCCATGATAATGACATGGGTTGCTCCGGTCCCTGTCACGATCCTCCCAGTTTTACCGTATGAATCCTTCGTAATTCCGCATTGTCAACTGCGCTTCGAGCTGGCGCATCGTGTCGATTGCTACTCCGACGACAATCAGCAACGCCGTCGCGCTCAGCAGCAGTGTCTTGACGTTGGTCAATAAGCTGGCGAAGTAGGGTAGGATGGCCACAAAACCCAGGAAGAGCGCTCCCGCGAGCGTGATTCGCATCAACACGCGCGTCAGGTAGCTGTTTGTGTTCTTACCCGGACGCACCCCAGGAATAAACGCACCTTGCTTCTGCAAGTTCTCGGCGATGTTCTGTTGCTGGAACAGCACCATGGTATAGAAATAGGTAAACAGCACCACCATGGAAAAATAGATTACCTGGTAGGTTCCAGACTGAGGATTGAAGAAGTTGGCCAGGTTTGTCGCTGCATTCGTGACCCACCCCTGGTTCGAGGTCTGCAAAAAGTTCGCGATCATACCCGGGAACACCATGATGCTCACGGCGAAGATCAGCGGGATCATCCCCGCCGAGTTGACTTTGAGTGGGATGAACGTGCTGCCACCGCCATAAACTCGGCCACGACGAACGCGCTTGGCGTGCTGAACAGGAATGCGGCGCATGCCTTCGTTCATCAATACCATCCCGACAATGGTAAACAGCCCGATGAACAGGAAGACAAGCGTGCCCATCACGTTTTGAGAGAGCGTTCCACCCGAGATCAAATTTCCCACCGCGGAGGGAAGACTCGCGACAATGCCACCAAAAATGATGATCGATACGCCGTTGCCGATGCCGTACTCTGTTATGAGCTCTCCGAGCCAGACAAGAAGAATGGTTCCGGCGGTCATCATCAGCAATATGGCGATGCTTCGCAGCGCCGTCGCCGAGTTGAACAATCCGAAGTTCGCAAGCACGTTGTTACGCTGCATCAACACGGCCTGTCCGTAGCCCTGCAGCAGCGCGATCGGAACTGTGATCCAGTGTGTGTACTGGTTGATCTTTTGCTGCCCCGATTGCCCTTCTTTAGAAAGCTCATCGAGCGCCGGGATTGTCGGAGTCAACAGCTGCATGATGATCGATGCGGTGATGTACGGATAGACACCCATCGCGAGGATCGAGAAGTTCTTTAGGGTACTCCCAGAGAACAGGTTCAACATTCCGAGTAGTTGGTTCTGCGACATGAGCGTGTCTAACGCAGCACGATCGACCCCTGGAACTGGGATTGTCGCAAGGAACCGGAAAATGACGAGAATTCCGAGCGTGAAGAAGATCTTTCGCCGCACGTCAGGAATCTTGAACGCATTAACGGCTGCGTCGAGCATTATTCAATGACCTCCGCGGTCCCGCCCGCTGCCTCAATCTTCGCTCGCGCACTCTCAGAAAACTTGTGCGCCCGGACCGTAAGAGGGCGCGTTACACGGCCATCACCAAGGATCTTCAGCGGGAACTCGAGTCCTCGTGTAATCCCCGCCTCGTACAGCGTCTCAGGGGTGATCGCCGAATCTGTCTCGCCTAACGCGTTTAGACGCTCGACATTGACAACCTCAAACACTGTCTTGAAGATGTTCGTGAAGCCACGCTTGTACGACATTCGAGTATAAAGAGGATGCTGTCCACCCTCAAAACCGGGTCGAATGTTCCCGCGAGCACGCTGCCCCTTTGTGCCGCGACCCGCAGTCTTCCCCTTCCCAGCAGAAATACCGCGACCCACGCGTTTGCGTCTGGTGCGTGCTCCTGGGCTCGATTTTAGATCGTGCAGTTCCATGCTGGTCTCTCCCACATGCCACCGCGCCAGAGGCTGGCAGCTATTACTCAGTTTCGATTTCTTCTATCCGCACGAGGTGTCGGACCTTATTGATCATTCCTCGAACCGACGGGTTGTCAGGTTTTTCCACCGTTTGATTCAATCGATGAAACCCGAGTGAGTGAACGGTATCTCGTTGGTCCTGCGGATACCCAATAACGCTTCGGAAATACGTGATTCGAATCGTTTCGCTACTCATGCCCGCTCCGTTTTCTCACGTCGGCGGAACCGCTCTGGGGGTAAGCCACGGCGGGCCGCAACCGACTCAGGGGATTCCAGCTCGGTTAGGGCAAGAATTGCCGCTCTAGTGACGTTCACCGGATTATTGCTGCCGAAAGACTTGGTCAGGATGTCCTGAATGCCGGCCGCTTCAACCACGGCACGCACACCAGCTCCGGCTATGACACCGGTACCTGGCGACGCAGGCTTCATAAGCACCCTGGCGGACCCAAACTTCACCTCAATTGGATGCGGGATCGTCCTACCCGACAGCGGAACCCGGATCATGCTCTTCTTCGCCGTTTCGACGGCCTTTCGAATTGAATCTGGAACCTCGCCCGCTTTTCCCAGCCCGACACCCACTTGGCCGTGACCGTCGCCGACGACGACCACCGTGCTGAAGCTGAATCGGCGACCGCCTTTTACCACCTTAGAGACGCGGTTGATCTGAACCACACGCTCGTCGAGTTGCGGCCCGTCCTGGTCTCTACCACGACGTGAATGACTTCGACTTACCATACGCCCTGCCCGTTCACCTCTCGGACCGAAATAGGATCGGTCATTTGCTAGAAATCAAGTCCGGATTCGCGGGCACCTTCGGCGACCGCTTTAACACGTCCGTGGTACTTGTACCCGCCTCGGTCAAATACCACCTTCTTGATACCGCCCGCGATCGCACGTTCGGCAACGACCTGGCCGACCAGTTTCGCTTGGGCGAGCTTCGGGTGCTCCTCTGGAAATCGTTCGCGAACCGAAGTCTCGAGCGTCGACGCCGCCGCAAGCGTACACCCCTCGGTGTCATCAATAATCTGCGCATAAATGTGCGCGTTGCTGCGAAACACATTCAGTCGCGGTCGCTCGGGTGTTCCCGTGACGCGTGAACGCACACGTAGATGTCGTCGCTGTCGCGGTGAAAGCTGTCGTTTGTGCTGATAGCGCATTGCGCTTTACGTCCCTTTCACGCGCGGCCAAGAGCCTGGATTCCGTCCACCAAATGTCGCGCGTCTCACACACGACGGAACGGCAACGATACCACGCTCGCTCCGCACGCTCTACTGCTGTCTACTTACCGACTTTTCCGGCCTTGCCAGCCTTGCGGCGTACCTGCTCGTTCAAGTACCGGATCCCTTTACCCTTGTACGGTTCCGGTGGTCGAACGCGTCGAATCCGTGCCGCCATCTCGCCAACCAACTGCTTGTCAATACCCATCACCCCAATGCGCGTGGGCGTATCCACCGCGAAGGAAATTCCGGGGAAGGGCTCCATCCGCACCGGATGCGAAAAGCCAACTAGAAGCACGAGTGTGTTGCCGTCGAGTGAGGCACGATAGCCAACACCCCGGATTTCAAGGTCCTTGCGATATCCGTCGGTAACACCTTTGACCATGTTGGCGACCAGGGATCGCGTTAGTCCGTGCAGCGCGCGGAATCGACGCTCGTCCGACGGACGCGAGACCTGAAGCGTGCCGTTCTCACGAGAAAACGTCATCTCACGGTCAACCTGCTGAGACAACTCACCCTTCGGGCCCTTGACGTGCACCAAGCCGGGGCTCACGTCGACGTCGACGCCATTCGGAATCTTAATTGCCAGATTACCTATACGTGACATGATTTTCCTCCGTCGTTTGGCTCGGCGAATTGCTTACCAAACCGTACAGAGAACCTCGCCGCCAATTCCTCGATGACGAGCTTCGCGCCCAGACAACACCCCTTGCGAGGTGCTTACAATCGAAATTCCAAGTCCGCTGCGTACTCGCGGGATCTCCGTCTTGCCGGCATAGACCCGAAGGCCGGGTTTTGACACCCGCTTCAGTTCTCGGATCGCATGTAGCCGGTTAGATCCATACTTGAGCTGGATCTTCAATACCGACACCGGTCGTCGCTCTTCGACGTTGAACCCCTCGATATACCCCTCCTGCTGGAGGATCTTTGCGATCGCAACCAGAAGCTTTGTCGATGGCATCGAGGTTTCGCGCTGGCGAGACATTCCAGCATTCCGGATGCGCGTAAGCATGTCCCCAATTGGATCGTTGATCGTCATTGTTTCCCGTTACTCCGCTCTCCGCCTGCTACCAGCTCGACTTGGTGACGCCCGGCAGCTTACCGGTCAAGGCCAGCTCTCGGAAACAGATACGGCATACGCCGAATTTCCGCATGTACGCGCGCGGCCGTCCGCACAGCTTGCACCGGTTGTGGGCCCGCACGGTGTACTTCGCTGGGCTCATTGATTTAATGACCTTGGACTTTTTCGCCATTTCCTCCCCGATCACGCATCTCGCAACGGCATACCGAGAAGGTTCAGGAGCGTACGCCCTTCTTCATCGGTCTTTGCCGTTGTTACGATCGAGACTTCGAGTCCTCGAACTCGATCGATTCGGTCATACTCAATCTCTGGAAACATAAGTTGTTCCCGAAGACCGAGCGAATAGTTGCCACGTCCATCGAATGATCGAGGCGAGAGCCCGCGAAAATCGCGAATGCGTGGCAACGCTGTCCCAATCAATCGGTCCAGGAACTCGTACATTCGATCGCCACGAAGCGTTACCATCGCGCCAATCGGCATACCCTCTCTCAGACGGAACGCCGCAACAGACTTTTTGGCGCGGGTGATAACTGGTTTCTGGCCAGTGATGAGCGCCAGATCGTTCGTGGCCGCATCGAGGGCTCGTGCATTGGCAATGGCTTCACCAAGACCAATGTTGATCACGATCTTCGAAAGTCGAGGCACTTCGTGCACGTTCCCATAGCCAAAATTGGCCATAAAATTCGGGACAACCTCATCTCGATAAAGTTGTTTCAATCGCGGGATCATTCCTGCATCCTCACACCAAGCCGCTCAGGTCTACTTCGTCGAATCAGGCTTCTCGATCACGGCATCGCACTTCTTGCAAAACCGGATCTTTTTCCCTTGATCATCAGTACGAAATCCAGCGCGCGTCGGCTGATTGCACGACGAGCACCAGAGCATTACATTCGAAACATGCAGCGGGGCTTCCTTCTCAATGATCCCTGCCTGCTGCACGCCAGGTACTGCCTTTTGATGCCGATGCACGATGTTGACACCTTCGACAATCAAACGATCCTCGCGCGGCATGTTCTGTCGAACTCGCCCTCGAGCACCTTTGTCTTTGCCGGCGATGACCAGCACGTCGTCACCAGTAACGATCTTTTCTGCCATTCGTATCGCCTCGTTCCCTGGTCCTACCTACAAAACTTCTGGTGCCAGGGACACGATGCGCATGTACTGCCGGTCGCGCAACTCACGAGCGACCGGACCAAAAATACGCGTCCCTCGCGGGTTTCCCTGCGGAGTGATAAGCACCGCGGCATTGTCATCAAATCGAATATGCGACCCGTCCGGCCGACCATATTCTTGTGCCGTCCGCACCACCACGGCCCGAACGACCTCGCCTTTTTTCACGCCAGTATGCGGCTGAGCCGATTTGACAGACGCGATAATGATGTCGCCGACCCCCGCATATCGACGCGAGGATCCTCCAAGTACCCGAATGCACATGATCTGTCGAGCGCCGGAATTATCGGCGACCGTCAGACGTGTCTGCGGCTGGATCATTGCCCTACTACTCCTTCGTCTGCCTGATTCGTCGCTAGGCCTCGGCAGCCCGCTCGAGGATTTGGCGAACGATCCAGCGCTTCGTCTTGCTCAGCGGTCGCGTCTCTTCAATCATCACAAGGTCGCCGACGTGGCAAAGATTTTGCTCGTCATGAGCCTTGAACCGACTCGTGCGTCGGATCGTCTTGCGATAGATCGGATGGCGACGAACGTAGTCCACTGAGATGACCACGGTCTTATCCATCTTGTCTGAAACCACTCGACCAGTTTTGGTCAATCGCGGCTTCACCTGCGTGGATACCGACTCTTCCATATCTGACGTGTCCGTCCTCCCACTTCAGGTCGCCGCTTATTCGGCGAGAATGCGCTCCAGTTCGGCGGCCATTACGCGCTCGGTCTGAATTGTCTTGATCCGAGCGATATCTCGTTTGATGTGTCGAATTCGAGTTGAGTTGGTCAGCTTGCCGACCGCTTCATCGAACCGTAGATTCTGCCATTCGGTTTTGAGCTCGTCCACTTTAATGTCAAGCTCAATATCGGTCAGCGCGCGAATCTCAGATGCTTTCATGTGTCGTTCCCCTAACCCTCGGCCGACTCGTGCGCCGGACCTGTTCCGGTACTTTCCCGGGTGACGATACGACACTTGATCGGAAGCTTGTGAATGGCCCGCATCAACGCATCGTTGGCCAGATCTTCACGAACACCACCGAGTTCAAATAGAATGCGTCCTGGCTTGACAACGGCAACCCAGAATTCCGGGTTTCCTTTGCCCTTACCCATTCGCGTCTCGGCCGGTTTCTGCGTCACCGGCTTGTCCGGAAAAATGCGAATCCAAACCTTACCGCCACGTCGAATCGCGTTGGTAATTGCACGACGAGATGCCTCAATCTGGCGACTATCGATCCAGGCCGGCTCGAGCGCCTGAATGCCATACTCACCGAAAACAACCGTCGTGCCGCGTGATGCTGCGCCCTTCATCCGGCCTCGCATCATTTTGCGGTGTTTCACCCGCTTGGGCATCAGCATGATTGCGGTTCCAATCTCCTCAGTCGTCGAACCCGATTAGTCGCCCGTTACCTCGAGGTCAACCGGCTCAAACTCTGGCTTCGGTTCCGGCAGCACATCACCACGATAGACCCACACCTTGACTCCGATCCGACCGTACGTCGTACGAGCATGCACGACGGCGAAGTCGATATCCGCGCGAAGAGTGTGCAACGGCACGCGTCCGTTCATTTCGGTCACTGTACGGGACATTTCGGCGCCGCCCAAGCGGCCACCAATCTTGATCTTGATCCCTTTTATGCTGCCGCGGCGCATGGCCTGCATTGCTGCCTGCTTGATCGCCCGTCGGTATGCAACACGCCGAGCCAGTTGCTCCGCGATGCTTTCAGCGATCAACCGAGCATCAGATTCCGGTTCCTTGATCTCTTCGATCTTGAGGTGAACCTTTTTCCCAACCTGATGCTCCAACATCTGGCGCAATCGCTCAACATTGGATCCTTGCTTGCCGATCACAATGCCGGGTTTCGATGTAAAGATCGCGACTTCGATACGATTCGCGGATCGCTCAATTTCTATGCGCGAGATTCCGGCCCGTGTAAGCTCTGCATTGATAATCCGTCGGATGAACAAGTCTTCATGCAGCTGCTCAGTGTAGTTGCGCTCCGCGTACCACTTGGATTCCCAGCCATAGATGACGCCGAGACGGAATCCGATAGGATGTACCTTTCGACCCAAGCTATGCCCCCTTCTCGAGCTCGTCCACGATCACAGTGATGTGTGACGTCCGTTTGAGCTGCCGGTTCACCCGTCCACGGGCACGGGCACGCCACCGCTTCAACGTCGGACCTTCATCGGCAAAGATTGCCTTAATGTACAGGCCCTCCGGATCGAGATCGTAGTTATGTTCTGCATTCGCAGCGGCCGATTTCACCACCTTAAGGACGTCAACCGCCGACTTCTGGGGCAGGAATCTTAGGATCGCGATAGCCTCCGCGATCGGTTTCCCACGGACCGTGTCAACAACTAGACGCGCCTTTTGCGCCGAAACCTGAACGCCTTTGGCTTTGGCTGTCACTTCCATCTCAGACGTCTCCTCGGAAACCGAACGTTAGTCGCCTTCTCATCGGCGCCGGCTTGCCCGCTCGGCATCCCTCCCGTGACCGCGATAGGTCCGGGTCGGCGCAAATTCACCAAGCTTGTGACCAACCATCTGCTCGGTCATGAAAATCGGAACGTGACGCCGTCCGTCGTGAACGGCAACCGTGTGCCCAATCATGTCCGGATAAATGGTTGACGCTCGGGCCCAGGTTCGGATGACGCGGCGCTCTCCAGACGAGTTCATCGACTCGATCTTCTTCGAAAGATTCGCGTCTATATACGGGCCCTTTTTAGACGATCGTCCCAAAATGCTCCTCCAGCCGATCCAGCGCCGTTATCGCCGCTTGCCGCGACGACGCACGATGAACTTGTCGGTCTTCTTATTGTTTCTCGTTCGATAACCAAGTGTTGGCTTGCCCCACGGAGTCTTTGGCTGGCCACCAATCGGCGCCTTACCTTCACCACCACCGTGCGGATGGTCACGCGGATTCATCACCGATCCGCGAACAGTCGGACGAACCCCCATATGGCGAGAGCGTCCCGCTTTTCCAATACGAACGTTCTCATGATCCGTGTTGCCAACCTGGCCGAGTGTCGCCATACACTCCAGACGAACGAGTCGGACTTCACCTGATGGCATTCGGATTTGTGCGTAGTCGTCCTGCTTGGCCATCAACTGAGCCGAAACTCCGGCCGACCGAACCATCTGGCCGCCGCGACCTGGATAAAGCTCGATGTTGTGGATCTGCGTTCCCTGCGGAATATCTTCCAGCGGGAGCGCATTACCCAACCGAATCGGCGCGCCCGGGCCCGACTGAACCTCGTCGCCGACCTTGAGCCCCAGCGGTGCCAGAATGTAGCGTTTCTCGCCATCGCGGTAAAAGAGCAGCGCAATATTCCCAGATCTGTTGGGATCGTACTCAATCGCCGCCACCCGTGCGATGACGCCAAATTTATCGCGCTTGAAATCGATCTTTCGATAATTACGCTTGGCGCCGCCGCCCTGATGACGAACGGTCAGCCGGCCTTGATTGTTTCGTCCAGCCTGCCGCTTGAGCGGTTCGATGAGCGACTTCTCTGGTCGCTTCTTCGTCACCTCATCAAACGTCGAAACCGACATGTTTCGGCGTCCGGGAGAGGTTGGTTTGTATTTACGGATCGGCATTATCGATTCCTCTCTACCCCGTCTACCTTCGGCCTATACGGCGCCGAAGATGTCGATTGTCTGCCCCTCTTGCAGGGTTACAATCGCCTTTTTCCATGACGGGGTGCGGCCGATACTCTGCCGGCGACTGCGGCGCGACGAACGCTTTCGCTCTTTACCCCGTACATTCATCACATTGACGGCAACCACGCGAACGTCGAAGGCTCGCTCAACCGCCTCTTTGATCTGGATCTTATTTGCGTCCTTGGCAACGACAAAACAGTACTGACCCATTTCCATGAGTAGCGTGTTCTTCTCTGTGATCACCGGGCGACGCAAAATATCTTGGTAATCCATCGTCTCCCTCTCAATTCGCCCAGAGCTGGTGGATTACATCCACGGCGTCACGGGATAACAAAAGCCGCTCATGCGTCAGTACGTCCCGAATATTGACGTACCGAGCGGACAGTACCTTCACACCCACCAGATTGCCGGCGCCACGGCGCACGGGCGCTGTGTCCGCAACCACGATCAGCGTGGACCGTGCAGCGCCATTCGGAAGAGCCGCGAG
>CAWAVM010000005.1:0-200993 GCA_963785465.1 uncultured Chloroflexia bacterium | reverse complement strand
TCCGGTGACCTACGCCGTGAGTTTTACCGTTGTGGTTGTCGCCTCACACGGATGTCCAGCACGCACGTGAATCTCGCCCGCGGTCAAATCAACCACGACTGACCCTACTGTTTCCGCTCCTTGATTCTGTAGCTCATCGTAATGCTTGCAGACGCTTCGGGGATAGTTACTGTGATCACTCAAGATCTCAAATACACGCTCGACCGTCAGGCCGCCTCGCATTTGATTCAGGCGTCGCTCGACGCGCGTCTGTCGCATCGTTGAATTCAGAACATCGTCCGTAGACTCGATGCTCCGAAGTCGTGGATCTCGAATGTGATTGGTGTGGACGAAATAGTCATCTGTTGGAGCAAAGAGCGCTGAATCTCGACCGCTGACCTCAACATCGTAGATTTCACCGTACTCATTCGCGAGCAAATGGTTATTGCCATTGGCCCGATGCGGTTTGTGCGTCCGCCGAATTGCATCTTCGAGATAGGTGGCAGCGAGCACATCTCGGTATGCCAGCAGCTTCGGCGTTCCGGAGTGGATGTCCCGTGCATACAATGCATTTCCTACGGATCCAATGCCACATTCGTTCATGCCCTGGTAGAGAAGGAGCGCGGAGTACGCGAACCCAACAAAGGCCGGCCCCTTGTTCGGTTTCGCGCGCACGACGTACGGCAACGCGCTTCGAATCGGACTGGCATCCTCGTTGTGTGCCAGTAGGACGTGTCCGTTCTGTGACATTTCTCCGGTCACGGCAAGGCTCGTGCACCCTTCTTCAGAGTCCGCCAGCTGCGCCGAAAAGTCGACGTCGTGTTGGGCGAGGAAAATGGTTTCCTGCAATGCGTTCATTGAGAAGATCTCCGAAAGCTCCAGGCGACTTCCTTCGGCCATGCCACGGATCTCATCTATGCAGTCGGGCAAATGCGCTTCAGCAAACGGCATGAGCGTAAGCGCGATCGCCTTCGCCCGGTGCCATCCGATCGACGCTTCCAGTCGTTCACGATAGTTGTCGGCAACGGCCTGAAAGCCCTCTCGCAGCGTCTCGCCGATCGCGCGGCCGATTTCTACGTGAGTTCCGGCAACGTCAATGATCGGCAACTGCGGCGAGCGATGGTCTGCGCTCATCATGTCCTCTCTCACACGGGTCGCGGGCGGAACTAAAGCTCCGTTTGGAGGATTGCTTCGATACAGTCCGAACAGCAGTCGGAAGCTCTCCCCTTATATACGCGAACCACGCACGCGAACGCCAGACCTCTATTTCGATTCTTCGTTAACGATCACAGGTCATCGGGTCGATTCCGTCCATTGGCCTTTTCGAAAACCGTAGAGAATTAGACGAACAGGGACGCACAATCGCTTTCGTGCGGGTCTCGTCGTGGCGCAGGGTTTGCCAGGAACACGAGCACTTGTGCTCGTTCATGGGTGTGCGTGATAATTGTCGCTCAGCCTTTGCAAGCTGATTTCACATCAAAGCCATAGGGCGTTTTCGTATATGCGGTCGCTTGACGAAAGCAATGCTCGTCGTAATAGGGGAGCTGCGGCAAATCATACTCTGAGTCGAGTGGCACGCACGTTGCGAACTGGTGCTAGTAGCGCCCGAACGTTCATGCCAGAACGTCCGGCACGATTCTGGTCAGTACGACACCTCATTGGACCGGCACGAACGTAGAAACAGGAGCATCTGATTTGTTGCGATTCAAACCATTGCTAGTCTTGTCCACGCTCGTACTTCTTCTGGCCGCGACCGTATCACAGGCGGTCGCCGAACCGATCGCCGGAAACAGCTTCCAGAAGACGTGGGCGCATACCGATCAGCCAGTGGCCGCCGGCCAGGTCAATCGCACCTGGATGTGGGGACCATCAGCCAATTCGCCGGCGCTGTATGAGCCATACGTGGAATCACCCGACGGCACACGCGGCGTGCAGTATTTCGACAAGACCCGCATGGAGATTACGCATCCCGACGGTGACCAATCGTCAATCTGGTATGTCACTAATGGCTTGCTGGCCAAAGAACTCATCACCGGTCAGTTGCAGTTGGGCGACAACACCTTCGAACAACACGATCCGGCGCAAGTGAACGTGGCCGGCGACGCCAACGACCCGAACGGCCCGACGTATGCCACCTTCAATTCTTTGCTCGGTAACGGTGCTACTGCGGACGGGTTGACGATCACTCAGACCGTTGACCGTGCCGGGAATGTGGGATCCGATCATAACCTTGGCAGCTACAACGTGACAGCCAAGGACGTCGGAGCTCCGACGCATCACAACGTCGCGTCGGTTTTCTGGGACTTCATGAACAGCTCAGGTATGGTGTATGACAACGGCGCATATCATTCGGACTCACTGTTCGGGAACCCGTTCTACGCCACCGGGTACCCCTTGACCGAAGCCTACTGGACCAACGTGCTCGTCGGTGGCGTGCAGACACAGGTGCTGGTGCAGGTCTTCGAACGTCGCGTCCTGACCTATACACCCAGCAATTCAAGTGGCTGGCGAGTCGAGGCCGGGAATGTCGGGCAGCACTACTATCAGTGGCGCTATGTGCAGTTGGGGAACACGCCGGCTTCCGCAAATGCTCCCCACTTTGATCACGTGTATGTGATCATGATGGAAAATAAGGAGTACTCCTCTGTCATCGGCAATTCGGACGCTCCGTACATTAATCAGCTGGCTCAACAATATAATTTGGTCACCGGGTACACCGGTGTCAGCCACCCGTCGGAGCCGAACTACGTCGCTCTCTGGTCCGGATCGACCAATGGCGTCACGGACGACGGCGTCTACAACCTGAGCGGGCAGACGATCGCCGATCAGCTTGACGCGGCAAATAAGAGTTGGATGGTTTACGCAGAGAACTTCCCGGTGTCGGAGAATGGTGCATCGTGCTACACAGCCGACTCGGCACAGGACGGACCCGATGGAACGGGCACATACGTTCGTCGGCACAACCCGGCCATGATCTTCACCAGCGTGAACGAGAACGTCCAGCGCTGCACGGATCACGTGACCGACTTCAGCCATTTCAACGCAGCGACGGCGAATTTCAATTTCATCGTGCCTAATCTCTGCCACGACATGCATGATTGTCCGGTCGCGAGTGGTGATAGTTGGCTGCAAAGCTGGTTAGGGACCAACATTCTCAACACCGATACCTGGGCTCAGACCGACAGCGCGATCTTCATCGTGTGGGATGAAGGAACTACCGGGACCGGCGGCGGGGGTCAGGTACCGATGATTTACATCTCGAAACACTCGACGCAGTCGTTTTCGTATTCAACGCCGGCGAATCATTACACCTTGCTGCGGACGATCGAGGATTCGTTCGGACTCGGTTGTCTGAACGAGAGCTGCAATAACGGAAGATTTTCTCTGAGAGTTCAAAGGAGCTTCTAATTCGGCCTAGCTGTCCTTGACGAGGATGATCGTGACGTGGTCCCGATCGGTTGAGTCATCACCGACCGAAGAGGGGCCACGGCCGCGTCCTATAGGCCATGGATCGTGGTATCAGAGCTGACGCGCACCTGCGGCCAAGTCAACCACTGGTCGATCTGTGCGACAGTGTACGAGTGATGGATGAGTACTCTGGCGGAGTCGAACATCAACCGGCGTTTCGACCACGTGAGACGCCCTAACATGATGCTCACGACTGCCAGGACCGGAAGTACGCAGCCGCTTCCGCACCCAGTCAATGATTTCCGCTTCGTCTGATAGCTCATCCCCGAGCCCGGCAACCCAAATGTGTTCCGAGTTCCCTTTCGCGAGATATTCGTCGACGCTCCACGCCTGCCAACCGTGACACTGTTGACCCCACGTTTGCCGAGGTTGAGCGTGATTCCTTTCGCGATACGGACACGGCGTCGGAATCTCAATGGCACGACGATATCCCTTCGTTTGCGACAAGGGCGTTCCAGATACAGGATAACCTGATTTGCGCACGCAGGAAAGAGATATCAGGGTTCGTTCTCGTCGGTCGCCCGCGGCAATTGCCCCAAATCGCGGTCGAACATCTCCGCGCCGGGGTTGAGGCGCCGCGAATCGTGTTGGTCACGAACGCGACGCCTCACAATAGCGCGCCTATGCGCTAGGAAAGGTTCTCGCAGACAATGCCGTTGTGGTTGTTGTCGAGCCCATCAACGTTGTTCGTCGGTGAGCCGCCCATGCTGTCGAAATACTGCTGAGCTTCCTGCTGCGTACTGAAGTCGCTGCAATTTTTGTCGACGTGCGGACCGCCGTTACTTGGTGGAGTCATCTGCGCTGGCGGCGACCAGTTGGCTGGGGGATTGGGGTCGTTCATCGCCTGCATGCCAAGTTGGGTGTAACGCCAGGTGTAGTAATGCTGTCCCACGTTGCCGGCCTCGACCTGCCATCCGGCGGAATTGCTCGGCGTATAGGTGAGGACGCGACGCTCAAAGACCTGGACGAGCACTCGCGTCTGCACACCGCCCACCAGCACGTTGGTCCAATAGGCCTCGGTGAGTGGATAGCCGGTGGCATAGAACGGGTTGGCGAACAGATTGGCGGTTGAGTACGAACCATTTTCAAACACAGTGCCTGAACTGTTCATGAAGTTCCAAAAGACCGACGCGACGTTGTGCTGTGTCGGTGCGCTGACGTCGACGGCGCTCACGTTGTAGCCAGCCAGACTATTGTCCGAACCGACCGTGCCGGAGCGATCAACGGTCTGAGTAATGGTCCAGCCATTGGGGATCGCGCCATATCCGATGAGCGAGTTGAAGGAGGCATACGTTGGCCCATTGGGGTCGTTCGCGTCCCCGGCGACATTCACCTGTGCGGGGTCATGTTGCTCGAAGGTGTTATCCCCGAGCTGTAGCCGACCTGTAATCATCTCTTCAGCCAGCAAGCCGTTCGTCACATACCAGATTGAAGACGCGTCCCCGCCTGGATGTGTAATCTCCATCCGAGTTTTGTCGAAATACTGAACCTGTCGCTGCCCATTGGGCGAGTCTGTGTACGGTTCGTCTAACAGAACGCTGTTGGCGGAAGGACCCCACATCCAGGTGCGAACGACCTGGCCGGCGGCGACGGGTTGATCGGTATGCGCCCAGGTCTTCCCGAAGTGGTTCCCGGTGATTGGTTGAGCAGCAATCGGTGACAACGTTGCGAGCCATAGACCTGAGACTGCGATCACGCCAAGAAATAGCCGAAATCGGCTCATCACATACTCCTCGTTCTGGCCGTAAGCGTCCGCGTCGCGCAATCCTGATTACGTATGATTTAGCTGTATCTCAACATACTTGCTGAAACACGCTCTTATGTCTAATCTGCATGTTTCATGCCGCAAAGTTCGCCATTCGACTCATACGCTCTACACGTGACGGACTTTCGCCGTTTCGCCGTGGCGGCTACCGATATCAACGTGATGGTGTTTAATCTTTGTCACGATACGAATGATGGCTCCGACACGGATGAAGCTACCTGGCTGAAGACCCGGGTAGAGTCCAACATCTACCATTCACAACTTGGGCACAGATCGATTGCACGGTCATCATCATTTGGGATGGAGGAACGACGAACATCCGATGAGAGTGTCCGAAAGCGTCGCCTTTACGTCCGCTATCCCGACAACTAGAATATGGTGGCAATGCTAAAGTGGATTCGTCATCGATCATCTCAGTCAAATAGTCCGCAAGTTGAACGCTATGTGATCAATTCCGGTCAGGGCTCTGCGGCAGAAATTGCCGATGATCAGTCGGAGACGAGCGACACCACCGGCAATCAATCCTATGGATTGCTCGCCCTGCTGCTTTTCGTCGGTTACATGGCAATCGCGGTCGGCCTCTATGTTTGGCGTGGCGCCTACTTCACGCCCGATCGTTGGGCGATCCTCTTATTCATCACCGCCGTTGCTCTCGGTCAATGGAAGGCGTTCCTGCGGGACTGGATCCCCGTCGTTCTACTGATCTTTGGCTATGAATTCATGCGGGGAATTGCCTATCAATTCATCCAGGATCGGAACAGTACCGTCCATCTCACAGAGCTGATTTCGGCAGATAAATCAATGTTCTTCGGGCATATTCCGACGCTCTGGCTGCAGCAGAAGCTTTACGTGCCCGGGACAGTTCACTGGTACGACGTGCTGGCCATGGTCATGTACATCATGCATTTCGTCTTCCCATTGATCTTCGCCTTCATTCTTTGGATCGGCAACAAAGAGCGGTTCTGGCATTTTACGCTGAGCCTGCTTCTCTTAACCTACGTGGGATTCACAATCTACTTGCTCTATCCGGCTGCCCCGCCGTGGCTGGCAGATCAGTGGGGTGTGATTCACGGCGTCCAATTGCCTTTCGATCAGGTCTATCATGCGCTCGTGCCGCACCAGTACGACAACCTCGACATGGTCCAGATCTGGAATGAAGCCAGCGGCAATCCAGTGGCGGCAATGCCGTCGCTACACGCGGCCTACCCCTGGCTGACGATGCTCTTCGCGATCAAGTTCTTTGGCAAACGCGGTCTGATTTTTGTGCCATACAATGCCGCTCTCTGGTTCGCGGTTGTCTATCTGGGCCAGCACTGGGTCATCGATATCATCGCTGGGATCACGCTCGCGACCGTGATCTTCGTCGTGATGCAGTTGGCCTGGCCGTGGCTGCAACGGTCCCGTTTGCATCAAATTCCGGAAAACGCCTCAATTTGGGGCCGTCGTGCAATCGAGCGCCTGCGACCGTCTCCCGAGAGATGAACCCGGTCGGACGCAACTGCCGCAATTGCGTCGGTTCGCGTATCAAGTTGCAGTCCAAGCGGCGTCTAGGTACACTCGAATCAGTGCAACAGAACACTCGTTCGATCCTGAATGTCGGCGTCGACGCACCGGCCGGTAGCGTTCTCGTCATCAATCGTGGCCTTGTGCAACCTCCTGATAACAAATGTTGAGTTCGCGGGCGGTAGTTATATTTCACGTGCGAAGATGAGTTGGGACAAATATTCCTCATTGGTCGACTGAATCTCGAACGTGCGGACTCTCGTGTCGCACACACGTTCGTGGATACGGGAGGGCTTCTCATCGATGACGGAGGAAACCTACGAGTTTCGAGAGTTCCTTGAGCAGGTTATATCGCCGGTGGCCGTCTCGGTCATTGATCGTATGTCGGTCCAGATCGGCGAAATCTACAGCCTGCCGGAGGTGTTGACTGCCCGTCTTCCCGTCGACCAGCGCGTCGAGCACGAAGACCGATTCACCGAACGATTGACTCGGATTGTGCGCATGCTTCCGGCCGATGTGAGCCCGATGGCAAACGAGATTTTCACGGCAATTGAGTTCCTGATATATGAAATTCACGGCGAACCTGTCAAGGTTGGCGTAGCGTTGGCTCGACTTGAAGAGCTCGGCGACGAAATTCGATCCGACCCGCTGCTTCACGATTTGATCACTGGTCGAGCCAACTAACTGAAGTCGTGCGCCACTCCGTCTCGAGACCTTCGAGACATTGATTCAGTCAGGTATTTGGTCCTCGAAGGAGAGCGTAATCGTCTCATGCTGGCGTCCGATTTCGGTTGCCGGGAAGATCGCTTGCGCGAAGTGAAGGTACGTTTCCGGATCCATCATTGATGGGCTGAAATGCGTGAGGATTAGTCGCCCAACTCCGGCTGTCTTCGCGATCGACGCCGCTTCGTCGAACACCATGTGGCCGCGCTGATCGGCCCGTTCGCGAAGATCGGGGTCGCCATAGGTCCCCTCACATACGAGGAGATCAACACCACGTACAAATTCTGGGATGCCCTCGGTCGTTCGGGTGTCGGTAACGAAGCCGACTTTGAGCCCCTTCCGAGGAGGACCAAGCACCTGGTCCGGCGTATAGCGCACTCCAGCGACCTCGACGGTCTCGCCAGCCTGAAGGTGACTCCACAGAGTGATCGGAATCCCTAGCCGTTTTGCGCGTTCCGACTCGAAACGGGGCGATCGGTTGCGGGTGAAGCTATAGGCGAGGCACTGGATTCTGTGGTCGACCTCCAGCGCATTGATTACGAGTCCGTCCGGCAAGGTGTAAGTGTCGCCGCCCTTCATCTCAACAATCTGAACTGTGTATGGAAGCGCCGGAACGACAATTGTCAGCGACTGAACGATCTTATGAGTGCCGGCTGGCCCGAGAATTGTCAGCGGCTCAGTTCGCCCGGAGTGCGCGATCATGAAGAGGACGCCCGCAATTCCCGCGACGTGATCGGCGTGGAAATGGGTGAGAACGATCGCGTTGACTGGACGAAACCCCCAGTTCGAGTAACGCCACGAAATCTGGGTTCCCTCGCCGCAGTCGATCAATACGACATCCTGCTGCGAACGGAGCAGCATCGAGGAGAGCCAGCGTTCGGGGAGGGGCATCATGCCGCCGGTCCCGAGTAGACAGATATCGATCACGAGGTTCTGAGCACCCTTTCGCGAGAATGACCGCGGCGGTTCTCGGCACAAAGTGGGGGTCCGCTTGTCGGACCCCTCAGTCTAACCACATTTCACAATGAATGTGCGAATCAATCCCGGATGGGTTCACACGCGCGCTAGGATTCCCGACGCACGGTTCCTGTGGCTTCGAACTCGGTACGTCGGTCTCGTGTCTCGCCGATGAGCTCACTCGGGATCAGCTTCGCTCCGCCGACCGCATCAGCGAGCAAGATAATCTCGGCGGCTTCTTCGAGGACGAAAATGGAATGGACCACCTTGTCGACCGTATCACCGAATGCCAGTAGACCATGGTTCTCCAACAGCACCGCTTTCGTGTTCGGTCCCACTACATCAACGATGTTGGCGACTGAACGAGCCGAACCCCGAGGACCGTATTTCGCCACCGGAACGGCTTCGGTAAAGTCGAAACGCACAAGAGCCTCGTAGGATGGCTCAATTGGCTTACCCGCGAGCGCGAACGCGGTGACGTGCGTAGAGTGAGTGTGGACCACGCTCCCGACGTCCGGGCGCTTCTTGTATACCGCGGCGTGCATGTTGATGATTTCGTTGGACGCGGGGCCTATCTGACCATCGACCAAATTGCCGTCGAGGTCGAGCACAGCAAGGTTCTCGGGTTTGAGATTCTCGAGGGTTCCGCCACCCGTAAGAACGAAGTGGTTGCCGTCCGACAAGCGAACACTGATGTTGCCGTGCAGCGACCGTGAAAGAACTCCGCCCGTCACGAGGCGATGACCCGCTTCAATGATCTGCCTGGCTGCGGTATCGACATCGGGCGCCATCTTGGTATCGAGCATGGTTGGAATCTCCTCTGTTGAATCAAACGGACGCCTTGATAATGGTTATGAAACCATATTAGCGCGAAAGTTAATCACTGCAAGTCTTCGCGCTCGCTGTGAGAACGCTGTTCCTGACCGCTGGGTGACGTTATAGTGACGACGCTCGTTCGTTTGAGTAGCTCGCAATTCGTTGAGAGGGGATTCGCTTGCAGGGTCGACCAACGACTCTGGCGACCGAAGGGATGGTCGCCTCACCGCATTACCTGGCCACTATGGCCGGCGTGCAGGTTCTGAAAGAGGGCGGAAACGCGATCGATGCCGCCATCGCTACGAACGCTGTGCTCACAGTTGTCTATCCGCACATGTGCGCCATCGGCGGCGACGCGTTCATGATGATCTGGGATCCAAAGGAAGAGAGACTGGTTGGTCTGAATGGTGCGGGGAGGTCTGGAAGCGGCGCATCCATCGACGCGCTAAGCAGCCTTGGTCTCGATGACATGCCGGAACGAGGCGCGCACGCCGTGACCGTACCCGGAGCGGTGCACGCCTGGCAGACCGCACACACCCGCTTCGGTTCCAGGCCGTTTGGCACGTTGTTTGACCAAGCGATCCGTTATGCCGATGGTGGATTTCCGCTTTCGCCGTCTGTTAGCGCGTCGATCACGTCTTCCCGTGCTTTGCTCGAACGACAAGCGGCAGCGGCCCGTCAATTCATGCCAGGTGGGTTGCCGCCCAAACCGGGTGATTTAATGCGTTTCCCGGATCTCGCGAGTTCGTACCGCCTGATCGCGGAGCGAGGGGCGAGCGCACTTTACGGCGGTGAACTCGGTCGTGCGATTGCCGCGACCATCAATGCCGAAGGTGGTCTGATTACTGAAGAGGATATCGCTCAGCACGAGTCTGTGTGGGTTGACCCGTTATCCACGACGTACCGCGGTCACGAATTGTTCGAGCTTCCACCGCCGACACAAGGGATCGTGTCGCTGCAACTGGCAAACATGGCCGAAGGCTTTGACATATTGTCCCTTGGTAGGAACAGCGCCGAGCAGATCCACCTGCTGGTCGAGGCTAAGAAACTCGCCTTCTCCGATCGAGATCACTACGTCACGGATCCGACATTCGGCGACATCCCGGTCGATCGTCTCATCTCGAAGGAATATGGCGAGACGCAGCGGGCTAAGATCGATCCGAAGCGAGCCGCCAACAATGACCCTGACCGGCCAGGGCTCGGGGACACGATTTACCTGTGCGTCGTGGACCGTGACGGCCTGTGTGTGTCGTTGATTCAATCGATCTTCAACGGTTTCGGTAGCGGATTGGTAGCCGAGGGAACCGGTATTCTCCTTCATAACCGGGGAGCATCGTTCACCCTGAATACGAACGCAGCCAACCGGTTGGAACCAGGCAAACAGCCGATGCACACTCTGATTCCGGCAATGCTGATGAGTGATGGCAGTCCGGAAGTCGTTCTCGGCACAATGGGGGCGCACGGACAAGCGCAGACGCACATCCAGTTGCTCTGCAATCTGGTCGATTTCGAGCTTGATCCTCAGGCCGCAATCGAGTCGCCGAGATGGGTTAGCGGGCGAGGTGTGGCCGGTGACCCGCCACATGTGCTTTATCTGGAGGAGCCGATTGGGAGCGATGTCAATGAGAAGCTTCGATCGATGGGCCACGAGGCACGGATGATCCAACCATTCTCGTCGTTGCTGGGACATGCGCACATGATTCGAATCGATCGCGACCGAGGCGTACTGATGGGCGCATCCGATCCAAGATCGGATGGCGCCGCGCTCGGCTGGTAGTGATTGACGTCAAGAAATGGCAGAGCGAGCGACGAGTCTCATGCACCTGTCCAGGGAAGGTGCCCATTGTTGTGCGGGCAGACGTGGCCCTCAGGGCCAATCGGTGCTCCACAACGTGGGCATCTCGGCCGGCCGGCGGCGACTACCTCGGTGATCTTCTCGGCCAGCGCCTTTGCGGATTCAAGGGAGGCGTGAGCGGTAAAGATCGGTTCCTCGTCTTCCTGCTCAATGTGATGCGCGAAAATGGCAACGACTCGTCGCTCCTCATCGTAGCCAATCATGATCTTACTCGCGATGTACTCCGGCACTGTTGGCGGGATAGGATTAGGAGCAGTGGCCGGCAGCGACTCAACGGCCTTCTTGATGAGACCGGAATCCGACAGTTGCTCGAGAAGTTGATCGATCGCGTGGCCCAGAGCGTTGAGCTGTTCTTTTTCCATCCAAAACAAGACGATGTCGTCCGCGATGCCGCCGATCAGCCTAAAACGGCGATGACCGGGTTCACCGATCGCCTCCGCGTCGAGCACAGTTGCCAGGTCATATTCGTGATGTTCGAATGCCACCGATCCGTTTTCTCCTCGTCCTGCTGTCTCGGAACCTATTAGGAGGATACTATACCCGAAAATGTCTACGCATTTTGACAGTGAATTCCTCCCTTCGCCTCGGGACCATCTGACGTCCCGTTCGTCATACAAGAGGGTGTTTCAGGGACGCCGCGCAACGGTGGCCTGTTTTAGCTGCGATCACACGGGGAAAGGTGCTTCTGACCATATGAGACGAATTTCGTTCTTGATTGCGTTTGTTATTTTGCTGGGGCTATTGGCCGCGTGCGGCGGCTCAAGCAAGACGAGCACATCGTCAGCAACTGTGTCTGCTTCTGACTCGACTCCGACGTCTATGGCCACTGGTTCCACAACGGCCACCGTTAGATCCACTCCGTCGAGCGCGGCATCGTCGACCACTACTACGACTTCGTCCACCCCGACCGTTGCCGCGGCCGCCACCAACGCTCCGACAGCGAGCGCTACAGGCGCGTCGACTACCGGCGAAAATAACAGTTTCGGTTATGGGTTCAACGTGTATTGGAGAGGTGACGCGAACGGCGCCGACTTCAACGCCAAGACGATCGACTCGGTTAAGGGAGCTGGTTTCAACTGGGTTCGCATTCAGATCCAGTGGAAGTCAGTGGAACCAGCAAAGGACCAGTGGAATCCATTGCCGCTTGATCTTCTGGTTCAGCAATATCAGGGCTCAAATGTTCAGATCCTTGCGTCAGTGGTAAAGGCGCCGGATTGGGCCCTGGACCCAACTGGAAAGCAGTTGCTTGCCAATTACGCCGACTGGGAAGGGTTCATGCATTTTCTGGCCGAGCGATACAAGGGCAAGATTCAGGCGTGGGAGATCTGGAACGAAGAGAATCTAGCCTCGGAGATGGGCGGTACCGTCCGGCTAGAGGACTATGCCCACTTGCTTGAAGGTGGATACGACGGTGTGAAGCTGGCTGACCCGAACGCGATAGTTGTTTTCGGTGGTCTCACTCCCACGGGAGTCAACGATCCGAAAATCGCTATCAACGATCAGAACTACCTGCGGCTCTTCTACCAATACAAACAGGGGTATTACACCAAGTTCTTCGATGTTCTTGGGATGCACGTGAGCGCCACCAACAACCCGCCGGACACGATGTATCCGAGTGATCCGGGTCCTGGCGATTGGTCGAATGACCCGAGCTTCTACTTCCGTCGTGCCGAGCAATTGCACCAGGTTCAGATTGAAAATCGGGACACGCGACCGGTCTGGATAACCGAGTTCGGCTGGACGACGAAGAATGAAGCCAAAGGATACGAGTATGGCGCAGACGTCACGCCACAAAACCAGGCCGACTATCTTGTCGGAGCGTTCAAATTGGCCCGTTCGAAGTGGCCATGGACTACTGCGATGTTTGTCTGGAATCTGAACTATTCGGTCGTATCGCCACCGAGCGATGAGAAGTATCCGTGGTCGGTTGTCAACTCCGATTGGTCACCTCGACCGGCGTATACCGCACTCAAGGACATGCCAAAGAGCTAGGCCGCCAAGGTTCTGAGGAGCCGTGTTGAATCGCACGGCTCCGTCCCCAAATCAGCCCGGCGTCGACCCAAAGAGTCGCGCGATCTCATCCACCTCAAATGACGGGAGATCGACTTCGTTTCCGTCTACGGTCATTCGTGCTTGGGCGGGGTCTTCGAGCAGCGTGCCGATTGGAACCGCCGAGATTCCTTCATTCTCGAGGACCGATAGTGCGAGTTCAACGCTGGCCGGTTCAATGGCGGCTAGCAGCGCCCCAGACGCGATCAGCCCAAGCGGGTCCAGGTCCAGGAGGTCACAAATTGCCTGGGTTTCCGGGTAGATCGTGATCGACTCACGATTCACGATAATGCCGGCTCCAGCCGCGGTCGCGATCTCTCGCAGTCCAGTCGCCAGGCCACCTTCAGTAGGGTCGTGCAGCGCGTGGAGATCATTTCCAAGAGATTGCCGCAGCAAGGTGGCAGCCCGTACGACACTAATTCCTGGCTCGTGCAGGAAATTCCGGGCACGATCTACCAGGTCGTGGCCGAGCGTCTTGCCAATGCGTTCAGGCATCTCGCGAGCAATAAGCGAGGTGCCCTCGATGGCAATACCACGTGCCAGTAGAACGACGTCGCCCGGATTGGCACGGCGCGGATCGACCAGGTCTTCTTCGCCGGCTTCGCCCACCATCATGCCAACGAGTATCGTCCGATCGAGACCGGTCGTTATCTCGGTATGTCCCCCGACGAGAAGGATGTCAAGTGCGTCGCAGGCTTCCTGAAGTGAGCTGAAGATCGCACTGATCAAATCGGGCGTCGTCGATCCTTCCGGAAGCAACGCGGTCACTAGCATCCAACGTGGAACCGCCCCCATGCAGGCGATGTCGTTGGCGTTTACGTTTGGTGCGTACCAACCTATTTCGTCGGTGGCGAAGGTTATCGGATCCGTTTTGAGTACGAGGATGCGGTCGCCATGACGAACCGCGGCGGCGTCGCGACCGATCCCGGCTCCGATCACAATAGACGGATCGTCAGGGATCGCGGACAGCAACGTTTGAAGCAGATCAGGTGGAAGTTTACCGGCCGGCAGGATTCGGCTCATTGAACTGCCTGCCCGTGAGCCGTCAACGTCTCCCCCAATGAGATCCCAATATCCCGTGCGGAGATGATTCCCGGATGATCGAGTGGCACGCGCCGCGCGCCCCCTCCGACAACTGAGAGCGGCACCGGAACGATGGTGGGTAAACCTGGACCGCCGGACTCACCATTCACGCCAACCATTTGACCGGTCAAGCCTTCGGCGATGAATCGCACGGCTGACGCACCGAAAATGGTGCCGAGAAGTCGGTCTCTCGGCGTCGGTCCGCCTCCGCGCTGAAGATGTCCGAGAACAACGCTTCGCACCTCTTGATCTAGCTGCTGGCTGAGGTCCGTCACAAGTCGCTGTCCGATCCCGCCGTAACGTCGTTCGTAATCCAGGCTGCCGATGACTTCGTAGACGGCCTCGCCGCCAATTGGGATTGCCCCTTCAGCCGCCACAATGATCGTGAACGATCGACCGAGCTGAATCCGCGTGGCGATGTGCTGCAGGACCGCATCGAGGTCGAATGGGATCTCCGGGAGCAGGATGACGTCGGCGCCACCTGCAAGCCCCGAATAGAGCGCGATCCAACCCGACGTGCGGCCCATAACCTCGACGATCATGACTCGGTGATGACTTTCGGCCGTGGTGTGGAGCTTATCGAGCGCTTCGGTTGCCGTGACAACCGCGCTGTCAAATCCAAACGTGACCTGGGTGCCCGGCACGTCGTTGTCGATCGTCTTCGGCACGCCAACGACGGGTACGCCGAGTTGATCAAGCCTGCCCGCGACCGATAGAGTCCCGTCGCCGCCGATCACAATCAGCCCCTCGATTTCCAACGCGGTGAGTTGCCGCAACACCTCTGGGCTGTGATCGCGCGGCTCGGTTTCGCCCGAGGACCGGTCCGCAAATCGAAACGGATTACAGCGATTGGAGGTGCCCAGAATGGTGCCTCCGAGCGGAAGGATTCCGCGCACGTCGTTGTAGTGGAGTTCGCGATACTTTCCGGAAATGCAGCCTTCGAAGCCGTCCTCGAAACCGATGACCGACCATCCGTAAGTGCCAATGGCAGTCTTGGTTACGGCGCGGATGACCGCGTTCAGACCTGGCGCATCGCCACCTCCGGTGAGGAGCGCAATTCGTTTTGATCTTTTGCGAGACATCTTAGTCCCTTCATCAAATTGATGGCTCCGGCGGCAGTGATTGCCAGACCGCGACACAGTTTGTAGATTGCATCAGCCTGACGACTGATATAATCGGGAGCCATCTGCCGCCTGAGGGCAGGTACGTTCTTCGCGTCGCTTCAAGCATTCTACATGGTGATTCCCGGGTCGCGAGGCGAACAGTTCGATACGGATAGATACTCGGCAAATCACGCCGGGGAGCGCCTGATGAGATCATGGCTCGATGGATATGGACGTGGCGGGCTTCCCGCACCTTCTGGTCAGCGCCCGGAGTAATCCAGTGTGATTCCCGGCGCTGACATGGCCTAGCCGTGCGCGTGATTTTGATTCCCAAGGCTCAGGAGGTAAGTGTGAACGCCGAACGCAAGTTCGTCGAAGAACTCAGCGATGTAGAAGACGATTTTGATCAATGGTACGTCGACGTGGTGCGAAAGGCCGAGCTAGCTGACGAAGCGCCGGTACGTGGCATGCGCGTCGTCATGCCCTATGGATTCGCGCTCTGGGAGAACATGCAGGCTCAGCTCGATCGTCGTATCAAGGCGACCGGGGTTCAGAACGCCTACTTTCCGATGTTCATCCCGCGCAGCATGCTTGAGCGTGAGGCCGAGCATATCGAGGGATTTGCGCCGGAGGTCGCCTGGGTGACGGCAGCGGGAAGCAAGCAGCTCGAGGAGCCGCTGGTGGTCCGCCCGACATCAGAAGCGATTATCTGCCCGATGTACGCTCGCTGGATGCAGTCTTATCGAGATCTGCCGATCCTCATCAATCAGTGGTGCAGTGTGGTGCGCTGGGAGGACCGGCCGAGAGCCTTCCTGCGGACATCGGAGTTTCTCTGGCAAGAGGGTCATACGGCCCACGCAACTCCAGAAGAGGCCGAAGAGCGGACACGGCTCATGCTCGAGGTCTATCGCGACTTTTGCGAGACGGAGCTCGCGCTTCCGGTGATTCCGGGACAAAAATCGGAATCGGAGAAGTTCGCCGGAGCGCTTCGAACCTATACCATCGAGGCAATGATGGGTGGCAAGAAGTGGGCGCTGCAATCCGGGACGTCACACAATCTGGGCGACCATTTCGGCAAAGTCTTCGGCATGGAATTTTTGAACGCGAACGGCCAGCGCCAATTCGCCTTCAGTACGAGCTGGGGTCTTAGTTTCCGCACGCTCGGCGCGATCATCATGGTTCATGGCGACGAGCGCGGCCTCAAACTTCCGCCGCGAGTGGCTCCGATTCAGACGGTAATCGTCCCGATCTGGCGTAAGGATGCCGAGCGCAGCGCAGTTGAGGATGCGGTAGATACGGTTCGCGATTCGCTGCGCGATGTCGCGCGGGTCTTCGTTGATCGACGTGACGACAAAACGCCGGGCTGGAAATACAACGAGTGGGAAATGAAGGGCGTTCCGCTGCGACTGGAGATTGGCCCGCGAGACGTCGCTGCCGGTCACGCCGTGGTCGTGCGCCGCGACACACATGAAAAGCAGATGGTGCCGTTCGATCAGCTCGCGGAGAAGATTCCGCTGCTGCTGACCGAAATCCAGGAGAATCTCTATCACACCGCCAAGCGCATGCTCGAAGAGAACACGGTGACCGTCGATAATTACTCAGTGCTCCAAGAGCGAGCAGCCACAAACGCTGGGTTCTCACGAGTCTGGTGGTGCGGTAGCGAGGAATGCGAAGCCAAAGTGAAAGCGGACACCAAAGCGACGATTCGCTGCATCCCCTTCGATCAGCCGGAGGGTTCGGGTGAATGTGTCGTTTGCGGCGGTCGCGCCGACACCGAGGTGATCATGGCGAGAGCCTACTAGACCGCACTGGCCGAACAACGTACGCGACGCATTAGGGAGTCTCAATGAAGAGGCTCCCTTTATGCTGTTCTGGATCTCATGGTCGTCGTGGCACTTCACAAATATTCAATTTCGTACTATTATCATGTTTAAATTACTGAGATGTAATTATTGCGGATATTCTGTAGCGTCTCGTCGTCCAGTTGAGTGCAGGTGACTATCGGCTGGTTGTCTCAATCCGCGCTATGGAGGCATGTCACTCGTGAATACTCAGCGTCAATCAAGGCTCTCTCGCAGATCGCGTCGTTCTTGGATGACTGGCATCATCCTCGCGGCGGCATTACTGGTAGTCTTCCTCTTCGCTGCGGGGTTATTCTGGGCCAGCGCCGGAATCTCGAGTGGAAGCAGTGGCCCATTGGCTGGAACTCGTGTTTCGGTACCGGCCATCGTCCGACAGACGCAAGCTCCATAGCAGCGGTTCGTATAGCCAGTTCAAGCGGGGGCGATCGAATTCGATTCAGGTTGTACCGCACCACGTTTCAAGTTCTTGTGTCGATGCCGTAAGTGAAAGAGAATCGGATGAGACAGGTCCTTCACGGATATGCGAATCTCGGTGCATTTGCCTCGGTCTACCTCTTGCCGCCGGTTGTAGTGGAACTTATCCGCTGGGCTATAACCGGGAATACCCAACCGACTCCGAATGATCTGTTGTTCGTCGTCTTCGGCATTTGGACGATGCATGCGTTGATGAGACGGCGGTTCCCGAATCCAGAAGATCTACCGCTGCTTTGACATCCGACGAATCTCCGTTCTTAAGATCATATTGAGAAGCTCCTGGCGTCGAGGACGGCCCGGCTGAAAGCATTCGTGCTCAGCGGATAGCAGATTTTTCCGATTCCGTAGCGACCAAATTGATGTGTCTCTATCAAGAAGTGTATGACGCATCGCCTGAGGCCGCGGAGCGATTCATTGCTCAGTCTCACGAGCATGCGCCCACGTATTTAACCTTCACAGTCGCTCAAGGGAAGAACGAATTGTTGCAAACGGGAGGGTCGCCGCAGACACGCACGTTTGTGGAAATCAGTGATTCGATGGGGATTGGGCGGAAGGGGAGGGATTCGAACCCTCGAGGCGCTCATCACGCCTACGCGATTTCCAGTCGCGCGCACTCGGCCAAACTATGCGACCCTTCCAAGGGGGCGGAGAGGGTGGGATTCGAACCCACGGAGGCTATGAACCTCACCGCTTTTCGAGAGCGGCACCTTCAACCACTCGGACACCTCTCCACGTATTCAGTTTTTCGCTACGTTTGGGCGAATATCTCTTCGCTTCAAACGTAATAGTGCAGGGCTTTATGCACTGGCCCTGCACCTGAACCGGTACGCCCGGAGGGACTTGAACCCCCGACCTTTTGGTCCGCAACCAAACGCTCTATCCGCTGAGCTACGGGCGCTTACCTTACTTGCCTGGTCGGTCTTTGACCTCCTTCAGCACCGTGTAGCATAGCATAGTTTCAGCCCACCCTTCAAGCAACGATCCTTGTGCAGAAATCATGCTATTCCTGCCGTTCGGTGGGCGCTGACGCAGCTTTTCTGATCGCCAATTGCGCATGTATCAGTCGTTAGAGATGATTCGGCTGGGCCAGGGGTTTAGGATTTGCGGAAGCTCCATGTGCTGCCTGCACATGCTGACAGTTTGGCAGAGATTGCGGATTGTTCGCGCCAGTTGATTCGGCACAGCGAAGGACACGCGATGAGCGACGACCGAAACGATCGAAATGAGAACCCAGGTGGTTCCCTTGATGTGAGAAATGGCGATCGTATCGACAGACCCGACCGGCGGCGATGGTTAGGTCTCGCATTGCTCAGTCTGGGCGTCGCGATGATCATCGTCGACGCGACGATCGTCAACGTCGCGATTCCGTCGATCATTGATCAGCTCCACATAAATCTCGCACGGGCCGAGTGGATTAACTCAATCTACTCGCTCGTGTTCGCGGCTCTGCTGATCACCGTTGGGCGATTGGGAGACCGTTACGGACGCCGATTACTCTATCTGATCGGCCTATGCGTGTTCGTGGCCGGAAGTGTATTCGCCGGACTGGCGCCAAACGGCGACATACTTATACTCGCTCGACTGGTACAGGGCGTCGGCGCATCGATGATTCTTCCTTCCACGTTGTCAACCGTCAACGCAACGTTTCAAGGTCGAGAGCGTGCCATTGCGTTTGGTATATGGGGCTCGGTAATAGGCGGAATGGCGGCGTTCGGACCGCTGCTTGGTGGCTGGTTGACCACGAACTACTCCTGGAGATGGGCGTTCTACATCAACGTGCCCATCGGTATCGCCGCGTTCGTTGGGTCCGTTCTCTACGTGCGTGAAACGCGGGAGGAACATACGCGCACTGGCTGGGATATTCCGGGTTTTCTGCTGGTGACGTTTGGTTTGACGAGCCTCGTCTTCGGTTTGATCGAGGGTCAGCGCTACGGGTGGTGGCGACCTGATCAGCCGTTCGGAATTGGCTCCTGGCATTGGCCCTTGTCGTCGATCTCAGTTGTTCCGATCACGTTTGTGGCCGGGATTCTCAGCCTGGCCTGCTTCACGTTGGTCGAAATGGGCCGAATTCGTCGTGATGCCATCGTGTTGGCGGATCTGCGGCTGTTCAGACTGCGCAGCTTCCGCTACGGAAACATCACCGCGACCGTCGTAAGCCTCGGCGAGTTTGGAATGATCTTCATTCTGCCGTTGTTCGTGCAATCTGTTTTGGGGTACTCGGCGTCGAAGACGGGATTGCTGCTCATGGCCCTGGCTGCCGGTGCCTTTATCGGAGGGCCCGTGGCCGCGACACTGGCGGGCATCATTGGTCCTAGACGTGTGGTGACCAGCGGAATGGGATTGGAAGCCGTAGGGATACTCTCGCTCGGTCTCTTACTGTCGCCAACCCACCACGGATTGATGCTGGCTCCATCCCTCTTTGTCTACGGAATTGGAGTGGGACTCGCGACCGCCCAGCTCACCAGTGTCATATTGATGGAGGTCCCACGTGCGGAATCTGGTCAAGCGAGCGGAATGCAGAGTACGTTTCGTCAGATCGGTTCGGCGCTGGGTATCGCGCTGCTTGGATCATTGCTCGCGACTGGACTGGCATCTGGTACGCAGGATCGCTTGAACACGTTGGGACTACCGCCTCAACAGGTATATGGAATCTCCCAGAGCGTGAAATCTTCGGCGGGCCAAAGCCTCTCGCAGATTCGACAGCAGCCGAACAGTTCCGCCATCGTAGCTGCCGTCGAATCGGCTTTCTCGCGGGCGGCACGGAACGTCTCATTCGTCGCCACTGGATTTGTCGCGGTCGGATTCGCGCTCAGTTGGCTCTTGCCCGAAACTCGCGATCGGTCAGAAGGAGACCCCGACGCATTGGACGCGAAAGCCGCGACAACCCGTAAGGGCGGAAGTCATTCAAGGCAATGACATCCGTTTCCGCCCGAACTATCAGGTGGGAAACGCGTGTTTGGTTGGCACGTTTCGGTTGAGAGGGCATTGTGCCGTCGGCATTGACGCTATGTTATGATCAGCCTGCGAGTCATAATGTCGTAATGGGAATCCGTAGCGGCGTAGCGACGGGAGGTCGGCGATGTCAAGCCTGACGTTATCTCAACACGTCCCGAATCGGGATGCGGTGGACGATCGATTAGCTGGCGCGCAGTTTCAGATTGAGACGCTAAAAGGTTTGCTCGGTTCAAGCAGTGCACCATCCTCTCATGCGGAATCATGTGTCAACGCGGCGATTGATCAGTTACTTCTGGCGATAACTGCAACGCTTGATGGTTTCAATTCGATGCTTCCCGACCCGCTTCCATCGCAGCATGTTAATCGCAAGAATATTCGTGAGCAGTTCTACGCGGTTAGCGCAGAAAGCAGCGCATTACAGACCCTCGATGGAGCGGCTCATGCCGGAGACGGCTGGCTTTGGAATTTAGAGCAAAAGCACGACGGGGCGGCGTTTGGTCATCTCTTGGTAAAGACGGAGTCTTCCGAGTCGACATCATTCGCGTTAGCAAAGGATCCACTCAACCTGGAAAGTGGAAACGAGGATGGTAGCCCGGTCGACTATCTCAATCATGCTCTTGATCAGGTTGTACAAATTATCGGGGAAGTTGCTGATAAAGCCAGTGACGATGTCATGAACTATCGTGAAGCGGAGCGCCGCCAAGCAAGACGCCTGATCTAGGGATCTGTCTGCGGGTCATCGAATCTCAACTCAGTACATCCGTATGGAAACTCGAGCGGCGGCCATTGATGCTTCGTTGCCAATGGCCGCCGCTCATCGCAGTAGCGGTTGCGTTTTGGCAACGGAACGGCTGGCGCTACTTCAGGGGACGACCGACCGCTCACTACCGCATACGCAATCAGAATCCACTTCGAGGCCTGGATAGAACGATTTGCGTGACAAGCCGTGATGAGTGAGTCATGCGGTGCTTTCCACACTCGTGCGGCAATCTCACACGCAATTGTAACGTCCAGTTTGGTTGATAATCATCGATTGCTTACTACAATGGAAGTGGCACTCAACTTCTTATGGTGGTTCGTCCTACTTTGTAGCAAGGCGTTGGCGCGGCTTGCTTCGCCCACGTCGGGTAAAGGATGGTTACCATGCCACAGCTGTCTTCTCCACTTGGCGCGCGCGGTCCGATCAGGTCTGAAAGACGCGGAACTGTACAGTGGTTTCACATATTGATCGTTCTCATGCTTCTGGCTGTCTTCATACCAACACCCAGTGAAGCCGCCAGTACCGTCGTTGGGCCCAAAACCTACTACCTCGCGCTTGGTGATTCGTCGGCGTTCGGGTATCAGCCGAATTTTGATTGGAACCACGGGTACTCGGACCAGTGGTTTCCCGATCTTCAGGCACACGGTGTTCAAACGATGGTGAATTACGCTTGCCCCGAGGAAACGACGACCTCGTTCATTTGGGGAGGCTGTTACTGGTGGTTCCTGCAGCGGACGTTTCACACAGGTTCACAATTGTCCGCCGCGGTGAAGTTCATCAGAGCACATCCAGGGCAGGTTAGTCCGGTTTCAATCAGTATTGGTCCGGTCGACATGCTGCTTACGACTTTGTCCGGAGGGTGTGAGGTCAACACCACAAAGTGGAACATGGGATTAGCAACGGTAGATTTCAACCTCAAATACATCATCCTCCCTCAAATCGTGAACGCGATGACCGACGGAACCGGGCATCGAACCGGGGACATTGTCATGGTCAATGCCTATAACCCGGTTGTAACACAGTGTCCCGACGACGGTCCGTACGTCGAGGAGTTCAATCGCCATCTTGCGGCCGACGCGTCGTTGTTCAGCATTCCGATCGCAGATGCATACTCTGCATTCAATACGGGGCCTAACGCGACCGAGAACATTTGCGCCTACACGTGGGTTTGCGCAGCCAATGATGGCCATGCAACTGGAGGTCAGCCGGGCGAGCCAGGGAACGGCTATGGGGTGATCGCTGGAGTTCTGGAGCAGACTCTCGGTTATTGATCCGCTTCCGGAATCAGAGCGAGGGACTAAATCGACCGGAGGCGACTGCCGCCTCCGGTCGAGAATTATCTCCAGTTTCACGGATACTTCACTGAACTCCTACGGTAGCCTTGCAGAACTCCTGTGGGCCACTCCCCCAAGACCGGGATTGATCATTTCGGTAGCTGTTTGGCATTGACAGGATAACGCCGCTCCACTAGCATGCGGGATGAACAGACAGTAGTCCCATCAATGACGCTCGGGCAATCGGAACCGAAACTCATTGCGTTGGGCACGTTGGCATTTCACGAAGGGAATGGCAAGTCGTATGGTGCCTCATTTCAGTAGGACTAATTCTCCGACTCCGCGGCACCGACCTTTGTCGCGTCGACGACGACGCTCAACGTATCCGATTCGAATGCTGGCGGTGTTTGGGCTATTGTTCGTAATGCTCGCTATGCCATTTCAAGGTGATGCTGCATCCGGGGTAGTAGGCCCGCGGGCATATTATCTCGCTCTTGGGGATTCGCTTGGGTTTGGTTACCAGCCGAACTTCGACTGGAATCACGGATATTCGGATCAGTGGTTTACCGATCTCCAGTCTCACGGCGTCCAATCGATGGTCAACTACAGCTGTCCAGGAGAAACCAGCACGACCTTCATTTGGGGCGGATGCTCTCACTGGTATCTGCAGCGAACTCCACACGTAGGTTCACAACTTTGGGCTGCTGTGAACTTCATCAAGTCACATCCTGGACAAGTCAGTCCCATTTCGCTCGATATTGGAGCAAACGACCTGTTGGGCGATATTGATGTCTCGACGTGCTCCTTAGACACGAACGCATTCAACGCCCATCTCGCGACACTGGACTTCAACCTGAACTTCATCATCTTGCCCCAACTGACCAACGCTCTGAAATTTGCCGGTCGACCGACGGGCGACTTGGTACTGATGCTCTACTACGATCCGTATGAGAACGCATGCCCCAACAGTCTCCCATTTGCTCGAACGCTGAATATGCACCTCCAGTACGATGCGGGGAATTTCGGCTTGAAAACAGCGAACGCGTTCCTGGCGATCAAGCCTGGCTTCACTACTCCAAATCCAAACATTTGCACGGACACTTGGATGTGTGCGGCGAACGACATTCACGCAACTGGTGGTCGTTGGGATGAGCCTGGTAATGGCTATGGAAAGATCGCACAGGCATTTATGAACGCGGTCGGTTATTAGCGAAACTCTCTAGGGATTAGCTGAATCGAGCGGGACCCGAACGTCGGGTTCCGCTTCGTTTTGAATTGAGTTTGGAGCAACTCTCGTATACTTGTGGAAACACATCTGATGAACCACTGCCGTCGACTCGGTGCAAATGTCGCGAGTCGTTTCAACTTCATCCTGAAATGGCATGATCATGCACCCATTTTCGATGACTCTTGCCGACGAAGTTTATCTCCTCTCGCCTGACGAAGAACCATGCACGATTCAGATCGAAGCCGGGTTTAGCGGGCAAATTGATGATGGTCGCCTGCATACCGCCGTGGCTGAGGCCTTCCAGCGACATCCCGCGACTCGGCTCCGCCTGTATTCGAGGCGTCGCTTTCTTGGGCGTTCACGTTGGATTGTCGAACGAGAGCAGTCCATCGATGCTGGTGACGTCCTTGATGTCGTGAGCTGCGAAAACGATGCCGATCGAGACACCACGCGGAATGAGTTTTTCAGCGATCCTATCTCCCTGACTCAGCCACCTCTCGTTCGAGTACGACTCGTCCACCACCCATCCGGCGATTCAGTCATGCTCGGAGCGAACCATGCCGCCTTTGACGGAGTAGGTGGATTGCGACTTCTCCGGTCAATTGCGCGGGCGTATGTGGGGGATCCGGATCCCCTGCCGCAGATTGACCCCATCCAAGCACGCGATCCCAAGTCGTTCGGTAACCGTCCTCGTGGACGAAATCATCGAATCGCCCGCCGGATGCGACGAACCACATTTCGTCACCCCGTCTTGTCCGGCGGCCGACGGCGCGAGTGATGCTCCCGGATACGGATTCGTGGACCGTCTGCTCACCGTCGATTTGACCACGGAACTTGCCCGGCACCGTCGATGGCCGAACAGCACGTTGAACGACCTTCTTGTCGCGACGATGCAACTCGCGATCGAAGAGTGGAATTACGAGCACAACGAATCTGCAAATTTGATTTCGGTAGCGGTTCCAGTGAACGCTCGCCCTGACGCACTCAGGTCCGAGATCCTGGCGAATCTCGCTCCCGTCGGACGGGTCTTTTCGTCGTCGGAAGAGAGGCGTAATCTTCCTCGTCTGTTGTCGTCCGTCTCGGAACAGTCGGCCTTCATCAGATCTGACGTCGTGCAGTTGATGACGAATATGCCCGCGTTGACGCAGCATTTTCTCCTAACACTCATGCCAATTCTCGGGTTCGTCGTTTCGTGCTCGACAATCGTGACCAATATCGGGCGGATTGACGATCCCTTAAACTTTGGGGCATGTGCCGGAGAAATGGAGAAATTGTGGTTTGCTCCACCAGTGGGAATGCCGATGGGTTTGAGTTTGGGAGCCGCCACCGTGGCAGGCCGTCTCCATCTGTCGATTCGCTATCGGCATGCGCTGCTGGACGCTCGCGCGGCGTCCTCGTTCCTCGACTTGTTCGTGAACGTTCTGCTCAACGTATGTGGAATCGACTCATCGTCTTCAGTTAAGGCCGTCGTATCACCGCAAACGGCGTCAGGTTAGGCATCTCTCATCGTTACAGCGCCGGAGAGTCGCGACGATCATCGGTGATCACTGGCCAAATTGTCCCGGATTCCAATCTGAATCCGTCGCGCTTCCGTAGAGGCCGATCTGCGGGGTTGACACTCTCACTATGGCCAAGTATGATCCGTGAATCAAGCTGAGACTGTGCGATCTGTCTAAGGGACGTGCGCAACGTGGTGACAGAAGCGACCAATTCATTGAAGTCGAAAACCGATGCAGAGCTTTCGCTCTCATTGCTTCCATTGCGCGCCGCGTCCAACCTTCTTAGCCTCATAATTATTGTAGGCCTTATTGTAGGCCTGATTGACATATGGGGCGAAGCGAGGCGATAAGGCAGGACCAAGAAGAAAGAAATCGCTCGCGAGCCCCCGAAGAGGGGGCTCGATTCATTTTGGCAAATGTATGGCGATGGATGTCCGGAAGTCGTTGGTTGGAAGGCGAAAGGGAAGTGTCATGACGGTGGAAGCCAAGCGGAAGACCAGCAAACCTAGTACCGAGGTGGCACGCCCCGTGACCGGTGCTCGGGTGCTGTGCCAGGCGCTCCAGCGAGAGGGCGTCGAGGTCTTGTTCGGATACCCTGGCGGGGTAGTCATACCGCTGTACGATGTGCTGCCGGAATTCGATTTGCATCATGTTCTTGTTCGACACGAACAAGGCGCAGCGCACGCGGCTGACGGCTACGCCCGAGCCACGGGGAAGGTGGGAGTCTGTCTGGCAACGTCGGGTCCGGGCGCAACGAACTTGGTCACCGGGATCGCGACCGCAATGCTTGACTCCGTGCCCATTGTCGCGCTGACCGGCCAGGTTCCGCAATCGGTTATTGGGAGTGACGCTTTTCAGGAAATCGATATTACGGGCATTACTCTTCCCATCACGAAGCACAATTTCGTCGTACGCTCGGTCGAGGAGATCGGCCCGACAATCCAGAAAGCCTTCCACCTTGCCTCCACCGGCCGACCGGGACCTGTTCTGGTCGACCTTCCCAAAGACGTGCTGCTCGCGCGCGGTGAACTGAAGCCAATCGAGCCATTGAACCTCCCAGGCTATCGTCCGACGGTCGTACCGCATCGGCGCCAGGTTCGGCGCGCGGCCGAGTTGCTGCGTTCCGCGGAACGGCCAATGATCTTGGCTGGGCACGGCATCCTGATCTCTGGAGCTACCGAGGAATTGGTGCGATTTGCCGAGCGGGCGCAGGTTCCAGTCGGTCTGACATTACTTGGCATCGGCGGATTTCCCCGGTCTCACCCTCTCTGTCTCGGGATGGTCGGCATGCATGGATTTACACATGGAAATCATGCGATCAACGAGTCCGATGTCCTGATGGCAATCGGCATGCGTTTCGATGACCGCGTGACTGGACGCCTAAGCGAGTTCGCGCCAAATGCGAAGGTCATCCATGTCGACGTTGACCCGGCCGAAATTGGCAAGAATGTCCCTACTGATGTTCCGGTCGTGGGGGACGCGCGCGAGACTTTGAAAGTGCTCAATGACGTTCTTGAGCCACAACATCATGATGAGTGGCTAGAGCAGATCTCGACCTGGCGGAAGCGCCCGCCGTCTCGGGAGGTTCACGTCAATGGTGCGTTGCTGCCGCAGCATGTTATCGAGCGCATACACGTTTGTACCGACGGTAAAGCCATTGTGACGACGGATGTCGGGCAGCATCAGATGTGGGCCGCTCAATATTACGAGTGCGACATTCCAAATCAATGGATCACCTCCGGCGGCTTGGGCACCATGGGATTCGGCGTTCCGTCGGCGCTCGGTGCCGCGATGGGTCGTCCAGATAGAATCGTGTGGTCGATCGTCGGCGATGGCGGCGTGCAGATGACGGTGTTCGAGTTCGCCACGTTGGTGCAAGAGAACGCCAACGTGAAGGTCGCGATAGTAAACAATGGCTATCTTGGAATGGTGCGCCAGTGGCAGCAGTTGTTCCATAACCGGAATTACTCGGAGACGCCGATCAGTAGCCCTGACTTCATGCTGCTCGCTCAGGCATACGGCATCCCGAGTCGCCGGGTGTTGCACCCGTGTGATGTCGATGAGGCCATCGGATGGGCGCAATCTTTCACTGGTCCAGCTATCGTCGAGTTCGTGGTCAACCAGGAAGAGAACGTTTATCCGATGATTCCTTCGGGAGGATCGGTCAGCGAGATGATCGAGGAAGATCTGGAGTGGTGATAGTGGGAGCGCATACATTAGCAGTACTGGTTGAAGATCATCCTGGCGTTATGAACCGGATCATGAGTCTTTTCCGCCAGCGCGGTTTCAACGTCGATAGCATTGCGGTAGGTCACAGCGAGATGCCGGGGCTGTCGCGCATTACGCTCGGCGTCGGCGGCAATGACGGTGATATCGAGCAATTGACAAAACAGCTGTACAAGCTGCTGGAGGTGATAAAAGTCACTGACATCTCAGGCGAGAATCTAATTCATCGAGAGCTCGCGCTGGTGAAGGTGACTGCGTCCGAGCGCACTCGTGGTGATATCATGCGACTGGTATCGGAAGTTTACCGGGCGCGAATCGTTGATGCCGCCACGGATTCTCTGGTTATTGAAGTGACCGGTCCAAGCGAGAAGATTGAGAGCCTGATCTCGTTGGTTCGCCCATATGGGATCAAGGAAATCGCGCGGACTGGATCGGTTGCGATGATCCGGGGCGGGGGTACTGTCGCGGTGGTGAGAGACGAGGCCATCGCCTGACGAGTCGTTCTGGATAATGGTTGAAGTCCGTTCTTGGGCGCTTGCGAAGGATGATGCAGCGCTAAACGGTAAACGTGATCAGTCTGACGGGTGAGAGGAGACACGCTCGTGGCGCAAGTCTATTACGACAAGGACGCGGATCTTTCCCTATTGGAGGGCAAGCGTGTTGCGATCCTTGGATATGGAAGTCAGGGACACGCACATGCACTGAATCTGCATGATAGCGGTGTCGACGTGGTAGTTGGCTTATACGAGGGCAGCAAGAGCTGGGACCTTGTTAAGGCCGACGGCCTGCCGGTCATGACCGTACGGGAAGCGGCACATCAGTCAGACATCATTATGATGCTCATGCCCGATCACACACAGAAGAGCGTCTACGATGAGAGCGTGGCTCCGGAACTATCGGCGGGAAAGACGCTGATGTTTGCCCACGGATTCAACATCCATTTCGGTCGTGTCGTCCCCCCAGACAACGTCGACGTATCGATGATTGCTCCGAAGAGTCCCGGTCACATCCTTCGGGACATGTATAAGGAGCAGATTGGCGTTCCGGCGCTTCTGGCCGTCGAGCAAGATGCGAGTGGTAAGGCCAAGGAGACGGCTCTAGCGTACGGTCGTGCACTCGGATGTACTCGCGCAGGCGTGCTCGAGACGACCTTCAAAGAAGAGACAGAAACCGATCTATTCGGCGAGCAAGCGGTTCTCTGTGGTGGCGTCAGCGCGCTCGTACTGGCCGGATTCGAGACGCTCGTCGATGCCGGCTACCAGCCAGAGCTTGCTTATTTCGAGGTTCTCAACGAGCTCAAGCTCATCGTTGACCTGATGTATCAGGGCGGTCTCAAGTTCATGCGCTACTCGGTTAGCGACACGGCAGAGTACGGCGACTACGTGAGCGGTCCGAGACTGATCGATGAGCGCGTGCGAGAGTCGATGCATCAGATTCTGCAGGATATTCAGAGCGGCAAGTTCGCGGATAAGTGGATGTCCGAGAATGACGAGGGGCGCGAGAACTTCCTAAAGATGCGCGCTGAGGCTCAGGGCCACATGATCGAGGAAGTGGGCGATCAACTGCGCGGTATGATGCCGTGGCTCAACGCGCGAACCGTTCCAACCGGGCGCTAACAGCCCGCGGGACAAAGTGAAGTTCTAAAGCGGTCGTGTTGCAAGACACGATCGCTTTTTGACTGAAAGTTCCCCAGGTGAAGTTGTGACGATTGCCGTTCGACGCCAGCATTCGTAGAAGTCGGTGGCATTAATCGTGCGCGACCACGTTGGTTAGTCGATCCCGTGCGAATCGTGAGTGCGCGGTGATTGTCTGAGGAACTGTACCTTGGTATACTGATATGGTGTTATTGTAGGGGTTTTAGGACAAAACCGAGAGGGAGGCGCCACGCGTATGGCGTTGTACAAGGCGCAGAAGGACGAGATTATCACCAGTTTCAGAACGCATGAAGAGGACACCGGTTCGCCGGAGGTCCAGATTGCGCTTCTGACTGAGCGGATCAACGGGTTGGTCGAGCATTTGCGAGAGCACTCGCACGACAATCACTCGCGCCGCGGCTTGTTGAAGTTGGTCGGTCGACGGCGTCGACTCCTTGCGTATTTGAGCGAAAAGGATGCTTCACGTTACCGTGCAACCATCGAGCGGCTTGGTCTTCGCCGCTAGGAGTGGGCACATCGCTTACTACTTGACTCTGAGGTCTCTTCTCCGGATGTGGTTTGAATCGTCCGAAGCCCAGACGTGACTCATTTGTCGGCCCAGGGATGTCCCTGGGCCTTACGTTTATCGACTATTTTGCTGATTGTTTCATGGAAGATAGTCGGTATTCGGCGTTATTCGTTTGCACGTGTTCGCAGGAAAGGGGTTAGGAATTGGAGCCCGGTGATGGCCATAACTGCCGTCATCGAACGCCAGTCCCTAACGCCTCCTGCATCACAATTTGTAGTCGGTTGACCCGTTGAACGCGGGTTAACTCGAGATGTGGGAGATCATCTATGCCCCCAATTATTCATGAGCGTTCAGTTGAAATCGGTGGGCGTGTCCTGACGATCGAAACTGGAAGGCTTGCACAGCAAGCCGGAGGTGCGGTTACGTTGCGCCTCGGCGACACCATGGTTCTCTGTACCGCGACGGGAGAGAAGTCCCCCAGGGAAGGGCTCGACTTTTTCCCGCTGACGGTTGAGTTCGAAGAGAAAATGTACGCTGCGGGGAAGATCCCAGGTGGCTTCATCAAACGAGAGGGACGTCCGACAGAGACGGCCATTCTGTCGGCGCGACTAACCGACCGGCCCATTCGGCCGCTCTTCCCGAAGAGCTATCGAAACGAAGTCCAGATCGTCAGCACCGTCATGTCTGCCGATCAAGAGAACCTTCCAGACATCCTCTCGATCACCGGCGCTTCGACCGCGCTGATGCTCTCGGATATCCCGTGGAATGGGCCAATCGGCGCCGTTCGAATCGGCGATATTGATGGAGAATTGGTCGTCAATCCGACCAGCCACCAGTTGGTGGATAGCAAACTCGATATGATCGTTGCGGGCACCGCTGACGCCGTGATGATGGTTGAGGGTGAAGCACGCGAGATCAGTGAGGATCGCATGCTCGCGGCGGTCCAGCTCGCTCACGAACAGATTCGACGGATCGTAAAGATTCAGCTCGAGCTGTGCGAGCTTGTCGGCAAGCCCAAGCGTGAGTTTGTCCCTCCCGAAGAGAACGTTGAACTGAAGACTCGAATCGCCGAGTTCGTCGGTGATCGATTGCATTCAGCCGTTTTCCATGCCGATAAAGATCAGCGCGTAAGTGAGACGGCCGCGCTCAAAGACGAAGTGGTGAAACACTTCACGTCCGCGGACGATTCAGCGGAAATTCCAACGGCAAAAGCAGTGTCAGGAATTTTCGAAGCCTCGGTCAAGGCGGCGGTTCGAAACAGCATTCTGGAAAAAGGCGAGCGCCCTGACGGTCGCAAAACCGACGAGATCCGTGAAATCTGGATGCAGGTCGGCTATCTGCCCCGCACGCACGGGTCGGCAATCTTCACTCGAGGTCAGACGCAGGTAATGAGCGTCGCCACGATGGGTGCGACTTCCGAGAATCAAATGCTGGACGGCCTCGGTATCGAAGAATCCAAGCGCTACATCCACCACTACAACTTTCCGCCCTACAGCGTGGGGGAAGTTCGATTCATGCGCGGCCCAAGTCGACGCGATATCGGGCACGGCGCGCTGGCAGAGCGAGCCCTGCTGGCTGTTCTCCCGGACCAGGATGTATTCCCGTACACAATGCGAGTCGTGTCCGAGGTGGTCAGTTCGAATGGCTCAACCTCGATGGCTAGTGTCTGCGGGAGTACCCTGGCACTGATGGACGCCGGTGTTCCGATCACGAAGCCTGTCGCCGGAATCGCAATGGGTCTCATCACGGACAGTAACTCAGAGAGATTCCAGGTCCTGACTGACATCCAGGGTCTTGAAGACGCGCTTGGCGATATGGATTTCAAAGTCGCCGGTACCAAAGACGGCGTGACCGCGATCCAGATGGACATCAAAGTCCAGGGTATTACTGCCGAGATCATGCGTCTCGCGCTTGATCAAGCAAAGACGGCACGACTCTATATTCTCGACAAGATGCACGAGTGCATTCAGACGCCTCGAGGCGAGATGTCGGCATATGCTCCACGCATCTACCGCATCCAAATTCAGCAGAAACAAATTGGCGAAGTCATCGGTCCTGGCGGAAAGGTCATTCGCGGGATTCAGGACGCGACCGGTGCCAAGCTGGATATCGAAGATGACGGTTCGGTCTTCATCAGCGCGGTCAACGAAGAGAGCGCGCGACGGGCAGTCGATATGGTCGAGCGAATTACTCGAGTTCCTGAAGTTGGCGACATCTTCTTTGGTCGAGTCAAGACGATCATCCAGTCGGGTGCGTTTGTCGAGATCCTGCCGGGCAAGGACGGCTTCGTCCATATCTCGGAGCTTGAACCACACCGGGTAAATGCGGTTGAAGATGTGGTTTCTGTCGGACAGGAAGTGAACGTCGTTGTAACCGCGATCCGGCCTGACGGTAAGATCAATCTTTCCCGTAAAGCGTTATTGACAGGCGACATGCCAGAACCGGGCAGCGGAGGACCAACTGGCGGTGGCGGTCGTGGTGGTGACCGGCGTGGTGGAAACGGCGGCGGTGGTCGTCCGCGAGGAGACAACCGTCAACCGTCCGAAGCTCCTGCCAGGACGGCTCCGCCCGTAGAATCTCGTGAACAGCGCGAGAGTCCACCGGCCAACGAAACTCGAGAGCCTGCTGCATCAGAAGGCGGCGAGTCCGGTAGTCTTCTCCGACGTCCACGTGACAGTCGCACGTTGCCAGGCCGCAACGGCAACAACGAGTAACTCGAGATCTCTGATATGAGAACAAACGAGGGGGCCACTGTGGTCCCTTCGTTTGAATTTCGGGCTCGCGCTGGTCTCGTCTGCTAGCTCAGTTCTCGTGACGTTAGAGTGACCACTCGTGCCAGGTACCATTCACTCAGCAATAGTGCGGCGAGCCCAATGACAATGCCAAACCAGAACGTCGCAAACCGAATCAACAGCGTTGCCGTCGCGGCTGTCTCATGATCGATTTGTGTACTTCCGATGAACAGAATAAGCAGTCCGGTAACGCTAAGTTCGGCTGCACCGAGTCCTCCAGGGAGGAGCGAGATTGCCCCGATAAGCGTTGCGATGGCAAGACTCGACGTGGCGACGAAGAGCATGTGTTCACTGGCAGGAAAGCCGAGCCCGTTGAGTACCAGGAAGAACGCCACACATTCTCCCGCCCACGACACGACGCTAATCGTCACGGCGATTAGGAGCCGAACTGGACGAAACATCTGCCACGTACTGTCGTAGAGAGTCTCCAGTGTCTCTACATGTCTTCCAATCCGTGATACCTGCTCGAGCCGGTGAAGTACCGATCGAACGAGTGAACGCCGGTGCAGGACGACCGTGAAGACAGCAAAACAAACACCGAGCGCGGCCAGAAGTATCCAGCCGTTCCTCACCCGCAAGAGCCCAACTGACGCGAGAACGAGCATTGCGACGCCGTCAGTGATCCGTTCGGAAACCACGATAGGAGCCGTAGCCGCAAGTGGCGTCCCGTTAGTCCTGCGGACGAGATAGGGCTTCAGGAACTCGCCGACCTTGCCTGGCGTGATGGCCATCGACAGGCCGGAAAGAAAGATCACCAAACTCGCAGTACGTGCCAACGGCGCGGCCTGGACCCAGCGCAGGTAAAGCTGCCATTTGACGAAACGCAGCAGGTAATTGCTGAGCGAGAGGAGCAGGATAACGGGTACGAGCCGCCAGTCGAATCCGCCGAGCGTCGTCAGCACTCTCTGACCGTCATTGAGGAAGACGAATGCCGCGGTCACGAGTAACCCGAAAGCGACACCAAGCACAAAGCGCCTGCGGACAAAGCCGATGATGCCTAATTCTTTCGGCTTCGGCATAGCGCTCACATCGTCCGGCGTGGGAGACTCTTCAATCATGTTTTCAATCGTGGATCAAGCACGCAAACTGTTTGCCAGTACCCTCAGGCAGATCATCGCTCCGGGAATAAATGCGAGAGAGACAGACTGGGCCAGAAATTTGTACTCGTCGATGAGCACGTTTCCCCGAACAGGAGTGGGCCGTTGACGCCGCAGGCGAGGCAGCTTTTGGCTGCCTCCCACCTGAGCAGATTTTACCTACTCGAGTCGATTGAGAGCCATAACCTCAGCCCGCACGAAACGGACAGCACCTTCCAGTTGCGACCGGCAGTGACGGACGTGAAAAACCAGGGTCCCAGCGGGCGATCACCAACATGGCCCCATGCGATCATTCTTTGCTAGACTGCGATAGGCTCGGATCCAAGTTTCGATCTAGAGTTCGCGTAAACCAAGGCCAGGGAGCAAATGAAATCCTCAACACAACAGAAATATAGTGACCTTCAGAGAGTCATCGAGGGCTTTGGCTCAGTCGTGGTGGCATACAGTGCCGGAGTCGACAGCACGCTGGTTCTTCGTGTTGCCCATGACGTTTTGGGCGCTCGTGTGCTTGCGGCGACCGGATTATCTGACACGTATCCTGAAGAAGAGATGGCGGAGGCTCGTGCCCTGTCGGCCGAGATTGACGTCGAGCATGTCATGTTGCGCACCGAAGAACTAACCGATCCGCGTTACGCGATGAACTCTCATCAACGCTGTTTCTTCTGTAAGAACGAGCTGTACACCAAGCTGCGCGAGCTTGCAGATGAGCGTGGGATTAAGTACATCGTGGATGGGACCAATGCTGACGATGTCGGGGATCATCGTCCCGGTCTACGCGCTGCTCGACAGATCGGGGTGCGCAGCCCGTTACAGGAAGTCGGCATCACCAAGGACGAGATCCGCGAGATCTCGAACGAGCTTGGGTTGCGTACGTGGGACAAGCCAGCGTTTGCCTGTCTTTCGTCTCGATTTCCATATGGAACACCGATTACGGTCGAGAAGCTCAAACAAGTGGCAACAGCGGAGCGTGCGATTAGGCAGCTCGGTTTCACAGGGTTCCGTGTCCGACATCATGATTCAGTCGCCCGGCTTGAAGTCGATCCCGACGATTTCCCACGGGTGATCGAACTTCATTCTGAAATCGTTGCGCGCCTGCGCGAAGCTGGATACCGTTTTGTCACCCTTGATCTGCAGGGTTTTCGCTCTGGAAGCCTTAACGAGGGGCTCAACCTGACGGTACGTAGCACCACTCAGAGCGTGATGGAGCGAGAGACAGCGACGTCAAGCAGTTGAGTATCAGATCTGAGATTCGGCGCCAGATCGACCCCTTTGAATCAGAGCCCAACGAAATACGCCTGGCACGAATTGCTGTTCGCCCTGGGCGTCGACTTTAGTTTCCCGTTCCTGCCGATCGACGAACCACTGGTTGACGATCTTCCTCGTGTCCGTTCAGCCGACCATTCCGTTGGCGTGGAATAGTTCTGCGTTGAGAATCGATGCTCCGGCCGCTCCACGTATGGTATTGTGGCCAAGCACCACGAATTTGATGTCAAAGATCGAGCAGCGACGTACCCGACCAACGACCGATGCCATCCCTTGCTCGACATTACGATCCAGAATCGGCTGCGGGCGATCCGGTTGACGTCTGACGACGATCGGGTGCTTAGGTGCCGACGGCAAGTTCAGCCGCTGCGGCTCTCCCCGATACGACTCCAGGATCTCGATGATTTCTTCAGGATCGGCCGCATGACCGAGTTTCAGGTTGACCGTCTCAGTGTGGCCGTCCCGCACCGAAACGCGGTTACACTGCGCGCTTATCGCGAGGTCCGCGAACTCGAAATCTGATCCAGACCAGGCTCCCAGCAGCTTGCGGGTCTCGATCTCCATCTTCTCTTCTTCGCCACCGATGTACGGAACGACGTTGTCTATTAGGTCCATCGACGAGACTCCAGGATAACCTGCACCCGATGCGGCCTGCATGGTCGACACCATCACCTGCTCAATACCGACCGCGTCCCAGATTGGCTTGAGGGCGAGCACCAGGTGAATCGTCGAGCAATTCGGATTGGTGACAACAAATCCATCACTCCAACCACGGTTTTGTTGCTGTACACGAATAGCCTCAGCGTGATTTGCGTTTACCTCCGGGATCATGAGTGGGATATCCGCCTCCATGCGATTATCGCGAGCGTTGCTGAATACGCGTTTCCCCTCGGACGCGAGCTGCGTTTCGACCTCCCGAGCGAGACCGCCGGGAAGAGCCGAAAACACGAGTTTGCTTTGAACCGGCTCTTCGTGATGCTGAACGCGGATACCAGCCGACGCCTCAGGCGGCGCGGCGCTAACTCTCCAATCGCAGACTTCTCCGTATCGTCTTCCGGCGGACCGTTCGCTGGCGATCAGTTCCCTCACTCGGAACCACGGGTGATTCTCAAGCAATTGGACGAAACGCTGTCCTACGCTTCCGGTCGCTCCGAGAATTGCGACGTCAACCTTCTCTCCCATGTTCTTATCCCTTCTGGTAGGCGTACTTCGACGCTCGATGACAAACAAAAAAGCAGAGGCCCAAAGCCTCTGCCGGACGACACTCGATCGGGACGCGACGTACTACGTCATCGCACCCGCCTGTGTGCCGGCGGACGCAGTAGTAGTCTCAATTGAATTTGTCGCGATCGCGCGAATCATCGCTGCCTTCTCGTACAATCGGAGCAGTGTATCCTGCTGCCCACGTGTGCTTCTGTTGCTGACGGCAAGATAACAGCAAACCGGACTCACGTCAAGGCAGCGGATACAAGCGAACAGTGACGGTTCTGAGGGACCACAACCCGTTTGTGGCTGATCTTGTGCGCTCACAACGTGGAACGGAGTAGGGATGCGTCGAGTTGGGGTAGCGATTCTTGGATTGGGAACGATTGGAACTGCCGTAGCCAGAGCGCTGAACGACCAGCACGACTCGATCGTCGAGAAGACCGGTCTGCAGTTGGTCCTGCTTGGCGTGCTCGAACGGGCAGGCGGCCGCGCGGCACGCGCCGACTTGGCGCCCGATATCATCGCTACGGATCTCGCCACGATCCTGACCCAGGACGGCGTCGACGTTGTTGTGGAGGTATTGGGACATGAGCAGCCCGCCGCCGATTATATGCGGCGCTGTCTCGAGTCGGGTCTTCATGTGGTCACCGCGAACAAAGAGGCACTGTCCAAGAACTTCGGAGATCTCCTGTCAACAGCACAGAAAGCAGATCGTGCTCTAATGTTCGAGGCCAGCGTTGGTGGTGGGATCCCACTTCTCGTCTCGTATCGGCATATTCTCGCCACCAATCAAATCTCCCGCGTTCGAGGGATCGTCAACGGTACGACCAACTACATCCTTTCGCGGATGGCCATCGCGGGTGTCGATTACGACGAAGCCTTGGGTGAAGCACAGCAGCTCGGCTACGCCGAACCTGATCCGACTGCCGACGTCGAGGGCTACGACGCCGCTTACAAATTGGCGATCCTGGCCTCGCTTATGATTGGCCGTCATGTGCATCCGGATGAGATCGATCGCACAGGTATCAGTGGGGTGACAAGGAAAGACATAGAAAATGCACGCAGTCGAGGCGGAGTATATAAACTGATTGCCAGGGCGGAACTGGCCGAGGATGGCTCACTGGCGCTTAGTGTCGCGCCTGAATTCGTCCCGGACGACCAACTTCTAGCTCACGTGCACGCCAACTTCAACGCTATAGAAATCGTCGGTGATCGGGTTGGACCGGTCGTGTTGAGCGGTCAGGGCGCTGGTCCGCTGCCCACCTCCAGCGCGATTCTCTCGGATATCGTCGAAGCGGTTCGCGTCGGTGCCAAGGCTAACCCGGTCTATCCAACAGCATGACAGGGTAAATCTATCTAAGCCGAAATTCGGCCGAATCCTGATAGACCAATTTGAATAGCCGACGGGCGGAACAGCCTCCGCCCGTCGATTCCATTTCGATTATGCGGTCGCGTGAACAGTCCGCCTGGCCGCCTTGCTCAGCGCTTGATCGAGATCGTCGATGATGTCTTCGATGTCCTCGAGTCCGATGGAGAGTCGGATCAGATCAGGGGACGCTCCAGCCGCTGCCTGCTGTTCCTCAGTGAGTTGTTCGTGCGTCGTGGTAGCCGGATGGATGATCAACGACTTCGCGTCGCCAACGTTCGCGAGGAGCGAAAAGAGCTCGACGTTGTTGATTAGTTCGCGTCCGGCTTCGAGTCCACCCTTAATGCCAAAGTTGACCACTCCTCCAAAGCCGTGATCGAGTTGCTCCCTTGCGTTCTCATGATAGGGATGGCTCTCGAGGCCAGGGTAGATGACCCATGAGACACGCGGATCATTCTCCAGCCACTCGGCCACCGCCTGAGTGTTTGCACAGTGGCGGTCCATGCGAAGTGACAGCGTCTCAACTCCCTGGAGGAACAGGAAGGAATTGAATGGGCTGAGGGCAGGGCCGAGGTCCCGATATGGTTCGACACGCGCACGCAAGATGTACGCGAGATTTCCGAAGCGATCCACATAGTCGACCATCGACGGGAATTTTCCGTTCGTCCAATCGAACTTGCCAGCGTCGACGATGATCCCACCGATCGACGTGCCGTGTCCACCGATCCATTTAGTCGCGGAATGGACGACGATGTCGGCCCCGTGCTCGATCGGCCGGCACAGATATGGGGTGGCGAAGGTGTTGTCGACGATAAGTGGTACGCCCGCTTCGTGGGCAATATCGGCAACGTCCCGGATACGGACGACGTCCAGCTTCGGATTGCCGATGGTCTCCACATAGAGAGCCCTTGTTCGGTCGGTGATGGCGGTACGGAAGTTATCGAGGTTCGACGGGTCAATGAACGTCGTCTTGATGCCGTGACGTGGCAGTGTCACCGCGAATAGGTTGTACGTACCTCCGTAGAGACTCGATGCCGAAACGATCTCGTCTCCGGCTTCAAGAATGGTAAAGATGGCGATCGATTCGGCCGCCTGGCCCGACCCGGTAGCCAGACCTCCAACGCCACCCTCGAGAGAGGCCAGCCGTTGCTCGAAGACATCGTGGGTCGGGTTCATGATTCGCGTGTAAATATTGCCGAATTCCTGCAAGCCGAACAGATTTGCCGCGTGCTCGGCGTTGTTGAAAACGAACGAGCTTGTTTGGTAGATGGGGACCGCCCTCGCGGTCGTCGTCGGATCGGGCCGCTGCCCAGCGTGAATTTGGCGCGTATTGAACCCTGGCGTTCGTCGATGTCCGTTTGATTCAGTCACTGATTCCCTCTCCCATTCCTGTCGTGAGACGTTAGCTAATTCAGTTCAAGCGTCAATCGAAACGTGGAGTGATTCCTGTCAGTTACTTCCTCTCGTATTCGTGTGGTTGAGCCGAAAGCCGGTTCCGCGAAATGCTCTGACGGGCGCCCATATCGGAGTCATTCAGCGAGAAACTGGGAAATGTGCTGGCCCATAACCTCGACGTCGTTCAGGAAAGCGTCATGGCCGTTCGGTGAATCCAGCTCGACGTAACGGCCGTCTCGTCCAACGCGTTGCAGCACGTCTGCTACCTCGCGCACCTGATAAGCCGGGAAGAGAATGTCTGATCGAATACCGATCATCAGCGTCGGTGCTTCAATCAAGCTCAGACCGTCTTTGTAACTACCTCGATCGCGGCCCAGGTCATGAGAGTCCATCGCACGCGTGAGATAGAGATAGCAGTTGGGATCGAAGCGGCGCACGAGCTTGTCACCTTGGTAGTGAAGATAGCCCTCGACATCGTACCGCCGCAGGAAAGCGGGCCAGCTGGTGTACCGGGCGTCGGGGTTGCGTCCAAATCTTGCGGCCATCAATTCATCACTTTGGTACGTGATGACGCCGACCATGCGCGCGATCGCTAGCCCCGACGCGGGAATCGCGTCCTCCTCGTAATTGCCTTCGTTCCAAGCCGGGTCGAGCATGATGACGCGGCGTTGCACCTCGTTGAAGGCTATTCCCTGCGCCGCAAACCGTCCTGAAGCAGCGATCGGGATTGCCTTTCGAACCTTTGCTGGGTACATGGCTGCCCATTCGAGAACCTGCATTCCGCCGAGCGAGCCGCCGATGACACCATGGAGCTTTGAGATTCCGAGGTGATCGGTCAGTCTCGCCTGAACGGCAACCAGGTCGCGTACCGTCAGCATCGGGAACTGCAAACGATAGCGTCGACCAGTCTCGGGATCGATCGTGCATGGACCGGTCGAGCCATAACAACTACCCAGATTATTCGGGCAGATGACGAAATAGCGGTTGGTGTCAATCGCTTTGCCCGGCCCGATGAGCGGTTCCCACCAGCCACGCTGGTCTTCTGGTCCGTGCGATGCAGCGTGACTGTCACCGGTCAACGCGTGGATGATCAGCACAGCGTTGTCGCGGGTCGTGTTGAGCCGGCCCCACGTCTCGTAGCCGATCTCGACGAGCGGCAGAACGTCGCCCTGTTCAGTCACGAATGGATTGTCCAGTGATGCGACAGTAGCGGTCTGCCGAACCGATGGTGCCGACATGATTGCTGCCATGATCCCCTCCAGCGTCGGATGCTCGTGCCGGAAACGGGACAAACGAAGACCCGTCCCCACATGCGGGGACGGGTTGCAACACCCGTGGTACCACCCCGGTTTGCCTGGCTCTTGCAAGCCAGACCTCGGTGAGTGCGCGAGCACTCGGACCATGGTAACGGTGGTCAGCCCGACGACGCCTACTTTCGCATCAGAGCGGTTCAGCGCGCAGCTCGGAGGCCATCTTCCACGAGTGCCCGTGCGCCGCCTTGCACCGTCGCGGCTCGCTGGGGCCGTAGCGCCTCGTGTACTCCCCTCGTCATTGCCTTTGGTTTCGGAGGAACAAAAAAATCCCCCGAAAAAGGTGGAGGATTGACAAACACCTCGCTCATCTTGCGGACTTTCACCCGCCGGAATTGGCACCTGGTGCATTCGCACTGGTTGCCGGGCTTCTAAGGGCCGTTTCCCTCCACCTCTCTGGATGAGCGTAGGCTCTATTTAATTGTTGACGGTCATATTACACAGAGATCGACGACATGTCAACAGGTTGAACGCAATCCCAATACCCAGATCGCTCAGGGAGCGGTCGAAACCGGGGCGTAGCCTGTCAGTTCCACATAGCCCTTTCCTGCGATTGGCTTACCATTTTGGGTACCAGTAACTCGCACGTCACCCTCCCAATAGATGACTCCGGTGGATTTGCGAGTGTCAAGCTCTTGATCTTGCACTACTGGAACAATCGTTAGGCTCATGTCTCTTGACGGGATGTCGACCGTCCATGTGGACGGATAGGTTGCCCCAGAATGGGGGCTCGTCCAGGAACGAGTTGAGAGAACGTTGAAATCATGAAACCCGAGTTGAGTTGTTTCGCCTGTTTCGCCGACCCAAGTGCCACTTCCAAAGATGACTGAGTTCTGGCTGTCACGGCTATTCCACAGCATGATCTCTTGACCAGTGTCGAGCTGTATCGAATACCAGTCCCAGCCGCCACCGCCTACGAGGAGGAAATTGCCCCACTGATGATCCATCCAGGCCTGACCGACGACCGGCTGATCGACGCCGCCAACCGTCAACTTTCCGCTCGCCAGCATCGAGGTCCGAGAGTAGTAATAGGACCCCGTGGCGGGAGCCCATTCGAAGTACCCGTCGCCGTCGTGGAGAGCCGGTGGTTTCTGCGAGACGACGTTGAGTTCCAGTTTGTACCCCGGCATGTTCGCAGAGATATTATCGTTTCCGCCATCCCCGCTCAACGACCAGTCACCGACCGTCAGGTCGATGACCCTATTCGACGTCGGCTGTCCTCCGGACTGCGTTCGCTGAGCATACTGGAACGCGCCGCTCGTGACGTCGGTAATGGCGAAATGCGATGCGTAGGCGGGTGGGAATCCGGCGCGATTTCCCTGAAAGATGACGAACTCAAAGCCGTAATCTTTGCCGGAATCGGTTTTCAGATGACCGGTGAAGTACCACCACTCGGTAAGATCGTCGTGTGGTCCGTCATCGGCAGGGAATGCGATTGGACCGGGAGTGGCCCTCGGCATGAGGAAGGCCGCCGCCGGGCGGGCGACCGTCGTGCCGGATGATACAGAAGTTGGGGAGGTGTTGGGGCTTCCGCAGGCAGAAACGAGGAGCATCACCAGAGCGAATGCAATCGCCTTGGAACTGTCTTGTCGAAAAGTCTGGTGCATCGACATTCTCACCGTGGCGCCGACGTTCGCCGAGTCAACCGTTTGGCCCAGTCGGGTGCCCACCAATTCAGATGACCCAACAATCTCATGGTGGCAGGAACGAGCAACGCACGCACGATCGTCGCGTCGATAGTTACGGCAATCGCGATTCCCACGCCGAGCGCTTTGATCAAGACGACATCTGCTGTCGCGAATGACGACGCAACCACCACTAGGATGAGTGCCGCGCCAGTGATGATTCGACCGCTTCGAGCCAGGCCGGTTGAGACGGCCAATCGGTTGTCACCAGTCTCATCCCATACCTCGCGAACGCGACTCAGCAGAAAGACCTCGTAGTCCATGCTCAGTCCAAAAAGAAGACTAAACATCACGACCGGAAGTGACGCCTCGACGAATCCAAGTGGCTCAAAGTTGAGAAGTCCGCTCAAATGGCCTTCCTGAAAGATCCAAACCAGGGCGCCGTAGCTGGCGACGATGCTCATCGCATTCATCAGGACGGCCTTGATCGGCAGGATCAGCGATCTGAACTGCAGGAAGAGCGTTACGTAGGTTGCCAGCACGATCATAGCGATGGCGATCGGAAAATCGGTGTACATCGAATGAACGACATCGACGATTTCGCCCGTTCCTCCTCCGACCTGCATGGTCAGTCCCGGCCCTGGATTCATGTTTCGTAGCATGGCGAGCAGAGATTTAGCCTCATTGCTGCTAGGAAGCGCTTGGGTATAGACGTACAGGACCGTCGCGTTCGATCCCGCCAGTTGGTGGTATGCAGCGCCAATATATGGATCAGTCAGTGTGGTTGGATCGGAGTACATCAATTGGTATTGCTGGAGCGCGATGCGTGGGTCGAGGGTGACGATACTATCGATCTCCCAGACGCGCTGATCTTGTGCTATTTTGCGCGTCATATTGTAGAGATTCGCGATATTTTGCGGAGAATTTATGGGACCGTTTGACTCCACCGCGACGACGATCGGAGAGATTGAACCATCACCAAATTGCGTGCGTAACAACTCAAAACCCTGGCGTGATCCGGTCGAAAGCGGCAAGATCGTCGCATCCGGTGAACTGAGATTTACTCTCGAGAAGGGCAAACCAAGGATTAACAGGAAGGTGACCACCGGGATCAGGACGAACCAGGGATGAGCCATGACGCGCTCTGCCACCCAGTGCCAAAACGATCCGGTATTGTCTCTACGTCGATAAATGGAGAGCCGATCCACTCGAACGCCGATCACTCCCAGGACTGCCGGTAGTAATGTCAGCGCACCTAGGACAGCGAAAAAGACGACTAGCGCTCCGGCCACGCCGACAGAGCGTAGGAACATGATGTTGAAAATCGACAAGCCGCTCAGCCCGATGAGGACGGTGAGTCCGGAGAAGAAGACAGCCTTACCTGCAGTTGCCACAGTGGATGCGACTGCGTCGGCGACGTTCTGGTGCGTCAATTCCTCCTGAAATCGGCTCGTCATAAACAAGGAATAGTCGATGGCAAGACCAAGCCCCAGCAACGTTGCCAGATTGAGTACGAAGATCGATAGATCGACAACATGGGCCGTGAGGAATATCGCGCCCAGAACACATGCGACGCTGACTCCTCCTACGACGATTGGCACGCCGGCAGTCACCAGGCTGCCGAAGACGAGCACCAACGCGAGTAACGCGAACGGGATTGCGATCACCTCAGCCCGTCTTAAATCACGTTCCGTCACGGTCTCTATGTCGGCGTAAAACGCCGGACCTCCCGCAACCCGAACCTCTAGCTGCGTTGGATGAATGCTTTGGCGAACATTCGACACGAGCCTTTGGGCTTGCTCGGACGGAATGTCGAGGTGAACCAGGTTGTAGGCGGTGTGACCGTCGGCAGAGATTTGTCGCGGATTCTGTTGGAAGGTTGTCTCGCCTTCAACGTGCGGAAGCGTCAGGACATCCTTCAAGGCTTGCTGGGACTGGACGACAAACTGCTCGGAGTTGGCGTTCACCGTTGGATCGTGGAAAATTATCACCAGATCCGAGGGGCTGTAGCTCGGGATCTTGGTCTCAAGAACTTGCTGTGCGTTGGCGGTCTCGGTGCCGCGACTCGAGAATCCTCCGACGGCGAGCACGCCTGAGACGCGTGGAAGTATCGGGACTGATGCGAAAAAGAAGAGAAGCCAAGCAGCAATGACTTGCCAGCGATAACGATAGGCGAAACGGCCGAGTTGAAAAAACATTGCGCTGGGTGACTCCTGCCAGGCCGGCATTAACTACCGGCACGACAGAAACGTTATCATCGGTGCGGGGTCGTTTCCAGGATCACCGCAGTTTATGACGGCCATCACGAGAAGGGACGGTCGATCTTGACAGGACAAGACATTTTACGCCGGTCACGAGATCAATTTGGCGCGTCTGGCGACGCATACGTCCGGAGTGAAACACATCGACTTGGCAAGGATCTCGCGCGCCTCGTCGAGATCGCGGAACCACGACCTCGATATGCGGGTGCTTGATATCGCGACCGGAGGCGGTCACACGGCCATCGCGTTGGCGCCGCTGGTGCGCGACGTCTCAATGCTCGATCTCACGCCACAGATGCTGGTACACGCTCGAAAATTCGCGCGCGAGAGCGATATTGAGCCGGTTGGAGTAATCGCCGCTGCGGCTGAGTCGATCCCCTTTGCTGATGAATCGTTCGATCTCGTCACCTGTCGCATCGCACCTCACCACTTCGCCGATGTTCAGTCATTTGTCGATGAAGTGGCGAGAGTGCTGATTCCGGGCGGAGCGTTCGTGCTGATCGATAGTCTCGCGCCCGAGAACAGAGCGTACGACGAGTTCATTAATACGGTCGAACAGTGGCGGGATCCGAGCCACGTTCGGGCTTATTCGATGGAAGAATGGACGACATTTCTTACGAACGCCGGCATGACTCTCGAAACCTCAGAGGTGATTCTCAAACGACATGAGTTCGCCTCCTGGACAGAACGTTCGCGAATGCCGAAAGGCGAGCCCGAAGCGCTATCCAACTGGATATTAGCATCGGACGAGGGCTGTAGAGAGCACTTCTCGGTAGACGTCCAGGATGGTCGTGTTATCTCGTTCAATGATTTCAAGGTTCTGCTCAGAGCCCGAAAGTGACGGTGCCGGGCGGAAATGCCCGTCACTCTGTGAGCCTGTTGCTCATTTCATCTCCTTCGCGAAACGACGAGCCCGGGCAATGCGCTCCGAAATCGGTGGATGGCTGTACATCGTATATTTGACGAATGCGGAAGGATTTGGGTCGGCGAGGTTTATCTCACCCAGGCGCCGCATCGCCGATTCGAACGCCGAAGGATCCCGCGTCAACTCCAATGCGTAGGTATCGGCCCGTCGTTCGAGACGCCGCGAGTACATATTCTGCACCGGGGCGAGGGCCATGGCGATCACCGATAACAGCCAACTTAGCAGCGGAAGTGCTGTGACGTGCGCGAGAGAAGGGATGTGCAGTCTCTCTCCGTACTTGCCCAGGACGCGTGACGCAACGAAGTTGACCGACCACGATAACCCCGCTGTAAAGATCGTTCCCAGCGCCACGAACCGCCACAGATCACCGTGCGCTTGATGGGCGATCTCATGTGCAACCACGACTTCAATCTCTTCAGGTGAAAAGCTGTTGAGCATCGTGTCGGCCAGAACGATGCGCCGAGTCCGGCCCATACCAGTGAAAAAGGCATTGGCCTTATTCGTCTGCCGGCTCATATCCATTTGCAACACGTTGGCGACGTCGATCCCTGACTTGGATGCGAGGGTTTTCAGTCGGGTTGCCAGTTCGGTGTCTTTGAGCGGCTCAAACCGATTGAAGATGGGCATCAAAAGGACGGGAGCAAGTTGAGACAGCAGAGCAGTTACCGGAAGCGCCAACGCCGTGGTGATCGCCCACCAGCGCTTTGGCCAGCGCTCGATAATTTCGAGCACCACGTTCGCGCCGATTGCCGTGAACGGAAGCGCGACCGCCATGCCCTTGAACTGGTCGAGAGCCCAGGCGACGCGCGTCTGGTTGCTCAGGCCATAACGGTGTTCAAGCACATATCCGCCAACGTAGCTCATTGGAATTGCAACGATGGTTTCCGCGGCGGCAACGACCATGGCAAAAAGACTGCGGCGTACCCATTTGTTTGGGTTCACCCGGTCCACTGAATCACTCACGCGTTTGGGGAACCCGCTCACGATGAATAGCGCCCCGCCAATGGTTGACGCGATCATCCCAATCAGCATGAGCCGCTGCTTGGCTCGGTTGTAATCCTTCGAGCGCGATCCCAATTTTCCAGTGTCGAAATCGTTTTCTAAAGCGATTCTGGTCCTCCACATGAACTTCAACAATTGTGGTCCGGCTTTCATCGTCTTCCCTTCGAATTCTCAAGAGTCCGCGCGCTGGTACTGTTACCTGTCTTGCTTGATCAACTCGCCTACCAGCACAGTTATCGCCCTGATCTTACGCGCCTCGGCAATTTACGAAAGGGTTAACCAACAAGTGGGCGCGCCCGGACATGAGGTTTTGAGCCTGGACCGAGGAGACGAAGCCCGCTGACGAGGCTACATTAAGTCAAGTCGGCAGGACGTCAACGTCAACGAAATTCGCTGCAACCGTTGATAGTCCACATCCATAGATTGTTTCGCCTTCGGTTCCACTATCCATTCGTTTGCACGGATCGGCGAACGGTTTGACCGCTGATGACACAATCGCCTTGGCTATGATAGCTTGCGACCAGCAATTCAGCGGGGAGATATCGCGGCGATTCGTGGCATATCAAAGTGAAAACCTGTCCAATGTGGAGGGGACGTGAACGAATCTAACCAGCGTCAACGTGCACGAGATCTTGGTTTGATACTCGGCACTATGGAGCCGGGACCGCTGAATGCGATCACCGACGTCAGCGACGTGCGCGTAGGCCACACGACGTTGATTCAGGGCTCAGGTCCACTGCATCCCGGAATTGGTCCGATCCGAACTGGCGTGACGATCGTTCAGCCGCATGGAGGAAATCTGTTTCGGGACAAGGTGCCTGCCGCTGTCTTCGTTCTCAACGGTTTCGGCAAGTGCTTTGGTCAGGAGCAGATTGACGAACTGGGAGTGATTGAGAGCCCAATAGCCATGACCGGCACCATGAATGTTGGTCTGGTGGTCGATGCCCTGGTCCAATATTCTATCTCGACGAATCCGGACGTTGCGATAACCACGTCGACGACGAACGCAGTCGTAACTGAATGCGCCGACAACTACCTCAACGACATGCAAGGACGCCATGTGCGCTACGAGCATGTTCTGGCGGCGATTGAAACTGCTCGTTCTGGACCGGTCGAAGAGGGAACCGTCGGAGCGGGAACAGGGATGACGCTCTTCGGGTTCAAGGGCGGCATTGGGACAGCGTCGCGGCGTCTGCCGACAGAGCTGGGTGGGTATACGGTCGGCGCCATCGTGCTCGGCAATTTTGGCCGCCGCGATCAGCTTACGATCGCCGGGGTTCCGATTGGCAGGCTGTTGGAAACCTGGAACCCGCCGGAAGTTACCCCGGAGGCGGGGTCCATCATTGTCATTATTGGCACTGACGCGCCAATGCTCGATCGCGCGCTGCGCCGTCTTGCTCGTCGCGCAGCGCTCGGACTGGCGCGGCTCGGATCAATCTCGGGCAATGGCAGCGGAGACTATATCATCGCATTTTCAAACGCGCTGCGAATCCCGCACGAGACGACCGAGACCACACTTCCATTCGACCACATCGTTGAAAACGGGAGATTGATCGACTCGCTCTTTCAAGCGACGGTCGAGTCGACTGAGGAAGCTGTCGTCAACGCGCTGTTCCGCGCGACGACGATTGACGGTCGAGACAATCACGTTCGGCACGCTTTGCCGATCGAGCCTACTCTGGCCGCCCTTCGATCGGCCGGTGTGCTTTCCTGACTTGGACTGGTCCGTCACAGCTGGACTTTCGTGAGCTTCGCCAGATCATCGAGTTGCGAGTAGATCCAGGTACGAATGTTTTCTCGTTGCACCAGACTTCGCTGGTCGCGAGACCAGGCCTCGCGTTTTTCCAAACTCATGGTCAGCGCCGCGTGGATCGCGGAGGCTGTACCTTCGATATCGGTCGGTGAGACCGTCAGCGAATAGGGCCCAAGTTGCTGGTAAGCGCCGGCTGCTTCCGACAAGATGATGACACCGCCGCGCTTATTGAGCAGCGCGCCTTCTTTCGCCACGAGATTCATGCCGTCGAAGATCGCGTTTACCATGAGTACGTCATAGTGCTTCATGGCGGCCAATGCTCGAGGATAGTCGTCGCCAATGAAAACCTGAATAGGTTGCCACGCGACACCGTCAATCTCGGCTGAATTGGCGTACTTCGTGTTAACGCGACCGACCATAGTGTTGATGTCGTCGAGGTAGTCAACGTATTCGAGCACCTCCAACCGGGAGGGGACCAAATAGGCGAGGAAACTCACGCGTCCGATAAATTCTGGAAACTCCTCGAGGAACCGGTCGTATGCAAGGAATCCACGCACAATGTTCTTGCTTGGTTCAGCGCGATCCACCCGTACAATGGTGAACTCATTCGTGAAGTTCACCAGATGTTCCTCATGAATCAGTGCCTCGCTGCTGGCCGCGACCGCCTCAACCGCTTCGCAATCGATCGAAATAGGATAGGCCGCGACTCGTGTCGTCCGACCCCGAAAGTGGATCTCCCGATTTCTGTAGTCGAGATCAATGCCGTCGAGGTTTGCCTCACACGTGTTCATGAAACTGCGGGCGTGTGCATCGGTCTGAAACCCGACGACGTCATTGCCCAGCAGACTTGCGCAGATACTGCTGCGCATCTCTCTCGGCAACAGTTGCCAATAGTCAGGATCCGGCCACGGGATGTGAATGAAGTGCTGGAGCGTTACCTCCGGCATCATCTCGCGAATCAAGCCGGGCGTTAAGTAGAGATGGTAGTCCTGCAGCATCACGAGCGGTGGATGCTCACTCGCTCGGGCCGCAACAACGATCTCTTGAGCGAACCGTTCATTAACCTTGACATAGCCGGTATGCCACGCATGCCACGTGTCCTGATTAATGTCGGGAGATCGCGGAGTGTCCCACAGGTAGTGCTGAAGAAACCAGAGCAACGGGTTTGAAATCCGATTGTAATAGCCGTCATATTCATCAGGATCCGCCAGGACGAACCGCAATTGGACATCGGAGTCAGGAACCGTGATGACCCTTTCGCCCGCGTCCTGAGCTTCCTGAGCCCTCTGCCGGTCACCATCCGTCATGGCGCTCGCCACCCAAATCAGATCGCTATACCGGCTCACTGCGCCAACCGCCGTGACTACTCCACCGCTGCCGCGACGCGTGCTATAGGTGCCATCTTCTTCAAGCTGGAATTCGATCGGCCCGCGATTCGAAGCGATGATAAGCGTCGATTTCTCGAGCAGATCGCGAGCACGTTTCGGAAGCTCGGACGACGTCACTTCCGCGACGACTAGATTCTCATCTACGTCACCAACCACTCGTTACCTCCCTCAGTGTAGAGAAATTTCATTGAGAACTATCAGCACGAGCGTGAGTGTGGCGATGTGCAGGGAAACTGCATCACGTCGAGTGATTTGTAATTTACGTTGCGGACTATGGTCACCAACTGTTCCGCCAGAAGCGTGGCAATTGAGCATCGCGTGCCTTGCCTCGACGACTGTCTGAAATGGGGAGCGAACGTCACAATGAGGACTGAGTCATGGCAACCGAGCCGTGCCCATCCGCGCGATCGGCCGATGCGTGGTGACGACTCGCAACATCTCTAGTATGCCACGAGAATCCCGGTTCAGGATAAATTGCGAGCCCGAGAATGGTCATACTATAGAATATTAGGGTCCTCCAGTCCGTTTTGAGCACGTCCCGTTGCGTGAGTGGTTTATCTTTCTGAAATCACCACGGAGTGTTGCGAAAGTCGGTAGCCTATGGTATTCGGTTTATAAGTACTGTCAAAATAGTTGGCGCTTGTGAGGTCTGACGCGCGGGATTCTGGCTTCGGGAAACGTGCAAGGAGGTCGAGCATAAGGTGAGCACGCCCGAACAACGAATCTGTCCTGATTGCGGAAGCGGTCAAACCGAGCTGGTTCAGCGCGGGCTTACTGGCCTTACGGACGAAGCTGACCAGTATTTTCGCTGTCTGAAATGTGGCCGCGTAACCTATGAGATCGTTTCCCGAACCGAACGAGAAGTGCGAGCCGCCAGAATTAGCCCAGGGCGATCGTTGCGGGAGCGTGGTTCTCTCTACCTCGTGAGACGCGTTCTCAAGGTGGGCATGAACGAATACTTGGTCTACCTTCGGCCCGAACAAGAACCTGGGCGCGAACGGGAGCCTTCCGTCACCACCCGGTGATGCACGCGCGCCAATTGAATACCTGGAAATCTCCCGCCGAAACGAACCAGTCCCGCGCCATGGGATCTGTGACCTCAAGCTTGGAAGGCGATCCCGAGAATCGCCCTCCCGGCTGCGTCTTTGATCACGACAAACCTAGGAGATCGTAGCCTTCTTCAACCCCTCCGGCACCGGTTTGGAGTGCGGAGTCGGTTTGACCAATCGATCGATCAGATCAGCGGAGTTCACGACGTTCAGTCGCTGGAAGATGAGATCGAATTTTACTTCGAGTTCAGCACCAATTTCGTTGCGAACCGACTCGGGAAGATCCCAGATCTGCTTTTTGAATGGTCCAAAGCCGCGCTTTCGTGTCGTGTAATAGAACTGGGCGTCGGTCATGTTTGGCTTGCGTTCACTCGCACGATGCTCGGCTAAATGTGCGTAAATCTCGTCGCGGAGATCAGACGGAAACGCACTGCTGTCATAAAGAATGTTCTGGAATCCGGTTGCCAGATGAACTTCGCACGCGTTGGCTTCAGCGAAACGGTTGAATGCCACTTCCGGCAGGGTGGATGCGCCGTGCTGAACGGCGCCGCCGAGATCGTAACGCTCGCGAGCAGCTTTCGACAGGTCGCCGAGAGTCTCGAAGTCGACACTCACGTTGGCGATACTTCCGTCCGGAAGAACGACACCGCCGTGACTGGTTCCCGTCTGAACGCTGATCTTGCTGATGCCGACGAGGTTGCCGTCCATTTCAGCTAGAGTCTGGTTGTAGCCGGTCATAAACGCGTCGAGGTCCTCGACCGTGCTGTTCTTGCCTCCGACCTCGCCTATTTCACCGCCTACCGACACCATGACGCCGTCAGGCTGATGCTCCCGAATGTAGGCCGTGAGTTCGGCGCACCGCTCGTAGTTAAGACGCTGTTGTTCAGCAACGGTCGGCTGGGACAAATCAACGATGGTCGAGCTATCGATATCGATGTTGTAGAAACCAGCGGCGATCGCCTCGACAATCAGGTCTTTCAGTCCGTCGATCTCTTTTCCCGCGTCATCGCCGTAATTCTTGGCGTTGATCTGAAAGTGATCACCCTGAATAAAGAGTGGCCCGCGGTGTCCCTGCCGCAGCGCGGCGGCCAGTATGACGGTAACGTACTCTTCCGGTCGCTGGTTCGTGTAGCCCATTTCTGAACGAGCGATCTCGAATATCAATTGTTTGGCGTCGTTTTTCTGCGCCGCCCGGAATACCGCACGTGCGGTGTCGTAGACCATGCCGCGAACATTGATTGCCGGCGTGGTTTGGTTATCCCAGTCGCCCTTGCCGCCCGAGATATAAAAGTCATGAATTGAAGCAGGCAGCACTCCGAGCTCCTGGCCCGCTTGCCAGATGATCCAACGTGATGCGGCTCTCACGGCGTCGTCTCCGAATACCGCACTGTAGACCAGACGGTCGAGGACCGTCTCCCGGAAAGCACGTTCATCCGATATTGAGAACGCTCCGTCGTGCAATCCCGCCGCCGGTCTGAGATGCTGGAGCAGTTCGCTGATTGTGGCATAGCTGTTCACTAAGTGGCCTCCCTCGCCTTCGAGCGGTGAAATACAGGAAATGAGCCGCGCGTCTGTTTTCTCTATCTTAGCGCGAACCGCGCCAGTCCGGGAAACCGCGAGGTACCTGTCTTCAAACTAAGTGCCGTGAGGTTGTTATTGAACGGTGATCGTCCCGACCATGCCGACCGCTTTGTGACCTGGCTGCGAACAATAGAACTGTATGGTTCCCGGACTGCTCGGTGCCGTAAACGTTACCGTTCCGGATTTTCCAGGTTCAACCGGCTGCGAGATCTTTTTTCCGCCTACATCGTCGATGGTAAAGTCGTGCATCACGACGCCCTTGTTTTCGAGTTTGATCGTGACTTGTTGGCCCGCGCTGACGGTGAACGTGTTGGGCGTGAACTTCATCTCTGTTTCGGTGATCGTTATCGCATTTCCGGAATTTGAACTGCTGCTATTGCTGCTACGTGCTGCCACCGCCACAGGCAGTCAGTAGTCCAATTAGTACGAAGCTAACGACGAAGAGCGGACCGACGTGCTTGAGCATTTTCCCTCCTCCAGACCAGCCTCGCTCGGCTGGCCGGCCAATTGGAATCTACGGATCGGCCTCTCAGGCGGCGATCCGTATTCGCCTCCAACCTGTGTCTGGCGGAAAGCAAACAGCGGAGAGTCTATCGCATGTTGATATGCCCGGCGAACGACCTACCCCGAACGCTAAAAGTGTCCCGGTACGTAAAATCTCGCTTCCCTACACATACTTTTCAAACCAGTCGGCCGAACGTTGGAGGCGCTCGACCCGGTGATCGGGCCGCCCTGTACGAGAAAGGCCATGGCTCTCGTTCGGAAAGCGAACAAACTCGGTCTGTTTGCCGTGAAGCTTCAACGCCACAAAAAGCTGTTCCGATTGCTCGATCGGACAGCGAAAGTCGTTCTCACTGTGCATGATGAGAACAGGCGCCGTGACGTTTTGAATATAGGTCAGGGGCGATCGTTCGAGGTAAAAGTCGGGCCGTTCGTATGCCGATCCGCCGAACTCCCAGCTAGCGTATGACCAGACCAGGTCACTCGTGCCAAACAGATTGTGACGGTTGCAGGTGCTTCTCTGGGTGACGGCTGCCTTGAAGCGTTCTGTCTGCGTGATTATCCAGTTCGTCATGTAGCCACCGTACGACCCACCAGTCACTCCCATCCGCGTCGCATCGACATAGGGGCGCTCACAAACGTGGTCCACCACATTCATAAGATCTACGTAGTCGACTCCACCCCAGTCGCCGGCCGCCGCGTTCACAAACTCCTGGCCACTGCCTGTGCTTCCACGGGGGTTGCAATAGAGAACGAGGTAGCCGTGGGCCGCGTATACCTGTAACTCGTGGTAGAAGGTGTTGCCGTACATAGCGTGAGGCCCGCCGTGTATCTCGAGAATGAGCGGATAGTGTTTCTTCACGTCAAAGTCTGGCGGGGAGAGAAGCCAGGTGTCGATCTCGATTCCATCAACGTTGGTCACGGTTAGGCGTTCGGGTTGGCTAACCGCAACCTCTTTGAGAAACGCATCGTTGACGTGGCTGACCTGTCGTAGATCGGTCCCGTCCGGTCCACTGGCGAAAACCTCGAACGGATGTGTCGCGTCGGAGATCAAGAACGCCATTGCGCCGTTTCGCGCTAAGCTGAAATTGAGGACCTCGCGTGTTCCGCTAACGACTTGTGACCAATCCCCGTCGAGCCGAAAGTGCCCCACCGGCACGTTGCCGTGGTCGGCATAATTTGCATAGATCGACGTTCCGTCGTTTGCCCAGATCGGGAATTGAGCCGGTGCGACATAATGAGCATCACTAATGGCTGTGCCGCTGATATCGCGATCGAGACTCGCCGCGATATTGCGCGGGTCTCCGCCTGCGACTGACTGTACCCATAGTTGGCTGATGGTGTTTGGCCCATATTTCTCGCTGAATGGATATCCAACGTAGGCAATCTGACTGCCATTAGGCGAGAACGCCGGAGTGACGTATTGCCCGTCGCCGGTCGTGATCGGGTGGACCGTCTTGTCGCCAAAATTTACGACCCAAATATCTGAAACGCGATTGAACTCACGGTCCGGAGTACGGTTGGAAACGAAGGCAATTCGCGATCCGTCGGGTGACCAGTTAGGATTGGTGTCATCCCAGTCGCCGTCCGTAATCTGAGCAACCGGGCCACCCTCGGCTGCCACTACGAAGATATGCCGTTTCAGATCACCGAGAAACCCTTCGCCGTCAAGTTTGAATTTCAACGAACGAATGACCTTGACATCACTCTGATCCTGTTCGGCCTTGCGTTCGTCACCTGATTGCTGTGCGAGCAGCACCGTGCCTTCTGGTCCCACTTTGCTCGTCATTGCGATCGATCTGCCGTCAGGCGACCACACCGGATCGGCGACACCGTATTTCAGGTCGGTTAGCTGCAGTGGCTCGCCCCCGTGGACCGGCATAACATACAGTTGTGGCTTTGCTGATCGATCAGAGAGAAACGCGAGGCAGTTCCCATCGGGGGACCACCTAGGTGACACATCCTTGGCCGTACCTTGCGTGAAACGCCGCGCCGAGGAACCGTCCGCCCTGGAGAGCCATATGGCCGAGTGATAGGTTTTGCCTTTGATGTCGGCCTCAGTCACCACGTAGGCAACCGTTGAACCGTCCGGAGAGATTTGAGGATCACCGACGTACTTGATTTTCCCGAGATCGTTGATCTCGATGGGGCGAGGCATGTGATATCCCTTCGTATTGCTCCTGCGCCGCATCTAGCCGAGTGCGGTTTGCGAGAACAGTGTCCATATCGTCGCGGCGTATTTGATCCCGTTGATGTAATGGCTCAACGTCATGAATTCGTTTGCCGCGTGCCCATGCCAATCAGGGGGGCCGACGGCCGTTCCAGCGCCAGGAATCCCGAGTTTTCCTGCCAGCCAAACTCCCTGGCGTCCTGAAGCGTCTCCCGTTGGCCGAACGGTCGGTTCTTGGTTGTAGACCTGACGGGCCGCTTCGGCCACGATCTTGGCGAACGGAGAGTCCGCTGCGGTGCGAGACGGCTCGATGCCGCTTTCGCTGCTGATCTCGATGTCACTGAATCCATGGGAATCGAGATGCTTGCGGACCTTTTCGTAGATATCGTCTGGGTCCTGGTCCGCAACGAGTCGAAAATCGACATTTACCGCCGCGGTCGATGGCAACAGCGTCTTGTTGCCCTCTCCAACATAGCCGGAAGCAAAGCCGGCGATGTTGCACGTTGGAGTGAACAGAAGTTGCTCCAGTGCATCGACGCCGGATACGCCGCCAAGGAACTGGTCGACACCGAGGTCCTTCTTCTGCGCATCGTCGTTCCAACCCGCCTGTTCCAGAAGCCCCCGCTCGAGATCACTTGGGCGTCGAATCGCGTCGTAGAACCCATCGATGAGAATGCGTCCATCTGGGCCCTTCATTGACGCGAGTGCCCAGACGAGCTTCCATGCGGGATTTGGCACCAGGCGCGCACGTGCCGAGTGAAGATCCTTTGAGCCGCCCGTGGCACGCAACTGGACGAAGAGCAGACCGCTGCTCCCCAGATTTATTCTGGGCCGATCTCCAGCATCGAAGCCGCCGTCGAAGGAGAGTGCCGCATCGGCAGCCAGAAGATCCAGATTGCTGTTGACAAAGCCGGGGAGGCTTGGACTCCCTGACTCCTCTTCGCCATCAAAGACAAACTTGATGTTGATGGGCATGCCAGTCGTCGCGCGTAGCGCTTCGACCGCCTTGAGATGGGCCATCAAATTGCCTTTTGCGTCCGTCGCGCCCCGCCCAATGATGCGGTCTCCGACTATTCGTGCTTCAAATGGCGGAGATTCCCAGTCGCTTTCCGGATCGGCCGGCTGCACGTCGTAGTGGTTGTAAATGACAAGCGTGAGCGCTTCGGGACCGGCCTCGTTGATTTTTCCGAACACGACAGGCAAGCCCTCGGTCTCGGCTACCCAGGATTCAATGCCCACGTCCCCCATCATCTCGACCAACAGCGCCGCGCATTCGCGCACGCCAACGTTCGCGGACGAGATGGACGGCTGACGAATCACGCGCTGAAGGTCGGAAATCATCGAGTCCGCGTGGTCGTCTATGTATCGATAAACTTGCTGAAGGTCTGTCATGCTCTTCTCCTTTTTGACTGCGAGGCATCAAATTTCTCACAATTCAACGTCCTCCCAGACTTGGGCTACGAACGCGCTGGAGATTACCTCCCAACCATCTGCTTCACCGTGACGAATCGATATCCAGCGTCGCGAAGTTGCTGAACGACACGAGGCAACGCTTTGAAATCCTCGGACTTCGCACCGACATGCATCAGAATGATCCCGCCCGGTGTCACTCCGTTCATGGTTCTCGTCACAATCTCATCGGCGGTGAGTCCGTTCCAGCCTTGAGTGTCGAGCGACCACATCACGTTGACGGAATAGCCCGCGTTGGCGATGTCTTGTAGCACCGAGCCGTCAATATCTCCGTAGGGCGGTCGAAAATATGGTTTCACATCGTAGCCGGTTTGAGCCAGAACAAGGTCGCGCAGTTGTGATAACTCGTTCGCACGTTGTTGAGCGGTGAGTGGAGGCTCGCCGGTTGAGAACCCGGTGAATGATTTGTCATCGTAGGTTGCGTTGATGATCTGGTGTCCTTCGTTGACGATTCGTTTGACCAGATCTGGGTTCTGCTTGGCCCATATTCCGTTTACCCCGAAAGACGCCTTGATGTTCTGCTGCTTCAGGAAGTCCAGGATTTGTGCCGTAAAACCGGCGTCGGCCCCAGTGGTGAACGTCAGTGCCACGATCTTCTCGGTGGTATCGGCCTGTTTGACGGTAATAGCTGGCGCAACCGGTATTGGGGTCGGCGTCGGCGTTGGCGTTGGAGAAGGAGTGGGCGTTGGGACTGGTGTGGGGGTCGCCGTGGGTTCCGGCGTCACGGTTGGAGTCGCTGTTGGTAGTGGCGTGGCGGTTGGGACTACCGTCGGTGTCGGGGTCGACTCTGGAGTGACAATCGCGGTTGGAGTCGGGTTCAACGAGGCGGAGGTCCCTGCGGGGTCAGCCGGTCCGCTACAACCTACAACGATGGCCACGACAAGCGCGATCACGATGAGTCGCGCGTGACGGATCATGGCTCACAATCTCCTCAACCGAATTATCTTGATCTGAGCGACGCGGCCATCACGTCGATCACTTCGGTTGTTCAGAATAGTCGAGAAACGTACGAGGACACAAGACGCCCGTTCCGAAACCGGAACGGGCGGGCGCATTATCAAGGCGACGAGAGTTTTACCAGATCCCCAATTCGTCCCGAGCTTCTTCGCTCATCATATCTGGCGTCCACGGCGGACTCCAGACGATACTCACACCGATCTCGCCGATGTCCGGTAACGAGCCCAGGGCTCCGTTCACCTCCTGCATGATGATCGGTCCCAAGGGGCATCCCATCGACGTGAGCGTCATAGTGACCACAACGTCGGACTTGTCGGTTTTGTCATCAATATCGACGTCATAAATGAGCCCGAGGTCGACAACGTTGATGCCGATTTCCGGGTCATATACCGTTTTGAGATTCTCCCGGACGTCGTCAGTCGTGAACTTGGCCATACTGCCCTCCTGTGTCCACCGGCGGCGTCGCAGCCGTGGTGACTGTCACTCTTGATGCGGCCAATCTGTGAGGCCGTACGCACCAGATTTCAATACTTTCAGTCCGAGCAGCGCGCACTTTACTCGGGCCGGGCTAATTGAGATACCGAGTTCGTCGATCATGTCCTGCGCGCTGAGGTCTTTCACCTCATTCAGTTCAAGTCCTTTGACCATGTCGGTCAGGATCGACACTGCCGCCTGACTGATCGCACAGCCACGGCCGCTAAACTTGATGTCAGCGATCTTGCCGCCTTCAACCTTCACGTCGATGCGAATCTTATCGCCGCAAAGTGGATTGCTATCCTCGTAGGTAAAGTCGGCGTCCTGGATTTCGCCGAAATTCCGAGGATGGCGAGAATGATCAAGAATCTGTTCACGGTAAAGGTCAGCCACGCGTCACGCTCCAAGACCAAATACTCGTCGGACCGTCATGATTCCGTCGACCAGATGATCGACGTCCGCCTCATCATTGTAGAGGTAAAAGCTAGCCCGCGTTGTCGCGATGACACCCAGGCGATTCATCAGCGGTTGGGTGCAGTGGTGCCCTGCTCTGACTGCAATCCCTTCACCGTCGAGAATACTGGCAATATCGTGAGGGTGAACGTCGCCGACGGAAAAGCTCACAACCCCTGCTCGATCGTCGCCTTCTGGTCCATATAATGTTACGTCGGGAACCTCGCGCAGAGTCGCCAGCGCGTAGCGCACGACGTCCTTCTCATGCTGGCGCACGGCAGGAAGGCCGACCCGATTCAGGTAGTCGATCGCTGCTCCCAATCCGACCGCGTCCGCTACGCTCGGAGTTCCCGCCTCAAATTTCTCAGGCAAATCGGCATAGGTCGAGCCGTAGAGGTCAACAGTGCGGATCATGTCTCCACCGCCCATATAGGGTGGCATCGACTCGAGGAGTGCCCGGCGACCATATAAAACACCGACGCCAAGCGGTCCGAGCATCTTGTGACCGGAAAAAGCCAGGAAGTCGGCACCAAGAGCCTGCACATCGACCGGCATGTGAGGCACGCTCTGTGCGCCGTCGATGAGCACTAACGCGCCTGCCGTGTGCGCTCCGTCGATGATCTGTCGCACCGGGTTAATCGTCCCAAGAGAATTCGACACGTGAGTTGCCGCAACAAGCTTGACGCGACCTGAGGCGAGGTAACCGTCGAGTTGATCGAGCGCGAGTCGTCCATCGCCGTCGATGTCGACGTATCTTAGCTTCGCACCTCGTTCTTTGGCGATGATTTGCCAGGGAACGATGTTGCTGTGATGCTCAAGGATGGTTAGGACGATCTCGTCGCCCTCGTTCAGGTTCGCTCGACCCCACGAACTCGCCACCAGGTTGATCGCTTCCGTCGTGTTGCGGGTAAAGATACATTCCCGTGGCGACCCAGCGTTTATGAGTGACGCCACCTTGGCCCGGGCGTCATCGTAGGCGGCAGTGGCCTTCTCGCTCAGTTCGTAGACGCCACGATGGATGTTGGCATTCGAGGTTCGATAGAACTCAGCAAGCGCGTCGATTACGACGCTCGGCTTCTGTGAACTCGCAGCACTATCAAGATAGACCAACGGTTTTCCGCGGGCAGACTGTCCCATTATCGGGAAGTCAGCCTTCAACCGATCGACATCTAGCTTTTCTGGTTGAGTCGTTGGTCCGGTCGTCATAGTCCGATCTTTCGAGCGATTGCCGCCCGCACTTCCTCCTGCACTTCTGGTACCGGGACGCGCTCTATGACCTCGTCAAAGAATCCATCAACGATGAGCTTGACGGCCTCGGTTCTGTTGATTCCACGGCTCATCAGATAGAAGATGTATTCTTCTTCGACTTGTCCAACAGTGGCGCCGTGTGTGCAACGCACATCATTCGCTGCAATTTCCAGATTTGGAATCGTGTCAGCACGCGCGGTGCGGCTGAGCACAAGATTTCGATTCGCCTGATACGCGTCGGTGCGCTGGGCGTTCGGGAACACCTTGATCAGGCCAGAGTAGACTGTGTGTGCACGATCCTTGATCGCACCTTTGAACAAGAGATCGCTGGTGGCGTACGGGGAAACGTGCATCTGCCGCGTCTGGTGGTCGATGTGCTGCTTGTCATCGGCGAAATAGAGGCCCAGCATTTCAGCAAGGCTACCGGCACCAATCAGGTTCGCGGAAATCAGCGACTTACTGAGTTTCGAGCCAAGTGCAACGTTCAGCGAGTTCAATTGAGCGTCCTGCTTGATTATCCCGCGCTGAGTCGTGAAATTCCAGACGTTGCGACCCCAGTCCTGGAGTTGAACGTAGCGGACTTGCGCGGCATCATCGGCGTAGATCTCGACAACACCGGAAGCGATAATCGGTTCTTCAGATGTTGGACATGACCAGGAATCGACCACGACGACCGAGGCGCCCTCTTCGACGACGACGAGAGTGTGTGGGAAGATGGCGCTACCCGGCGTCCGGGCGTAAATATGCGTTCGAAGCGGAACCTCAGCATGGACATTTTTCGGCACGTACACGAACGTGCCTCCGCTCCACAACGCGCCATTCAGTGCGGCGAATTTGTTCTCATCAGCTGGAACACAATCGGTCATGAAGTATTTCTTCACGAGATCGGGATGCTGGCCAATCGCAGTCGCCAGGTCGCAGAAGATGACACCCTGCTCTGCAAGCTCCGTGCTGAGCTCCGTGTAAACCGTGCAGCCGTCAATCTGAACGTTGATACCGGACCGGAGTTTGGGGTCACCCAGACTGGACGCGATGTCTACGGGCAACTCCGACAAGGAGGATACTTGCCCGTCGAGACCTGCGAACGGAGCGACATCGTCAACCGGCAAACGTCGAATATCGGTCCGGCGCCACTCTTCGTCGGTGCGCGACGGCATGGGGAGTTCTTCATAGGCCGACCATGCCTTGAGACGCTTCTCACGGACCCATGTCGGCTCATGTCGATGGCTTGACAATTCCTCGACAGAGGACTGCGAAAACCCTTTCGTAATTTCTTTCAGCGATGCTTCCATGCTCTCCCTCACGCTGAGGGGCGGGTGCTGGCGTTGCTGGTCAACCGCCAGGGACGCCCCGCCCCTCGTTTCGATGCTCACATCAATCGCATATCGCGACCAGGTGCCGCTCCGACATTGCTCGAAGCGACGCTAATCCGACCGCGGTGTTATCCGACAGAGCCTTCCATCTCGAGCTGAATCAAACGGTTCAACTCGACGGCGTACTCGAGCGGGAGTTCCTTCGCGATTGGTTCGATAAACCCGCTTACGATCATGCTCATGGCGTCGACTTCGCTGATGCCACGACTCTGCAGATAAAACAGTTGCTCGTCGGCAACTTTACTGACGGTCGCCTCGTGTCCGACCGAAACGGCCTCTTCTTCGATCTCCATGTACGGGTACGTGTCGGTCCGGCTTTGCTCGTCAAGCAAGAGCGCGTCACATACAACGTTCGCCCGAATGTCGTGCGCGCCCTTGTGGACTTTCACGAGCCCGCGATAGCTCGATCGCCCAGTTCCTTTGGAGATTGACTTAGAGGTGATTTGCGACGATGTATTTGGCGCGACGTGGACCATCTTGGCGCCGGCATCCAGATGCTGACCATCCGACGCCACCGCGACCGAAAGCACCTCACCGTGGGCACCTGACTCCATGAGCCAGACAGCCGGGTATTTCATGGTGACCTTCGATCCAAGGTTGCCGTCAACCCACTCCATCGTCGCATTCTTGTACGCCGCAGCGCGCTTGGTCACCAGATTGTAAACGTTCTTCGACCAGTTCTGAATTGTGGTGTAGCGGCAGCGACCGCCCTCCTTGATGATAATCTCGACCACGGCACTATGGAGTGAGTTGCTCGAATACGTTGGCGCGGTGCAACCCTCGACGTAGTGCGCGTAGGCGTCTTTCTCGACGATGATCAGCGTTCGCTCGAACTGGCCCATGTTTTCAGCATTGATACGGAAATAGGCTTGAAGGGGAACGTCAACCTTGACCCCTTCAGGAACATAGACGAACGAGCCTCCCGACCAGACCGCTGAGTTAAGAGCAGCGAACTTGTTGTCGTTCGGGGGGATGATGGTGCCAAAATACTGTTTGACGATGTCCGGGTACTCGACAAGTGCCTGATCCATACTCAGGAAGATCACACCGAGCTTCTCGAGATCAGCGCGTAGCGAGTGATAGACCACCTCAGACTCATACTGCGCACCGACACCCGCCAGGAACTTTCGCTCTGCTTCCGGGATCCCGAGCTTATCAAAGGTGTTTTTGATGTACTCCGGGACGTCGTCCCAGCTTTTTTCGTTCTGCGCGGAAGCTCTCACGTAATAGAAGATGTTGTTGAAGTCTATGTCGCTGAGATCCGCACCCCAACTCGGCATCGGACGCTTCTCGAAATATTCGAGCGCCTTCAGCCGAAAATCGCGCATCCAGTCGGGCTCGCCCTTCATCCTGGAGATTTCTTCGACGATCTCCTTGTTGAGCCCCTTTTTGGACTTGAAGACGTAATCTTCGGGGTCCGAGAACCCGTACTTATATTGTTCGATATCGAGTTCTGGCTTCGTTACCATATCCGTGCTCCTTCAGGAGACCGTCGTACACCGCTCAGGCGTTGACAGTTTCCTCTGATTCGGTCTTTAGCCAGTCGTAGCCCTTCTCTTCGAGCTCAAGCGCGAGATCCGCTCCACCCGACTCGACCACACGGCCGTTGAGCATCACGTGGACGAAATGCGGCTTGATGTAGTTGAGAAGTCGCTGATAATGGGTAATCACCAGCATCGACATGTTCTCGTTGAAAATTGAGTTGACCCCGTCCGAGACGACACGGAGTGCGTCGATATCAAGCCCTGAGTCGGTCTCGTCGAGAATGCAAAGGTCTGGTTCTAGAAGAGCCATCTGCAAGATCTCGGCTCGCTTCTTCTCGCCCCCAGAAAAACCCTCGTTGAGATACCGAGTCGCAAATGACTCGTTCATCTTCAACATTGCCATCTTCTCACGCATAAGTCGGCGGAACTCACGTGGCGCCATCGCTGGTTTGCCGTCGGCGTCGGTGCCTCGGACCGAATTTACCGCGAGGCGCAAAAAGTTGGCCATGCTGACGCCCGGAATGACGGTGGGGTATTGGAACGCGAGGAACATTCCCAGCCGGGCACGTTCATCGGCACTCATCTCGAGGACGTTTTCACCTTTGAACAGGACGCGTCCTTCGAGAACCTCATAATTAGGGTGGCCGGCGACGACATATGCCAGCGTACTCTTGCCGGATCCATTTGGGCCCATCAATGCGTGAATCTCACCCCGGTTGATCACCAGATCAACGCCACGGAGGATCTCACTGCCCTCGATCCCGGCATGCAAATTCTCGATTTGAAATAGTGGCGTGTTGTCGCTCATAAGTGTGCCCAGTACCTCCACTTCCTGCTTTTCCCGGTGTGCTTACTATTAAGTATACCGTTTGGTTAAGAAACGTGCTACGCTCAACCTGCCGCACGATCAGTCGTGCGTATGATGCGTCACCATACTACGCTGTCTGTTGACATCGTGGACAGATGCCAGAGAACACGGTTTGATGCGCTTCGATGTGGTAACCAGTCTGATCAGCAGCGACCTGCCTCGCCAAAACGGCAATCGGCACATCGACATCCATGAGTTCGCCGCAGACTGTGCAGTGAACGTGATCATGCCGGTCAGTTCGTTTATCGAAGCGACTCGCCTGATCGCCGAATGGGAATTCCTGGATAAGCCCACGCTCGGCCAGCAGGTGGAGCGTTCGATAGACCGTTCCATATGCAATGGTCGGATATTTTCGACGAACACGTTCGAAAAGCTCTCCAGCAGTCAGATGCTTGTCCGCGATCTGTACCTCGGTGAGAATTGCTGATCGTTGCGTGGTCATCCGGATCGCGCCATCGGACGACAATTGAGACTCACTCCTAGCTGAGAATGATTCTTGACTTTAGCCGTGCTATACCTTACTACGGAGGTCGGGTTTCGTCAACGGTGGTTCGGCGATCGTCGAACGAGCGTAAATCGGCTCCGAAGAAACGTACAGTCGGAATAGGTATGGTCATGGCGGCTGTTACGGAAAATGCGGCACCAAGATACCGCAAAACGTTGTCGATTCGGGCCTTAGGATTTTCAGGACAGTTGCTGATCGATTGAACGAAGGGAGCAATTCATTGAGTGATCGCGTCGCTATGAAAGACAAGTCGACGGAAGACCGCGGCTATGTGAACGCGGATTTATTGGTGTCAACAGAATGGATGGCGAATCATCTCGACGAGTCTAATATTCGGATCGTTGAGTCAGATGAAGACGTTCTCCTTTACGACATCGGTCACATCCCGGGGGCCGTCAAGATCGACTGGCACGAGGACCTTCAGGACCGAACCGTTCGTGATTTCATCGATACGAATACGTTCGTGTCTCTGCTGGAGCGCTTCGGCATCAACAATGAGACCACGTTGATCTTCTATGGAGACAAGAACAATTGGTGGGCGGCCTATGCCTACTGGTTTTTTGCCTACATGGGGCATACCAACATGAAGATCATGGATGGCGGCAGGAAGAAATGGGAAGTGGAAGGGCGACCGCTGACCCGTGACGTGCCGAAATATCAACCTACGAGTTACGACCCGCAGCCCATGCGGCACGAATTCCGCGCTTATCGGAACGACGTGCTAGATCACATCGGGTATAGGAATCGCGAGAAAATCGGCGATGGCAAGCCGCTCGTCGACGTACGCTCTCCAGGTGAATACAGCGGCGAATTGCTGCACATGCCTGATTATCCGCAGGAAGGCGCTCTCCGCGGTGGCCATATTCCGGGGGCCAAGAACATTCCGTGGGGTCGAGCGGTCGACGATGACGGAACATTTAAGTCAGGAGACGACCTGCGCGAACTCTATGCAAGCCAGGACGTTACCAATGACAAGGACATTGTCACGTACTGTAGAATCGGCGAGCGTTCAGCACATACCTGGTTCGTGCTTCACGAGCTTCTGGGCTATCCATCTGTCAAGAACTATGATGGTTCCTGGACGGAATGGGGCAATGTTATCGGTGTGCCGATCGAACGCTAGATGACTCACTATTGTGACCAAACAGTAACCGCGTTCATTTCGCTCGTTGCGGACGGGCAGGTTCCGAGTCAGGAGGAATGATGGATCGACAAGAGCAGATCGAGATTCTGCTCGACCACTACGAGCATCCACGGAGACGTCGGCCGATGCCGGATGCCGACGTGATAATGCCAGGTGGGAATCCTGGCTGCGGCGACGTCATAACCATCTACCTTGATGTCGACGATGACGAGAAGAGCGTGCATGACATATCGTTCGAGGGCGAAGGGTGCACGATCAGCCAGGCAGGCGCGTCGATCCTGATGGAGATCATCGAGGACGAGAAGTGGACCCTGGACGACATCGTAGAGTCCGATTACAACACCATGATCGAGGTTCTCGGCAAAGAGGCTGTCCAGATGCGACCTCGGTGCGCCACGCTTGCCCTTGGCACGCTGAAGGCCGCGGTCAAGAAGTACCGGCGTGACAAGATGCGCCAGGCTGCTGGGCTAGATAACGTTGATGAAGTGGACGACGATGCCGAGCAATTTGGTATTGTGACGGGAGATGCTGCGCTGGACCACAATCCAAGTTGAGCCCTGGCTGACACACTCTCGTGAATGCCGGTCGACAGTGGCCGGCATTACGCTTGCACGGTACAAGTTCCTTGTTTCCCGTTTTCGGACATCATCGGTGAACGCGTCCGAGCACGGCCTTGAACCCAATTCACCGCGACCGTACGCGGCCTGTACATTCGTATTATAATGCAACGGAATCTTCTAACGGTCGGCGTCACCGTGTTTTGAGCGGTGCTGGTCTCCCTAACAAGGGTGCAGAGAGGGATAGCGCGTGCGTTCCGACATCATCAAGAAGGGGTTCGAGCGGGCTCCTCACCGCAGCTTGCTTCGTGCCACTGGTGTGGTGCGATCGGAAGATGATTTTCGCAAGCCGTTTATTGCGGTCGTCAATTCCTACGTCGATATCATTCCAGGCCATGTTCATCTGCAGCGTTTCGGCAAAGTCGTCAAAGAGGCGATTCGCGACGCCGGCGGCGTTCCGTTCGAATTCAATACAATCGGTGTCGATGACGGTATCGCAATGGGCCACATTGGCATGAAGTTTTCGCTTCCGAGCCGCGAGATCATCGCTGATTCCGTCGAAACGGTTATCCGCGCTCACCAGTTCGACGGCATGATTTGCATACCCAACTGCGACAAAATCGTGCCCGGCATGCTAATGGCCGCCATGCGGATCGATATTCCGACGATCTTCATTAGCGGCGGTCCAATGGCAGCTGGCACGATGCCTGACGGCCAGAAAGTCGATTTGATATCGGTCTTCGAGGGCGTTGGCGCTTTCCAGGCTGGCAAGATCGATGAAAAACGGCTGGAAATGCTTGAGCAGTATGGTTGCCCCTCGTGCGGATCCTGCTCTGGCATGTTCACGGCCAACTCGATGAACTGTTTGATGGAAGCGTTGGGGTTGGCTCTTCCCGGAAACGGCACGATTCTGGCCGATACGGAGGAGCGCAGTGAGCTTGCTCGCATGGCTGCCAGCCAACTCTTGAAACTTGTCGATGCTGATCTGACACCGCGCAAGATCGTCACTCATGAAGCACTGGACAACGCCTACGCGCTCGACATGGCGATGGGCGGCTCGACCAACACGGTGTTGCACGGTCTGGCATTGGCGATCGAGGGCGACCTCGACTACCCGCTCGAACGAATCAACGCTGTGGCCTCGCGGGTGCCACATATTTGCAAGGTGAGCCCATCATCACACTGGCATATCGAAGACGTACATCGAGCCGGCGGCATAAGTGCAATCCTCAAGGAGATCTCGCGCAAGCCGGGAGTGCTTGATCTTGATCAGATGACGGTCACCATGAGAACGCTTGGTGAGAACATCGACGGAGCCGAGATTCAGGATTCTGAGGTAATCCGACCGCTCGAAAACGCCTACAGCGATCGTGGTGGACTCGCGATTCTTATGGGAAATCTGGCCCCGGACGGAGCAGTGATCAAGGTCGCCGGCGTTGAGCCGGAGATGCTCGTGCATCGTGGTCCGGCCCGTGTCTTCGACTCTATGGAAGATGCGTCCAGTGCGATCCTCTCAAAGCAGATAAACCCGGGCGACGTCATCGTGATTCGCTATGAAGGTCCGAAAGGCGGACCCGGCATGCAGGAGATGCTCGCTCCGACCGCGAATTTGATGGGAATGGGGCTCGGAACGAGTGTCGCTCTCATTACCGACGGTCGGTTCTCCGGGGGTACTCGCGGAGCCTGTATTGGACATGTTTCACCGGAGGCGGCGGCCGGTGGGCCGATCGCACTGGTGCGTGAGGGGGACATGATCTCAATCGACATCCCGAACAACCGCCTTGACGTCGATCTGGATGACCTCGATTTCAAGGTGCGTCGTAAATCGCTCAAGCCGTTTCGTCAGACTATCGACAGTAAATATCTTCGACGATACGCCTATATGGTGACGTCAGCAAATACAGGTGCGGTGCTGCGCGACCCACAAGAACCGGCGGTCAGTGCTTCGATCTCGATAACAGGTAACTGATTTAGGTTGATCGTGGTAGACGCGTACGATTCCCAGGACAGCAGGACTTCTGTCCGCCGCAAGATAAAGAAATCAGTCCAAAGTGCCATTGGAACGGGCTTCCGGAAGACGCACAGTTAAGATGCGTCCCACCGATGCGATCTGTTGATCAGGGAACTGTGGCTGGCCCGCCGGACTCCCGTGACCGGCTGGGACCACAATCAGGAGAATAGCTGAAAGGGACATGAAGGCCAATATGACTAGATATCTTTGTGTCCATGGCCATTTCTATCAGCCACCCAGGGCGGATCCGAAAACCGGTGAAGTGCCCGTAGAGCCGGGTGCACATCCATTTCATGATTTCAACGAGAAGATCCTTGCGGAGTGCTATCGTCCGAATGCCGAGTTAGGCAATTTTGATCGCCTCAGCTTCGACATTGGCCCGACGTTGGCGATGTGGTTGAGCGATCACGATCCGCTCACGCTTTCGGGGATCGTTCGCTCGGACCAAGAAGCTGTCGAGAAGACTGGCTTTGGAAACGCAGTCGCACAGAGTTTTCATCACACGATCCTGCCGCTCGCCAGCGAGCGTGATCGTGCAACTGAGATTCGTTGGGGTAATCGCTGGTTCGAGCACACATTTGGGCGCCGTCCACGTGGCATCTGGCTGCCGGAGACTGCGGTCGACATTCCAACGCTTGAAGCTTGCGTTGCTGAAGGAATCAGGTTCACGATATTTAGCCCTGAACAGGCCGCGGAATCGGTTGACTCGCGTCGGCCCCATCGGGTCGATCTGCCGTCCGGCAACTCGATCGATGTGCTCTTCTACGAAGGGCCGTTGTCGGGCACCATTTCGTTCAATCCTCGCGACACCGATTCTGCCGAAGAGTTCGTTCAGCGCTTCGTGCTTCCGCGATTTGGCCAACTGTCGGAGAATTCGCTGCAGAATCCCGCGGTGGTTATCGCCAGCGATGGTGAGGTGTATGGGCACCACCACCGCTTCAAGGATCATTTCCTGCAGGATCTCCTGTTCGTTCGCGCGCCCGCGCATGAAATCGAAGTCGTCTCGATTGAACAATACCTTCAAATCGAGAAGTCCAGGAAGTCGGTTGACATCCTGGAGCTGTCATCGTGGGGTTGCGGTCATGGTTTGCTCCGTTGGAGCGGTGACTGTGACTGCACTCCGGGCGACGGACACTGGAAGCGTGGCTTGAGAGATGCCTTCGATCGACTGGCTGATCGAATCGACGGGCTTACCGCCGAGGTCGCCCGCAGTCTATCCGTTGATCCATGGGCGTTGCGCGACGACTATGTTGAGGTGGTAATTGGAGCGCAGTCGCCTGATAGTTGGTTGCAACGTCACGACATCGTACCGCACAGCAAAACTGCTCAGACGATTCTGACGCTCATGGAAGCGCAACGTTTCCGGCTCGCGATGTATTCGAGTTGCGCATTCTATTGGGACGATCTCACGCGGCTTGAAGCTGGCTATGGTGTGCGATCAGCGTTACACGCAGCCACGTTACTCGATGAAGAGCATGCAACCGTTTTGCGGGCGAGTTTCGAAGAAGATCTGTCCCGAGTCAACGGTTGGAAGTCTGACAAGAACGCGGCTGAACTCTACGCGCGCACCGCTTGATGTCCCTACACACCTGATCTTCGCTGCTCGCGCAAGTAGGCGAGATAGTCCTTGAGGTGTCCGCTAAGCGCGGCGCCGAACCCACTGATCGTCAACATGGTCACCTTCGCCTTGCCCACGTTGCCTTGAGCCAGAATCTCCGCATTCACACGCGGCAGGATTCCCTCACGACCACCCATGACAAATATCTGATTAGGTCGGCCGGTGCGACCGCTCCGATATCCTCGTTCCTTGAAAAAGGCAACGGCATCGTCGAGCGTTTGGCCAACGGGCAGGCGCGAAACAGCCTTGCGCTGGAACGCAGTGCGTGTCATCTCGGCTGTGATCGCCGCCCGCTGTTCGTGCAGTGAGTGACTTGAATCGTTCTGGCTCATAGCAGGTTGTCGTCTCAATTTCGGCAGCCTAGATTACCCCGCCGAATACGTTTGCCCCGGATCAAGCGCGGCGACTTTGACTCCGGCATGTTCTTCCGCATTCTTTGCGAACTGGTGCGGATCCTGCTGGATAGGTGGAAACGTGTTGTAGTGGCACGGAATTGCTACCTTGGGTTTGAGGAGCTTCAGCGCGCGAACCGCGTCATCGGGTCCCATGGTGAAATGATCACCGATTGGAAGAACGGCGACGTCGAGACCTTCTTCGCCGATCAACGCCATGTCTCCGAAAAGGCAGGTGTCACCGGCAAAGTAGACTGTCTTTCCGCCGAAACGTACGATCAGTCCAGCCGGAACACCCGGAGCCACAACTCCCTCTGCCGCGGTGTACGATGACGTGTGCCAGGCGGGGACGAGCTTCGCCGAGCCACCGTCGAATTTGAGCGTGCCTCCGTGGTTTCCGTAGTTGGCGTTGACGCCTTGTGCTTCCAGATATTCGCCAAGTTCAAACGTGCTGATGACGGTTGCACCGGATCGCTTGGCGATCTCGACCGTATCGCCCACATGGTCGTTGTGGGCGTGGGTCAGAAGGATCGCAACTGGATTGAACTCGTCCGGCCCTGTCACTGCTGTCGGATTCCCTGTCAGAAACGGGTCGACGAGAACCTGGCGCGAACCATCGCTCATCGCGAATGCCGAATGACCGAGGTATCGAATAGTGAGCAACGTTCACCTCCCAGTGTCGTGCTAGCACGGTATCGTTAGAAATGCCGTGATTCCTATCAACTTAGTTTACCGCTCGAAGACAATTCTGCCGCCAACCATCGTCATGTCGTTCCGGATCGTGTGAAGGTCACCGGGATCGACTGTCCGTGGATCACGATCGATAACGATCACGTCCGCGAGCTTTCCGGGAGCTATCGACCCTTTGATCTTTTCTTCGAACGAACCGATGGCACCATGCAATGTGAACATACGCAACGCCTCATCTATGGTCACGGCTTGACCGGGGCCCATCAGATTACCGTCCTGCGTCATCCGCGTGACGGCGGCACGAATATTTATCCACGGATCCGCCGGAGTGACCGGTGTATCCGAACTTCCCACGGCGATGATTCCAAGATCGAACCAGCTTCGAGCCGGATACGAGATATCCAGGGCGTCCTCCGTGAAGTTCTCAATGTAGGAGTCGCCCAGATAATAGACAAACCCGGGTTGCGGAATTGCCAGGAGGTTGAGCGCTCGCATTCTGGCCAGCAGGCGAGGTGTCATCATGCCGCAGTGCTCGATGCGCCAGCGTGCGTCTGATTGCGGATGTGCCGACAACGCCCGTTCATAGGCGGTGATGATCATGTCGATCGCCTTTTCGCCGACAGCGTGGGCAGCACCCTGGAACCCAGCTTTTGCGGCTGCGGTGAACTTCTCGTCGAGCTGCTCCTGCGTGTAAATAGTGATGCCAAAGTTGTCTGGCTGATCCGGATAGTGACGGTACATTGCCGCCGTTCGCCCGCCTCCACTTCCGTCCTGAAAAAGCTTGGCTGGGCCGATGCGCAGCCATTCGTCACCAAAACCGGTTCGCATACCGAGCCTGCTCAACGGTTCGAGAGTAGAGTCGATCATCATCATCAAATAGGAGCGAACCGGGAGCGCGTTCTCAGTCCGGAGATGCTGATAGGCCTGCATTTGATCGGCGGATGAAACGCTCGCCTCGGCGACGCTGGTAATTCCCATCGAGAGAAACTTCTGGCCAGCCGCGACGAGGGATCGCTCGATGTCATCGACGGTCTCTTCTGGAATCTGATGCCTGACGAGGCTTTGGGCTTGTTCGCGCAGCAGACCAGTCGGCTCACCGTGCTCGTCGCGATCGATCTTGCCGCCGGTTGGATCTGGCGTGTCGCGAGTGACCCCAGCGAGTTCGAGCGCCGCTGAATTGGCCACCGACATGTGGCCGCAAGTTCGCGTTAGTAAGGCGGGGTGTCCCGCCGTAACCGCGTCGAGGTCCCAACGTGTCGGGTGCCGGTGTACGTCGAGGCGCGTGTCGTCGTAGCCCCAGCCACGCACCCAGCTACCTCGCCCGGCGGTCGCTGCCCCAGTTCGAAACCGATCCATGAGGTCGGATAGCGTGCGAACACTCTATAGCGGTCGCGTCGATCCAGCCAAGCGAGGCGCCAAACCCCATCGGATGGCAGTGATTGTCATTGATGCCCGGCATCAGTGTTCGACCATCCAGGTCGATCACCCTGGTATTTGGACCAATTTCGTCGGCGATTTGCTGGTTGTCCCCGACCGAGATGATGCGGCCGTTTCGAACCGCGACCGCCGATGCCGAAGGCTGTTTTTCATCGACGGTAATCACGATACCGTTGCGGAAGACCGTTTCTGCGGGCATGACCAATCCTCTGCTGCTTCACAACACGGGCTCAAACCCGACCGCACCGCTTGGCACGATAATTTGAGTTCTTCTAACCAACTCCAGTGCCCGGCGCCGAACGCCTCTGTCAATAATTTCGGACCTAGGCGGCGCCTCGGGAGTAGGCTACAATCCCGTCGCTGATGGTCAGATCGACGGAGACGGACCCAAGTTCCTCCGGTTTCACCTGCCGAAGATCGGTCTCGAGAACAACTAGATCCGCAAGTTTGCCCGGCTCAATCGTCCCCTTGATGTTCTCCTCGAATGAAGCGTAGGCGCTGTTGTAGGTGTAGGCACGCACCGCTTGCTCCAGGGAAACACGCTCTTCCGGCCAGATCTCGTCACCTTCCTCGCTGCGTCGAGTCACCATGGTTTGGATGCCGATCATCGCGCTGGTCGAGACGACTGGGGCGTCAGTGCTGGCTGATGCGATGATGCCGCGTTCGAAGAAGGTGCGCATGGCGTAAGCGTAGCGAATCCGATCCATGCCCAGGTTCTGAACGTAGGCGTTCTTGAAGGCGTAAAGAAAGCTCGTACCAGGGACAGGAATGGCGCCAATGCGCTGGATGCGGTCGAGCAGGTCCGGCCGCAATATGCTGCTGTGCTCGATCCGATGTCGAGAGTTCTTGCGTGGCGCCTCTTCAAGTGCCTCTTCAAATGACTGGATAAGTAATTCGATGGCAGCATCACCGATCGCATGCGCACAGCACTGGAATCCAGCTTTGTGAGCAGCTTTGAGCTTGCTCTTCATCAACTGGGGATCCTGCATCCACAGTCCAAGGTTGTCGTCTTCATCCTCGTACGGCTGCGACATACGGGCTGTACGCCCGCCGATGCTGCCGTCAAGGAAGATCTTGGCGGGTCCAATGCGAAGCCACGCGTCACCAAATCCTGTGCGGATTCCTAACTGGCTGAGCGCTTCGAGCGTGTCGTCGATCATCATCATCAGGTAGGTGCGAACCGGCAACTCACCAGCGCGGGCAAGATCCTGATACGCTTCAAGTTCGGCCGAATTGTGAATGCCGGCCTCTCCGACGCTGGTGACTCCGACCGACAGAAACTGCTTTCCAGCGAGAACCAGCGCGTCGCGAATCTGGCTGGCGGTCGGTGCCTGAATCTTCGACCGAACCAACGTTTGCGCCGCCTCGCGTACGACACCAGTCGGCTCTCCATGTTCATCTCGATCGATCGTTCCGCCTTCCGGATCAGGCGTATCGCGCGTGATGCCGGCGATCGCAAGAGCTCGAGAGTTGACGGCTGCAATGTGGCCGCAGGCGCGAACCACGATGACCGGATTATCTGGGGCGACGGCATCCAGGTCTTGACGATTGGGGTGGCGATTCTCAGCCAGCCGCGCCTGATCGTATCCCCGCGCCATGACCCACATTCCCGGCGACGTTTCTTGAACCCGCTCGGCAATTCGTCTTGTAATATCGGAGATGCTGACATTAGGTGGCGTACTGGCATTTACCTGTTGCAGACCAAAGCCAACGTACATCGGATGACAGTGGGAATCGTTGAAGCCGGGCGCCATCGTGCGGCCCGCGAGATCGATAACCTCGGTCGACGGGCCGTTCCATGCTTTCACGTCACTGTCTGAGCCTACCGCGACAATACGACCCTCGCGCACCGCGACCGCAGAGGCAGGCCGCTGGTTCAGTTCTCCTGTCATGACGTGACCGTTGACGAACAGATAATTGCCGCTCATGTTCCTCCTAGAATAGATTTGCCACTTGGTGCATATGGATAGGCAGTTTTCTCTGCACAATGACAGACGTCAACTCATCCGCCGAGCCGTGCCAGGGCATCGCGGGCCTCTTGCAAATTGGCGTCATCAACAATTGCCTGACGATAGTCAGCGATCGCGGCATTGAGATTTCCCATCGCCTCATAGGCGCGACCACGCTCGTAGCGCATCTCACCAAATGTTCCTGTAGTAGCAATTTGCGCCGTTGCCAACTCCAGGGCGCGCTGATGATTGCCGACCTCATTGTAGGCGGTTACCGGCCAAAACTGGTACCAGAGCATTTTGGACGGTAGCCCGATTGACGCTGCCTTTTCGTATGCCGCCACAGCCTCCTTGTAGTTCCCGAGTTCGAAGAAGCTTGTGCCGATCGAGAAGCGATAATAAGCGTCGTTCGGGTTTTTCTCCGCCAGTCCAGTGAATTCATCGAGCGCGCGAAGCAGATTGGTTTTGCGGTCCATGTCCGAGCCAATGATCTCGGCGACCTTTGCCTGATCCTCCGGACGGTATACCGGAATATAGCGATAATTGAACGCGCGCCAGAGTTTCTCATAGTCGGTATAGGAGAAGAAGACGTCAGCGCCGATCATCGAGTCGTTGACCAGAAATCCTCCACGAGTATCGTCGTAACCGCGGATGACTCGGTAGTGTCCGATGGCGTCTGGCTTGAAGTCGAGCCATTGGGGAGTAATGACCGGAATGCCGTTCGCGATCAAGCGCTTGACTGTTTCGATTGATCCGGCTTCGTAGACGTTTGCCTGCAAGCCCGTAGTCCGGAAAGAACCGCGCGATTTGGAACGGGTCGACGTGTTTGTCGTTCAGGTTCGGTCGGAAGACGGTAGCCAGCTGCTCTTGCGTTCGTGTGATCCCAAAATAACTCAACACCATCGAAGTTGATACCGCGGAGCAGTTGTTCCATGTTTGATAAGCATGTGTCATTGGATCGAGATGTGCGGTCACCGGGAGGGGTTCAGGTGTCGGAGCCGGAGTAGGTGACGGCGTTGGTGCGGTGGTCGGCGTCGCGATAGGTTTCGCAATGGGTGTACGGCGCATTTGACGCTGGCGTGGCCGACGCAGACGATGGTGTGGCCGTAGATATCGGCGCCACTGTCACCGTCACCGTAGGAGTCATGGACTCCGGAGTGCTGACTGACGTGGGTACGTTGGTCGTTCCTGTCGGTACCAGTACGACCGTGGTGGTTGAATCGGACTCACCGCTGACTGAGCGCGACATGACGTTGCATCCGGAAAGAATTACAGCCAGTAGCAGAGTGAATACGCTGGTTCGTCCAAGCGTCCATTGGATTCGTCTCATATGCTCGCCCCCGATGAAGATTGACGTGAAGATGACAGGTGGCCTTCAAGATCAGTGTGGCTCTAATCCGTGGCAAAGTCACAGCCTTCTGCTGGGGCAAGTATAGCGGTCGTTGAATGTCGCCATTCGCGGCGCTGGGAGCCGAGCAGCTATGTTGCCCTGTTCTCGCTCGCCAGCCGTTCGAGCCACCAATTTGCGACGTGGTCAGCGCGGGCAATCCAAACATCTCCGAGACTGACGACATAGTCGAGGAACATCGTAAGGGCGCGCGACGGAGCCGGACGGCCCGTTACCCAAGGGTGGAAGGTGAGACACATCAGCTTGCCCTCAGCTCGCAGCACGTCGATGTCGTCACGCCACATTTCGAAAGCGTGGCGTGGTGGAGCGATTGGGTCGACGAAATAGCTATAGTCATCCCACAGGCGGGACGGCGGCAGTTGGACAATTGGTTCCTTGTCGGCGTCAGGAGCCATAAGAAACGGTACGTCGTTCGACGCATAATCCATGTTCCAGCGGAACCCAAGCTCTTGCAACAGCGGTACGGTCTGTTCGTTGAAACGCCAGCCGGGAGTCTTGTGACCGACCGGACGCTCTCCGGTAATCTGTTGGAGCAGTGTTCGGGTTCGCACGAGATCGTCTCGCTGCTCGCCAGCGGTCATGTCGCTGAAGTGGCGATGATCCCATCCGTGAGTTGAGATCTCATGTCCGGCATCAAACGCGGTCTTGACGATGTCGGGACGTTCCTCGGCGACTTTACCGACCCAGCAGAAGGTCGCGGCCACATCAAAGTCCTCGAGGATTCGAAGAATGCGCCAGATCCCGGCCTGTTGATCGTATTGCGCATTCGAGCGCCAGTACCAATCGTCGGGACCGCGATGGTTGACCTCGCCGTATTCACCATCGACATCGAACGACAGCACTACCGCTGATCGATGTCCCGCGGGCCAGATATCCGAACGCATCTCCAACATCATGTTCCCCCAACGAGGATAGATTGTGGTCAGGCGGCACCATGTCAATCCTTCGTGAACGGCATCGGCCGCTATGATCTCCTATCTTTATGCAGCAATTTGACCGTGACGTCGTGGCCGGACTGCAACTAGATCGGGTTCGCCGCGATGACTTCGTCGCAGAACGCGGTGAAATTTTTCAGGCCACTCTGAATCATCTCGCGTCCAAATTCGGCGGACGCTTTCGTCGCGTCACCCAGTGCACCGTTTCGTGTCAGCCGATCGAAACGATACGGAATACTCACGCTGTACCGCTTCGCATGCTGATTGAACCCCTTTTGAAGGTCGGTAATTTCGCCGGCCGCCAGTGAATCCTGCTTTACAATCTCTGGTACAAGCTCCATGGCACGCGACGTTTCGACTTCGCACGCGTGGCCCGTAATTGGAGACTTGACATATTTCTCAGTGATCGCTCTGTCCGAAAACGAAAAGTATGAGCAGGCACCGACGAACGCTAACTCAAGCTCTTCGGCCGCGCGAACTGCAGCGACGTTCATTGCCGGAATGTTGCCTCCGTGGCCGTTCACGATCAGAAAGCGCTCAAATCCGTGATGTTGTAGCGAGGCCATCACCTCGACGAGCACTTGAATGAAGGTCTCGGTTGACAGGGTTATTGTCCCAGGGAAGTTCATGTGGTGAAAAGACACTCCCCAGGGCACTGCTGGCGCGACGGCGACTCGAGGACTCATCATGGCCGACGCACGGCGACAAAATTCTGCGCAGGAGGCAATATCCATCTTCACTGCGAGGTTGGGTCCGTGCTGTTCGTTCGACCCGACGGGTAGGAGGACGAGCTCGACATCATCCCGGATATCGCGTATTTCTGGCCACGAAAGATCCGCCAGAAGCAACCCCTGATGCTCATCAGCCATTGAGATTCTCTTTCACGTAGTTCCAACGTTCAGTCACACGTTTGAGGATAGACGGCCGATGCGGCCGCCAATCCTCAAATCTGCAGAAGCGCTATCAGCGATCTAGACGAATATCCCGAATCGCGTCTGCCAGTCGATCGATGTCCTGCTCATTGTTGTAGAAACCAGTTGATACGCGCGCGCAAAGCGGATTGCCGATATAGCGGATGATGATGTTTTGCTCGGCGAGCTTTTCGCACATTGCAGGCGGCTCGTGACCTTCAAGGTTGAACGAGACCAGACCAGCCATCTGGTTTTGAGGCGTGATCATCGTGACCCCGTCGATCTCGGACAGCTTGTTCCAGCAGTACTGGCCAAGCGTCTTGATTCGATCGTAGGCCCAGTCCTGTCCCGCGGTCTCACGGATGAACTTCAAGCTGGTCACGTTGCCAAGAACTGCCGGGGTAAACACCCCGCCGACCTCGAAGCGATCCGCGCCGTGTCGCGGGGTGAAGTGCCCGCCGGAATGCTCCCAGGAAGCAACCGATGAATAACCGACGACTGTCTGGTTGATCTGCTGCAGAGCGTCGTCTGAAACATAGGTGGCGCCGGTGCCTTCCGGTCCACAGAGCCACTTCTGGCCAGGTCCGCCGTACACATCGACTCCCATCCCGACGACGTCGAGCGGAAGCGAGCCCAACGATTGCGCAGCGTCGGCGACTACGAGCACGTTGTGCCGGTGGGCCATCTCGACGATGTCGGCGAGTGGAAGCACGGTACCCGTATTCCAGGTGAGGTGTGAGGTCAGCAGTACCCGTGTTCGTGGGGTGATCAAACGCTCGTAGGCGCCAACCACGTCTCCGGTTCCGTCACCCAGCTTGGCGGTGCGAACAACGACGCCATAGCGGCGTGCGACGTTGTAGACCGGTCCCTGACCGCCTGGATGCTCCATATCGCTGATGACGATCTCGTCGCCAGCCTGCCAGTTGATCCCGTTGATGCCGATATTCATGCCGTCAGTCGTGTGGCGCGTCAGTGTAACGTTTTCCGGGGCGCATCCCAGGAATTTGGCAAATTCCTCGCGTGCCTCGTTCCTGATTTCCCCGGCTCGCATGTAGTTGCTCATGATAATGCGGCCATCGTCGAGCTCGCCGCGAAGATGCGCATCCATGGCGTCGACCGTTGGGGTTGGCAGCGGTCCGAAGGTTCCAGTATTGAGATAGGCGTTCTTCAACACCGCTGGCATTTGTTCGCGGATCATGTCGTTCTTGGAACTCGTTTGGGTTGTTGCCAATTCAGCCTCCCGACTGTGAAAACAGAAACGCCAACTGCTCAGATGGCGTCGAGCGCGCGCTCTAGATCATTGATGATGTCGATCGGGTCTTCGATGCCGACCGACAGACGGACTAACCCTTCTCCAATTCCCACTTGGGCTCGTTGCTCCGGCGTCAATGCGCGATGTGACGACATCACCGGGTAAAGTACCAGTGAGTAGACATCACCCAGTGTCGTTGCCGGCGCGATCATCTCCAATGCGCGAAGGAACCGGAAAACTTTCTCGCGATCGCCGTCACGAATCTCGAACGAGATCATCCCACCATACATCCCATTTGGAAACTGATCTTTCGCTGTTTGATAGCTCTCGTGCCCGGGAAGACCAGGGTAGTAGACCCATTCGAGCTTTGGATGGTGGAACAGCCAATCAGCAACGATCGCGGCGGAGCGGCAATGACGTTCCATCCGGAGTGGGAGCGTCTTGATACCGCGGAGAACGAGCCATGCATCGAACGGGCTGACGATTCCCCCGGTTGCTTTGTTCAGATCGTTCAACTCAGAACGAAGTTGGCTTGAGGAAGCGACGACGCCCGAAGTGACGTCTCCGTGGCCACCAAGATACTTGGTCGAACTGTGAACCACATAGTCGGCACCGAGGGCTCCCGGACGAACGAGATACGGCGTGGCAAACGTGTTATCGACGATTAGCCGTGCGCCAATCGAATGAGCGCGCTCTGCGACCGCGGCGATATCGGTGACGCGAAGTAACGGATTGGAGATTGTCTCGGCGATGACCGCTCGCACTTCTCCGTGGCTCAGAGCCAGTTCAAGCGCTTCGAGATCCCGGATGTCAACGAACTCCGTTTCAACGCCGAGCGTGCGATAGATCGCGTCGAGTAGTTTGACCGACGCACCATACAAGTCGCGCGACGCGACGATGCGAGTACCCGACTTGGCACAGGCGAGCAGGGCGAGATTGACCGCGGCCATGCCCGAACCGAGCCCGAGTGCGGAATCTTGCTCCTCCAGTCCGGCGACGGCCGCCTCCATCGCCTCGACAGTGGGATTACCGTATCGGCTATAGACGAAAACACCCTCGGCGCCGCCGAGCGCCGCGTCCATCTGATCTAGATCGTCATAGACAAAGCTTGATGAGGCGTAGATCGGGGTCGCGATCGGCACGAAGTCGCGAGGACTCGGCCGCTCACCGGCATGAACCGCCCGACTCGCGAATTTTAGGTTCATTTTGCGATTGTCATTCATCCAGATAGATCTCCTGTCCCGTCCATCTTGCAACGAACGGATCGGGGCACTATAGAAGGGTCCAACGGCATGTGTCAACGCCACTGCAATTCTTACCTCGACCGATTGTGAGGTAGCGATAAACCTGGAAGGCTAACTGCTCGCCACCGTTTGCGACTCCAGCGCTGGTTGAGTGACGGTCAATCACGTGATATTCTTCAACGAAACGGTTGCCAGGGGTGCGCGTGGCGCTGAGAGCGTGGGGAAACCCGCCAACCCTCCGAACCTGATCTGGTTAATACCAGCGAAGGGACGGCACCGGGGTGAGATTGCCACCATGGTACCGCCGGACCGTCGCAGGGTCGGCGGCTTTTGTTTTTCCACCTCCCGATCCTGGCGGCCAGGAGAGGCGAACATGCAGGACGGTTCTCGGATTCCAAAGGCATTGACGATCGCAGGATCTGATTCCGGGGGAGGCGCCGGAATTCAGGCCGATCTCAAGACCTTTTCAGCGCTTGGCGTTTACGGGGCGAGCGTCATTACCGCGATAACGGCGCAGAACACGGTCGGCGTCACCGCCGTGCATGAGGTACCAGCCGCGGTCGTGCGTGCGCAGATTGACGCGGTGATGAGTGACATCGGCGCGGATGCAGTGAAGACCGGGATGCTTTCTTCATCGGCGATCATAAACGAGGTCGCGGAAGGAGTCCGTCGCCATCAAATCGACAAACTGGTGGTCGATCCGGTCATGGTCGCGAAGAGTGGCGATCGGTTGCTGCGCGAAGACGCAGTCGATGCCGTGCTTAATCAGTTGCTGCCGTTGACGTATATCGTGACGCCCAACATTCCTGAGGCAGAAGTGCTGACCGGTCGCTCGATTCGGACCGACGCAGATATGGTCGAAGCTGCGCAGTCGATTCACGATCGCGGAGTTCGCTACGTTGTGGTCAAGGGCGGGCATCTGAGCGGCGAGGCGATCGGACGTGGTTTTCGACGGCTCGAGCGTCGAGCGGCTGACGACTCCACGGGTTGATACTCGCAATACCCATGGTACCGGATGTACGTTCTCGGCAGCGATAGCGGCTCGACTGGCTTCCGGTTGCGATCCGTTGCAGGCAATTGCTGACGCGAAGGAATTTCTCTATGGCGCGTTGCTGAATTCCTTTGAGATCGGCGCCGGACATTCTCCCGTTCACCATTTTTACAAGTTGTGGCGCCCAACCGGTGCCAAAATGTCGACGGAGGTCACGTGATGCAATCGCCAGATAACGGAAGCGCGGACGAGCCCTTACGAATTGCCGGCCACGAGTTCTCATCCCGGTTGATTTTGGGCACCGGCAAGTACCGGAATTCCGCCGAGATGATAGCGGCATTTGAGGCGTCCGGCGCGCAGATGATCACCGTGGCCCTGCGCCGGATCGACTTTGATGATCCGAAGAGCCGCAGCATTCTCGAAGATGTCGACTGGAAACGGTACAAGATCCTGCCGAACACGGCCGGTTGCCAAACCGCCGATGAGGCCGTTCGGGTTGCACGACTGGCGCGCTCGATGGGTCTTTCCGATTGGATCAAGCTCGAAGTCATTCCAGACGCGAAGTACCTGCTCCCAGATCCGATCGGCACCCTGGAGGCAGCCGAAATTCTCGTCAAAGAAGGTTTCATCGTTCTCCCGTACATTAACGCCGATCCGGTGCTGGCCAAACGTCTCGAAGAGGTCGGGACCGCGACCGTAATGCCGCTGGCCTCTCCGATTGGGTCTGGTCAGGGCCTTCCAGACTATCGCCAGATCGAGATCATCATTGAGCAGGCGACCGTGCCGGTCGTGGTCGATGCCGGAATTGGTGCTCCGTCCGACGCGTCGCTGGCCATGGAAATTGGTGCTGACGCTTGTCTCGTGAACACCGCAATCGCAAAAGCAGCGAGCCCTGCAGCTATGGCTCGGGCGATGCGGCTCGGTGTCGATGCTGGACACCTGGCCTATCTGGCCGGGCGAATTCCGCGGCTTCCTTACGCATCGGCCAGCAGCCCGCTTGAGGGCGTGGTGAGGTAGTGAAGCATGCCTCATCCAGCTAGCTTCCGAGGCGATCGTCTTCATGAAGCACTCCGCGTTTACGTTCTGACCGATCGATCGCTCTCCCGCGGCCGATCTGAGCAGGAGATCGTCGAGAAGGCGATCGCCGGTGGTGCCACTGCAATTCAACTGCGATGGAAGACTGGCTCTCTTCATGACGCCGTCGTCGTGGGCAAGGCGCTACGAGAGATGTGCACTGAGGCCGGAGTTCTCTTTGTGGTGAATGACCGAGTTGACCTGGCATTGGTGCTTGGCGCAGATGCCGTTCATCTGGGTGATGAGGATCTTCCCATCGCCGACGCGCGAAAAATTGTAGGTGGCGACATGGTGATAGGTTACTCGCCGGCGACACTGGAGGATGCGCGTCAGTCGGCACGTCTTGGAGCCGATTACCTTGGAGTCGGGCCAGTCTTTGGCACGGCCACGAAAGCGGATGCAGGCGTCGCGGTCGGAGTTCGACGTATTGAAGAAGTCTGTCGCGCTATTTCCATCCCTGTAGTCGGTATCGGGGGCATTAACCCTGAGAACGCCGCCGCCGTTATCAGCGCCGGAGCATCGGGCGTGGCCGTCATCTCGTCAGTTGTGGCGGCCGAAGATGTTCGAGGCGCGACGATGAGGCTCAAGAATGCAGTTCAATCGGCGGTCGTCGTCAACGAATGAGAGTGCCCGACGTTCCGCGACTTCATTTGATCAGCGATAGGCACCTCTGCGATCTAGCGGACTTTTCGGAGATTGCACGCCGAGCGGTTGTAGGCGGGGTCGACGCCGTCCATCTGCGCGAGAAGGAGACTCCGTCCGGCAAGTTGCTCGAGTGGGCTGAGTTGCTGCGTGTGAACCTTGATGGGCACGCGCGTCTCATCGTCAACGACCGGGTCGACGTTGCGATGGTCGCCGGCGCGAACGGAGTACAACTCGGCGAAGCCTCGATGCCGGTTTCGTCCGTTCGTGCACTTGTTGGAAGTAGACTGTTGATCGGGCGCTCGATCCACAACATTGAGGGAGCGAAGTGCGCTGAAGACCAGGGCGCCGATTTCGTCATCGCTGGCCACGTGTATGAAACGGCCAGCAAACACGGTATTCCGGGAAGAGGACTCAAATTCGTTGAGGCGATCGCCGCGACGTGCTCGATTCCGGTGATCGCAATCGGTGGGATAACTCCCGAGCGAGTCCCGGACCTTATTCGAGCAGGTGCCTACGGAGTCGCTGTACTTTCGGGCATTTTGAAGGCTCCGGATCCGATATCTGCGGCCCAAAGTTACGCCAAAGCGTTAGAGAGTTGTGGGGACCAGCGTGAGACTCGAGATTAATGGCAAGACTGCTGAGATTTCAGATGTCCAAACGGTGGCTGATCTCATTCGCGCACGGGGATTGAAGACGACGCTTGTAGCCGTAGAGCACAACGGCTCGATCGTTCCGCGGACCGAATTCGATTCTCGCGTACTCACGGACGGCGACACGCTTGAAATCGTCCATTTCGTCGGCGGCGGCTAGCTCAAATCTTCGAGCTCCGGCTCCCAGACGTGTTTGAGCAGGTCCACCTGGTACTCGTCGATGAACGTGATCCCTTCGTCTTCAAGCAGTGCCTTCATGATATCGGGATGTCCCCACGACCAGCCACCGGAAAGCTCCCCATAGCGATTGACGACTCTATGAGCAACTTCCGATACGTCGTCGGGGCAGTTGTGCATTGCCCAGCCAACCATGCGTGCCGAACGGGGTGCTCCGAGTGCCTTTGCAATGCGACCATAGGTGGTCACCCGACCATGCGGAACTTGACGCACGACATCGTGCACGCGATCGACGAAGCGCGACTCGGTCTGATCGTTTTCTGTCGTTTCTTCGTCATCTCTGTTTGTGTTGTGACCCATCAATTCGAAAACTCTCCGGCTTCCTCCCACACGATCAATCCGATGATAGTGGGACAGTCGTCGTTTGTCGCTTAAGATGTTGCGTGGTCCCGAAGAGATCTCTATACTGAACTTGCGCGAAATGCGCTCCTCGTATTGTCCTCACCGTCATGTGTGCGACGTGACGTGTTTCCACGGAGATGTCGTTGATCAACTAGCCACCTCATTCGAAGCCGGATAGACGCGGTAAGTCGAGGGATGGCTACTGTTGATGCTGCACGTCAAGCACCTTACGAAATTTTTCGGCGCGGAGATCGTCCTTAACAACGTATCGTTCGTCCTCAATGACAACGAACACGTCGGCCTCATCGGCCCGAACGGATCCGGCAAGACGACGCTCTTGCGCTGTATCGCCGGTCTGACTCGACCAGACTCGGGTGAAATCGTGCGTTCACCCTCCGAGATGTCCGTTGGCTATCTGCCGCAGGTGCTCGATCAGATTGCCGACCTAACCGTGCGAGACGTAATTGCTCAGGCGCTTTCGGAGTGGCAACATGCCGAAGAAGAGGTGCAACGGCTCGTTTCGCTTGTAGCGGAGCACCCTTCCGATACTGAGCCACTCGAGCGCTACGACGCTGCGCTCGGCCGGTTCGAGTCCCTCGGCGGCTACGAACGGGAACTGCGCGCGGTGGCGATCATGGACGGTCTCGGACTTTCCGAGTCACGTTTTTCGCAGCTTGTCGAATCCCTCAGTGGTGGTGAGCAGACCCGTCTCGGTTTGGCGAAGCTTCTTCTTCAGGAGCCGGACTTACTGCTGTTAGATGAACCAACGAATCATCTAGACATCGATGCTCTGACCTGGCTCGAAGGATTCGTTTCCTCATTTCGCGGGTCAATCTTGGTCGTGTCGCACGATCGGGAGTTCCTGGATAAAACGATCAATCGCATTCTGTACCTCGATCCGCGTGAGCAGCAGGTCAAGAGTTATCCGGGCAACTATTCTGATTTCGCTTCGGCGCGCGAGCACGAAGCTGAGATCCACGAAGCGACCTGGGTGCAGCAAGAAAAATACGTCCACCAGGTCACGTCCGATGTCGCCAGGTTGAAAGGCCGGGCACTGGATATTGAATTGTCGACGACGCCTCGTCAGCCAGGTGTAAGGCGGCTGGCGCGGAAGAAGGCGGCACTGGCGAAATCTCGGGAACGAAAACTAACGCGCTTTCTTGCGTCTGAAGATAGGGTAGAAAAGCCTCAACACGATTGGTCATTGAATCTGGATTTCGGCGAGCCACCTCCCAGCGGCCGATCAGTACTTCATGTCGACGAGGTGAGCTTTCGCTATCCCGATAAGCCAATCTTGTTTGGTGGAGTCGACATCGAGCTTCAGTACGGTGATCGTCTCTCTGTTGTCGGGCCGAATGGATCGGGGAAGACCTCGCTGATCAAACTAATCACGGGCACCCTGGAACCAGTCTCAGGGGTGGTGAAGATCGGCACAGGGGTTCGACTGGGTCTGCTGGCGCAGCAGCAAGAGACGCTTGACTTATCGATCACCGTGCTCGAGACGGCCCTGCGCGATCATCCGATGACTCAGACAGAGGCACGCAGCTTTCTGCACAATTTTCTCTTCTCGGGAGATGACGTGTTTCGGACTGTTGGTCAGTGTTCTCCGGGAGAGCGTTCTCGGCTGCAGCTTGCGCTCCTGATGCTTCGAGGCTGCAATCTGTTGATCCTGGACGAGCCGCTAAATCATCTCGACATCGAGGGGCGAGAGCAGTTCCAACGCAGCCTAGAGGCGTTCAATGGGACAATTATCGCCGTGGTGCACGATCGCGCCTTTCTTCGCACATTTGATGCGCCAATTCTCAGGCTCGCAAACGGCGTTGCTCACACGTATGCGGACTATGAAACATTTCGAGCCCGGACCACGTTGAGCTGAACCTGAGCACGCCGCCAAATTCGACTAAAGGGACGGCGGAAAGTACACTTATTGCTGGTACGGCCTGGAAAAAGCAGACCACGGGCAATTCTGACTAATGGAGATCCTAAGCATGCGAAAATTCCTGACAAAGATTCTTGGCAATCCTAACGACAAGGTGCTGAAGGATATTCAAGAAATTGTTGAAGAGATCAACGAACTCGAACCAGAATTCGAACGTCTTAGCGACGTGGAGCTTCGCGGTAAGACGGATGAGTTCCGCAAGCGGCTAGCCGACGACGAAGACGACTTGGATGACTTGCTCCCTGAGGCCTTTGCAGCCGTCCGCGAGGCGGCGCGACGAGCTATTGGGCAGCGGCATTTCGATGTCCAGCTCGTGGCCGGCATCGTTCTTCATCAGGGCAAGATCGCCGAAATGAAGACGGGCGAAGGTAAGACGCTTGTTGCCACATTGCCGCTCTATCTAAACGCGCTCGAGGGTCTTGGCACCCATTTGATTACACCGAACGATTATCTCTCTCGCGTCGGCGGCGGTTGGATGGGACCGATCTATCATCGTCTCGGCGTTTCAGTCGGGGTTATCACGCATGAGACCGCGGCCATCTACGATCCGGATTACGACGATAGCGATTCCAGCCCTGACGTTCGTCTGAACCACTGGCGACCCATCTCACGCCCTGAGGCTTATCAGGCGGATATTACCTATGGTACGAACCATGAATTCGGCTTCGACTACCTGCGTGATAACCTGGCGCTGGTCAAGGAAGCGCAGGTTCAGCGGCCGTTGCACTTCGCCATCGTCGACGAGGTTGACAATATTCTGATCGACGAGGCACGGACGCCGCTCATCATTTCCGGCAACGCCGAAGAGACGATCGATCGCTACTATCAGTTCGCGCGGCTGGTTCGTCAGTTGCGTGAAGACGTCCACTACGAGATCGACCTAAAACAAAAGAGTGCGACGCTGACGGAAGAAGGGATCGACAAGATGGAGCGATTGCTCCAGATCCCCGACGGCCAGAGCCTGTACGACGATCGCTATTCAGAGATGACACACTACCTGGAACAAGCGCTCAAGGCTCAGGCGCTCTTCCATCGGGACAAGGACTACATCGTTCGTGACGGTGAAGTAATCATCGTCGATGAGTTCACTGGTCGCATGATGCTCGGGCGCCGTTATAGTGAGGGTCTTCATCAGGCGATTGAAGCCAAGGAAAACGTCCGGGTTCAGCAAGAGACGGTCACTCAGGCGACCATCACGTTCCAGAACTACTTCCGCATGTACGACAAGCTGGCTGGTATGACCGGCACGGCCGAGACGGAGGCCGAGGAGTTCGCGACCATTTACAATCTGGAAGTGGTCGTTATTCCGACCAACCGTCCCATGGTTCGCGACGACTTTCCAGACCAGGTCTATCGCTCGGAGATGGCCAAATTTAGCTCAGTCGCTAAAGAGATTGCCGAGATGTCGAAACAGGGCCGGCCGGTCCTGGTCGGAACAACATCGGTAGAAAAGAGTGAACTTCTCAGCGATTTGCTACAGCGCCGTGGTATTAAGCACGAGGTGCTGAATGCGAAGTTCCATGAACGAGAGGCGTCGATTGTTGCTCAGGCGGGTCAACCGGCGGCGGTCACGATCGCAACCAATATGGCTGGTCGAGGTACCGACATCGTGCTTGGCGACGGTGTGCAGAAGCGCGGCGGCTTGCATATCATCGGCACCGAGCGACACGAATCCCGGCGTATCGACAATCAACTCCGAGGTCGTGCCGGTCGACAGGGAGATCCCGGGTCCAGTCGCTTCTTCCTCTCGCTAGAAGACGAACTTCTGCGCCGGTTCGGCTCGAACCGCATCAGCGGCCTGATGGACAAGCTCGGTATGGACGACGAAACTCCCATCGAGCATGGGCTGATTTCCAAGACGATTGAGAATGCCCAGACTAAGGTGGAAGGTCACAACTTCGATCTTCGTAAGCACCTGGTCGAGTACGACGACGTCATGAACCGGCACCGCGAGGTCATTTACGCCGAGAGACGGAAACTCCTCGACGGTGAAAATCTCAAGCAACACGTTCTCGACCTGATCGAGCATCAAATCGAGGTTTTGGTCGAGGCGAACATGCCATTGGACCGGCATGAGACGCCGAACTATGACGAGATTCTCCGGGCGTTTAGTGGAGTTGTCGGAGATCCGGGAATCTCGGTTCGTGATATTCAGGATCGCTCGGTCGAAGAGGTTGGCGAAATCCTCACTGACCGTGCTGAAGAAATCTACAATCGACGTGAGGAAGAGATGGGCGCGGAGCAGATGCGAACGCTGGAGCGTTTGGTGATGCTTCAAGTCATCGACAAACTGTGGGTTGAACACCTCACGTCCATGGACCACATGCGCCAGGGCATCGGACTGCAAGCCTACGGCCAGCGAGATCCTCTGGTCGAGTACAAGGCTGAAGGGTTCCGCATGTTCCAGGCGCTGCTTCAGAACATCGAGTACGATGTCGCGCACATGATCTTCAATGTGCGGCTCGCGCCGATCCTGGCTCGGCCCGCTCCGCAAATCGGGCAGACGAATCATCCCGCGGAGGAGGGACCGGTGCGTCGCAAGGCTAAGGACAAAGTTGGCCGTAACGATCCTTGCCCGTGCGGAAGTGGCAAGAAGTACAAGAACTGCCACGGCGCATCGTCGGCCGTTCGCCGTACCGCGTGACACCAAGTCATTCCGTTCATCGTAGAACACGTCTATCTGAATCTTCAGACCCGGTCGAAGTAGTCCTCCGGGTCTGCTCACACCTGAGGCTCGGACTTACGCGTATATTCCAACTTCTCGAACTGGAACTGGAACGCACTTTTCGCCGAACAGTGCGTCTGTAACGTCGGACTGCCGCGAGAATCACTACCTCAAACCTTCAGGTCGCCTCTCGAATCGAGCGAACTTCACTCGACGGTTGGATGATCAGGATCGAGGTGATGAACCGAGGCGATACCCCCAAGCAATGACGGAGCGAGTTCAAACAATCGTTGTGCCGCGTCCCTGACCGCGGATTCAGTCTGTAAAGCAAACCCGTCTATCGGAAACAAGATATCGGTTGCACTCTCACGGATGAGCCCGGTTCGACTCTGCCGCCAGACCCAGCGCCGCGTTCGAACATCATGCTCGTGGACATAGACGATCTCACCTTCCTCCGGCGTCTCACCAGGGGCATCGCCCATCGGGTGGAACCGGTCATTTGGAACGGCGAGCCGCACGTCAATCCCATTCGGTGCGGTGCCGAGATCGTGAGCGCCGATCGGTACCAGCATCGAGAGCGATACGCTATTGGCTAGATTTACTGCTGCGTTGATACGCGGCATGTCGTCCCCCTTAGCCAGCCGTCGTACGAGCGCTTCGACAGAACTCAGATACTTGCTCGGTGTCCAGCCACGTGAGGCGAACGCGTTCCGCCAAACGGCCAGATTCGGGTGTGTCTTGGGGTCCACATCGGCGAATTCACTCCGGACCTTCTCAACCGCAATTGTGAGCAGTTGGTCAATACGCGGATCCTGAACTCGATTATTCACTCCATGTACGATGACCGCTGAGAACCGTGCATCGGGAAAGATCTCAAAAACGGATGAATCGATCCGGAAAACAGGCATGCTGACCTCCTGGGAGACTCGTAATCTACCGAATACGGCAGAGCTTGCGGCCGATTGAGTTTGGACTGTTGGAAACGGGACGATGTTCGACCAGGAACTCGGTGGAGGACGCGAAGAACTAGGAGACGCTCGCGTATCCCTCGGCAACTTCGTGCGCCAATTCCCGGGTCGCCGCTCGTTCGTAAACACGGAGCATGGCCGACGTGATCGTCTGCCACGAGTAACGAACAGCGGCTTGCCGAGCGCCAACCTGCATCTGCGAACGCAGGCTGTGGTTGGTCAGTAGGCGGTGCAGTGCTGCGGCGAGCTCCGTCGGTTCAGAATGCGGAACCAGTAGGCCCGATACGCCGTCCTCGATGCTGAACCGTAGTCCCCCCACACTCGACGCCACAATTGGCGTACCACAGGCCATTGCCTCGACTGCCACGAGACCGAAAGATTCGTAGCGAGATGGAACCGCGCAGACATCGACGGCATTGTAGTAGAGGGGCAGCAGTTGCCTCGGCTGTGATCCTCTGAAGAGAACGGAATCGGATAGACCGAGTTCCTCAGCGCGGCGGGCAAGACGTTGCAGATCCGCATCCATGGTCGATCCGATGCCTTCAATGCGAATAAGCCCACCGACAAATACGAGCCGTGGCGGTTGCCCAGCCCAATTGTGGCTGCGAAGCAGGTGATGGAACCCTTCGAAGAGTGTATCGATTCCCTTGACCGGATCAATGCGACCGACAAACAGAACGAGCGGCCCGGTTGGCAGATCAAGCGCCCGTCGGGCAGCGGCGGAATCCCCCGGTTGGAACAAATCCAGGTCGATACCCGGCGGGACAAGCGAGACACGCTTTTCGTCCGGGTCCATTCTGCCAACCATCTCGGCCTGTTCATCTGGGTTCGCCGTGATGATCGCGTCCGAGATCTCCATGAGCCGGTTCTCGATCTGAAGGCGAAGCAGCGTCTCTTTCTTGTCATCACCGGCGACGGCGTTCTTCAGATGCGCCAGTGTGTGGAACATCATGACTAAGGGCACGTTCCAGTATGCCTTCAGTAGATTCGCCGCCCAGCCGGATAGCCAGTAGTGCGCGTGGACGATGTCGTACCGCGTGCCTTCCTGGATAGCCAAATAGGCCATCTCGCTGGCAAATTCAGGGAGCGAGCAGAAGAGGGTGTCCTTGTTCACCGGTTCGGCAGGACCCGCTTCGATGTTGATCAGTCGGACGCCGTCATGAACATGAGATATTTGCGGAGTCTTGAGGTCGGTGCGACGTGTGAAAATGTCGACCTTCACTCCACGATCGGCGAGATGCCGGCTAAGCTCGCGGACGTATACGTTCATGCCGCCGGTGTCTCGACCACCCAGTTGCGCGAAAGGAGACGTGTGAACTGAGATCATAGCTACGCGGCTTGGGTATTGAGAAACAGCCTGCGTCAGATCGGGTGACTCCAGTGTATCCAAGTTTAGCCTGTGCTCCTTTAGCAAGTCGCGCGTGATGCTGGCCAGAGTGATCTGGGCACATCTCAATCCAACGAGCCCATCTGCGCGACCAGCGACTCCGTATTGAACCCTACGGTGACACGACACTTCACAGCGCCTCAAACGACAAATCGCCTTACACTATTCCCGATTCCAGATGACACCCGTGGAATAGGATTCGACGACACGGCGTCTCGTTCCGCATTCCGTAGTGGCTCTCGTAAACCTATTACGATCATACTCTGGCTGTCGAGCCGGAATCGCCATCAGGAGTTCTGATTTATCCCGCCAAGGTGGTGCATAGACAATTTCACGGCGGCTCAGTTGACCGGATGGGTGATGAAACGAAAGCGACCAGCCAAACGAGACTGGTCGCCGATTTCGTTCAATGAACTCTGAGCTGGGCTACGCGAGTTCAGGTTGGATCAGCCCATACTGTCCGTCACGCCGCCGATACAGAACGTTGATCTGGGCTTCATCTGGGTTGTAGAAAACGAAGAAATCGTGTCCAAGTAGCTCCATTTGCTCAATGGCCTCGTCTTCGTTCATTGGTTGAATCTTGAATTTCTTTCGTCGGACGAGTTCGTCGAGTGAAATTTCATCCTCGTCGGCAAGTTCAGAAGCTGGCAGCGGTTCGCCGTCGAGACCAAGCGGGACAGTCGCTGTCAAAGCATCCTGAGCGAGTTGCTTTCGACGGCGCCGGGAGAAAATCTTCTTGTCGTGAAATCGCCGGATCTGTCGGGCCATACGATCTATCGCGAGGTCAATTGCTGCGTGGAGATCATGGTTCTTCTCTTCGGCTCTGAGAATAGATTCTGATGTTACGATCGTCAGCTGGGCGACATGCATCTCGCCGCCGGTACGATTGTGTTCCGCGCGAACTTCCAACTTGGCGTCGATTACACGCTCATCTACCTTTTCAAGTTTTTGAAGTCTGCGCTGAATGTATTCTTCGAGGGAGTCTGTGAGGCGGATGTTTTTGGTCTTGATTTGAACGTCCATACGACGGTCCTCTCGCGCTACTCGTCGTGCAGTTACTAAATCATGGCGAGCGATAATGCCGCCAGATGGCGCCCGCGGAGGGACTCGAACCCCCGACCACAGGGCTTAGGACGCCCCGGCTCTATCCCCTGAGCTACGCGGGCACTCACGCCAGATCGAGGACTGTGGCCCATCAATCGAAGTCTAACATGCGATTACGTAGACGAGCGAAGATACGACTCTGTTCGCCTTTGTCAGAGATCCGGGGGCTATGGTATAGTGCCGGAACACGGGGAGTGGCGCAGCCCGGTTAGCGCGCCGCGTTCGGGACGCGGAGGTCGGAGGTTCAAATCCTCTCTCCCCGACCAATTGGCGGACGGCATTGCCGTCCGTTTTGTTGTTCGTGCTCGGCGTCCAATCCTTCTCCGGCTGACGTCTTCGCTCCGTCCCAATGAATTCCGTTTCGATGCTCTGTCGCGCGGCCGCGTACCACTGCTATCATGGAAAAGATGACCATAACGTGGGGCATGTCGCTCGTGGTTCAACGATCTTTTTGCTCACTCCGTATTAGCCGTGATCGAAGTGAACGTCCGATGTCGAGGGGGTGGACTGGGATGCGAGTTACCATTCAGGAACTCAGATCGTTCAAGAGGCGCGGCGAAAGATTCCCGATGTTGACCGCGTACGACTTCGCAACGGCTAAAGTCCTTGATACAGCTGGGATCCCAATTCTTCTTGTGGGCGATTCGCTGGGCATGGTGGTGTTGGGCTACGAAACGACCCTCCCGGTGACGCTCGAGGACATCATCCACCATACAAAGGCGGTGGTTCGAGGAACCGAGCGAGCGCTCGTCGTCGCCGATATGCCATTTCTCACCTATCACGTTAGTGTGGATGAGGCAGTTCGAAATGCTGGCCGGCTGATTCAGGATGGCGGCGCCCAGGCTGTAAAGCTCGAAGGCGGCAGCGAAATCGCAAACACCGTTCAACGCATCGTCAAAGCTGGAATTCCTGTGATGGGCCATCTCGGACTGACGCCGCAGTCGGTTAACCAACTGGGTGGATTTCGCGTGCAAGCGAAGACCACTGGTGCGATTCGAAAGTTGGTGCAAGACGCCCAAATGCTGGAAGCAGCCGGTGCTTTCGCTCTCGTGCTGGAGTGCGTTCCGGCGTTAGCTGCCAAGCTCGTGACTCAGTCGGTTGAAATTCCCACAATCGGCATTGGCGCCGGAATTGACTGTGATGGTCAGGTTCAGATCATCAGCGATATGCTGCACTTGATTCCTGGTTCGATACCCAAGCACGCCCGCACTTTTGTGGACGTAAGTGAGCTTATCCGCCACGGCGTCGAGACCTACGCGGAGGAGGTTCGCGCCGGCCTCTTCCCGACCGAAGCACAGAGCTTTTCGCTCCCCAAAGGAGTCGACGTAGACGCCCTGATAAATGAAATGACGAAAGCGGATCGTGAAACTTAACCTGTGTCATCGCGATGCGTGGGTATAGATTGGTTGGTATTGGGGATCCGGAGGACGGCTGCTGGCATCGACCACGTGATGGCGAGGAATCAAAACCTCGGTCGCACGACTGGACTCCATCAGAAAAGGTCATCATTGACGCTGGTCAGTCCAATTCACTGATTTATCAAGTCGGTCAGGAGTGCCGCGCAACGTGGATGGAATAAACACAGATTCCGACGCGAGACGAGATGCGTTGCGGGGAATCCCGTCGATTTCGACCATTCTCGCCGACCATCGCATTCAGGATCGCTTGCAGTCTCTGCGTCCTGAATTGGTGACCGTGATCGCTCAGCGTGTTGTCGACGGCATTCGAGCCTCAATTCTCGCAGGAAAACCTGGAGCCACTAGCGACCATGTCGTCGAGTCGTTGCTTCAGGAGCTCGACGCTCTCGAAATGCCCAAGTTGCATTCAGTCATCAATGGAACTGGCGTGATCGTGCACACCAACCTCGGGCGGTCACCGGTAAGTGGTGAAACGGCTCAGGCCATGGTTGAGGCGGCCGGTCATTACATCCCGCTTGAGATCGAACTGGAATCGGGGCGGCGCGGTGGCCGCATGGCCGAGATAACGCGGCTCATGTCGGTCTTGACCGGTGCCGAAGCGACGCTGGTCGTTAACAACAACGCCGCCGCGATTCTTCTTACGTTGAGCGCGCTTTGCTCCGGAAGAGACGTGATACTTTCGCGAAGTCAAGCGGTTGAAATCGGCGGTGGATTTCGCGTGCCCGACGTGATGCGGCAAAGTGGCGCCAGGCTGGTGGAAGTTGGAACAACAAATCGAACGTACGTAAGGGACTACGCGGCGGCCATTGGCGATGACACCAGCGCTCTCCTCTCGGTCCACTGGAGCAATTTCCGGATCATCGGATTCACCGCTCAACCTTCGCTCGCCGAACTGGCGGATCTAGCCCACGAACGGGGCGTCTATCTGATTGAGGATCTCGGGAGCGGTGCGCTCATCGATACTGCGCCGTACGGTCTGGTTCACGAGCCGACCGTCACTGAGAGTCTTGCGAGTGGCGTCGACGTGGTCTGCTTTTCCGGCGACAAGCTCCTGGGAGGACCTCAGGCAGGCATCATCTCGGGGAATGCAGAGATCATTCGGCAAATTGCTGCTCATCCACTGGCGCGCGCAGTGCGTTCAGATAAGTCTGCTTTAGCTGGAGTGGCGGCTACTCTGAGGCATTATCTTCGCCAAGACTATGCGGACAAGGTGCCAATATGGCGCATGATCGCTAGCTCGGTTGAAGAGCTTGAAGTTCGCTGTCAGCGCTGGGTCGAGGAACTCTCCGGTTCCGGCGTTGAGATCGTCTCGAGCGTTGCCGCTGTGGGCGGAGGATCGCTTCCTGGTGAGACACTTGAGAGTCGCGCCATCACGTTCTCGGAAGAATCGCTCGCGGCGCGTGGCCTGTCGCTTGATTCGGCTGCTTACCGGATGAGGAACGGGTCACCATCGCTCGTTCCACATGTCGAGGGTGCTCGACTTTTCATTGACGCGAGGACCGTGCTTCCGGATCAGGACTCCGCAGTCGTGCTCGCCGTCAGACGGGCGCTTGGGCTTACCTGATCGAAGATTCTTCGCCATTCATTTGGCATCGAAAACGATGGCTACGATACGTTGTCTCTCACGTCGCGGAAGTAGGGACTGGGCTCCGGATAGAATTCGGGATACTGACGTTTGGCTCGTTCGAGTAACGCGGTACCCTGCCGATACGCTTCGTCGTCGCCATCCTCGGCGGAGACGCGGATCTCGTCCATGATTTGTCGGACGCGGTAGTCGTGATGCTCCTTGCGCAGGCGACGGAGTAAACCTTGCGCCTCACGTCGTGCCTGACCGGCATATGACAATGGCCGATCCTCAATACGTGCCAGCAATTCTTCGGCATGATCTCGTGTGTCCTCTGGAAGCGCCTCGAGAGCTTCTTCCGTCGTTTCCGGTGAAACCGACTTGAGCGCACGGAGAATCTCGACGCGTCGAGCATCGACGATTTCATGTTCAGGAATCTCGGCGATCATCGGACCGAGGATGAGCGGGTGGCTCAGCAGCAGCGCAAACAAGTGTTCTTCGGAATTGCCAATCTTTCGCGGATGCTGAACCGGTTCCCGGACCCTTCGTCGCGTGGTCGGGGATTGTCGTTGCGGCTGGCTGGCGAGAATGAGACTCTCATTGATCTGCAGTCGCTTGGCAACTTCTGAAACGTAATGCGCCTGGACGATCCGATCGCCGATCTCACGAAGTACCGGTGCCAGCCTCTGGACCATCTCAGACTTTTCACGCGGCTCGACTTGACGTCCTTCGCCAATTACAACATCGATGTAATAGTCGACGAGCGGAACAGGTGTACCGATCGCTTTCGTCCAGGCGTCGACATCCTTCCGAATCAACTCATCCGGGTCCTTGCCGCGGGGCAGGCGAACGATGCGTATATCTGTTTTCAAGGTTCGTTCGAACCGAACAAGCCCCGCGGCGTCAGCGGTGGGACGGTCCGTATCGACCAATCCTTCGCGTAAAACGTCGAGACCACGTATCGTCGCCATCTGCCCAGCCGCGTCAGAGTCCAACGCGAGGAGGATCCGATCGACCGAACGTCGAACCAGCCGCACCTGAGCGCTCGTCAGCGCCGTTCCCATCGATGCAACAGCATTCTCGAATCCGAATTGATGTGCCGCGATGGCGTCCATATAGCCCTCAACTACAATGACGTCGCGGGTTCGACGGATGGCGTCCTGCGCCAGATGAAGGGCGTACAGGTTGCTCCCTTTGTCAAAGACGGCTGTTTGAGGAGTGTTGAGATACTTCGGCTGGGCTTCGCCCATCGCGCGTCCGCCAAAGCCGATGACACGACCATCCTTGTCGTGGATCGGAAATATCAGTCGATCCCGGAATCGATCGTAGCTGCCGCCGCCTTCACGTTCGACGGCCAACCCGGCTGAGACAAGCTCAATTGCCTTCACGTCTCGGTCGGCCATGTAGCGGATCAACGCGTCCCAAGACTCAGGCGCGTAACCTAGCTGAAAGCGCTCCGAGGTTTGCCGATCGACCCCTCGGCGCTCCAACATCTGGCGGCCGACCTCACCCTGGCGCGTCTGCCACAAGACGTGAGAGAACCAGTTCGCGGCCCTTGAGTTGATCTCCAGCATGCGCTGATCGCGCTCAACTTCTTCCGGAGCGGGAGGCGGCCCAGCCGGCTTGAGCTCCACTCCAGTTCGCGCGGCAAGCTGTTCAAGCGCCCCACGGAAATCGACGTGATCAAGCTGCATCACGAAGTTGAAGGCATCGCCGCCGGCAGCGCAGCCAAAACAATGAAATGTCTGGTTATCTGGAAAGACGACAAATGATGGGGTCTTCTCCTGGTGGAATGGGCACAGTCCTTTGAAATTTCGGCCGGACTTTCTCAGATTGACGTGCTGACCAATCAGGTCAACGATATCGAGCCGCTCGCGAATTTGATCGACCGTGTCGTTCGCCATCACTGCATACCTCACGCCGACCAAAATTGCGGCACGTAGAGAGATTCGAATCTTGAGACCGCGTAGCGATCGGTCATGCTGGCAACGTAGTCAATTGCCACCCGCTCCACACCGTCTGACCCCAGAGCGCGTGCGAATTCTTCTGGAACTTCATTGGGATTGGTGGCGTAGTGCTCATAGAGCCATTGGAGCATTCGCTGGGCCTGATGCGTGGCTTCGGCGGCGTTGATCGGGCTATAGACCCGCTCGAACAGGAAGTCGCGCAAACAATCGGCCGCTTCGCGAACCTCATCCGACATCAGCACATACTGTCCGCCAATATCGACATCGTCGATGATGGGATCAGACTGCTCGATAATGTCGCATACGAGGGTGTTGATCCGTTCGGCGTGTTCGTTTCCCAGTCGGCCAACAACAAGATCCGGGATTTCACCCTGAGTAATCATCCCAGCTCTCATCGCGTCGTCGAGATCGTGATTTACGTAGGCGACGCCGTCGCTAATCTTTACCACTTGCGCTTCAGGCGTGGCCGGGCGACCACTGACGTTTCCGGTAATGTCACCTTCAGGCTTCGAATGTCGCAGAATGCCGTCACGTACGTGTTCAGTCAGGTTCAGCCCTTGACCGTCTTTTTCTATTCGGTCGACCACACGGAGACTCTGTTCGTTATGGCGGAATCCTGGAAAGACCTCTGACAACGCCCGTTCTCCAGCATGACCGAAAGGTGTATGTCCCAGGTCATGGGCCAACCCAATTGCTTCTGCCAGATCCTCGTTGAGGCGAAGCGCCCGGCTTATCGTTCGGGCGATCTGAGTTACCTCCAGGGTGTGCGTCAGACGGGTGCGAAAATGATCGCCATCGGGTGAAATAAACACCTGAGTCTTGTGCATGAGTCGACGGAACGCCTTGGAATGAGTGACTCGGTCGCGATCACGCTGAAACTGCGTACGTACAATGGAGTCTTTTTCACCGATTCGCCGTATTGCAGACGAGGACCGAGTTGCTGCCGGCCTCAGGAAGGCGTCTTCGCGACCAACGAGAGCGTTATGAATATCGGTGAAGTCCACGCGCTATCCTCCATCAAGCCTTGAACTCTGCAATTGTATCGCAGCACGTTCAGAAGTGCTGTACGTACGCTTGTCCTCAGATCCTCGATAGTCCAACGGTTTGAATTTCGGGACGAGGCGCAGTCGTTGAGTTGGCAGCTGTGGAGGAGCTTCAAAGCAGGCCCCGACTTTACGCTGACTCGCGGGCAATCGTCTTGGTCGCCGAGTGTTAAAATTGCCACATGAACGAGGCAATTCGCGACCGGTTGGCCGCGCTGGCGCCCGAGCCGGGCGTGTATCTCATGAAAAACGAGCGCGGCGACGTGATTTATGTGGGCAAGGCAGCGTCGTTGCGGAGCCGCGTGCGCTCCTATTTCGGATCGCAGCGCGGCATGGATGGCAAGACCCGCGAACTCGTGGGCGACATTGCAGATTTCGACGTCATTCGAACGGATACAGCTTCGGAAGCGTTGATTCTGGAAAACGAACTGATAAAGCGCTACCTCCCGAAGTACAACATCATGCTGCGAGACGGCAAGACGTATCCGTTCATTCGCATCACGAACGAATCATATCCACGGGTCATCAGCACGCGGCGGGTAATTCGCGACGGCAGTCGTTACTTCGGGCCATTCACCAGTGCTGGGTCGGTGCACAAGACATTGTCGCTGCTGAAACGTCTCTTTCCATATCGGCTGTGTGATATCGAGATTACCGGTGATGCATCGAGACCGTGTCTCTATTTCCACATCGGTAGGTGTGTCGGGCCATGTATCTCGGCGGTCAGTCAGAGCGAATACGCCAGGGTCGTCGACAACGTGGCGATGTTTCTCGAGGGACGCGGAGAAGAGCTTTTGCCTGACCTCCAAGCTGAAATGGACCGGGCGGCGGAGGATCTTGATTTCGAACGAGCGGCCAAGCTGCGTGACGAGATAAAAGCCATTGGACACGTGCTTGAACACCAGAAAATCGTTTCAGATCGGGGCAAGACCTTCGATGTGCTGGCGCTGGCGCAGGGCGCGGGTGGGGATGCAGGGGTACAGGTTGCGTTTGTGCGGAACGGCAAGATCATCGGTTCGGAGCCGTTTATGCTGCGCGGTACGCGGGTCGAGGATTCTCCGGCTTCGATCTTGTCCTCATTCGTTACCCAATTCTATGAGCACGCTGCACTCGTGCCGCGAGAATTAGTGTTGCAGGTTGCGATCGACGACGAAGATATGGTGCGGGAATGGCTCGTCGGGCGTCGGGGTGGCCCCGTACTAATCACGGTGCCGCAACGCGGTGAGCGTAAGCGGCTTGTTGAGATGGTCGCGAAGAGCGCGGAAGACAACCTGGAGCAGAGTCGCCTGCGCTGGTTGAACGATCAGCAGCGTATGACCGCCGCAATGAGTGAGTTAGCCGATGCGCTGTCGCTTGAAGGTATTCCGAGGCGGATCGAGTGCTTCGATATTTCAAATTTGCAGGGAACCAACCCGGTCGCAAGCATGGTCGTCTTCGAAGACGGTAAGCCGAAGAAGAGCGATTATCGCCGCTTCAAGATCAAGACGGTCGAAGGCCCGAACGATTTTGCCATGATGCAAGAGGCCGTCGGTCGCCGCTTCAAGCGTGCGGCCCGTGATGACGTCACGGAGGATTGGCGAAAGATGCCGGACCTCGTTATCGTCGATGGAGGCAAGGGTCAGCTGAACGCGGCACTCGAGACACTTCGAGAGTTGAATGTTGATGTTCCTATCGTGGGTTTAGCAAAGGAGAATGAAGAAATCTTTATGCCGGGGCGAAGCGACCCGGTGATACTCCCGCGAGATGCTCAATCACTCTTTCTGGTGCAACGCATCCGTGATGAGGCTCATCGATTCGCCGTTACGTTTCACCGGCAGAGGCGATCGAAGACCGAATTCAAGTCGGCACTTGATGAGTTAGCTGGGGTCGGTCCACGACGGAAGAAGGCGTTGCTCAAATCGTTCGGATCACTCAAGCGGATTCGCGAGGCCTCTGTGGAAGATCTTTGTACGGTCGAGGGAATCGGGCCATCCCTCGCGCAGCAGATTAAGACTGAGCTTGGGGCGAATGGGTAACGTAACAGCAAAATTGATGTCGTCGTCGGATCCGAAGATCATTCACTGCGCATCAGAAATTCTCAAACGGGGCGATCTCGTCGTCTTCCCTACGGACACGGTTTACGGCATCGGCGCTGCGGTCGACCAACCTGAGGCCGTGGCCCGACTATATGTTGCCAAGGGTCGGCCTCTTGATCGACCAATCCCGGTACTGATCTCCAGCTTCGATCAGCTAATGCGTTTGGCTCGAAACATCGACGATCGAGTCGAGCGATTTCTCCGCGACTTTTGGCCTGGAGGTCTAACGGTGGTTCTTGACGCCGCAGAATGGCTTCCTACCGAGATCGTTGGCGAAACTGGTCGAGTCGGACTTCGCATGCCCGATCATCCAGTGGCGTTGAAAGTCATCGCTGCAGCCGGGGGGGCGCTGGCGACGACGAGTGCCAATCGATCAGGGGAGCAGGCGTCGACAACCGCGACTGGCGCTCTCCAGGCATTGGGTGATCAGGTTTCTCTGGTTATCGATGACGGTTCGTCTCCTGTCGGGACGCATTCGACTGTCGTGTCCATTGACGGTGGGCAACTGACAATCTTGCGAATCGGTGCAATTGATCCACGCACGATCCCGGCTCATCTTCCGGACTGAATTTCGATAGCGGCTGGTTCCGCCTACCCTGACGATTGCCTTTGACGGCAAGCGCCGCGTTGGAATCACTGCACGCATAGGGTCTGCAAAATCAATTTGTGCCGGCCGACGCGAGTATTGAGGATCCTTTGATCGACCGGAGAACTGTAGAGACGTGAGTCATCGCCTTTGCTGACAGCGGAGTGATTTATTGACATAACCGTTGAACATGGTCCGCTGGTCTGGCTAGAAAAAATCGGCGCCAAATCTTTCAATCAATTGATGTCTTCTTGCCGAAGGTTGGCGCATACGAAAACTGTACGTTACGATTCGCGTGGTGCTTACTCTCACGCTAAAGAGGATGCATGTATCCAATGACGTCGGATCATCGAACAGCATATGTACGAGCGATACTGGCGAGCCTGGTTGCCGCGATCGGGATGGTCCCGTTGGGTCTCTGGGCCCGGCATCAGGAGATTGGCCCGGGAACGGTTCCGCTATTCGACGCGCACGGGCGCTCCTACTGGATCATTGGAATTCTTTTCACCCTGATTACGGCCGGATTGTTTCAGATTCTGGACAAGAACGCAGCGTACGCCATGTCGACGGCCGGTGATCGAGGAATTCGATACGAGCCGATTTCGGAATTGCCCACTGCCTGGGTAGTACCACTCGTCGCGACGATAACGGGTGTGATGCTTCTGGCGATCTACCATTCTCAGGCCGCGATCGCGTGTATTGCTCTCGGTCTATTCTTCTTGGCCGCCAGCGGTTCGATCGCACGGCGGCATCTATTTGATGCCGATCCATGGAATCGGGGTAGGGCGCGAGGGGTATACACGATCCTGATTCACGTCTTGGCGTTCTTTTCTCTGGCCATGATTTACATCAACAAGGTCCGTAGCATCTTCTCGGCAACAACAGTTTTGATTGTCGCGGTTCTCCTTTTGGTGCAGCTTACCGAAGGAGAGGACGTGCTTTTCGCGCGACGTCTGGTCTATGGGCTCGTTGGCGGCATCATGCTAGGTCAAATAACCTGGGTTCTCAATTACTGGAAGGCAACAGGCTGGACGGGTGGCGCCGCCTTACTGGTCTGCTTCTATCTCGCTGCTGGGCTGATTCTAAGTCAGGTGCGGGACGGCACGCGGCGGAGGGACATTCTCGAATACGGGAGCGTCAGTATCGTGGCATTCGGGATCGTCATGTATTCGCTCTTTGGCTAGGCGAGTTTCCACAGTGAACGCGCGCAATCGCGACAAAATGGTCTTTGATCTTCTCATGGAAATCGATCGTTTAGAGGAACTGCTCGAAGATCTTGAGGAATGCGGTATGCGTTCGATCGATGACATCGAAAAACGCATCGAGGAGATCAACGCGATGGTCGAGGAATTTGATGACAATGGCGAGCGGCCGGCCTGAGTGAGATACGTGATTGGTCCGTCATTTCATGGACCTGTTTGATGCCCGGCGCCAAGATCTGTTGCGCAAGCGCGCACCCCTGGCCGACCGCATGCGTCCGAGGACGCTCGACGAACTGGTTGGTCAGGAAGCGATCGTGGGTCCTGGAACGCTGCTGCGTCAGGCGATCGAACGTGATCGGCTGAGTTCGCTCATACTCTGGGGACCACCGGGGAGTGGAAAGACAACGCTCGCTCGTGTAGTCGCTGGGGTTACCAAGGCTCATTTCGTTCAAATGTCAGCCGTCATGGCCGGTGTGGCTGACTTGAGACGCGAGGTTAAGGAAGCCAAAGACCGTCTCGGGATGCATGGCGCGCGAACAATACTCTTCATCGACGAAATCCATCGTTTCAACAGAGCCCAGCAGGATGCAATCCTGCCACATGCGGAAGATGGCACCATCACGCTTATTGGTGCCACCACTGAGAATCCTTCATTCGAGGTGAATTCCCCGCTACTGTCGCGTTCCCGTGTCATCGTACTTAAATCGCTCAGTGATGAAGCAATCCGGACCGTGATCGATCGCGCGCTCGCGGACAACGAGCGCGGTCTTGGTGAGGAGAAAGCTCACCAGTCGACCCTGACGCACGAGATTTATTGGTGAACCTGGCGAATGGCGACGCGCGATTCGCGCTGAACACACTGGAGCTCGCGTCGGTTGGAGCGGTTGACAACATCATCGGCCGAGAGCAGATCTTTGAGGCGACGTCACAGCGCGCCGGAAGTTATGATCGAGCCGGTGATGCTCATTTCGACACGATCTCGGCATTGCACAAGTCAATTCGTGGCTCAGATCCGGATGCTGCTCTCTACTGGTTGGCACGCATGCTCGAGCGGGGTGATGACCCGCTTTACGTTGCCCGTCGTCTCGTTCGAGCAGCGTCGGAGGATGTGGGGTTAGCAGATCCACAGGCGTTAGTCGTAACGATGGCCGCACAGCAGGCTGTGCATTTTCTGGGGATGCCAGAAGGGGCTCTAGCGTTGGCGGAAGCCGCAGTCTATCTCGCCACCGCGCCAAAGAGCAACTCGATTTACACAGCCTACGGTAAAGCCACCGACGACGTTGCGGGATCTCGAAATGACCCAATCCCACTTCACCTGCGCAATGCTCCCACGCAGCTGATGCGGGATCTCGGCTACGGTGAACGTTATCGATACGCTCACGAATTCGAGGATGCGATCGTCGAGCAACAGCATCTTCCGGACAATCTCGTGGGTCGCACCTACTATGAACCGGTCGAACGTGGTTTCGAGCGCGAGATTCGTTCCCGGCTGGCATACTGGCGAAAGGTACTTGCCAGACGAAGGCGTGGTGAAGAGACAGAAGGGTCCTGATCAGGTGGTAGCAACGTTCAACCGTAAACGTCCCGGTGGGCGAAAGAACGACGAACTTCGAAGGGTTGAGATCTTCCCGGGTTACGCTCCATTTGCCGAAGGTTCGGCGCTGATCAGTGCCGGCAACACGCATGTCCTCTGTACTGCGACTGTGGAAGAGCGCGTTCCAGGTTTCCTCCAAAACACCGGGAAGGGCTGGGTAACGGCGGAATATGGAATGCTGCCGCGAAGCTCGCCGCAACGGATATCGCGCGAGCGATCGCTCTCGTCCGGACGGACGCATGAGATCCAGCGGCTTATTGGACGCTCTCTCCGATCAATCATCAAGTTGGATGCACTGGGCGAGCGTACGATCATCATGGATTGTGACGTGCTCCGGGCGGATGGTGGCACGCGCACGGCTGCCATTACTGGGAGCTTCGTTGCGCTGTACCAGGCGCTGGATGTCCTGAAACGAACCGGACGCATCAAATCGATTCCGATTTCTGGAATGGTTGCGGCCGTAAGCGTTGGAATCGTTTTCGGAGAAGAGCGACTCGATCTCGAGTATGAAGAGGATTCAACCGCGGATGTCGACTTCAATGTCGTGATGACCGACCGGGGCGAGTTTATCGAGGTGCAGGGAACCGCTGAGGGGAAGCCGTTCTCGAGATCGAAGCTGGATGGGCTTATCGAACTCGCCGAACTCGGGATCCAGCAGCTTTTCGAGTTGCAGCGTTCTGCGCTGGGCCTTGAGCCGAATAAGCACTGATGCCGGTCGAGGTCAGACTTCGATGTGATTCTTGGTAGACGGAATTCGGTCTCCCACTCGTGGATCTATCGTCACGGCGGCATCCAGCGCCCGTGCACATGCTTTGAATACGGCTTCAACCTGATGGTGAGCGTTCGTGCCATACAGCGTCAGGATGTGCAGATTGATGCGAGCTTCTACTGCGAACGTCTCGAAAAAGTGGCGAAAAAGATCGACCTCTATTTGCCCAACTGCTAGTCCACAGAATGGCTCGCGCTGGACGAAATAACCTCGTCCGGAACAATCAATCGCTACGTGCGCGAGCGCTTCATCCATCGGAACAGCCACGTCCGCCATACGTCGGATTCCACGACGATCGCCCATTGCCTGACGCAACGCCTGGCCCAGGCAAATTGCAATATCTTCCGTCGTGTGGTGTGGATCTACCTCGAGATCACCTTTGGCTGAAACGCTAAGGTCGAACTGGCCGTGCCGGGCAAACAACGTCAGAAAATGGTCCAGTGCACCCAGTCCCGTGTCGATTGACGAACGTCCGGTTCCGTCTAGCTCAAGTGTGAGATCAACCGATGTCTCAGTCGTGGTTCGGCTAACCGTCGCTGAACGACTATCGATGGGCATCAGAGTTCCTCCACGAGGCTATGAAGTGCCGAGATCAACACGTCGGTATCTTCGGGGCGACCGACGGAGATCCGCAGAAACTCACGAAGATCCGCACTTCCATAATGCCGAATCAAGATGCCGCGATCCGCCAATCTGCGTTGGATAACGTGAGCGTCCCCTCGAGTCACGCGGCACAGAATGAAGTTACCTTGGGATGGGAACGGCTGGAGAAAGTTTGATTTTCGCAGCGCCCGGTATAGCCTGCCCCGCTCAACGCGGATTCGTCGAACGGAGTCCTGCAGGTATGCCGCATCGTCGAGCACTGCTTCGACTGCTTTCAGACCGGCGACACTGACGTTGAATGGCTGCTTCACCTTCCAGAGTTGTGCTGCCAGCGAGAGCGGAAATACACCGTAGCCTAGTCGGAGACCTGCCAGACCGGCCCACTTGCTAAAGGTCCGGAGCACGACCATGTTGTCGAATTCGCTGGCGTAAGGCAGAAGGGTCTTGGTCGAGAACTCGAAGTAGGCTTCATCAACGACCACAAGTACACCGGTTCGAAGCAGGCGCACAAGCTGTTGCTGAGTGACCAGATTGCCGGTCGGATTGTTGGGAGACGCAATGAAAATGACCTTTGTGCGGTCATTTACTGCTGACACGATGGCACCGATATCAAGCTCGAAGTCCGATTTTCGATCAACTGTCCGGCTTACGCCGCCAAAGAGAGTCGCTCGTTGTGCGTAGACTCCGAACGTCGGAATCGGGATAATGACTTCGTCTCCTGGATCGATGGTGGCCAGCAGGATCAAGTCAATCAGCTCATCGGCCCCATTGCCGACGATAATTCGGTCGACCGGAGCCCCGACGTATTCGGCGATCCGCTCGCGCGCAATTCTCTGATCGGGATCGGGATAGCGATGGTATCGATCGAAACTGGCGAGCGCCTCCTGTACTCTGAGCGTGGTGCCGTAGGGGTTCTCGTTTGTGTCGAGCTTGACAACGTCGTCGATTGAGCACTCGAGCGACTCGGCGACGGCTTCGATCGAGACCGACGGCGTATAGGCCTCAAGTTCCAGAACACTGGGACGGATAATTCTGCGAAGTACTTTAGGAATCGCCAAGAATGCCTGCCTGTTCGATAACTCGGATACCGCAAGGAAACACTACGTTGTGTCGAGCCAATGTACGCTACGACAGCGACGCCATGCTAGCACGAACGGCGAGATGAGCCACCCAACCGTAAATAGGCCCGCTCCAACTCGCCTGAAACCATCAGGTCAATCTGCCCATCACCAGATGGGCACACGGCCAGGGTGGCTGAGACCTGCACGAATTGCTACCGCAATTATAGTCATTGTCGCCGCTCTCTTCAGTTTCCCGCTGCAGTCGGGCGTCAATGCGATCGCCGGCGGAGACGCCTGGGTTCCTCAGCCTGCCTCAGTCTCCGTCCCGACTCGGCGTACGATGTCTTTCCATCAAAATTCTGATGTTCCGACGGTGAAATTGGCTGCCGTTCCCACCGCGTCGCCGGCTGAAGCCCCAATTGTTCCACCACCGAATCTAACCGCGAAAGCCGCCTATTCCGTTGACGTGACCGATCACGCCGTTCTCTACGCCCAGGATGCGGATGTACCGCTTCCTCCGGCAAGCACCACGAAGATCATTACGGCAATCGTGGTCATGCGGCATGCCTCGCCCGACGCATTGGTAACAGTTGAGCAGGGCGACACAGTCGATGGGACCATATACTCGCACATGGGTCTGATAGCCGGTGATGTCGTATCAGTTCGGAGCCTGCTGGCGGGTATGCTCCTCAACTCAGGTGGAGATGCCGCGTTTGCCCTTGCACGCTATGTTGGAGGACTGCTTCCCGATCAGTCCACCGCGGATCCGCGACAGCGATTCGTCGATGAGATGAATCGCGTTTCCCTTCAGCTCGGAATGAAGAACACGCACTTTGTCGATCCGGACGGACGTGATACTCCCGGCCATCTCACGACCGCGCACGACCTTGCGATCGCGGCCGCGGATCTATTCAACTATCAGCTACTGCAACAGTTGGTCGACATGCGAACTGATGTCGTATCAGTGAACGGTCCGAACGCTCGTGACATTACCCTCTACAACACAAACGAGCTCCTTGGAAGCCCCGGTGTGCACGGGGTAAAGACCGGAACGACGGACGCGGCAGGTCAATGTCTGGTCCTCGCCGTTTGGCGCGGCAACGCGAGGGTTATTACGGTGGTGCTCGGCAGTACTGACCGCTACGCGGACACGAATTCACTCCTTGACTATCTCGATCAGCAATTTAAGTGGGTTCGACTCGGAAGAGGTGGCGATCTCCAGGATCTCAATACGGAACTGGCAAATAGAGGGTACTCGCTTGCAATTACGAAGACCGTGCTGCTGACAACGTCGGAAGCTGCTCAACTCCATTATTCATTGTCGATCACGCCGTCCAGCGACAAGTCTCCTCTCGCTGCCCAGGGTGAAGTAGTATTCTTAATAGGTTCGCGGCCCATCTGGCGCATCGCCGTGTACGCTGGTGATCCATTCAAGAAGAGCGCCTGACAACTGGAATCTTTCCACCGAAGATCATCATGGGAGCACTGATTGGAACGCCTTCAGCGTGTGATCGCGTCACACGGAGTTACTTCTCGTAGAAAAGCCGAGCGGATGATTGTCGAGGGACGTGTTAGCGTCGACGGCACGGTCATTCAAGAACTTGGCGTGAGAGTCGATCCGACTCGCCAGCAAATTCGCGTTGACGGACGGCTTGTGCGATGGGAGCGACGTCGCTACCTGATTCTCAACAAACCATCAGGCTATATTACGACCGCCGCGGACGAACGGGGCCGACGCACAGTTCTCGATCTCGTTGACGTGCCCGAGCGCATCGTTCCAGTCGGACGGCTCGATCGGAAGACTTCAGGTCTTCTCTTGCTGACGAACGATGGTGAACTTCTCTATCGCATCACACATCCAAAGTTCGAGCTTGAAAAGGAGTATGAAGTCGAACTCGATGGATTTCCTCCTCCGGTCGCACTCGAACGACTGCGAAAGGGCGTGATCGCGGACAGCGTGAAGGTTATCCCTTCACAGGTGCGTCCGTTGCGCAACGAGGAATCAGGGACTGTGCTGCGTGTCGTTATCCATGAAGGACGAAATCGAATAGTTCGTCGCATGATGGAAAGAATCGGTTATCCTGTCCTCAAGCTCGAGCGTACGAGGCTTGGGCCGCTCCAGGTTCGCGGTCTGCCGGTGGGTAGCTGGCGTGATCTCACGGCAGGCGAGCTATCGCAGATTAGGGAGTCGGTGGGCCTCGGAGATGAGGACGTTGAACGTAGTTCGGCACCGCGCGGCGGATCACCTCAGCGATCCAGCGCACGAGCGGGTGAGAGTGTGCGGCGTCCCGGACCTCGTACTGGCGGTACTGGAGCGGGGAGGCGACCAGATCAGACCAGAAACGGCCGACCACCAGAACGAAGACAAGGATCGGCGAATCAGCCTCGTTATCGCGATCGACGGCCCGGCAGCGGCGGGAAAGACGACCGTAGCGAATGAGCTTTCTCGTCGCATAGGAGCGTTGCTATTTGATACTGGTTCCATCTACCGGGCGCTGGCCTTGGTCGCTCTGGAGTGCGGAATCGATCCCAACGACGCTGTCGCTCTGGCGATAGAAGCGCAGTCGCTTCCAATAAGGATCGAGCTTCCCAGTGCCGACGATGGTCGTGCGTCCGATGTGCTCATCGGCTATCGTGACGTCACCTGGGCCATCCGTTCACCGGATGTGGACCGTATCGTATCGCGAGTCTCGGCGCATCGAGAAGTTCGAGATGCCCTTCTCGAAGTTCAACGGTCGATTGGACGAAGCGGCCGAGTCGTGATGGTTGGCCGGGACATTGGGACGGTCGTTATGCCCGAGGCTGATTTCAAGATATGGTTGGACGCGTCTCTCGAAGAGCGTGCACGACGCCGCCTGTTGGATCTTCAGCGCATCGGCGAGTCGCGTTCCTACGAGCAAGTTCGGGACGATATGGCGGCGCGAGACGGAATCGACTCTGGGCGTTCGGTAGCACCGATGACGCCCGCCGATGACGCCGTCGCGATCAATACCGACGGCCTGACGGCCAGTCAAGTTGTTGACAAGATCATCGAGTTGATAGGCGAATAGTCAACCACCGGAGCGAATCGTTGCAAAAGAGGTCGTTCAAGGAGATATCCTGGAGAGTCTTTCGATTATCGTTGTATCTGTTCGCCAGGCCATTTGTGCTGGCCGCCCTTCGCGTGCTGTGTCAATTCCGAATCGAGGGCATCGAGAACGTGCCTGAGCACGGTCCGGCGCTCATTATCAGCAATCATCTCCACAATTCAGACCCGATCCTTCTCGTTGCCGCCTATCCCAGACCCCTCCTCCTGATGGCCAAGAAGGAAGTGTTTGATGTTCCGTTCATCGGGTGGGTCGCTGACTCGGCTGGTGCATTTCCGGTTGATCGAGGACAAGCAGATCGCCACGCATTGCGCACCGCCGAGCGGTTGTTGAACGAGGGATTCATGGTCGGAGTCTTTCCGGAGGGGACGCGAAGCGTAACTGGCGGGCTCAGTCACGTCTATCCGGGCGTTGCGATTATCGCGACACGGAGCGATGTGCCAATTATTCCAACCGCGATCTTCGGAACCGAAACGCTGCCATTCAACGGCCACAAGGGTAGAAAGCTGGGTCGCGGACGGTCAAGAGTGACCGTGAGGATCGGCGAGCCGTTTCATCTTCCGAAGCGAGAATTGGGCCAGAAACGACAGAACATGGCTGACCTAACGGATCTCATGATGCTCCGAGTGGCCGAACTATTGCCGGAGGAATATCGCGGAGTCTATGCGGATAAGACGGTGGCGAGTGGCGGATTGGATCCCACACCCGCCGCTGCTGAAGCAACTGTCGCGGCCAGCGGTACATCGATACCCAATGGAGGCTGACATGTCCCGAGTCATTGCGTCACAGATCAGCGAACGTATGCGACAGATCGATGAACAACTCCTGAGCGCGCTACGAGAATCAAACGATGATCAGCTCACATGGTCTGAACGGCCAACGGCGCCATCGATCGGGTTCCACCTATGGCACATCGCCCGCTGGGCTGATCGCAACCAGGTGCTGCTTTTTTCCGACAAGGATTCATCTGAGACAGCGACGGAAGTGTGGGAGTCCAAGATGGTTGCGTCGCACTGGGGACTCGATAGCACGTCTCTCGGACGCGGCGAGACCGGACTTGGAATGTCGGACGACGACGCCACACACCTTAGGCTGCCGACAAAATCCGACCTCCTGGACTACGCTGAGGAAACGTTTGGTCTCCTCGATGAACGCTACGCGGCGGTGACCGATGAGCTACTCCCACAAGAAATCATGGACGCCAATGGTCACTCGACAGTGATGGCAGCCGCGCTGCTAAGCCATCTGACCCATGCCAGCCGTCATCTCGGCATGATTGAGGCCCTACGCGGCATGCAGGGACAGTCGGGTACCGCTTCTGCCTGAACAGCAGGTCGATTGATCGTTACCCAGATTTGCAGGTGATTTGAAAGAACGGCGCGGGCTGGATCGCTCTGGCCCGCGCCTTGACGTTACTGGAAAATCCTTCTTTAGTCTTCGATGAGACGCTTTGCGGCCACGGCGGCGCCACCAATCACGGCGGCCGCACCCAACGCGGCAACGGCTGTCGCCTTCGGCTCAGGGCCGGGCAGCACGACTTTCCCGTCATCGTAGCTCTTAAACAGCTGGCCCCATTTGGTGTTGAGGGCATCCTTCACTCGCTTGCGACCAACTATCGGATACCAGTAAACGTTGTGATAGAAATTCGAGGCAAAGTAGGACCATGGCACGATCGGGGAGCGGAGCAGAGCGTTCTCGAAGCGCTTCAGCGGTCCGTGGTATATCAGTTCCTGCCCTTTGCTCGCGAACGTGTCCTCTTTGACGAAGCCCCAATCCTCGGCTGAAATATCGTATCCGACGATCTCAATGTCTTTCGGATCACCGACGCCCAGACCCTTCTCGTGGGCCAGACGGATGAAGTCCAGTGACATCGGATCGAACCCCTGCATTTTGGCACTTATGGCGTCAATTGCCACCTGATCGGCGCTCGCTAGCAGTATGTCTTTTTCGTGGGGTCTCATGGCGCGTGGTCCAGCGCCATCTCCAGCGAACGTTCCGTCCATGACGGCGAAAAGGCCCGGATGGATTTCGCGCTGAATCGTCAGTAGATCAACCAGCGTCTCGTGAATTACCGCATGAGTCCAGTGACGACGCTCGTTGAGCAACCCTCCGAACGCGTTCTTCATCGCGCCGGTGATCGTGGTGAAGACGTGCGTTTTTACGGTCGGTAGCTGAATGATGTTCTTGCCGATGAACATCTTTGGGATCTTGATTCCTTCGGGAAAGATGTCGTGGAGGACGAGCATCTCAGCTTTCGGCTCGTACACGGCCCATTCGACCTCTGGCTCGTAGAGGTGAACGTTCTCAACCCCGTACTTGTCGACGACGTACTTATGTTTGTTGTTCTTTTCGCCGACGTACGCGTCGACGACCACGGTCTTGTTGTGCGCTCCGATGAGGTGCCGGTAACCGTCTTGCTGTAACCGCCGAATGACGCCTTCAAGCTGCCATGGAGTGGTTGAGCAGGCGGGATACCATGTCTGCCACGATATATTGATCTTGAGAATCGTATCGAGGTCTTTGGGTAGGGCGGATTGGTATCCGGCCAGTTCCATGACCTGTCCGATGTCGTCGAGAACTGATTCCGGTCGTGTCTTGAGAACGGCTACTTTTCCCTTCCCGGGGAATTCGTAGGTCATTTCGTTGTCATCCTTTGATGAGTGCTCGAGTCAACTGCGAACGCGAATTTCAAAATAGATCCTAGCACGTGGACTCCAGTTACTTCACGATGTAGGGAATTGAGATAGCTGAGGATCGAAGGAAATGCCAATTAGCGCGTGATATCACGGTTGGATAGTCGACACTGCAAGAAGACGAGCCTGTCGATCCAGCGCCTTGTACGTACAGCCGGAGACTGCTATCATGGTGTCTGTAAGTCAAAGCACATTGAGCCGTGACAGACGACTCGGTGGCCGCAGGACTTATCAGCCGGGGGTGGGGATTCCCAGCTGAAACAGACCCGGTACGCAAACCCGCAACTCGGATCCTGGTTGGGGAGGTCTCACGTGATTCGAGACGCGCTCCGCGTGTTCATCGCATCGTGTCGATTTGCGTTTGTGCTCATTCTCATCAGCGTTGTCGTGACGTCGAACGTCTCTGCCGCGAGCGAACCTCAAATCACAGCCCAATATGCCGTGGTGGTTGACGCAGACACAGGATCTATCCTGTACGACAAATCAAAAGACACGCCCACGGCTCCAGCCAGCCTCACCAAGATTTTCACGGCGATCTACGCGCTCGAAGCTGCTCCGTTGGATCGAAAACTGACCGTAGATCAGAGCGACCTGGTTGGCGAGTCGTCGATGGGCCTTCGGGCTGGCGAAACCGTATCTCTGAAGACGGCTCTGTATGGGATGCTCCTTCCTTCTGGTAATGACGCCGCTATGACGATCGCACAGAACCTTGGCGCCGAGCCCGGAGACACGCCTCAGCAGTCGGTCGAACGCTATGTCGGCTGGGTCAACGAGATGGCAGCGAGGCTCGGCCTGAGCAACACACACTTGCTCAATCCGCATGGATTGGACCAGCCAGGACACGAAACGACGGCCCGGGACATAGCAGCGATTACGATGTATGCATTGAAAAACCCGGAATTCCGGCGGATCATCGCAACTCCGTATTACACCGGCGACGGTCATGAGATGTACCAGGTAAATCGACTGCTCGGTAACTATCAGGGGTTGATCGGTGGCAAAACTGGGATTACTGACAACGCGGGCTTCTGCCTCGTAGAGGTAGCTGAACGTAGCGGCCACACTATCATCGCGGTTGTTATGCACAGCACCGATGCCGCTTGGTATCAGGATGCCACGACACTGCTCGATTATGGCTTCACGTCGCTTGGTTCAGGTCAGCCAATCAGTGATACCGGGCGAATTGTCCTGTCTCCCGTTCTGGTTCAGCCGGGTACCCCGGAGTTAGCCGCGACTCCCCAGACGACGGGAGACGGCGCGGTGAATTCCGCGCCAAGCCATCTTTCAGTGAATCAAGTGAGCGACAATGTTGCCGTCGTCAGCCACAACTTGCTCGCCCCAGATGCGTCTGGATTCTCGTGGAAATGGCCACTCACGTCACTTGTGACGATGCTGGCGCTGTTGGCTGTTCTGCTGAACTACCCAGTTGTCATTGGAGCCGGGAGCCTGTTATGGCGGCACGGCGGTCCGAGCGGCCGCTTGTTCAAGCATCGAATTGCGCCCGCGAAGCGATGGCCAGCCGCACAATCTCAGCCTGTTCGTCGAAACTCCACCAGAGCATCGAGTCGACGGCGTCGTACGACCCCAGCGCCCTCCTTGGCACCAGTGGCAATTGCGGAAGTCCATCAAAGTTCAGGTCTGGCAAGCACGAACTCGTGGCAAAGCGACATTTCGTTGAATGCCGCTGAAACGATCGGTACTCGAGCGGTGCGTCTCGCTCGTCGCGGAGATTACCATGCCGCTTCCAGCGAGTTCATGAGAGCGCTGCGCACTGACTCGACTTTCGACCTGACCCGATGTTCCGGATTCTGGGGTATGCAACCGGCAGGGTACATTGCCGCGGCCCGTGCCTACGCGATTAATGATCGGACGTCGGACGCAAAGTCATTGTTGACCGTCGTGAAATTGGGTTGCAGTTCCCCCAGAGAGATCGAATCACTTCTCCATCAGGTAGTTTCCTCAAGCGCAGGGTAAAGAGGACAAGTTCCACGTCACGCTGGAGAAAGTTGTCGCGACGCGACCGTCTCCAGCGTCGCTTTGCCTGTCACCAGGATGGTTCGTGACGCTGTGGAAAGTTGATATAGGACATATAAGGTGTTATAATCTTCGCGTATTAGGCATTGATGCGCCAGGAGGAACCATGCGTAACAACGAGCCACTTTACGTGATCAGCGTCGCGGCACGATTGCTCGAGTTACACCCGCAGACGCTGCGCAAGTACGAACGCGAGGGGTTTGTTTCTCCATCAAGGACAACTGGGAACCTTCGGCTCTATTCCAGCGAGGATCTTGAGCAACTCCGGCAAGTGAAATACCTGGTCGAAGACCGTGGGATCAATCTCGCGGGTGTCCAGTTATCGATGGAGTTGACCGCACGGCTCAAACGCATCTACACCGAATGTGCGGTCATTTCCAAGCGCAACGAGGGCCGGTTAGATCCGGTGTTGCGCGAGATCGGCGTATTGCTCGAGATGTTGGGCATCGAGTCGATCTAGCCGTCCAGTGACCGATCTCTGAGCGAATCAGTGCCTGACAACCACGCGTCGTTGTCACTTGATTGATAGGTTCCGAAAGCATGAATGTAAATCGATTCACGGAAAAAGCACAACAAGCGCTGTTAGAAGGACAGCGAATTACTGAAGCACGGCACCACTCCCAATTTGAGGTTGATCAGCTACTCTTCGCACTCGTGTCTCAGAGCGACGGGGTGGTGCCACAGGTGCTACTTCGATCTGAGCTTGACCCTCGTGCCGCGATCGCTGAGCTCGACAGAGTGTTGGCGGCAGCGCCGAAACTTCAACTCAGCGCACAGCCGGTCCTTAGTGCTGGGTTACGCCGGGTATTGGAGCGAGCCGAAGAGGAAGCGAAATCATTTGGCGACGAATACGTCAGCACGGAGCATCTGCTGCTGGCAGCCTTCGATGCCGCACCGAACGCTGAATCGGTCAAGGCGCTGACACGGCTTGGTCTCAATCACGACAAGATCATGAGTGCGTTGACCGCTATTCGCGGTTCGCAGCGAGTGACAAGTACCACGCCCGAGGGAACGTACAGCGCCCTCGAAAAATACGGTCGAGATCTGACTGAACAGGCCCGAAAAGGAAAACTTGATCCAGTGATCGGACGTGACGACGAAATTCGTCGCGTCATCCAGGTCCTTTCGCGTCGGACGAAGAACAATCCTGTGCTCATCGGCGAACCGGGCGTCGGTAAAACAGCCATCGTCGAAGGACTCGCACAGCGCATCGTACGGGGCGACGTACCAGAAGGGCTGAAAGACAAGAAGATCATGCAGCTCGATCTCGGTGCGATGGTCGCGGGGGCGAAGTTCCGGGGTGAATTTGAGGAACGCCTCAAGGCGGCACTGAAGGAGATCGAAGAGTCCGAAGGGCAGATCATCGTCTTCATTGACGAGCTTCATACGGTCGTCGGGGCCGGCGCAGCAGAGGGCGCTATGGACGCGTCCAACATGCTCAAGCCGATGCTGGCGCGAGGTGAACTACATGCCATCGGTGCGACGACGCTCGACGAATATCGCAAACACATCGAAAAGGACGCGGCGCTGGAGCGCCGGTTCCAGCCGGTGATGGTAAACGAGCCGTCTGTCGAAGACACCATCAGCATACTTCGCGGGCTTCGCGAGCGATACGAACTGCACCACAAGGTGAGGATTATTGACTCCGCTCTGGTCGCCGCGGCGGTGCTGTCGGACCGCTACATAACCAATCGTTTCCTGCCGGATAAGGCGATAGACCTGATCGATGAGGCGGCAGCGCGCCTGCGCATGGAGATAACGAGCATGCCGGTCGAGCTCGATGAGCTTCATCGACGCAGCATGCAGTTGGAGATCGAGCGGGAGGCGCTCCGCAAGGAAAAAGACGACGCATCGCGTCAGCGGCTGACGGAACTTGAGCGTGAGTTAGCGAACGTCCGCGAACAAGAAGGCGCGCTGCAATCTCAATGGGAGCAGGAGCGTGGGGCGATTAGCCGCGTCAGTGAGCTGAAATCTCTCATTGAAGAGACGCGCATCGAGATCGAGCAAGCCCAACGAGCTGCCGATTATGGGCGCGCGTCCGAACTCCAATACGGGAAACTCGTACAGCAAGAGCAACAGTTGAAGGAGGAAGAGCGACGACTCAGTGAAACGCAGGCGACGAGCAAGCTGCTCAAGGAAGAGGTCGATGCGGACGATATCGCTGAAGTCGTGAGCAAGTGGACCGGCATTGCGGTGACTCGGCTAGTTGAAGGCGAAATCGAAAAACTGGTTCATATGGAAGACCGCTTGCACCAGCGAGTGGTTGGCCAAAATGAAGCCATTGCCGCGGTGAGCAACGCGATTCGACGAGCCCGTGCAGGTCTCCAGGATCCGAACCGTCCGCTTGGGAGTTTCATTTTTCTCGGTCCTACGGGAGTCGGAAAGACGGAGCTGGCACGAGCGCTGGCAGAGTTCCTGTTCGATGATGAGCGCGCGATGATCCGAATCGACATGTCCGAGTATCAGGAACGGCACACCGTTGCGCGTCTAATCGGAGCTCCGCCGGGATACGTTGGCTACGAAGAGGGCGGTCAACTGACCGAGTCAGTGCGCCGAAGACCTTACTCGGTGATCTTGTTCGATGAGATCGAGAAGGCGCACCCGGAGGTCTTCAACGTGCTGCTCCAGGTGCTTGACGATGGGCGCCTGACGGATGGTCAGGGTCGGACGGTTGACTTCCGAAACTCGGTCATAATCATGACGAGCAATCTCGGATCGTCATATATTCAGGCAGTCGCAGGTAAGGCCGAAGGAGACATGCGTCAGCGCGTGTTCGACGCGCTTCAGTCTCACTTCCGACCGGAGTTCCTGAACCGAATCGACGAAATCGTCATCTTCCATGCTCTGACCATCGAGGACCTCGAGCAGATCGTCGACATCCAGCTTGAATCCGTGAAGGACCGGCTGGCTCAGCGAGATATTACTCTTCAGATCGTGCCACGAGCCAAACAGTTGCTTGCACAGCGAGGTTACGATCCGGTCTTTGGAGCACGCCCGCTCAAGCGCGTGATCCAGCGAGAGTTGCTTGATCGGCTGGCAAAGGAGATCCTCAACGGTGGCATCCGTGAGGGTGAAACCGTATTGGTCGAGGTTGCTCCCGACGACACACTGGTCTTTCGGGGAGCGCTAAGTAGTGCGGAAGTCGTAGCATGAGATCAAGAGGGGCTCGGGTGTCCACCCGGGCCCTTTTCTTTCGGCGTCGCGAAGCCAAGCACCATTCTTGCTGACTTATACTTCAGGCGATGGATCGGTGGACGCCAACTGGTCGACGGAAGGACGCGAAGAGTGAACGTGATCGAAGACTTAATCAAACTATTGATCATTCCGCTTGTTCTACTGGGCGTGCCGATCCTCTTCATTCTCGTATTCGATATAGCGGCCCATTTGGGTGAACTGTTCGGGCAGAAGTAGTCGACCACATGTTGATTCATTCCCTGAGGTCCAACGGGAGTGGATGAGACCTCGCGAGTATGTCGGCACGCTGATGCCGACGATCGTCGTTTCATGCTGGAGATGAATGTGGCGCTCGAGGCTACTCAGTTTCGAAGCTACTGGACAAATCCGACAACCGTTGCTTCGTCCGCTCAACGAATGTCCGAGCCCCCAATCGCTGAAGTATTTCCAGTGCCTTGGTAAATCGCTCGCGAGCCCGTTCCAAATCACCCGCCCGCTGACAAACGACTCCCCATTCGAAAAGACCTCGTGCTTCAAAATGGGGATAGGGCATGTCGCGAGCCAATCCCACTGCTTCATCGAGGTCCCGCTCCGCGGTATCCAAATTCCCCTGAGCGGCCATCCATCTTCCTCGCAGCACCAGGGCAGACGCCAGCGCTATCATGGCGTTGGAAGCACGCGCACGCCGGATTGCCTCCTCGACAACCTCCTCTGCCTGTTGTTGATCCCCACATGCTTCATATGCGGCCGCGAGAGTGGGCAACATCTCCGTGACCTGAAGCTCCTCGAGCCCGGGACGGTCGAGCAGCGGCGTAAGTCGATTTCGTGCCACCTGTGGGCGGCCTTGGAGCAGGTCAATCTCCGACAAGAGCAGTTCACCGGCCCGTATGCCTTCCAGGTGACGCGCTCGACGAGCGAGGATAAGTCCCTCGTCCGCGAGGCTCGACGCCTGATCCAAATGACCTTCGTCGAGGCGGAAAGCGCTGAGCTCGAGAATGCCGTAGATTGCCCACCAAGAAGACGCCAGATCCCGACGCAGCTTGTCGCTTTTTTCAAGACACGCTCGCGCTTGATCCCAATCGCCGAGCATCCGGTAGGTCGCGCCCGCGGAATACAGCGCCATCGCCGTGTCCCATGGACTATGGATTCGATCTGCCAGATTCAACGATTGTTCATTCAGCTCAAGACTTCGGCCAACGTCGCCAAGCGACAAATAGCCTTGAGACGCGTTCTCAAGGGCTCGGCTGAGATTGTATGGGTCATCTTCGGCTCCGGGAATAACGATCGCCCCTTCCAGTACGCGAACGCCTTCCCCGAGTCGACCGAGCACGATGAGTTCGCTTCCTCGACCCGTTTCCGCCCGCGCGAGCGACATGGAATCGCCAATTCGGCACGACAGTTCCGCGGCGCGTTCCGCGGCGAGAAGACCATCTTGATAGCGACCAGTTGTGTAGCAGAGCGTCTCGAGCACGATATAGAGCTCGGCGACGTCTCCAGGTCGCTCGTCGGGATCGAGTCGTCTCAGCAATTCCTGCACGCGATCGATCGCCGTGTCGGACATGCCCATGGCTCGATACACGGATCCAAGCTGTACGGTAACTCGGGCCTCCCCGGCCTGGTCGGCGTCCTGCCGAAAAAGCGGCACGGCCTCTTCTAGCAATTGGCGCGCATCCTCATACCGACCGTAGTTGGTGAGGACTCGACCAAGCTTCTCCAGAATAAATGGCTTGAGCGAGGGATCATTGTTGCTTTGAGCCAGATTGAGGGCTGTACGATAGTGGCGCTCGGATTCGCGATGCGCAAAACGATTCTCAGCCTGGTCACCCGCCAGCACTGCATAATGGAGTGCTCGATCCGGCATCCCACCCTGGGCAAAGTGCCAGGCGAGTTCGGCCGACCGCCTATCTCGAACTCGGACAGGCTGCTGCTCAATTGCGTGTCCCGCCGCCAGATGGAGTCTCTTCCTTCGTCTGGGTGACAGGTCACGGTAGAGGACCTGTTGGATGAGCGCATGGTAGAAGCCGTATGAATCTCCCTGGCCGAACCGGATCACGCTCGCTCGCGTCGCCTCTTCAAGGCTTCGCTCGATCTCCTCTTCCGAGCGGTCGCCCATAGCGATCAGATCGTCGAACTCGAATGAATCGCCAAGAACGCTCGCCTCGCTCAGGAGTTCCTGAGCAGATTCGGACAGACGGGAAAGGCGCTCTCCAATCGCTTCATACACAGTCCGAGGAATTGCAATCTCATCAACCGAACGGTAATCCCAAACCCCGTCGTCTTGAAACGCTTCTCCCCGTTCCATCAGCGTCCGGACGATCTCTTGCACGAAGAAAGCGTTGCCTTCAGTACGGCGCTGCACCAGTTCCACGAAACCAGGAGATACCGATTTGCTGCCGAGCATCGAGGACATCAACGCTCTTGTTTCGTCACCGGACAATCGACCAACGGCGATATCTTCGGAGAGATGTTCACGGTGCAGATCTCGCAGGACACGGCGCAGAGGATGGCGCCGGCCAACCTCCGTATCACGGTAGGTGCCGATCAGCAATACAGGTGCACGACGCAGTTGATGCGCCAGATGATGCAGGAGTTCGAGGCTCGACTGATCAGCCCAATGCAAATCATCCAGGGCCACTACGAGCGCGATAGCCTCGGACACCACCTCGATCAGACCAGCCACTGACCAAAACAGCGATTGGTGGTCGCCATCAGTTCCGAGCGGTCCGCTATTGGAATCAAGGGCCTGGATTTCTCGCGGATTCAGAGCTCGCAACGGGGGCCAGCGCTGTAGGGGATCAATACCCAGTCGACTCTGAGCCACTTCTACAAGGCGACTAACGATTGTCAGAAAGGGGTAGTAGGCCACCCCTTGTTGCGGCTCGTAGCATTGTCCAACCGTTAGATGCATTCCGTTCGCCCGGCAGATCAGAGTTGCTTCCTGTGCCAGGCGAGTTTTTCCGACACCGGCTTCGCCAGTCAACAGCAATAGCCGACCGGCCCCTGCTTTGACTGCCTCCACGTTGGTACGAACTCGTTCGATTTCAGAGGTGCGTGCTACCAACTGGCTTTCAGGAACTGCCCCGAGAAATCCGCCAATCGGGAGGTCGAGGGAGTGACTCGATTGGACACCGGTCCGACTGCGGCTCGGAACGGCAGCTTCAAACTCGATACGCTGTGCTGGATCCAGCCCGAGCCCTCCGGCCAGTAGATCAACCGTGGAGCGTTGCGGACGTGTCTTGACGCCTCGTTCCAAGTCGGAGATCGCCCGGACACTGACTCCAGAGCGACCCGCAAGCTCTTCCTGGGTGAGTTGTGCTTCCATCCGGAACATGCGCAGCGCGGTCGAGAACGATGACAAATCAACTGGCGCGTCGTGAACAGGGCCCGCAGGTGAGATTCCCTCCACCGATCATCCCTTCGTGACACTCCTTGGATGGGTCCAGCATACGCTCGTGAGTTTGTCGCAGCAAGAGGAATTTGTACCAGTGTTTGTGTTGGCTATTGTGTGGGTTGTGCATGGTGCTAATCACGGTATAACCGCAGAATCTAACCAAGGAATAGCACTGGGGACTCCGCCATCTGATTGATTGTCTGGAGGCTATTGCGTTGAAGGCCGTTGGGCTGTTCCGGCAATACTCCAGTAGCTGAAAGTGAGAGGGTATCCATGCCACGATTCTTGGTAGAGCGAACGTTTGTCGACGGTCTACAGATCCCGGTCAACGACGACGGGAAGGCTGCGGTCTCGACAGTGGTCGACCACAATGCTGAACTCGGAGTGACCTGGGTGCACTCGTATGTCAGTGGAGACAAGACCAAGACCTATTGCATCTATGACGGTCCGAGCCCCGAATCGATCCGGACAGCGGCGGAGCGCAACGGTCTTCCGGTAGACAACATTACTGAGGTGTCCGTGCTCGATCCGTACTTTTACAAGTAGCAGATTCACGCGACACGAAAATCGACAGACGGGACGAACAGCGGCCAACCAAATTGAACGGATTCCTTTCAGGCTAGCCGGCCTCCATACCAAGTCTGGTCCCGTCTGTTCGATGTATATCGATCTGGACGAGCCAGGTCATCAAGCCGCCTAAATGATCCGATGCAGTGAAAATCTTGGACCATGATGACGTGGAGCCGCGCGAGGCAAATTAGTTTCGTTTGGCGTCAGGCTCATGGATCGAATGGCAGGACAAGGCTGCCGATCAGTTATCGACCGGCCGCCCCAACCTCAGATTGAGCGATAGGTCGAGCAAGTTTGACGATCGCGACCATCTTTGCTACGCTGACGTAACTTCCAGCTAATTTCACTGTGTGGAGACAGCTTTGACGCGCGGAGATGTTGCGCATGCTGCCTTGCGATCCGGAGAGGAGCCACGTTATGCGTAACAGGTTGGTTCGGCGACGTTGGGCCATGGATCGATCAAGATTCTTGCGACCTGCCGTTTTTTGGCTGGTCTTCATTGTCGGATTTGCTCCGGTCCTATCCCAGAATGCAGCCGCAAAACCTGGTTCCAATTTCGACCAGGTTGTGTATCCCACCGGCGCATTTCCGACCGACACCGACAATGTCCAGTCAGCAGTTGATCTGGGTGGGAGTATTCTGCTCAAAGCCACGAATCAGAATGGGCTACCAACCGCGTTCAATTTCGGCCCGCCTGACGACACGAATAACGACGGTGGCGTATTCCTCACCAAGGACGTAGAGATTTCCGGGGAACAAGAAGCAGGGCATTGGACGACCATCGATGGAGGTGTTGTCCCGTTTCGTGGCTGGGTCCCGAACGACGTGAACAGCCCGCTCGCGAAAGTGAAGACAACGATCTCCGGAATTGACTTCGAAGCCCCGTTGCTTTCGGCCATAATCATCGATTGGTCGAGCGGATCACAGATCATCGGCAATCGTATCGCAAATGTGCAGGGTGCTGAGGGATGTTATGACCCAAACTGCGCATATCCCTTCACCGAAGGGCGCGCCATCAAATTCCTCGGGAACGGCGACCCTGACCACGCGATCACTGGCAAGGTCATCGTCAGCGATAACCAAATCGTGGATTCCCACGCCGATCTGTCAGCGGCCATTGTGTTTGACGAGGTTGCCGCAGACGCGACCATCGAAGGAAATCAAATCGGTAGTTCGCTAGAAGGCGGAATCTTTCTGATCAATTCAAGCGGACACGTGACGATTGCGCACAACACCATCGCACCGGGCCCAGGAGATCTGAACTCACTCTTCTCAATCGGCAACGGAATCTATTTGCTTGACTTCGACGGACGCGGGGCTGCCTACGTTGTCACTGACAACAAGCTAGATATCGAGAACCCGTACGCTGACGGCATCATTCTCGATGGATACGGAAGTATCTCGGGCGCGGTCGTGAAAGGAAACGAAATTGACATGCACGGCACGTATTATGGTGCCGTCAGCATGTTCCAGAACGTCTCCAACTCCCTGATCGCCAATAACAGAATTCGCGGTAGCGCAAGCTTTGGATTGGATATTCTGCAATACGAGGATGGTGCTGACGCTGGCTCCAACACGTTTGTGGGCAATAACCTTGCGACGTTCAGCGCTTCTGTTGCTGATCTCTTCCTCGATAGCAGTACGCACGACACAGTCTTTGTCGGTCACGGCGGCACTGTGATCGACCTTGGAGCGAACAATCACGTCACCGGACTCACTCCCATGGGAGGGGCGACAATCGGTCAGCAAATCTCACAAGCAGAAGCATTGAAAAGGACGAGGTCCATGCGGGCGTCGAGTCATACGATCGGGCGGTAGCAGGTAGTCGACATCAGAGCGCACGACAAATGTGGTCCGGCACGCCGCCGCGAAAACAGGTATGTGTGGAACCTTCGCCATCTATCAGATCTCGAATCACCGAGCAGCGGCTCACCGAGTCTTGAGGTCGACGTCAAAATGAGGCGTGGGAATTCACTGGAGAGGAGGGATTCCTAAGAGGCATCAGAGGCATCGGATAGCAAACGACATAAGGGGCGGGCACGCGTCGCGTGCCCGCCCCTTATGTTTAAGATCGTTGTTGTTCGCGACTGGGAATTCGAGGTGGGCAGCGTCGACGATCAAAACAACTTGACTCGTTCAGATTCCTGGCCGCCTACGACCAATCATTTCTTCGTCTCTGGCCGGCCCGATGCTTCAGACAACGACGGGAATATTGATCTCTGGACCTACGCGGGTGCTGTGCGCTTTTCGCTGCTGGATGGCGGCAGGAACGCAACGATAGGGATTGCGAGCAACGCAAAGGCGGGAACGATCCAGAACGCGCGCTCGATCCCGACCGCGTCGGCAAAGGCCCCGAAGCCGAATGCCGTTACGCTTTGCGACACAAACTGGAACGCCAGTAGGACTCCCGACGATGGCCCGCGCGCTTCTGGCAACATGTCCTGCATTAGCGCGAGTTGTATTGGGCGGGCAGATCGCATGAGTATTCCTGCGGCGATCAATACTGGTATGACCGACCACGAGTTATTGTCGAGCCACAAATAGAGATAGAGTAGCGGTACTCCACCCAACGTAACGAGTGCCATGACGATACGTCGACCAAATCGATCCGACAGTATGCCGCCGACGAACCCACCGATGACACCCGCACCAAACAGCGCCGAAAGTGACAGACCGGCGTACCAGTCGCTATAGCCTTTCGAAATGAGAAGTTTCACCAGAAAGACCGAAAACGGGACGACTCCAAGCCCGAACATTGCGACAAATGCCAGAAGAGCGGCAATCCAGCGAAGCTTCGCTTTGAGTAACGGGATCACTGCGACCCGTTCCCGTGCTCGCTGATTCGAGTCACTTTCTTCAGTGTTGAGGGTGAAGAAAAGAATAACCGATGCTGCAATCCCAAAGACCATTACCACGTACGAACCTTCGAGCGTGAACCAGGTGATGGCAGCGGTGATGAAGAGTGGCCCGATTGTACGCGCCAGCTCGCCGCCGGCCAGAAAAAAGGCCATCGAGAGACCGGTCTTTGACCCGCCCCGTTCTCCGGCTAACGCCACGGCCGGGGTATGGAATGAAGCGGATGCGAGCCCAGCGGCGAATAGCAGTAACAAGACGATTGCGAAATGAGGCGCCAGTCCGATCGACGAGATGGTCATCGCGGCGACCGCTGGAGCAAAGACCACAAACCAGCGTTTACTGGTTCGATCGGCGATCACTCCGATGAAGGGCTGTAGCACGCTCGGCATTTGCTGAGCTGGAACCATGAGGGATGCGATCGCGAGCGGAACACCAAGCTTTGCTTGCACTGGGGGAATCAACACAGCGGTGAAGGAGCCATAGAGATCGTGTGAAAAGTGAGCGAAGGTAATCGGGAGGGTGGCTCTGATGGCGGAAAGCTTGCCGACGTTTTCTTCCTCGATTGTCGCCACTCCAGCGGACGGAGTTGATTCAGGCGAGCCAGGTTGAGCGAGCTGGACATCTTCCTGCGTTCTCAGATCGGGTGAGTCAGTCAACTCTCGAGACTTCCTTCATGTGAATGTGTGTGCATTGAACAACTGACTGCATCGGACCGTGCTGGTAGGCACATCTGGATCGGGAAGCTGCGAGCTCACCCAACAAGCCGGTACCTCGCGTCGCGGGTTACCGTAGCACAATGGGAGAGCACCGACCATCCGCAATTCACGGAATCAGCGAGGGGACGAATGCACGTAACCCCGCGTCAGGATATGTCGAACCTATTGTGAATGGAACTAATTCGATTCCGGGGTCGTCTTCTCTGCAGCTACAGATATCAAACTGAATTCAATTGGGCGCGGCAGAACTGCAGAGGAGAAGACCATGGTTGGTCCGAAGACGCGAATCGCGGTAGGAATCGTTGCCATTCTTGGGCTGTTGATTATGACCATAGCATGCGGAGGGAGCTCTCAGACTACTGGCACACACACCTCAAGCGAGATGGCACCGCCCAGCACTCAAGCGAACAAAGACCTACCAGTAACGGCCTCTGGGGGTGTCGCCAGTGTGCCAGTCGCTGGAACCGGGAGCAACTCAACCACGTCGTCGACGACCGCAAACTGGGATCGGAAGATCATTCGAAACGCGGACATCTCTCTGAAAGTCACGAGCGTGGAATCAATGCTGGCCACGGTTCGCAGTATCACTGACGGTGTTGGAGGCGTCGTCTTTGCTTCGTCTACGTCCTTCAGTGGTGATGATCAAATTGCGACCATGACTTTGGATGTTCCCGCCGATCAGTTCGACCAGGTTGTCAACTCGCTACGCGCTGCCCCCGGTGTGAAGAAGGTTGAGCGTGAGTCGATCACTAGCCAGGACGTGACCGACGATTATATAGACCTTCAGGCTCAGTTACGAAATCTCCAGGCGACGGAAACGAGACTGCTGGCGTTGATGGATAAGGCGACTCAACTCCAGGACATCTTGATGCTCGATCAAGAACTGTCGAAAGTTGAAGGACAAATCGAGCAGACCACCGGACGGGTTAATTACCTGGACAAGCGCTCGTCCTTGTCACGCATCACGTTGACAATAAGTCCGTTCGTTGTCTCCGCCAAGAAGGATGTCAACTCAGGCGTTGATCTGGCGAAGGCGGTTCACGATGCGTGGGTGGCCTCGCTTCGATTCACTGGCAGGATTCTGACTGGCTTGGTGACTGCTGGAGTATTCCTATGGTGGTTCTGGCCGCTTGCAGCCGTCGCGCTGGGCGTATGGTTCACGCGGCGAGACCGAGGTAGGGGCACAAAAGGCAAGTCTGAGATCGTCGCCTGATCGAAAAGACCGGCCGCCCCACTTGAGAGAGAGGCGGCCGGTTTTTCGTCGACTAGCTACCGAGGAACGAGAGACCTGCCAGGGCATACGCCCGAGTCGCATCCATTACTTCGTCAACGCCGACCCATTCATCTGGCTGGTGAGCCAGAGCTGGATCTCCAGGGCCGTAGATTATCGTTGGCACGCCCTTCTCGGCGAAGTGACGACCGTCGGTACCCATGCTGAATCCCGTTAGCTTTGTGTCAAAGCCAAGGTGCTCGTTAGCCTTCAGCATTCCCTGAACGATCTCACTGTCAGGCTGGTTGAGAATTGCCTCACGCCCGCCGAATCGAGCGAAATCGACGTCGACCCGCATCCCTGGAATGTCCTTGATCGCGCGTTGCGCGACCTCCCGAATCTCCGACACGACATCGTCTGGTTTCTCTCCTGGGATAATGCGGCGGTCCACATAGATCGTGCACTGGTCCGGGACGACATTCGTTTTGACCCCGCCTTCGATGATGCTGATCGTTGCGGACGAATGGTGAAAATACGGATGGGTGCGCTTCTCAAGCACTGGCCAAAGCTCAGCCTGCAAAGCAGTGATAACGCGGGCCATACCTTCGATAGCGTTGACGCCTTCCCACGGAAGAGCTCCGTGAGCCGCCCTACCGTGTACGGTAACGCTGGTTCCGGCGCCGCCCTTCTCACCGATGCAAATGCGATTCATCGTCTGCTCGCCGACAATGACGAAGTCCGGCTTAATGGAGTCTGATTTGGCGATCAACTGAGCGCCAAGCGCTCCTCCAATCTCTTCGTCCGCCACCTCGTTCACGATGAGCCGGCCGTTGATGGGCACTCCGGATCGTGCTAGCGCAATGGCCCCCATGACCTGGGCGGTAACACTCGCCTTGTCGTCGCCAGCACCGCGACCGTAGACCTTGCCGTCGACCAGATCGGCAGCAAAAGGCGGGTGGGACCAGGCGGATTCCTGCCCGGTTGGCACGACATCGAGGTGGGCGTTAAACAGGAGAGTCGGGCCGTCGCCGCGTTTGAGCTCAGCGACCATGTTTGGCTTCGCTTCGTCCTCCGTGACGAAGCTGACTTCGAAGCCCTCTGCCGCGAGCTTATCCGCACACACTTTGATCGCTTCTCGCACATCTCCGGGAGGATTGACCGACGGGATTCGCACGAGTTGCTGAAGGAATTCGATAACCTCTTCTTCGTTAATCTGATCCAGGATCCGCTGCGCCGCTGTCGCATCTAATGCATTGTTCGTTTGAGCCAAGATCGCCCCTCCCAATCGAATAAGATCCGTTGAAACGCTGGGGCAGTATAGCATGGCTCTTTGATCAGTCCTCCCTCAAATCCGGTATGTCCATCGCGCTATGGTATCCTCGCCAACGGCGCGGTTTTCATTGGATCGTTGGGTCCCACGTGAGCAGTAAGCACGAGTCGATGAGGGAGTACGTTGAAGGCTACGTTAGCGACACAGACTGAATTGGCTGCCGTGCTAGAACGAGCACAGGCGTTTGCTATCGACATGGACGGAGTGCTCTATCGCGGAGATACAGTTCTCCCTCACGTGAACGAATTTCTAGACGCCCTGGATAGATGCAGCGTGCCGTTTGTCCTGGCGACGAATAACTCGACACGTCTGCCAGAACAATACGTCGAAAAACTCGCGGCCATGGGAGTGAGGGTGCCGGCCACTCGCATTCAGACATCCGGGCAGGCGACCGCGGCATGGCTCAAGGAGAAATACCCTCGAGGCACCACCGTGTACGTTCTCGGGATGGAAGCCCTTGAAACGGCGATCTATGGTGATGGCTATTTCGTGCGGGCTGGAAAGGATGCGCAGGTCGTCGTCTGCGGTGCCGATTTCGCGGTTACTTACGAGAAGCTCCGTGTCGCGACGATTGCCATTCGACGGGGGGCCGCGTTTGTGGCCACCAACGCGGATACGACCTTCCCAACTGAGGAGGGGCTAATTCCGGGAGCGGGCGCGATCCTGGCAGCCATCGTTGCAGCAACGAGTGTGGATCCGGAGGTGGTCGGTAAGCCGTCGACAGGAATGCTCATTCAAGGGGCTGCGTTACTCGGCTCGAATCCGGCCAATACTGTGATGCTCGGAGATCGTCTAGACACGGATATACTGGCCGGCGAGCGGGCAGGATTCATCACGATTATGGTTCTGACCGGCGTCTCCACAATGGACGAGGTCGCTGGATCTGATATTCAACCGGAGATCCTGCTGACCGACCTTTCGCCGTTGGTTGAGTATTACCGGTCACGATCATGAAGCGCGTCGGCGACTACGATATTGAGGATCCGAAAAAGATTCAAGGCCGCGACGAGGTCGACGCAGCCGACCGTAGCCTGGCTGGTCTGCGTCTTCGCGATGCGCTGGACGCGCTAGCCGACACCCATGGCCGGGTCCTCTTGCTGGGTTGCGGCGCGGGGCGTTACGTTAGGGCTTTGAGCAGAGTTCGTCGAGATCTCGAGATTCAGGGCGGAGATCTAAGTCTCAACGCTCTTCACGAAGCCCGAGATCGTGACCCATCCGGCGTATACATCGCACTGGACGCAAGCCGACTGCCATATGCTGACCAGACTTTCGCCGCGATTCTCTTCTTTGACCTGCTCGAACATGTCCCAGAGTTTCACAGGTTGCTCAGCGAAGCGTTGAGAACACTTCGATCTGGCGGCAAGCTACACTTCTTCGTTCCACTGGAGTCACAACCTGGCACTATCTACCAGGCGTTGCAGCACTCCGAGCGATTGCCAATACATCGATGGAAACGTGACCACGTGGGGCACGTCAATAGTTTCACGTCTGACGAGGTGATTCAGTCGGTTTGGGATGCCGGTTTCGACGTGGAGTCGGTGCGTTATGGATTTCATCCAACTGGACAGATACACGATGTTGTCGATTATTGGCACCGAGAGCGGTCGGCCGGCGCGGGCGGACTGTTGCCCAAACCGGTGGTCGATGTCATAACACGCAGCGTCTTTCTCGTCACCTGGCGGCTCCAATACCTTGAAGACCGACTCTATAGTGGTCCGGCCATGGCGTCGGGTCTCCATCTAACGGCAAGACGACCGGAGTAACCCCGTTCACTGACGCTTCCCCTTGTCCGAATGCGCAACAACGGTGATGATCTGTCTAGAGAGGAACATCGCCGTAGGAAGGGATTACTGATGTCCGCAGACGCGCTTCGCAAGATTCCCATCATCGATGGGCACACTGACTACTTGCTGTCGCTAGGTGATACAGGACGCAGCTTTCTGGAAGAGTCGACAGAGGGCCACGTAGATTTGCCGCGCGCCCGCAAGGGCAATATCGGCGCAATGATCAGCGCCATTTACATTCGTAGCGAATATCTTCCGACCCATGCACTGATCCAGACGTTGCGCGGTGTCGACCTGCTCAAACGAATGGTCGCCAGTTCTGGAGGACAGATCGAACTGGTCACCTCGCACGATCAATTGGTCAATTGTCTCGACAACGGTGTCTTTGGCGCCATCATGCACTACGAAGGAGCAGAAGCGATCGACCCGGAGTTCGTCGTCCTTCGACTCTCATACGAGTTGGGACTGCGATCGCTCGGACTTGTTTGGAGCCGGCCTACGATCTTCGCCGAGGGGGTTGGTCCGCAAAACCGAGGCAAGGGACTCACAGGACTGGGTCGTGAGTTGATCAAGAACTGCAACGAGATGGGCATTCTAATTGACGTTTCACATCTCAACGAGCCAGGGTTCTGGGACGTCATCGAGACCAGCGCAAAGCCGATCGTCGCCAGTCATTCGAATGCCCGTGCTGTGTGCGATCATGAACGGAATCTGACGGATCGCCAGATTAAAGAGCTCGCCAAGAACGGCGGATTGATGGGTATCAACTACGCAGTCGGCTTCCTCGTGGACGGTGCACGAAAAGGATCAGACGTGCCACTCAGCGCGTTGGTCGATCACATCGATCACATCGTGAGTCTGGTAGGGATTAATCACGTTGCGCTCGGCTCCGACTACGACGGAGCGGGGGTGCCGGACTCTCTGAAGGATGCAGCGCACGATTGGGCAATCGTGGAAGAGCTCGTACGACGGGGCTATGACGAAGATTCAATCACCAAGATTTGTCGCGATAACTGGCTTCGCGTGCTGAAAGAAGTTTGGAAAGACTAGCGAGAAGTTCGAATTACTTGGAGTTTTGGGTTCCCTCAGGCTCTGGCAGTCCGATCTACTCGCATAACATCAGGTCGCTCTTCTCACCGATCGAAAATAGGATCGAGGCGGCGCCACCGCGCCGCCTTCATCGTTCGTGGCAGTCGATGGCTACTCTTCGTCGGGGAGTAGGCCCAACGACTTGCTCTCGATCACATCCTTGACCTTCGTAATGAACTCGCCGAGGGGCATCGCTCCCAGATTCTCGTTCGTTCGGAGGCGCACGGCGACCGCGTCGTTTTCGGCCTCTTTGTCACCCACAACGAGCATGTACGGAATGTGCTCGAGCTGCGCTTTTCGGATCTTGGCTTGCATTCGTTCGCTTGCATCGTCTACTTCAGCCCGAATTCCAGCGGCGTCGAGCTGCTGTTTCACCGTCTGAGCGTAATCGTTGTGCCGATCGGCGATCGGTATGACGAGTGCCTGAACGGGTGCCAGCCAGACCGGAAATGCGCCTGCGAAGTGTTCGATGAGACCTCCGACGAAGCGCTCCATCGATCCAAGCACAGTTCGATGAACCATAACCGCGCGGTGTCGTTCGCCGTCCTCACCGATGTAGCTCGTGTCGAAACGCTCGGGCAAATTGAAGTCGACCTGAATTGTCGGACCAGTCCAATCTCGTCCGAGCGAATCGAGGAACTTGATGTCGATTTTCGGTCCGTAGAACGCGCCCGCACCTGGGTCGATCTCGTATGGCACACCCTTGGAGCGCAGCGCCTCGGCCAGCGTCTCGGTTGCCCGTTCCCAGTTCTCGTCGCTGCCGATCGACTTTTCGGGCCGAGTGGAGAGATAGACTTCGAAGTCGTAGCCGAAAACCTTGGCGAAGTACATCGCCAGATCAAGCACACCAACAACCTCGTCGTGCAGTTGATCTGGTCGACAGAAGATGTGAGAGTCGTCTTGAGTGAAGCCACGAACACGCAGCATGCCGTGGAGCGTGCCACTGCGCTCGTAACGATACACGGTGCCCAGTTCGGCTAGTCGTACCGGCAGTTCGCGATACGAGCGCAACTGCGATTTGTAGATCATGATGTGGCCCGGGCAGTTCATCGGCTTCAGGTAGTAGGGGGAGCCCTCGATATCCATCGGTGAATACATATTCTCACCGTAGGTCTCAAGATGCCCGCTCCGCTTGTAGATTTCGGCACTCGCGATGTGCGGAGTGTAGACGAGTTTGTAGCCACGCTTGAGATGTTCATCCGTCTCAAAACGCTCGATGAGATAGCGCACCAATGCGCCCTTTGGGTGCCAGAGAATCAGTCCAGAGCCGATCTCCTCGCTTACCGAGAAGAGATCAAGCTCCCTCCCAAGCCGACGATGATCGCGTCGCTGTGCCTCTTCGAGTCGCTCGAGATAGCCTTGAAGCTCATCCGCGTTACGCCACGACGTGCCATAGATTCTCTGAAGCATCGGTCGTTTCTCGTCGCCTCGCCAGTAGGCACCTGCGACGTTCAGAAGCTTGAAGTCACCGATCTGCGACGTGTTGTCGACGTGTGGGCCACGGCATAGATCTGTAAACGTGTCCTGTGTGTAGCGCGAAATCACAGAGTCTTCTGGAAGATCGTTTATCAGTTCGACCTTGTAGGGCTGATCGGCGAAGTAGGTGAGAGCGTCCTCGCGAGAGAGTTCATCGCGAGCATATGGGTAGGCGCCTTGTTTGATTTCCTGCATCCGGTTCTCGATCTCTTCAAGATCCTCAGGCGTGAGAGATCGCGGGAGATCGAAATCATAATAGAAGCCGTTTTCAATGGCTGGTCCAATCGCGAGCTTGGCATCGGGAAACATTCCGAGGACCGCTTCTGCCATGACGTGCGAAGCCGAGTGCCTCATCGTGGCCAGTTCGAGTTCCTCTGAATTCTCAACATCGAGCTGAATATCCATGTCGTCCGCTACTTGTGACATCGTTTCTCTCTCCATCGTGATGCGAATCTGCCGTAAAGATGGTGGTTTGGCCGTCGCCCAAGTCGGTCGACGGCGTGGGTAGTGCAGGTGGTCATTGCCGTCTCCCTTCGCGAAGCAAAACAAAAACCCACCGCCCGCAGGGACGGCAGGTCTGACCTGTCGTGGTTCCACCCAATTTCCGTCACGGATCCTGATCCGCGACGCTCATCGTGCTCTGTAACGGGAGCTCCCGGGTTCGGCTACTGGTCGAAATGTTCACCGACCTGCTCACGGGGGGTATTCTCCGTGTTTCAAGCGAGCAGCGCTTTCAGCCAGCGGCACTGCATCTCTGACGATTTCGCACGGATACTCGTCCCGATCATCGCGATCTTCTTGGTCAAATCTTAGTGCGTGGGACCAGCGGAGTCAACCGGACCGACGTAAGGCGAGTTGGCAGCCACGGGAGGATGACCGTGAATCCTAAACGAGTAACTTGTCCATCTCGATTTCATCCCCGATCGGAATGTCGTGATGACCGATGGTCGGGATGCTTGGGTTAATGCTCCGTGACTGCGAAATGGCGTCCGGGTGCGGGCGTGACAGACAATAACCTCGGACCTGGTAAAAGCGGAGCGCATCGAGATTGTCATTGGTCGTGCCCACTCGCGACGCCAAAGGTTGGCGAGCCATTCACGATCCCGGGCGCCGGCGCCTGGAACGATGGATACGTCATCGGCAGCGAGGGGATCGTGCTTCAAGGTCATTTCTGATCGATCATGACGGCTGATCATCCCGGGAGAGTATGACGTGAACTCGCGTTAAATGTGGTTTGACGTCGCTCGAAGCGAATAAACAATAATGCCGCCAACAAATATTGACGGCTGTCCGGGTGGGCGGTACTAGACTCGAACTAGTGACCTCCACGATGTCAACGTGGCGCTCTAACCAACTGAGCTAACCGCCCCGGCAATTAACGAGCGGAGTATAGCATAGGGTCTTTAGCGGTCGCAATCATCGGATCGACGGCTGATTTCGACTGTCGCCAGGGTCGGTATCAGTGTCCCAGGATCTTCACGGTCTGGGCCCGAGGCTGCCATGTGAGTTGCGTCTTGCCGAACTGCGCCAGCAGTTGTCGTGCACGAACGCACAGTGGTTGGAGGTTGGGGTGCTTTACCTTCCAGCGCCCATTGACCTGCTCGACAACCAGCTTGCTATCGGTCTTGACACAGATCGACTGTCCAATCGGGTCTTGATGCTGTGTAGTGGCGAGTTTGAGGGCCGCTTCGACGCCCGCGATAAGAGTGCGGTATTCCGCCTGATTGTTCGTCACGTCATTCCCAAATTCGAGTCGTTCAATCGTTTCGAAGCCCAGGCGATCAGCGAGATGGAAGCTGCCGTACCCCTTTCCCGGGTTTCCGAGGGAACCACCGTCGAACACCAGAAGAATGTCGCAATCTCTGCCAACTCCGGTCAAAAGATCCGCCCGTCCATGTTACAAATTGCGCGCGAGCCGATGCCCGCACAGAGATCGACCGGGCAGGACTATCCATACCCGGTCGATGATTGCCCAAGTCGAATGAACTATACGCCTGCCTGCGCGTGCGCCTCTGCTTTGGCTTTGGCATCGGCGATGACGGTGTCAGTCAGGTGCGCCGGAACCGGCTGGTAATGACTGAAGCTCGATGTGAACGATCCACGACCCTGCGTGATCGAGCGCAGGTCTGTAGCGTACCGCTGAATCTCGGCGGCTGGCGCTATCGCCTCGATCGTTGTCATGCCATCGTCGCGGGGCACCATTCCTTGTACGTGAGCGCGTTTCCCGTTCAGATCGCTCATCACGTCTCCCATATTGGCTTCCGGAACCGTCACTTCCAGATGCATCATTGGCTCGAGAATAATTGGTTTGGCGGCCTGAGCGCCCTTCTTGAAAGCCTGAGCCGCTGCGATCTTGAACGCCATTTCCGACGAATCTACCGTGTGATACGAACCGTCGGTGAGCGTGACTCGCAGCTTTGAAACTGGGAAGCCTGCCAGAATTCCTTCATCTAACGCTTCTCGCACGCCCTTTTCCACCGCTGGAATGTATCCCTTTGGAACGACGCCACCGACGATTTTGTCGGCGAACTCAAAATCGCCTTCCTCCAGTGGCTCGAGATCCAGATAAACGTGACCATACTGGCCGTGGCCACCGGTCTGCTTTTTGTGTTTGTACTCGATACCCTTCACCGGAATTGAGATCGTTTCACGATAGGCGACTGTTGGGAGTCCAGTCTCAACGCTGACGCCGAACTTGCGCGCCATGCGTTCCAGGCCGATTTGCACGTGCGACTCCCCGAGACCAGACACCAGGGTTTCTCCGGTCTCTTCATCTCGCCGAATATGGAGCGTTGGATCCTCCTCGATCAGTCGCTGAATGGCGCTGCCCATCTTGTCGAGATCGCTCTTCGTCTTTGGGTAGACCGCTGCCGCAAAAGCCGGCAAGGGAAAAGCAATACCTTCGAGCGTTATGGCGTTTCCTGGATCGCACAATGTATCGCCTGTCGCTACCGACTGCAGTTTTGCAACGGCCCCAATGTCGCCGGCAGGAATCTCAGAAACGGCAATCTGCTCTTTGCCACGCACGACATATAGCTGTCCAAGTCGCTCTTCGTGGTCTTGCTGCGTGTCATACGCGTGGCTATCGGATTTCATCGTGCCTGAATAGACGCGGAAATAAGAGAGCTTGCCAACGTATGGGTCAGCGATCGTCTTGAATACAAGCGCCGCGAGTGGACCCGACTGGTCCAGAGTCAATGTGATCTCAGAGCCGGACGCGTTCTTGGCCGTTGTCTCGCTCGGACCAGGAAAGTAGTCAACGATCGCATCGAGCAGATGTGAGATGCCACGGCAAGACGTGGCGGCACCTGCGAAGACCGGGACGAGTTTTGCGTTTGCCATCGCCGAGCGGAGGCCGTGTTGCAGTTCCTCGATGCCGATCTCCTCGTCTTCGAGGTAGCGCATCATCAAATCTTCGTCGTTCTCGCAGATCGATTCGACCAGCTGAGTCCGTAGTTCTTCGATGGTAGCTGCGATCGCCGAGGGTACATCACTTTCTGTCTCAGTTCCGTCCTTGCCGTCACCGAACAGGTAGGCCTTCCGAGATAGCACGTCGATGATTCCGGCAAAGTCCTTTTCGGCACCTATTGGCACCAGCACCGGAACAACCGACGACCCGAACGCCTCGCGTGCGGCGTTATACGTCACGTTAAAATTCGCGTTCTCACGATCCATCTTGTTGATGAAAATCGCGCGAACTCGATTGACCTCATCGGCCACTTTCCATGCTTGCTCGGTTCCGACTTCGACTCCGGCCGAGGCGTCCATCAAAATCAGCGCGACGTCGCAGGTACGCATGGCCCCTTTTACTTCGCCCAGAAAGTCGGCATATCCAGGCGCGTCGATGATGTTGATCTTGGAGTTCTTCCACTCTAACGGAGCGAGACTGGTGCTGATCGAGATGCCACGCTTGATCTCATCTGGATCCCAGTCAGAAGTTGTTGTGCCTTCTTCGACGCGCCCCAAACGATTGATCGTGTGGCTTGCGAAGAGAAGAGCCTCAGTCAAAGACGTCTTGCCCGCGCTTCCGTGGGAAAACAGGCCAACGTTTCTGATTCTGTCAACCGGGAATGTATTCACGGCTCTCCTCCACCTACCAAGATGAGTGGTGGCAGCGTAGCCAACCCCATATCCGGGGGCCGGCTAACGAACGTCCATCACTCTGCTTATCCAATCTGTTGCACCCGCAGAGGGTGCGACGGAACACGAATTGGTGTTCTCGTATTATAGTCCGAGGATAACGGTCGACAAGTGGCCACCGAACGTATGTCAGGGTAGAGCAGCATGGAAAGGGATTCGAGCTTGAACATGAATCAGCAGAATGACACGGATCGACTAAAAGCACTGCTCGGAGAGCTCGCCGCGATCGACGGCGTCGCAGGGCATGAGTTTGCAGTAGTGGCGCGGTTGAAAGAGCTGTTTGAGCCACTGGTTGACGAACTCGAGATCGATAGCTACGGGAACCTGTTCGCGACTCGCCGTGGGCCGGGCGGCTCACCGAGCCTCATGATTTCGGCGCATTCCGATGAGATCGGCGCGATCGTGAAGAGTATCGAGCCGAACGGCATGATTCGCTTCGAACGCCTCGGTGGCCTGGTCGAAACGCTGACTATTGGCAGGCATATCAAAGTTCGAGGATACCGAGGGGTCGTCGGCGTAAAGGCAGGACATATTCAGACCGCCGATGAGCGGGGTCGAGCTCCGGCGATGCGTGAGTTGTACATCGACATGGGTTACGAGTCCGACGACGATGTCCGCGCCCTTGGGATCGGAGTTGGAGACGCTATCTCGTACGACGAGCCGATGGTCGAGCTCGCAAATGCCAATCGCGTCGCGGGGAAAGCACTGGACAACCGCGTCGGCTGCGCGATTCTGGTCGAGCTTGCACGGAGACTCCAGGGCGCCGCGCTAGGGTGCACGCTCCATTTCGTGGTAACGGTTCAGGAAGAAGTCGGCCTGCGAGGTGCCCAAATGGCGACGCACAGGCTCAACCCGACGGCCGCAATCGTCGTCGACACCGTTCCGTCCGGCGGAACACCGGATGTCGATTTCTATCGTGATCTAAGCATGCGCATCGGCGCGGGCCCGGTAATTCCGGTTGCGAGCGGCGGTGGCGCCCGAGGGTTCCTGGCAAATCCAGCAATGCGTGATCTACTGGTGCATACAGCGGAGGAATCAGGCGTGCAGGTTCAGCAGGCTGTTTTCATCGGTGGCAACTCGGATGCCGCCGCGGTGCACCTCGTTCGTGATGGAATCCCGACAGGGGTCGTCAACATCGCGCGCCGTTACTCTCATTCCCCCGTCGAGATGCTCGACATTCGAGACGCGATGAGCACCGTCGACCTGCTGCAGGCTGTGTCTTCCAAGTTCAACGAGAGTATCGATCTGGGCTTTCTGTCGTCTCGTTGGGGGTAGAGAAGGATGTTCAGTCACTGGAGCTGTTACGGTTGACACGTTCGAAAATTATCCGCAAGCCGTTTAGCGTGAGGTCGGGCTCATAAACATCGATTGACTCGGTGTGCGGAGCGATCACGCCACCCAATCCGCCAGTGGCGATAACGTACGGGTCCGCGCCGAGTTCAGCTGCAATTCGGGTTAGCAGACCCTCAATGAGGCCGACGTAACCCAAAACGGTTCCGGACTGCACGCTGTCGATCGTTGTCCGTCCAATCGCTCGCTTGGGGACAACGAGTTCGATAGCGGAGAGCCGCGCCGCGCGACTGGTCAGCGCTTCGAGCGCCAGGTTAAGGCCTGGCGCAATCGCCCCTCCGATATAGTCACCCTCCGCCGAAACGACGTCGAAATTCGTGCCGGTCCCAAAGTCTACGACGACTGCCGGACCACCATGACGTTCAAACGCGGCGACCGTGTTGGCGAGACGGTCAGCGCCGACCTCGGCTGGATTGTCGATTCTTACGTTGACGCCGAAATCGAGCGCAGAACTGACGATAATTGGCTTCCGGTGCAATCGAGTGGCGATCATCTCAGTGAAAGCTGGCGTCAGACGAGGAACCACACTCGAGAGAATCGCGCCACTGAAGGAGTTAAGGGCTACTCCGTCCGCGACTGCAAGGGTTGAGAATATCGCCCACCATTCGTCGGCCATGCGCGTTCGTTCGGTAGCCAGTCTCCAGGAAGTGACAAGGTGCTCTCCCCGGTAAATGCCGACGACCACGTTTGTGTTGCCGATGTCAATCGCAAGCAACATGAAATGTCCCCCGATTTCGCTCCGAGATTCTGATATTTGAGATTCGGCCAGAACCACAAACTGATACGGGCGATCCTGCCAGTATACGCGCTGACGTGAATGTCACATCTCGATCGCGAATGCGATCTCGTCTCGCACCGTCTCGTCGCTCTCTCGCGTCAATCGGTCGCTAAGGAACGCTGCAGATGCGATGGGGTCGATCCGTCCCATAGCCCAGGCCGCATGACCGCGAACAAGTGGCAGTTCATGTGACGCAACCGCCTCTTCAAGTAGCTCGAGATTATCTCGAGATCCAATATTTCCGAGCGCCACGGCGGCATTGCGTGCCAGTCCGGCTCGTTTCGCCCTCAACACGGCTGTTCCCCGGTAAGTCTCTCGAAACTCCGCCTCGGACATCGTGAGCAGCCAGCCTAGACGTGGAAATGCGTTGTCGAGACTTTGTGGTCTGAACGAGCTGTCGTCGTCGATCGACGCGGCGGTCGTATACGGGCAAACTTCCTGGCACTCGTCGCAGCCAAAAACCCAACTACCCATCAATGGTCGCAGTTCCGTGGGAATTGCTGCTCGTAGCTCGATGGTCAGGTAAGAAATGCAGCGCGGCGTCTCGATGACATAACCTGGCAGAATCGCGCCGGTTGGACAGTGATCGAGGCACATGCGACAGCGACCGCACTTCGATTTGAGTGGCATGTCTGGCTCGATCTCTATGTCGACCATCAGGTCGCCAAGCATGATCCAGGACCCGTGACCCGGCGTGAGGATCATCGTGTTCTTGCCGTACCAGCCGAGACCAGAACGGGCCGCGACGGCCCGGTCGACGATCCGAGCAGTATCAACCAGGAGCCGCGCTTCGACAGGTCGTCCAAGCTCCCGCACTAATTCCGCGTGCAGCATCTTCATTCGCGTCTTCAGAGTCCGATGATAATCGTGGCCCCAGGCGTAGCGCGAGATTCTTCCACGCGGTTCGTCGTCGGGCGGTACAACCGTCGCGAGGCGATAGGGAATGCCGATTGAGATGATCGAACATGCGGATCGTTGCAGGTTTCGGGGAAGTGAAGAGAATCGGGCCCGATCTTCGGTAAACCAGTTCAGGCCGTTGAGATGGCCCGCTTTAATCCGCTGGGATAAGAGATCACCGAGTCCGTCGAAGTCGTCGGCGCTGGTGACGCCAATGAGCGGAATATCACATTGGGCGGCGAGATCGCCGAGAAGTTGCCGGTCCACCTCGTTCACGAGCCGAGTTTGAGCGAAGTCGCCCTGGTGGCGAGCAGCGCGTCGAGTTCAACACGATCAGGCAACGATGAACGAGCGCCCAACTCGCGTATGGAGAGTGCGCCCATGGCGTTTCCTAAAGTTCCAATGCCTTCTGGCGGAAGTCGTTCAAGAATTCCGAGTGCGACACCAGCGGCGAAGGCGTCACCTGCTCCGGTTGTATCGACCGCGTCAACTTCGAACGCGGGCACAGTCACCAGTGACGTTTGGCTGGCAACAATACAACCTTGGGCCCCCAGAGTGATGGCTGCCAACCGCGTATCGGCATAGCCCATTCTGGCCTGAAGCGCTTGGACTGCCGCGTAAGCGTCTGATTGTCCGGTGAGATATTTGAGCTCGGTCTGGTTTCCGACGAGATAGTCGTGCCGAAGTGCTATATCGAGACCGTCATCCGGAGATATTTCGACGAGATAGGTGAGAGTTCCAAGTATTCGAGTTCGTGGGGAGACATGCATTGGCAAATCGACGACAAAGCGCCGCAAGCGCGGGTCATCGACGTCGAGGATCACAAGATCGTGTGCGAACAGTTCGTTGATCGGCAGCGCGTCACCATGCATGAGCCGGGCACCTTGCTGCCAGAATATGGTGCGATCGAGACTGCTGCCCGCTCCGGATACGACGATGATTCCCGTGTCTGAGGGCTCTCCGACCCGAACCTTGACGTAATGGCAGTCGCAACCGGACTCCTCAAGAACCTCGCGCAGAATTCGACCTTCGGCGTCATCACCAACAACGGAGACAAAACTCGTGTTCACGCCGAGCCTTGCCAACGCATGGGCCGTATTTGCGGTCGTTCCACCCGACTGTTCGAGAACCTGCCGCACGATAGCATAGGAGCCTGCAGCGGGGTAGGAATCGGTCACGATGAACCGATCCCACGACACCATACCGACCGCTGCGACCCGCAGTCCGCTCATCGTCGATCAATCCCGACTTTCCAGAACAGCCCGACAGGGCGCACCGTCGAGATCGCCCAGTCGAATTGGAAGGCAAATGAGCCGATAAGTTCCTGGCGTTATCTCTCGAAGATCGAGTCCCTCGATGATCACCAGTTCGGAAGAGAGAAGAATTCGATGGGTCTCTCCATCACCGGAAAATGGCTCGATTGACAGGTAATCTATTCCAATGAGATCCACTCCGCGGGACGTCAACCAGCGCGCTCCGGACGGTTCGACGCCAATGAAACTCTCTTCGAATCGGTGTTGAGGGTTTTGCCATAGCAACGAGTTTCGGGTTTTCAGCAGGAGTCGTTTGGTCTGGGGCGGAATTTGGGCGGCTTCGAGATCTGAGTCAGTGATGTTGTGGTCGAGTTTGGTGAGATCCGCGACAAAACAATCGCCAATGAGACGTCCGAGTTGGATCGATTCGAGTTTCTTCCCACTATCGATGAAATGCCAGGGAGCATCGAGGTGGGTTCCCGTGTGTGACGTGTGCTGCAATCGCGTCACATTCGAATGGTCCCCGCTTGCGATACGACTGGCCGGCTCAGCGGACACACTGCCGTCCCCAGGCCAGGTCGGCATCCCGGGAATCAGAAGAACCGAGATGTCCCTAATTCTGTGTTCTGATGCCACCCTTATTGCTCCTTATTCTCACCCGACGTCGCTCGAATCTCCATCTTACGACGAAAAAGAAATCCGAGCAGGAGCCGAATGCGACCTGCTCGGACGTATGCACGCGGAGGCGACGGAAACGATCAGACTGGAACCTGTAGGTCCGCCACAATCTGATCGATCTCCTCTTTGAGCGCAGCCACGATGTCTTTCTCTTCAACCTTGCGAACGATCTTGCCCTTTCGGAAGATCACGCCCTTTCCTCGCCCCGCTGCCACGCCGACGTCCGAATCTCTCGCTTCACCGGGGCCGTTGACGACACAACCCATCACCGCAACTTTTATGGGCGCGCTGATTGTCTTGAGGTAGTCATCAACCTCATTGGCCAACTTGAAAAGATCAACTTCAACCCTGCCACAGGTTGGACATGCAACAAGGGTTGCTCCGCGCTGTCGAAGACCGAGGCTCTTCAAGATTTCGAACCCGACAAAGACCTCCTCGACCGGGTCGGTCGTCAACGAGACACGGATCGTGTCGCCGATTCCTTCTGCGAGCAGTGTTCCTATGCCGACCGAGGAGCGAATCGAACCTGACTTTGGCGTGCCGGCCTCGGTAACTCCGAGATGGAGTGGGTAGTCGTTGAGTGGAGCCATGCGGCGATAGGCTTCGAGCATTATCGGAACTTCGAACGCTTTCAATGAGATCTTGATGTCCCCAAAGTCAAGATCCTCCAGAATCTTGACGTGTCCGAGAGCCGTCCGCACCATGTGTTCGGCAATGAGGTCAATCTGTGTGGCGTTGATCTCGGCCATCTCGTCAACGAAATCTTTTGACATCGGAGGAACCGAGCCGAAGTTCACACCAATACGGATAGAGATGCCCCGTTCCTTCGCCTTGCGGACGACTTCCCGTACGTCCTCCGGCTTACGAATATTTCCGGGATTAAGTCGTAAGCCGTGAATACCGGCTTCAATGGCCTTGAGTGCCAGTGTGTGCTCGAAGTGAATGTCGGCAATCAACGGAACAGGAGAATGCGGAACGATGTCTGGCAGAGCCGCCGCGGCGACGCGATCCGGCACCGCAATGCGCACGATTTCACAACCTGCGTCCGCGAGTTCATGAATTTGGGCGAGCGTCGCCTTCGGATCACGCGTATCCGCGGTTGCCATCGACTGAACGACGATTGGGGCTCCACCACCGATTTGAATGTCACCAACATGAAGGGAGCGAGTTTTTCGACGCGCTATAGCCATTCGGGGTCTACCTCCTAAAAGGATGAGAAATCTCGCATGTCGCTGTGATCGAATCGTGATATCGCTGACTCAGGACTCATTTCAATGTCATCAGAATCAGCGGAGGAACGACTGTCCGTCGATGATTCTGTGGATGTCTGCAAAGGCAACCACAAGCATGAAGAGGAGCAGGACCACTAGCCCTACAAAATGGACGACCCCCTCTTTCTCGGGGGGAACTTTCTTGCCTCTCACGGCTTCAATCAACACAAACAATAGTCGACCGCCATCTAGAGCTGGAAACGGGAGTAAGTTTAGCACTGCCAAATTCAGCGAGAGCAGTACCATAATGTTGGCAAGAGTGGACCATACGGGAGCACTGCTGGCTTTGATGACCTCTGAGGTGAGTTGCCCCATCCCGATCGGTCCCGCAATCCCCTGAATCGGTACGTCACCGCGTACGAGCATTACCAGACCGTGGAACATCTGGTCCATCGTCGTCACCGTCTGTTTGATGCCCTGTGGCACGACCTTCCACCATGGAACTGATTGCATGATGAAGTCCTGGCTGGCCGTTATTCCAGAATTTAGCTGCCCCTGGGCGTCGTGAGCGGGAACAGTGTACTGGAGCGTCAGATCATGCCCTCCTCGGGACACGACGAAGGGTATAGTTTCACCTTGATGGTTCACGATCGCAAAACGATAGGCAATGGCGTCTTCGATCTTGAATCCTGCGATGGATTTGATGAGGTCGCCCGGCTGCAAGCCAGCGGCTGATGCTTCGGAGTTCTGGTCCACTGAAGTGACTTTGACGAGCGCATGAATCGCGTCGTCAAGTTGGATGCCAACTTTGCCTTGACCAGGCGGTGGATTGACGCGTGGCGTGACCGACGTCTCAATCTGTTGCCCGTTCCGTTCGACGATGAACGATACCGGTTCACCGGCTTTTGAATCTACCTGAGAAACGACCTGATTGGCTGTTGTAATCGACTTTCCGTTGACGGATATGATCCGATCGGCTGCCTGCAAATTGGACTGAGCTGCCGGTGAATCAGGCTCCACTCCAGTGATGTACGCGCGAGTCGTTGTATCTCCGCGTACGCCGACGATGACGATCATAAGCACGAACGCAAGCAAGAAATTCATCATCGAGCCAGCTGCCATGAAAAATGTCCGCTGGAGCTTTGATTTGGCTTGCAGGCTGTCTGGTGAGACTGACTTACCATCTTCTCCCAGGACGCGTACAAAGCCTCCTATTGGGAGCAAATTTATTGAATAGAGGACGCCACCTCGCCGAAAACCGAACAACCTTGGTGGAATACCGATGCCGAACTCTTCGACTCGAATGCCAACCAATTTCGCCGATACGAAGTGACCGATTTCGTGGATTAGAATGAGGACAGCGAGGATCGGAATGATGTAGAGTGCGTCGCTCAAGAATTGACCTCAATTACTCATGTCAGAAGCCGCGGCCCCACTTTTTAGTACGAGCGCGACCGGCCGAACCTAATGGTACTTACCTCGTTGTAGCCACGTCAATTTTTCCGTAAGGATTATCGCCCGAATAGTACGAATGGCCCCCGTCCGCGTGCCTGAACGTGCTAGAATGTTTCGGCCGTTTGATTGAATAGTTTATGGGCGGCCGTTCTGCAGATTTTCCCTGCGCGGGAAATGTAGTTGTGGAGGTTTGGTAGCGCTCATGTTCATCGGGGTGCCGAAAGAAATCAAGGACAATGAGAATCGCGTTTCGACTACTCCCGCCGGGGTAGCCGAGTATGTCCATCACGGTCACTCAGTGATCGTGGAGCGATCGGCAGGCGTGGGGAGCGGATTCTCTGATGAGGAATACGTTACCGCGGGCGCAAACTTGGTTGACACACACGAAGACGTATTTGCTCAAGCGGAAATGATCATCAAGGTCAAAGAGCCCATCGCGAGCGAATACCCTCTCCTCCGCAAAGACCAAATTCTCTACACATATTTGCACCTCGCGGCCGAAGGAGCGCTTACCACCGCTTTAGTGGACCAGGGTGTGGCCGCTATCGCCTACGAAACCGTTCAGCTTCCGGATCACTCACTACCGCTGCTTGCTCCAATGAGCGAGGTAGCCGGTCGGATGTCGGTTCAGGTTGGTGCGCAGTATCTGATGAAGTCGTATGGTGGGCGCGGCCTGCTTCTGGGTGGGGTCGCTGGCGTGCCTCCTGCCAAGGTTGTCGTCGTTGGTGGCGGCATCGTCGGAACGAACGCCGCACAGATTGCCCTCGGTATGGGCGCGGAAGTTACCATCATTGATTTGAATATCGAGCGTCTTCGCTACCTTGACCATGTACTTCATGGTCGGTTGACGACACTTGCATCTAATCGTCGAAATATCGCCGAGGCCGTGGCGAGCGCGGATCTCGTCGTCGGCGCCGTTCTGATTCCTGGCGCAAAGGCTCCGAAGCTCGTGACGAAAGAGATGGTGGCCGACATGCGACCTGGGTCTGTCATCGTCGATGTCGCCATCGATCAGGGTGGCTGCATCGAGACGGTGAAGCCAACGACGCACAGTTCACCGGTTTTCCTGGTCGACGGCGTGGTTCATTATGGGGTGACGAACATGCCGGGCGCTGTGCCACGTACCAGCACGCTCGCACTCAGTAACGTAACGTTGCCATTTGGCCTGAAGCTTGCGGATCTGGGTTTGCAGAATGCCGTCCGTGTTGACTCGTCGCTGGCTCGTGGCGTAAACGTTTACCGCGGTGAGATCACTTATCAGTCTGTCGCGGAGGCGTTTGGCTTGACATACACGCCGCTGTCGGACCTGCTATAGTGTTAGAATCGGGCGTACGAACTGACCGGAACTAGCTAGCGACCGTGGCTGTCAGACGCGTTTCGTTCACGGTGAGCCGCTTGGCTCATCAGTTGGCGATGCAGGCCGGGTTCAACTGAGTGTTGACTTGAAACGATGCTCGTTGGGATGGAGGGGCGATCATAATGGAGGAACTCGTCGGGCGTTTCCTGGAAGGGCTCGAGGGCGACAGGGGATTCTCTCCAAACACGGTGTCGGCGTATCGAAACGATCTCGGACAGTTCACCACGTTCCTGCAATCTACTTACTCTCTTAAATCCTGGCCTGAGCTTACGGATAGTCAACTGACGGGATTTGTTCTGTTCTTGCGCGAGCGCAGTTATGCCAACTCTACTGTGGCGCGCAAGGTGGCAGCGGTTCGATCATTCTGCCACTATCTAATCGACGAGCGGCTCTTGCGGCACGATCCGTCTGCATCGCTTCCATCGCCTCGAGTTGACAAGTTTGTGCCGCGAGCCATCACCCACGACGAGATGAACGCTCTACTTGCTCGCGCCTCAGAACAACGTACCCCGGAGGGCTTGCGAGATCTTGCTATGCTTGAGACGCTGTACTCGACAGGGATGCGGGTTAGCGAACTGACAGCACTTGATATCTCCGACATCGACTTGTCCGCAAAACAGCTTTGTTGCGGACGCAAACCGGAACGCACCCGAACAGTTCCGCTGACTGACGCCGCGACTGAGGCATTGAATACTTATTTGGAAACTGGCCGACCGCTCCTGCTTCAGGATGGTGAAGAGTCCGCCGTGTTCTTGAATCATCGAGGTTCTCGCCTCACTCGGCAGGGATTCTGGCTCATTCTCAAGTCGCACGCTGAGGCGGCCAACGTATCAGAGATCACGCCCCACACAATTCGACACACGTTTGCCGCTCACGCGCTCCATGATGGTCAAGAACTGCGAGATATTCAGCGAATTCTTGGACACATGAGCATTTCGACGACACAGGTCTATCAACAGTTGGTGACGCAGATTGCGCCGGCGGCGAAAACTGCCGTGCTCGTCGGTGGTGGGTCATCATGCTACGATTCGAGCGGAGAAGAGTAGCGGTCGTCTTCGTCGACGGATGAGGCACCAATAGATTCGTCAATTTCCTCACCGCGAATAGAAAGATGTAACCCCTCGTCTCTGACGCGACGAGGGGTCTTTGTGAGTTTGCAAATCACGATGGTACGGAGGCAATTGGAATCATGAACGAATCTCAGCGGCCGAACGTGACCATGGAGACGATCGTATCTCTTTCTCGCAGGCGCGGATTCGTCTTTCCCGGGAGTGAGATCTACGGTGGCCTCGCCAACACTTGGGACTACGGCCCGCTTGGCGTTGAGCTGAAGCGCAACATCAAGAATGCGTGGTGGGAGTTCTTCGTTCATGGCCGTGAAGACATTGTCGGCCTCGATGGAAGTATCTTCCTACACTCGAGAGTTTGGGAGGCTTCCGGGCACATCGCGGAATTTCATGACCCGCTCATCGACTGCCGCAATTGCCGGACACGATATCGGGCGGACTCGCTCATCGAAGAGAAGTTGAAGAGATCGGCTGAGGGACTGCCACTCACCGAGCTAACTGAGATCATCAAGTCTAGCAACATGGCGTGTCCTGTTTGTGGTGCGCGGGACTGGACCGACACTCGGCAATTTAACCTGATGTTCCAGACTGTCCTCGGGCCGGTCGAAGCGTCTGGCACGCCAGTCTACCTGAGGCCAGAAACCGCACAAGCGATCTTCCTTGATTACAAGGCGGTGATGCAGTCGAGCCGCACGAAGATCCCGTTCGGCATCGCCCAAATCGGCAAGTCTTTTCGCAACGAGATCACACCCGGGAATTTTATTTTTCGCCTGCTTGAGTTTGAGGCGATGGAGATCGAATATTTCATCCGGGAGGAAGAGTGGCAGCCGACTTTTGAGTCGTTTCTGGAACAGATTGGCGCGTTCTTCCGCTCGATCGGGATGCGAGATGACCGTCTCCGAACCCGGGAGCACACGGAAGACGAAATGTCTCACTACTCGAAGCGGACCGTTGACTATGAGTATCTCTTTCCGTTCGGCTGGAAAGAACTGTGTGGCCTGGCTTATCGGACCGACTTCGACCTCAGGCGACACTCCGAGTTCAGTGGCGTTGATCTTTCCTATTTCGACCAGCAGTCTGGGGAACGTTTCATGCCGCACGTTATCGAACCGGCATTGGGAGTTGAGCGTCTCGTATTGACGATGCTACTCGATGCCTATGACGAGGAAGAAGTTCAGGACGTGAACGGCAAGCCATACACACGCGTGGTTCTTCGCTTGCACCCGAAGATCGCGCCGTATCAGGTGGCAGTACTGCCACTGATGCGCAAACCGGAGCTGGTCGAGAAGGCTTCCGAAATTCAATCGATGTTGCGGGGATCATTCTCGGTCGAATACGACGAGACGCAGAGCATCGGACGACGATACCGGCGTCAAGATGAGATCGGCACACCCTTCTGCGTCACGATTGATTATGAAACGCTCGACGATCAAGCGGTCACGATTCGAGAGCGTGAGACGATGGCGCAGGATCGGGTCCCAATCGATGAGTTGGTTCAAGTTTTGGATGAGAAAATCGCGAACTGGGGTTAGCTCGGACTTGCGGTTCGGTTCGAAGTGACTCTTTAGAGTTCGTCTTCGCCGACGATGCGTTTGTACAAGCCGTCGAGTTCCTCGTCGGAATAGTAGTGGATGACCAGCCGCCCGCCTTTACGGCCGTGCTGCAATTCAACTTTGGTGCCAAGCGCCTTTCGAAATCGATCGACGACGTGTTGTTCGACCGGAGGAGTCTCGGTTTTCACACGAGTTAGGCCCGGTCGTGCTCCGTGCCAATGGCGAACAAGTTGCTCGGTCTGCCGGACGTTCAAGTCACGGGCGATTACCGTCTGCAGCGCCGCAATCTGATCAACTTTGTACTCGAGACCGAGTAGCGCCCTCGCATGTCCCTCGCTGATCTTATGTGACATCACCGCGGCCTTGATTTCCTCTGGAGCGTTGAGAATTCGCAGCGCGTTGGTGATCGTCACGCGGCTTTTCCCGACTCGTTCGGCGACTTCCATCTGCGTGAGGCCGAATTCATCTGTCAATTGACGATACGCGGCAGCTTCTTCGATCACCGAGAGGTCGGCGCGTTGGATATTTTCGATGAGCGCCACCTCGAGCATCTGGCGTGGGCTCGAATCGCGAATAATCGCCGGGATTGTGGTCAGACCTGCCTGTTTCGCAGCGCGCCAGCGTCGCTCTCCAGCGACTATCTGAAACGGGGTGTCATTGTCGGTACGGGTGACGATGATTGGTTGAAGTACGCCGTGCTCTCGAATGGAAGACGTCAGTCCATCGAGTAGTTGATCGTCGAACTGTTCGCGTGGCTGAAGCGGATTTGGCGTGACCGAATCAATATCCACTTCTCGGATTCCGCCGGAATTGTTGGACTGAGACTGGATCAGCGCGTCCAGTCCGCGCCCGAGTCCGCCCCTTCGTTGGGCCATCGTGCTCCCCCAATGGATGACGCTAGATTCTGCCGCCTGAGTGTAACACGGAGAATAGAGCTCTTCGGACTATAATCACCCGTGGTCTGGCATCAGGACCACGTTTGAAAGGGCATGTCGATTGTCGGTCGTACTGGGATTTGGTTTTATCGTTCTTCTCGTTGCTGTGGTTTCGGCATGGGCACACCGGGCACAAGATAATCGCACTCTTCGCATTGCGCTCTACATTATCGCCGCTATGGTGAGCGCTGTCACAATGCTGATCGGCGTCGTCACCATGGTCGTCAACGTCACTGGAACTCGCGGGACAATCACCGCCAACAGCATCCTGATCGTCGCAACTGCGGCTGCCATGGGGCTCCCGCTAATACGACCGGTTCGCGCCACGCTGAGCTCGGTGATGCCGTTCGATCCTGACTCCCCTGCGGACACGATCGGACTTTCAGTGCTGCTTGCGACCGCTATCTTTTTTGGTGGAACGTCGTTGCAATCAGGCGCCAATGTCGACGTCTCATCGGTCAGTGTCGCTCAACTTGTAACGCAAGCCTTCGCGCTCGTGTTTATCGCGTATTTTGGGGTCGGTCTTCTGGTAACGCGTGGGTTTCGCAACGCTACCGACAGGTTGGGATTGAGATCTATTACTCTTAGTCAGTCCCTTCGAGCGGTCGCACTTGTACTTCTTCTGTTTGCAGTGACGATCATATCGAGTCTCCTCACCCTCGCTTTCCAACCACAGTTTGAAAAGCAAATTCAGGAAAATCTTGGCACGATGACCCAGAACTTGTCGTCGTTCGGTGGGGCGCTCATATTGGGAATCTCTGCAGGGGTCGGAGAGGAAATTCTCTTTCGTGGGGCGGTTCAGCCACGTTATGGGATTATTTTTACCTCACTCGTGTTCGCGTCACTGCATGTCCAATATGGAATCAGCCTCACAATCTTGGGCATATTCCTCGTCAGTGTCGTGCTGGGTCTTGAGCGAAAGCGAGCAAACACAACGGCGTCGCTCCTGACACATGTCGTTTACGATGTGTTGGCGGTAATGCTTCCTATTCTCCTCCGCGGATCGTGATCCTTCGACGCACATCGACGCGATGAACTCAGCCCCAGCTTGAAGACGCGGCATTTGACAAACGGTAGACGCTAGACTGTCTGTACTACGGGGTCGCGACTGGAGTGCTGGTTGTGACTGGGGTAGCTACCGGCGTCTCGGTCGGGGTGGCTGTCCCGTCGCTCGCAACAGGAGTAGGCGTTATTAGATCACCGTGGCCGGAGGTGTCCGGAAAGAGCGCCCACGTACCATCGCTATAAACGACGTAGACGAAACCCTGATCGCTGTACAGCATGATACCGTTCGTGAAGTTCTGGAAACTACCACCGCGCTGGTCCATCAGATGAGCGTCTGCTTCGACGGCGTACCCGATGGAGCCAGCAAGGCTCGGATCGCTGTTCCAAATCTTCCAGAAATTCTCCTTTGGAATCCACAGTCCGGGGTCGGGCCCGGTTCCGCCGCCTGCACCGTCGGACGCTACCCAGGTATCAGGCTCCTTGATCCATTGACCGTTTGAGAAGAAGACGTAGATTTGTCCTTGGTCATAGCGCTCATACATCGTGCCACGCTGGAACCCGAGCTCGGCGGCGTTCATCACGGTCTCCACGTCCGACGGCGCTCCAAGCTTCGTTTGAACGTCCTGACTCGCCCAGTAGACGCTTCCGAACGCACCCGTCACAGGAATGACGACGGGTGTTGGCGTGCTGGCAGCCGTCGTCGGTGTCGCGGTAGCCGCCGATGTTGGGGAGACCGTCGGGGACGGAGTAACGCTGGGTTTCGGGGTGGCTGTCGGCGTCGGTGGCAATGGAGTGGCGCTCGGTGTCGGCGTCGACGCCGGCGCAGTCGGGGTTGCGACTTTGGTTGGGATTGGAGTCGGTGTTTGCGGGCTGGACACGGGCGTCGCTGTGCCAGTTCCTGAGTTGGGGGTTGCTGGCTCCGTCGGGGTCGGCGATCCGCTAGCTACGCTGGTCGGCGCACTGGTTTGTGACCCACCCTGAGAAGTTGCTGTCGAGGTTGGTACCACGATTCCAACAACTGGTTCCTGCGTTGGTGGAGGTGTCGAGTAAAGGGTAGGCGTGGGAGTCGCTTCCTGTGCCGTCTTGGAGATCGGGCTCGTTCTGAACGAGATCGACCACGTTTTGCCAAGAGGGTGCCCATACGCATCTTGGGCCGTGGCCAGAACCATGATCTGATAGTTCGTGTCCGGCAAGAAGAGCGTGCTCTGCGACGAGCTAGCACCGAGAATAAGCGTGTTGCCGTCCCAGCTTGTGGGTACTCGTGAGCGCTCTGCAGGTGGCCAGATTTGGAGATTGTTCTCTACCGATGAGTGGTTCATCGATTTGTTGAACTGGATCTTGACCGGCTGATAAACGGGCCAGTCCTGAGACGAAATCGGCACCGACGTTACTACGCTGGGCGTAAGACCCTGGTTGTAGCCGCGAACAAGCAGAAAAGCACTGATGACTGCCAGAATGGCAAGGGACGCGACCATCGACAGTCCAACTTTTGCGGTCGTCGCGCCAAAAACACGTCGAATGCCAGTCGGCTTGGGCCTATCGACGGTTTCAGACCATATGGAATCTGCGAGTCGGTCTGGGGGCGTTGGTGTTGGTGGAAGATCTTCAAAGCCCGAACGAATTCGCTGATACTCATCAACGACGAGGCGGCACTCTTCACATTCCGCGAGATGCTGATGTAGCATCATGCTTTCCGACGGGGTGAGGTCCCCATCGAAAAATGCCGAGATCAGTGGCCGGATGGACTCACATTCTCGCCGGAACATCCCGACTCGTTATCCTCCACCGTCCGATACACTTTTCGGAACTCTTCTCGTCCTCGAAAAAGTACGGACTTCACCGCGGAACGCGACAGCCCCATGATCTCGCCAATGTCCTCACAGGACATCCCCTCGTATTCGCGCAACACGAGAGCCATTCGGTTCCGAGCGCTCATGAGGTTCAAGACTTGCTGCACTCTGACCTGGGTCTCATTGCTGATGGCGTTGCGTTCCGGATCATCCAGAGGCTTGCCGTGCAGCAAATGCTCGTGCTTATGAGATTCCCAGGGTAGCCAGCGAATGCGCTGACGGCGACGGAGAACGTCAAGACAAGCGTTTGAAGCGATTCGGTGCAGCCACGCAGACACATTCAGATCTAACGACGTCTGCGGCAAAGCTCGGTACGCGCGAATGAAACATTCTTGCGTCAAATCGTTCGCGTCTTCGGGATTCCCCATCATGCGATAGATGAACCCGTAAATCTGACGCTCGTACCGCTGGAAGATGACCTCAAAAGCTGCTTGGTCACCTTCTTTTGCCCGGCCTACCCAAGTGGCCTCGTCAACCGGAATAGCAACATGGCCACTCATACGAGGTCCTCCGTACCCTAGCTCATATAACGAACACAGATCATCGCGGTTGTGGAGTGAAAAAACCAAATTCCAAAATTGAGCTACGCTCCGGTCCGCTACTCTGTTCAATTGCTATTGACACCATACCGAATCCGAGGCCAGAGCGCAATCGAATCGAACGAAATTGAGACGCTCCTGTCACACAAAATCGATGAATCATTCCCGATGCTACAATTATCGTCGTAATTCACCTGATTGCAAGAGTTCGAACCTCTTTGATTGGATCCGATTCATGGCAAATCCATTTGTCGAACGACTCGGCCTAGGGATGATCCTATGTGATGGCGCGATGGGAACACTACTGTACGAACGCGGCATCCCGTTTGACACCTGCTTCGATGAAGTCAACCTCCGAGAGCCCGCGCTGGTAGTCGACATCCATCGAGAATACATCGCTGCCGGTTCAGAGATTATTGAGACGAACTCGTTCGGAGCCAATCGATTCAAGCTCGAACAGTTCGGACTGGCTTCTCAGGTGCGTGAGATCAATCGCAAAGCCGCTCGCAACGCCCGGGAAGCACGCGAGATCTCGGGTCACCCTGTCTTGATCGCTGGATCGGTGGGCCCGACGGGGCGCACGCTGCCCCCAATAGGGACCGCCAATCCAGAACTTGTGCGAGCGGCCTTTCGCGAGCAGATCTCGGCGTTGCTCGAAGGTGGAGTCGATCTCTTGATCATTGAGACGATCCCGTCGCTGTTCGAGATGCGTGAAGCAATTTTAGCCGCGCGCGAGGTTTCGGATCTTCCGGTGGTAGCACAGATGACCTTTGCCCAGGACGGACGGACCGTTGCAGGCAACACCCCTCGTGAGGTCGTGGCGGAGCTTCGCACACTTGGTGCTGAGGTCATGGGCGTGAATTGCAGCGTCGGTCCGCGCCACACGATGGACGTGCTTCGCACGATGAGACGTCATGGTGGGCAACAAGTGCTCGTTTCAGGTCAGCCCAACGCCGGTTGGCCGATGGATGTGGGTGGTCGAGTCATCTATCCGTCATCACCCGAGTACTTTGCCCAGTATGCGCGAGACGCCGCAGATGAAGGACTCGCGATTATCGGCGGCTGTTGCGGCACGACTCCGATGCACATCCAGGCGATGCGTCAGGCGTTGGATTCCCTGCGGATTGTTGAGACGGCACACGAATATGATCGGATCGAGGTTGGACAGACGCGTCCTCGCGAGTTGCTCGCTCCTGACGGACCAACGTTGTTGGAAAAGAAGCTAGGCAATGAATTCGTCATTAGCGTCGAGATCGATCCGCCGAAGGGGCTCAATCCCCGGAAGACGTTGACGGGCGCTCAATTGCTCAAGGATGCCGGGGTCGATTTTATTAACGTTGCTGACAGTCCCATGGCTCGCGTACGAATGAGCGCGCTGACACTTTGCTACCTGATCCAGAATCAAATTGGTGTCGAGACCATTCTTCACTTCACGACCCGTGATCGCAACCTGATGGGACTTCAGTCTGATCTGATCGGTGCACACGCCCTCGGAGTACGGAATATCATCGCACTTACCGGCGATCCGCCAAGCCTCGGCGATTATCCGAATGCCACACCAGTCTACGACGTCGATTCAATCGGGCTGGTGCGCTTAATTAAGTCGTTCAACGCGGGGGTAGACGCCGCGGGAGCTTCAATCGGTCAGATGGCGAGTTTCACCGTTGCCGTTGCTGCGGATCCCACTCGTTTGGATCTGGAAGAGGAAGCGCGCCGGCTCAATCGAAAGCTCGAAGCCGGTGCCGATCTTGTGATGACCCAACCGGTTTTCGATCTCCAAACCTGGACTGCGTTTCACGGCGTTTATACCGAGATGTTCGGCAAGATTTCAATTCCAATTCTTCTCGGGGTGCTACCGTTGCAGAGCCATCGGCATGCCGAATTTTTACATAATGAGGTACCCGGCATCGTTCTTACGGAAGAGGCTCGAGAGCGAATGCGATTGGCCGGAAGCGAAGGACGCCGTGAAGGGGTAAAACTGGCTCAGGAGCTGGTCCTTTCGGCGCGTGACGCGGTACATGGGATCTACATAATGCCCTCCTTCGGGCGCTACGAAGTTGCCGCCGAAGTCATCGACATAATCGATGACAGGAGCCTTTCGGCACGTTTGCTCGCTTAGCGGCTCTGCTGCTATACTCCGTCAGTCCCGCGTTGGGCGGGGTAGTTGTGCCTTCGATCAACGCGAACTCGGAGCAAATCTAAAATGGTAGATGTAATCAGGAGTATTGAACGCGAACAATTCAAGGACGATGTTCCGCATTTTGGCGCTGGCGATACCGTGCGAGTGCATGTCAAAGTGGTCGAGGGAGCCCGAGAGCGAGTGCAGCCGTTTGAAGGCGTAGTGATTCGTCGCCGTGGCGGTGGTCTCAACGAGAATTTCACCGTCCGCCGGATCGCGTCCCACGGAATTGGCGTCGAGCGAACCTTTCCAATTCACGCTCCGCGAGTGGATCGAATTGAAGTTTTGCGCAACGGTCGCGTGCGCCGAGCCCGACTCTATTTCTTGCGTGGCCGAACCGGACGAGCGGCACGAATTCGAGAGCGCCGGCGTCCTGTGGGAAGCTATATTCGCTAGTTCGCGGTTCGCCCCAGGTTTCCGGACATGGTTCACGCGGTGCCTCTGGCGCCGCGTTCGTGTTTGTCGAGGCGTAAATGCCCGAACTCATCGAGCCAGATACAACCTTAGAGAGAAGCCTGTGGCTCCAGGGATATGGGCTGGTTGCCGGCGTTGATGAGGTCGGCCGTGGCTGTCTCGCGGGTCCTGTTGTCGCGGCCGCCTGTATTCTTCCGATTGGCACGTCAATGATTCCCGGCGTACGTGATTCAAAGAGACTGTCTGCCGTTCGACGGCAAGAGCTGGTGAGCGAGATCCGTGAACGTGCATGGGCGTTCTCAGTAGCAGCCGCTTCGAGAAGTGAAATCGATCAGTACAACATCCGGGTTGCCACGAGCCTCGCGATGAAACGTGCGTTGAATCGGTTGGGCGATTGGCACCACGCCATCATCGACGGACCACTGATGCCGGAGTTTAGAAGCGGCCCATATACTGCCGTAATAGACGGCGACGCGAACTGTCTATCGATTTCATGCGCGTCGATTCTGGCAAAGGAAGCGCGGGACGCGCTGATGCGTAAATTGTCTTCGCGTCACCCTGAGTACGGCTGGCGTCACAACGTCGGGTACGGCACTGCCGAGCACCTGGATGCGCTTCGGCGATACGGTCTGACTCCACATCACCGTCGTTCCTTCAAACCGGTTCGAGAGCTGCTACCGCCGGTGGTCCGCGATGACGAGATAGCGCGATGAGTGGACCGAGGATAGCGCTGGGCGATGCCGGTGAGCGACTGGCTGAACGGAGATTGATCGAACTCGGATGGACGGTGATCGACCGAAAATGGCGGATCCGTGGTGGAGAAATCGATCTCGTGGCTCTCGACGGCGATGTCCTCGTGATCGTCGAGGTAAAGACGAGACGTGGCAGGTCACGCGGGACCGCTGAAGAATCAGTTGACGCACGAAAAGCTGCGCGTCTGCTGGTGCTTGGTGAGCAATACGTCGCGCAGCACCCGGAACATGTGGATCGTTTCTGGCGAGTCGATTTGATGGCGATCACGCTGAGCTCTGCCGGCAAAGTTGAACGAGTGAATCACGTTCAAAACGCCTGCAGCACAGGCTAAGCTTTTCTGGTGTTCGCAACCGTCGATGCTTCAGGATGAGGAGTAATTGTGAGCGAATCAGTTCAGCAGCATCGTTCCGCGGCACCCGATCAAATACGATGTGCCGTCATCACTGTCAGTGACACGCGTACGACTGAAACCGACCGGAGCGGAGGGCTCATCCAACAGAGTCTGACCAAAGCCGGTCACGAGGTCGTCCACTATCAGATTGTGAAAGACGAGCCTGAAGAGATCGACGTAGTGCTCGATGTATTGATCGAGAGAGATGACTGCGATGCCGTGATCTTCAATGGCGGGACTGGCATCGCACGACGTGATACGACCTATGACACGGTGAGCAGACGTCTCGACAAGCGGCTCGATGGTTTCGGAGAGCTATTTCGCTCACTCAGCTATCAAGAAATCGGGGCGGCGGCCATGCTGAGCCGCGCGACAGCCGGAGTCGTCAGCGGCACGGTGGTCTTTCTCACTCCCGGGTCGTCGAATGCAGTGGCGCTCGCCATGGACAAGCTTATCTTGCCTGAGATCGCCCACGTCGTCTTCGAGATGCGGAAATAGATTCCGCGATGGACCAGGCCACGTATTTCATCAACACTGTGTGAGAACGAACATAACGCATCACGTGAGTCTGTCCGAACAAACCAGCAGACGACGAGAATTGAACACCCCCTTTGGTATCATGGGCTGCGCCAGTGAGGGGACAAGGTATTGGAGAGGGTGCTCGTGCCAAAAGAGGAAGGCGGAAACCGAATGCGTCGACCGCAGGTGCTCAAGGGAATGCGAGACTTTCCGCCCGAGCAGATGCTCTTGCGGCAGCATGTCATTGGTGCCTTCCAGACGGTCTTCGAGCGATACGGTTTCGAGCCGATCGATACTCCACTTCTGGAGTACATTGAAGCCCTGACTGGCAAGTATGGTGAAGACGAGAAGCTCATTTACCACTTTGAGGATCATGGCGGTCGAGAGGTTGGATTGCGCTACGATCTAACCGTGCCATTGGCTCGCTTTGTCGCGACTCATCGACATGAATTGACATTTCCGTTCAAGCGTTATCACATCGCTCCAGTCTTTCGGGCGGACCGACCTCAGCGTGGCCGCTATCGAGAGTTCTGGCAGTGCGACGTTGACACCGTCGGAACCTCTTCGATGCTGGCGGATGCCGAAGTCCTGATGGTCTGGATGGATTCACTAAGCGCGGTCAACATGCCGAATTTCGTCGTCCAGATCAACCACCGAAAACTGCTTCAGAGCCTGGCGGTCTTCGCGGGAGTACCAACCGAGCAGACACCGACCATTCACCGCGCTATCGACAAGTTGGACAAGATCGGACGAAACGGCGTCAAAGAGGAGATGCTCAAGAATGGAGTTCCGAGTTCAGCTGCTGACAAAGTGCTGGATCTGGTTGCATTAAAAGGCGATCCGTCCGATGTTCTGATCAGAATTGCGCCAACGTCTGGACGGGATTGATCTGGCGCAACAAGGTATTGACGATCTGGAGTCACTCTTTCAATATCTGGCTGGGATGTCAGCAAATTCACAGCACTACGCGCTCAATCTGGCGCTCGCGCGCGGACTCGACTACTACACCGGTCCAGTCTTCGAAGCGACGGTGTCGGAACCGAGCATCGGTTCGCTCGGAGGCGCCGGGCGCTATGACGGTCTCATCGGCATGTTTACTGGCGAGAATATCCCAGCCACCGGCGCATCGCTGGGTCTCGAACGGATCGTCGATGTGATTCAGGAACTCGGCTTGCTGCGCCCACGTTCGACCGTATCAAAGGTGCTGGTGACAATTTTCAGTGACGATATGTTGGATGCGTCACTGAGGTTGGTTAGCGCGTTGCGCCACGGGTCGATCGATGCTGAGATCTATCTGGATGGGAAACGAGATCTCCGGCGACAGGTCCAATACGCGAATAAGCGCGGCATTCCAGTGGTCGCATTCTTGGGTCCGGACGAAGCCGCCAACAACGAGGTGAACTTGCGAGTAATGTCCTCCGGCGAACAGACCACTGTGAATCAGTCAGAAGCGGCTGCTGCGATCATAAAGCTGGCCGGAGAATAGGTTCTTGTTCGCCTTGCTCGGAAATAGCGGTTCGCCGCGCTGGTATGCCGGGCCCGACCACGACTTCGAGGATTATTTGGATCATTTGGTGGAGTGGGGCGCGACATCCGCCGAAATCGTGCTTCATCACGGACCGTATGACGATCGCACCGCGCGAGTCCACGTCATCGATCCAAGCTGGGATTCCACGATCGACGCATACCACCAGCGCGGTATCGCCGTTCAGCTTCATGTCTCGCTTGACAAGCGCTTCGCGACGTCGCGCTGGCGAGTCGAACGCGATGATTTGAAGACAGAATTTGAACCGATTCTGGTTCTGGCTGAGTCGCTAGCCGAACATCAGGATCAAATTGCCCTCGTACTTCACGGAGCAGCCGACTCCGCCGCATCGCCTGAAGAAAACGATGACTCCACGGTCGGCCTTCTTGATTGGCTGGCGACCAAGTTTGAGTTGTCGTCTCTTCCAGTCAATGCCGCACTTGAGCTTGGAGCCAGCAAGAAGGGGCGAGAAACCGCGTCGGCTCGTTCGCGTGCCTCGGTGCTTGAAATCGTGCGGCGTGTTGCCGCGGAACGGGTAGGCATCTGCTGGGATGTCGCCCATGACTGCGAAAATGCGAATATTGAACCTGACTGGGAAGTGGTGCCCAGTGCCGAGTTTCTACGACAGGTTGTTCACGTTCACCTTCACGACCTCGATGACCACGAAATGGCGCATTATCCGCTGCTGATTGGGCGCGTGCCGTTTGAACGGCAATTGGCCGCGCTGCAAGCAGTCAAGCCGCTGCCGTCCCTCACTATGGAAATCCGTTGGCTGTGTGCGACCCGGATGGGTGAGCCCTGGTCGATGTTGGAATTAAGCTATGAAGCCGTCACTCGCGTACTTACACACTTGAGTGCGGGTTGTCGTCAGGGGGCGACCTCTTGATCTTGTTGCCGCCGACTTAGTTCAGTCGTCGAAAGTCTTCAGATTCGTTCCGCTCGAAGCTTCTCGCTGGTTCGTCGACGAGATTGGTTGGTCAGCGACGGCGGGATCCAGCACGCTTCCGTAGACATCGATCAATTCCTTGATTCGGGAGGTCCACGAAAGTTCAGCAACCGCCCGCTGACGAAGCTGTCTGCCCAGGGAAGTCGCTCGATCAGGTTGTTGTAATAGTTCGATGACTTTGCTCGCGAAGTCGTCGGCATCGCCGTGATTTGCGTAGACGCCAAGATCTCCAAGGATCTCACGATTGGGTGCGGCATCGAAGGCAACTACTGGAAGACCCATTGCCATATAGTTGTAAATCTTCCCGTTGCCCTCGGTGAGAGACATCTTCGGTGCCGCCGCGACGTCACCCAGCGAGAGATATTGATGAGCATTTACATAGGGAATTCGACCGGGAAAACTGATTTGACCCGCCAACCCCAGTTGTACCCCAAGTTCTTGGTAGTGCTCGATGCCGGGAAACCCCATCAGCAAGAAGAATGAGTTCGGCACGGCATTGGCAATAAGACGCGCCGCTCTCAACAGGAGATCCGAGCCCTGGTACGTCGCCAACAAACCGAGATAGACGACCACCTTGCTTTCGGCTGGGATACCGAGACGTTCACGCAGGATGTGCTGTTGTTCTGGGTTGATCGACTCTGGCGCGAATCGGCTCGTGTCCACGGCGTCAAATACAGTCCGAATCTGATGCGCAGGCCGATATTTCAAAAGGCGCTGTCGAGCATTGTCACTGCTCGTCACGATTACGTTCGGGAGCCGGTCTATCGCACGTTCAAGGCGGCGTAACCAGGGGAGGATTCTTCCACCTTCTCTGACGAATCCGTGATCTAGCATCTCCTCTGTCAGGCTTCCCTGATAATCGAAGACGAGCGGCTTGCGTAGTGCGCGAGCGATCAGTCCGCCGATCAGTGCTCCCTCGTGCAGATGTGCGTGGATGATGTCGGGCCGAAAGGCAAACGCCGTTCGCATTGTCGTGATGGTCAGCGCACCATCCAGGTAGAGTTTGTGACGGGACGAACCCACGATCACGCGCTTGCGCCAGGGCACGTCGATCGACCGGCGAATAAAAAGTCCCGGCAAATTGTTACCATTGTGATAGGTGCAGATTGCGACCTCGTGACCGAGTGCCGTGAGCGCCCGAACCTCTTCGAGGATCCGGACGTGACAGCCGTAGTCGGCGAAGAATGAGGTTGGTGCGACCATCAGGACGCGCAACGGTCGGTCTGCGTAAGGGTTGTCGATCGTCAACTGACTGGTTTCCTTCCCTGGGGAAGGATTGTACCGCTGTCATGAACTGACGATCATACTTTTGCCACGGTGTTCAGCATCAATTGCGTAAGACGCCTTGACGGGAATGCCGCTGTAGTCAATATTCGCTTCGGGAATTCAATTGTCGAGTTAGATGAGAGGGAGATCTAGGAATCGGTATGGAGAACGAGGAATTCAAGACAGTCATGGTGGTCGTCGCTCATCCGGACGACCTGGAGTTTAGCTCCGCCGGAACGGTGGCGAAGTTTGCGAAAGAGGGTCGGAGGGTTATCCTCGTGCAATCGACCTCCGGCGACAAAGGGACCGCTCGGCGCGACATCAGTTCCGAGGATCTCGCCGCACTACGCGAGAACGAAGAACGTGAGGCATGCCGTCGGCTGGGTGTGCAGGATGTCGTGTTCCTGCGCATGGGTGACGGAGAACTGATGCCCGATCTCAACTTCCGCGAAAAGATAGTCCGTCAGATTCGCACCTTCCGGCCTGACATTGTCATCACTCATGATCCATTCCGTCCATACTCGCTTCATCCCGATCATCGCGCGGTGGGTATCACCACTGTTGACTCTGTTTACCCAACAGCACGTGATCCGCTCTATTTCCCTGAGCATTTAGAGGCTGGGCTCGAGCCGCACAAAGTGGCGGAGCTTTGGCTATTTGGTTCGGAATATCCGGATACCTTTATCGATATCAGCGAAACGTTCGCCGACAAGATCAATGCCCTGAAAGCGCATGAGAGCCAGGTCGGGCAGGCTGAAACATTGGAAGAGCGACTGCGCGAGCGGGCTAAGACAGTTGGCGAACCGCAGAATGTCCCTCTGGCGGAAGCATTCAAGGTTATCAAGATGCGGCGGTAGTCTCCGCCATCGAGCCGCGAAGCGATGTCCCATCGTTCGAGATAGGTCGTGCAATCTTGCTCTGGCTGTGGACTCGTCTCGCGGTATCGATTATCAACCGATTGGTTGTCAAACCCTCTGCATTTTGCTAAGGTTTTTCAGATGATTCAATCGGTCTATTCGCCAACCTGTCAGAATATGGCGGGGGCGAGACATACCCTCAGCGAAAGACCGACGAAGGGAAAATAGATGATCGCATTGCCGGTCACCGCTCAGCCGATATTTGACGAACGAGCAATCCCAATTGCGGGTGAGAAGAAGACACGTGACGCCTACGGTCGGCCGATGACCTACTTGCGCATTTCGCTCACTGACCGATGCAACCTTCGTTGTGTCTATTGCATGCCCGCTCTTGGAGCTAAGTTCGCGCCTCGTGACGAGCTTCTTTCAGACGATGAGATTCTTGCGGTCGTCCGGGCGGCCGCGAAAATTGGGTTCAGCAAGATGCGGCTCACTGGTGGCGAGCCCACGATTCGACCGCACGTCGTTGACCTTGTGCGGGAAATCGCCCACACGCCTGGTGTCGACGACGTAGCAATGACGACCAACGGGCTGCTCCTCGGTCGATTGGCACAGGGACTGAAGGATGCTGGGCTGCAACGTGTGAATGTCAGTATTGACTCGCTCCAGCCGGAACGTTTTACCGCGATTACTCGCGGTGGCAAGATCGAAAAGGTATGGGCCGGAATTAAAGCAGCTGAAGAGGTCGGATTGTCGCCGATCAAACTCAATGCCGTGGTTGTCCGGGGCCAAAATGACGATGAAGTTGCCGATCTCGCAGGGCTGACGCTGACACATAACTGGCAGGTGCGCTTCATCGAAGTGATGCCTCTCGAAGGCGTCGGCGATGTGCATGATTCCGGTCTCGTGACGACCGCCGAAACGATTGACTTGATCGAAGATATTCATGGTGAACTCGCGCCTATGGATGCGCCGCTTGGCGACCCGGCGCGTGTCTACCGTTTGCCGGGGTCCGTCGGCACAATTGGGTTCATAAGTCCGGTCAGCCAGCCGTTCTGCTCATTCTGTAATCGAATTCGTCTGACCGCCGACGGAAAACTGCGGCTTTGCCTGCTGCGCAACGATGAAGTCGACGTCCGGGATATTCTTCGCGGAGGCGGAGACGAGAATGACTTGATCGAGCAGATTCGCTTCGGCGTGTGGCGCAAGCCGTGGGGACATGGACTGGCCGAAGGAGACCGGAACACCGGTCGAGGTATGAGCCAAATCGGGGGATAATACAGTCGTCAACCACACGGGCGATTCACCTGAGTCGCCCGATTTTGTTACCTCCATTTGGTCCGGATAACCGATCCTATCGGTGGGCCGATGCACATTCCCCAATGAGGTGCAACTCCGTCGTCTGACACGCCTGCGTCGACTGAATGAAGTGGACGTTGATTTCGGTAGGCGCCTCAGAGGGTTCGATCTTCCAAGCGAAACTCAGTCGAAATGGTGATCCGACGAATTGGCGGAGTTGTTTGGGTACGCCTTGTGTTTGCCACTCGTTTCTCGGAGGGGAATCATGCCAACTCGCGCGGAGATTCTGGACACCCTTGTTGCGTCCCAGACGGCGGTCATGGCGTTTTTTCAAGGACTGGGCCAGCAAAACCTGGAGTGCCCGGCGACAGCGAATAGAATTCCTGGAGCAGCTCCGTGGCGCGCCAAGGATCATTTTATTCACCTCGTGCAAAGCGAGCGCAACATCCAGCACTTGCTGCGTCGTATGCTGGCAGGCGACACGCGAGACTCTCTCCTACGCCTGCAATATCCCGAGGGAATGCCGCTGCCTGGAGTTCTGGGCGATTGGGACGCGCTGACTCCGGAAGAGCAGGAGCAGCTGGAACTGGCCGTCGCTGGTGTCAATCAAACCTCCGTGAATGCGCACTATGACGATACTCCGGAGTTGCTGGCTGCGGATTTCGTGGCGGCACGGCAGGACACCTTGAACCTCCTGTTTCAGTTCACCGATGAGCAACTGGCCGCTCCGGTGCCCACGGTCGTTGGTGAACGGGCCGCCGCCGACTTGTTTGCCGGGACAGCGGGGCATGCAGTCGATCACATGACCTCGATTACGGAAGGATTGCGTCAGCGCGGCTAACCTGGTTTCTTCGGATGCCGGTTTGCACCTTCTTGACCAGGTATCTAGAGGGCCGCTGATGCCATGAGGCCTGATGAGTAATCGAGTCATGCCAACGAAACTACAGACCCAGTGGGGGTATCCTCTGTGTAGAAGTGAGGAACTGGTGAAGCGTTTCGTCACCCGTTATGTCGGCAACGGGCGCGGAGGTCGACGACTCTACCCCCGGAAAGACCAGGCCGGCAGACGAAGGTGAACGACAGCTTCGTCCCGTTCCAGGAACGAGTCGCGCCAGTGGCCCGCAGTTCTGCGTCCCAACCACGCTCCCAGCGCTATCTGCCAGCAGCCGGGTGCTGCTCGGGCCAGCTCTGTGGGTCCACGTCGGCGTCCCAGACGCCATCTGACGATGCCCTTTGTGAATCGCCCGAACGGCTCGTTCTCACGACACAGCATGCGATACTAGCGCTGAATGTCCTGTATGGCGTTCTCGGAATTAACTGAGTGGCATGGAACGGGAGCTACGACTTGGTCGACCGGGTACTTCAACACATTGATCAGCACTTTGACGATCATCTTGATCGCACGCGCCAACTACTGCGCCAGCCGTCGATCAGCGCCGACGGAACAGGCATGGAGGAGACCGCCGACATGCTGGTGAACTGGATCAAAGAACTCGGAGGGACCGCGCGCAAGGTCAAGACACCAATGCATCCGGCGATAGTTGGGCATCTTGATGCCGGGAAACGCCACACTATGCTGTTTTACGGGATGTATGACGTTCAGCCGGTGTTGGGTGAAACCTGGATTGTCGACCCGTTCGGCGGCGAGATCGTCGACCTTCCCGATCTGGGGCCCTGCATCGTCAATCGCGGTGCGATGAATCAGAAGGGTCCGCTGGCAAGTCTGTTCAACGTTCTTCATTCGATGAAAGACGCGACCGGAACGTTACCGGTGAATGTTAGCTTTCTAATTGAAGGCGAGGAGGAGCTTGGAAGTCGAAACCTACCCGAAGTTGTAGCCAAATGCAGGGATGAGCTAAGGGCCGATGCCTGCTTCTTCCCGTTTCTAGCTCAGACTCAGAGCGGCAAAGTCGTGACCTATCTCGGAGTCAAGGGAATTCTCTTCATGGAGTTCGTGCTTCGAGGCGGAGAGTGGGGCGGTGCGACCGACCGGGCTGTCCACGGCAGTAATGCCGTTTGGTTTCACAGCGCGACGTGGCGACTGTTACACGCATTGACGAGCATGATCACCCCGGATCAGAAGCACATTCTCGTCGATGGTTTCTACGACGACATTATTCCGCCGTCTCAAGAAGACGAAGATCTGCTCGTCAAATTGATCGAAACCTTCGATCCGGAGGACGACCTGATCAAGAACGACGTGAAGCGGTTCAAGTATGACTTGACCGGGGTGGATCTGGTCCGAAAATATCTGTACCAACCGACGCTTAATATCGATGGAATCATCTCCGGACATACTGCCGAGGGGACGAAAACCATCATCCCGCACGAAGCGCGGGCAAAAGTCGACGTCCGCATGGTGCCAAATATGACACCGGAACGAGTCGTCCAGGTGCTTCGCGAACATCTCGATCGGCACGGCTACTCCGACGTCGAGATCCACATTGAGGATGCCTACAAGTGGAGCAAGACCAGCGTCACCTCCGCCCCGGCACGAGCGATCATGGACACCTATCGACAGCTTGGTTACGAGCCGGAAATCTGGCCACATCTGGCCGGTTCGGCTCCGTTCTACCTGTTTACCGACGTGCTTGACATCCCGGTGGTGCTCGGCGGGCTCGGTCACGGTGGGCGAGTACATAGCCCCAACGAATACGCAACCGTCGCCGGACTCAAAGATCACGAGAAGTCGATCGCGGTCTTCATGTATCGCCTCGCCGATGAGCTCAAGGCAGATGAAGTAGTAGCACCGTAATCAATCCGACAGTACATAATTGTTGATAAGTGAAGGAGAAAATTGGGCGTGACATTGAACTTGGTGCGAGAGAAACTGGACCAGGCCACCACAGTCCTCAATGAACTAGATGTTGATCTCTGGATGATCGTGGCACGGGAGAGTGACGTTCTTGGAGATCCGAGCCTTCCGTTGATCGTGGGCACGAGCGTCACTTGGGAGTCCTTTTTTCTCGTCTCGAAGACGGGCCAGCATACGGCGATCGTTGGGACTGGTGACATCGAGAACATCAAGCAGACGGGTGCCTGGGACAACGTCGTTGGCTACGTTCAGGGACCATCCGAAGCGCTTCGAAATGCCATCGCGCAACTAGATCCAAGACAGATCGCGCTGAACTATTCGACGGACAACACGATCGCGGATGGCCTTACCTATGGCATGTATCTCAGGCTCCAGGAGACGCTGAAAGACACGCCCTACTGGGAGCGCGTGATCTCGGGCGAGCCAATCGCGTCTCGAGTTCGGAGCCGAAAATCGAGCGAGGAACAACGGCGCATTCGCGCGGCGGTTGACACGACAAACGGAATTTGGGACCGGCTTGAAGAGTGGCTGCGCCCTGGCGCGTCAGAGCGAGAAATCGCGGACTTCATGCACGGACAACTAAACGATCTGGGACTCGGGTCAGCATGGGATTGGAAATATTGCCCAGGCGTAACTGCCGGGCCCGACTCGCCGATCGGGCACGTTGGCCCGACGGATGTGGTGATAGAACCAGGTCAACTGCTGACACTCGATTTCGGAGTCCGGCAGGAGGACTACACCTCTGACATGCAACGGACGTTCTACTTTCTGGCGAAGGGAGAGCAAGAGGCGCCTGAGCCGGTAGTGCGTGCGTTTCGCATCATTTCCGGAGTAATTCAGGACGCAGCGACGCGATTGAAACCCGGCGTCGCTGGCTGGGAAGTGGACCGGATCGCCCGCGAAACGTTCGAGGCTGAGGGTCTTGAAGAATGGGGCTTCGCATTGGGCCATCAAATTGGTCGCGCCGTTCATGATGGTGGCTGTCTTCTTGGGCCGCGGTGGGATCGATACGGGCAGCGCCCCTATGACTATGTCGAGGAGAATCAGGTCTTCACGTTAGAAATTGCGACTAACGTCCCAGGATATGGTCGCGTGAGCCTCGAAGAGGACGTGATCGTGACAGCTAACGGTTGTGAATTCTTGTCGCCGCCGCAGACTGAACCCATTCTCATCGGGTAGCCGCTGGCTCTTTGGTGACACATCGGCGTAGCGAACCAAAAAGGGGATGTACACGAGTGACGACAAGCGATTGGTTTGAAGTTCGAGACTGCCCTGACGGCGTGTTTGGAATTGGCGAGCCCGGGCATGATGAAAACGTCAAGTCCTATCTCGTTCTCGGGAAAGAGTTGGCCCTGCTTTTCGATACCGGAATGGGTATCGGCAATATCAAACAGGTAGTCGATCGGTACGCGAAGACTCCGGTGTTGGTCGTTAACAGCCACGCACACTGGGACCATGTGGGCGACGACTCGCGCTTCGATCGAATCTGGATCCATGAGGCTGAAGCAGACGACCTCAGGGACGGAGTCGGGAACGAGCGCACTCGACGGTTCTTATCTCCAGATCGTTTCACGAATGGAGTTCCGCCGTGGATTGATGCCGAGACATTCGCGATCCGCGGAGTTGAACCGGAGCGGGTGCTTTCGGGAGGTGAGCAAATTGACCTTGGTAATCGACAGTTCCTGGTCGTTCCGACTCCGGGGCATTCACCTGGTGGAATTACGCTGATAGAAGAGCGGACTGGGATCGCTTTAGTGGCCGACGCCGTGTATGCCGGCGCGCTCTATGCTCATTTGGATCACAGCGATCCGGTCGTTTATCGCGACACGCTAAAACGACTGGCGGATCTTGCACCGGGTTTGAGCACAATCTATCCGTCTCATAACGACTATCCACTCGATCCTTCGTTCTTGCTCGACGTTCATTCAGGATACGAGTCGATTTGGGATGGACGGAAGCCCGATGGGGTTGACAACGACGTTGAACGACACCAGTTCGACAGCTTTTCAGTCTTGCTCCGCGAGCGCTGGCGTGGCTAGAGGGGTAGAGCGGCGACCGCGCTTCAGGGTCTACCTGGACGTCAGCCGGAGCTTGCTGTCGTGTCATCTGTGAAGTCCAACCGCGGACGACGCCTTCGTCGTCACTATCTGCCGGCATTCCCACACTCCGGCGCGCTCTCGATCCCACCTCCCCTTCTGATTGTCGCGGCGGTGTTCATTGCGATAGGTGGTGGATATGCACTTGGGAGACTTGCGACCCAGCGCAGCCTCATTTCGACGCTCGCGTTACTAATCGGAATGGCCGCGGCAATCGTCGTCATCGCGGATGTGCGTGCCGCGTTGTGGGGCACGATCGGCGTTGTCGCATTGCTCCCGTTTGCAGTCGTTCCCGTGCATGTCGGGCTCACACTTACCCTACTCGAAGCCACCTCATTGGCCGCAATTACCACGTGGTTTGCGACACTCATGCTCCGCAGGGACCAACGTCTGGCTGTCGGAACCGAAGCACTACTGATCATCCTGTTTCTTAGCGAGACCGCATTCGCTTTTCTCATCGGTGTTACTAACGGATACACCTTGTCGACGTTTCACGATTACGGGAAGTTCCTGCTGTCGGCCCTTCTCGTATTCGTCGTCTGGAATGTCGCAGTCAATTTGGACGACGCGCGCCGATTGATCACGGTGATGCTTCTGAGTGGTGGATCTGCGGCGGCTATTGGATTGGCGTTGTATGCGGGCGGCACGAGCCTGACCAACCGGGTGCTTATCCGGCTGATTCCCTACGGCTATCCGTCGTCCCGGATTGTGAGATACATCGAAGACAATCCGGCCAAGTCGATGCGCCTCACGTCGACATCAGTTGATCCGAACTCGTTTGGCGGCCTGCTTGCGGTGATCGTGGTGCTCGCGTGCGCGATGGTGATCGCGCGACATCGATTGATCTCGCGTTGGATCAGCCTGCCAGTCTTCGCTGTCTGCACGATCGCCGCGTTACTGACGTATTCACGTGGAGCTTGGGTCGGAATCGCTGCTGGTTTGGCGGTTCTGGCGTTGCTGCGCTATCGGTGGCTGATTCTGCCGGGAATTCTGGCGACGGTCCCGGTGGCGTTTCTTGGATTTGGCGCAGGCTTCGTCCATCGCATGTGGCTCGGGTTAACACTTCAGGACCCCGCGACGAAGCTGAGGCTGAACGAATACCGGAATGCCTTAGCAATTATCAAACAGCATCCTGTCTTCGGAGTGGGCTTTGGCAGCGCTCCGTCAATTGATCTACAAACGGGCGTCTCGAGCATCTACCTGACGATCGGAGAGCGCGTCGGTCTGGTTGGATTGCTTATTTTTCTGATTACCATTGGATCAATTGCTCTGGCAGGCTGGCGGCGCTGGAGGTCGGACAAAGATTCTGAACGGGGTGATCTGCTACTGGGCTTACTGGCTGCACTAGTCAGTGCGCTGACGGTCGGGATCTTTGACCATTACTACTTCAATATCACGTTTCCGCACATGACGGCTCTTTTTTGGATCACGTGTGGCATCATCCTGGCACTCGCCGCTCCTGTCAACGATCGCGGGAGACCCTTTAGATCAACCGTTGTAAATCCCGGTCCGTTTTCAGGATCCAGCATGGAAACTCGAGGTTCAGATTGAACCCGTCGGGTTAATCAGGGCGGCGTCCCGAAAGAGTAGGAGGAACCCAAATGCTTGTTAAGTTGATCTTATATCTGATCGCCAACGGAGCAACGTTGATCATCCTGGCGGCCGCAATGCCGAACCGGGTCAACTATGATAACTACACGACGGTAGCCATCTTCGCGGTCATCTTGATGGTGCTCAATGCTTTGGTACGACCAATCCTCAAGCTGATCACGCTACCGCTGACATGCCTTACCTTTGGGCTCTTTGCTCTGGTGGTAAACGGCTTTGTGTTCTATGTTGGTGCTCGGTTGGTCAGTGGTATCACGATCACCTTTCTGGCCGCCCTCGCCGGTGCGATCGTCGCAGGGCTCATCAACGGCGCGTTGACTCGAATCTTTGACGAGCGATAGAGCGAAAGGAGCGGTCTAATGGCACGTGTGCATCCCGTGGGCGTCTTTGCCCCCGTGGCGACGACGTTTGGAACAGATGGTGAACTCGATCTCGAACGTTACTCGTCGAATCTAAATTGGTATGCCGAGTCGGCCCTGGATGGCGTGGCCATCATGGGTTCGAACGGTGAGTACGTCAGTCTGTCGCTCGATGAGAAGCTGCGATTGATTGAGGCGGGTGTGGCGGCGGTCAATCATCGACGGAAGGTTGTGGCCGGGACAGGTATGGAATCGACCCGTGGCACAATCGATCTGACCAAACGCGCGGCCGCTCTGGGTGTCGATTTCGCTCTGGTGGTGACCCCTCACTATTACAAGCCTCGTTACGACAAGGCAGCATATGTTCGTCATTACCATGCGATTGCCGATGCATCGCCGATTCCTGTCGTGATCTATGTCATGGCTGCCTACACCGGTGTTGATCTGCCAGTCGATACCGTTGTCGAGATTGCGAAACATGAGAACATCGTCGGCATCAAAGACAGCGGCGGAAATGCGCCGAAGGTTGCGGAAATGGTTGCCCGGACTCCGGACGATTTCTCGGTCCTGGCGGGATCGGCTAACTTCCTGTATCCGGCGCTGTGTCTCGGAGGAAAGGGCGGAGTTCTGGCCCTCGGCAACGTGGCACCCAGCCAATGCGCTCAGATCGTGCGCTATTTCGATCAAGGAGATCACGTCGCTGCCCTTCAGCTACAGCAACAAGTGCTTGAGCCGAACGCGGCGGTCACATCTCGGTTCGGTATCGCAGGTCTCAAAGCGGCAATGGACATGATCGGCCTGTACGGTGGCGATCCGCGTCCGCCGCTTCTGCCGGCGAGCGAGGCGGAACGAAGCGCAATTCGAGACATCATGGAACGAGCCGGAATTCTTGAGCGATCTCGAACAGCCTGAGTTTTTCGAGACGCCGGTAACAATCGCTGTTCTTGCGGATACTCATTTCGGAGAACGACTGCGACCGCTACCGGCCCTTGTGGTTGAGGCGCTGCGGAAGTCGGATCTTATTCTTCATGCTGGTGACTTCTGCAGCGTCGAATCATACGAGATGATTGCTGGGTTCGGGGAATTGCGAGGTGTCTTCGGGAACAACGACGCTATACCTCTCGTACGGACACTTCCATTCATGCGATCGTTCCGATTCGGACGATTCACCGCGGCAATGATCCACGGGCACGGCATTGGCCGGCTCACGGCCCGACAAGCCGCCGAGCACGAACTGCTGGGAAAGTACGACATCGCGATCTTCGGACACAGCCATCAACCCTATCGCGAGTGGAACGGCGGAACGTTGATGTTCAACCCCGGTTCTCCCACCCAACGCCGCTGGGGGCCTCGACACTCGTTTGGCGTAATTCGCGTGGGCGAGACGATCGACGCCGTCATTCACTATCTGCCTGCTTGAAACGGGACCCGACACTTTTGTCCAAACACATTTCCGCTCAGATCGATGTTAGAAGTTTGATTTCGATTCGTTCGACAGGTGCGTGCGGATAGGCCCATGTTAGAGAGGTGTTCCTGTCGAACGCAGTCTCGATGTTCTGGTCAACAGGCCGGACGCGGGTTGGCGAGCCAAATCTCGTTGGTGAAATTCGCGACAATCTATGCATTCCTGAGACAAAGCGATACTATCGCGACTGGCGACACATCGACGTAGTGCCAGGCGGGCCGATTCCGCGGATGCCGGACCGGAGTGCCCTGAATTGATCGACGAGAGATCAAGAATTGCGCCGGAATCAGAAGATCTGATTTGGCGTTCATCAGGTCTGAGGACTTGAATCCGACCGTTCAGGCGGCGCCCATCGTCGCTAATACATGAGAGGACGTGAAAGCATGGCGGCCACCGATCTAAGAATTCCGGGACCGACTCCGCTCCCACCGGAAGTGCTCCAGGCAATGCAGCACGAGATGATCCCACACCGGACCGATGAGTTTCGCGCTTTGTTCAGCGAACTGCTCGGGCAGATGCGCCGCTATCACGGTACGTCGGGCTCGGCGCTTGTGCTTCCTGGCAGTGGGTCGGCTGGGTTCGAATTTGCAATCGTCAATTCACTGTCTCCTGGCGACAAGGTGATCGGCTTCATTAGCGGGAGCTTTGGCGAAAGATTCTGTACCGTTGCCAGCCAGCTCGGTTTGGACGTTACCCGAGTCGAATTACCGTGGGGCAAGGCCGCGACGGCGCCAATCGTAGCGAGGGCGCTTGACGAGAACCCGGACGCGAAGGCCGTTCTGTACACGTACAACGAGACGTCGACCGGACTTGCTAATCCACTTCACGACGTCGCGCCGCTTGTTCGCGAACGTGGTCCATTGATCCTGGTCGATGCCGTAAGTGCCGCGGGCGGAATGCCGATGGAGATGGACGCTTGGGGCGTCGACCTCATCTTCAGTGGTTCCCAAAAGGCCTGGATGTGCCCTCCTGGACTCGTGATTCTTGGAGTTGGAGAGCGTATCTTCGAAGCGAATAAATCGGCGCGCTACCCTCGGTTCTTCTGGGATTTGAATACGGCAGCCGAGCGTGCCAAAGAAGGGCTGACGCCGACGACATCACCATTGACGCTGATCTTTGCGTTGAAGGCTGCCTGCGACCTCATTGACGCAGAAGGACTCACCAACGTCTATGCGCGGCACGCTCAGCTTGGCGCTTTCGTGCGACGAGGCGTTACCGAGCTTGGGTACCGCATGATCGCGGACGAGGAGTATGTCTCCGACACGGTGACGGCGCTGACACCGCCCGACGGCGTTGCAGCCCTGGACGTGATGGCAAAGATGAAATCAGACTATGGCATCGACATTGGCGGCGGACTTGGGAAGCTTCAGGGCAAGGCGATTCGCATTGGACACATGGGCTGGGTCCACCAACCAGAGCTGGATCGGACCTTGCAGGCACTTTCGAACGTTACGCAAGACTTAAGGTCATAAGGGGTTCGACGTGCTAGCGTCAGCTTTTCTCGCCTTGCCACCCCGTCCGGCGGCGTACTATAATGGCGGACAACGTTGTGCCTCGGGATCAGAAACAAACTGAAGCGCGGTTTCTTGAGACCGGGCCGACGAATCTGCGACACAAGGAAGGTGTATGAATCGGACGGATATCAACGTGAGTAATGAGGAAGCAACGTCGGCTGCCCCCGGGGTGGGCGATGAGAGCTCTCCAATGTCGCTCATGGAAGAACTACTGAGCGATCCCAGCCATGACTACCGTGTACTGAACTACGGGGACGTCATGGAAGGCCAGATCATGCATGTCGACCGCGATGAATTGCTGGTCGATATCGGGTCTAAGTCGGAAGGCATTATCCCGGCTCGCGAGTTCTCTTCCCTCTCCGATGAAGACCGAACTCGACTGACCGTGGGAGACCGCGTCCTTGTGTTCGTGGTTCAACCGGAAAACCAAGAAGGACAAGCTGTTCTCTCGATCGACCGGGCGTTGGCCGAAAAGAGTTGGCGTCGCCTGCAGGAGATCTACGAGGCCGGCGATATGATCGATGCCGAGGTCACAAATTACAACAAGGGTGGACTGCTCGTAAACCTGGACGGCGTTCGTGGTTTTGTGCCTGCATCTCAAGTCACGGAGATCCGTGGCGGTGATGATGGAAGCAAACAGGCCGACATGGCGCGCCTGATCGGAACGAAACTCCCGCTCAAAATCATCGAGATCAATCGTCATCGCAATCGTCTGATTCTTTCGGAGCGGCAAGCGATCCAGGAGAAGCGAGACGTCATGAAGGAGCGCCTAATCGAGGAGCTCCACGAAGGCGAAACTCGACGCGGTAGAGTGACCAGCATTACTGACTTTGGCGCATTCGTCGACATCGGTGGGGCTGACGGACTCGTTCACCTGTCTGAGCTCTCATGGAGCCGGGTCAAGCATCCGAGCGAAGTCTTGAGTGTTGGTGACGAGATTGATGTGTTCGTGCTGGGGATCAACGCGCAAGAGAAAAAGATCGCCCTCAGCATCAAACGGACGCAGCCAGAACCGTGGAGCCGTGTTGCGGCGATCTATGAAGTCGGTCAGTTGGTGTTGGGAACCGTGACGCAACTCGCGAACTTCGGTGCGTTTGCGCGGATCGAAGATGGAATCGAGGGGTTGATTCACGTTTCCGAGCTATCTGAGCAGCGGATCGGCCATCCGAGGCAGGTCGTCTCGGAGGGGCAGGACCTGATCTTGCGCATCATTCGCATAGACCCCGCTCGGCGTCGTATGGGGCTCAGCCTTCGCCGGGCGTTAGAGGCCACGGACGAAGAAGTCGAAAGTGCCTTGGGTGAAGATGCAGTTGCGTTGAAGCAGGATCTGCTTTCTCGGGAGATCGAGCCTGACGAAGAAGAACAAGAGCGAGAACGGGAACAAGAACAAGAGCGAGAACATGTACTGGTAGCTGACAACGAGCCTGACGGTGACGAGGAATCGGAACCTGACGAGGCGGTCACGGCAAGCGTTGAAGCCACGGAGGATTCCCCGCAGGCCGAAGATGGTGAGGAAGACGCGACTGAATAATCGCGTCTGGAACCTCACCAGACAGTTGCACATGAAGAATCAAGACTGTCATACCACTTCGTGGTTTGGTCAGTGCATGGTGAAGCCCCCAACCATCGCAAGTGTTCGGGGGCTCGGCATTTCCGCTAATTCCACTGGTGGAACGGGTAAAATAATCAACAGTTTGGCACCCGGCCACGGCACCACTGGAGGCCTTGGGAGAACACGATGGCAGATAAATTCGAAAAATTTACCGAACGGGCCCGCAAAGTCCTGACGTTAGCTCAGGAGGAAGCGCACCGTTTCAATCACAACTACATCGGGACCGAGCATCTTCTCCTTGGCCTCGTTCGTGAGGGTGATGGCGTCGCGGCTCGCGTTCTCGCGAATATGGGCGTGCAATTGCCCAAAGTCCGCAGCGCGGTTGAATTCATCATCGGTCGAGGCGATTCGATGATCGTAGGTGAGATCGGCCTGACGCCGCGGGCGAAGAAGGTCATTGAGCTAGCGGTCGACGAAGCCCGGCGGTTGAATCATCACTATATTGGTACGGAGCATCTTCTACTCGGTCTGGTCCGAGAAGGAGAAGGTATCGCTGCCGGAGTGCTCGAAAGCCTTGGCGTGAACCTGGAGAAGGTTCGTCAGCAAGTGCTGCAGGTCGTCAGCCAGAGCAGCGGATACCAGCAAAAGCAGCAACAGACGAAGACACCGTATATGGATGCGCTCGGTTTCGACCTCACGGAGGCCGCACGTCAAAACAAGCTTGATCCGGTCATCGGTCGTCAGGCAGAGATCGAACGAGTGATGCAAATCCTGTCTCGGCGCACCAAGAACAACCCTGCACTTATTGGCGAGCCGGGTGTTGGCAAGACCGCCATCGTCGAAGGTCTGGCTCAACGAATCGTCGCAGGCGACGTGACCGAGCCACTGCAGAATAAGCGTGTCGTTGCGCTCGACATAGGTGCGCTGGTGGCCGGCACGAAATACCGAGGTGAGTTCGAGGAGCGCCTGAAGAAGATCGTGGCCGAGGTGAAAGAGACCGGCAGCATCCTCTTCATCGATGAACTGCATACGCTGGTTGGGGCGGGAGCCGCTGAAGGCGCTGTTGACGCAGCGAACATCCTCAAACCTGCACTCTCGCGTGGCGAGGTTCAGACGATCGGCGCAACCACGCTCGACGAATACCGCAAATACATCGAACGTGACGCGGCATTGGAACGACGATTCCAGCCGGTGAATGTCGATGAGCCGACCGTCGAAGAGACGATCGAAATTCTGAAGGGCATTCGAGAGCGGTACGAAGAGCATCATAAGCTGAAGATAAGTGACGAGGCGCTCACTTCCGCCGCGATCCTCGCCTCGCGCTATGTCACCGATCGTTTTCTCCCAGATAAAGCGATCGACCTTATCGACGAAGCCGCTTCTCGCGTTCGGATGTACCGTTCTGCTTCGCCGCCGAGTCTCAAAGAGGCGAAGCGTGGACTTGAGTCGCTGCGGCACGAGCTTGATGCCGCAGTAAGTGGGCAGGAATTTGAGCTCGCCGCCGATCTTCGCGATCGCGAGCGGAAGCTGCAGAATCGAATCGGCGATCTCGAGCAGCACTGGCGAGAAGAGCAAGACGAGGACGAGCCACAAGTCTCGGACGAAGATATCGCTCAAGTCGTCTCAATGTGGACTGGGATTCCGCTGATGCGGTTGGCCACAGAGGAGAGCGAGCGCCTGCTCCACATGGAGGAAGCGCTGCACGAGCGAATCATCGGGCAGGACGAGTCAATCTCTATCATGGCCAAGGCTGTGCGGCGTGCCCGTGCTGGGCTGAAGGATCCGCGTCGTCCGATTGGAAGCTTTATCTTCCTCGGTCCGACGGGCGTCGGAAAGACACTGCTGGCGCGCGCACTGGCCGAGTTCATGTTCGGCAGTGAAGATGCTCTGATCAAAATCGACATGAGTGAGTTCATGGAGCGGCACAATGTTTCTCGGTTGGTTGGCGCGCCTCCAGGCTACGTCGGATATGAAGAGGGTGGTCAGCTCACGGAGGCCGTGCGTCGCAAGAGCTACTCGGTGATCTTGCTCGACGAGATCGAGAAGGCGCACCCGGAAGCGTTCAATATGTTGCTGCAGATTCTCGAAGACGGGAACCTGTCAGACGCTAAGGGACGACGAGTCGACTTCCGAAACACGATTCTGATCATGACCTCGAATATCGCTGCGGACATGATTCAGCGCGAAGGACCGCTAGGGTTCGCAGTTGCGGCCGACGAACAAAAGAAGGCTCAGCTGAACTATCAGGTCATGAAGGACAAGGTCCTCGGTCAGTTGAAGCTGACGTTCCGACCCGAGTTTCTCAACCGGATCGATGGCGTGATCGTGTTTCACCCGCTCACGGCGGAGGAGATCCGGCGCATCGTTGAGCTAGAGCTCAAGAGGGTGCGCAAACAGCTGACCGAGAAAGAGATCACCCTTGAGGTGACATCGGCCGCCATGGATCTGCTGGGAGAGCGGGGCTACGACCGACAATTCGGAGCTCGACCTCTTCGGCGCATCATCCAGAATCTGATCGAAGACCCCCTGGCCGAAGGGCTTCTTGAGAACAAATACAGCCCAGGTACCACCGTGGTGGTTGACGTTCGAGAAGACCTGCTTACGTTGGAGAAAGCTGAGAGTCTCGCGCCAGTTTCCTGAGGCTAGCGACAGAACGCAAAAGGAACCGCCGTGGAGAACCCGCGGCGGTTCTGTTTGTCGATAATTTGGACCTCACAGACTCGTTCTGATAGACTGCGAACAAATGTTCGCCAATGATTTGGCACTGTCGGCAACCGTGATGTCGGAGGGCTCACATGCCCAAGGCGCGTACGAAATTCGTCTGTCAGAGCTGCGGACTCGAAAGTCCAGCTTCCTACGGGCGATGTCCCGAATGTGGCTCTTGGAATAGCATGGTGGAGACAATCGACGAGACGACGGGCCGGTCGGGGGTCCGTCCAAGACTCACTCGACAGGCGCCGCGCGTCTCCGCCCTTGACTCCATTGTCAGCGCCGAAGAGCACCGGCATGTGATTCCGATTGACGAGTTGAATCGTGTCTTGGGTGGCGGCCTCGTTCCTGGCTCACTCGTTCTGGTCGGTGGCGATCCTGGGATAGGGAAGTCAACGCTACTGCTTCAGGCTGCGTCGATGCTTGCTGGCATCTCACCTCCCGTTCTCTACGCATCGGCGGAAGAGTCTGCTCAACAAGTCCGGCTCCGTGCAGACAGGCTTGGACTTGGAACAAAGGGCGTCTTTGTCCTTCCCGAGACGAGGCTCGACGATATATTGGCCGCGGCTGAGGAATTGAACCCAACGCTGCTCATTGTCGACTCGATTCAAACCGTGTATCTCGATGAATTGACTTCGGCCGCTGGCAGCGTTGCTCAGGTTCGCGAGTGCACGTCTCGTCTCATGCAGTTCGCCAAGCCAAGGCAGCTCCCGGTCTTTTTGGTCGGTCACGTTACGAAAGAAGGAGCGATCGCGGGGCCCCGAGTGCTTGAGCACATGGTCGACGCCGTGGTCTATCTCGAAGGTGAGCGTTTCCATCAATACCGAATCCTGCGTTCGGTGAAGAACAGATTTGGCTCGACTGATGAGGTCGGTGTGTTCGAGATGGCCGATTCCGGCATGCGTGAGGTGCGGAATCCATCCGAAGTATTCCTGCAAGAGCGAGCCGGAAATGCAGCCGGGTCCTCTATAGCGGTGACCCTTGAAGGGTCGCGACCGATTTTGCTCGAGGTACAGGCATTGACCGCTACCAGTTCTTTGGGCATGCCGCGGCGTACCGCAAATGGATTCGATGCCAATCGCCTACAGATGCTCGTCGCCGTGCTGACCAAACGTGTCGGACTTGGACTCGGTGGCCAGGATATATATGTGAACATTGTCGGGGGCCTGCGCGTCATAGAACCAGCGGTCGATCTGGCGGTGGCGGTTGCGCTGACGTCCAGCTTTCGGGAGCGAACCATCGACCAGACAACAGTGGTCGTAGGTGAGGTAGGTCTTTCAGGAGAGTTGCGTAGCGTCAATCAGCTCGATCGCCGTCTGGCTGAGGCGGCTCGGCTCGGTTTTCGTCGCGCGGTCATCCCTGCGTCTCGCTCCTCGATCGCGACTTCCCGTGCCGAAGGGCTGACGCTACTGAGGGCAACGACACTATCCGAAGCAATCGAACTCGCAATCGGAAGCTGAAGAACCTTTGGATCGACCGTGGCTCCGTCGCTTGTTCATCTGTCGATGGGTTTCGTGCATAAATGATGCGAAGCGGAATCAACCAATACGCTGGCAGCCAGTAGGCGCGTTACAACCACAGGCGGGTGTCGTGCGGTGAATCGCTATTCGTTTTGAACGGCCCTCCCAGCCGGTAATGTGGCAAGTCGCAAGATTTCGTCGGCTAGCATGGCTCCCGCGTCGTTGTTTCCGTGCAATCGCGCGGCCGAGGCCATGCGTTCGAGCCGTCCGTTCGAAAGCACGGCTTCGATTTCCGCGAGCAATCGATCTGGGTTCAGTTGTTCTTGAGGGAGGATCACAGCGGCGCCATCATCGGCAAGCACACGGGCATTTACCGTTTGTTCATCGCCCCCAGCACCAGGCAGTGGAATAAGAATCGATGGTTTTCCCAGAGCTGCAAGTTCGGCAACAGTTCCGGCCCCGGCTCGACCAATAACCAGAGATGCCGCAGCGTACAGATCGGCCAGTTCTGAACCGATTCGTTCCCGAATCACGTATCGATTTCGTAAATCTTTCGGTAGCCGAGATTTCGCAGTCTGTAGGCGAGGAGCGTCGCCGTTGCCGGACGCAAGGCCGCATTGGTGAACGACGTTCGCTACTTCGAGCAGGCGTGGGAGTGCGTCGGCAATCGTTAGATTGATAGCATGTGCGCCGAGTGCACCGCCGGTCACGTACACCAGTGGAAGGTCCTCACCAAGCCCAAACTGCTGGCGCCCTTTCGCCGCATTTCCATCGAACAGCGTCGGTCGAACTGGATTGCCAGTGACGGTCAGGCGCGCGCGCGAAGGCCGCAGCTGGGACCGGCTTTTTTCGAAGGAAAGGGCCACGACGTCGCAGAATCGGGCGTTGATGCGGGTGGCCAGACCGACGGTCGCGGTCTGTTCGTGAGTAAGGGACGGGATACCGAGCAATCGGGCGGCGATGACGGTCGGAACGCTAACAAACCCGCCAGTGCTCAGGACGACGTTCGGCCTGAACCGGCGAAGATTAATGAACGCTTGTGCAGTACCTAACGGTATGCGTAAAGCATCGATCGGGGTCTGAAACGAGAAGTACCGTCTCAGCTTGCCCGTTTGGATGGAGACGAATGGAATATTGTGTTCCTTGGCCGCTTCCCATTCGACTCCATCACGTGTGCCGATCCAGAGAGGCTCAATCTCCACTCGTTGTAGCAATTCATGCAGGACCGCCAGCGCTGGCTGGACGTGTCCACCGGTGCCACCTCCCGCTATGACGAGACGAACAATAGTCGGCAATATTGATGCGCACCTTTCTGAACAGGGACATGATTTTTGCTTCCCAATATTAGATCTTAGGCTGCCAATGACAACCCGGCAACCATTGGAGAGATTTGGGCTTTCAGTCGTGCTAACATGCGCGTTATGCCATCTGATAGAATGATCCACTCATGGACCGCTAATGGTGGTTGAATAGTGAATGAGGATGGGTGACATGGTCGTAACCGAGGACCAGGTTAACCGTGTTCGAGAGCGCCTCGAGATACAGCTCGCGAACACCAAGAATGACATACAGGAAATCGACGATCAGGTGCGTGCCTTTGGAGCCGACCACGAGTCGTCTGAGGGTGCCGATAACCATATCGGCGATGATTCGGACATTGTGTATGAGCAGGAACGACTGCTTACGGTTCGGGAAGAATTGACGGTCCGACGACACAGGATTGAGCTTGCTCTGCGGAAGATGGACAAAGGGACCTGGGGGATATGCGAGAACTGCGGCGAGCCAATCGCTCCCGAACGCTTGGACGCATTGCCTTTCGTTACCTTATGCATTACGTGCCAGGAGCAGCAAGATAGACGTGGAGATGGTCGTAGGTGAAATCTGAAAATCACGAGCGCCGAGATGGGATGGCTCGAAACTTCTTGTTGGTGGCGCTGGTGATGGGTTTGGTGCTGGTAACCGATCAAATTGCAAAGTCACTCATTCTCAATAAGCTTGGCCCGACGGGAGATCTAACCCAAATCAAGATAATCCCCGGTTTCCTGAGGCTAATCTATGTTGAAAACACGGGTGCCGCCTTTGGAATGTTTCAAGGCAGGAGCCCGGTTTTGACTGTCTTGGCTCTTGTCGTGATCGGTTTCCTGATTGTCTATTTTCGTCGGTCAATTGCACAGAGTGTGTGGCTCGCAAGTGCGTTGGGCCTACAATTGGGTGGCGCGCTTGGTAACGTTATCGATCGATTGCGACATGGATTCGTGGTCGACTTTATCAACGTTCCGCATTTCCCGACCTTCAATGTGGCCGACAGCGCTATCACGATCGGCGTCATCATGCTGGGGTTTTATTTACTGACGAGCGATACGACAACATCCGCATCTGACGAACGGGCGTTAGTCGGCTCGGTGGCCAAGCAGCCGGTGGAGAATTCGGCGGCCGAGAAACGAGCACAGTAACGTCGAACGAGCCTCGGCGCAAACCTGCAAGTATCTACGGCTGATTTCGGACCGCGGTGTTCCGAGCTTGAATGTAACCATGCAGAATGGGCCTAAATGGATGGCAATCACTGCGACATCGTCCGGACGTCACGGTCAAGACTCAGATCTGGTTCGACAGAAATAAGGAGGTTATGAGCGACGTCATACGACTAGTTCTGGATGTTACGAAAGAAGAAGATGGCGAACGACTCGATCGATTTATCGCTCAGCGAGCAGCGGATATCAGTCGCTCTTACGCTCAGGGTCTTATTCGAGAAGGCAACGTCAAAGTCAATGATCTGGTCGCAAGGCCGGCCACGCGCGTCCACACACGTGACATCGTAGATCTGTCTCTTCCGCCGATAGAACAGCCGCTGGAACTCACCCCGTCACATTTTCCGGTCCCAATTGTGTATGAAGACGACAACGTCATCGTCTTTGACAAGCCGGCCGGACTCGTTACGCATCCAGCTCCGGGCCACGAGCATGGGACGCTCGTAAATGTCGTCCGTGCCTTACGGCCAGACTTGGAACTACGCGATGCACAGCGGCCGGGCGTCGTACACCGCCTCGACAAAGACACGTCTGGACTGATCGTCATCGCGAAGAATGAGATGGCTCGTCGTTACCTGCTCAAGCAATGGCAACGACGCACCGTGGTGAAGCGTTACACCGCGCTTGTTCACGGCGTTATCGAGGAATCCGAAGGTACGATCAACGTGCCGATCAGCCGGGACCCGAACAATCGGAAGCGAATGTGGGTCGTCGCCTCGGGCCGTCCGGCCGTCACCCATTTCGAAGTCGCGGAGCGGTTCAAGGACGTGACATTGTTGAACGTCATCATCGAAACGGGCCGCACGCATCAAATTCGCGTTCATTTCGCCTACATCAAACACCCACTGGTAGGAGATCGAACCTACAGCGGACGACCATTTCGATTCCCACTCGAGAGGCAGTTCTTGCATGCGACCGCGCTCACATTTCAGCTTCCCGGAGATCGGCTGATCGAAGTCGAGACACCTTTGCCGCTCGATCTTCAACAAGTACTGTCGGAATTGCGCCGTGAGCAATCTGTGAAGTGGGCAGAGGTAACGTGATCTTCGAAGAAGCGCGAAACGCCGTATCAGAGATTTTTCAGAACGTGCTGCGAGAGGTAAATCCTGAGCGTCTTGTTCGGGAAGCAATTGAGCTTGACCGAGGAGCCGTTGTTGTACGGGGCGTGCGTTACGAATTGGGCTCGTCTGGACGGGTTGTGGTGCTTGGTGTCGGGAAATCGGCAATAGGTATGGCGCGTGGCGTCGAGTCGGTTCTTGGCGAGCGTCTCGATCACGGACTTATCGTGACCAAGGCGGGTCTAGCGGTAGAGAACACGGGCCTCCGACGGACTGAAGTGTTGGAAGCAAGTCACCCGATTCCTGATCAATCAAGTATAGACGCGGGCAATCGGCTGCTCGCTGAAGCCGGCAAACTCGAAGCGAATGATCTGGCAATCGTGGTGGTTTCGGGTGGTGGTTCGGCGCTGGTTGAGGCACCGGTCGACGGGATAACCCTTGATGACTTTAGTCACGCCACATCGACGCTGCTCACGGACGGCGCCGATATTTGGACCATAAATGCGGTTCGCCGACGGCTGAGCCGGATTAAGGCGGGAGGACTTGCTCGGGCCATACGGCCGGCACGACACGTGAATTTGATTTTGTCGGACGTGCTTGGGAATCCGCTTGGGGTGATCGCGAGCGGGCTATCGGTGGAATCTGACGAGAATGATTCTTGGCGCATTGAGTCAGTCAAGTCGCGCCCTGTGTGGACGGACCTACCGAAACCGGTGAGAGAGCGTATCGAACTTTCAGGAGAAACTTCGTCCAAGCCGAGCGACGGGGAATGTCAGACGGTTGTCGTCGGTGATGCCAACCTTGCTGCCAGGGCAGCAGAATCTGCGGCCAAACGACTCGGGTATCGTCCGGTGTTGCTCGGTACTCTGTTTGCCGGCGATGCTTACGAGTTTGGCCGCTTCTGGGCTCAGCTTGCTAAATCGATTGCCGTTGGTGCGTCCTCGATCGAGTTCCCGGTCTGCCTCATCGGCGCGGGCGAAATGACCGTGATGGTGCGAGGGAGTGGGTCGGGTGGACGAAACACTGAGATGGCCGCTTCGGCGGCGCTGGAGATTGACGGAAGCGAAGAGATCGCCATTGCGAGTCTTGCTACCGACGGTGACGACGGTTCGAGCCTGGCGGCGGGTGGTGTGGTTGACGGAAATACGATCCGGCGATTGCGAGACAAACTATTTGATCCGCGCGATTTCTTGGAACGCAGCGATACTCGTGCGTTTCTCGACGCCGATGACGGACTGATCGTCACCGGTCAGACCGGAATCAACGTCAACGATCTCTATCTGGCTCTGATCGGAGATTTGCCGGTAAAGTGAGGTTAGTGGGTTAGCTGAGTGGTATCGATAGTTGGCATGGGAAGCAAGCCCATACGCTCAAGGGCCTCTTGGCCCAGCAGTCCGAGCGTGACCTTATAGTCTGGATTGTCAGACTTCGGATTGAATTCGAACCGCGCACGCTCGAAATATTGGACCGTGCGACCGTTTTCGGTGAACTCTTCACTAATCGGAAATCCGAACTCGGCGAGCCCGCCGTTTGCATCCCAGAATTCCTTGAATCCATACGCCAATGTGTGCCCAGTTTCAGGAAAATAAAGACGATCGGCGGTATTCTGTTCGGCCGGAACTTTGGCGAAGTGCCGATCGGCGGTTAACGTGACGCCGAGACGAGCGATGGAAATGTGTTTTCCTTCCGGGGCGCTCGCACGATACTCAAGCTTTGCTCGCTGAAGGTATTGAACCGTGATCTGCTCGCCTGTCACCGGGTCAGTTTCAGAGAACTCCTCTGTCAGAGGGTATCCAAGGATCTCAGCCGCACCGTGTCCCTGCCAGAATGTCTTGAACCCTGCGGACATGAAATGGTGTGTCTGTGGAAAGTAGACGTTGTCGGGTGATGGGACGGCTGGCGGATCTTGCGGATCAGTCGGCAAGCGCTCTACGAGTGTGACCGCCTGCATGCGCCCATGTGCTGGATCTGAACGGCTTATCCACGCTATGTTGTGTTCCGAGACGGCGGGTTTATACGCTTGCTGTGAACGGGCTACCGCGTACATGACTTGAGCCTTGATGTCATACGCATAGACATCAGGAAATCCGGTCCGCCAATCTTCCCAGACAATCACCTCGTGACTCACGCGCGGTTGCGAGACGATGTGATCTGTGACGATGGCGCGCTGCTGGCCGCTCGAAAGATCGAGTGCGATGAGTTGGGGAACACCGCCCGTTTGAAGCTGCCGCAGAAACACCAGTTCGTTACCGTCCAAAGATGGGTTCGTCTCATCCGCACTCGATGTCGTGATTGCACTACGCTGCTGGCTTTCGAGGTTGTATTTGACCAGGTTCCAGTGACCGTTGCTGTACTCCTGCCAGACTATTGTGGATCCTGATATGACTGGGTTCGCCTGACTCGGCGAGTCACCCGGCAACGTCTGCACGTCGCCAGTAAGCAGGTTCTTCGCCACGATATGCCATCCACCTTGCAAGCGTTGTCGCCAGACCACCACGTCACCTGAAATCGCGGGATCGGACACTTCTCCCGCGTCTTTGGTCACCGCGAACGGACCGCCTTCGGACAGATCAAATCCCTGGATGGTTCGATTGACTGGGTCGGCGCCTTGAACCCAAACGACTCGCGATCCGTCCACCGCTGGCTGCGTGCGGAAGTCAGAAGTCCGCGCGACGCGAGACTCGCGTCCGTCGACGAGGTCGTACGCATAAATGTCAGGGGTGCCACTGCGACTGTCCTGCCACACGATCATCGATCCATTTGCAGCGAGAGCTGTTTCGTCAGGTTCTGAAGAAGAAGTGGTGGCTGGTTCTACGTGGTATGGAAGTGAGGCTGTAGCCCGTACGTTCGCAGTGTTTGGAACGGCCAAAATCGTCAGCACCAAGCTAGCCGCGAACAGTGCTCGCGGAAGTTGGTTCAACAATTTACGATGAACGTCCATGGCTGCCGAGTATACCAGAACCGGTATTGTCGATTTTCGAACGAGTTAGGTGGTGCTATAGTGCGCTAACAATGAGGCAAAATTGAGCAGTATTTGGTTTGCCGAGGAGGACAAGCTTTGGGGAAATCGACTGTGATTCCAACGATTATCGACGTGGATACGGGAGTAGATGACGCCGCGGCAATCGCGCTCGCCGTGGGACTCCCACAGATTGAACTCATCGGGATCACAACCGTTGCAGGCAATGTCAACGTCGAGAAGACAACGGAAAATTCGCTGCGAGTGCTGGCCACTCTCGGCTCTTCGTCAACGCCAGTGCATCGTGGCATGAGCCGCCCGCTGTCACGGGCATACAACGACGCATCCCTCTATCATGGAGAGAGTGGCGTTGGAGATGCCGTGTTATCACCGTCGCCGGTTCGTGCCCGTTCGCAAAGCGGGCCGGAGTTCATCATTCAGAGTCTGCGTGAACGTCCAGACGAGATCACGTTGGTCTGTGTTGCGCCGCTGACCAATATCGCGGTGGCGTTGGCGTTGGAGCCCAATCTGCCGCAATTGGTCAAGAACGTGGTGATCATGGGAGGAGCCTTCCTCTGCCCAGGAAACACGACCCCTTACGCCGAGTACAACATATGGGCCGATCCGGAGGCCGCGGCGATCGTGGCAAACAGCGCACTGCCTCTCACATATATTGGACTGGACGTAACTCATCAGGTGCCGTTTCTTAGGGAGCACTGGGAACCGTTGAGCGGTCGTACCGACGAACCGGCAAAGCTTATCCATTCGTTGTTTAAGCATACGTTTGTTCACCGAGGACGACCCGGGTTTCCACTACACGATCCCCTGGCGGTCGGTGTCGCCGCTTTTCCAGATCTCGTGACCACGGAGGATTGGAGCGTGACCGTGGAAGTGGGCAGTGGCGATCAGGTTGGTCGAACGTGCATGGTGAAGCAGGCGGGTGCGCCTGTCCACAAGGTCGCTGTCGATGTTCGGACTGTGGATTTCATCAAGCTCTTTCGCGAAACGCTATCTCTTGGTGCGTGAAAGTAGGACCATGTTTAGCAGCAACACTGTATCGCGGCGACGCTGATACGGAGGTTTGAGTCATGATCGATCCACGTGATGCACGCAACGCGCTACCTCTGCAGGATCTCGATCTCTTTGGCCGCTTGACACAATATTTCAACGCGTTTGAGATGCATTCGCGGTCCGGCACCGGCTGGTTTATCTTCAACGCGTCAGGCGCTCGTGCGACGCGCATAACAGCGTTCATTATCAGTCGTTTGCGGGAACAGGGACCGCTCATCTCGTCCTATCTGATTCCGTGGCGAGAATTTTCACTTAACTCATATATGGTGAGCGTGGAGTTGCAGTCGATAGCGGAGCCCGAAGCGCTGGTTGGGAAGGCCAAGACAGAGTTCGACATCGCGTCACGCGTATCGCGAGATCACATGGTCAAACTCGTAGCGTCTGACCTGCTGATTCTGACCGGGCTGCAGCCGTCTCATCCTCACGAGTTGGAGTTTCTCGATGATACGATCGGTCGACGCTACAACCAACGACTCGCCACGATTCTCATTTCGCCTCGGCTGCCACAAGATCTGAACGCAACATTTGAGAATATTGCGCACGGCGCCATGCTTTGGGAGCGTCTATTCTCTCAAATGTATGAACGGAGCCTGATCGCGTTGTAACAAGTGGAGGATGGGAAGCGACGACTTTGAACTAGCGGGATCGGTGCAATGATTCGTCGGCGAGCAATTCCAGCATGTCGCGCGTCTGACCTTGTGGAATGCCGAGAAGTTCGTTCTTCGCGTCTTCAACGTAGCGAGCCGCAACAGCGATGGACCGCTCAAGGGCGCCCGATTCTCGAATGACCGCTGTGGCCATCGTGTAGTCGTCGTCTGTTGCTCCATTACCACCTACGGCGCGACGGACGATCTCTGTCTTGTCGCCGTCGTGTCCGTTGTGCTCGAAAAAGAGCATCGTTGGCAGTGTTACTGTTCCCTGGCGCAAATCAAGTCCAGCAGGTTTACCGATCTGATTCGTCGATTCCCGAAGATCGAGAACGTCGTCTACGATCTGAAATGCCATGCCAACGTTCTTGCCGAATCGTCGCATCGATTGCACTTGCTCGTCGCTGGCCTTGCCGAGAATCGCACCCATCTCAGCGGAACCGGCGAACAGTGCTGCCGTCTTGCCGTAGATCCGGCGGTTGTAGTCGTCAAGTGACTGGCTGAGCTCGCGCGCGGTGAAAATCTCGCGCAATTCGCCGTCACAGATATCGCCGAGCGTGCTGGCGAAGACACCAACGACCAGAGGATTCATTGTCTCAGCAGCGAGCATCGCGGCACGGGCGAAGATGTAGTCACCGAACAGGATCACAGCCTCGGTACTAATCAACGTGTTCAACGTCGGGCGTCCGCGACGTACTTCAGCGTGATCAACCGTATCGTCGTGGATCAACGACGCAGTGTGCAGAAGCTCAACGCCAGCGGCCGCAGGAAGCAGTCTCTCGATGTCGTAGTCAAACGGTCGGGCCGCGAGCAACAACATCAGCGGCCGAAGGCGCTTACCTCCCGCGGCGATCAAGCCGTCGAGAACCTCACCGATGAACGGGTAGTCTACGTCAACTTCTCGCCGTAAGCGCAGCTCGACCTTCTCGAGATCGGCGCACATCGTCGCGAGGACATCGGTGAAATCCAATGCATCCAACCTAACACTTTGCCGCGCGGAGATGCGCATTCGGAGCGGTTGTAGTCCGCTTCACGCACGGGCATTATACGGGTGCGCAACACGTAGGGTCAATCGAATTGACCACCGTGTTCCCGGCGTCCTTAGCCCGCTCGCGAATTACCGAGTGTAGATCCTCAAAGAGCCATGTAAAATGATGTGGCATACTCCGCCGGAAACCGTCCAGGTTGAAGAATGTTCCGGCGGTATTGATCGAACATATGAAATCCGGGTTGGTGCTTTTGCGCTCTTTTGTAACACATTTGGCCGCGAACAAGGCAGGCCGCTTTGACCTAACTCACTGTCGTATTCCGGGGGAGATGCGTGATCGGTTCTGATTCGCCTTTTGGTCAACGACCGCGGCGAAGGAGCTCGGTGAGTTGGTGGTTCAGTGCCGTTCTTGCGATCGCGGTCCTTGCGGTACTGGCTACCGTCGTCTATGAGACGGTTCTTAATCGCGACCACGTCGCAGGGACGGTTGTTAACGCATACACACTTACTCCCATACCGGACGTCTCAATCGTCGCCGGTGAAAAGACGGCAACCACCGATTCGACTGGACACTTCAGTATCAGTGGCAAAGCAGCCGCTGTCTCGGCAGTCAAATCGGGTTACGATTCGGCCCAAGTAACGGTAACCTCGAGCACCGACTCGCTGCGGTTAATGATCCGGCCGAATGTCGTTCACGGTCGCGTCGTGAGCACCGCTGATCAGGCGCCAATACCCGGAGCAACGGTGACGGTAATAGTTGGCTCCAGCCCCGTCGCTTCCACGACGACAGACTCGTCTGGCGCCTATACCGTGACAGACGTTCCGGAAGGGGCTTCGCTTGAGATCACCGCTCCCGATTTTGCCAAGGTCGTTCAATCGCTCAATCAACAGACGCAAATCGACGTGCAGTTGCGACCAGACGTCCTGACTGGAACCGTCACGGATGACAAGGGCCAGCCTATTGCCGGCGCGGTTGTTGCCATCGGGACGGTGTTCACCAACACCGGCACCGATGGTTCATATCGCCTGGAAGGTATTGGGTCGTCGGGCACCGTTGTCATCAAGGCATCGGGTTACGCGGCGACATCCAAACCCCTCGATCCAACTCTTCGACTCGACGCCTCACTGGCGCCGATACACGTGCAGGCGATTTACGCGACGGCCAATACCGCCAGCGACGCGAAATCGCTCGAGCGACTGATCAATATCGCGGACACGACTGAAATCAATGCGCTGGTGGTTGATCTAAAGGACAGCACTGGACATGTCTACTATGATTCCAAGGTTCCGCTGGCACATGAAATTGGTGCCGTCTCGCCTGAGCTTGACCCGGCTGCTTTGGTTGACAACCTTCACCAACACCATATCTACGCGATCGCTCGAATTGTTGTCTTTGAGGATCCAATTCTCGCCGAGGCACGTCCGGACTGGGCAATTCACGACTCATCAACTGGCGGCCTGTGGCGAACATTCAACGGCCTCGCCTGGGTGAATGCCCACCGGCATGAGGTCTGGGACTATGACGTCGCAATAGCTACGGAAGCAGCGAGTTTTGGGTTTGACGAAATTCAGCTTGATTACATTCGATTCCCAACTGACGGCCCGCTCAACCGTGCGGAATATGGAGTGCCACACAATGACACAACCCGTCCGAAGGCGATTGCCGATTTCTTGAGTGAAATGTACTCGGCGATCGCTCCGACGCATGCCTATTTGGCTGCTGACGTCTTTGGTCTTACTCTTTGGGAAACGGCTGACGGCGGCATCGGACAAAATCTGGAGACGGTCGCGCAGCACCTCGACTACGTCTGCCCCATGGTCTATCCCTCCCACTTCTACTCGGGTTCTATGGGATTCGACATTCCGAACGACCATCCCTATGAAGTGATTCTCTGGAGTTTGCAGAACGGAGACAAGAGAATACCGCAATACAAGGCCAAATTGAGACCCTGGCTCCAGGACTTCTCTCTCGGTGAGGGGATTGCGTACGGTCCAACGGAAGTCAAACGTCAGATCGACGCGGCCAATGATTTCGGCGCGTCAGGTTGGATGCTTTGGAACGCGAGCAACGAGTATCATACGAGTGCGCTCGCCGCGAATGGATCGACGTAGCAAGGTCTTGTGCCCCGCCGGAGGCAGCCGTATGGTCGGCATGAATTCAACAGTCAGCAGTCAGCGTCATATGATTGGTGCGACACGAGCTCTCATCGAAGCGCTAAGGCCAAAACAGTGGACGAAGAATGCTGTGGTCTTCGCCCCCCTGGTCTTTGACAACAAGCTATTCAACCTCACAAATTTCGAGAACGTTACCCTGGCCGCGCTCTTGTTTTGCCTCAGTAGCGGAGTCGTCTATCTGTGTAACGATCTGCTCGACGTGGAAGCGGACCGCGTTCATCCCAAGAAGAGATTGCGACCGATCGCCTCTGGCCGTCTTGGCCAGAGTACCGCAATAGGTTTCGCCACTTTCTTTGGAGTCTTCGTAATTCTCGCCTCACTATTGATCACCCCATGGCTAACCCTGGTTCTGGCTGGTTACATAGCTATGATGTTTTCCTACACACTTGTCCTGAAACATCTTGTCATCATTGACGTCTTCGTGATCGCCGCGGGATTCCTTCTTCGGAGTGCGGCGGGGGCTGTCGTGATTCATGTCCCCCTTTCTCCATGGCTGTATGTCTGTTTGGTGCTACTGTCCCTCTTCATTGGGTTTGCCAAACGACGACATGAGATTGAATTGCTTGAGAGTTCCGCGGGAACTCACCGGCGCAATCTCGAACTTTACTCAAAGCCACTGCTCGATGAACTCATCATGATTGTGGCGGCGGCGACGATCATGGCCTACTCTCTCTACACATTCTCGGCGCCGAACCTTCCAAAATCCCATTCAATGATGTTGACAATCCCCTTCGTCTTGTACGGCGTCTTCCGCTACCTCTATCTCGTTCACCGCGAAGATGGAGGTGGGGCTCCGGAACAGCTTTTGGTGGAGGACCGGCCACTATTGATCACCGTATTTTTGTGGGGAATCACGGCGGTCGCGATCCTGTATTCATCTCACCATTGATATGATCTGAATCAAGTTACATCATCAGTTGATTGCAGAACTGTTGTCATTGGTGTTATACTGGGCGAGGTTTCTGGTCAGGCTCGTTGCGGGCACAATTTGTGCACGTAGACACCTGGCAGGAAGCGACGTCAAGATTCTGATACCAATGCGTTTGTCCCGTTCTGCTAATGAACGGCACTGACAACCCCGGAGGAATTTCATGCTGATCGTGCGCAGGCGCGGCGGACGGGAGACCGGACGCATCCAGCAGGACATGGAACAAATATTCCGTTCACTCGTTATCGGAGTCCGTCCGATTTCACGATCGAATATCGGTGTTTGGCGGCCACCCGTCGAAGTTTACGAATGTGACGACTGTTTAGTCGTGACGGCCGAAATCGCCGGTGTTCAGGAAGAAGAAATCAGCGTCATTGTTGATGAAACCTTGCTTCGCATTTCGGGAGTGAGACCAAACCCGTCCGTCACCCAGAAGCGAACGTATCACGAGATGGGCATCGCGTATGGTCCGTTCGAAGCACAGGTTTTTCTTCCGTTTTCGGTTGAAGTAGAAAAAGTGGAAGCATCATACGAAGAAGGCTTCCTCAGGGTTACACTGCCTCGCGCGCAGGCGACCCGTATTGTCCCACGTGCGTCAGAGACGCATGCACCCGCGCAGGAGGGGTAAGAGTTAATGGTTGAACAATTTCGACACGATGAACCCGATTATGATGTTCCTGACGACGAGTCGGAGGAGACAGAAGAGACTGAAGAAGAGGTCACTCCGAGCATCCTTCCGGTTTTACCGCTGCGCGGTACCGTTGTCTTCCCGCTGACTCTTGTGCCGCTAGCGGCGGGTCAGCCTCGATCACTGCGTCTTATTGACGAGGTGGTCTCCGGCAACCGAATGGTGGCGCTCGTCCTTCAAAAGGACTCGGACCAAGAATCTGCCGGGCCGGGCGAAACGTTCGAGGTCGGCACTGCCGCCAACATCCACCAGATGATGCGGGTTCCGGATGGAACCGTTCGTCTTGCTGTTCAAGGATTGCGTCGTGTACGCATTCTCGAGTGGATTACCGAAGAACCCTATTTGACCGCGCGGATCGAGGAGCTTCCGGAGGAGACTGAGGACTCAGTTGAGGTGAAGGCGCTCATGCGCAACACGCTTGAACTGTTTCAGCGCCTCGTCGCGGTCGTTTCGAATCTGCCGGACGAATTGGTGACGGCGGCTCTCAACATTGACGATCCAATGCATCTTGTCTACCTCATCGCGAGTAATGTTCGGATGGAAGCGGAAGAGCGCCAAAACTTGCTGGAGCTCGAGAGTGCCCGAGCAAAGCTCCAGAAGCTGAGCGCGTTCCTGAGCAAAGAGCTCGACTTGCTTGAGCTTGGTAAGAAAATTCAAGGCGAGGTACAGGAAGAGGTCGGTCGAACCCAGCGGGAGTTCTATCTGCGCGAGCAGATGAAGGCTATTCAGCGCGAGCTTGGTGAAACGAACGAGCAAGAGGTTGAGGTTAACGAGCTCAGAACCAAGATCGACGAAGCTGGCATGCCTGAGGAGGCTGAGCGCGAAGCGCGTCGCGAGCTCGATCGATTGAGCAAGCTGCCGCCCGCCGCGGCGGAATACGGCATGATCCGGACGTATCTCGACTGGATGACCAGCATGCCGTGGAATCGCAGCACCGAGGGAGAAATCGATGTTGCGCGTGCCCGAGTGGTGCTCGACGAAGATCATTATGATCTTCAGCAGCTCAAGGAACGCATCCTGGAGTACCTGGCCGTTCGGCGACTGCGCAAGGAACTCGTGAATTCGGGCGAGATGGCAGAGGAGGATAATCGGGAACCGATCCTCTGTCTTGTTGGCCCTCCCGGTGTTGGCAAGACAAGTCTGGCGCAGTCAGTTGCCCGTGCGCTTGGTCGCGAATTTACTCGCATGTCGCTCGGTGGGGTGAGAGACGAAGCGGAGATCCGCGGGCACCGCCGAACCTACATCGGGGCCATGCCAGGACGAATCGTCCAGGCAATTCGGCGGGCAGGGACGAACGACCCGGTCTTCGTGTTAGACGAGATCGATAAACTCGGAGCGGATTGGCGTGGCGATCCATCGTCTGCGCTGCTCGAGGTGCTTGACCCCGAGCAGAATAATTCGTTCCGCGACCACTACCTTGACGTCGCGTTTGACCTGTCCAAGGTAATGTTCATCGCTACCGCTAACTTGCTCGACACGATTCCGGCTCCCCTGCGGGACCGGATGGAGATCCTGACGCTTAGCGGCTATACCGACGATGAGAAACTCCATATCGGTCGACGCTTCTTGATGCCGAAGCAGCTAAGACGACATGCTCTGGGCACAGATCGGTTTAATCTGACCGATGAGGCGCTTATGACGATCATTCAGCATCACACGAGGGAAGCCGGTGTTCGAAACCTTGAGCGGGAAATAGCCAATGTGGCACGCAAGGTCGCGACGCGGGTCGCTGAAAACAAAGAAGTTTCCTCTGAGATCGGCGTCGACGAGATTCGAGAATTCCTCGGTAAGCCGCGCTTCTCGTACGAGGTGCTGGAAGAGAGAACGGCTGATCCAGGCGTTGCAATCGGAGTCGGCGTGAGCGCGGTCGGTGGCGACATCATGTTCATCGAGGCTACAAAGATGCCGGGACGTGGAAACCTGAGTGTAACTGGGCAGCTTGGCGACGTGATGCGAGAGTCGGCTCAGGCAGCGCTAAGCTTCGTCCGGTCGCGAGCCGGAGATCTCGGAATCGACCCAGGTTTCTTCAAAGAGACTGACCTTCACATCCATGTGCCAGCTGGGGCGATTCCGAAGGATGGTCCATCGGCTGGGATCACGATGACGACCGCCTTGGTCTCGTTGCTGAGTGGAGTCCCTGTTCAGGACCGTATTGCCATGACAGGTGAGATTACGCTGCGTGGGCAGGTGCTGCCTGTCGGCGGAATCAAAGAGAAGAGTTTGGCTGCTGGCCGGGTTGGGATCACAACGTTCATTCTTCCAAAGCGAAATGAGCCGGATCTCGAAGATCTACCGGCGTCGCTCAAGGAGAACATGACGTTCGTACTCGTCGACAACATGGACGACGTACTGAAAGCGGCGGTGCCAAACGCGTTTGCCAGACGCCGTTCCCCAGCAGGCAACGACGACTCGGCTGCGGAAGAACGTGAGGTGGCCGCGGCTGGTGCGGGCGCTTATCCACATTCAGCGGAGTAACAGACCAGTTCCGATTCGTGCAAAGTACAACGGGCGGTGCGATTGCACCGCCCGTTTTCTTGTGTGACGAGTCCCGATCAGAGTCTAGTCGTGAACGGCCATTTCTTCGCGAGCGGTCTTCGCGTGATACGTGGTGGCAGCGTTCACCAATCCGACAAACGGCTTGAGATGCTCCTCGTGAGCCTTGAACATCATCTCAGGATGCCACTGAACGCCGAGCATCCACGTGCTCGCAGGGCGCTCGACTGACTCAACGATTCCATCATGAGCTGTGCCGATGGCTCGAAGCTCCGGGCTTACGTCCTTCAGTCCTTGATGGTGGAACGAGTTCGTCTGAATGGTGTCCGATTCGTAGACGTCGCTGAGCAAAGAGTCGCGAACCGCCGTCACCTCATGACTGGGCTCGTTGGCTGCGATACCTTTGTCATGCTGTCGGTGTTCGATTTCATCACTGTATTGATCGGCAATGTCCTGATACAGTGTTCCGCCGAGGGCGACATTGAGGACCTGAATCCCGCGGCAGATGCAGAGAGTTGGCAGGTCGCGTTCGATCGCCGCCTTGGTCAGCGCCATTTCTAGGTTGTCACGGCCCTCGTGAATGCCGTAGGTCTTCACGTGGACCGTATCGTCACGATAAATCTGCGGATCAATGTCACCGCCGCCGCTTAGGAGCAACCCATCCACGACAGAGAGGATCTCCTCGATATTGTCCTGCTGCGGAGGAATGATGAGTGGTACACCACCGGCGGCTTCGATCGCCTCGGTGTAGTTTGATGAAAGAGCATAACGATAGAAGAGGCCGTGTGAAAACTGGTCCTCCGACGGTGACGGGGTAATTCCAATAATCGGCTTCATACTCAGGATCCGTTCCCTTCAGATTGCGGATTTGGTGAGCCCAACATCTTCAAATTATCGAATGTTTTCGCTGGAAGGTCAAGATAATCTCGCTTCAGCGCGGCATGTCATCGAGATTGCCGCGAACGGGAAGTTCCCGGTACCGATCGGAGGGCCTGACCAGGCTGCGATCATACATCGTCGGCTGACAATGCCAGCTCCACGGCGCGATCCAGTCTCAGCCACCTGCCACGCTCGATCGCTGCCTGTCGCTCTGACGGTCCAACGGATTTCTGAGCGGAATCCAGCACCGCCTGCAGCCTCGATGGCTCGGTGCGGAGCTTCGGTTCGCCGATCGCTTCGCGCAGACGGGATGCCGCGGCCGACAACGTCAAGTAGCGCCTGGATCGACCCTGCACAGCCGCGAGTAGGGCAAAACCTTCCAATCCGTTGGCCACGTCATCGAAGGAACGAACGTCATATGCCAAACTCAGCGCACGGGAAAGTAACTCATGAGCGCGATCGAGCTTTCCCTGCTCGATTGCAACGCGCCCCATATAAATGAGGCACTCACTCAAATGGAGTCGATTGCCAATAACCTCCATCTCCACCAACGCATCGTCGAGAAGTTGCTCGGCCACGGTCAAATCACCCAGTTCGAGTGCAATGCTGGCACGACGGTAGAGCGAGAAAGCAGCATTCTCGGTATCACCTAGATTCAGAAACAGCGTTCGGGCTGCGTCGTAGAGCTCCACTCCTTCCGCATTCGCTCCCTCAGCCTGAGCGACCCTCGCCAGGCTCATGGTTGAAATTGCGACTCCCCAATCGTCCCCCAGCTCACGGCGAACTTCGAGCCCGTTTTGATACGCCTGCCGTGCACTAGTCAACCTACCGCCTCGCAGTTCAACGTGCCCGAGCACCGTGAACGCGCCAGATAGATTATCCAAATCTCCGATTCGCAAAGCTGTTTCACTGCACTCCGTCGCAAGCGCTTTCGCCTCGCCAAAGTCGCTCTGCAGCATGGCAAATCGCGAGGCGGCGAAGAGGACACCTACACGGAGAACATCATCAGTCGGTTGATGTGTGAGCGACAAGATTTCTTTCATCCAATCGCGCCCTTCTTCAAGATATCCACGGGCGTTCCAGAATCGCCATAGTCCCCAACAGATCCGCAGTCCAAGCTTCGCAGCTCGACGATCTCGTGCGAAGGCCAGCGCCGATCTCATATTGTCTATTTCCATTGCCAGGCGATCCAGCCAAAGTGCTTGATCTGGCCCTCGCAGAGCAGCCTCCGCGGTATCGGCAACTGACGCGAAGTATTCGGCGTGAACACGCTTCAAGTATTCGGCTTCGTCAGCCTTCTCCAGGCGTTCCCAGGCGTACTGACGCACCGTGTCGAGCAAACGGTAACGTACACCGGTGCGGGAACCCTCGATCTCAATGAGCGATCGATTCGCCAAGCTCGACAGGAAATGGATCACGGTCTTTGGTGGCGTGTCCTCGTCTGCCACCACTGACTCCGCGCCGCCGATCGTCCAACCGCCCGAAAACACGGCGAGCCGTCGAAGCGCTTTGCGTTCCTGATCATCGAGAAGTTGATAGCTCCAATCTAGCGTGGCTCGCAATGTCTGATGACGCGCGGGCGATGTCCGTTCGCTGCTTCTCAGGAATCGCACCGTGTCATTCAATCGCTCCGCGAGATCTTCGAGCGAAAGAAACCCGATATGCGCCGCGGCGAGCTCGATTGCGAGGGGTATGCCGTCGAGCCGTGCGCAGATTTCGGCTACAGCGGCGATGTTCCGCTCAGTGATCGTGAAATCGGGCGTCCGCCTCGTCGCTCGATCGACGAAGAGTTGAATCGCTTCGCTGTTCATGGCTCGCTCGGGTTCCGATAGATCCTCGGGGGTCGGGAGAGAAAGCGACGGAACGCGAAAGATCGCTTCACCTGGCAGTCGCATGGGCTCGCGACTGGTGGCTAAGACTCGAAGCAAGCGGCAGCGCTCGAGCAGTTGACCGACCAATTCACCACACGCATCGATTAAGTGTTCGCAGTTGTCGAGGACCAACAGAGTTGGACGATCTCTCAGAGCCGCTGCAAGCATCTCAAGCGGGGACCGGCTTGGCACTTCTGTGATGCCCAATACAACCAAAATCGTTCTCGCGATGATCGCCGGATCCCTTATCGACTCGAGTTCGACAAAATGGGTTCCGCTAGGTAGTCGCAACTGGACTCGTTCGGCGACTGCCAGGGCGAGTCTCGATTTGCCACAGCCTCCTGCACCTGTAAGCGTGACGATTCGATTCCGGTCGAGGAGGGTCGTAACCTCTTCAATTTCGCGTTCGCGCCCAACGAAGGTCGTGAGATGGGTGGGAAGTTCGCCGGACGTCGGTTCGAGTGGCAGCACCAGACCAGGACCGAGTCGACCGGAGGAGATGTCCTCGTGTAGCTGCTCCGACTCCTGGCTTGGTTCGGCGTCAAGATAAGTTCTGAGAGCGTGACGAAGGATCCGATATTGGCGATCAGCGAGAGCCGGTTGGCCGCTGAGAGCATAAAGTCGCATGAGGGTTGCGCTAGCTGCTTCGTGTGCGGGCTCAATGGTCAAGAGCCGTTGAAGCGCATCGATGGCTTGCCGTAAGTCTCCATCTCGCTCGTAAATTCGTGCTAGCTTATTGAGCAGCCCAACAGCCGTTTCGTGAAGCGCGACTTGCCGATCCATCAACCATTCTTCAAACGGACTCTCGGGCAAGAGCTCTCCCTTGAAGAGTTCGAGCGCGTCCCCGATCTGAGACGGATCCTCCGACTGGCGTGCCGCGAGAGCGGCATTCATGAACACCTCAGCGTCGATCCAGAGTGAACCTGGCGGTTCGAATCGGATCGTTCCACCGCGGACGTGAAGTATCGGTGCCAAGTCGATTGTGCTGTCCGTCGTCGATTCAAGCGCACGACGCGCGGCGTGAACGACCTGGCGATAGTTGCCGGCCGCTGCATGTGGATCAGAGTCGGGCCACAAAATCTCCATGACTTGTTCTCGGTGCAATGTGTGTCCGGGCGCCAGCGCCAACAGTTGCACCAAGCTGCGTGCTTTCTTCAGGCGCCACGCCGACTCGGAAACGACTGACCCGTCAATCACGACTCGGAAGTGGCCAAGCAAGTAGACGTTCACGGTCTGCGCTCCGAAATGGTTCTGAAAATGTGCCGCCGAAGTCTTTGGAGATGTCCACATCTTCATGCGTTCGTCCACCTTGCAAACGTTTTGCAAACGTATGCGATTTACAGTGGCTATCAAACCGAGAAAGACAGTTGTTGGAACAACGACATGGCATTCGCGTACCTCGTTCGTCGAGTTGGTCTGGAGCAGGCCCTGTCGCGCGATGTTTGACTGAGCACGACCTCCAGGTCACTAGCGCCGAAACTTCAGTGGCCGGCAGGCTCATTGACTTCGGTCAATGTGACCTTGAACTTGGCCGTCATTGCACGTGTTGTTGCCAATTGTAAACCGGATCTCCGATTGGGTCATTTGCTGGCGTGCCGTTGTAAACAGGGAGGGAATATGCGACTCGTTCGATGGTCATCATGGAAGTTTCGACTGGCAATGGTGCTCGTTACGTTCGTTCTTGGATCTGTTATCGGGGCGGGAACGTTCGCCCTGGCCAACGGTAACGACACGGTTTACTACGCCTGCGTGAACAACAGCAGCGGGACAATACATATCGTCGATTCCAGTGATTCGTGCAGTCACAACGAGACGCTCATTTCATGGAATCAGAGAGGACCGCAAGGACTGCAGGGGCCACAAGGGAACGCGGGCACGCAAGGAGATGTCGGACCTCAGGGACCGCAGGGCGACACCGGCGCGCAAGGAGATGTCGGGCCTCAGGGACCTGCAGGCCCACAAGGCCCGCAGGGGGTCGCCGGACCACAGGGGCCAGCAGGCCTACAAGGCCCGCAGGGGGTCGCCGGACCGCAGGGGCCAGCAGGACAAGATGGTGCAGCCGGCACGTTCTCGGGAAGTTTCGTTAGTCCGAACGGACTCTATCGGTTGGAGATCACCAATACCGGCATTCAATTAGTGGATAACACCGCAGGAGCACTCATCAAATTGTCGGGAGGTGTGGTCACTATTTCGGGAGGAGCTGTGGGCATCTCGGGGACAGGCGGCGGCGGCATTGTGTCGATGTCGAGTACCGGGGCGACGTTTATTTCTAGCGTCAATTCAACGTCTATTTCCAGCAACAGTTCGACGTCCATTTCCGGCTTGTTTCTCAGTCTGAACGGACATCTGCAACCGAACTAGGAAACCAAGCCGAAGCTCGTATTGGACGCGAACTGCGCGAACTGGTTTGGAGAGTCTATCAGGATATATCCGCGAACCGTCATGCGAGGTCCGGATGTCGCAATAGCAATGGGAACCGAAGTCCGGGCACTGTCCGAGTGTGGCCACAAGATTGTTGAAACGGCTGTTCGGAAATGCCCAATGTGCTGTCACGCGTAATCCAGTCGTCGTTGAAATCGTGCAGTGAAGGCCGTTGCGATTGGTGGACCAGTGCGATTTAGCGATTGATCCGAAGCGCCGTTATTTCATTGTAACTGTTGACTTGGTCTGAAGCGAAAAGAAGTAGGCGTTTGGACCACGCCACATCCCTGGCATTGGTATTCGTGCTGCCCAGATAGAAGATGCGGAACGCGTCTAGGGGAAGGAGAGGAAGATGAGGCTCGCACGATATATTGCCCTGATTGTGACTTTGGCAGGAGTTGCACTCGCCGTTCCCGTGTCAACTGGATTGGCAAGTCCTTCAGTTGCAGCGCAATCTGGCTTCTTGTCCGCTAACTGCAGCACCGGGACAGTGCCGCCCAACCTCAAGTCCTCGCCATCCGGCGCACTCGCTTGGAGTGACTCAGTCACAGCTGAGGGCGCGTCGGCAAATATACAGTTCGAACAACAGACAGCAGACCCAACACGCCCATTCGTCACTTCGCAAGGAAACGCGACGGGCGTCAACACCGGAAGTTACGTGTGTGGAGCCGAGGCCGCGTATACGTCAACGATCTTCTTTCCCAATCCGACCTCGGTGACGTTGACGGGCAATTCGGAGTGGACGGAAGGGGATTCTAATGGAGCTATCGTCTATATACAGCCATATGCTTCGTTCGAGGTTGTCGCGCGAATTGGCGGTAGTGGATCATTAAACGTTGGAGTTCCGCTGAGCTTGGAAGGTGAGTACTATCTGAGGGCGTCCGCCGGAGAACCCGGATACATGTCTGGGAAAGCACATTACGATTTTGCCTTATCCGTCTCTTCGCTCCCAACCCTCACCATCGGTGATGCAGTCGACCTTGAGGGGACCGGCGGCACGACAACGTTCACGTTCCCGGTATCGCTGTCCAGCCCCGCGAGCTCAACCGTCTCGGTCGACTACGAGACGCAAGACGGGACTGCCAGCGCCAGATCAGACTATGTCCTGACCATCGGCACCCTAACTTTCCAAACCGGCGAACAGAGCAAGTTGATCTCAGTTTCGGTTAATGGTGACACATCGGTCGAACCAGATGAGACCTTCAACGTAGTTCTCACCAGTCCGGTGAACGCGACTGTCGCGAAAGGGACCGGTGTCGGCACTATTCTCAACGACGACTTTGCCGTCGACTTTGATTGGACGGTACCTGATCGCTTCGATGGCCAGGATCACAACGGGGACGGCATCGCTGATTACTTTGCGCCAGATGGGCCGCTAGTCATCGATCCGGGCAGCTGGCGGGTTGATTTCACATACACAGAAAATGGCGTATGTGACTCTGGATTGGTGCAGGTATGGCGAATCGATGGTGTCGAAGTCGATCTCTCTGATCCGGCCGTCGTCGCTCAGGATTCTACGTCGTGTACGTTCAGCTACGGATTTGCGAATGAGGGTCAGTATCAGTTAGAGCTCGAGTTGCGGACGCCCGCTGGTGACCTGGTCGGTAGCCAGCAGCATGAGGTCGTTGTGCAAGATTGGCTGATCGTGTCGATTGGTGACTCCGTAGCGTCTGGTGAAGGCAATCCGGACATCTCGGGTGGCGGTCCATCGGGTTGGGAGAACGAACAGTGTCACCGATCGGCTGCGGCAGGGCCAGCTCAGGCGGCCATGGACATTGAACTGGCAGACCCAAAGACGTCGGTTACGTTCATCCACCTTGCGTGTTCAGGAGCGACTATATTCAAGGGTCTGCTCGGTCAATACGGTGGAATAATCCCGGGCAAGCCGTTGCCACCACAACTCGAGGCATTGCAGGCGTTTGTTGGTGATCGCGAGATTGACGCGCTCCTGGTATCCATTGGGGCCAACGACGTTCACTTTTCTGACGTTGTGCAGGATTGTTTCAAACACTCAAGTTGTGATGCACAGAAGCCCGGGTCACCTCGTGGAAAGTTTGAGAGATACCTGACTCGTCTGCCGAGTGCCTATGACCAACTAGCAACTGCATTGAACGTACTGCCGCTGGATCCGCAGCGCGTGTTTATCTCTGAATACTACGATCCATTGCACGACGACGCGGGAGCGATTTGCGCCGATTCGGTTCTATCCGATATTCCGGTCGCACCGCATCTCGGGCTGAGCATCACGGCGGAAGAGGCCACCTGGGCCTCGACTACGATGCTGCCGAGTTTGAATGCCGGCGTCGCTGCGGCCGCGGCGAATCACGGCTGGAACTACGTTGGCGGCATCTTACCTCAGTTCCAGTCGCACGGTTACTGCGCTGTTGATCACTGGGTCGTGCGCTACAGTGAGTCTGTGGTAAATGCAGGGTGATATTAACGGAACGATCCATCCCAATGCTCAGTGGCCACACCGTCTACGGAAATGCGCTGGCAGGCGCATTGAGCTCGGCATTTTATTCAGGTGGCGATCTGTCCCAGCCGCGATTGCCTGATTCGGCGACGCCGTAACGCAGTCGACTGACGCTGCTGTCGTGATAAAAGGAAGCGTCCGATCACGGCAGCAGTTGCCCCTATTTTCCCGGGTAGAATTCGGGATTTGAGGGAACCGTGCGGGCTTCGGTAGCATTTTAGGTGACGGTGCACGGACGTTGGACATCGGTCAGACCCTGTGCTATACTACGCGATGCCGCTGGAGGGCACGGCTGAAAACGTGAGCCGAACCTCAAGCAGGACGAGGATGCCTGAGTGGGCAAATCGCGTCTTCAATGTGGCCCCGGACTTGATGAACGTCCGACAGGATTGATCAAGTTTGGTGAGATTTCCAGAGCACCTTGACAATTGAAGCGTGATCGAGTGCCCCCAACTGCGAGTAATCGCATGAGGGATAGCTTGGGTCAACAACTCAGATATGAATCCCCTTTCGGGGGGAACTTGATGGAGAGTTTGATCCTGGCTCAGGAACAACGCTGGCGGCGTGCCTAATGCATGCAAGTCGAACGGGAACCCCTTCGGGGGTCGACCGTGGCGGACGGGTGAGGAACACGTGGGGAACCCATCCAAGCGCGGGGGATAACTGCGGGAAACCGCGGGTAATACCCCATGAGCTTGGTTCTCGGTAAGGGGATCAAGCAAAGGAGCGATCCGTGCTTGGCGGGGCCTGCGGCCTATCAGCTAGATGGCGGGGTAGAGGCCCACCATGGCGATGACGGGTAGCTGGTCTGAGAGGACGATCAGCCACACGGGGACTGAGACACGGCCCCGACTCCTACGGGAGGCAGCAGCAAGGAATTTTCCGCAATGGGCGCAAGCCTGACGGAGCGACGCCGCGTGGAGGAAGACACTTTTCGGAGCGTAAACTCCTTTTCTGGGGGATGAAGAAAGTGACAGTACCCCAGGAAGAAGGACCGGCTAACTACGTGCCAGCAGCCGCGGTAAGACGTAGGGTCCGAGCGTTGTCCGGAGTTACTGGGCGTAAAGGGCGCGTAGGCGGCTTCTTGCGTCACACGTGAAAGCCCCCGGCTCAACCGGGGAGGGTCGTGTGAAACGGGGGAGCTGGAGGCAGAGAGAGGCTGGTGGAATTCCCGGAGTAGTGGTGAAATGCGTAGAGATCGGGAGGAACACCGGTGGCGAAGGCGGCCAGCTGGCTCTGACCTGACGCTGAGGCGCGAAGGCGTGGGGAGCGAACGGGATTAGATACCCCGGTAGTCCACGCAGTAAACGATGTGGACTAGGTGTGGGGGGAGTTGACCCCCTCCGTGCCGGCGCAAACGCAGTAAGTCCACCGCCTGGGGAGTACGGCCGCAAGGCTAAAACTCAAAGGAATTGACGGGGGCCCGCACAAGCAGCGGAGCGTGTGGTTTAATTCGACGCAACGCGCAGAACCTTACCAGGGCTTGACATCCTCGGGACCCTTCTGAAAGGGAGGGGTGCCTTCGGGAGCCGAGAGACAGGTGCTGCATGGCTGTCGTCAGCTCGTGTCGTGAGATGTTGGGTTAAGTCCCGCAACGAGCGCAACCCTCGTGGCTAGTTATGGTATGTCTAGTCAGACTGCCGGGCGCAACCCGGAGGAAGGGGGGGATGACGTCAAGTCAGCATGGCCCTTACGCCCTGGGCGACACACACGCTACAATGGCCGGGACAGAGGGCAGCCAAGCGGTAACGCGGAGCCAATCCCAGAAACCCGGTCTCAGTTCGGATTGAGGGCTGCAACTCGCCCTCATGAAGTCGGAGTTGCTAGTAACCGCCGGTCAGCCATACGGCGGTGAATATGTTCCCGGGCCTTGTACACACCGCCCGTCACGTCATGAAAGCCGGCAACACCTGAAGCCGG
>CAWAVM010000004.1:0-142798 GCA_963785465.1 uncultured Chloroflexia bacterium | reverse complement strand
GTGAAAACTCTAAGCTGAATTGCCACCTTCCTGGGAGCACTCCCAGCTAAATCACACGTTCTTGTTATCTGCCAAACCTATCCTCAAGACAGTGACAATGGTTGACCCGGAAGCGTTCGTGGGAACGATTACCCGGCAACAGATAAGGAGATTTCATACGTGGTACGCAAACGTTGGTTGATCGGCGGCGGACTCGCCACCCTGGCGCTGGCCTCCACCATCACCGCCGGCAGTGTCTTCGCCGCCCCGCCGTCAACACCAACGGCAACCAGCGCGCAAACGAAGGTGCAGACCTTCGTCGACCGCCTGGCTCAGAACCTTGGTTTGACGAGCACGCAGGTCCAGACGGGTCTACAGAAGACCGAGGACCAATCGGTCGATGACGCGGTCGCGAGCGGGAAAATGACGGCGGCACAGGGAGACGCGATCAAGCAGAAGATCGACGCGGGGCAGATCACCCCGTTCATGTTCGGTGGACCAGGCTTCGGCATGGATGGCCGGCACGGACACGGCGGCGATGACATGAACGCTATCGCCAGCACGCTCGGTATCACCGCTACTCAACTTCAGTCCGACCTGAGCTCCGGCACCACCCTGGCGCAGGAGATCACCAACCATGGCAAAACGGTTGACGAAGTCGTCACCGCGATCATCACTCAGGAGAAGACTGAGATGGATCAGGCCGTTGCGAGCGGCAAGATGACGCAGGATCAGGAGACCCAGCGTCTCGACACGATGAAGCAACAGCTGACCGACGCTATCAACAACAACACCTTCGATCAGGGTGGTCATGGCGGATTCGGCGACTTTGGTGGCCATGGACATCGGGGTGGCCCGCAGGATCAGAATTCCGTTCCGACCAACTAGAATCCGCAAACCGGTTCATCTTTCCTCCTTAATAGTGCGCTCGCGAAAGCGGGTGCACTATTTTGTGTTGGTGGGATGGGGGGTCGTCGAGCCTGGCGGAGATGGATGGTGAGTCATTCAAGCTGTCGGGAGCAGACAGGCTACTCCCCTACTTTAGAAATGGCCACCCAGACATATTTTCAAGGCGAGGGCCTGGTGTCCTGCCGTCGTACCCCAAGGCCAGCATGGCGGGGCATGTGCTGCTGCGGAAGGTGCTAAATGCAGCGCCTCACGACGAGATCTCCTCCTTCAAAATGCGGAAGAACGTGTCGCGGGCTTGGCGTTCGATCCAGGGAAGGTGGCCGCACTCTTTAAGGAGAACGAAGTGAAAATCAGCGAGAACCCGGCTGAGTGGTTCCCGAATGCCTTCGATCGGATGGGGATCGTAGTCACCGTGGATCGCGACAACGGGACAATGTATTCGGCTACCTAACGCCAGGAAATCACCGCTGGCCCGGAACGCGGCGGCCTCACTCCAGACCGGCTGATAAACGTCGAACTGGACCTCGATTAACTCGGTATCGAGCGTAATTGGGTCGTAGGCGTCTGTCTTGGTGAAGAGGTGGCCAAGTCCGGCAAAGGCGGCACTCTTGTCTGTGACCTGCGGGTCGTACAACTGAGCGATCAATTGGTCAGCTTGCCGGCGCTCGTCAGTGTCGAGTCGCGCGAAGCGTTCGGCATCGATTCCAGTCGCGTACTTAGCCTCGAAGACGCCGCTCCCGATCAGGATCAACTTGCGCACGACCTCCGGGAAGCGTGCAGCCACGATGAAGCTAAGCATCGCACCCCAGGACGATCCGATCAGCACGACCGGCGGATCGGCGTGCTTCAGCAACGCGTCGTGAAGCTCCAGCACTTGCCCTTCGAGTGACTTTGCGGTCTGAAGTGGCTCGACGACGCCCCAGCTTGGAGCGAGTTCGCGGGCCACCGGCGCCATCGTACCGGGCGCTCCGGGGCCACCGTGGATTACGGCGACCGTATAAGGCGGCGCTCCATAAAGCCGTGGATTGTCCACTCAGCTGCTCCTCCCTCGTAGCGAGAATAGCCCAACAACCTTGTTGTGGCGAGACAGGGATTGGGAGGCAAACTGGGCCGCAGGTCGCTAGAATAGGCAGGTCACTTTTGTCCGACTCTTGCGGTCGACATCGCCGCGGGATGCCAGGCAGATGACGTCAATTCGGTGCATAATGGCTCGCACGTAGCGGCAGTCTTCCCCGGACAGCGCCTCGGAAGAAATGTCCCCGGCGAGCGAGGCGGTATCTTCGACCGCGCTTGCCTTGATGTTCACTTCGTATCGACCGTGCTCACGAGGAGCAATCCGTTTGTCCACTGGCTTCGACACTCGAGCATCAGAATCGCCGACGGACGGTCTCATCCACCAGAAGATAGTGGTGGCGATCGTCTACGTGTGCAGCATGCTGATGAACTCGATCGACTCGACGATTGTCAACGTTGCACTGGCGACGCTCAGCCGGCAGTTCAACGTATCCGCGGCGCAGATCGATATGGTCGTTGTCAGCTATCTGGTTAGCCTGGCCGTGTTTATTCCGGCCTCCGGCTGGCTCGGTGATCGATTCGGCACGAAGCGCATCTTTCTGGTCGCGCTGGCGATTTTCACCATCGCCTCGGCCGCGTGCGGGCTCGCTGGATCCTTCAATGAACTGATCATCTTCCGGGCCTTGCAGGGCATCGGTGGCGGCATGTTGACGCCGGTCGGCATGGCGATGCTCTATCGCACCTTCCCGCCGCATGAGCGGGTAAACGTCTCGCGCATTTTGATGTTCGTGACGATTCTCGGTCCTGCCTCCGGCCCGGTAATTGGTGGACTGTTAGTCGAAAAGCTCTCGTGGCACTGGGCCTTTTACGTGAATATTCCGGTCGGGATCCTGGCATTCATTTTTGGATTGATCTTCCTGCACGAGAATCGCGAGTCGTCGCCGGGGAGCTTCGATCTGCTTGGCTTCGTACTGGCCGGAGTCGGATTCGGCTCGTTTATGTATGCCTTGAGTGAGGGGCCCGCGCACGGCTGGGCTTCGGTCGACATCATGGTGACCGGCGTCTTTGGCGCGCTCGTGCTGGTCGCATTTGTCCTGAACGAGATCCGGGCACGCGAGCCGATGGTACAACTGCGCCTCCTCGGCGATCGTCTCTTCCGGACAACCAACATCGCATCCCTCTTCGCGTCCACGGCATTCATGGGCGTTCTCTTCATGATGCCCCTCTTCTTGCAGGAAGCTCGTGGCTACTCGCCGCTCGAATCAGGATTGACCACCTTCCCCGAGGCAATCGGAGTGGTCACGTCGACCCAGATCGTTGCCCGGCTCTATCCGCGCGTCGGTCCTCGACGACTGATGGCGGGCGGTCTGGCCGGCGTGGCGGCGATGATGGCGCTCCTATGGACGATCGATCTCAGCAGCAGTGCCTGGCTGGTGCGGATCCTCATGTTCTTCATCGGCGTGGGCATGTCATACGTCTTTTTGCCGGCGCAAGTGGCGGGATTTGCGACGATCTCCCGCTCGGATACCGGACAGGCTTCGACGCTCTCGAGCGTGCAGCGCAGAGTTGGTGGTGCGGTCGGAGTTGCCATGCTCAGTACCGTGCTGGCACTGGCCGGCCCAACCTTGGTTTCGTCCAGTGGCGTCGTGAGTCCGAATCTCAACGCGTACCATGTTGCCTTTGCGGCGGCCGCCGTGCTGGCGGGTATCGCGGCGATCGCAGCGCTGCGTATTCCGGACGAGGATGCGGCTGAGACCATGCATTTACCTACGCACCGGTCGGCCAAACCAGAAGCCGTTCTCGCCGTGGAGGACGACTAGGCCCAGGCCTACGGTATCTCCAGTTGTTGCGGCTCCAATGTCCAGCTCACATCGAGGGCGGTTCCGCGAAAGGGCCGATCTTTTGGACCGCGTTTGTCGTGTCCGACGCCCCACTGTTCCGGCCAGGTGAGGCGTTCGGCTCCCCACGGGGATGCCGAGTTCATCGAGGACCAGGGCGCTTGATCGTCCGCGCGCCAGACTACACCACCCGGCCCCATTCCGGTGTGTATCCCGATCTGTACCGAGAAAGACCGTGCTGGTGGAAGAGATGGACCATGCCAGAGATGCGGGCTCCGGCCCGGCTGTGGGCTGAGGAGCACGCCCAAACGCTGTTCCGGTCCGAGAAGGCCGATCCAGAGCGTTGACAATCCCGGCCCGGCATTCCAACCGGCGACGAGGGTCTGCGCCTCCCCTTCAGTGGCACCGGTTGAGATCCCGGCACAACGCCATACGATCAGATGGACCCCGGTTGAAACCTGGTTAGGCAACCATTGTGACGTGGCGATATCTGGCGGGAAACCTGGCCAGCTTGTGGACTCGCGGACGGCCGGCGGCCAGGAGAGCCATTCGCGCCGTGCTCCGCTGTCGTCCAGTACCTGATAGCGAAGTCCGGCATCGTCGACTGCCAGTTGAACGCTGTGCAGGTACTCGCTCTCCTCCGGCATGCGATGGGCAGTGCCGGCTCCAGCGGTCACGATCTGCAAGATCCCCTGGTGAATCTGCACGTCAAAGGCCAGGATATGGCTGCAGAGATAGGCGACCACGTTATGGCGAACGAGGACCTGCCAGAATTCTCGCGCATTTTCCGGCGCAAGCTCCCGTTGATAGGCGCCTGCGAAGCCGTTGATCGGGAAGGCCGGGTGATGCCCGACGACAAACGTATGCCGAGCATTATTGTTCGCAGTCAGCGTCTGCTCGAGCCAATTCGTTTCGACCCGACCTTCGCCGCCGAGCCCGGACCAGAGCGTGTTGACGAACACAAGCAGAAGATCGTCTCGTCGTACGAAGTAGGAGAGCCCTGCTTGCCCGGCGGGACCGTTACGCGGCAGATGAGCGAGCACTTCGCGAAAAACGGCTTCACTGGCGGAGTCATAGGTCGTGTGGTTCCCGGTTGTGTGATAGAGCGAAATCGTTTGCCGGTCGAGCCAGGACATCTCGTGCTCGAACCAGTAGCTCCATTGTTGGCGCAGCGTTGCCTCATCCGCCGTAAGTCCCTGGATCTCGTCGCCTGGAAAGCAGATGAACTCGGGTTGCGGGTCGAGGCGAGCGAGCACGCGGTTGACGTTGGCGAAGGTCCGTTCGTGGAGGGCACCCGGAACACCGGAGCATGCATCGGCGTAGCAGACGAACTGATGACCGCGTCCACGGGGAAGAAGCGCCGGGATGAGGTCATCAGACGGGAGGTCGTCGAACGTCATGAGTCAATTCGCCTTTCGTCTCGTCCCAAGGCCACACACCAGTATGCGTTAAAACGTCGCAACATTACCGAGCAATTTGGGAGAAAGCGAATCGGGGGAACCGTTGGTGGGATCTGGATTTGAGTAGAACGAATGATCCGAAGTCTAGGGAGGATCGATTGCCGGTGTTCCGTCTTAGGCGACCATCGCCTGGCCTACCTCGTAGCGCGCCCTGCCCGACGCTTTGGCCGCATACATAGCTTGATCAGCCTCGCGAAGCATGTCCTCTGAGCGCGATTCTCCGGCCGAACAGAAGGCGACCCCAATACTGGCGGAGATCGAGTGAGGTATCCCGTCGATGACGAAAGGCCGGTTCAGACTTTTGGAGATCCGCTCGGCCGTGCGGCGTGCGGAGTCAAGTCCGTCGATGTCCTCGACCAAAACAACGAACTCGTCACCACCTAGTCGCGCCACAGTGTCGCTTTCCCTCACCGTTTCCTTCATTCGCGTGCCGACTGCCTGAAGCAGACGATCTCCGACGGCGTGACCGTGATGATCGTTGATCCGCTTGAAGCCGTCGAGGTCGAGAAAGAGAACCGCAAGCGATGTGGTGCCGCGAGCGGCACGTGCGGTGGCATGCTCGAGCCGGTCGGAGAAGAGCGTACGATTCGGCAAGTTGGTGAGTGGATCGTGAAAAGCCTGATGTTGCAGTTCAAACGCGTACTGCTTCACTTTACGGTCCAGATCGCCCATGCGGCCAACGGCCACGCCCACGACGCCGAGCGCGACAAACCCGGCCAAAGAGCCGTTTTTCAAGGCGGTCAGCCAGGCCGTCTCTCCCATGAGGCGCAGTAGCACGATGTTCTCGAGTCCAATGATCAGGCTTGAAATTATTCCCCCACGGGTCCCGAACAGCCAGGCCGCCATCACGACGGTGACAGCGGCAAAAGGCGCGCCGGCAAAGCCCAGCAGCGGATAGAGAAGCGCGAACATTCCGCCATACACAATGGCGAGCACCGCGATGATCCCGAGATTCCGCACCTTATGTCGAGACTTCGTTACCATTCAGTCCACACCCATCCTTTGCCAACGATTCTAGGCAAATTCGAATTGGGTTGGGATAGGTGAGGAGTCCTGATTCAGTTGCGGAAAACCAGGGGGAAATTGAGCCTCTGACGAGAATAGACCGTCAGTCGGTAGAGCCAGATTTGTAGCTTACTGAATAGGGGTTTTGGCCAGCCTCGGTCGTCACCGGTCAACGACTGGTTTGACCCGCACAACCTGTGCGACAACGACGTTCGTGCTCGCCTCGTGTTTGCTGCGATCGTTCACGAGATGTACTGCTCCAACGAGCGGAGGCGCCACCAGCAGTAGCGCGAGCACGATCCCGCTGACCGTCACTGATCTAAGTCGTGGCTTCCAAACGAGCGTGAGACGCGTTGCTCGCATACTCAATTCGAGCCCATCTGGGAGATAACGACGATATATGCGCCGGCCAAGCCAGAACAGGCCAATGCCAACTACGGCAGAAACCAGGGCGGGCACTACGAACCGATCGATGCGTGAGATCAAAGATGCTGCGCGGTTGACGTTCGTGCCAAGCACCATACCGAGCGCTATCCATGCGCCAGCCCAAACGATTCCAGAAACAACAAAGGAGATCGTCGCTCTCGCTCTTGGAACGGCAAGCAGTCCCGCGACCATGGTGCTGTAGATGCGGAGTCCGGGGGTTAGACGAAGGAGAGCTACGCCGCTGAACGGGCGATTTTGAAGCCAGCGCTCGGCCCGATCTACCCGTTCCTCTCTGAGCCGGAGCCATCGACCATAGCGATGCAGCAATGGACGGCCACCACGGAAGGCGACCGTGTAGAGGATCGAGGTTCCGATCAAGGTCGCAACAGTAAAAACGATGAGAGTTGGCACTAACCCGAGCACGCCCTGCACCACCAGTGATCCGGTGAAGAGAAGCAGCAGGTCTCCAGGAATCGGTAGGGGTAGCCCCGCCTCTTCGGCCAGGATGATTACGAAGAGCAATAGGTAACCATGGCTTGCCATGAGCGCAAGCAAATCATGGCCGAAGAAATTCACGAATTCGTCTCCAGCCGCGGCCCGCCGGGCAGGCCGTCATTCTATATTGGCGAGTTACCCGCCTCATCGGTGCATACCATCAGTCTACCGCATTGCCCTGATTCGAATCTGAGGACGATCGTCCTCAGATCACGAGGATCATGGTCCTGCTTGGTTCAGGAGTGATTCCGTGAATGACGTGCGATCTCCGGTGTGGCACCGGACGGATTGAGCACACCCATCTGCGAGACGATGACTTTTCTTCGCAAGCGAGATTCGGACTGAATCAACGGTCACGTCGAGAGTCGCGTACTGTGCTCCCTGGGCCCATTCACTTGAAATCTAGATGATCGTTAATATTTGGTAGTACTGTCGCACGTTCATCGCTTGGTCTTGATGGTCATCCACCGATAAGGCTCATAACGAGTGCGTAGACCATTACGATTCCAAGGACGATGAAGGTTCCAAGGAGAACGGCCGAAAAGAGCAGACCAAACCAGAGCACGAATCCCGATAGGGCCTTGCGGACTCGACTCGCCGTGCTGGATCGACGCATTGGCTCAATCCTCGGAGTCATTCTCCATGGTACGGGTGTCGGTTGTTCCGGTCGTTCCGCGTCGCGCTCTGCCGAGAATGTGGTGCACCTCACCGGCACCAGGTTGTTCGATACTTGGGTCACTTGGGCAATCGGTGTCGTTGAGGTGCGAAGGCAGGCGGCAATGCGGATAACCAGGTTCTTGAAACCCCGCATGACATCCCTCTCCTTCGTAAATATGCGACCGGCCCGCGGTGGCATGCACATTTCGTGTCATGTCATCCGCGGGCCGGATCGGGTGTGCTAGTCGGTCACGGTCAGCGTGAAATGGAACGCCGGGAGCGCTCCTCCTGGATGATCGTGGAGATAAGTCAAATCCGGTTTTGAGTAAATGTCTGGAGTCGGATCTTGACCCTCATAGACCGCTGGGTAGAGGTCGATGATGTGGACCCCTGGTGCCCCGGCGGCCGGCAGATGAATATCGATGTCTCCTTTGGTGCTGAAGCTGCAGCCGTAGCCCAAATAGACATTGTCATAAACGACGGCGTAGGTTTTACCCTGAATCGTCCAGCCAACTCCCTTCATGTGAATCGTGACGTCCTGTCCAACTTTGGCCTGTGCCGTGAAGTCGGCAACGGATGCGTAAACCGAAAAGTACGATTCGGCCACCTTGTCACCGCTGGTCGCCGTGATTCGGTGTGGGCCGGCGTAGTCGTTTAGCGCGTTGAACTGCAACGTGAAGGTGCCGTCTGGGCCTGCCGTCGTTACTGGCAGGTCAGTCAATTCCTCATCGAAGCCTTCGAGCAAGCCCGTACTGGTGATTTTCTGTCCTGAGCGTGTTGCCCAGGTCAGATTCACCGGCTGATTCGCGGCGAATCCGCCTCCCGTCACGGTAATTTGCGAGCCGACGGAGCCTTTATCCGGTGTTACGCTAAGTGTCGCGCCTCCTTGCGAGGTCGGATCAGGAGTGGCTTGCACCGTATCGGCCGGACTTGGATCGGCCCAGATCGCCGGCGTTTGAGCCGTTGCGTCCTTGACATTGATCACGAACGTGGTTGGCTCCGGCAGCGCGCCGAACGGTCCCTGCTGAGGATTGAGATAGGGAATACCTCGATAGTTGCGCCAAATCTTGAGTACATGCGGACCAGCCGGCCCTGCGAGCCGGATCTGGGCTAATGCGGATCCGTGCGTCGTGACGGCGGTCATGTAGCCGGTGAAGCCGTTGTCCCAGCTCACCTCCCACAGGCTCGTTTGTGCCTTGTAGCCCAGACCGGTCGCATGGATCTGGATCTGATCGCCGATAGCGCCGGATGTTGATGATACGGAGAAGGTCGGATCGACGACGAACCCCATCTTCGTCGCGAACTTCCCATCGATACGCGCCACGATGTCGTGTACTCCACCGAAGTCCTCTGGAACCGTGAACGAGGTTTTGAGCGCCCCACTAGCGTCGGTGGTCACGTTCGCCAGATCGACCACGCGTGGATCGTAACGAGGGCCGACAAAGACGACTTGTTCCTGCTCCAACACGAAACGTCCATCATAGGTTTGCCAGGTGAACGCCACCGGTGTGTTCGCTGGAAATCCGGACCCGCTCATGGTCACGGTCGCACCGACCGGGGCCTTAGGGGTATCGGAGTCAAGCTTCGATCCGGGGTACGCGCTCTGTTCCGCAGCCGTCGCGGTTGGCGTCGTCGAAGTTTTTGCGCCCGCGCCCGACGGTCCCCCGGAGCTGCAGCTTGAGAGAACGAGTGCACCGATGGCGATCACGATCCAGAGATGGAACGGTAGAAATCGCGGAATCAGCCGACTTCCCCGTGATGGACGTTTCATTGATCACCTCCTATTAAGGTCAGCCGGCGATTCCATCGCCGCGCGAGACTACGGTTTCGGCGTTGGTACAGGCGTCGGAGCGTCGGCGTACACCTCATCGGTGATGGCCGGCAGCGAAGAAGCGACGCTCATGATCGGCTTGAACTCGCCTGTGCGGCCGTCCTTGGCGGTCGCGACGATGGTGTACGCCACGGTTCCAGTCGGCGCGTCCTTCGGAACTTCCCAGGAGCCGGTCCAGTAGTACTCGTTCGGCGGAGTCTTGGGATGTGCGCCGAATTTCATGGCGACCATTTCACCATTGGCGAGCTGAATCTCAACTTTGTCGACGGTGGTGTCATCCATGAGATCGCCGGTTGCTGGATCGGTGATCTTGGCACGCCAGACCATCTCCGAGTTGCGAGGGAAACGGCTGCTCAGTGTGCAGCTGTGATTAGCCTTCTGATCAGCTGGGATATTCTTCGATCCCTGAACAATATCGGCCGAAATCATCAACGCCTGCGAGGCAGCCGGCGCAGCTTGCGTCGCCGAGCCTGCGTCTGCTTCGCCCGACCCACCACAGGCCGCGACGAATAGCCCCGCCGTGAGCAGCAGTACCGCCGGCAGTACCTTCCAACCATTCCGATGAACCATTACCTACTCCCCTTTCCGAGAGACTTGAACTACTGATCCTCGTTCACGCGCTGTTAGTCACCAGGCGAGGTGCGTACATACTCAGGGATTTCAGCGGACACCACCGCAACCGCCCCGGCGGACCGAATCCCGATAACGGTGCGAAATAGGACGCCGAACAGGAAGAGCCACACAGCTATCACGGCGGAGACCACTCCCACGGAGAGCCAGTGGCGTACGAATGCGAGTGGAACAGGCGCCGCAGTGAACGACGGAACAACTTCGGACACCTGAATCGTGGACGTCACGTCGGCGCCGGCGGCAGTTGCATCACCACCGAAGCGGGCGGTCAACGTGTGCTTCCCAATCTGGGCCGCCTGGTACGGGATTGCCGCAACGCCTGTTGACTCGGTGACGGCGGTGCCGAGCGCAGCCTGCCGTTCAGCTCCAGCGAAATTCACACGCTCGAAGAAGTCGACCGTCGCGTTACCCAGTGGGGTGCCATCAGCCGCCGTTACAGTCGCTACGATCAAGAGCTGCCCCTTGATCTTGTGCCCTTTGCTGTCGAGCACCGGCGCAGTGCTCAACTGCATCACCGCGGGACCTGGAGTCGCCTCCCCAGTAGCGCTTGCTGTCGTGGCTAGGAGCAATGTGGCGCCCAGGGCCAACATCAATGCGACGAAGTGAAGCAGCTTCATCCCACCATTCCTTTCTCGGTTAGATCGCTTAGTCGCTGTTGGACGGCCGATGCCATGGCAGCCTCTTCCTCTACATCGATCTCCTCCATCTCGTACATTGGGAGAATCGGGAACCACTTGAAGAACAGCATCATGAAGAGTGGAATCGCGGCTGCTCCGCCGACGGTAATCGCGATCGAAACCCACGAGAGGTGGAAGCTTCCCCAAGGTCCGGAGATGAGCGGGTTCTCAGCTGCCGGAACGACGATCACCAGTCGCTTGAGCCACATACCAAACACGACCAACGCGGAGGCTGTGACGATCCCGGGGATCGTTCGGGTCCATTTGAGTGCAACGAGAGCCACCGGAATGAGACCGCCGCCGATGACGAAGAGCCAGAAATAGGGTGCGTAGCGGCCGACGAGCAGGGCCGTCAGGAGCGGAGTCGTTTCCTCGTTCAGCGCGTAGCCTTCGCTCAGCATCTCGGTAAAGGTCATGTAGAGATAGAGAAGACCGAGCGTTGCCATCAGGAACCCGAGGTAATGAAAGTGCTTCGAGCCGATAAACGACTCGAGACGGTAAGCCCTGCGGAATCCGGCCACTACCAGGATCACCAGTGCGACCCCTGAGTAGAGCGCCGCAACAACGAAGTAGGGAGCGAAGATCGTACTGTTCCAACCGGGCCGGCTATTGACTGCGAATGCCCAGCTCAGTACTGAGTGCACCAGCACCGCAATCGGGATGATCACGATAGCGATAGCGGTCGTGCTTTGAGATAGCAACCGCCGCTGAGCGCCTCGTCCATGCCAGCGGAGCGACAGCAAGGTGTACATGCGTCGCCGCCAGCCGCTCGCGACGTCACGACGATCGCGTAGCACCGCGAGATCCGGAATGAGCGGCAGGTACAGAAAAATGAACGTGGCGACCATGTAGGTCATGACGGCGATGAAGTCCCAAATGATCGGTGAGCTGCCGTGCGGGAACCAGAGGAGTCGCCACATGCGGTCTGGGCGACCAAGGTGAACCACCGCAAAGGCGGCACCGACGATGAGTGAGAAGACCGCCATGGACTCGGCCAAGCGTGTGATTGGAGCGCGCCATTTGGCCTGAGTCAGTCTCAAAATGGCGGAAACTAGGGCGCCGCCATAGCTAACCCCGATGAAGTCCACCAGGTTTGCCTCGTAAATCCCCCAGAAGCCTTTATCGGTATAGCCGGCAGTACCCAGCCCATTCATGAGCTGAGTGATGTAGGCAACGATCGCCAGGCCAACGAGTGCAGCCAGCCCGCCGGCGAGTGCCCAGAAGCGCCAACTGCTGCGCCCGAGTGGGCGCATCGCCGCTTCGAAGACGTCTTGTTGAAACATTTGAGGTTCCTCCCTCATCACCTTCAGTGCGGCTAGTAGGTCAAATCCTGGGAGTGACCGAGGATGTAATAGACCCGAGGACGCGTTCCGAGTTCTTCTTTGTAGCGGATGGCATCGTTGTCACGAACAAACTTCGACAGTTTGACAGTCTCATTCAGTCCGTTTATCGCGACGTCAGCCTCGATGTCTCCGATGTAGAGAGCGCCCATTGAGCAGGCTTCGACACAAGCCGGGAGCTTGCCGACGTCAGTGTTGTGGACGCACAGGATGCATTTCCCAACGGTCCCTTTTTGTTGCGGAACCGGGAATTCCGGCATCGGGTTACTGAGGGTTGAGGGAACAGCCGGCGGCTGGCTCCAGTTGAAGTAGCGGGCTTCATACGGGCAGGCTGCCATGCACGCCCGGCAGCCAATGCATATCTTCTGGTCGACCAGCACGACACCCTCAGGGTTCTTGAAGGTGGCACCGACGGGACAAACTCTCTGGCACGGTGGGTTCTCACAGTGCATGCACAGGCGGGGCATGAAGTAGGACTGACCATCGGCGGTCTTCATGTCATAGACCTTTATCCAGGTCTGATCTTCCGCCAGGTAGTGCATCTTCTGACAGGCCGTCGTGCACTTTTCGCAGCCGTCGCAGCGGCGAAGATCGACGACCATCGCCCATTGGTGCTTCGCGGGTGGAGCCGGGGTGGCCGCGGTGGCGCCACCCATGGTGACTGCCGCGGTTCCCGCCACGGCTCCACCGGCTCCCGCAATAGCTGCGAGCTTGATGAAACGTCTGCGCGAGACCGACGAGCGAGGAGGAGCCGCAGAGTCTTCGGTGGTTTGCCCCTCCCTGCGAACTACGGTGTCTTTAGAGGAATTCATGGCCCCATCCCGTTAACTTGGCCTTCCGTGGTGTCACCCGAAGTCGAGATGACGTCCACATGGGCGAGCGAATAGTCTTTGACTCGATGTGACAGTTACAGTGCAAGTACTTCGCGCAATGCTTGGAGAAGGAATCTGAATCCTTCCTCTCTATTCTGACGAGCGCAGAGGTGATCCGTGAGCGCGGAAACGCGCAACGGAATCGGGAGAATGTCGGTGGAAGAAGGCAGATCTTCGGGGTGCTTGTCGTGGAAAGTGTGCAGTCGAAATAGCTCGTCCGCATTTACTCAACGGACACGTCCTGCGACGAAATGTCTGAGACTGGTGGCTAGTGGTCGGGTTCGAGGTCGAGGAGTCCGTGTTCCAAGGCGTAGCGGACCAGAGCGGCGCGCCCCTGTAGACCGAGCTTGTCGATGAAGCGTTGCTTGTAGGTTTCGACCGTTCGCACGCTCACCGCGAGTTCCTCGCCGATCTGTTTGGTCGTGTAACCGAGGGCGACAAGCCGTAGAACCTGCATCTCACGCTCGCTCAGGATCTGCGCCTGTGGAGCTTCGGCTGGTTCGCGCGGCCCCCACGATTCCTCGACGATCACTCTTGCGAGCGTTGGATGTAAGTAGACCTCTCCTCTAGCGACGGTTCGAATAGCCTGCAGCAGTTCATGCCCGGCGGCGTGCTTCAGCGCATAGCCGGAAGCCCCTGCCGCAAGTGCCTGGTGCAGATAAGCTGGGTCGTCGTACTGGCTGAGCACGAGCACCCGCACCATAGGCAACGCTTCTTTGATCATCCGCAGCGCTTCCAGTCCGCCTCCCGGCATGCGCACATCGACAATCGCCAGATCCGGCTTCAGTTTATGCGCCAGCTCCACCGCTTCCGCGGCGGATTCGGCCTCACCAATTACCTGCAGGTCGAGCTGGCTATTCAACAGAGCTTTGAGACCGGCTCTCAGAACACCGTGGTCATCAGCCAGCAGAATGCTCAGTCGAGCCATTGCTTTCCTCCCCCTGATCGTTCAGGTCAATGGGCACCTCTAGAAAGACGGTCGTGCCGCGCCCTGGAGCTGTCTCGATCGTGAGATTGCCGCCCAGAAGTGCCACGCGTTCTTCCATTCCAGCCAGACCGAGGCGACCTTCCAGGGTTCCCTCACGTACTGCCGCCAGGTCGAACCCCTCGCCGTCGTCCTCGACGATCACAACCAGCTTCGAACGTCGTCGCTCGATCAGAACACTAACGTGCTCTGCATGCGCGTGTTGCACGACATTCGTCAACGCGCCCTGGACAATCCGGTAGATCGCGGTCTCGGCGGCCGGCAGTAATCGCAGGCGGTCAATTCTAACTTTCGCGTAGTCCGTCACCAGCGTACCGCGCTCGCCACAGTCTCTGAGGAAGCGTTGTATAGCTGCTTCCAGCCCGATATCGTCGAGCACGCTTGGTCGTAGTTCTACTGCTAGTCGGTGCACCTCTTTGAGGGTGCCGACGGCGATCTCGTGGAGTTCATCTGCCAGGTCTCGCACTGATTGGGTAACTTGCTGGTCATCACCGAGTCTCTCCAACCCGATCTGGAGCGAGGCCAGGGCCTGGCTTGTCTCGTCGTGAAGCTCCTGCGCCAGGCGCCGCCGCTCTTCTTCCTGAGCGTTCATGACGCGCTTGAGTAACTCTGCTCGTTCTTGATCGCGAACTTGGAGCTGCTGATACAAGCGCGCATTAGCGAGTGCCATGCCCACCTGTCGACCCATTGCCTGCAACGTCGATTGATCCAGTTCCTGGAAGTGGCCTGGCTCCTCCGAGCCGAGGAACAGCACCCCTGGACTGTGTTCGGTGGTTCCCAGCGGAAGGGCTATGCATGAGTTCAAATTCGTGAGCTGGCAGACTGGGCTGTCGATCCCCTCCGCGTCTCGATCCAACATGCGAATCTCTTGCCGACGGGCAGCAAGAGCACAAAGGCAGCGGTCGTTCATTATTCCCTCGGCACAGACGTTCGGGATTTGACATGGCTGAGACGCGATCAGCTTGAGTCGTTCATCTTCACCAGGCACGAGGACGTATCCCACGTCGGCGCCGGTGATCGAGATAAGCTCATGCAGTGTGCGGCCAAGCAGCACCTGCTGGTCGAGGGAGCCACTCACGGTCTCCGCAAGACGATTCAACTGGGCGAGCTCTCGATTGCGCGACTCCACCTCAGCAGTTCGAATCGCGACGCGATGTTCCAGTTCGTGATTCCATTGCTCCACCTGAAGGAGAGAAGCTCGCAAGCGGGAACGCATAGTCTCAAATGAACGCGCGAGAATTCCCAGTTCGTCACCCCGGCGCATGTCGATCGGGTCGTCTAGCTGACCGAGTGCAAAACGCTCTGCCGCCAGGGTCAGCGTTTCGAGTGGCAAGACAATGCGGCGAACGTCAAACCAGGCGACGGTCATGCCCAGTAAAACGACGATGGTTCCGAAAAATGCGAGTCGACGCTCGAGCTTGCCCGGTAGGGCGACGACCGAATCATGCGGTTCCTCAAGCGTCACTCCCCAGGTTGGAATGACCGTAACCGGCGCATACGCGACCATGTGAACTGGACCTTTAGGCGGGTGGTGAATGCGATATCCACTTGTTCGGGATGCGATCAGTGAAGACAAGAGTTCCTCGTGTTCGACCGCCATCTTGCTGGCAATGTCTGTCGTGGTTGTCGAGTCCGTCACGTCCGTCTGAATGATCTGAATCGCGACGTTGCTGTTGACTTCGCTGGCGAGCATAAAGTTGGGCACGGTGTCGGACGGATCGAACACGGCCAGCAGAACTCCCGACACCTCGTTCATGGTGTCGCGTAGCGGAACAGCAAAGCATGCCTTGGAGACCGCTGGATCTTGATGAGGTGTGCAGGCCAGAACCTGTGGCGTGTGAGTCTTGAGAGCCTGTTGAACGGCGACGTAATCGAGCGGCTGACCGTGCAAAACGTCACCTCTGGTCGGATCGACCCACAGTAGATTGCCATTGACGTCCCCAACCGTCAAAGAGGAGAACTTTCCGGCCGCGGGTTGAAGATCTATGAGTTGTTGCTGTTGCTGCGGATCTAACGGGTCTCCGAATTGAAGATGAACGGCTGAGAGATCTTGCTCAAGCGACGTGGAGGTGAATTGAATAACGTCGTCGACTCGAGCGGCCAGGTGCTGAGCGAGTTGGACACGCTCTGCATAGGCAGCTTGTGTCGTTTGCTGCACGGCCCAGACGACGAACACGCCGCTGAGGGCCAGGATCGCTCCCAGTCCCAGCCCGGCGGTAAGTACGATGCGGCGGCTCAAAGGAAATGATCGAGGGATAAATCGCATCACCGCACCCCCATTCCATATTCGGTGACGGTCACACGTACGAGAGCAAGCTCCGACTAAGTCCGGCCGGGAGGGACGACGAGTATCGGAGTCGTGCCATGTCGGATAACCGTCTCAGTGACGCTGCCAAACGTCCAATGTCGTGCCCCACCCAGCCCATGTGTCGCCATCACGATAAGCTGCGCGCCAGACGTGGTAGCCGCCCGCACGATCTCATTGCTCGGATCGCCAAACCGGACTTCCCAGCTGACGTTCACCCCGCTCATACGAAGACGGGTCGCTGTGCGCAGGAGAAATCCCCGGGCTTCGTCGATGGCAACGGTGGCGATATCGTGCGTTCGCGTAACATCTTGCTGTTCGGAATGTCGAGCGATGGCGCTTCTCGAGTGGTCGTCACGCGGCTGAACAACTCTCATCAGACACAGCCGGCCGTGAGACCCTGCAATCTCCAGTGCGTGCGGTATCGCGGAGCTGGCGATTTCCGATCCATCAAGTGGAACGAGAATCTCGTTGAGATCCGCAGCGCCATTCGGTTGTGCGTCACCCGCGAGAAGAAGCGGTACGTGCGTTCCACGCATCAAGCTGACTGCGACGCTTCCGAAACTGGTTCGGCGTAGAGCGCTTCTTCCATGTCTGCTCATGACCACGATGGTCTCGTCGGAGCTATTGAAGAAGCGGAGCAATTCCTCGACAGGCTGGCCGCAAAGTACGCGGACCTCGACGGAGAGGGTCTCACGGTATCGATCGGCGACCTCGTTCAAATAGCGTTTCGCATCGGCGACAGACTGTGCCGAGGCTCGCTCATTGGGTACCGATGAATCGATGACGTGGACAAGTTCGAGGGTACCTCGAAGCCGCTCTGTAAGGCGGCTACTGAGTGTCAGTGCCGGCTCAGCGAGCGGTGATCTATCGAGTGGCGTGATAACCCTATACATCGAAACAATCCACGCGAATTGCCGCGCATTCCGAGACGCGATGGTCTCGACCTTTGAAATACCGGTAGGTATAGGTACTGCTGTATAACAGGCTACGTGTCGTGGCCAAGATGCTACAACCGTGATTCCACCTGATGATGCATCAATTACATGTCAACCCAGGTCCAGGCGTTACAAAATCGTGTACCTGGGAGTGGTATGGGGTTGCAACCTGCCTCATCGGTGTTACGGGAGATCGTGTTGACCCCTGTTAGTTAGATGCGTAGGATACCGTTGCGGCACGCTCGCCGAAGCCCGCGAAATACGACTACTACCTCGTTGTCACCAAGACTGGAGCTATCGCGATGTCCAGCTCAGATATGTCGGACGATCACGACCAGTCCGTGCCCCGCGAGTTCGGATTCGACACCCGCTCGATCCACGCGGGACAACGGCCCGATCCATACACAGGCGCTCGCGCCATGCCGATCTACCAAACGACCAGCTTCGTCTTCGAGGATACTGATTCCGCTGCCGCGTACTTCAACCTGCAGGAGTACGGGAACATCTACACCCGGATTGGAAACCCGACTGTCGCCGCCTTCGAAGAGCGCGTCGCCAACCTCGAAGGAGGTGTCGGCGCGGTCTCGTTCGCCAGTGGCCTGGCGGCCCAGACGGCTGCTCTCTTCACGTTACTGGAACCCGGCGATCACATCGTCGCCTCTCAAGCTCTTTACGGCGGTACTATCGCGCAGTTCAAAAATGTGCTTGGGAAGATGTCGGTCGAGTACACCCTGGTTGATCCAGATGATCTGTCAGCCTGGCAGGGGGCGCTCCGCGGCAATACCAAGGCACTCTATGCCGAGACTATCGGAAATCCCGGCGCCAACGTGCTCGATATTGAGCGGGTGGCGGCCATCGCCCACGACGCCGGGGCACCTTTGGTGATCGATAGCACGTTCGCCTCGCCATATCTCTGCCGCCCGATCGAGTGGGGTGCGGACATCGTAATCCACTCGGCCACCAAGTTTATCGGTGGTCATGGCACCAGCATCGGGGGCATCGTGGTTGACTCCGGCACCTTCAACTGGTCGAACGGGCGCTTCCCGACCGTCGCAAGTCCATCCGCGAACTATCACGGGTTGGAGTTCCACGAGACCTTTGGAATCTACGGCTATTTGATGAAGTTGCGAGCCGAATCGTTGCGCGATCTTGGCGCGGCATTGAGTCCTTTCAATGCGTTCATGTTCTTGGTCGGATTGGAGACACTCCCGCTTCGCATGGAGAAGCACGTCGCGAACGCGCTTGGAGTCGCGCGCTACCTGGAGCGGCACCCAATGGTCGATCGAGTTCGCTATCCCGGTCTGGACGGAAGCCCGTACCGTGAACTGGCCCAGAAATATCTTCCGCTTGGCGCTGGTGCCATCTTCGCGATCGACATAAAGGGAGGACGTGAGGCTGGACGTCGCTTCATCGAATCACTACGTCTCTGGAGCCATCTGGCGAACGTCGGCGATGCCAAGAGTTTGGTGATTCATCCGGCAAGCACGACGCACCGGCAGTTGACCGACGCGGAACTGCTAGCGGGCGGAATTACGGCCGGCACGATTCGACTGTCGGTCGGATTGGAATCGCTCGACGACCTGATCTGGGATCTCGGGCATGGGCTTGAGGCAGCGAAGTCGGCGTTGATCGTCGGCGCCGGGGCGGAAGGTCACGCATGACGGCGAATGTGAATGGGTTTGACATCTCACAGTATCAGGATCCGAAGGTCATCCGCGACATTATGCTGACGGCCAGGACCGTTGCGATAGTCGGACTTTCCTCCAACGAGCTTCGTCCGAGCCATTTCGTTGGCTTCTACCTCAAGCGTCATGGTTATCAGGTCATTGCGGTCAATCCACGCGAGACCGAGGTATTCGGTGAGAAGAGCTACGCCTCGCTGTCGGAGGTCCCGGTGCCAATCGACGTGGTGGATGTCTTCCGGGCTCCGCGATACGTGCCGGCCATCGCCGAAGAGGCGGTGCAGGTTGGGGCGAAGGTGCTCTGGCTGCAGTTTGGGGTGATCAGCCCTGAAGGTGCCGAGATTGCTCGAAAAGGCGGCCTGAAAGTGGTTATGGACCGCTGTATGAAGGTGGAGCACGCTCGTTCGGTCGGCCGGATGCACTGGTACGGTCTCAACACGGGGAACGTCAGCTCCCAACGAGACCGATGGGAGTAACATCTCACTCCCGAGATAGGTAGACCTCGCCGACCAGCAGTTCCAGTTTGGCCCGCCGCGTTTGGTCAAGCGGATGATCTTCGCCCGCCGATCGGTTGAGTCGGGCCTGCCTCGTGACGGCATCTGTCACGAACGCAGCGTCGTTGCGTCCCGTTCCTCCTGGCGCTAGCATAGAACCTGCGCACTACTTCGACGCGATCTCTTTTTTGCGCGCGACTGCCCTGGGCAGTGTTGTCGAGCTTTCAGGAAGGCGGGATCTCGATGCAACTACGACGATTAGGCCGGATTGGTCGTGACGACTCGGTGCTGATCTACGGCGCTGCCGCTCTCGGCGGAGTGACGCAGGACGAAGCCGACAAGTCAATCTCATTTGCGCTCGATTCTGGCATCAACCACTTCGATACCGCGCCGAGCTATGGCGATGCGGAACTCCGGCTGGGTCCCTGGATGCCGAGGATTCGCGACCAGATCTTCCTCTCGACAAAGACCGGCAAGCGGGATCGTGAATCAGCCTGGGAAGAGATTAATCGTTCGCTTGAGCGGCTGCAGACCGATCACATCGACCTGATTCAGCATCACGCGGTCACGAACCTGGAGGAGTTGGAACTCGTCCTGCGTCCCGGAGGGGCCCTGGAAGCAACCATCCAGGCGAAAGAGCAGGGGTTGGTTCGTAACATCGGCATTACCGGGCATGGTCATCAGGCGCCACGGACGCATCTGCAGGCATTGAGGCGCTTTCCCTTCGACACGGTGCTGACGCCGCTCAACTACGTCCTCTATCAGAACGAAGCCTATCGCCTGGATCTGGAGGCATTGACGTCCGAGATCAAGCGGCAAGACGCCGGCCTGATGGTGATCAAGGCGATCGCCCAGCGGCCGTGGCCGGAAGGCGCGCCGCACACGTATGACACATGGTACGAGCCATTCGACCGGCAGGAGTTCATCAACGCTGCTATCGCCTTCGTGCTCTCCTTCCCGGAGGTGACCGGCCTGGCTACCGCCGGAGACATCAATCTGCTGCCGATGATCGTCGAGGCGGAAAAGCAGGCCGAAGCAATGACGCCAGAGCGAGTAGAGGAGATTCTTTCGGGAGCGTTCGATTACGTTTCTCCTTTCGCGGCAGGTGGTCCAGGGTAGTCGCGTCTTCCGGGGAAGAAGGTGTCTCGAACCAGGAACGCTCACCTCGTCGGTGGGCGTTTCGCCATTTTCGTGGACGTGATGAATCACGCCCCTACGGATGTTCCCGTTGCAGGGGTGATATTCATGTCTTGTCGAAGTCCGTACGATGCCATCACAATGGGCGTACGACGGTCAGGAATTGCCAACGGCGAACCAAAGGAGAGGACAGGAAACCGTGACGTCGGTTGAGCAGATCAAGGGGAAGCGGGCTGGTATTGGGCCGCGAGTCTACGATTCGGATAAGGCCTATCGCGGTTACACCCTATTCGCTCCACTTACCGGTGGCGGTATGGTCTATCTCATTAATATGTACGGCGAGACGGTTCATTCCTGGATGATGCCCTATTCGCCCGGACTCTACGGCTATCTGACGCCACACGGGACACTCTTCTACAACGGGAAGGTGCCGGAAGAGTCGGAACGATTCATCGCTGAGAAGGGGTGGAAGGGCGGCGCCGTCCTCGAGATGAATTGGGACGGCGAGGTGCTATGGGAATTGCGCCAGCCGGATCATCATCACGATGGGATTCTGCTCAGCAACGGCAACGTCCTCTTTCTCTGCTTTGGAGAGGTGCCGGATGAGATTGCCCGGGAGCTTCAGGTTGGCCGTCCCGGTCCGGCACATGAGGGTCCAATGTACGCTGACTACCTGGTCGAGATGACGCGGAGCAGTGAGGTTGTCTGGGAGTGGCGTGCCTGGGAGCATCTCGATCCACAAACCGACAAGCCAATGTCGCCGCAGGATGACCGGCACGAATGGACGCACGGCAACACCGTTGCCGAAATGCCGAACGGTGACATACTGATCAGCATGCGGGATCTCTCGACGATCGCCATCATCGATCGTGCCACCGGCGATTTCAGCTGGACCTTCGGCTCGCCGCATCTCGCCCAGCAGCACGCCCCGGCACCCCTCGAAAATGGACATATTTTGGTGTTTGATAACGGTACGCGGCGCGTTGACCAATTCATGCCCTACTCGCGCGTACTCGAGATCGACCCGATTAACAGCGAAATCGTCTGGTCCTACGAAGAGCGCCAGCAGGTTGACTTCTTTTCGCCGCACCTGTCAAGTGCGCAGCGACTGCCAAACGGCAATACCTTGATCTGCGAAGGAACCTTCGGGCGTTTTTTTGAGGTTACGGCTGAGGGTGAGACGGTCTGGGAATACGTCAATCCTCACTACAGTTCGCCACCCGACCATCCCGAGAAACCGGCTCGAAACGCCGTCTTCCGAGCCTATCGCTACAGTGAGGAGCAGATTGAATTGGCAAGAACGAGTGATACAGCAGCGTCCATGATTCTTGATCTTGACGAGCAAGGTCATTTTGATTGGCATTGAGGTCCTCAGTAGGCTTCCACAGGGGATGTGTCATCCCAAGGCCACAGTCGAGGGATCTCTCCATGCTTTGTCGAATCGAAACGAAGAGATTCTTCGCTGTCACTCAGAATGACACATTCACATTGGTCGCCTACTCAGGGCGTCAGAAATTGTTCTGGACGAGCTGATTGGTGTAGCGGAACGTCTTTAGGAAACTGAACGCGGAAATATGTCGGCGCCGCCACTCACAGTCGGCGCGAGGAGGTAGAGCAGGATGTCCAATCATGTTACTCCGGAGGATCTCGTTTACGATCTGGCGCAGCCCGCCGACCCGCAGATCTCGCCGGACGGCTCGCGGATCGTCTATACGTTGTCCCGCTCCGACCGCGATACGCGCAAGACGATTACGCACCTCTGGCTGTGTGATCGTGATGGGGGCAACGCGCGTCAGCTCACCGCCTCCGGAATGAAGAACGAGACTCCCCGCTGGTCACCTGACGGTGCCTACGTCGCCTTCGTCTCAGATCGAGTCACTGCGCCAGCCATGGCTGGCATCTTTGTCTTGGGTGTCGCTCAGCCCAGCGAGGCTCGTGAAGTTACGACCCATAACCAGCTTATCAGTGATCTCAGCTGGTCTCCTGACGGAACGACCCTCGCCTACACGACAACCTTCGATCCGGACAACCCGACCGAAGAACCAGTTAAGGTGGATGATCCGCCCAAGGTCCGGGTAACACGACGGCTCGACTACAAGTGGGATGGCCGTGGGTATCTTGGAGACGCACGAAACCATATCTGGCTCGTTGACGTCGCTACCGGGGGGCGTCGTCGCCTGAGCAAGGGGGCTGTCGATCATTACCTGCCCCTCTGGTCTCCGGACGGCCGCTCGATTGCCGTCGGTAGACAAGCGTCCGATGGCTGGAACTCATTCATCGCGATAATCGATGTCGACTCTGGTGAACTCACGGCGGTCGGAGACCCGGACGTCGGTAACGGGAGTCACCCCACCGCGGCATGGTCCCCGACCGGCGATCGGATCATCTTCACCGGTGATCCCGGACACACCTATCAGCCTGACCTCTTCCTCTACGATGTGGCCGATGGCGAAACGCGCCGCCTGACGAACGATCTGCCTGTGCTACCCATCGAAGGAATTGGTTCGGCGCCAATGGTCTGGATCGACGAGCGGCGCGTGCTTCTCTGCGCCGCCGAGCACGCCAAGCACGGTCTTTTCGTGATCGACGTCGAGACCCGATCTCTCGATTGTCTTAGCCGACTGCCTGCGACCCTGACGGGGATCAGCCTCGACTCAACGCGGCGCTGGGCAACGCATGCTTATACGTCGTTCGATTCGCCGGGCGAGATCGGAGTGTACGATCTGAGCGAGCAGGCATTCTCGATCATCACGCGTCACAACACCGACTTGATCGAGCGAATCGGCGCGCCCGACTGGGAGAGTTTCGAGATCGAGCGCGGGGGCTTCAGCATTGAATCGTGGCTGCTCAAACCGGTCGACTTCGACTCGAACAGGCACTACCCCGTCGTGTTGATGATCCATGGCGGCCCCAACGGCTTCTTCGGCTATCGTTTCATCGCGAATCAGCAACTCCTCGCCAATCAGGGCTACCTCGTCGTACTTCCCAATCCACGCGGCTCCACCTCCTACGGCCGCGAGTTCTCAGTTCAGGTACTTGGCGACCGGGGTGGTGAGGACTATCTCGACCTGATCGCCGTCATCGACGAGGTGGCGGCGCGCCCGTATGTCGACGCCGATCGGATAGGGATTTACGGCTATTCCTATGGTGGGTTTATGACCTCCTGGATGATCGGACAGACCGAGCCGCTTCAAGGCCTGTGTTTGCGGAGCGCCGTCGGTCGATTTGAAGTCGCAGTTCGGCACCAGCGACATCGGTTGGCACTACGATACGACCCAATACCGGGCGCAGCCGCACGAGAATCCTCAGTGGTTCCGTGATCACTCTCCGCTCACTTACGCCCATCGAGCGACAACGCCGACGTTGCTCGTGAGTGGCGAGAGCGATCTGCGCTGTCCGACGAGCCAATCGGAAGAGTTGTTCGTCGCGCTGTGCAAAGCTGGCTGCGAGGTCGAGTTCGTGCGTTACCCGGGGATGGCTCACGGCTTCACCAGCGCCGGGCCGGCAGAGTATCGAGTTGACTATCTCACGCGAACGCGGGACTGGTTCAATCAATTCATGTGAAAGCGAGTTTAGACGGGAGGTTGGGCGACACATTCAGCTGAATGTGTCGCAACGCGGTGGCAGCGTTGCGGATCGACGGGATCTGGTGAAAGCAGACTGACGTGGCCCACCGCACAATCCTGCTCAGTTCGAACCTGCTCACTGAATTGGCTTGTCCGTCTAGGTCGCTACACGTCGTCGGTGGGGATCTCGCCGCCGAATGACTCCCAGTCGGTGATCTCTTCGATACGGAGCCGCTGTGGCCGCCGCGCGGAGCGCTCTGGTGGTGGCGGTGCGGGATGTCCAAGCTGAAGAATGAGCTCCGGGCGCAGATGATCCGGCAGTTCGAGCACCTCGCGCAAGCCGGAACGGCTGACCGAGGTAACCGGCGTCGTGCCCAGGCCGAGCGCATGCGCCATCAGTTGCATGTTCATTGCTGCCGTGCCCACGTCGATGAAGGTGCTGACATCCTGCCCCTGACGGATGCTGAAAAGCTTCAAGCGGTCGAGGTCGGTGCAGATGACGATGAGGGCGGCAGGAGAGCCGTAGAAACCGGGGCCGATCGTGTTGATCAGATCGATCTTCTCTGGATCACGTGTGACGTAGAAGCGGTGCAGACGACGGTTGCCGGCGCTCGACGCCCAGCGCGCAGCTTCGACGATCCGGCGCAGGTCCGCCACCGAGACAGGCTGGTCCGTGAACGAACGCACCGCGCGTCGCGTTTTAATGTTCTCGAAAACGGCCTCAGCCCGCTCACTCCGCGTCATTACTACGTCCATCCTTGGCAGATGCGGTTGCTCGTCGTCGTTTGATCTCCCGAACGATCTCAGCCGGACCCTCATGCAGGAACGCTTCGAACTCGTTCACGTCGGATCGTCGTGCCGCGAGCGCCTTTTCCATCTCATGTCGGAAGCCCTGCAGCCAGGCTCGACTTTGCTCGTCGCCGTCCCGGATCATCGCATCGATAAGCGACAGCGCGCCCTCGACCATGCGATGTCCCGCGTAATGCGGCGGCTCGATGGTATGAAGTTCGGCGGTCGCCACCAGATGCGCCAGCAGGCGAAAGGCTTCGTCTTCGGTGAGTATGCGCTGATCAGCCATGCACTTCCCCATTCCCACGCTGTCCGGAGGTGCATTGTCGCACTACGAGTGGCGAATTGGCAACGGCAGGACTTCATCCGCTCGCGTAGGCACGTCATAACGGTTTTTGCTGTCAGCTCACCTGACGCTCACGTCAGTGGGCAGTCAGCCCGCGCTTGGCGGCGTCGAAATCTTCTTGAGGACAAGGAATGGTTTCACGTGGCCTGCCCCAGGCTGTTGCTCGTCTTGGCCACGCCGGCTTCGTCAACGGCCACGAACGGAAAGAACCCCGCCCCTTGACAGCACTGATATCTTACTGTAGAGTAATGTATTAGAGACATCTTACTGTTCGGTAATACATAGGAGGTGGTTTCGATGCCTGCAGTCGTCCGATCGATAGAGATCCAATCCCCGCCCAGCACGGTGTGGCGGTGGCTGGCTACGCCGGAGATGCTGCGCCGCTGGATCAGTCCCAACCTCGAGATCGATCTGCGAGTCGGTGGTGCATATCGCATGCTCGGCGCCGACGACAGCACCTGGATTAGTGGCACGGTGCTGGAGCTGGTGCCCGAGGGTAGTTTGATCCTTTCCTGGCTGGAGGAGGGTGGAGACTGGGTTCATCCCGGTCGGCTCCTCATTACGCTTACGCCAACGCCCGCCGGCACACGAGTTGACCTTGCACACGACGGCTTTGCCGGTATCGGCAAGCCTGGGTGGCGCGACACGGTGCAAGCCTACGAGCGAGGCGCCGATCAGCACCGCTTGCTGGAGCGTCTGGCTGAGTTGGTGGCCGCCGCCGGTGTCTAGTAGCAGGGACGACCTGTTCCGGGCGCTGGCTGATCCAACACGTCGGCGTATCCTCGACCTGCTGGCCGAACGCGGAACGCTGACGGTCGGCGAACTGGCGGCGGAGTTCCCCGATTTGGTTGTGTCGGGCATCTCCAAGCACTTGATGGTCCTGCGGGCGGCGGGGTTGGTTACCGCCACGCGACAGGGTCGGCAGCAGCTCTACCGCATCGACGCGGACGTGCTGGCGGAAGCGCTCGCTCCATGGCTGGCGAAATACGAGCCGTACTGGTCTGCCGCACTCGAGCGGCTGCGCGACCTCGCCGAAGGAGAAGAGCCGTCCCATTGACGGGGAAGTAGTTGGCCGGGCCCGGGCGGCGGTACGCCCAGGCCTCGCCAACGTCCGCGTCATCGCCTTGGATTTCGCGCGCGGTAGCGGTGTGTGTACCAATCGCGGACGACCAGCCCGGCTACTCCGCTGAGCGCGACAAACCCAAGCGCCTTCATGAATGACAAACGCAACGTCTTATCCGCGAGGTGATTGGCGAAGGTGAACGCAGGTTCGCACCGAACATCTTTCTGTCCGAAGTGAGGCCGATTGCACATCGATGCCCTGGGATCGTCACGGTGGTCGGGTGGGGACGCCTTGTGCTCCGCGTCGCCCGTCGCGTAGCCACGTCCGAATTGGCGGAATAGACCGAGAACGCGGCTTGTTTGAGGTCTAGTCCGGATAGGGTAAGAAGTCTGTAGAAAAAGGTACACCGGTAACGTGCCGCGCGGTGACGCGTTTGAACAGTCGACGAGTCTGTGACTGCGGCTGGGGCGTTGCGAAGTGGTTGACTGGGAGGTTAGAGCGTGCAGGATCGACGATCGTTTCTCAAGAAGCTGGTGTCCCTCGGGGTCGCGATGCCCTTTGCGGGTGTCTTCGACAAGATTCAGACAGCGGCCGCTGCCCCGACCAGCGCTATGATCCGCCTACAGGCACAGGCAACTCTATCCTCGCAGCAGATGGCCGGCCAGCGGGTAATCTACTCCTACGCCGGACTGGAGGTGCCCGAGACGCTTCTGCAGCAGATTCGAGCGGGTCAGGCTGCTGGAGTGATCTTCTTCGGAGACAACATCAGCAGCGACGCACAGATCACTTCAGTGACTGACCAGTTGCGCGCAGCGCAGCAGCAGAGTCCGGTGCAGGCACCTTTGTTGTTGATGACCGACCAGGAGGGCGGTGAAGTCCGGCGACTACCTGGCGGTCCGGTGCAATCGGCAAAGCAGATCGGTCAATCTGCGAATCCCGTGTCAGCCGCCAATCAGGCAGGCACTTCCGCCGGTCAGAATTTGGCGGTGGTCGGTATGAACGTCAATCTGGGCCCGGTGCTCGGCGTCTATCGCCAGGCTGGTGATTTTCTGGATGAGTACGAGCGCTCCTTCGGCCCGAATGCACAGATCGTCACTGAGTGCGGGCGGGCTTTCATTTCCGCGCAGCAACAGGTGGGCGTGGCGGCGACCGCAAAGCATTTCCCAGGGTTGGGTGCCGCGGCGTCGTCCGAGAACACGGATGCCAAACCCGTCACCCTGTCACAATCGGCATCCGAGCTACGCGCCGTGGACGAGGCACCTTATCCAGACTCGATCGCAGCCGGTGTGAAGCTCGTCATGCTTTCCTGGGCCGTCTATCCAGCACTGGATGCGGTCAACCCGGCCGGACTTTCCGCGACGATCGTGCAAGGTGAGCTACGTGACCGCCTGGGTTACACCGGCGTCACGATCACCGACGCAATAGAGGCAGGGGCACTCGGTGCGTTTGGAACCGACGAACAACGGGCTGTACTCGCCGCTCGGGCCGGGATGGATCTCATCTTGTGCGCGGCGCGCGACGTCAATCAGGGAGTGGGCGTCACGATGGCCCTTGCCGATGCGCTGGACAGCGGACAGCTTGATTCCGCCAGTTTCGGCGCCGCCATCAGTCGTGTGAACTCGTTGCGCGACGGTTTTTCCGAAAGCCGATACTTTCCCGAGACGGGACATTCGGTCGGACACGCCTTTCTCTCCTATTGGAACACGTTCGGTGGGCTGCCGGTCTTCGGCTATCCGATGACAGACGAGTACACCGACTCGCAAACTGGGTTCGTGACGCAGTACTTCCAGCGTGCTCGATTCGAGTGGCACCCTGGCACCTGGCCAAGCCACTTCGATGTTCAGCTTGGCCTGCTGGGGTGGGATCTAGCCCAGCAGCAGGGGTTGACAGACACGGAGCCGTTCCAGCGCATCAACGCCAGCAGCGACGCCAGCTGCACCTACTTTCCTGAAACCGGCCACCGGCTCTGCTTTGGCTTCCGCGATTACTGGAATGCTAACGGTGGTCTGGCGATCTTCGGGTTTCCGATCAGCGAGGAATTCACTGATCCCAGCACCGGGCTAACCGTGCAGTACTTCGAGCGGCAGCGCTTTGAATACCATCCGGAGAATCCGCCTGCCTGGCAGGTCGAAGGCGGTCTTCTGGGAAGCGAATTGCTGCCTGCAGGGAAGTGATCTCCTCACTGGCCACAACGAAACGGGTCTTACTCCTCGCTCGATTCTGTATCGTCTCCGCCGGTGACGTCGGCGTGCGCAGAAGTTCGAGTTTCAGCTATGGTCACCTGATCAATCGTCGCCTGAGATTCTGGAATAGACGCTGGTTGGAGGTTTAGCGGCAGACGGACGGTGAAGGTGGTGACCTCTCCTTCTACGGACGCGACCTCAATCATGCCACCATGCGCGGTCACGACCTCGTTCGCGATGTATAAACCGAGGCCCAGCCCGCCTTCGTTCCGCTCGTTGATTCCCGCGACCCGATAGAAGCGCGAAAAGATATGCGGGATCGCAATCGCCGGGATTCCAGGTCCATAGTCCTGTACCACAATCTTGACATCATCACCTGTATGTTCCAGATGGACCTCGATGCGCTCAGTTCCCGGCGCGTATTTGATGGCATTGGTTAGCAGGTTGTAGAGCGCCCCTTCGAGACGAATCACATCCCCGGTCATGATCAGTGAATCGGTATCCGTAGTCAGCTCGATTAATTGGCCCTGAGCCATGACCCTTGCCCCCTCAACGACCCGGGATAGGAGCGCGACCAGATCCATCGGTTCAGTCTGTAACTGGAGTTGTTTACTCTGAATACGCGTTACGTCCGTCAACTCATCGATGAGCGCCTCAAGCCGTTGCTCTTGATCGATTGCGGCGAGCGCGAAACGCAACAGGCGCCCATCAGTTGATTCGCTCCGTAGTTGTCGGATGACCAATTGGAGATATCCACGAATCGCAGTCAGAGGCGTGCGCAGTTCATGGCTCGACCGTTCGACAAATTCGTCCTGGAGATGTCGGAGACTCCGCTCGGTGATGTCCCGAATCACGACGACGCCTACTCCTCGCGCTTGGCCATTGAGTGACCGTCCGTTGGCTTCATACCAACGCCGGCGACCATCCGTGTCCATGATTGTGAATGGGAGGAAGAATGACTCGCCGCGTGCCGCTCGCATGAGCGGGGTGGCCTCAGCTGGCAGCACCTGTCCATCTTCGTTGCGCGGAACAAATGGAGCTGCAGCGCCAGAGAATAGCTCATCATAGGAAGGGTTCGTTCGTAGAGGGCTACCGGTCGCGTCGACCACGACCACGGCATCTCCCATGCTGGTCAGAACGGAATCGAGCTGCGATCGACGCTCTTCGCTGATCTGACGTTGAAGTGAGAGTTCCTCCGCGCGCGCTTCCAGATTCGCATTGCTGGCCGCAAGCTCTTCGACCGACGCCCTCAACTCTTCGTTCAGTGTCTCCAACTCTTCGGCCGACGCCTGGAGTTCTTCGGCATAGGCTTCGAGTTCTTCAGTCGCGGCCTCGGCGTCGCTGCTCGCCAGAGCATATTCGTCCTTCATCAATCGCCATTGCTCCGACGCGATCGTTAGCTCTTCATTCGCTTCAAGAAGGCGGTGATTCGTCTCGCCCATGGTTTTCATGCGCGTGACCGCGACCTGAAGCTCGTCGGCCTGAGTCGCGAGCAAGTCTTCGACGGCGAGCCGGCCGTGGACAACGCTCGTGACGTCTGTCAGCGTTATCGTGACCCGGGATACCTGGTCCTCTGAAGGTCCGGCCGGCTGCGGAGAGCAAATGATCTGAAGATAGCGATCCCGACCTGTCTCCGCGTCGGCCGCTGCAATTTCCTCAAGGCGGGTGGGTCGATTGTCTTTGAAAGCCGTATCGATGATCGCTCGGAGATCCGACGCGTTGACACTCGAGAGGCGATGAATCAGGTCTTCGCCGATGGCCACACCATAAATCCCCAACAATTCCCGCGCGGCGACGTTGATGAACTGGATATCGTAGTGGTTATCAACCGAAACCACCCCGGCCGCCAATCCACTCAGCAAGCTATCGGAGTTGGCGTTCGATCTGTGTAAATGACCCGTCGCCCGCAAAGGGTCGACTGGGACGAGAGGTCGACTGCGCGCCTCCACACCGGCTCTGACTGGCAGCCCTGCTGTGAACGACGAAATACGGTTTGAATGGAATGGCACCGGAAAGCCGTTGCGACGAAATATCTTGAGTGCCGCGTTTGCCGTGGTGAAACAGTCGACGAGCGGAGTCGACGTTTCGGCCGTACCAAGCACGAGATACCCTCCCTCGCGTAGCGCGAAGGCGAGTGCGTGCAAGGCGATATCCTGCAGGTCAGGAGTGAAATACATCAGCACATTGCGACAGAACAGTATATCGATTCGCGGGAACGGGGGGGTTTGCACGAGATCGTGAGGACCAAAGATGATGAGCTTGCGAACTGGTTCAGTGACCTCATACTCGCCGTCGACTGGCCGAAAGTATCGTGTCGCGAGATCGTGTGGAACGTTCTTCAATGCCGTCGATGGAAATACGCCGCGCCGGGCAAAGCTGACGGCTGTGCTGTCGAGGTCCGTGGCAAAGATGCGTACCGGGATATCCAACTGGGCTTCGCGAAGCAGTTCCAGAACGAGGATCGCAACTGAATAAGCCTCTTCGCCGGTGGCACAGCCAGCCGACCAAATGCGCAATCCCTCTGGTTGTGCGCGTGCCTTTTGAATCAGATCTGGAAGAATCGACTCTCGCAGATAGGCGAAGGTCTTCGTGTCCCGAAAGAAGTCGGTTACTTTGATGAGGAAGCTGCTCGTCAGAGCGGCCTGTTCGTCTTGGTTTGCGCGCAAGTAATCCAAATACTCTTTCATCGTCTTGCAGTTGGCGGCCAGCATGCGTCGCTGCAACCTACGCAAGATGGTCGGCTTCCGGTACTCACTGAAATCGATCCCCCGCTGCTCACGTAACAGACCCAGAATCTGTTCGAGACTTTCCTGGTTTGACGGGGTTTCCAGCCGTTCGGCATCAAGGAGAAAGCGCGGCAGGAGTGGACCAATGTCTTCCAGGTTTGCCACAACATCGACTGTGGCGACCGCGAGGGAACGGGGCATGCCGGGAAATGCCGCCGTCGCCGGATTCTGAATAATGACTGTTCCGCCCTGCTCATGCACCATTCGTGCACCGGCGGATCCATCGGAACCGGTGCCACTCAGCACGATTGCGATAAGTCGTTCACCGAACGAGATGGCGGCGCTCGTAAAGAGACGATCCACCGATGGTCTGGGCCCGCGTTCCTCGCCCGGTTCCAGGTGCGCCGAAAGGTCGACGATCTCGATCTGTTGATCCGATGGCACGACATAGACGATGCCGGGCCGCAGTTGCTCCTGGTCCACGATGGTTCGAACCGGAAGAGGGCTATATCGTGACAGGATCTCGCCGAGCCGGCTCGGGTGTGCTGGGTCGAGATGCTGCGCGATGATGACCGGGGCGGCGAAATCGGTTGGCAGCGAGGAGACGAGTGTCGCGAGCGCCTCGATACCTCCCGCGGAGGATCCGACGACTACGAGATGAAATGGCTGGCTGAAGTTAACGTCGGAACCGGTCATTGGACAAGCCGCCCTTTCCCGAACACAACCCGGCAAAGGCTTTGTGTCAGAATGTTCGTGATGCCACCTACTATATTCGTAATAGTAGTGCTCTGCCAGTATAGGTCAATATCAGCGTTGCGCTTCTCGTGATTGACGGGTTTCGCCAGCACAATATACGTCACTGGCCGAGCCCATCAGTCTCGGCCGATCGGTTGAATTAAGATTAGACCACGTGGCCCAAGGTTGGTCGTCGTCGAATTGAGGAGAGGTCATGCGGATAGAAGCGAAGCTCGAAGCACTCGGTCTGGTATTGCCGGAGCCAGCCAAGGTTCCGCCAGGAGTTCATCTTCCCTTCCCCTGGGTTCGCGTCCACGGTGCCCGCTTGTTTGTGTCGGGCCACGGTCCGCAGTTGGCCGACGGGTCGCTGGCTGGGCCGTTCGGCAAAGTGGGGGCGGATCTAAGTCTGGAACAGGCGTACGAGTCGGCGCGGTTGACTGGACTCTCGATTCTTGGCAGCCTCAAACGTGAGCTGGGAGATCTCGATCGCGTAACGGCCTGGCTAAAGGTTCTCGGCATGGTCAACTCGGCCCCCGGATTCAATAGGCAACCGGCCGTCATCAACGGATTTTCCGAATTGATCCTGCTGCTGTACGGGCCGGAGACCGGTAAGCATGCGCGGTCGGCGGTCGGTATGGCGGAGCTTCCGTTCGGCCTGCCGGTCGAGATCGAGGCTGAAGTGGAGATCGCAGTTTGAGCGGTGAGCTATTGCATGGAAAGACGAGCGTGAGGCAGGTTGACTGGAAGGGATGGAACTGATGACGATTAGCGCCGAGCCGGTCGCGGTCGAAGATATTCGTGCCGCGCGGGAGCGAATCAAGGACGCGGTGCTGCGGATTCCACTGGTGAAGCTGAATTTTGAAGAAAGTCCAGCGGAGATCTACCTGAAGCTGGAGAACTTGCAGCCGATAGGCTCTTTCAAGCTTCGTGGGGCCGGTAACGCCATGCTTTCAGCGCCGCGTGAGCAGTTGGAGCAGGGTGTCTGGACCGCGAGCGCCGGCAACATGGCGCAGGGCGTCGCCTGGTATGCGCGCAGGCTCGGGGTCAAGTGCACCGTTGTCGCGCCGGATCACGCGCCCGAAACCAAGCTGGCCGCGATCAAGCGGCTTGGCGCCGATGTCGTCAAGACACCGTTCGATTCCTGGTTCCGCATCCTCTCGACACGTGAGTTCGAGGGAATGACGGGACTCTTTGTCCATCCGGTGAGCGACCCTCCAGTGATGGCAGGCAACGGGACGATTGGTCTGGAGATCCTGGAGGATCTGCCTGATGTTGATGCAGTCGTCATCCCCTATGGTGGCGGTGGCTTGAGCAGTGGCATCGCCTCAGCCATTCGGTCCCTCAAGCCTGATACCAAGCTTTACGCGTGTGAGGTCTCGACCGCCGCGCCGGTGGCAGCCTCGTTCGCGGCCGGTGAACCGACCGAGATCGACTACAAGGCGACCTTCGTCGACGGTATGGGTGGTCCCAGAGTACTGGCCGAGATGTGGCCGCTTGTCAGCCGAATGCTTGACGGATCGCTCGTCGTCGAGCTCGAAGAAATTGCTGCCGCGATTCGGCTGCTGGCCGAACGGAATCGCGTCATTGCAGAAGGTGCGGGAGCAGCACCGGTCGCCGCCGCATTGTCCGGCAAGGCTGGCACGCGGCAAAGTCGTCTGCATCGTCTCGGGCGGCAACATCGACATGTCGAAGCTGACTACCATCCTGCAGGGTGGCATGCCGTAGTTGCGATTGGGACCGAGCGATGCGCGACGCAGTCGACGTGATCAATCTGTTCGATCTGGAGCACCTAGCCCAGGAGCGATTACCGCGTTCGGTGTGGGACTATGTCGCGGGCGGCGCCGAAGATGAGCTGACGATTGCCGAGAATCGTCGGGCATTCCAGCGAGTCAGACTACGTCCGCGGGTACTCACCGGCGTGCGTGATCCGGACCTGTCGACGCGTGTTCTCGGGCAGCAGGTGTCGTTTCCAGTGTTGCTGGCGCCCACCACGCCTCAACGTATCGTGCACGAAGACGCCGAGCGGGCGATGGCTCGTGCCGTCGCCGCTGAGGAGACGATCGCCGTCATCGGGACCGAGAGCCAGGTCGACCTGCCCGATCTTGTAGCACTGGCGCCCGATCGACTCTGGTTCCAGCTCTACCCCTATGGTGACCAGCCGATCATCACGCGAATCATTCAGAAAGCGGAGGCGTCCAGCTGCCGGGCTCTCGTGATCACCGTTGATACATTGCGCGGCGCACGGCGTGAGCGGAACCTGCGGAATCGGTTCACGATCCCGCCTGAAGTCGAGACCCCGGTGCTGATGGGCGTTGGTCTGGACGATAGGCAACTCGCCGATCCGGCAACACGACACGACTACCTCAGTAGCCTGTCACCGCTGTCCCTTGCCTGGGCCGACCTCTCCCGGATCAGATCGGCCACGTCACTCCCGATCATTCTGAAAGGAATCATGACCGGGGAGGATGCATCACTGGCAGCTGAACATGGAGTCGACGCGATCATAGTCTCCAACCACGGTGGACGTCAGGTTGACGGAGCGTCGGCGACGATCGACGTGCTCCCGGAGGTTGTCGCGGCGACCGATGGCCGGATCGAGGTCTTGCTGGATGGTGGTATCCGCCGGGGCACCGACGTGCTGAAGGCGCTCGCGTTGGGGGCATCGGCAGTGCTGATCGGCAGACCGGCGCTGTGGGGTCTGGCAGTCGACGGCGAAGCCGGGGTGCGTCTAGCCTTGCAGTTGCTGCGTGAAGAGATCGCCAACGCGATGGTTCAGGTTGGGGTTGGGAGCGTGGCTGAAATCGGGCCAGGACTGGTTAGCCAGTCCATTAACTCGATGAGACCTGACTTCGCTTACGCGGGATCCTGTTTTGTCAGCAGGTAGTCGGGCACGTCTTCCGGCTCGAGGAGCGCGACCGCTTCAGGGAACTCGGCTGCGATTTGCTGGACCCCGCCACTGTCTTCACTACCTTCTAGTATCGCTTCGTCCAGATCTGACGATCACGTCTCAAATTCCACCATTTTCTCTGAATCAGTCACTCGAATACCGAGCCATTGACGTAATAATGGCCCGATGCTATGATGTGTGAACATCAGGTGGTAATCCCAGGAAAAATTCAGATTCAAACTAGCACCACGCCGAACGGGAGGTGAAATATGTCTGGTTCGGTCGATGTTCAAAAGCTGGCGGAAGAGCTGCACCAGCACGGAATCATCAACCTCGACACCCCACTTCGGACTCTATTGAAACCAACGGCGATTGGTCTTACCAATCCTAACTCCCCAGTTGCCGACAACGCTGTCGCTTGGAGTGATTACGTGTTGGTCACCAAGGGAAGACCAAGTGCAATTTCGGAGGCTGCGAACGTGGCACGCAATATTCGCGGGACTATCGCGCAGCCCTGAGTAGTAGGCTAAGTTCTTGCCCCTGTTCACGCCAAATCTGGGAACACCGCCTGATGTTATTGCCCGGCTGATCGACCTCCTCGATGAGTGGGGAGTCCGTTCGTTCATTGATGCAGGATGTGGTTACGGCGATGTTCTCGTTGCCGCCGCTTCTGCTGATCCGATGCGATCGTGTCTTGGTATTGAGGTTGATTCTCACATCGCTGAAGGCGCCAAATCTCGGATCAGAACGCTCGGTCTGTCAAACGCGGAGGTCATTTGTGAAGATGTTCGGCAGTACGAGCGTCTGGCGAGCGTCGATTGCGTCTATTCTTATTTGGGAGGCGCAGTTCATCAATCGCTCGGCATGATCATGGCGGGAGCGGACAGCGGCTCACGTCTTGTGACTGCACTCTATCCAGTGTTGGGTCTACCACAAGTCGGTCACGATTCGTCACAATCTATCCCACTATATTGGTATTTCCCGAGTCGAGCTCATAGTCACGTCACGTGGGATTCCGCGGTCTCAATTTCGATTGCTCACGAAGGGGGCGCCCAACTCACGTGCCGGGTTGCAACTGTTTACCGCGACGGGTCTTTGTCCGTGCAATTGGTCACGCGACCTGATGTGGCGAAGTGGGTCTCCGTCGATCTCGGCATAATAGAGGCGTTTTCGGGCCAGCATGTTGTATGCGACATCGTTGTTCGGCCACCGGCCGGTCAATCCCCTCATCCACCAGAGCTTGTGGAGATTTTTCTAAAGTCTGGTGACGTACCTTTGAGTCCTAGCCACATCCTGTTAGTGGGAGCGAATCCGCAACGAGCGATCGATTCGTGGAGTCCGTGGGTCTCCATCGATGAAGGCGAAGCGATTGCTTTAGCCATGAGTGATCCCGGCAGGCTGGTTCTGTTCCTACTGCAACATGAGGAATTTGGCACAGTGATATGACAACGCGGCCGCCTAGTCTCGCCGATCTGGCACCGGCACTCTCACACGCCGGTTTACTGACTCGCTTAGAACAAGTCGTTAATTTTGCCAAAACCAACATTGACCGACTCGAAAGACACTCTGATCTGTGGAATGAGGATGATGGGTCGTTTGTTCGACTTGTCGACAAGATTGTAATTGAGTCGTCTCTATTCATCTTATTGGCGTCGCGGGTGCCGCAGCTTCCCTCGAAACTTCGGGGCGCAATAGAAGATCTTGCAGCACGTCTGTGCCCGCTTGCCCGTAGCGAGCGGACGAAGGTACTCTTGATGAGATTTCCCCAAACTGCGTCATCGCTCGGAATATCACACATTGCCCTCACGTCTCTCAATTTTCCAGACGATCAGTTTGAGTTCTTGCTTCAACGCGCTATGTCCAGCGGACAGGCAGAAGCAATCGAGCGACTACCGTTCCGAGTGATGGACTATCGTTGGGTCAAGCGGCTAGTTGATCCGTCTCTATGCCTTGATTTTAGCGACCTACTACCGCATTCAATACTTAGCACCAAAGCGCATCCGATTTCCATGACGCGTGATGACGCGTATGCACTAACACATGCGTTGATGTATGAGACGGACTTCGGCGTTCTCCCGCCGAATTCGCTCTACAGTTCTCGTGTGTCGGCGATGGTCGATGCTGGTTTGGCTTGGACCTTGATGAGCGAGGACCTTGATCTCTTAGGTGAACTAATTATTGCGGCGGCTGTTTTACGTTGTCCATGGTCACCTTACGCCCGATTTGCCTGGCATGTTTTGAATAGCACATGGGATGAACTGGGTTTTCTTCCAGGACCGAGTTTTGAAGCGAATGTCTATTCCGCGCTTTCGGGACTGGACGCTTCCGCATACGCGTTTAGGCACTTGTACCATACGAATTATGTTGGAGGGATTCTGTGCAGTGTTCTCCTTCAATATCCGGAACGAAGCGAGGCACCGCTGGGTTGGACGGCGCCAACTAAAGACGCCGTCACGTCTGACGTGGCTGAAAAGTGTCGGGTCGCGGTGCACAGGGCGACCGGTAGATACCTTCCAGAGTGGATGTCATTGGGGCTCGATTCATCTGAAACAAAAGCAGAATCTGAAACTAGTGACGTGATGCGATTAGAGTCTAACGGGGAAGAGACGAATGAGCACGGCGCTGTCTTACATATCGATTTAGACAAGGCCAGTTGGCTAGACATCATACAGAATCGAGCCGTTGCTTTTGCTAGGCAGGTATCTCCTGCGCCCACCCAGTGGGAACGGGCGGCAATTAACGCGCCAATGACCAACGATGAACTGGCCATCGTAATAGCAGATATGGGTCTCATTCATGCAGCCCGTCAATATGACCTCGTCGATCTTGCTGAATCTCTGACCGAAATAATGCGTTTGGGCCTCCCCTGCTCCGGGACGGTTTTGAACGCTCTAGAGTTCTTGGTCCGACAACAAGTATCAGAGGGTGCAATAGGCGCACACTTTGTGATTGAGGAGAATTTAAGATCTTCTGATGCGTCTACTTTCGCACTGTATTTCGCAGGGTGTCTTTCTAAGGCTGAAGCCTATCTCGCATCCGAGTCGTCGTTCTAGAATTTGGTGCCACGAAAGTAAGACCTCTCGAGGCTGGCCACGATCCTGCAGGGCGGCATGCCGTAGTTGCGATTGGGACCAGAGATGCTGGACGCAGCCGAACTGCAGAAATCGCTCGCGTTGGGGGCATCGGCAGTGCTGATCGGCAGACCGGCGCTGTGGGGGCTGGCAGTCGACGGCGAAGCCGGGGTGCGTCTAGCCTTGCAGTTGCTGCGTGAAGAGATCGCCAACGCGATGGTTCAGGTTGGGGTTGGGAGCGTGGCTGAAATCGGGCCAGGATTGGTTAGCCAGTCCGTTAACTCATGAGACCTGACTTCGCTTACGCGGGATCCTGTTTTGTCAGCAGGTAGTCGGGCACCTCTTCCGGCTCGAGGAGCGCGACCGCTTCAGGGAACTCGGCTGCGATCTGCTGGACCCGCTCCGCGATGGCGTTATCCCGGCTGAGCGCGACCGCATCCTGGATCGTGGCGATCTCACGTTCGATCTCGACGAGGAATCCACCTCCGAGCGCCGATGTGTAGATCGATTCGCCTGGGTTCAGGATCATTTCGGCGGCATCGCGCCAGCGCGGATGGCCGTTCGGGTTCGACGTTGTCATCCATCTGGTCAGCATGAACGAACCATCGGGCTGGACGTAGAAGTAGATCGCAACGGTTTCGCCTGTTTCGACGATGAGTTTGTCGCCCTCAACTACGGCGTTCTCGCCGATAGCTCCGGCGAGTTCGGCGAGCCGTTCGCGCCGCGCGGCCTGTGAAAGTGCCGGCTTGGCCTCTTCGGTCATCTGATGTTCAGCTTGCTCTTCCACCATTCTGCCGATCCCTTTCCTGCGCCCGAGAATGCGCTTGCCATCGCTCGGATGATTGTACATGCCGCCTGTGAACACCGCAGAGTCAATGGCTATGCTAGGATGCCGCCAGGTGAGATTCGTCCGGGCGAAAGGGGTTGAGAGCCCGCTAGCAGATCGGAATACGTCAACGTCGGGATACAACGGGCGGGCCTTTTTCGATTGCCTGGGACGGCGACCGCGGATGAAATTCACCGCTATTTGAGACGGGCAGCGATAGAGAGGGAGGAACCATGGCACAGGCTAATAGTCGGTATCCGGGCGTCTATCCAGCGATGTCCACGCCGCTCACCGAAGAGCGTGAGATCGATCATGCCGGGATAAAGCGCGTGGTCGGCTATCTATTTGATAACGGGGTCGACGGACTCTCGATTCTTGGGTCGACGGGCGAGTGCTCGGCGCTCCGGCGCGAGCAGCGCAAAGAGGCGCTCTCCGTGGCACTGGAGTGCGGTGGTGACCGGGGAACCATCTTCACCGGTGCGGCCGGCTCGGTGACGGCTGACGTCATCGCGGACCTGAAGTCGATCGACGGCATGGGAGCCAAAGGCGCGCTCGTGCCGCCGCCTTTCTACTACCCGCTAAACGACGAGGGCGTCATCACCTATTACGAGCGGGTCGCCGAGGCGAGTCCGGTTCCAATCATTCTCTACAACATTCCGCGCATCACCAAGGTGCAGATTTCGGTTGCGGCGGTCGCTCGGCTAATCGAGCATGAGAACATCATGGGCATCAAGGACAGCAGTGGCGAATTCGGCTATTTCACCGAGGTTGCCCGGTTGGCCGAGAATGCTCCGGGATTCACCGTTCTGACCGGCTCGGACGCTATGCTGGCTGCCTCTATCTTTGTCGGCGGCCACGGCATCATCGGTGCCGGGGTCAACATCGTGCCGGACGTCGTCGTGGCGGTCTATCGCGCGGCGATGAGCGGCGACCGCGCGAAGGCGATCGCGCTACAGCACAAGATCGCGGATGCTGTTGGCGCCTGCCGTGTCGGTGTCTTTCCGGGTGCCTATAAGGCGCAGTTCGCGCTCAAGGGTTTGTGCGAGCCGTACATGGCCTGGCCGATTCCCGCTCTCAACAACGCCGAGATGCAGCAGCTGCGCAAGAATTTGGTCGAAGCGGGAGTACTTTCCGCCGAATAGTCTTTTTATGGGAGGTTCAACACCATGGCCGAGGTCTGGGAAGCATATTTAGACGAGACGGAGGCATCCGATCTCGAAGCCCTCAAGGAGTTTCTGCGCATTCCAAGCGTGAGCGCGTTGCCTCAGCACGATGCCGATGTGCGCAGTGCGGCCGAATGGATGGCCGGTAAGCTTCGTGATGCCGGTGTGCCCGAGGTCGAGCTGTTACCGACCGGGCGCAACCCGATTATCTTTGGCAACTGGCACATCGATGACGAGCAGCCGACCGCGATGATTTACGGTCACTATGACGTTCAGCCGCCAGACCCGCTCGATCTCTGGGAGTCTCCTCCGTTTGAGCCGACCGTGCGCGACGGCAAGCTATTCGCGCGTGGCTCAGCCGACGATAAAGGGAACGCCTTCGCAACTATCAACGCCATGAAGGCGCTGGCGGCGACTCAAGGCGGACCGAAGATTAATCTAAAGTTCTTCTTCGAAGGTGAAGAGGAAATCGGAAGCCCGAGCCTTCCAACATTCGTCCACGAACACCGGGATCGGTTGGCCTGCGATTGGGTGATCTCGGCCGATGGCGATATGTTCGGCCCGGATACGCCGTCGCTGACCATGTCGAGCAAGGGCCTGGCGGCGTGCCAGGTCGATCTGCGCACCGCCGATACCGACATGCACTCCGGTATGTTCGGGGCCGCTATGCCGAACGCGGTGCAGCACCTGGTTCAGCTCGCCGCGACCTTCCATACGTCAGACGGCCGGGTTGCCGTCGAGGGTTTCTACGACAAGGTCAAGGATTTAACGCCGCAGGAGCGCGCCGACATCGCGGAGGTTCCTTTCGACGAGGAAGCCTACCGTGCATCGGTCAATGCTCCCGCACTCTGGGGCGAAAAGGGCTATTCACCGTTGGAACGTGCATGGGCGCGACCGACGCTCGACCTCAACGGCTTCTGGGGCGGCTTCCAGGGTGCAGGGACTAAGACGGTCACTCCCTGCGAAGCGCACGTGAAAGTCACCTGTCGTTTGGTGCCCGATCAGAACCCTGAGGAGATCCTGGACCTGATCGAGAAGCATCTGCAGAAGCATTGCCCGGCCACGGCCAAGGTTTCGATGCAACGCTTCGCGGGTTCGGCCCGGCCGTTCTCGATCAGTAAAGAGAACCCGGCACTCAAGACAGCCGTAAACGTCCTTGGTGATCTCTACGATCGTGATCCGCTCTACGTTCGAACGGGCGGCACCGTGCCGGTGGCCGAGATTTTCCAACAGGAGCTCGGGGCCGACATGATCTTCTACGCGTTCGGTATGCCCGACTCACGCGTCCACGCGCCGAACGAGTCGATGCAATTGCAGGCGTTCAAGATGGCGCGACGCGCGTACTGTGCCTACCTGAACGCGCTGGCAAACTAGGGGCGCATCAACGTAAAGCTTCGAGCACGGCATGCGGTCGTTTCGTCGATCGCATGCCATTGCTTTATTCGTCACAGATCTCTAATCATCTCTTGTGCAAAGGCGTACGTAACGGCGGCCGCACAATATTGCCAGCCAGATCGACGACCTCCAAAACTGGCGACTGTCGCCACGTTCCCGATCGGTCGCCATACGTTGAAGAGAACGTGTTCAGAACACTCCGAACTCACGCGTCTGCCGCCGCCCTAACCGGGCAGCGAGGATCATTTTGCGGTAATCTGATATGAGGAATCTGGTGCACAGCCGCTGAGGGCCCCTGCCTACCCGGTGAAGTTCGCCGCCAGGTAAACGTTCACGATGATTTGAGGATCGACTTGGCCGTCGAGAGCGCCATTATCCTTTCACTTCTGGTCGTGGTGTCGGTTGCCGTCGTCGTACGGCGGGTTAATCTTCCCTACACCATCGCCCTTGTCGTCATGGGTTTGCTGCTTGGCTCACTTCGGTGGGTTGCGCCAGATTTGACCTTCCCGACTTTTCAACTGACCCGCGAGGTTATCCTGTTCGTCTTCCTGCCGCCGTTGCTGTTCGAGGCGAGCTTTAATCTCGAATTCGATTCGCTAATGGAAAACCTCACAGCGGTCCTGCTCCTCGCGATACCGGGCGTGGTAATTGGCGCATTCTTGATCGCCGGAATGCTCAACCTAGGGCTGGGTCGCTCCTTCGAGACAGCGCTTGTGTTCGGTGCACTTATCGCGGCGACGGATCCGATTTCGGTGCTAGCGATCTTCAGCAAGCTGGGTGCTCCCCAGCGGCTTGCCACAATCGTCGAGGGTGAGAGCCTGTTCAACGATGGAGTGGCCATCGTTCTCTTCGGAGTCGTGTTGGAAATCGCCACGAGCTCGACCCCAGCAAATTCAGACAGCGTCTTGAATGGCTTCATCGAGTTCTTGAAAGTCTCCGCGGGTGGTGGACTGGCCGGTCTCTTTGTCGCCACGTTAGCGATGTCACTGCTGCGACGAATTGACGATCACCTTATCGAGATCACCATAACAACGGTCGTTGCCTTCGGCTCGTTCCTGGTTGCTGAGCAATTGCATTTTAGTGGTGTCATCGGCGTGGTCGTTGCTGGGCTGGTGATCGGTCGAGCCAGAGATTCTTTCATGTCTCCGACAACGCGTGTCACTCTCGGATCGTTCTGGGAATACATCGGATTCCTTGGTAACTCGATGATCTTCTTACTGGTTGGAATGCGTATTGCCGTTCCACAGTTACTGCAGAATTTGCCGGCGGTTGGGCTTGTCATGGTCGCCGTGCTGGTGAGTCGCACGGCGATCGTCGGATTGGCGAATGGCGTATTGACGCTGATGCACCTGGAGATGCCATGGAATTGGATTCCGGTGGTCTCCTGGGGCGGACTCCGTGGCGCCGTTGCCCTGGCGCTCGCGCTGAGTCTTCCGTTCAATCTTGCCGACCGAGAGTGGATTCAGTTGATGGCGTTTGGCGTTGTGCTCGTATCACTCCTCCTGCAGGGGATAACCATGCAGTCTCTCCTGAATCGGCTCGGTCTCGGACGACCACAGCAGCGAGAGTATGAGCGGCATCAGGCCCGTCTATTCGCGCTCAATCGGGCGCTGAATATCCTTCACCAGGAGCAGCAGCGTGGCAGCCTTTTGCCTGGCGTTATCTCCGATATCCGAGACGAGTATGAGCTGGCGATACGGAGAGAGCAGGAGGATCTTGAATCGCTCGAGGTCCAACCAGGATTCTTCCGCAGACAGCAGATCCGAGAGACCAGACGGCGGGCATTGCTCACCCAGCGGTCAGCACTCCTCGAATTACGCCGTCAGGGACAGCTTTCGGCCGAGGCGATGTACGATCTGCTTGAAGAGGTAGACGCCGAATTGGTTCAGATCGGCGAGTCGGCTCCTGACGAAGACGATGCCCAGCAAGATGAAGAACAGGATCGAGAACGCGAGCCTGGGGAGGAGACGATGAGCAACGAACGACCGGTCGAGGAAACGGCAGCCCGGACTGATTGAACCGTGCTTAGCTCTTCGCCGGTGCTCTCGCATTCAACATCCGTCGTCTTCGCCGTCGTTCGCTCGGATCTGGTGGTTCTGGCTTGCGTGCCAGGATGAAGAAGACCGAACCGAACGCCGCAAGGACCGCTAGTACGGTGAACCCCAGTCGGTAGCTCCCCAAGCGGTCGGCCATCACCCCAGCGAAGACAGGTCCGCCGATCATGCCCCACATGACGATCAGGTTCGAGAACCCGACAACCTTTCCAAACGCCTGCCGCCCAAAGTAGTCGGCGCGCATCGGCTGCATCAGAACGCCTCGAGTCCCGTGAGCGATTCCTTGCATAACGGCGAAGAAGATGACTGGCGCAATGGAGTGCGCCCACGCCAGTGCCAACAATGCCGACGAGTGCCCGAACATCGCCACCGCTGCGACGATTCGTTTGCTGAAATGATCGCCGAGATAGCCACCGAGCAGTGTGCCCACCATCATTGTGCCGGTCAGTAACGACACCACCGCAGCGGCACCACTGAGCGAGAAGCCAAGACTTTCGGTCAGGTCCGGGATGAGATGAACCGTGAGCGCTGAGACGACCAGCATCGCTGTGCCGTGGCCGAGCGAGATGAACCAGAACGCCGGCGTTGCCAGGGCCTGACGAGCGGTGAACTCGACTTGCATCGTCGCTGGCCGGCTGGAATCGGTAGCTGAAGGAGAGGACGTCAAGGCTTGGGCCCCATCGGGCAGGTAGCCATACGCTTCCGGACGATGTCGAATTAGCCGCGTCAGTGGCAATCCGGCGACAATGAAGAGCAGCCCCGATGAGAAGGCGATCGAGCGCCATCCGTAGCTCGTTAACGCCCAGGCAACGGCCGGAACGGCCAGGCCGCCGATTCCCATTCCGAGCTGTACCATTCCCATCGCCGTGGCGCGCTTACGCTCGAACCAGTTGACGACACTATGTGCGATCGAGAAGAACCCGGCGAATGTTGCGCCGATCGAGATCACAAAGAAGCTCACGTAGAACATCGGCAGGCTGTGGATGCGGCTGAAGAGCATGAAACCGGACCCGAGAAAAAGGATGCCTGCCCGAACCACCGAGCGCGGTCCGAACCGATCGAGCATCCAGCCCTGGAGCGGGCCGAGCAGTCCGTTCTGTGCGGGTTGGAGAGAGAAGGCGACCGAAAACGCGGTTTTGCTCCAGCCGAACTGCTCCTGAAGAAGTACCACATAGGCGCCATAGGCCTGGGAAAAGAGCCCGCTGATGAGCGCCTGGATCAGCGCTCCCGCCGCCACGACCCACCAGCCGAAGAAAAGTTTGCCGGCACGACGACGGACCAGTCCTACAGCGCTCATCTGTTGCTGGAGCTCACGGTCACGGCCCCTCGTTCGCGGTGAAGAATAAGGACGATTTTGAGCGAGAGTCTTATTTCTGCCCTGCTTACCGGAGACTGCCGAGATGACGACCGGCGCCGGATTCAAACATCATAACCGACCTGCTGAACGCCAACAGGCCCCCGCGCAGGCAAGAAGTCCCCAGGGCCCGGTACAGACGTATTCGGGTTCGGGATGAACTGGCTACTTCTCCGATCAATTGTATGCGGCATCCGGGTACCTCGAGACTACGCCAATAGGGACTGCTGGGGACTGCGGCGACACGGCCCATCAACGACAATATGGTCAGCGCAACAACGGGTTAGGGAGAAAGAGGTAATCATGGTGGCTCTACAACTGGACGCAATCCTGATCATCGCATTGTTTGTGGCGACGTCTGGACTTGCCATTTCTCGTCTCTTTGCACGTCTCGAGCGGCCATACCTGTTCAGCTTCAGCGGAAGTCACGGGCATCTCGTCGTGATGCGAGTAGCCGTCTACGTGTTAGCCGCCGTGAGTAGCGTCGGAGTCTGCGTCATCCTGTTTCTTACGGTGCCGAACTTCGCGGCGATGGCGATCTTCTTCGCTTATGAAGCGATCGTGCTCGACATCTGCAGCCAGCGCATCGTGTATCTGCATCGTCCGGAGACAGCACCGGCTCGCAGCGTAGTGCGATCTTCTGGACATGGCACGGTAACGAGAGCTTTCTAGCTCATCCGCGCTGACTGTCTGGGTCGCTCAAAGATCGATCGGGCTGTTCGCAATTACATCAGTCACCTCTACGAAACGAATCTCGGGTCGGGCGCCAAATGATTGCTCGGCCCGAGTTTTCCATTCCTGGGTGTAGACATTCTCCGCTGCCTCACGCGAGTCCCATGCGTAAATGCCGCCCGCTTCCTTCCGGTCCTTGTCAACCCAGTAGAATTTCTGGCGCAGACCTTCCCGGCCGACATAGAAATCGCGTCGAGACCGCCCCGTCTGGTCTATTTTCTCGGGGTCGAAGTCATCTTTGTAGCGAAACGTGACAATAGCCAGAATCATCGGCTGTCTCCTTCTTCGTTGCTCGTCGTACGATCGAATTCTCGGGCCAATACGCTCATTAGAATCTGATCGTGCCAGGCGCCGTCTCGGTACATATCCTCTCGCAACACACCTTCTTCACGGAAACCACAGGAAGCATACGCCCGACGCGCCGCGACATTCTCTGCAAAGACCGACAAATAGATTTTGTTGAGCCCAAGTCCCCCGAGTTGGGCAGGGGCCAGGGCATGGCCCAACAAGATACGTAGCATCTCCTTGGCGAATCCATGGCCCCAAGCATTCCGCTCGCCGATCATCAGCGCCAGTTCCGCCTTCCGGTTCACTGGATCGATATCAAACAGCGTAACGTACCCGATCGGACTATCCTGGTGCAGCGCCGTCCAGACCAATGCGCCGTCAGCGATATTTTGTTCATACCACTCGCGGATCATGGCATCGTCCGGGATGTCTTTGGTGATCCAATAGCGGGTGACCTCCGGATCAGAACGCCAGCGAAGGACCGCCGCGAAGTGTTCGGGTCCCAGCGTAACGAGGCGAAGTCGTTGTCCAGACAAAGTTCGCGGCGACTCAGTATCGGACATTGACCTTGGCTCCTTTCCTCGTCGCGATCCGGTTGTCACTCGACCAGGATCAGTCTAACCGCGAATTAAGCTCTTGACACCGGCGCTCGGTTGCCTTGACCATCGAACGTAGTATCGACCTTGTGTCACATTTATGAAGCAACATCTGGAACTGGAGGATGCGTTGTCAGATTCACGACGAGGTTTTGGGGTGGCGGCGGCTATCTCGCCGGAGGTTATTCGTGCTGCTGCTCAGCTGGCCGAATCGCTCGGTTATCATTCTTTCTGGGTCAACGATACACCGAACGGGGACGGGCTCGAAGCGCTTGCTGAGGCGGCGTCAGTCACGACGTCGATCAAATTGGGCGTTGGCGTAATCCCGCTCTCTCGGCGGCCGGCCGATCAGATCGTGCGGCAGCTCAGGGCCATGGACGGCTCACAGGGAGATGCCGTGCGTTTGCCGCTCGATCGGCTGTGGCTTGGAGTCGGCAGTGGTGCCGGAGGGACGGGTGCTATGAGGCGTGTCCGAGATGGGCTCGACATGCTAAATCGGGACGCGAACACGACGGTCTTCATCTCAGCACTGGGGCCGCGCATGTCTCGGCTGGCCGGCGAAATGTCGGATGGGGTGCTCTTCAACTGGCTCACGCCAGAGTTTGCCAACACGGCAAACGAGTGGGTTCGCGAGGGCGCTCGCAACGCGAGTCGTGATGTGCCGGTCCTTGCCTCTTACGTGCGTGTTTCGCTTGGCGAGGCAGGCGCAGCCAGGTTTACACAGGAAGCGAATCGTTACGGTGGAATTCCGCAGTACGCGGACCACTTCGCGCGTATGGGCGTAGCGCCGGTCGAGACCGGTATCACGGGCAACGTCGCGGATGACATCAAGCACGGACTGGAGCATTGGAATGGCGTGCTCGATGAATTAGTGGTGCGCTCGATAACGCCCAACGATACGCTTGAGGAAACGTTGGCTTTGGTGCGTGCCGGTGCTCCGGCGAGTTAAGGATTCTCGCGTAGGTTCGCGGGTAAACGCGGGTCAAAGGGGTTGACTTAATAGAACATGCGTGCTAATGTGGGGAGTGCCGGTTGAGCTTTGGGTCAAGCAAATCGACCGGCGTACCTCCCCACTTTCCTCGTTAAGCCGCTGAGGGTCCCCACACTCGGCGGCTCCTCTTATGTGCGGAATTATGCCCGAAAGCCTACTCGCTCAGGGACGCTTCCATCTGTGACAGATGCGCTTCGTCGTGGTTGATCAGGCTCTCGACAATATCCTCGACACTCAGTTCGCCATATTCGTCGTGAATTCCCGTTCGCTCCCACCCTTTGAGCGGCAGGTTCATGAGCAGCGAAATCGTCTCGCCTCGCTCGTTGGCAAACGCTTCGAGTTGGGGTCTCAGCTCGCGAGCGATTCCATCAGAGCCGACCGAAGGTTCCCACGACTTGAGGTAGGGCGTTTGCTGGGAGAGAATCAACTGAATGCGACCTCGGTATAGCTTCTCGACATCGATCAAGTGAGACACGATCTGCGGCGGGCCCCAGTCGTCGGCCGTTCCAACCGGGAGATTGTCGCCATATTTCTCGGTCATCTCTTGAATCTTGGTCGTCGTATGGGAGAGGTCGTCGAGTAGCTCGTGATAGGCATCGATCATCGTGGCCCCGTTCATTGAATGAGCGCTCTCGGAATTCCATTCTCAGAGATGCTGCGTGCCGGTATCCGTGAGATGCCAGGTCATTCCGTACGGATCGCGGAATCGGAAGGCATGAATGTCGTCTTGAATCACCGGGTACGAGCGGATGAGAACGATGCCGCGCAGCGTCGACAGTGTCTCGCTGGAGACCTGAAGCCCAATGTGCGCCAGCCGTGGTTCGTTCAATACCGTTCCGCGCCCGACATTTACCAAGAACAGGCTGATCGGTCCGTTACGCAGCACGACCAGCTCAGGGTACTGGCCAGTGCGCAATCCTTCAGCCCACTCGAAGTCGGTTGGAAGAACGTCCCAGCCGTCGCTCGAACGACGAGCACGAGCAATAACGTCCATCTCAAGGAACTCGTGATAGAAATCTTCGGCCTCGCGAATATTGGCCACCCGAAGCGCGATATGATCGAAGGCCTGAATCTCGAGGGTGTGCTCGGCTTTGATGATCGTCGTATTGGCTGGAAGGGCAAGGCCATATGGGAAACCACTCACGGCGCTCGTTGACGTGCTACCTGTCGTCGCCGGTTGATGTCCGCTGCTGCTTACGATCTGGTTGCCCGGCTGTGGTTCGCCTTGCTCGGCCATGCGTTCCAACTCCCTCTATCTCGCCGATCACCGAATTGTGAACCTGTTTGATGCAATCAGCAGGTCTGACCTCTCTGCCGGCCATTGTAGCACCGGACTGAAGGTGGGCGGATGTGATCTTCACTGTAAACCATGATTCGGGCGGGCGCAGTCCAACGAGAGGCAGTAGGATTAGCAGGCAAATGGATCGTCGAGATGCCGGATTTACGTGGAGAGCAGTCGATTGGACAGCGCAACATGAATTCGCCGATTCGAACGAGCTATCACACCCACAGTCACTATTGTGATGGTCAGGGTCAGATCGTTGATATGGTCGAAGCGGCGATCGCGGCCGGTCTGACTGAGATCGGCATCTCAAGTCACGCGCCACTCCCCTTCGAGACCGATTGGACCATCCCTCCGGAAAAGCTCACCGATTACGTCACCGAAGTCCGTGCCCTTCAGGAGCAATATCGCGATCGAATCAAGGTCCTCTTGGGTGCTGAGATCGACTTCATTCCCAACTCTGAAGTCGCGCGCTACCAGCAGGACGTCATCATCCCGCTTGGGTTCGACTATTTCGTTGGCTCCGTCCATTTCCTGGGTCATCGTAATCCGCCCCGTTCCTTCGATGACACTGAGGAAGGATTCCGTGAGATCCTGAGCGAGGAGTATGACGGCGATATTGCGGCGATGACGGCCGACTACTATCATCGTATGCGTCAGGTTCTGACGATTCCGGGCGTCAAAATCGTTGGTCACCTGGATCGGACCAAGCGCTGGAACGCAGGGCATACATTCTTCACCGGCGACGAACCATGGTATCTCTCGGCCGTCGATGAGACATTGGCGGCGATCGCGGCTTCGGGCCAAATCGTCGAGCTCAACACGGCGGGTTGGCGCAAAGGACCTGGCGAGCCGTATCCATCCGCCGCCATACTGAGCCGCATCAAAGAAATGGGAATTCCGGTCACCGTCAATAGCGATGCTCACACCCCGTCGGACGTTGACGCTGGGTTTGAGCAAGCCCGTTCCTTTCTCGCCGAACTCGGTATCGTCCCGGTATCGCTCGAAGGGAACGCTCCTTAAGATAGTCTCGTCCGGATCTCAAGTAACCATGTCCGTCAGCATTCGAAACTCTGGTAGCTGTCGGTCCTTCGTGGACCATGCTAGTCTCGGCCCATGAATTCCGATGGGTCATGGCGTTGAATAACAGGAGGTGCAAGGTGCACGAGATCCAGGCCGGACGAACGACATTTGCATTTCGCCCGGATGCCGAGCCGGTGCTGAGGATCAAACCTGGCGAGACCGTCAAGTTTGAGACGTCGCCTGAGCCGTCTGAGCGACTTCTCGCGGCTGGCGACCGCTGGATCGAGTCACTCGACATCAAGGCGATCAACGCCGTCACCGGTCCGGTCTATATCGAAGGGGCTGAGCCGGGCGACGCGGTCAGCGTCGAGATCCTCGATGTCGTGCCGGGCGCCTGGGGCTGGAATGCCTTCATCCCACATTTTGGTTTGCTGGGTGAACGTGAAGCGCCGCCGACGATCAGACGGGTTCCGATCGTGGACGGCCGCATTATTATCTCGGAGCGGCTGTCGCTACCGGTCCAGCCGATGATCGGCTGTCTAGGCCTGGCGCCAGCCGAGGGAGAGACATCGACGTTGCGGCCGCCCTTTCCCTGGGGCGGGAACTATGATCTGGTGCAGGTCAAGCCTGGAAACACGATCCTCTTTCCGGTGCAGGTGTCAGGGGGATTGTTCTCGCTTGGGGATCTTCACGCGGCGATGGGCCGCGCCGAAGCAACGTCGGTCTCGATCGAATGTCCTGGGACCGCGATGGTACGTCTCGGGGTCCGTAAAGGCATGAAGCTGGAGACGCCGCGCATCGAAGCGCCGGACCGCCTGTACACGATCGGGCTGGGAGAAGACGTTGATTTTGAAACTTCCCGGTGCCAGGCGATCGCCTTGATGTTCGATTACCTGACTCAGGAACGCGGTCTATCGGAGGATGACGCATATATCATCTGCTCGGCGGCCGTCGACCTCGAATACGGTGGCCCGGCCGGCGCCGTGACCCTCGCCAGCGTGCCGCTCGACGTGCTCGGATAAACGGAACCAGCATGAGGTTCGCCTGCTTGATCGATTAGGTCAGTGCGGGAGGACACAAGATCCTCCCGACCTTACCGGTACCATCCGTTCCCGATCAGCACCTGGTTACCAAGTAGGCCAAGCTGCACCTCGAAGGGTGTTCCTTTGTTCTCCGGGTGCCATTCAAAACGTGCCCGCTCGAAGTACTGAACGGTGTAGGTCTTGCCGTCAGCCGGGTTGACCTCCTGGATTTCGCCACTAATTGGGTAACCATAGAGCGCCAGTCCGCCGTTCTTTAGCCAATAGTCCTTGAAGCCAAAGGACAGGTATTGACCGGTTTGCGGGAAGTAGATTCGGTCGGGATTGGGCGTGGCTGGCGGCGGCTGTTTCGGGAAGCTGCGGCCCTGGGTGACGTAACGCCCCAATAGCCCGAGCTGAACCTCATAGGGCGTGCCGGTGTATTCGGGCCAGTACTCGAATCGCGCCCGCTCGAAATACTGGACCGCGCGCCCCTGAACGAAGAAAACCTCTGTCTTGGGATATCCGAATTGCGCCAGTCCGCCATGATCTTCCCAGTACTTCAAGAACGGATCTCGCAACGTATGCCCGGTTTCCGGAAAATAGAGGACACGTGGGCCAACATCACTCGGCTGAGAAACCGCGGCAGTCGGGAGCGCCCCCGGGTTGGCGAGCGACTGATATACCGCGAAGGCCTCTTTGCGTGGCCACGGAGTGGCGTCCGGCCCATACCGAAAAGAGGATTCCTGCAGGCGAACGAGCCCCCAGTTCGACCAGACTCCAGCGGCTCCGAAATCCTCGTACTTGAACCAGAAAACGCGGTCGACCCAGGGAGCTTGATCTCGCAACAGCGTATAGATCTGTCCTAAGAAGTTCGCCTGCTCCTGCTCGCTGGAGGTGGGATCCATGATGCCGTCACTGTTCCAATCCGGCGGCTGGGCTGGAAATCCAATTTCGGTGATCCAGACGCTACCGGCGTCCTTATTTGTCACCTGGAGATCATGCAAGGTCTTGGTCTCCGTCAAAACGTCGTTCGGCGTAAGACCGTAGGGATGGATTGACACGGCATCGTCCGGCGTGTGGCCAAACTCTTTCAGGTAGGCCTTCACGGCGGAGGATTGATAGACCTGAGTCATCCAGGCAAAGTGGCCGCCGTTCAGTTGGGCGTCACGATGCAGCAGACTGCCGACGACGAACTGGACGTTCGGATGTGCGGGTTTGTTGATACGGTAAACGTCGGAGATGATCTTGCCATAGATCTCCGGGTTGACTTCTTGAACGCGGCCGCTCGTCTCCTGATCCAGTAACTCGCTCGCATTTGGTTCGTTGAGAATTTCATAGGCAGCGACGTGGTCGCCGTAACGATCGACAATCTCTTTCACTCGTTGTTCGTACGCTTGGCTGTAGTAGTTACTTCCGTCGGCCGACGGTGTGTCGTTGATGTGCTGGAACTGATAGGTCGGATCATAATCGCCGAGCACACCGGTACCCAGCACGGCGAGCACCTTAATGCCGTACTTCGGCGCGAGCGTATCGATGAACCAATCGAATTTCGCGTAGTCGATCCGTCCGGGGCCCTTAGCTTGGTCATACTCGGCGTGAAACTCGATGCGTACCCATCCGGCGCCGAGGCTCGCCATGCCCGCCAGCATGTTCTCATCGAAGGTATGGTTAACGTCGTTTGGATAGTTGGCTGGATCGGCGTTGTACTGATACCACGGATCCTGCCCAACGATGCCGAAAAAGTCATGCGGATTCGACGTATCCCGGGCGGCGAGCGCAGTTGATGGGCCAATTGGCAGGAGCGAGATGGCGAAGAGGGCGATCCACGCTAATGCAACGACCGAGATCTTACGACGCATCACTATGGTCCCAACCTTTCCCTTAAATGCGACGTATCCGCCAAGGCGGTCGTTCGCCACCTGCTAAACGTCTTGGATGTCCCCCGGTTCTCTCAAGTAGGCTTCCGGGGTGGGTGATCGATGCCCATGCGTTGAATTTGTTCGGTGCTGTGATGGCTCCCATGATGTTCAACTACAGCGCGCGTGACCAACCGTGTAAAGAGGACCGACAATGATCAGTGTTCAGGGCGTTCAAGGTATTCTGTTTGATTCCGGCGATACGTTGATGGGCCCAATAGGGGGCGAATGGTTGCCAGGCCAAGCATTCCGGAGGATTATCGCCGACCAGGAGAATCTTGCGCTGAATTGGACTCGCCTCGATCAGGTTCATCAACAAGCATTCACCCATCTACTGGAGGACCATCTCCTTTACACCGAGGAGGAGGAATGCGAGCGCTTTCAGCGTTACTTTGAGTGGCTCCTGCGAGGTTTGGAAGCCCACGGGCCGATCGAATCGATGGCCCGCGATATCGCGCATGAGATGGTCCATCATCCCGATATCGAGCTCTTCCCCGATGTGATCTCCGCGCTCGAACGGTTCGCGTCCGCCGGGTTCAAGCTTGGCGTCATCTCGAATGGCTGGCCGTCGCTCGATCGCCAGCTGCGACTGCTCGGCGTGCGGCACTTTTTCGATGTGCTGACCATATCTGCCCACGTTGGCAGTCGCAAGCCGGACGCACGTATTTTCGAGGTCGCTCTGGAACAGATGGAGCTTCCCGCGGGAGCCGTCCTGCTGGTAGATGACGCCCTCGAGAATATCGTTGCCGCCGAACGGCTGGGGATGCAAGGCGTGGTGGTGGCGCGCAACGGAGCTCCTCCGGAAGGCTACTCGGTCGTCTCCTCATTGGCCGAACTGGAAGTGATGAGTTAGCTCACTTTTCGACCGAGAACGAAGCGTTCGATTGCTTCGGCGACGCCATCCTCGTCATGACCGCGAACCACTGCGTCGGCGCGCAGACGGACGTACTCCGGGGCGTTCCCCATGGCCACACCGAGTCCGGCAGCCTCCAGCAGAGGCATGTCATTCTCGCCATCTCCGACGGCGATCACGTCTCGCATGGTGAGACCAAGATCGGCCGCGAGTAAGGCGACTCCCGACGCTTTGCTGACGCCTGGCATGTGAATGTTAGCGGCCCAATGCGGTGGATCTGCCTCCCATCCGAGCGGCCCCGAGTGGAAGACTGAGAATCCCTGCTCGGCGAACCCATCAGTCAACTCGCGCAGCTGATCTTCTGGTCCAAATATGTCGACGGTCAGGACATCCGAGACACCCCCCAGTTGGTCCCATGGCACGAACGTCACCTCGCCCATGCGCTGATTGATGAATGCCTTGACGAATACCGGCTGTGGTGGGTTCTCCGGGACGACAATTCTTTCGCCGCCCCCTGGCCCGAGCAGCAGCACCGGAGCGAGATCTTGTTGCAAGGCCTGCTCGACGATGGCGCTGAGTCGTTCCGACGTGAAGGCGATCTGGTTCATCGCTTCCTCGCGCTCGGTGCTCCAAACAAGCGCGCCATTGGAGAGGACGAGTGGCAGGTGAATGGCGACTTCCTCGAGGATCCGTCTGACCGATCGCAACCGCCGGCCGGTCGCGAGGGCCACTTCGACACCGGAGGCGCGCGATGCGGCAATGGCCTCGTGAACCACCGGCGTTACGATGTCGGACGGATCGAGCAAAGTCCCATCGATATCGAGCACGAGCAATCGCGGCATCCAGCCTCCTCAAGCGATGCGACAACGTTTCCCACCCGAATCGTACACGTTACCTCTTGCCATGCGGACGCGCTCACTGGGCGATTTGTCTGATGTCCATGAAGATTCCGTGAAAGAACGCCGCACCGGGCATGTGTTTGGATAGATTCGGTGGATTTGAGTTGCTGCATAAACGGTGGCTACTGGCGTGCCGCCAGCCGGTAGTCACGCCGTGCCTGCGCCTGCTGCCAGCGAGCACGTTCTTCTTCGGTTGTCAGTTCGAGACGTGGAACTGCACACGGCTTGCCGTCGTCGTCCAATGCCACGTAGACCAGATAGGCGGTTGAGGTGTGGGTGACCACGCCGGATGCGACGTTCTCCGCCTCGACACGAACCTCAGCTTCCATGCTGCTGCGGCCCGTCCAGGTCAGGCGAGCATGAATTGTCACCAGATCGCCGACGTAGACCGGTTCGAGGAACGTCATAGAATCCATGATGACCGTGACGACTCGATGTCGCGCGTGTCGAATCGCGGCGATGCCTCCCGCCGTGTCGACCAGCTTCATGATCGTCCCACCATGAACGTTGCCCTGTGAATTGGCGTCGGACGGCATCATCACTTGCGCCAGTGTTGTTTCGCTCTGATCTACGCCACGAGGTTCCAACGGGTGCCTCCGATCTTGTTGTTGGACAGCCTAGTATGGCGGATCAACGCACGCAACAGGATGCCGCGAATCTATCGACGTAATGTAGAGGCGGGACCTGTGCCCGCCTCCATGAGTGAACATTCATCGTGGCGGATCAGGATGGTGCAACAGGGCGACGAATCTATGCCGATGGCGGGACTGGCCCGCCTCAATGAGGAATCTCGACGTGGCTGATTGGTCTCGACGTAGTCATCAGGACCAGACACTCTTCTGAAATTGCCGTGGCGGGCACAGGTCCCGCCTCTACGATCGCGAAAACTCGTGGATTCTCGGAAGAGATTGGGTGTCGCCTGCGCTAGGGTTCTCCACGGTGGCGGGCACAGGTCCCGCCTCTACCGATCGCGAAGAACTGGTGGGTTCTCGGAAGGGATTGGGTGTCGACCGCGCTGGGGTTTCTCCACGGTGGCGGGCACAGGTCCCGCCTCTACCGATCGCGAAGAACTGGTGGGTTCTCGGAAGGGATTGGGTGTCGACCGCGCTGGGGTTTTTCTACGGTGGAGGGGCACAGGTCCCGCCGCCATGCGACAATCCGCGAACAACCCTTATGATGGGACATCAGGACGGCATTTCGAGGACGTGGGAGGGGTGGCCCGTGGTCGAGAAACGTCACGTGACTATCGATGGTCGCGGCATGGCCTATCATCGGGCCGGGAACGGGCCGGTGGTGGTCATGCTCCATGGCATTGGCGGAAACGCGATCCAGTGGCGCGCGCAGCTCGAAGGCCTCTCGGACGAGTTCACGGTGATTGCCTGGGACACGCCGGGCTATGGCGATTCGGATGACCCGGACGGCGATTGGAGTATGGCCGACTACGCAGAGCAACTCGCCAGGTTCTTCGATCACCTAGGCGTCGATCGCGTTCATGTAATTGGTCAGTCCTGGGGTGGCGTTCTCGCTCAGGAGTTCTTTCGCCAGTTCGGCGATCGCGTTTGCTCGCTGATTCTATCCGACACCTTTCCCGGATCAGCCTGTCGCCCGGAAGAGGGGCGCAATGCCAGTCTTCAGGGAAGACTCAAGGCAGTCGAGACAATGACTCCGGCTGAGATGGCGAAGGCACGCCTTCCCATGCTGGTGCCAGAGGGGACGCCGGAGGCAACGAAGCAGGAGATCGAGACGATGCTGGCGATGATCCATCCAGATGGCTACCGGCAGGCAGCTATTGCGCTGCACAACTCCGATGAGCGGGACGTGCTGGCCAAAATCAACGTACCAACCCTGGTCATCGCCGGCGAGCATGATCGAGTTGTTCCGTTGCCTCTGTTGAAATTGCTGGTCGACGGGATACGTGGCGCCCGACTCGAAATCATTCCAGGGACTGGCCATCTGAGCAATCAGGAGAAGCCGACGGTCTATAACGACATCGTGCGGTCTTTCCTTCGTTCGGCCAATGGGTGAAACATCTACTGTCCATCTTTCGCAACGGGTAATGCGACCGTCGTGCCCAATCTCCGTTACCAGTTTGCATGGGCGTTCTTGTTGCTGTCATCACTGCGGCCCTGCCCTACCCGTGGCTTTGCGAATGATCGGTAGCGGTGCGCGTTGACGACGGCGGCGACGAAATTCATCGACAGAGGGCGGATCGAGCGCATCGGGGCGCGGCTGCTCGGGGCGTCGGTGCTTTTTCGAGGCAGCGCAATCTCCGTACTGGCGTTCGTCCTCAGCGTCACGATCAGCTTCGCCGTCTATGGGCGGGTCCTCGGCTTTTCCTATTTTCTCGATGATGCCTTCGATCTGACCCGAACCCAGCAGGAGAGCTTCTGGGCTCTCCTCTCACGCCCACTGCCTGGCTATAGCTACTACCGGCCGATCCCCTTCATGATCTGGAAGGCAATCTATCTCCTGACCGGCCGGTACGACACGACCCTGCTGCACCTGCTGCCGCTGGCGGCACACGCCCTCTCCGGCTGGCTTCTCTTCATGATCCTCTGGCGCTTGACTCGCTCGCCCTGGTCGCTTCTGCCAATGGTGCTTTTTCTTCTCTACCCGTTCAGTTACCAGGCACTGGAGATCTCAGGCACCCTTGTTCACACCCTGGTGACGGCCGAGATTCTGGCGGTGATTCTTCTCTGGTACGACGGACGTCTTCTCGGCTCGCCGGCCCGGCTGTTTCTTGGATCGCTGCTCTCGGGGTTGGCCCTCTGGACGCATGAGTATGGCGTGGTCGTTCTGCCACTGCTTATCGGCATTGAAATGCTGATCTGGTGGCAACAACGGCGGATTACCCGACCAACGCTCTGGTTGGTGATCCCAGCCCTCCTGGAAGCGCTGTACCTCTGGCTCTGGTTTACCATGAAGAAGCCCGGCGCCGATCATCGGACATTCGCTGATCTGATCCACAACCTCGGTATCCTGCTCCAGGATTTCGCCTATCCGGTTACGCGGCAAACCGACTGGCTAACCGCACACCTGGGTGGTGATCCGTTGCGTCTGGTTTTGCCGGTTGGCGCGCTCGCCATCGCGGCCGGAGCGACAATGTACGCAGTGCGCCGACGGGTCTGGACGCCGCTCGTCACTCTGCCCCTTGCGGTGCTCGTCTTTGCGCCTGCGGCAGTTGGGCTAACCTACGAATACGTGCAGAACAGCCCACGACTCCTCTATGTCGTGGCTCCTGCCTGCGCCGTCTTCTGGGGGCTTCTGCCGTCGCTTCGTTTCAAGCGAAGGTGGTTGACCTGGACCTGGCGCGCAACGACGCTCATCGTCATCGCCCTCGTGCTGATTCAGAGCGTCCAATTCATCAACCGGCGCATGACGATGCTTGACTATGGCACCCAGATCGCGAATGGCATCATCCGTGAGGGGGAACTGCACCCCAACGGGAAGCTACTCTTCATCAACGTTCCCTCCTGGTTCGCTCCGAAGACGCAGGAATATCCGCGTGGCCATCTTGGCGTTCAGGTCGAGCCGAACTACATCGGGTTGGGTCGTCTGATCTACGCCGGATCGGGCGTGAACGTCGACGCCGAGTCCTACTCGCTGGCACCCGACGTCTCAGGTTGGCGTTATAACTTCCAGCCACATGGACCCGCGATCGACCATAACTCGATTGACGCCAAGCTGCGTGCTGGAGTGACACTGGTGGTCGTCGATCTCTATCACAATGCGCTGGCCGTTCGTGAGCCTGGGTCGCTCACTCCCAACCAGCCCGTTCCCGGAGCTGCGCAGGCGACGTTCGACGGTGGGTTGGAGTATTTGGACGGAACGATCACGCGGAATGGGAATCTCGTCACCATCACTAGCCGCTGGTACGTCCGCACGGCGCTCACCGGTGACTATCAGATTTGGACGCAGTTGCGGGACGCGAATGGAAATGTTGTCGTCGAGCGCAAGGATTACGCACTGCGCGGCATGTCGCCCCCAAGCCTCTGGAAGCCGGGTGATCTTATCGAGGATCGGCTCGTTCTCGATCTTTCGCAGGCGAAGGTAGTCGGTCCCCTCCAGGCACGTCTGGGACTCGTCAACACGGCCAACGGCTCGATGTTGCCAATTGTGAGTTCGGGCGATCAGACTGCGAGCAACGGATGGCTAGATCTTGGTCAAGTTCCGTAGAAATTGTCCCTGGCCAGATGCTTGCGCGCATGCCGACACTGATTGTGGCAACCTCCTATCTTCAGCAAAATACCCGAATTTCAACGATCTGATGGTACAGTAGGTCAGATCCAGCAGTGCATTATTGACACCCTTAGATCCATCCGAATCCACCACGAAAGGTATCTCGATGAGCAAACGCGCCGATAAGTTTGCATCTCCAGAACAGCGTTTCGGATTTCGGATGGGTACGGATCGTAAGCTCGTCCGCTGGGCCGACATGTTGGAGTATTTCCAAGACGTTGCGTCGAAGAGTGATCGCGTACGCTACGAGAAACTGGGCGAAGCGACGGAAGGGCAGCCGTTCGTGCTGCTGACCATCTCGTCAGCCGAGAATCTGGCGCGCCTCGAGGATCTGCGGCAAATTCAGAAGCGACTGGCCGATCCACGCAAGCTTTCGGAGGATGAAGCCGAACGTCTGGCCGAGATCGGGCGCTGTATCGTGATGATCACCTGCAGCGTGCATGCGACCGAGGTGGGCGCCGTTCAGATGACTCCGGAGTTGGTTTATGAGCTAGCGACCAAAGATGACGAGGAGACTGGTCTCATTCTGGACAACGTGATCCTGCTCCTGGTTCCATCACTCAACCCGGACGGCATGGAACTGGTCGCCAACTGGTACGAGAAGACGCTTGGCACCCGTTCGGAGGGATCTCAACCGCCGCAGATCTATAACAAGTACACCGGACACGATAACAATCGCGACTGGTTCATGCTCACGCAAATTGAAAATCGGCTGGCGGTGGAGAAGGTCCATAACGCATGGCACCCGCAGATCGTCTTCGATCAGCATCAGATGATGTCGGACGGGCCACGCTACGTACTGCCCCCCTTCATTGATCCGTATGATCCAAACGTCGATCCGATCCTTCAAGCTGAGATCGCTCAGGTCGGGACATCCATGGCATCGGCTTTGACATCAGCCGGGAAGGCGGGTGTCGCGACTGGAATCATCTTCGACGCCTATTCTCCTTCGCGCGCCTATCAGCATTATCACGGCGGCGTGCGCATCCTCTCTGAGGCGGCGAGCTGCAAGATCGCGACACCGATCCATCTCGGCGGCATCGATCTGCGCGAGACACGGGGTTTCAACCCGCGAGAGAGCCTTGGGAATCACCCCCACCCCTGGACCGGTGGCGAGTGGCGCCTGCGAGATATCGTCGACTACAACAAGATTTCAGCTCTTGCGTGTCTCAAGAATGCGGCGTCATATCGTCGTCAGTGGGTGCGCAATTTCTGGCAGGTGCAGAAACATGCTGTCGAGCGGGACACGCCTTTTGCATTCGTGATTCCGGCCGAGCAGCGTGACCCGGTCACGACCGCCGAGATGCTCCAGGTGCTGCAGGATGGCCTCGTCGAAGTGCATCGGGCGCGGCAGCCCTTCACCGCCGCCGGCGTGGAATATTCGCCCGGAACCCACGTCATTGAGATGGCGCAACCATTCAGTTCGTATGCCAAGACGCTGCTCGAAGTGCAGCATTACCCCGATCTTCGGCTCTCTCCGGGTGGCCCTCCCAAACCTCCGTACGACATCACGGCCCATTCTCTGCCCCTCTATATGGGCGTCGAGTCGGTTCAGGTTGAGCATCCGTTCGAGGCCGATCTCGAATTGGTCGAGCGAGTCGAGCTTCCAGCCGGCAGAGTCCGTGGCCGGAGCAAAACGACCTTCCTGCTCGATTGCGAGACGAACGCCTCGTTCAGAGCCGTCAATCAGCTACTGGCTTTGGGAGCGAAGGTCTGGCGGGCGTCCGAAAACTTCCGTGCGAGCGACCGGGAGTGGACAGCCGGAACGTATCTGATCGAGGGAGTCGATGCCGACCGGCTCGATCAGGTCGCTGAGGAGACCCACGTACGTTTCGATGGCGTCAGTCGCCGGCCGGTGACGCAGTTCAGATCGTTGCGCCGGCCTCGGGTCGGTCTTTACCGGAGTTGGCGGCCAAATGGTATCGACGAGGGCTGGACCCGTTTTATTCTCGAGCGCTACGACCTGGAATTCGAGACGGTGCGAGATTCGGATGTGCGTCAGGGTCATCTCCGCTCGCGCTTCGATGTCGTTATTCTTCCGCAGCTTTTATCGCGCGAGATCATGGATGGAAACGACCCCAAGGTCTATCCCGAGGATTATTCTGGCGGAATCGGGGAGCAAGGAGCTTCTAACCTGCGTCGTTTCGTCCATGGCGGCGGGACGGTCATCGCCTTCGATTCGGCGTGCGACGTTATCATCCGCTACCTCTACCTGCCGGTTGTCAACGGCATCGAGAGCATTCCGAGCGATTCCTTTTACAGTCCAGGGTCGCTACTTCAGTTGCTGGTCGACATCCATCACCCGATCGGTTGGGGCATGGAACGAGAGGTCGCCGCGCTTTTCGTCAACAGCCCAGCTTTCGACGTCCTGAATGGCGCCGACACGGTCGGACGCTATCCACACACTGATCCGTTGCTGTCCGGTTGGGTGCTTGGCGCCCACCATCTGCAAGGCCGCGCCGCGCTGGTCGATGCGCCGGTCGGAGATGGGCATGCCATCCTGTTTGGCTTCCGGCCACAGTTTCGGGCCCAGATGCGCGGCACATACAGGTTGCTGTTCAACGCGATCTACAGCGCCACGCTCAAGCGTGCGGAGTAGTGCGTCGTGTTTGAGACCGCAAAGCTCGACTCGCGACTTCGCCGTCCGTTTAAAATCCGTGCCGTTGTAAGAAGCCGTGGACGGCGTTATTCCAGCCAATCGGATTTCCGGCCGCCGCGGAGTGGTAAGTGTTTGGCAGAATCACGAACTCAGACTGCTTGAACTGCTGATGCCACTCATAGGACAGCTCAATTGTCTTCTGCGGCTCGTTGCCGCCGACGATTACCAACGCGGGAACGTCAAGTCGCTGGAGTTCCGGATAGCGCGGGCGCTGATCCCAATCCATCATTGACCAGAGCATCTTGAGGGTCGCTTCACGATTGCCGAGTCCGCCGCTGAGCGTGGCCATGTAGCGGCCAATTGGAGTCTCGGCAAAACCCTCCGCGGCCGTTGGAGGTCCTTCCTCTTCCCACTCGAAGCTGCGTGGCTGACGCACGATGACGCGATCTCCCCGTTCGGCGATCTCGATCTGCTGGCGCAGCCATTCCTTGCTCAATTCACGACGATAGGGGGTCGTGTGCCCGACGATCAGGGCCAGAGCGCGATCCGGATAATCAAGCCCGAATTGAGACGAGATCACACCGCCAAGTGAGTTGCCACCGACGACAGCCTGGTCGATCTCAAGCGCATCCATAAGATTTCGCAAGTCACGGGCAAAGTCGGCCTGGGTCCATGGACCAGGTGGATCATCAGAGCGTCCGGTGCCGCGCCGGTCAAAGGTGATGACCCGGTAGAACTGCGAAAAGTACGGGACCTGGAAAACCATCCAGCCCAGGTGGTGGTGACCATGGAGAATGAGCGGCGTTCCCTCGCCGGTGCTCTCGTAGAAAAGCTTCACGCCGTTCGCGTTGGCATATGGCAATTCAATTATCCTCTCACGAGAAACCGCTCCGGGCTAGCTGACCAAATAGGTGTTGAACCAATCCAGCATGCGGGTGTAGCAGTCAATGCGATGTTCGCGCCGGCGGAATCCGTGACCCTCGCCTGGATAAACGACGTACTCGTGCGGAAGTCCTTGCGCCTGCATAGTCGCCGCAACCTGTTCCGATTCCTCCGGCGGGACACGTTTGTCCTCAGCGCCGTGCATGATCAGCAATGGCGTCTTGATCTTGTGCAGATGCTGGTAGGTTGAGCCACGGTCCATCAATTCGTGCATCTCTTCAGGGTAACGGCCCCAGTAATCACGGGCGACGAAGACCCGGCCGACGCGGTCACAGTATTGATGGGCGGTTACTTTGTTCGTGTTCCCGTACATGTCGACCGCGGCCTGGAAGAGATCAGGAGCCGCGACGATTCCGTGCAATGTCATGTAGCCGCCGTAGCTACCTCCATAGATCCCGATCTTCGAGATATAGGGTTGCGCCTGCAGCCACTGACCGGCCGCGACCGTGTCATCCGTCTGCCCGCCGCCCCAGTCACCGTAGGAAAGCGCCGCAAATTCCTGCCCGTAGCCACTCGATCCGCGGTATTCAATTGCCAGCACGACGTAACCCTGTTGGCTGAACCATTGCTCGGCCGCATGCCAACCGTTGCCATAAGCGTTCGTGCCTCCGCCATGAACCTGGATAAGGCCCGGGTATTGCTTCTGATCGTCGAAATCTGGCGGAAGATAGAGATAGGCATCGCAGTAGAGTCCGTCGAACGACCGGTAGGCGATGCGCTCGGGATTGGAAAGGGTATCGGCGACGCTGCTATAGCTGTCGGTAAGACGGTTTGGTCGGCCACCACTCAGCGGAACGGTGAAGAGATCCGCCGGGCTGGTCTGCGTTGCGAGTACATATGCCAGCATTGTGCCATCGGGCGAGATCGCGAAGTCAGTTACGGAACCCGCTAAGTTCGTGACGGCTGTGCGCACACCTCTCGTCGCGGGAACGGATGTGACATTCTTGTTGCCGTTTCGTAGCGACAACGTGTAAATCGTTTCGCCGTCGGAAGACCAGGCCAGACCGGCACCTTCCAGCCGCCAGGAATGACCGCCACCGGGCGTTAGTCTCTCCATCGGCCCCGGCGCGAAGGGAATCCGCCAGATATCGGCGTCGTCGCCGTACCAGTGCTCCATGACGGTATTGGCGACAATCGCGATGTTGCGACCATCAGGCGACCAGACGGGATCCGTATTGACCATGAGCCCGGTGCTGAGCTGGCGATGGGACTCGCCGTCTGCCGACACGACCCACACATCGTCATTGTTGCGTTCCCCTGATCGGGAGGAAACGTAGGCAATCCAGTTACCGTCGGGCGACCACTGTGGAGTCCAGCGTGGCTCGTCAAGTGGGTTGGTCAGTTTCGTCATCTGCCGTGCTGCGCCGCCGCTGACCGGAATAACCCATACGTCGAGGCTTCCGGCTTCACCGCTGATGAACGCGAGCTGGGAGCCGTCGGGTGAAAACGACGGCGACCGGGTCTCCCATGCACCACCGACCAAACGTTCTTCTTGGCCTGAGCCATCGGAGGCGATCAACCAAATATCCGAACCGCCGCTATCGTTGCCTCGCACGATAGCCAGCCGCGCTCCGTCAGGTGACCAGGCTGGCCTGGCGCCGGCAACCGCCCGATCGCTAAGAGAACGACGGTTGCCATTCGGAATGGTGCAATTCCAAAGCTGCCAGCCGTTACCTGGCCGGTCCAGCAGATAGGCGATGGCATCGCCCGCGGGTGACCACACCGGATAGCCAACGCTCTGAATATCGACAAGCTGCTCAACAGTCTTCACGTTTCACGTTCCTCACGTTCTGTATTGAATGCTTTGGTTCCCGGAGTGCAATTCGGGTTGACCATCAAAACCCATGACGCTGCAGGAAGCCGTGGACCGCACGATTCCAGCCGACCGGGTTGCCGGATGCGGCCCCATGATATGTATTGGGCAGAATCATGTATTCGGACTTCTTGAATTGCAGGTGCCATTCGTACGAAAGCTCGATCGTCTTCTGCGGCTCGTTGCCGCCAACAATGACGAGCGCTGGAACGTCAAGTTGCCGCATTTCGGAATACCGCGGTCGTTGGTCCCAATCAATGAACGCGCTAAGCATTTTTATCGTCGCTTCACTATTGCCAAGACCGCCACTGAGTGTCGCCATATAGCGACCGATCTCGGTCTCGGCGAAGCCAGGCGCAACTGTCGGCGGCCCTTCTTCCTCTCGGTCATATGAGCGCGGCTGCATCACGACGACGCGTTCGTTTCGCGCTGCCAGATCGATCTGGTCTTGGATCCACTGACGTCCGAGCGGCCAGAACCAAGGAACGGTATGTCCGATGACAAGAGCCAATGCCCGATCAGGGAAGTCGAGTCCAAATTGAGAAGAGATTGCTCCACCCAGGGAGTTGCCACCGACGATGGCCTTCTCGATGTCGAGAGCGTCCATCAAATTTCGTACGTCGGCTGCGAATTCCTCCATTGACCATGGGCCAGGCGGGTCGTCGGATCGGCCGGTTCCTCTCCGGTCGAACGTGATCACACGGAAGAACTGCGAGAAATACGGAATTTGGAATACCATCCAACCGATGTGACCGTGGCCATGCAGGATCAGAGGCGTTCCCTCTCCAACGCTTTCGTAGTAGAGCCTGACGCCGGAGGCATCTGCATAAGGCATACGTTGATCCTCTCCTCGATTCGCGCGACGCGTCCGTCACTATGATCGCCTGCTGTCGTGAACTGTTCAATCACGTGCCTGGGTTGCTCTTGCCGACGTTTACGTTGTTTCGCTTCCACTGGCTTCAGGATAGGATGAGAAGAAATGAGTGATTTGGCTCTATACGGTCCTCGGCTGGGAAGGAAAGACGTAGATGACGACGAATCGAGACGATTCCGTCCTGCCAGAGCTTCATGAGGTCGCGAGCCGAGTCGCGGCCGGTGAGATCTCTCCCTCGGACCTCGTTGAAGACTCTTTGCGTGCGATTGCCGAGCTGAATCCGACGCTCAACGCACATATCACCGTGCTTGATGAGCAAGCCCGCCGGGAAGCCGCGATCGCGGAGCGCGAGATTCACGCGGGTAACTATCGTGGTCCGCTGCATGGGATACCAGTATCGGTGAAGGACCTGTACTGGACGGCCGGAGTTCGCACGACGTCGGGCTCGCGTATTATGGCCGACTTCGTGCCGGCTGAGGACTCAACCGTCGTTCAACGTTTGCGTCAGGCCGGCGCGATTATCGTTGCGAAGGCCAACATGCTGGAGTTCGCCTATGCCTCGGTTCATCCCGATTATGGGCCGACCAAGAACCCGTGGGACCTCACCAAGACGACGAATGGATCGAGTGGTGGGTCGGCGGCATCAGTCGCTGCTGGTCTCGATTACGGTTCGTTTGGCACTGATACCGGAGGATCGATCCGACTTCCGGCGGCCTTCTGCGGTGTCGTAGGTCTCAAGCCATCCTATGGCCTGATCTCACGCCACGGGGTGCAGCCTCTTTCCTGGACGCTGGATCACGCTGGACCGTTCGCCCGTTCGGTACGAGATTTGGGGCTGCTCCTTACCGCGGTTGCGGGATACGATCCGCGGGATCGTCAATCCGCCGACCGGCCGGTCCCTTCGTTTGGCCGAGATCTGTCTGATTCACTGGAGGGCATGTCGGTCGCGTTGTTGACCAACTTCATGGACCAGTCGATCGAGCCAGAGGTTCGTGACGGGGTTCAAGCCGCGGTGTCGGTACTCGCCGATGCTGGCGCTGAGGTGCGCGAGATCGAGATTCCCGAACTCGAGGGCGACACGCTCGATGCCGTGATGGCCATTCTGCTGCCGGAGGCCAGTTTCTATCATCGCGACTGGATTCCGCGGCACCAAGCGGATTACACCGAGACGGTGTTCGATCGTTTATCCGCCGGGTTGCAAACGACCGCTGTCTCCTACTTCAGCGCGCTGGAGATTCGAGATCGATTGCGCCAACGGATGCGTGAGATTCAGGATTCGGTCGATCTCTTCGTTCTGCCGACGTCCGCGACCCCGGCGACCCCGCTGGAAGTCACTACGGTCGAGGTGACCGACGATGATCGACGACTGACGAATCTGATGCGGCTAACCGCGCCGTTCGACCTGACTGGTCAGCCGGCGCTATCCCTTTCGTGCGGCTTCACCGACGATGGATTGCCGATTGGGTTACAGATCGTCGGCCGCGAGTTCGAGGACCGACTGGTTCTTCGGGCCGGACATGCTTATCAAGCGCGAACCGACTGGCATAGACGACGCCCAACTGTTTCCGCCTCGCCATATCGCTGAGGAAAACCATCAGCGCATTCTCACGTGAGTTGTTCGTGGCAGTCTTAGACTGCTAATAACGTAAAGGAAGATTTGTCATGACACGATTCACCTGGCCAGATGGCAAGCAGGTTGCGGTCGCTCTGACGTTCGACGCCGACGGGGAAACGATTCCATTGGTGATGGATCGCGAGCACGGGCACGAGCGCCTGACGCTCATCTCGACGGGGACGTATGGTCCGGCTGTCGGAGTTCCTCGCATTCTCGATTCGCTCAAGAAGTACGGCATCAATGGAACTTTCTTCGTACCCGGTTTCACTGCCGAACTTCACCCGGAAATGATCGAGCGGATCGCCGGCGAAGGGCACGAGATTGGCCATCATGGTTATCTGCACGAGCGGCCGGACAGCCTATCCGACGAAGAGGAAGAATCGGTTCTGGTCCATGGAATCGAGGTGCTCGAACGTCTTACCGGTCGCAAGCCGATTGGTTACCGGTCACCTGCCTGGGAACTCAAACCGGGTACGCCGAATCTGTTGAAGCGCTATGGCTTCCGCTACGACACCAGTCTGATGGGGGATGACATCCCTTACCTGGTCGACACGCCTTCCGGCGATCTACTCGAGTTGCCGATTCAATGGATCCTCGACGATTACCCGCAGTACACCACGAACGTAGGGATCTCCAGCCCAGATAAGGTCTTCGAGGTCTGGTCGAGTGAGTTTGCCGGTTACCACCGTTACAACGGCGTTTTCATTCTCACGATGCACCCGTTTGTCAGTGGGCGACCATCGCGTGTGCTCCTGCTGGAGCGCCTCATTGAGTACATAAACGGGTTCGAGGGAGTCTGGTGGGCCACACTTGAACAGATCGCCGACTATTGCCTGAGTCAGTCAGACCTGCAGCGGTGGTCACCACCGGATTTGAAGGCACTTATCGGACGCTAACAGGATACGAACTGTTCGTACACCCATATCGTGTCGTTACGGACTCTGGTAGATCGCATGCGGCACGAGGAAGTTGGCGGAGATCCAGCCGACTCGACCATCCGGTAGGATAACCTCTTTCCAGATGCTGCCATCGGCGTCTGCTGTCTTCCCGGTTAGTTGCACGATGGTTCCGTCCCGCAGGGCGGCGATTATAGTGGTGAGTCCAGCACTGGCGCGGACATTGACTCCTCGTCCTCCAGTTGCCGCCACCACCTCGTAACTGGGCGGTGGTGGCGTCGGTATAGGTGTGGGGATCGGCGTCGGGCTCGGAGTGGGAGTTGGCGTGGGCGCAGGCGTCGGCGTCGGGACCGAAGTGGGAGTTGGCGTAGGCGCGGGAGTCGGCGTCGGGCTCGGAGTGGGAGTTGGCGTGGGCGCGGGAGTCGGCGTCGGGACCGGTGTCGCATTTGGAGCAAGGGTCGGTGTAGGCGTCGGTGGGTTGAGCGTGTCGAGCTTCGTCAGCGGAATCTCGAGTAATTGGAGTTCCACCGGCTTGTTCAGCTTCGCCGCGATCGCTCGCTGAATTACGACTGCGTCAGCATAGCTCAAATCCCCTGGTATTCGTACGGTCGCGATGATCTGCAAATGATCCTGTTCCTGACGTGCGTCGAAACTGACGAGACTTGCGTCCGGATACACCTGTAGCAACTGGTCAGTTAGGGTGGAGCGTATCGTCTGACTCTCTCTTGCCCTCCCTGTTATGTTAAGCATGAAGCCAATGAGGGGAATCGTAACCGTCAGAACCATCACTCCAGAGACGAGGAATGATCGAGAAAAGATCGTTGACCGTTTCGCGTGGCGGAAGGGACCGAACCCGATGCCGGTAAACACCAGGCCTCCAGCGAACAAGATCGCCACAAAGTTCGACAAGAATAGAAGAATGGCACCGTTGTAAACGTCCGACCTTCCCTGAGAAATACCGATGCCAACAACACAGAGTGGCGGCATGAGGGCAGTGGCAATGGCCACTCCTGGCAGGGTCGCCGAGAGTTTTGGCTGGGCGAGCGCGTAAGCGGCAGCGGCACCGCCTGCAAGCGCAATTGTTAGATCGAACAGCGTCGGCTGTGTCCGGCTTATGACCTCGGACGGCAACTGTGTCAGAAAGTTGAATTGGCTGGTGGACACAAGTTGTCCGAGGAGCGTGCTGAGCCCAATCGAGATGATGAGTCCGACCAGAAGTGCCATAGTCGCACGCGCCGCCCGCCGCCCATCGCCTCGAACCAGCGCCAGCGCAAGGGCCAGAATCGGGGACATCAATGGCGCAATGAGCATTGCACCAATGATCACGGCGCCGCTGTTCAGAACGAGGCCGAACGTCGCGATGATGCAGCTCAATATCGTGAGCACAACGAAGTCGCGGGTCACCACGGCCGCGTGAGTGATATCTCGCACAACCTCGGCTTGACGTGTCTCGGTGATCGATCCGAACACGCGGCTCATCGGCGTACTCGACCGTTCACGCTGCGCTGAGACAAGCTGTTCATCCCCACGTCCGACGGCAGAAAAGGCGACTACTACCAGTGGTTGATCTGCGTCGAGCAACCAATCAATCGGACCCTACCTCGCGGCCCGGCGGGTGTCCGCCAGGTGCGGCGTGCTGACCTAATTGTACGTCCGGTCTCGCTTGGCGATGGAACAAGTTTGACTCGGTCCTATCTGCTGAAGACTGTGGTCGGCGATCCTGAGGGTTCTTCGAGCATAAAGGGAGGACCGAAGGCGGAAGAGTCGCGACATCGAGGCATTGAAGATTGCCATTCTACTGTCGCCCCAACAATGCTTATCGGGGTGCTCAAATCGTCCGGGAATCGAGTGGGCGGGAAGGTTCGCGAATGACGCGATAGGGCTTCAATCGATATCCGCAATTGGAAATAGGAGATCATGCGGGGCTGCCGCGATCAAGATCGTGGTCCCGCTACTCCTGGTTCTGTGGGAGTGTCGTTGCGGATCTCGCTTAGATCTCAGGTCGATGAAAGACGATCGTTACATCTTCGACCGTCAGCAAGCCCTTTTGGATCATGGTGTCGAGCTTGGGGATCACCGCGTCGATCTTCTCGCGTGTGTCGATCGCCGTGACGACCACTGGCAGGTCGTTCGATAACCTCAAGATCTTGATCGTGTGAAGCTGCTTGTCGGCGCCGTAGCCCGCCGTACCGTGCGCGACCGTGGCTCCTGAAATCCCCTCTTGATGGAGGAGCTCGAGTATCGCCTCGTAGAGCGGTTTATGTTCGTGGCGAACCGATTCGCTGACGTAGGCTGTGAGTTTGACCGCATCGCTCATGTTCACGAGTAGCCTCCAATTGTTCTGGCCAGAACAACGCCGAGGTAGGCGGCGAACAGGCCGATGGCGATCTGCCCGACGATATTGACCAGAAGGCGACCAGTTTCGCCCGATTGCAACAGGCCGAGGTTGTCGTAGCTGAAACTCGAGAAGGTCGTGTAACCTCCCATTACCCCAACCGCCAGCAATAGGCGTGCCTGCCCCGAGAGCGCACCCCGTTCAGCTAACCCCAGAATGATCCCGATGACCATCGAACCCGTAATGTTGACGAAAAACGTCCCGAGTGGGAATCCGGTCCCCGCAAACGATTGAACCCATCCACCGATGAGATACCGTCCAGCGGCACCAATCGCGCCACCGATCGCCACGAGTAATGTATTCATCCGCGGGCGTTCAACCACCTTCCTCGTTCGAAGCGGCTCGGTCAGAATCCCGCAGTCAACGGTGAGGGAGTCGACGTGCGGTATCGTCGCCGACGTCACGATACCGCAGCAAACGCAATGACGCCAGCGAGGCGCGGTTCACTCAGTGAACACTTGAAAACGTTGTTATGCGGTAATATTGGTGGGTGAGACAAATACGCGACGAAGTTTGACGGCCATTCGCTGGCGTGACGCAATTAGCGGAAAGGTCAATCCACGATTGGCCGCGCAGTCCCGGGAGTGAAAGATGCCGGGCTGAGGATACAAAGCCAGTTGAAGGGGTTGGAGCAGTTCGGCAGGAGATCAACGTCATTGAAATTCGCTGTAAAGCCGTTCAGTGGCGTCGCTCCCTTTCAATGACAGGTCTGACCCGGCGCGTTATGTCCTCTCGTCGCCCATATTAGACACGGCATTGATGCTCAGGGCAGCACGACATCAAAGCGACCGGCGTTAGATTGTCGGATGCTACGGTCTATCGTGACGGCAGATGATGCCGTCAATAGAGGAAAGAGGTAAATTCGTGGCTATGGCCACCGTTAGGAAGCGAGCACCTGGTCCGCTCAAGGTTGAGAGAGCCTACTATGAACTCCGTCGGATGATTATCACCCACGAACTACCGCCGGGCGCAACGATCGACGAACGAGAACTGATGGACCATCTGAGGGTCGGGCGCACGCCGCTCCGAGAAGCGATGCTTCGTCTGTCATACGAACACCTGATTGTGCGATCTCCTCGCCGGGGTGCATGGGTTAGCCACCTTTCTCTAACTCAGGTCCAGCAACTGAACGAGGTCCGGCGTTTGATCGAACCACCCATAGCACGACTCGCCGCCAGTCGCGTCACTGCCAATTGCGTCGATCAACTTCGCTCGATTCTCAAACGCACCGAACAACACTTCACCGACGGTACGTTTGACATGATTGCGGACGGCGACCTCGAATTTCACATCAGGCTTGGTAACCTCGCCGGAAACGAATATCTGAAGAATTTCTCGCTCGAGATAAACATGTCACTACTTCGATACTGGCAACTCTTTTTCCGATCTTCAGATACTGCTGATATCTGGTATAGGTCTCATTGCGATCTCGTCGATTTAATCGCGAATGGGGATGCGGACGGCGCCGAGGCCGAGGTACACAGGCAAATTGACGTGTACCTTATGCGAATGCAGAAATTTATGATGTAGGTGGAGCGAGTAGCCCTATTTCGGCTCTCGCGAGAGCCTCAACCACGCTGAATTCATACCTATTGCAGCGTAGCGCGGATCGCGCACCGGAGCGTTGCTAGGCTGCGACGCCTCAGATCCCTAATGCGCCGGCGTTCCCGGTCGTGAAGAGGAGTTTGACGTTGAACCGAGAAACCACGCACCGGATCTCACGTGATTTGGCGGTCGGGCGCAATAACATTGTGGCTGCCAAGCACCCGTGGGCAGTCAAGGCCGCGCTCGATGTCCTCGACGAGGGCGGTAACGCTATCGATGCCGCGGTTACGGCCGCGTTTGCTATCGGCGTTGTCGAGCCGTGGATGAGTGGCGTCGGCGGGGCTGGCTTTATGACCATTCAGGTGGCCGGCGGTCAACGTAAGGTGATTGATTATTTCGGGCGCGCACCGCTTGCCGCCAAGCCGGACATGTTTGAATTGACCGAGGATTTCCGTGCCGACGGCGTCGGTTTTCAGGGTGTCAAGGATCAGGCGAATGCCTATGGCCCCCTCTCGGCCGCGGTACCAGGGATGGTCGCCGGAATGGTGACCGCGTTAGACCAATTTGGCACGATCGGGATTGATCGTGCGGTTGCGCCCGCAATCAAATACGCTGAAGTTGGGCTCCCAATCAACTGGTACAACGGGATGCTTCTTGCAAGCCAGCTTGGAGTCATCCAGCGCGATCACGAGACGTCGCGTATCTTCCTGCGTCACGGCACGACGCCTGCGCCGCTCTTTGGCGAAGCGCTTCCGTCAATCCCGCAACCAGATCTGGCTCATACGTTGCGCCGGATCGCAGCCGATGGACGAGATGGCTTCTATCGGGGTGAGGTTGCTGATCGGATCGCCGAACATATGCACAAGGTCGGTGGCCTCATCACGACCGAGGATCTCGCGACGTACCAGCCAACGATCGTTGATCCATTGGTCGTTTCTTATCGCGATGTCGACCTGTTGCTGATTCCCTATCAGGGGGGCGGGATCACGATTGCGGAGACGTTCAACATCGCTGAAGGGTTTGATCTGCGGTCCACTGGATTCAATACGACGACGAGTTTGCATCTACTTGCTGAGGCGAGCAAGCGATCGCACGCCGATCGCTTCGCCTACGTAGGTGATCCGGATGTCGTTGACATCGATTGGGCTGCTCTGTCCTCGAAGGAATACGCAGCTCGCCGTCGCGCCGAAATCAACCCAAATCAGGCGTCAAACGCACGGGCCGGATCAGGTATCGCGCGTGGTGTGTCCGCGCAAATCGGCTCTCAAGCCGACGGCGGTTGCACGACCCATCTTTCAGTGGTCGATGGTGACGGGAACATGGTCTCCCTGACGCAGACCCTAACCTTGATCTTTGGGTCGGCCGTTACCGTTCCCGGCACCGGCGTGCTACTCAATGACAATATGAATCTGTTCGACCCGTTGCCAGGACGCAACAACTCGATCGCTCCCTGGAAACGCCCAGCCTCCAGTATGGCGCACGTCATGGCCGTGAAGGATGGGGTACCCGTATTAGGTGTCGGTGCTCCGGGCGGACGTCGCATCATGGACACCTGCATGCAGGTAGCACTCGACGTGATCGAGTTTGGCATGGATATTCAGTCAGCCTGTGCGGCGCCACTAATTGATTGTGCCGGACCGGAACTTTTGATCGATGATCGGATCCCTGCTGAGACACGTGACGCATTGCGGGAAATGGGCCATAACGTCGTGGATGTCGAGGTCTCTTTCTCTCCACGCGGCTTCGCCAGCCCCACCGGCGTAGCCGTCGATCCCGAGACCGGATTGCGGTATGGTGGCGCCGATCCATTTGGCATCGGCATCGCCGCTGGTCGCTGACGATCGCCTTCGGGATCATCTCGCCGTCGTGAGTTCGGCGCGCTCAAAGGGCTCGATGGGAGGTCGATGTGGCCGGAAGTGATTCCTTAAGATCGATCAGCAGTCCTGATATCGCCGTCATCGGCGGCGGGATCATTGGGTGTTCGATCGCCTATGAACTGGGTCGTCAGGGACACTCGGTGGTCGTCATCGAGCGGGGCTCGGTGGGTCGCGAAGCATCTGGCGCGGCGGCCGGGATCATCTCGCCACCTTCATCGCTCGACACGCCGCATGCCAAGGCTGAACTCACGGCTAATAGCATTCTGGCTTACCCTGCATTCATCGAACAAATCGAGGACGCAACCGGCAGCCGGACGGGGTTCCTGATACGAGGCGAGTTGACCGTCGCCCTCGACGAAGACGCGGCAGCTGAGCTGAAGCTTCTCGCTGACTGGCAGTCAGGACTCGGCTTTCATGTCGACTGGCTCGACGGCCCGGCTGCCCGCGATCTGGAACCGGTCCTGCCGGAAAACGTTCTGGGCGGTGTGCTGGTTCATGAGGCAGCCAGCGTCTTCACCTACGATCTGACGCGTGTCATCTCCGAGGCTGCCGCCAGATCTGGCGTTCGGATCATCGAGCATACGCCGGTCATCGGCATTTCGACCGAACATGGCCGTGCCACCGGAGTCAGGTTGCTGGATGGCGAGTTGAAAGCCGGTCAGGTCGTGCTTGCCGCCGGCGCCTGGACGGCGCAGCTCGCTGGGGGAGTTGGAGCGTCGATTCCGACACTTCCCTCCAAAGGGCAGATGCTGGCTATCGCCGGCGCGCCGGTCATGCCGCATGCCATTATCGGCAAGTACGGCGGAGGGCATCTCGTACCCCGAACCGACGGGACGGTCGCTGTCGGCGCGACCAAAGAGCGAGTTGGCTTTGACAAGCGTGTGCTCGCACGCAATACCGGGTGGTGTCTCGATCTCGCCGCTGACCTTGCCCCGGCCCTACTCGACGGCGAAATCACATCGATGTGGACCGGACTGCGTCCCGGATCGGCCGACGACCAGCCGATCATGGGGCAGGTTCCTGACGTCGATGGATTGTGGGTCGCGACCGGCCACTACCAGACGGGAATTCAGATGGCGGTGATTACTGCCGATCTGATGGCGCGGTCGATCCTGGCCGGGTCGACGGACCCACGACTCGAGGACTTCAAACCAGCTCGGTTCGAACAATAGCGTGGTGCGTTGTCAAGTTGAACCTGACTCCAGGAACTCGATGACGGCACGGTGAAAATCGTCGGTGCGTTCGAGCTGCGGAAAATGCCCGACGTCTTCAAACACAGTCAGCCGAGCGTTCGGGATTCCCTCGGCGAGAACCCGACCATTCTCCAATGGAATGGAGCGGTCGGCGTCGCCGTGAATAATGAGCGTCGGAGCCGCGATCGTTCACTAGCCGTGCGCGAACGTCGTGGCTGGAATGGGTCGCCTGCATTCTTCGCACCATTCCGTCGAAGCTCAGCCGATTGTCGCGCATGAGTAGGCTCACTGCCTCGAGTTGTTCAGGATGAGCATCGAAGTAACCGGATGCCGCGGCCGACCGTAGCTGGCGGCGAGTTCGCTCGACGGGATCGCTGATCCAGTTGTCGCGGTCCAGTTGCGGTTCGGGTCGGCCGAGAGCGGCGCCTGTTGCGGCCGTGGTCGAGACGAGAATGAGCCGTTCGACCAGATGCGGGTGATCGACCGTCAAGTTCAACGCGATGAATCCGCCCATCGAGTGCCCAAGCACATAGGCGCGATCGATCGAGAGGGCATCGAGCAGGTTCGCGCCATCGTCAGCCATGTCTGCCACACTGTACGGGCCATCCTCCGGATCGCTTTCGCCGGATTCTCGATTGTCGATCATGATCAACCGGAAATGACGGCTCAGCTCTGGGACATGCGGCGACCAGATCTGGCGGACGCCGATCATACCGCAGATGAGAAGAAGCGGCGGTCCTTCGCCGATCTCGTCGTAGTAGATCTTGCGACCGGTTGGTAGCTGTATCACTGCCATGAGCCCTGTAACCGCCTCTCGAATGCTCCGTCGCCGACGGGGCTTATTAGACCACGTTGGACCGATGCCAGCAGAGACACCTTACAGCAACTCAGCAATACGGGTTGCCGTGAGGGCAGCCGCTCCATCTACGTGTGCGAGATAGCTGCTCGTATCGGCAGCGAGGTTTGCAAGCATGGCTTCAGCCAGCGTTTCTCGGTTGATCTGGTGGTAGTCCAAACGTTGACCGGCTCGGTAGCGGTTCAACCGATGCGTCACGTGATAGACCTGCTCGCAGTGGTCTTGAATCGGAACGTAGATGAACGGGCGCCGGTTTACCGTGAGTTCCATCGTTGTGCTCAGACCACCCTGTACCACCGCCAAATCGCACGCCGCGAGATGCTCGTACAAGTTGTGGACGTAGCCAAGAATCTCCATCGCCTCATGCTGTGGGAGTCTGTTCCGGTCGATCCGAGGACCAGCAACGACAACGCAGTGGGCGTCTGGGCATGCGCGATGTACCAGCGGCCATGCATCGATTGCCTTGCGCAGCAAGGCTTTACCAACGCCAGTTCCTCCGACAGTCAATATGACGAGCGGTTGATCGGGATCGTACCCCAGGCGGGATCGAAGCATCTTTCGATCGACATAATCAGCTGAATTGAAGGGCGTGACGTAGCCGACCGCATCGAAATGCTCACGAGTCCAGTCAGAAATGGACGGCAGATCTGGTCCGAATCGATCCGGGAGCAAATCGTCCCAGGAACCAAAATAGAGGGAACGATCCCGTAGGTACGGATACCGCTCGACCTGCTCAATCATTTGCTGGTTGTATTCCGCTGTTAGATACGACTCGCGAGATCCCGCCGTTCGGTCGATCGGTACCCATCCGACGAAGTCGGTCATGAAGATGTACGGGGCTGTCTTCAGTTCGGGATTCTCGTGAAGGAAGTGGTCGACCTCCCAGGCCTCGTCGCCGATCCAGAGGTCGTAGTGTGACTCTCGCACCGCGTCGAGAAAGACCATGAAGTTCGCCAGCAGGATTTCGTCCATATCGCGGAATGCCTGAAAACAGTTGAGGCGGTGATCCCGCGCCGAGCTTTCCCAATGGGTCGATTCACTTGCGAGCTGTCGACTTAGCGGGTGAATGTGCTCGCCAGCCACTTCCAGCACCCTGGTCACGGGTTGCTGCGCCAACCAATCGATCTTGAGATCTGGGACTTGCCGGCGCAACTCGCGCGCGATCGCCAGATCACGCTGGACGTGCCCCAGCCCGATCGGGCTCGAAATGAAGAGGGCGCGCGGCGTTGCTCGGGCGTGGGCAGGTGTGAAGCTGCGTCGGGCCGGTTTCGTCGACCCGAGGAATGAGTCGATCTCAAGGTTTGTGCGCACTGGTTCGCGGGCGTGGAGGATGTGCGGAGAATTTTCCATGGTGATGAACCCGAAATCGGGCCTCTGGTCCGCCAGTTTCTGACTGTTCTGGATGCCCGCAACCTTGTCGCTTGCCCCGTGGATGATCACGACTGGACAGGCGATATGCTCAATCACGTCATCGACTGACAGCTCCGGTAATAGTCCGGGATTTGCCACGGTTTTTTCCAGGATGTCCGGTGTGGTTTCTTGTGCCCAGGAGACCAGGTCCTCGATGAGCTTCGTCGAGAACGGAGTGTTGCAAGCCTGACCGAAGAAGAATTCGAGCCAGTCGTCGTAGTGTTTGCGCCAGTAATTGGCGTTACGTTTCTCCCATCCCTCATATGAATCTCGCTGCTCCCAAAAACCAGGATCGTCCCTCAGCGTCCACGCCGGGAGCACCGGCGCGATCAACAGTAGCCGGTTTACGCGTTCTGGAAACCTGGCAGTCAGCCAGAGCGCGTAACCACCACCGAGCGAGAAGCCGAGTACGTCTGCTTGCTCGATGTTAAGATGGTTGAGCACGCCGATGCCGTAATCGATCACCCGATCGACCTCAAACGCCCGCGAATCGGTCGTTCGTTCCCCTCCACCAATTCCTGGTGGGTCGTATACGATCACGCGACGAGAGCGGGAAAGATGCGGAATCTGCATTTTCCAGTGACGGAACGGCGCAATCTGCCATGTTGGCATGAGCAGTACGGGAGGATTGTGCTTTTCTCCGAACTCCGCGTACGCAATCTCGAAGCCGCTCAAGTTCAGGCGACCGGCTTCTCTTGGCTGGACAGCGCTCACGTTTTACCTCACAGAGTTTTCCGGTCGTTCGACGGTTGGCTTGTGCCGATATGTGTTGAAGGCGTCTGGCTCGACCTCGAGCGCCAGCGCGATCATGTCATCGAGATCGGTCGTCGACACGGAGTAGTCAACGTCAGGTGACTGGATGGTGGGGCAAGTGTCGTGCAACGCCTCGTAGAGCTGTTGCGCTCTGGCACGAATCGATGGTCCACTAGATGGATGTTCGGCAATCCGCGCCATGATCGTGAACGCGATCTCCTCCATCCCTTGCAAGACAAACAGCTCTGCCAGCTCAGCAAGCACGTCTAAGACGAGCGGGAAGGCGCGTAAATCGCTCGCGATCCGCAGGGCCTCGCGCAAACGGTTCGCTGATTCGGCGTAGTCTCCCATCGATTGCGCGATGGCCCCGATCTGAGCGAGTGACTGTGCCACTCCCCACCGGTTGTCGATTTGTCGTCGGATCTCGAGGCTTTCTTGATGGATGCGTTGCGCCTCGGCACACCGACCGAGACGATTCAGCTCTGCGCCGAGGTTGTTTAGAGCAAACGCCCTTCCACGCCAATCATCAATCGCGACCATGATATCAAGGCTTTCTCGGATCAGTTGTTGTGCTCGATCATGATCGCCAAGTATGGAAGCGACCATCCCGAGATCGTTGAGTGAGTAGGCGGTAACCCACTGGTCTCCAGCGAGACGAGTCATGCGCAAGCTTTCTTCAAGGAGACGCTCCTCGTTTAGATAGTCTTCATCGATATGCGCTCTCATAGCCAGGAAATGGAGATTCAGGCCGACTTCCGCGAACTCATCGTGTCGAAGCATGATGTCATTGCTGTGCTGCAAAGTTGCTTCACTGTCTTCGTAGGCGCCGATACGCAATAGCGATGTCGCTCGACGTGAGAGGGCTCGACCAAGAGCGATCTGGTCTTGGTCGTTGTCACGTTGGCCCAATACCTGAATCGAGTCAGTGAGTAACCCGACAAGTTCTTGATAGCGACCGGTCATTTCGTAGAACAACCAGACGTGAGCGAGAATCTGAAGGATCTCGGTCCGTCTCTGGGTCAGGGCCCAGTTCCAACTCGACCGGATATTTTCGCCCTCGTGTATCAACTCCTCGAGCGCTATGCGCTGCTCGTCTCCTTTAAGCCGCTGTTCGCCAAGGAACAGATACTCCGCGTAGTAGAGAGCATGCGCGTCGTACGTCGTTGCCTTCTCTTTCGGCATTTGGTCGAGCTTTTCCGCTGCATATTGGCGCAGCAGTTCGTGAATCTCGAATCTACCTGACGAGTTTCTCGACAAGAATGACTTGCTGGCGAGGGCAAGCAACGACGACAACGTCGCGCCAGCCACCCGCTCGGCTGCCTCCTTCTGAAATCCGCCACGGAAAGTCGAGAGTCGTACGAAGACATCGCGCTCGTGCTCGGTGAGCAACTGCCAGGAGTGGTCAAACGCCGCACGCATACTCCTGTGGCGCTCTGGCACGTTGCGCAATGAGGTCGTCAGGAAGTCGAGGCTGCGCTCGATCTCCTGGGCGATCTCCTGACAGGTCAAAATTGGTGCCCAGGCTGCGGCCAGCTCGATTCCGAGTGGCATCCCGCTTACCAACTCGCACGCACGGATGATGCTGGGGAAGTCGGAGGCTCGAATGCTGAATCCGGCGTTCGCTCGTCGCGCGCTCCGCATGAAGAGTTGCACCGCTCCGGATCGCTCGATCTTGTCCAATTCCTCATCTGATGAGGGAACATCCAGCGCCTTCACGGGAAAGACGTGCTCGCCGTAGAGGTTGAGCCGCTCTCGCGATGTGACCATGATCTGAACATGGGGCGCGCGGTTGAGGATGTCGACCAATAATCCGGCACCATCGAGCAGGTGCTCGAAGTTATCTAAAACCAGCAGAAGATCCTGGTTGTGGAGGTCATCGAGGAGCTGATCCAAAGGATCGCGTTTGCCGTAAAAGGGGAGAGATCGAGCGTCGGCGATCGCCTGAACAAGACCGTGAGACGATTCAACCCCGGCCAGAGGTACGAAACAAACACCGTCGGAGAATGTCCCTGTCCCATCACTTGCCACTTGCAACGCCAGACGCGTCTTGCCGATGCCGCCTGGACCAACCAGTGTCACGAAACGATGTTCGCCGCTGGCAATGAGATCAGCGAGATCACTCAGCTCATGGTTGCGTCCGACGAGAGGGTTGACTTGCGTGGGAAGGCGAAATGATGGAGAGGGACGATCCGGATGATTTGTTGACTCGGTACCGTTCTTGGAAGTTGCCTGTTGGATGGCGTCACGCAGCGCACGTGTTTCTGGCTCGACATCGGAATCAAGCTCCGCCTTGAGCATGTCCTTCAGCCGGTCGAAGTGAGCTATCGCGGCCGGGCGCTGTCCAGTTCGCGCAAACAGCCGCATCAGACGGCGATGATAGTCCTCGCGCCAATCGTCCAGTTCAAGCAACCGCCGGAGATAAACGATCGCCTGCTGGTCATCGCCATGATGTTCACAGAAACCGGCCAGGCGACCAAGAGCGTCGATTGCCATCTGGTGAAACTGTTCCCGTTTTACCAGCATCCATTCTTCAAATTCAGAGCAGTCGGCCAGCGAGAATTGTTGAAGGAACGGGCCACGATAGAGTTTCACTGCCTCGGTCAACCAACCCTTGCAATCAACACATGTTTGGGGGTTGCGGTGGACGTGCCGATCAGCGCGTCTGAAGAGTGCCTCGAATTCGAGAACATCGATGAAACAGTCAGCTTCCGAGTTGAACTGAATGGTCTCTCGTGAAGAGCGCAGGACGGGAACAGTGACATCGCGCCCGCCGATGGTTCGTCGCAGATTCCAGAGCGCCTGATTCAGGCTGTGTCGAGCGTTTGTCTCTTCGTTGTCCGGCCAAAGCAGCCCTGCCAGCATTTCTCGGCGCTGAGGGCGCTCCGACTGAACCACCAGATAGAACAAGAGCGCTTGCACCTTGTCGTAGGCAAACGAGACGATCAGATCGTGGCCTAGGGTGCATTTGACTGGCCCGAAAAGCGAGAGCGTTAGTTGCGACATATCGGACTCAAATCTCAGAGGGGAATCTAATTTGTGCTGTCATCAGCATCAGAAGAATGACACGTCAAACGTCCGAGCGCAACGGTCGTTTTGACAGTTCTTTGATCGTTCGTTGACGAGCGTGCTCTACAGTCTCACTAATCGCAATCACGTGGGTGGCGATGACGTGTTCCCGATATTAGGAGTCGTCGCTCCGGAGATGAATGGAGGTGTGGGTTTTTGCAGGCGTGCCGCTAGGTCTGGACGGGTGAAGCTGAGCAGAGCATCCGGACCATCGTCGTTCGCAATGTTGCCCGTCACGGCGCACCCTGTCGAACATTTGGCGGCGCTTCAATAGGTTTGGGAAAAATACCCTGAAACGACTGAAATCCAACGATTGATAGGAGAAATCTCTATGCCACTCGTAACAATCAAAGTTATCGAAGGTGTCTTCAGTGCCGAGCAGAAGCAGCAGATGATCGATCGTGTCACCGACGCCATGCTCTCAGTCGAAGGTGAAAGCATGCGGCCTGTGACTTGGGTCTTGATTGACGACAATGTCAAGAGCGGAGACTGGGGCATCGGCGGACAGGGCGTCACAGTCGAGGCAGTTCGGGCGATCCAGCAAGGCAAGGTTGCCGCACCGACGATCGGCTAATCTCACGAAGTCCCGATAGGCTCCAGTTGGATCCGCGTATCACTCGGGTGGGCGCGGATCCGACTTGTGTCTTGGTTGTTCGAAGATCAGCGTATGAGAAATCCCCGCCCGAGTGGATCGGCCGGATCGAGGCGAAACTCGCTCCGTCCAGTGATGAAGGCTGTGCCGCTTACTTCGGGAATGACCGCAGGCGTTTCGCCGACTCGAGTCGTCCCCACAACGCGACCGGTGAAGGCGCTCTTCGCACCGAGAATACTCTCGACGGCAATCGACTCGTCCTCGCCAATCTCGCCCCTTGCATGAAGTTGTGCCAACCGCGCTGAGACACCTGTTCCAGTCGGCGACCGATCGACTTCGGCGTTGGCGAAGACGCAGATGTTGCGGCTGTGATGCGACGGATCTTCCGGTGGGCCGGTCAGAATGGTGCCGTAGAGAAATCCAAGGTCGGGGTCGTCAGGATGGTGCAGCGAAAGGTTTGCGTTGACCGCCCGCTTTATTGCTTCGCCGGCGACGACCAGTGCGGGTGTGTCTTCCGGCGATATCGATAACCCGACACGTTCGGCCGGTAGTACCGCGTAGAAGGCTCCCCCAAACGCGACGTCAGTCTGGATCAGCCCAACATTCGGCATTTCGATCTCGACATCCTGCGAGAAGAGGAATGATGGGACGTTCAGGAACGAAACGCTCCGCACCCGTCCACGATCATCCAGGTGAGCAGTTGCTCGCACCAGACCGGCCGGCGTGTCGAGATTTACCGGCGTCTCGCGACCTTGAGCTGACAGCGCGCCGGTTTCGAGTAACGCCGTCACGAGCGCGATGACACCGTGGCCGCACATCGTGCTATAGCCCTCGTTGTGGAGGAAGAGGACGCCAAGATCGGCTTCATCGGAGACCGGAGCCGTGACCACGCAGCCGTACATGTCGTAGTGCCCGCGTGGCTCCCACATCAGCGCGCGCCGAATATGATCGAGGTGTTCGTGCATATACCGTCTGCGCGCGAGAATCGAGTCACCCGGTAGCTCCGGCATGCCTCCAGTCACGATGCGCAACGGCTCTCCGGCGGCATGCGCCTCGATGGTAGTGATCGTCGTCGAGCCATCCGTTGGGGATAACCGGCCCCAGTCGAGCTGCATGTCTGACTCCTGCTAAAGTCGTACCCAGCGATAGGCACCGTTCTCCTGAACGATGCGGCCCCATGCTGGGAAGGGCTCGTGCGAGAAGACGCAGGTGGCGCCGGTTGGGAGCGCCTCGTCCAAAACGCGCTGGCGCGATGCTCGCATAGCATCCACGTCGCGGCCCGGTGAGACCCAACCGATATTGACGACCTCAGCGGGGAGGTGAAACAGATCCCCGAGATAGAAGAAGCGTTCTCCGTTGGAATCGACTCTAACGACGCTGTGCCCGCGCGTCTCACCTGGCGCCGGGATCATCGTCACGCCGGGAACGATCTCCCGATCGTTTTCGACGAGTTCCAACAGACCCGCTTGCTCGACCGCACCAAGATACCGTGAGATCTCTGAATCTGGATTGGATCGCTGGGGATTCTCTTCCCAATCGGCCCGGCCAATATAATGGCGTGCGTTTGGAAATCGAGGCTTCATCGTTCCGTTCTGTGCGATCGCGAGACCGGCAACGTGATCACCATGACCGTGTGTAATAAGAACATGGGTGATCTCTTCCGGCCGGACTCCCATGTTGCCCAGTGCTGGAAGCAATCCAGGGGTTCGGGTAACCTCGCCAAAACGATTGGCGAACTCATCTTGCCAGGCCGAACCCGGTACATCGCAACCTGGATCGATCATCACAGAGGCATTACCAATCCTCACATGGGCGACGTTGAGTCCCATTTTCACGGCTCCTCTGGCATCGGCCTCAGGCATTGCCGCCCGCCACTCCGCCTCGGGAACCGGATACTCTGGGGCCCAGACCAGCGTTCCCTCGGAGATGATCGTGACCTCGGCATCGCCGATTTGACGCGTCGAGACGTATTCCGACACGGACATCGCGGGCATCGAGTACCTCCAACTGTCAACCGATTTACAAAGACGCAACAAGGCGAGGTTAGAGACGAGCGGGCAGAATGTCAATGATTCGAATGCGCGGGCCAGCAAGGATTTCGTGAAGAAACCACGAGTGTCTCGCAAGAGCGGTCCCGGCTCGAACAGCCACCGAAGATCGCATTATCCTTGCTCGTTCACGCCAGCTGATGTTCCAGGATCACGTTGAACGTTTCGCGGATTGCAGGACCGTCTAGATACTGGCTCACTCGTGAAAGCTGACTGGTGAGAAACCCGCTGCACTCTGTCTCTTCCAGATCGCGTGCGGTGGCCCAGAAGGTCACGAGCATTCCATTACGGGTGGAAGGATCGACAAGACCCCACCCGCCCTTATAACCATGTTGCTCCGCGGATGCCGGAAGGACCACCTCTCGCATCAGACGTTCGAGTTCCTCCAGACAACCTGGCTTGACCTTCCCGCTCATGACTCGTGCGTGCATGGTGTTACTCCTTCCGAGGAGCGTGTACTTCTCGACCTGTTCAACAGGCTTAACTCTGCTGCCAGCGAAGCAGCACTAGTGATTGGCGGCACACTTCGAGAATAGGTGTGTTGGGTACGACGCCGTCCATCGTTTCGTTCTCAGTACAGAGGAGCACCTCCCAACGGCCATGTCTGTCGGGCGACGGCAACGTGTAAAGCACGGAATCATCGAACGCGTTAAGGAGAAGGAGGAGGTGTTCTTTCTTGCCTGTTTCATCGGCGATCAACATCCCGAGACTGCGCACCCACGAGGTGAACCAGTCATCGTAGGTCATCTCGTTACCATCGGATCTCAGCCAGGTGATGTCTTTCAGGCCGGTTCGTGCGTCGATCGACCCGCGAAAGAAATCTCGACGTCGCAGACTTGGATATTGGTGCCGTAGCTTGATTACCCGACGGCTGAATTCGAGCAGTGCCGTCTTCCGATCGTCCAGATCCCAGTCGAACCAGCTTATCTCGTTGTCCTGACTGTACGCGTTGTTATTGCCGAGTTGCGTGCGGCCGAGTTCGTCACCACCGCAAATCATTGGCACGCCCTGCGAAAAGAGGAGGGTAGCCAGGAGGTTTCGTTTCTCTCGCTCCCGGACGGCGATGATATCCGCGTCGTCGGTTGGGCCTTCGACTCCACAGTTCCAGGAGATGTTGTCGTCGACCCCGTCCTGGTTGTGCTCGCTGTTTGCCTCATTGTGCTTGTGGTCGTAGCTCACCAGGTCATGCAGGGTGAACCCGTCATGGGCTGTGACGAAATTGATGCTGGCGAGTGGACCTCGCCCGTCGCCGCTGTAGAGATCGCTGCTGCCGGTCAAACGATAAGCCAGTTCGTCGACGTAGCTCTCGTCGCCACGCCAAAAGCGACGCACGACGTCCCGATACTTCCCATTCCACTCGCTCCAGAGGACCGGAAAGCGCCCAACCTGATAGCCTCCCTCACCGAGATCCCAGGGCTCAGCGATTAGCTTGACCTCAGACAGAATCGGGTCCTGGTGGATAATGTCGAAGAAGGCCGAGAGACGATCGACGTCGTGCAGTTCCCGTGCGAGCGTCGACGCCAGATCAAAACGGAATCCATCAACGTGCATTTCGAGCACCCAGTAGCGCAGACTGTCCATGATGAGCTTGAGCACCTGCGGGTGGCGGACGTTCAAGCTGTTACCGGTTCCGGTGTAGTCGAGGTAATACCGTTCATGGCCGGGATTTAGCCGGTAGTAGGTTCGGTTATCGATCCCACGAAAGCTGAGCGTTGGTCCAAATTCGTTCTCCTCGCAGGAATGGTTGTAAACAACGTCCAGGATCGCTTCGATCCCAGCCCGGTGAAGGGTCTTGACCATCTGCTTGAACTCGGTTACCTGTCCACCGGTATCTCCAACGCTGGAAAAACGAGCGTCCGGCGAGAAATAGTTCAGCGTGCTGTATCCCCAGTAGTTGTGGAGCCCGCGCGATACTAACGACGCGTTGTCGAGCGCGTCATGGACCGGCAGTAGCTCGACAGCGGTTACGCCAAGATCTGTCAGATAGTCCAGCGACGCTTGATGTGCCAGCCCGGAATACGTGCCCCGGATCTCCGGGGGAATGCCTGGATTCCGCTGGCTGAAACCTTTGACCTGGATTTCGTAGATGACGCTTCGATTCAAGGGGATGCGTAGCAGCTTGTCCCCTTCCCAGTCGAAGTCTGGGTCGATGACAACCCCCTTGGGCACTCCCCAGGCATCGTCTTGCTCGTCGAAAGAGAGATCCATTTGCCCGCGTGAGAAGCCGTAAACGGGGGCGTTCCAGTCGACCTTCCCGGCAATGGCTTTTGCATAGGGGTCGATCAGAAGCTTGTTGGGATTGAACCGAAGACCGGCTGCCGGCTCATACGGGCCGTGGACCCGAAAACCGTAGCGCTGACCTGGGCCTATTCCGGGAAGGTAGATCTCCCAAATGTGGTGACCGGTCGACTCGAGCGGAATGCGGTGTTCGTCGCTCGCAATCGCATCGTCAAACAGGCACAGGTCGATTCGACTCGCATGCTCTGAGTAAATGGAGAAGTTGACGCCGTCGCCGTCCCAGACCGCGCCGAGCGGGAATGGCTTTTCTGATAATGATTCTTTTGTGGTCGTTGCGGCCATAGCCTATCCTCTGGCGCACCCACCATCATGCGGCACGTCTCAATTGTGACCCCCAAGTCGTGTCAACGGCGCCATCATCTGGTGTCAAGATGCTACGAAACTGTAGCGACCTCGCGTCAGTTGATGCGAGACTGCCACGGCTTTCGCCGTACCCTACGTTTATGGAACGTCGGACTCGTGAATTGCCCGGCTTCGTGTGGTCGATGGCCGGAACCGTTCCAGGAACGAGGCGAACCGATGGAATCGTATGCATCCGCTACCCTCGAACGTGCTGCTCCCGCTCCTCCTGTTGAAAGCCAACAACATCTGCCGATTATTCAGGCTATCAGCGTCGAAAAGACGTACGACACGGGGAAAATTCGTGTCGCCGCACTGCGAGGCGTTGATTTCAAGGTCTATCGCGGCGAAATGGTCGCGATCATGGGGCCGTCTGGCTCAGGCAAGACAACACTGCTCAACTGCTTGTCGGGACTCGACACTATTGATGCCGGTTCGATCCTGATCGAAGGTGCCGATCTCTCTGTCTTGTCGGATTTCGACCGCACAGATTTTCGCGCCAGGCACATGGGCTTTATCTTCCAGTTCTACAACCTGTTGCCGGTGCTGAACGCCGTCGAAAACGTCGAACTGCCATTGCTCGTTGCCGGCGTGAATCAGAAGGATGCGCGGATTCGTGCGGGGGAGATGCTGCATCTGGTGGATCTCTCCGGCTGGGAACATCATCGCCCCGCCGAACTGTCGGGAGGGCAACGTCAGCGTGTGACCATAGCCCGTGCACTGGTCAACAACCCAACGATCGTGTGGGGTGATGAGCCAACCGGTGATCTGGACACGCACACCGCGGACGACGTCATGAATCTGATGCGCGAACTCAATGTTCGTAATCAGCAGACGTTTGTGCTCGTAACCCACGACCCGCGCATCGGAGCTAAATGCGACCGGATCATCGAGATGCGCGACGGCCGAATTCTGAGCTAGCACCACAACACTCGTGATCGAGCAGACAGGATGCGTTGATGAATACGATCTTCGGTGTCTCAACAAATTCGATTATGATCACGCTCCTCATACTGTTTGGAATTGTTGCGGCGATCACCGGTCTAGTGTTGGTCCGAAACCCGGTCGTGTTCAAGCTTGGCGTGCGCAATATTCCTCGACGGCCGGCGCAGACCATCTTAATTGTGATCGGTTTGATGTTAAGTACCCTCATCATCGCTGCCGCGTTTACCACCGGCGATACTCTTAGTTCGAGTATCCGCGGGCAGGTGCTCGATATCGTCGGACAGCAGGATGAGCGTGTGGTGCTGCGCACCGGAACGTCCGACACTAGCGCCCAAACGGGTGCACGTATTCCGCAATCGCTCGTCAGCGATCTAGAGGCAAAGCTCAATGGCAATCCGGTGATCGAAGGGCTTTTGCCAGTGGTCGCTGAGCCGGTTCCGGCGATCAACACGCGTACGAATCTCTCTGAACCCGCGCTGATGCTGACCGGCATTGATCCGACGAGGCTCGCCCCGTTCGGCGATTTGAAGAGCGTCGATGGTCAAACGATCGATCTGGCGGCTCTGCCCGCGAACGGCGTGGTTATGAGCAAGACGGCGGCGGATAAGCTCGACGTACAGATAGGGGATACGATCACGGTCTTTGCCGCCAATCAGCCGGTGACGTTGACCGTAACCTCGATCTCCAGGGACACCTATTTGTCCGGCTACACATCAGCGGGTTCATCCGGTGGGTTCGTCATGCCGCTCGACCGAGCACAGTCGCTTCTCGGCTACGACGGGAAAATCAGCTCCATTGAGGTTACGAACAAGGGTGGCGTCGAGAGTGGCGTGAACCAGACCGACGCGGCCATGTCCGCACTCGATTCAGCCCTGGCCGGCACGCCGTACCAGGCGATCGCGGCCAAGCAAACTGACCTCAATTCGGCTGAGCAACTCGGCAACGTCTTCATGACCCTCTTCATCGTCTTTGGCCTCTTCTCGATTTCGGTTGGCGTTCTGCTGATCTTCTTGATCTTCGTCATGTTGGCCGCAGAGCGGAAGTCAGAATTGGGGATGGCACGAGCCGTCGGCATGAAGCGGCGGCAGTTGACCGAGATGTTCCTGGCCGAAGGGATCGCCTACGATCTCCTCTCGGCGTTAGTCGGAGCTGCATTAGGCGTTCTGGTGGCCTTCATCATGGTTGGGTTCATGGCCCGCCTGATCGGTCAGTACTTTCCGATTCATCCGACGGCGAACTGGCGCAGCCTGGTCATTTCCTACACGCTCGGCGTAGTTGTGACGTTCGTGACGATCATGGTCTCCTCCTGGCGCGTAAGTCGCTTGAACATCGTGCAGGCTATTCGCGACATTCCGGACCCCATACACGTAAGAGCCGGGCGTCGCTGGCTGATTTTCGGGATACTCGGGACTTTGCTCGGGTTGCTCCTGATGTACGTCGGAACAACTGGAAACCAAGTCTTCCCATATTCGCTCGGCATATCGATCGTGCCTCTCGGTGTAGCCGTCCTGTTGCGTCGATTCGGAATCCCAGCACGATTTCTCTACACTGATTGCGGCTCTGCTGGTTCTCGCATACTGGCTGATGCCATCATCCCTGTCGGCCAAGATCTTCCCCAAACTTGGTGGTGGCGGGCTGGAGATGTTCTTCGTGTCGGGCATCATGCTGGTTGCCGCGGCGACGGTTGCCATCATCTGGAACGCGGAAATCGTCACCTGGTTTGTCGGTATATTGGGGCGAGCTTCCAGCCGTTGGATACCGGCGGTGAAGACGGCGATCGCGTACCCGCTGGAGCGTAAAGGGCGTACCGGCATGACGATCGCGATGTTCAGCCTCGTCGTTTTTGCGCTGGTCATGATGGCAACGATCAACTCCAACGCCTACTCAATGATTCTTGGATCGGAGTATTCATCGGGAGGCTGGGACGTCGTGGCAGCTCAGTCGCCAACAAATCCAGTCTCTAACTTGACCGCGGCGCTCGACTCCGCTGGAGTCGACACGAGCGGAATCGCCGCGACGGGCCGATTCGAAACGAGTGCGACATTCCAGTCGCAGATACGTGTCGCGGGCGAGACAGACTGGAAAAACTATTCGATCAACGGTGCAAGTGCTGACTTTATTGACAATTCGCGGATGCCTCTACAGATCCGCGCGACAGGGTACGCCAGTGATGCGGATGTCTGGGCAGCGGTGCGTGACAATCCGAATGTTGCTGTCGTCGATGCTGGTGCGGTGCCGAACCCCGGCTCATTCCAGGTTGGGGGCCCGAACTTCAAGATTGCCCAGCTGGCTCCTGGCGACAAGACGATGAAACCGGTGTCGATTGAGATCGCCGATCCCACGACCGGCACGATTCAAACCTTGACCGTAATTGGTGTCATTGACTCCCAGGTCGCGACGTTCCCCGGCGTCTGGATGTCGGAGCGAAGCTTTGACGCAATCTACGCGCAGCCCTCCTACATTAGCTACGTGGTACGGGTGAACCCTGGAGTCGATTCGGCGGCGATGGCGAAGACGATCGAGTCGTCACTGGTTATCTATGGTGTGCAGGCCGATTCCTACAAGGAGATTCTGAAAGAGGCGACAAGAATCAATGAAGGCATCCTCACATTGATCGAAGGGTTCATGATGCTTGGTCTGGTTGTCGGAATCGCGGCGCTGGGAGTGATCGCCTTCCGCTCGGTCGTCGAACGACGGCAGCAGATTGGCATGCTGCGAGCGATCGGGTTCCAGCGTTCGATGGTGGCGGCAAGCTTCCTGATCGAATCGACGATGATCACGGTGATGGGGGTAGTGTCGGGGGCGATTCTCGGTTTGTTGTTGTCGCAGAAACTGGTTACCAGTGATTACTTTGTCGGCTCATCCAGCAAAGCCAATTTCGCGATCCCGTGGATCGACGTTTTGATCTTCATCGCCCTCTCGGTAATGGCTTCGCTGCTGCTGGCCTACATTCCGGCACGTCAGGCCGCGCGCGTTCCGATCGCCGAGGCGTTGCGTTATGAGTAGTGCTCAGGATCTAGCTCATCCGGGTCACCGCTAGCGAGGACCTGTCGTTCGTCGGGGACATAGCGCAAAACATTGTGCACGTAGGAATCGACCGCTTCGGCCAGTCCGACGTCGCGCCCAGCGGTTTCCGACAAGAACCAGCGGTGGTCAAGGATCTGGTGGAACATCTCGGCTGGTTCCAGCTTATCGCGCAGATCCAGCGGAATGCGATTGACGGCGAACTCGAAGATCTCGAAGAGCCAGCGATGAGCCGCGGCTGACTCGGCTATGGACGCTCCTGATTCCCCTTCGAGATGAGCGCGATAGCCAGCAATGTCGTTGAGCAATCTGCGTGCCTGATTCTCCTGTACTTGAAGGCCCGTGAGGAGCAGGAGTTTTCGCCGGTGATGGCCGATCTCGACGACCTGAGTTTGCAGCTTCAGGCGAAATTTGTCCCCGGTCCGCACTAGCTCAACCTCTTTTACATCAAATCCGAGCGCGTTGAGATGTCGCAAACGTGCATCGACCAGATAGCGCTCGTTCGCCCCGAAGACATCGACACGCGTGAGTTCGGACCAGAGACCATCGTAGCGCCTGCGGATATCCTGGGTCGTCTGTAGCGGATCCACATCCTCGTGTAGACGTCCCCCCGTTTGAAGATCGATGAGATCCCCGAAAATATTCTCGATCGCCAGGTCCAGGTCGAACGAGCGCATTCCATCGGACAGGGTGGGGTGAATCTCGGACGTCTCGGCGTCGACAAGATACGCTGTCAGGGCTCCGGCATCGCGGCGGAACAGTGTGTTCGACAACGAGCAATCTCCCCAGAAGCACCCCATCAGGTGCAGGCGAACGAGCAACTCGGCAAGTGCGTCGAGGAGGGTATCCTGAAGCTCCGGCGGGCTCATGGTGGCAAAGATAATCCGGTAGGGCAGTGAAAAATCGAGATAGCGCGTGATGAGAATAGCTGGTTGCTCTTCTCTCATAGTCGAAATAGCGGAACCTTCAGGCAAATGGCGTCGTGCGATGCCGATGGCTTCGACGACGGGGATTTCACGCTCGGCTAGCGCTCGTAGTAATCGGTACTCTCGCTCTGCGATGCGTTCTGGTAGCTCCTTTAAGGCATAGAGTCGACCGTCGCAGTTGATAAAGCGCACAACGTGGCGATGTATGCCACGGGCAGCATCAACGATCTGGTCCGATTGCCACTCTGCCAGCGGCTGATCCCAGGGGAAATCAAGGAAGTCAGGTTGGGAAGTAAGCGTGACCAGCTGGAATGTCATGATGTCTCCAGATGGCGTTCGAGACGGCAGTTCTGATCTTCCAACGGAGATGAGCCCGCGGCAGATCAGGCGGCAATTGGTTCAGCCTCCTGCTCCGAGTCCGGAATGGCGGGATCGAGATACTGTTCGGCTCGTCCCAAGGCGCTAAACGAGAATACCGCGGCAATCATCGCAATGGCTATACCGATGCCAAAATAGACGATTGCAGCGTCGCCACTCCACTCGATTGCCAGACCACCGAGAAAACTCCCAATCGGAATGCCGGACCAAGCTAGAACCGATGCGACACTCGAAACCCGCCCCAGCAGATGATCCGGCACGATCAACTGGCGCAGACTGCCGGTGTTTATATTGAAGAGGATTCCGAATCCGGCCGCGAAGGCCCACAGAGGCAGCGCGACCCAATAAAACGGCGTCAACGCAAATATTGCCGTTAGCAGTCCGTTCAGGAGCAGTGCACCGAGCGCGACCTTACTGAAATTCCAGTGCCTTCGAAGAATTCCCGCCGAGAGCGAGAGGACGACGACGCCGGCGCCACCGACTGAGTAGAGGAGGCTGACGCGCCCGTCACTCGCATTGAACCGTTCCTTGGCGAAGAAGACGAGCTGCGCCGACGTCGTGACTCCGACGAAATTGACCAGTGCCATCATGATCGAAATCGAACGTAGCACTGGATTTCGCCAGACATAGCGTAGGCCTTCGAGCACGTCGCCGCGCAGACTCGCCCGCTGGACGATTGCTCGAGCGGCAGGATTCAAGCTTCGTCGCACGAATAGGAGCGAGATGATGGAGACGATGAAGGTCAGCGCGTCGAAGAAGAGAATGGTCTCGGGGCTGGTGATCGAGAGAAAAACTCCAGCGACGAGGGGCCCGGCGACCATCGAAACCGAGTAGCTCGCCTGAATTCGTCCATTGGCGCTGACAAGATTACGCCGGTCGACCAAATGGGGGATCGACGCGAACTCCGCCGTGTTGAAGGCAATTCCCAACGTGGAGTTTGAAAATCCGACGAGATAAACCCACCAGACGTGCAGAATTCCGGCCGCGGCAAATGCCGGAACCGAAATCAGCATCAATGTCCGTCCAATGTCTGCCACAATCATCACATAACGGCGGTCGAGTCGATCAACGGCGGCACCGATCCAGAGTCCAAAAAGGAGATATGGGAGATAGACCGCCGCGGTCCCGATGGCCAGATTGAGCGCGGAGCCGGTCAGCTTGAAGATGAGAAGCGGGATGACCAGCAACGTGATGGCGTTGCCCATGTTTGAGACGGTTTGCCCACCCCAGAAGATCCAGAAGTCGCTCCCCGCACGATTCGGATTGGGATGTTGCGTTATTGTTGATAGCTCACGCATCCGGATCGATTTCCGTTTCTGTGTTCTCTGCCGATTCTGTTACCGGGTAGAGCCCGAGCAACACCTCGTACGGATGTGTACCAGTGAACAAGCCGTCCTGATGCCGGCTATCGAACTCTTCGAGCAGGGCGACCAGGCCGTCATACAATTCGCCAGCCTCCGCGGTCGTCAATCGCATCCAACGGCGTCCGAGAAGCAGTCCGCCTTCGGCTGGAGATTCGCGCTCGGGATTGACCAACTCAGCCTGGACGCTCTCTCGGACCGCGTCACGAACTCCATCGAGAATGGCGGTGAGCATAGTCTCGATCGTCTCGTTGACTGGAGCTGTGCCCGGGCTGAAGAGGGCTCTGTCAACCGAGACGCGTGTCGCGCTTGCCCGGTATTGCTTCTCGATGATTCCGGCGACGACGCGCGTCGCAGCAACCCTGATCAAGCCGAGCGATTCGAGCTGATTCATGTGATAGTAGAGACGCGTGGGCGCGACCTCGAGTATCACTGCTAGCTGTTTCACGGTCATGTTCTGATCCTGCAGCAGGCCGAAGATCTTCAGGCGTAGCGGATCAGAGATTGCTTTCAGGGTGTCGGCGTCTCGAATGACAAAGACGTTGCTCGGCAAATTGTTCATTCACCCCTCCGTGATCATTCAAATATATATGAATGATGATAGAGAGTTGAATCGCGAATGTCAAGTGGGGCGAGAAGGCTTGTTCGCGGATAGTCGGAGAGCGGACTTGGGATGTGGCGTGCCCCTTCGGCACGACGAAGCACCCCCGGCGTTGAGTCCAGACCGTTGCTGAATCGCGAAGCGATCTGCACGATCCACGATGGACGGCTGGGTCACCAAACTGCCGCGCGCAGCACGTAAGTGGGTGGACAACGGTGTGCTTCGCTCATGGGCGTCATTTACGCGGTCGACTTTGAAACCCCAGACTACGGGGCGATCATTCCGTTCCGGAGATAGGCATCCTGATATCGGAAAACGACGTCTGGATCAGCCAAGAGGTCCTCGTGGTCCTTGTCGGCGTAGTCTATCCGGCTGAGGAGATCTCTCATCACGTTAATGCGGGCAACGTGTTTGTCGTCGGCGCGGACGATCGTCCAAGGAGACGCCGCGGTGTGCGTGTGCACGAACATCTCATTGCGCGCGATCGAGTAGTCATCCCAGAGCTTGATCGCCTCTGCGTCAATTGGACTGATTTTCCATTGCTTGAGTGGATCCTTGCGGCGATCTTGAAGCCGTTTGCGCTGTTCTTCTTTGCTGATGTCGAGATAGTACTTGACGAGATGAATGCCTGAGTTCACAAGCAATTGCTCAAAGCGTGGAGTATCCTCGATGAATTCATCATATTCTTCTGGAGTACAGAAGCCCATAACCCTCTCCACCCCAGCCCGGTTGTACCAGCTACGGTTGAAGAGGACCATCTCCCCCGCCGCCGGGAAATGCTCGGCGAATCGCTGGAAATACCAACTGGTAGCTTCGCGATCGCTCGGTTTTCCGAGGGCGACAACCCGGGTTTCGCGCGCGCTTAGATTCTTGACGATGCGCTTGATGGTGCCGTCCTTGCCGGCCGCATCTCGTCCCTCAAACAGGACCAAAATTCGGCGATTATTCGCTATCATGTCTCGCTGTAGCTTGACCAGCTCTACACGAAGGGCATAGAGCGATTTCTTGTAGCTGCCCTTGGCCATCTCTGGAATCGGGTGGGCGTGGTGATCATCATGTGTCATCTCGTCCTCCAAAACGTTGAATTACGTTCTATCCGTGGTGTTGGTAAATCTATCCGTGCCTTCACGACAGAGTACAGATCGCCAGTGCCTGGCTCCTGTCCGGTTCGTCAGAATTTGGTCCTGGATCTGACGAGTTTGGTTCAGTTTCCCTGTCCGAAGCCGCACAATCGAGAGTCTACGTGGTACCGTTTGCACGAGATTTTCAACTGGCTCGCGGGCGGGCGTGAGCCGGTCGGCAAGGGCCCAGAGCGTTCTGGCGCTCAAGATTCCAGGAGGCGACACGCATGCCGGTTGAGTTCACGGCTGCGGAGATCGGTCAGAAATACGATAACATGGCTTCCTGGTACGATCGTTTCGAACTCGTTGCCGAGTTGCTCGTGTTCCGCCATCTACGCCGATCCTGGTTTCAACGCGCCACGGGTGACGTGCTCGAAATCGCGGTTGGCACTGGTCGTAATCTACAATTCTATTCGTCCTCTTGTCGACTGACCGCCGTCGACCTTAGTCAAGGTATGATGCAGATTGCTCGTGAGCGAGCCGAGCAATGGGGCAAAGCCGTCGAGTTCCGGAAAATGAATGCAGAAGATCTGAGTTTCCCAGACAACTCGTTTGACACTGTGACGTCCTCGTTGAGTACCTGCACCTTTCCTGATCCGATCGCGGCGCTCAACGAAATGAAGCGCGTGTGCCGGCCCGATGGCCGAATCCTTCTCTTTGAGCATGGCCGTAGCAGCGTTGGACTGGCCGGGCGTATGCAAGATCGCTTTGTCGACGGACATGCCCGCCGGTTCGGCTGCCACTGGAACCGGGATCCTCGAGCGTTGGTGCAGCAAGCGGGACTTCGGCTCATTAGCGATCAGCGGTCGCTCCTGGGCGTGATGCATCTTATCGAGGCGGCTCCGTGACCGAGCGAAAAATTTGCGCAATGAATCGTGTAGCGAACGTCCGGACGATCCTCGCTGTCCGGGCAATATCTGACGCTCCGAGTGTACCGGGAAACTACTCGGCGCCATATTTGGGGGACATCGACGGTGAATCCGTCATTCGGCTACCGTAGCAATCGCTTCCGGGGCGCGATACGTTCGCCACGCGGTATTATCACTGCCGCCATTGCCATTAATGTCGTCTTCTGGGTCGTCCAAACCGCGATTGAGTGGTCGAGATTCGGGCTGTTTTACGTTCTTGGAGTCGATTGGAGCCGGTTCTGGGGTGCGGCTAAGGCCTTTATCCACGCCGGTCCGAGTTCCGGATATGATCTCACGGCGATCGCCCACTACATGCAGCCGTTCTATTCGTATTACGCGTCGAACATTGCCGACATGGCACTCAAAGTCGGGCCGGCCCCGTACCCTCCAATTTTCCTAGCGATATTCGCACCGTTTACCTTACCACCTCCGCCGATCGGTTTCCTCCTCTGGACCGCCGCCAACCTGCTACTTGCCTTCCCCGTTGCGCGCAGTCTTGCGGCGCACTTCCCTGCCAATCAACGCCGATTGATGACCGCCTTGCTACTCCTCTTCTATCCATTCGGGATGGCTCTGTTCGTTGGACAGATGGTCATCATCCTTCTCTTCGCGTTCTGGAGGGGGTACCTGGCACTCGAAGAGGGCGGCGACCTGCGGGCAGGAGCCTGGTTTGGCTTGCTGCTCATGAAACCGCAATATGCCGCCACGCTCATGCTCGTGCTGCTCGTCAAGCGTCGCTGGTCCGCAATTGGCGGCGCGATTGCTTCCGGATTCGGACTCCTCGTGACGTCTCTCGCCGTCGGCGGCGTGGGCGGAGTTATCGCCTACGTGCGCATGATCCTGATCGATTATCCAAACTACAGCGGTGGCCTCGCAATTAGTCCTCAAGGAATGATCAGCTGGCGCGCGTTGGTGCTCAACATGGAGCCCGACGTTAGCAAAATTCCCGGTCTCGTGCTGACCGCGGTTTTATCGGTGATTTCGCTGGTGATGCTGGCGATCATCTGGCGCGGGGACTGGAATCCAAATGTTCCAAGATTTCACAATCAGATGCTGGCGACCATGCTCGTATCCCTGCTTGTTGCGTATCACAGTCAGGTTCATGGAGCAGTGCTGTTGATGGTTCCTGGTGCGCTGATTGCAGCTCGCGAGACGAGCGAGTCGTTCCTCAAGAAGATCATGGTTGTAAGCGTGTTCGCGCCGCCGTTCGTCATCGCTGTATCCGCGATTGTCCAGGGCAACGCCGGGATGGTTTCGTTGCTCTTCCTCCCGCTAATGATCTTCGCGTTGGGTGCGCTCTTCAAGGATGACTGGTCTTCAAGCAAAGAGGCGGGCCGTCTTCGCTCGCGGCTCTTGAGCGTGATGCCTACACATGGTGAAAGTCGCGGCTGGAGGCATTAATCGTCTCCTTCGCCACGACTGCGTTAGTCCTGAGTCCGACCTCGTAACAGAGAGAGCAATGCACCGAAGCAAGCCAACGGCACGGCCGCCAACGCTACCGCAAGCGTATCGCCAGTTGGATTCCAGCGACTTGAAATAATGCTGAGTGAGGCGACGAGAGGCCTGTGATGAAGGTTCCGTCCCCGGTCAATGGTGGTTAACGCTCGATCCCGACGAGATTGTTCCCGCTGATTGTCAACGTAGACGCAGATCTCATTCCTGGTTCGAATCTTGCCGGCCATGTTGGTGTCTATATTGACCGGTAGTCCGGCGTCTCATATGGTGAATGAAGCACGTTTAGCAAGAGGAGGCGTTGTTGGCGACACAGGGGACCGGGCGGGCGGATGCCGTCAAGTGGGCGATGGCAGCCATTAGGCGAGCCGATGTACTCTATCTCGATACCGAGACGACCGGTCTCGGAGATCGTGACGAGATTGTCGATATCGCCGTGCTCGACAACGTTGGTCAGGTGCTCCTCAACAAGCTGGTTAAGCCGCGTCGTTCGATCCCAGCCGACGCCACGGCCATCCATGGCATCAGTGACCGAATGGTTCGTGACGCTCCTGAGTGGCCGGAGATCTACCCGGACCTGGTCGAACTGCTCGTCAGCCACAAGCACGTTATCGTCTACAACGCCGAGTTTGATAAACGGTTGATCGAGCAGACCTGCGCCATTTATGGACTGCGGCCGCCACATCCGCGCTGGCACTGCGCCATGCTGCGGTACGCGGCCTTCGTTGGCGAGCGAAACGCTCAGTTCGGCGATTATCGTTGGTTCAAACTGGAGCACGCGGTCACGAGTTTTGGTCTGCCCGTTGTTGCCACCCACCGGGCGTTATCGGACACTTGTGCCTGTCGCGAAGTCGTTTGGGCGATGGCGGATGCTCCCGGTAGTTGATGCTATTCGCGGTGAGTCAGCCTGAGCCCCGACGTGTCATGTGCACGCAGGTTGTCCCCCAATGTTTACCCGGAAACGCCTCACTACATGCTCGGAGATAACCGTGCATCCTCGACCATCTGTGCGAAACGGGTGCCGCCTTCGAAGCTTTGCTGAAGGAATGCTTGCTCGTCGTGGATATCTGCATGACGCATCGAAACCTCGAGGCTGACCATCTTGGCATATGAAGAACGCGCAATGATGCCTGCCAGCTTTTGCCAGTCCACGGTCCCGTAAAACAGAGGCAGGTGGTCGTCTCCGCTACCATCGTTGTCATGGAGATGGAGAGAGATCAGGCGATCCTTCGCAATCTCCAGCTGATCCAGCCCATCACCAGTGATGTTCCCATGGCCCGAGTCGTAGCACAGGCCGACGAACTCGGGTGAATACTCGCTCAGCACCTGTCGTACCGTGGCGAAGTTGCCGTTGGTCAGGTTTTCGAGCGCGACACGTATGCCGCGGTCTCGCGCGAAAGGCTCCATAGCATCGAGCGACCGGTGGAGAACATCCCAGAAGGCCTGGCGCGCCGGTTCATCAGAGGGTTCGGCCGGCATGTGCAGGATGATGACATCTCCACCTAAACGTCGCGTCATCTCAATCCGATTCTGAACGAGCTCTACCCCGGCCAGGCGCTCATACTCGACCGTTGAGACCCAGCACTTCTCGGCACCAGCCGACGCGTGCAGATCATTCAACTTCAGGCCGAAGTCGTCGAGCCAGTGACCGATCTGGTCGACCTCGGCATCGGCATAGACGAAGTCGTCGTTCCAGTGGTGGCACCAGTGGACGTGGCTGAATCCGGCCTCGGCGGTGCGCCGTAGGTATGGCTCGGGTGAACCGCTATCCTGCCGGTAGTCGGTCGTCAACGAGAGCACTGGGCGCCCCCTCTATGGCAAAGGCTGACCACGAAACTACGCGGCCAGCCTTGCGAATAAGCAACCCTGCTAGTCAGCAGCGGTCGTCGCGATTCGTGTCGAGCTTGTTCGTTCTGATGCCTCAGTCAGACGAGACGCCAGCACCTCGGCAATGTGAACCGGCCGGCGTTTCGTGAAGTGCCCGATCTGTTCCCGGCAGGAGACACCTGTCACGGCGATGACGGTTTCTCGCGCTTGCTCCTCGACTTTGGGGAAGAGACGTTCTGCCCCGACCTTTCGTGAGACGTCGTAGTGCTCGATCTCATATCCGAACGACCCCGCCATGCCACAGCAACCGGCTCCGCTTTCAGCCGGCTCACAGCCAGCGGCCCGCAAAATGGACATGGATGGACCCATCCCGATCAATGCCTTCTGGTGGCAATGGCCATGGAACAGAACGTGTGGACCATCGTCGTCACGCCAGCCGATATCGAGCTTGCCTTCATCCTGGAGCTTCCCGAGAAACTCGTCGATCATATAGCTGTTCGACGCGATACGTTCCACGTCCGGCTGGTTGGGGAGAAGATCGCGATATTCATCGCGCAACGTCAAGATGCAGCTTGGCTCGGTGCCGACGATCGGGATGCCCTGACGCGCGTAGGGCATCAGCGCTTCAACATTCTGACGGGCCAGCTTACGCGCTCCCTCGACCAAACCCTTCGAGAGCATCGGCCGACCGCAACAGGCGCGCCGCTCCACGATCTCCACGGTGTATCCGGCCGCTTCCAGCAGTCTCACCGCCGCGATGCCGATCTCCGGGTAGTTGTAGTTCACGAACGTGTCGTGGAAGTAGACGGCCAGCCCGCGACGACCGGAGGGCTTCACGTCTCGATGACGCCGGAACCAGTCGACAAAGGTCTCTTTGACAAGAGGTGCAATTTCCCTGTCCGGATGGACTCCGAGTACTTGCTTGCCCAAGCGTGCCAGCCGTCCGCGCATGGCGGAATTAGCCAGTGGTGTTGCCATTGAACCGATCCGGTTCAGCAGGTGGATGTGTCCGAAAACGCGCGATCGCAGCGGGACACCGTTCGCATCGTAGTACTGGGCCAGATATTCGGTCTTGATCTTGGCCATGTCGACGCTCGATGGACACTCGGTCTTACACGCTTTGCAGGAGAGGCAGAGGTCGAGCACATCGTATGTGCGCTTGTCCGTGAACTGTTCCTGGCTCAAGCCCTTGCCGGAGAGCGCGGCGCGGAGTGCGTTGGCGCGTCCACGAGTCGAATCGTGCTCGTCGCGCGTGGCGATATAGGACGGGCACATCGTGCCGGTTCCCACTTTGCGGCAGACTCCGGCGCCGTTGCACATCTCGACCGCGGCAGCGAAACCGCCATCGCGGGCGAAGCTGAGGTGCGTTTTGATCGGCATGGCGTGGTAGTCGGCGCCGAACCGCAGATTGTCGGTCATGGACGGGCTATCGACCACCTTACCGGGATTCATCAGTCCGGCTGGATCAAACGCGGTTTTCAACTCGCGCATACACTGATAGATCTCGCCGCCGAAGACGCGCTCGTTCAGTTCACCGCGATTGAGCCCGTCTCCGTGCTCGCCGCTCATGACGCCACCGAATTTCACCGCCAGCTCGGCCGCGTGTTCGGTAAGAGAGCGCATAGTCTTGACGCCATCGGCGCTCTTCATGCTGACTAGCGGACGGACGTGCAGGCAACCGGCGCTCGCATGGGCGTAGAAGGCGGCGGTCGTGCCGTGATCCTCGACGAGCTTGTACGACTTCCCGCACGTATTCGGGGAGGTGTTCGACCGGAACTGAGACGTCCTCGATGCAGGCGATCGGTTTGGCATCGCCTTTTGTGCTCATCAGCAAGCCCTGGCCGGACTTGCGCACTGACCAAACTCCCGCCTGTTTCCTCGGATCGAAGATCTCGATCGGTTCGACATCTCCACTCATGCCGTGACGCGCCAGGTGCGTTTTGAGATGATCGACCTTCTGGCGTAGCTCCGGGTAATTCTCGCCGTAGAACTCGACGGTCAGTATCGCCTGCGGATCGCCCTTGATGAACTCAATCTGGCGGGCGTAGGCCGGCTGTTTCCGCGTCAGGCCGATCAACATACCGTCCATGAGTTCGACTGCCGACGGCTCGCATTCCAGGATGGTTGTCACGACCTCCATCGACGCGACAATATCGTTGAACTGCAGGATGACCATGGCCGTCATGGTGGGAACCGGGACCAGCCCGATGGTGTATTCGGTGCCGAAAGCGAGCGTGCCCTCGGAACTGGAGATCAGCCGTGCGCCATTGAATTCATCCAGACGGAGTAGCTCCGGCAAGTTGTAGCCTGAAGCTCGACGCCAGTGCTTCGGGAAATCTCGCTCGATGACCGGCCCGTAGCGTTCGCGGAGACTCTGGAGGTCGCGATATAGGGTCCCCTCGCGGGTGTCGGATTGTGCGCGTTCGTTTAGGTCCGTTGCGCTCAGTCGGTGAAAGCCAATCTCGAATCCGTCAGAGAGAATCGTGCTGGCGGCCAGAACGTGGTCGGCGGTCATGCCATAGAGGATTGAATGGGAGCCAGACGCGTTATTGCCGACGACGCCACCAATCGTGGCACGGTCGGCGCTGGCCGGGTCAGGACCGAACATTAAATTGTGACGCTTTAGCTTCGCGTTGAGTTGCTGCAGCACGATACCGGGTTGAACTCGAGCGGTGCGTGACGCGGTGTCGACTTCCAGCACCTGATTCAGGTACTTCGAGGTGTCGATAACCAGCGCCCGACCGACGGTCTGTCCTGCCAGACTGCTGCCGCCACCGCGGGGCAAGATCGGCACCTTGTATTTCGCCGCGAGTTCAATGGCGGCGCGCACGTCGTCAATCGTGCGTGGCAGTACAACGCCGATCGGCTGAATCTGATAGTTGCTGGCGTCGGTACTGTAGAGCATCCGGCTGTACTGATCGAAGCGAGCTTCTCCGGCAATGCGCCAGGAGAGTTCGTCCTCCAACGAGTGCGTGAGCTCCACGTCGTGTGAGTCCGGCTGTCTGGTTGCGACCACTGCGATTTTCCTCCTGACATTCCAGACGAACCGCGTTGGAGACGCCTCGAACCACTCAGCTATTCCATGAATAATCTGCCTGATCGATCGCGGTCCGCGCGACTCAGTGTAGCACGTGATTGAAGGAGTCGAGACCGGTCAAAACCAGGCAGAGCGGCGCTCTCAATCTCAGATTCGGTCAGTCGGCCGAAGGCGGCCATGAACCGAATATTAGGACAACCGTTTCGTGGTCCAGCCAGCCATATCGATCTTTTTGGTGAAGTGCAGCAACGGCGGCTGATCGATTGGCACGATGTGGTGGCACGAGAGCATCGTCTGCGCGGTGAACTCGGCTTCGGCTGCCTGCAACGGCCAGGGATCATGGATGATGTCTGCACGGTAGACCTGTTCACGATCGTCGACAGCGTACAGACAGTAACGTTCCGTGAGCCAATGTACCAGCGTTCCCGGCTCACTCCGGAAGACCGGTCCAACCGGCCGGTACCAGCCGATCAGTTCAGCGGGAGCCCCCCGGCGATCGACCCGTCGACTCGAATAGTGGATGGTCTCGTCCTCGCGCTGCACATTCATGCGGGCATTGAGATACGGAAGGTGGAACCAGCGCCGGGCAGTCTCGACCGCTACGCGGTTGGCAGCGTCGAGGCTGAAGAAGAAGACGCCCGGCTTATCGTCGATGTTGACGTACGTGCGGACGTTGAGCTCGGCAAACGTGGACAGCCCCGGCACCTCGGGAAGGTGGTGCAGCCGGACGCCACTCATCCAGAAGGGAACGACCGCGATCCATGCCTGACCGTCGAAGGTCTCTGGCTCCAGGGCTCCTGGCATCAAGCGGCTCAGAGCATCCGGATCGACCGGCCAGTGGGCGAAGAGGAGATCGTTCCAGGTTTGCAGCATGCTCCAGTGTCGGTCAGGGATGGGCCAGGGTCGGTGATCGACATGGAACGGAAGTCCGTGCAGATTCGCGTTATGCTCCTTTGAAACATTCCCCGGTGACGTCAAGTCTTTGTTCCCTATCGAGAATCCCAACTTGCCATGGATACGTCCTCACTCTAACACCGGACAACTTTGGCCTCCAGACGACTGGGACCGGCTTTGGATGAGATGTTGAGGAGCTACCACACCTCGAATCGGTTTAGAATGCGCATATCGACGGGCATGACACAACAACCGAAGAGGAGGCCCGCATGGATTACGAGACTGATTTCGACACCATGGCTCTGGTTGAGCGGATGGGCGAGGCTGCAACACGATTTCTTGCGTCTCTCTCAACTGATCAGCGTGCCAGAGCAACGCTCGATTTCGATGATCGCGACGAGCGTACCCGCTGGTTCTACACGCCCGTTCGTCGTCAAGGCTTGCCGTTGGCGGAGATGGACCGGCCGCAGCAGCGTCTGGCGCACCAATTGCTGGCATCAGGGCTGAGTCGCTCGGCCTACGTCACTGCATCAACCATCATGGGGCTGGAGAACACGCTGGATGCCCTCGAGGGTTGGATATTCCAGACTTCCAGAGGTTCCACGCCTGAACGGGCGGCCAGTAACTACGGACGGGATCCGCTGATGTTCTACGTCAGTGTCTTCGGCGAACCTCACTCGCGGAAGCCCTGGGGATGGCGTTTCGAAGGGCATCATATCTCGATCAACTACGCGATCGTTAGCGGCCGTATTGTCGCGCCAACCCCTACCTTCTTCGGCTCTAATCCAGCCGAGACACCACTCGGGAGTGTCGGATCGCTCCGGCCGCTCGGAGGCGTCGAAGATCTGGCACGGGAACTGCTTCATGACCTCTCCGACGAGCAGCGAGCGGCCGCTATTCTTTCACCGGTGGCGCCGCCCGACATCGTTACGGCAAATCGTCCGGCGATTGTCGAAGGGGCGCTGCCGCTGGCGACGCCGACCCTGTTCGGTTGGGATCTGAGCGTCAAAGAAGAGGATGCCTTGCCCGAGCAATGGCGGGCCCTGGGATTTACACCCGAGCATCAAGAAGCGACACGTTACTCGAGCGATGCTAAAGGGTTGGCTGCCAGCGCGATGAGCGGAGCGCAACGAGGGCTGCTTGACGCCCTTATTCGTGAGTACATCGATCGTATGCCGGAGGAGATCGCCGAGATCGAGAATTCGATGTTTACGGGCATCAACATGCCGGACGTCCACTTCGCCTGGGCGGGCGGGATCGAGCGACGTCAGCCGCATTATTATCGGCTGCAAAGCCCACGTTTTCTGGTTGAGTACGACAATACGCAAGATGGCGCGAACCACGTGCACACGGTCTGGCGCGATCCGCTGAACGACTTCGGGGCGGATATGCTGGCCCGTCATTATCGGACGAGTCATTAGCCGGGAGAATGTCGCCTGGACCGGTAGCCACCCGAGATGTGTGCCTCCAAGAGGTGCACGTGGCTTCGCATGTGACTGAGGACACTAGGCCGCTGTGTTGAATTCCGGCAGTCGAAAGCTTCTGCGCGCGTAAGATGTCAGCGAGGAGACGCAAATCCTGCTGAACAATGCTGAATGTGGTAAACGACGATTCCGGAGGTGACCAATGTTCTACACTCGCAAAGGGGACGAAGGCTATACCGATCTGTTGGGGGATCGTGTCCCAAAATACCACTTGCGTCCGGAGACCTTGGGCACCATCGACGAGGCGACCTCGTTCATCGGCCTAGCACGTGCGATGTCCAACTCGGACCGCACGCGCGGCATACTCATCGAGATTCAACGGGATCTCTATTTGCTGATGGCGGAACTGGCGTTCGCGCCGGACATGAAACAGACGCGCTACCACATCACCGCCGATCACGTGAAACGTGTGGAAACCGAAACCGATCAACTCAGTGCTGAGGTCGATCTTCCGCCCCACTTCGTGCTGCCAGGTGACACTGTCCCTGGCGGCGCGATCGACGTTGCACGAACTGTTGTTCGACGCGCCGAGCGCCTGGCGGTGCGCCTGTCACATGAGGGAGAGATGGAGAATCCTGAGGTGCTGGCCTATCTCAACCGGCTCTCTTCGCTTCTCTTTATCCTCGCGCGTTTCGAGGATCGTGAAGCAGGCATGATCTCTACACCGGCCAAACAAGAGAATGGGCCATCCTGAATTCGCTCGCGTCGCGAGTCGACGACAATTGACATGAAACTGTCACGATCACCCCGCAAAAGTAATCGGTCATTGAACACTTCCTGCGTATAGTCAGTTGCGGCAGGGCGTGCGAGCGGAACTAAGATCGACCACGCTCGTGTTAACACGCTTTGGCTGTCGTGTCAGCGATTCCACATGAACAGCCGCGCCGGCGAAACTTTCCGATCGAACATCGTCTCTGGAGGGACGCAAAACATGGAAGAACAGATGGTAGTGCCATCATTGCCTCGACTGAACGAGGCGGCACCGGACTTTGAAGCTCAAACGACGCACGGTGTCAAGCGACTCTCTGACTACTCGAAGGCCGGGAAGTGGGTATTGCTGTTCAGCCATCCTGCCGACTTCACACCCGTTTGTACGACCGAGTTCATGGCATTCAGCCAGCTCGCACCCGAGTTCGAAAAGCGAAACGTTCAGCTCCTCGGGTTATCGGTTGACTCCGTGCCGTCACATCTGGCCTGGGTTCGAGACATCGAAGAGAACCTGGGCGTCAAGATTCCGTTCCCGGTGATCGCAGATCTGGACACCAAGGTCGCCCGCCTCTACGGAATGATCCACCCGGGGGCATCAGCCACCACGGCGGTCCGCGCGGTCTTCATCATCGACCCAAAGCGGATTCTGCGCGCCATGGTCTACTATCCGCTGACCACGGGCCGGTTCATGCAGGAATTCCTGCGAGTCATCGACGGCCTGCAGACGACTGACAAGTACAGTGTGTCGACACCTGCCAACTGGCAGCCGGGTGACGAGGTCATTGTCCCGGCTCCAGCGTCAGCCGAGGCACTTCAATCAGAGGAAGCGAAAAAGAGCGAGTACGACTACAAGCGGTGGTACTTGCGCTTCAAGAAGATCAACTGAGAACCATCGCTTGGAATTAGATGCAATATCACGGGCCGGCAAATGCGCCGGCCCGTGATATTGCGTGTTATTTGGGCGAATGTGGATGTGCCAGCGAATTTGTCGATGTCATGAATCGCCGAGCGTCAGATGGGAGAGCGCCCTGTGCGTTCTCGGTGTTGATGCGTCTTGACGGACCAAATCGTTCGGGAACCAATATCTCTCACTTCACATGTGATTTTGGCGAGTGAGGTACTCCATCTCCGCTTCACGAAGTGGTTCGGTCCGTGGATTGGATCGATGTCCGTGGCTGATCAGCCTATCAAGGAGATCCACGACCAATGCCGCGATGAAGAAGACGGTCCCGCCGATAAGGACCAAGAGAGCAGTCATGGGAAACTATCCTTTCGCTCATCTCATTTGCATCATATCGCATCACCGACGCGTCTTCAATTTTACATCTGGCTGATCGAGGCTGACTTTCAGCCCAGGCACGCTTCGTCGCCCTCAGTAGGTAACCAATGTGAAGTTGTCGTTCTGAGCGACAGCGAAGAGTCTCCTCATTTCGATTCGACAAAGCATGGAGAGATCCCTCGGCTGTGGCCTCGGGATGACACATCCACTGCGGCAACCTGCTCAGCATGACCGCCCGCGGGGCTGTCTGGCTCTGTCGGCGGAGAGTGCGTGGACCGTGTAGTAGCTCAGTCGGACTTCTCGCGCTTGCCCATCTCTTCGGAAAGGCCGCTGGCACGTGGCTGGATCTGTCCGGCGTACTTGTTGCCCTTTTTCTTGCCATACGGCACGAGCACTGGTGAGGTTAGCTGTTCGAAGGTGAAGGAGCAGATTCGCATTCCGGGATAAAGCGCAACCGCCATGCGGCCGGAGTTGGATAGCTCCATGGTGGCGGTGCCAACCCAGCCTGGTTCGAACACGGCCGCCGTGCTGTGGACCGTAATTCCTAGCCGCGCGATGCTGCTACGTCCTTCAAGTCGTCCGAGGAGGTCATCCGGAAGTTCGAGTGATTCCATGGTAGAGGCCAGCGCGAAGTCGCCCGCCTGCATGATGAACGGCTCCCCTTCCGGAACGACCAGGGTACGCATCGCTTCGCCGATAGATTGGGGCTGCCGCGGGTCAATGTAGGAAAAGCGGGAGTGCTCGAAGACCATGAATGTGTCACCGAGTCGAAAGTCGATCGAGCAGGAGCCAAGGTGTTTTTCCAGATCCGGCTCCGGTGAAATCTTGATCCTGCCGTCTTCCAGTGCCTGGAGAATCTCGCGGTCAGCCAGTATCATCGGAATACTCCCCATGAATCACGTGACGTTATGACTCGGTCGAGCGTTGTAGTGTTAGGGGACGCGCGCCATGTCGATCGTGCAGTATGCGGTGTGCCACGAAACGCGTCAAGCGTGACTCGGTGGCACCGATCCGTCATGTTATAATCCGCCGTCGTGCCGCCGCAGCGCAACCGTAGTCCCATAGGAAGGCGCCTCTGGTCGGCGCTCCCAGGAAGTGAAGATCATGCACCGACAACCACGCCGAGTTCACTCGCATCCCCAATATCAGCGGGGATCGCGTCTGGACGCGGGCGCGGTCCGCAAAGCACGGCAGGGCAGCACCAAACCTGAGGCACCATCGGGTTCATCTGGAACCGCGAACCGCCCGACCGGTGCCCAGCCCGCACGGCGCCCGATACCAAAACCGGCACCGGTCGAACGTCGCTGGACTGGTAAACGCCTTGCGTTCATCGGAATTCCACTGATCCTGCTTTTGGCTTCCGGGGCCTTGGTCTTACCGGTACTCTGGAAGGCGCACGAGGCGGCCAACAAGATCTTCGTCACTCCGCCGCCGAAGTACGATATCGTCGCAAATGCACAGGGAACCCCCGAGATCCAGATCCGCCCGACCGTGCAAAAGGGCCAACAACAGCAGCAGCAGCCTGTCGACACGATACCGAACTGGAACGGCAAGGATCGCGTCAATATCTTGCTGTTGGGAGTCGACGATCGAGGTGACGGCACGATTCCTCGATCCGACACGATGATTCTTGTTTCGATAGATCCAACCTCGAAAACGGTTGGAATGGTCTCTATCCCGCGCGATCTGCTGGTCACCATTCCCGGGTACGGGGACGACAAGATCAATGCGGCGTATCCATACGGCTCCCAAGCTGATATCACCGGTCCGGGTTTGGCGGAAGCGACCGTTGAATACAATTTCAAGATCAAGATCAATTACTACGCCGAGGTCGACTTCACCGGGTTTCAGAAGATCGTCGATACGCTCGGTGGGGTGACCCTCGATGTGCCTGCACCGATCAAAGATGACGAATATCCAGGGGCTCTGAACAATTACACTCGTGTCCTGTTCCAGACGGGACTGCAGCATATGGACGGCGTGTCCGCGTTGCAGTACGCCCGGACGCGGCATGATGACAACGACTTCGCCCGGGGCAACCGTCAGCAGCAGGTACTCCAGGCATTGCGCCAGCAGGGCACCCAACTCGGATTGATTACCAAAGCGCCAGAACTGATCGGCGAGCTGGGCGACACCGTGCGGACTGATCTCTCTCTTACACAGACGTTGAGTTTGGCCAAACTCGGCACTCAGATCAACTCGTCGAACATCCACTCGTATAGCTTGCTGCCGGCACTCACCGAATCGTCGACCGCCGCCGGTTACTACTTGCTTCCCGACTGGGCCGCGATCGGACAGATCATGGATCAGGCGATGGGTGGCAACTCGACGTCGGCCGCAACGACTGCCGCCGCTGCAACGCCAACCCCGTCAAGCCCAGATTATGGGGCGAACGTGTTGGTGCAGAATGCCACTCAGGTCAATCGGCTGGCATCGAACTCCTCCGACCTCCTCGTGGCCGAAGGGTTCACCAGCGTTACTCCAGCACAGGCATCGACCGGCCGCGACAAGACAACGATCGTTGACTTCAGTGGGAATCTCGCCACGGCCCAGCGCATTGCCGAGATCCTGAACTTACCGGAGTCCGTCGTCTCTGAAGGTGACTCGCAAGATGCCGGGAGTTACGACGTCGTCGTGACGCTCGGTTCGGATGCACCGGTTCCGACCCCCAGCCCATAAGCTCAGGACACCGAGGGTGTCCGACGGATCCTCGTCATACTCGTCATATTGGAGGGCGGTAGGAGATGAAGCTCTCGCGTTCGACCGTCTCACTGACCGTCTTGCTGGTTCTTCTCGCTGGTTGCGGCGGATCGACGTCGACGGTGATGCCAACGAGCCAAGCAACGTCTGGTGGTACCAGTGGTACGGCTGCCGTGACTCCAACGATTCCGGCTTCACCGAGTGTACAGTCCAGTGCTTCCTCTGCCCCGGTGAGCGGATACATCTCGATCGATGGCGAGCGAGCTATCGCAGTTGAGGTATCCGATCCCGCCCTCCCGGCTGGATATGCGTCGACAGCGGACGCGCTCTATCGATCGGATGCCGGGGGTGGATGGCACAAGATTGGCCTCTGGAGCGCGGCCCGTTCACTGCTGGTTGATCCGGCGGATCCGAACATTCTCTACAGTGGTGGTCACCCCGGCTGCGCGGTTGGCGGTCCAGCGATCACCCTGCGGAAAAGCACTGACGGCGGAACCACGTGGGAGACCCTGCTCACCGGTCAGAACGTGCGGCCGATGATTGTTGATCCAGCGAATCCACAGGTTATCTACGGAGAGCGCTGCTCGCTGGCGATTAGCGTCGATGGAGGCCAGTCCTGGACTGACTATCCGATGACACCGAGCTTCGACGTCACCGATATGTCGCTGGCGGGCCACCAGCTCTACGTCCTGATCACGTCCGAAGGTGGAACGAGCCGTATCCGTACGATCGATGTCAGTGATCCGAGCCAGCCGCAGATCGGGACCGATCTTGACGAGTTCTGGGGTGGCGGCACGCTGAAGGCGTCGACTGACCGGATCATCGTTGGTGAGCCGCATGGCGTAGACGTGAGCACCGACGGCGGCCAGACCTGGACTTTCAGTCGCGCAGGGCTCGAGTCAGTTACCGTCTCGGTCAACGCGCTGGTCGAGCCGATTCCGAACGAAGAACTCTCGCGAAAGTTTGGCATCTACTCGCTCGCGGTCGACCCACAACAACCATCGCGCATCTTTGCCGGTACGATCAGGGGCCTGTATGTAAGCCAGAACGACGGCAGCACATGGTCGCGCGTCACGCAGATCGAAGAAATTCCGGTCCACCAACTGGCGTTCGGTCTGAACGGTGGGACTCTGTACGTCACGACCGACAACGGCGTATTCGTGATTCGCAATCCCTAGCCAGGCTTTCCCAGTATCGCCACGAACCAACTCCGTACTTGACAAATCGAACAAACGTTCTATTCTGAAACAACATCATGTTGTGTGAAAGGAGTGTTCGATGAAGGTGTCATTTGTGGCTGGGTTCGGTCCGGTGGTGTCGGACATGTCGGCGTCCAACCATTTCTATGCGGGAGATCTCGGGCTGCCGCTAGAAGGGGACGAGACATACCAAACAACCGACAAAGTTGATGGCGTCAAGCATTTCGCGTTGTGGCCGCTCTCGGCCGCGGCTGAGTCCTGTTTCGGCACGCCGACCTGGCCGCAGGATCTGCCGGTACCGCAAGGCTGGATCGAGTTTGATGTGGAGGACATCGCCGAGGCGACCGCCGAGATGCAGGCGAAGGGTTACCGGCTACTGCTGGCTGACAAGCTCGAGCCGTGGGGTCAGCGCGTTACGCGACTACTCAGCCCGGAGGGTCTGCTGGTCGGAATCACGTACACGCCGTTTCTGCGGAGTGAGTAGAAGTTGCGCGCACAGTGTTCGCCTCCTTCTCGGATCGGGCTATGATAGACAGCACCGGTTTGACGGCATGGATCCAGGTTCGGGGAGGACGAGATGGCGGTAGTTAGCATCAATATTCAACGGCGATCACCGTATGCGGACGGTAAAGCGTTCGGTGACGTTGGGCCATATGACCGGCTCGATGGCGAGATTACGTTTAGCGTCGATCCGGAACATGAAGCCAATCGCGAGATCGTCGATCTGAACCTCGCTCCGCGCGATGCCGAAGGGCGAGTTCGATTCACGTCCGATCTATGTCTGCTGATTCCTCATGATCCATCTCGCGGCAATCACCGTCTGGTCGTCGAGCTGCCAAACCGGGGCCGCAAGCTCATTCCGCGCTACGTCAATCGCGCGGCGCCACATCTTCCAACGGCTGAGATCCCTGTCGGCGATGGCTGGGCATTTCGCCACGGCATCAGCGTTGCCTGGATCGGCTGGCAGCACGACGTGTACCGCAATGACGTGCTTATGGGCTTACAGGCGCCCGAGGCGCTTATAGACGGCAATCCGATCCGGGGTGAAGTAATCGTCGAGATCCAGCCTAACTTCGCTGAACATACTCGCTTGTTGGCGAATCGAGTCCATCGCCCGTATCGCGCCGCCGACGTTGACGATCCCGACGCTCGTCTGCTCGTTCGCGATCATCCGTACGGCGAAAACACGGAAATCCCGCGTTCGTCCTGGCGTTTCGCGCGTGAGGAGGACGGGCGGGTTGTGCCGAGTAACGAACACGTCTATCTCGAATCCGGCTTCGAGCCAGGTCGTATTTACTCCGTCATCTACACGACCGAAGGCGCTCCGGTTGTCGGCACTGGATTACTCGCCTTTCGTGAGATCGCGTCCTTCCTGCGCTATTCACAGGATGCGGACAACCCACTAGCTGGTGCGATCGAGCGTGTCTACGGATTCGGCGTCTCGCAAACGGGCCGCATGATCCGGCATTTCATCCACCTGGGGCTCAATCTCGACGAAGAGGACCGCATGGCGTTCGATGGATTGAATCCGCACGTCGCCGGGGCGCGTCGAGGGGAGTTCAACCATCGTTTTGCTCAGCCATCGGTTCAGCCGACTCCGAGCTTTGGCCACCTGTTCCCGTTCGCCGATCGCGAGATGAACGATCCCTATGGGTCCGGGTCGGATGGATTGCTCAAACGACAGCGAGCGAAGGGCGGTGTGCCGAAGATCGTCTACACCAACACCGCGGCCGAGTACTGGCGTGGCGATTGCTCGTTGATGCACACCGATCCAAACGGTGAGCGCGATCTTGAGCCGGATCCTGACACGCGCATCTATCTGTTCGCCAGTACACAGCATGGCCCTGGCTCCCTGCCTCCCGGCCGGTTGAGCCCGGACGAAGGTGACAAGGGCTCTCACGACTTCAATGTGATCGCCTATCAGCCGCTTCTCCGCGCGGCCTGGATCAACCTGGATCGTTGGGTGAGCGAAGGGACCGAGCCTCCGAGCAGTATCCATCCACGACTCGCCGACGGGACGGTGGTGAAGAATCGTCAGGTCGTCGAGCAGTTCAGCAAATTCCCAGGAATTGTTCTGCCTGACCCGGATAGCCTGCCGGTGATCCGGGTTCTTGACCTTGGGCCACGGCAACATGAGGGCATTGGCCGTTACCCTGCCCGACCCGGAAAGATCTACCCCGCTTACGTCTCAGCGGTAGATGAGAACGGAAACGAGATCGGTGGCATCCGGCTGCCTGACCTGACCGTGCCACTTGGAACCTTTACCGGCTGGAATACTCGCGCCGCTGAAACTGGCGCAGCTGGGCAGATCATGAAGATGCAGGGGATCACATGTTTCTTCGCGCCAACGAAGGGAGAACGGGAGTCGCTCGATGATCCCCGGACGTCAATTGCAGAGCGCTATCCGAACAAAGGGGCTTATCTCGAGCAGGTCCGCGCCGCCGCGGAAAAGCTGGTCGACGAGCGCTTCGTGCTGGCCGAAGATGTCGACAACATCCTGGCCGATGCAGCCGAGCGCTACGATCTAGCGATCCAGGGGCAGCTTCTTCGCTGACGCGGAGATCACGAAGGACGGCGTATCAAATGAACGCGTGCGTCGGCCCACCACGCGAGGCGCGTAATCCTGCGGTCGGATCTTCCGTCGGATCGTCGATAGCAGCTTGCAAGGCACCGTCGGTACGGGTCAGTCGCTACGATTTGCGGCGCTGTGCCTCGAACTCGGCCCGGGTCTCGTCGCCCGGCGGATAGACTCCGATGATGCTTGAGCCGCCCTGAATCTTGGTTAACACGAAGGCCTCGACCTCTTCCTGGTCGAGTGCGGCCAACGCCACCTCTTCGGCGACCGCTCGAGGGATGACGACCACACCGTCGGCGTCCCCAACAACCACGTCTCCCGGCATGACCAGTACTCCTGCGCAGCCGATAGGCTGGTTAATGTCGGCCGGATGGTGCTTGGTCGGGCTGGCGGCACCGTGGGTCGCTCGGGCATAGCTGGGAAGGCCGGTCGCCTGCATGCCGGATCGATCACGTAGCGCTCCATCGGTCACGACGCCGACCGCGCCACGCACCTTCATTCGCGTGGCCAGGATGTCGCCGATCGTGCCCGAGCCGACCTCGCCCCGGGCGTCCATTACCAGGACGTCTTTCGGACCAACGGACTCAATCGAGATTCGCTGCGGGCTCGTTCGATTGTCGACGGTTCGGTCGATATCCAGGTCCTCGCGCATCGGCACGAAGCGCAAGGTGAAAGCGTAGCCGACCATACGTAGATCGGGTCGTAACGCCTCGACGCCTGTTAGAAACGTGTTGCGGAAGCCGCGTTTGAGGAGCTGGCTCGTCAGCGTTGCGGTGCTGACCTGATGCAGCGCCGCTTCTGCCCTCTCCGAGAGATAGCCGGTCGGTCGTTCGTCCGCCATGGTTGTCGTCCCCTTTCACGGTCAGAGGCTATTGATCCATCCCTACGTTCAGTTGAAACACTACGTTCGATTGCCGCTCGGCATTACCTGTTCGGCGAGCGGTTGTAGCGCCTCGTGGCCAGTGACGGGCCTGACGGCCCGCTGGCGGGCAGAGACGCCCGCCACTACCTTGGTTCGAACGTTAGATTCTTCGTCAAACACGGACATTCGGTGCGACCTCGTTGGCCAGGAGTTGTAGTGACTCGTGGTCGGTTCCGTCGAGCATCTGCACAACGAAGTACTGAATCCCGGCGTCGGCCCGCTGCTGATACCACTCGGTGATCTGCTCCGGCGTCCCGGGCATGATGAAGTTGTTGAAGGCGGGAGGCACGCCGTCGGGGAAGTAGCGTGCGACCTTTGCCTGCACTTCCGCCTCTGTCGGCGCAACCATCAGCCAGCCGACGAAATGCGTGCGCAGGATCTCGTTAGGATCGCGGCCGATGGCCTCGCAATGCCGCTCGATGGCGGCGATTTTCCTTGGGATGTCGCGCGGCGCGTCGGGCAGCTTCGATTCGTCGAGGTTGCAGGCGTCAGCGTAGCGGGCGACCTGACGAAGCGTCACTTTCTCACCGACTCCTGCGATCATGATCGGAGGTCTCGGTTGCTGCACCGGGCCCGGCACCAGCCGCATGTTCCGTGTCTGAAAATGTTCACCCTCGAAGGCGAACGGCTCTGAACCCCAAACACCTTCCAGGATCTTGACCGTCTCCTCGACCCCCGTGAGACGTTCGACATCGGTGCGGAAGGGCTTGTCGAAGCAGAGAAACTCCGGCTTCGACCAACCACTGCCAATCCCGATCATCAGCCGACCGTCGCTGAGTTGATCAAGGTCGGTAGCCATACGCGCCAGGTGCGCCGGATGCCGGTAATAGACGCAGTTCACCACCGAACCAAGCATGACTCGCTCGGTCGCAACCGCCAGCGCCGGCAGGCAGATCCACGGATCTGGACTGAGCATCGGGTGATCGTGGATGAAGAGTCCGTCGAAGCCGAGCGACTCGATCAGACGCCCTGCCTCCATCAGGATCTTCATCGGCTGTTCCCGTAGTTCCCAGCGGAAGAGGGCCGTCCGTCGCCTGATCGCCCCTACCTGCACGCCGAAGCGCACACCTTCGTCTGCCTTGGCTACCCACGGATGTCGCGCCATGCTTTCTCCTTCTTTGCTATTCGACGACGGTCAGGTCGTGTCGCGCTTTGTTCAGCACCTCGCCGCCCTGCTCCGTCACCATGACCACATCCTCGACCCGGTTGCCGTATTTGCCCCGTAGCATCACGCTCGGCTCGATGGTGAACATCATGCCGGACTGCAACACCGTGTGATCCATCACGTCAAGGAAAGGCGGCTCATGGACGGTGACGCCGATCGCGTGGCCGAGCCGATGGGTGAAACCTTCGTCGTACCCGGCGTCGGCTATGACCTTGCGGGCTTTCGCATTCAGCTCGCTGGTGCTGATCTGGCCAGATTTCATTGCGTCGATGGCGACGCGTTGGGCTTGAAGCACCGTTTCATGGATGCGGCGGTACTCCGCGGGCGGCTCGCCGACAAAGACCGAGCGGCCGAAGTCGGAGCAATATCCGTCGAGCACGCAGCCGAAATCGAACATCAGCGAGTCGCCCGGTCGCAGGCGACGTCCCCCGCCGTGCGATTCTCCAGGCCAGGCACCTTCCGAGTCCGGTCCGATGATGTATACGCCGGTCGGGAATGAAGTGAATTCCGCACCGTTTTTCAGAAACTGATAGTCGACTTCGGTCGTGATCTCGAGTTCGCTGACGCCTGATTTAAGCTTGGGAATCACCAGATCGAAGACTCGATCGGCGAGTTCCGAGGCGCGTCGCATAGCGGTGATCTCGTCGGCGTCCTTGATCATCTTCATGGGATTGATCAGGTCGGAGACGAGAGAGAATCGCGCGCTGGGCAACAACACGTCAAGCGTGCCGCTGGTGCGTGCCCAGGTCCGCTCGTCAAGCGCCACGTGATCGATATTTCCGAAACTGCCGACCGTCTCGGTCATCACGGCGAGCGGTGTTTCTGATTCCTGGATCAGCCGCACCTGCTCGATCCAGGGCTTTCCCTCAGCCTCGTTGACGTAGAATGAGCCCCCCATTCGCGGGGCGATCAGGGTGAATCCGCGTTTGCGGCCGATGTACGCGCCGCAAGCCCAGTCGCCGTAAGCATTGTGGTCGGTTCCGTGGTCGTATTGCCGACCAACGCCAGCCAAATAAAATAGGTTGGCGCCGCGAGTGAGATAAACAAGGTCAACGCCGGCTTCTTCCATTCGCTGGCGGAAGTTGGCCAGCCGTTTCTCGTAGTCCATGGTCGCCTCCATGTCAGGTGGTTGAGCATTCTTCGTTCAGCTATTCGCCTATCATCGCATTCTCGCTGGCTCTGGCAAGCGGCGGAGGGCTGCAATTGCTCAACGTCGCATTGTCTCGTATCCTGCAGGCATGCAAACAGACGAGCTTGGGATGGCTTTGCCGCGAGATGTCGCAACGCCGCCACATCGAATCCGACTGGACGCTTAGCAGCCAGCGCGTCTTCAGCAGAAGATGATGGACATCCAACGCAGTCTGGCAATCCGCTCGGAATGATCTGATCACATCGAACAGACTGAGGGAAGGAAGGCGGCACATGGATTTTGCGCTCGCGCCACAGGATCAGATACTGGTCGATCGAGCCAAAGAGCTGTCCAAGGAATTCGCTATCCGTGCGCGGGAATATGACGATAGTGCGTCCTTCCCGGAGAAGGACTTCGAGAAGCTCCGTGAGGAGGGATTCCTCAAGCTGACCGTTCCCGAGGAGCTTGGTGGCTATGGGATGTGGCAGGGCAACCGGTTCCTACCGATGTACATGATTCTCGAAGCGCTCGCCTCTGGTAGCGCTTCAACTGGACAGTTGGTCCAGATTCAGTGTCATGCCTCCGGAATCATTGCCTACCTGGGCAACGAGGAGCAGAAGCGTCGCTATCTCGGCGAAATCGTTTCACGCGGCGCTTTGATCGCCTCCTGCGGCAGCGAGACGAACCCGCAACAGGCGGCTTCCAGCACAGCGCGCGCCGAACTGGTAGGCGTCGATGGCGGATTCAGACTCAATGCGACCAAGCACTTCGCCTCTCTGTCACCCGCGGCCGACTACTATGTCGTCTATGTCATGGCACCGGGCAGCAGGACAATGGCCGAGGGCTACACAACGCTGGTCGTATCCAAGAATGATCCCGGCGTCTCTCTGGAAAACAACTGGGACGTCATGGGAATGCGGGCCACCATCAGCTGGAGCCTGGTCCTCAAAGACGTCTTCATTCCCTGGGAGAATGTGCTCGGCCAGCCGGGCGATTGGGTGCAGCATGATCCTCGCACCTTCACGCTCGCCTACTGTGCCAATCATCTCGGCACAGCGCAGGGCGTGTTCGACTTTTTGCTCGACTACCTCAAACAGCGGCCGTTCCTCATGAATGACGACGTCATCGCCTACAACATGGGGGAGATGGACGCTGCCTTGCAGGCGACGCGCACTTCGATGTGGTACGCCGCCTGGCTCTGGGAGCAAGGCCGCTACGATGAGGCTGAACTGGCGTCGATGCGCGTTCTGCACACGTCAAAGCAGACTGCACTCATGGTGACCTCCAAGGCGTTCGATGTCTGTGGCGCCCGGGCAGCATTCCGGCACTTGCCGATCGAACGCGCCTTCCGTGACGTTCGTACCTTCTCGCTTCATTTCCGCGAGTCTGCCGTCCTGCGCATGGTGGCGGACGCCGATCTTGGTGGCGAGTTCCACTCGAAACAGAAATACGGACCGAAGATCGGGCGTCAGTCGTGGGACGCACTGGGATCATCGGGACCGGAGAATGCGGGGCAGCCAGTCAAGCTCGACGCGACGCTTTGACGTCGTAGGAGGATCGATGCCCGACGTGCTGAAGTTCCACCAGTACCTCAAGAGCCATGAGGCCGACATGGTTGCCGAGCTTGGCCGCTACGTAAAGATCGAAAGCGGCTCGCGTGAGAAAGAAGGGGTTGATCGGGTCGGCTATGTGGTCAGTGAGGCGTTCACCGAGCTCGGGTTCGACATAGAACGCATCCCCGAGATGGGCTGCGGCGACCATTTGATCGCGCGTCGCTCGGGTGCGGGAACCGGACGAGCGCTGGCGCTGATTCATCTCGATACTCTCTGGCCGCGCGGCTCACTGGAGGCGAATCCATTTCGTGTGGAGGATGGCAAGGTTTACGGCCCCGCGACTCGCGACATGAAGGGTGGCTGGGTCGTCCTGCTCTGGGCGTTGCGTGCGCTGCGCGAGGCGGGTTGGGATGGGCTCGCCAAGATGACTGTCTTCATGACCGGTGACGAAGAACTGGGCAGTCCTCGAGGCCGGCAGTGGATCGAGAAAGAGGCGCGCGAGGCCGATTGGTCGCTGGTGATGGAACCTGCACGTGATAACGGTGCCATGGTGGTGAGCCGGGGTATGGTCGGCGCCGTGTACTTCGAGATTCTGGGAGTCGCCGTGCATGCGACGTCGCGGCATCTGGGAGCGAGCGCCATCGTCGAAGCGGCGCATAAGATCCTGGCACTTGAAGCGCTGACGGATGTGGACGAAGGCATTCTGGTGAGCGTCGGGTTGATTGACGGTGGCACTGCCCGCCAGATCCTGCCGGACAAAGTGCGAATAAGCATTGATCTTCGCGCCCCTGACGTGAAATCAGCGAATACGCTCGTCCAACACGTCAGAGAGATTGCCAGCCGAACGACGGTTGAGGGAACTCGCACGATCATGACCGGCGGCATTACCCGGCCGGCATACGAGTCGTCGCCGACCTCGCGTCGCATGCTGAAACTGGCCCGTGAATGCGGCGCGGTCCTGGGACAGACGTTCGATGGAATCTACGTGCGCTCTGGCTCGGACGGCAATTTCACTGGTGCGCTCGGTGTGCCGACACTCGACGGGCTCGGCCCCGAGAGTTCAGGTGATTCCGGCCGTACCGAGCATGTTCTGATTGAGTCGCTGCCTCGTCGTGCCGCGATTCTCGCAGGGATTATCAGCGGACTACCCAGATTGTCGGAGGCAGAATGAAACAATGGCCGAACGGGGCACGCTGCGTCGTCATGATCACGGTCGATTCGGACGCGACCGGCAACGAGGTCGGCAAGGGGCTCGATCCTGACGGCGCCAATTCGTTTGGCGGCTACTCTACGCGCCGGGGTATCCCCCGCTTTCTCGATATCTTCGCACGACATCAAATTCCGGTGACCGTATTCTTTGGCGGCTATGACGCCGAGCAGAATCCGGATCTCGTGCGGCGGATCGTAGCCGAAGGGCACGAGGTGGCGGCGCACGGCTACCTGCACGAGAGCTGGGACGTATCACTCGAGGAAGAGGACCATCTGCTGCGCAAGGCGCACCGGATCATTACCGACATCGCCGGAACACCGCCGGTCGGCTGGCGTAGTCCAGGTGGTCAGAAGAGCGCCCAGACGCTCGCCGTGCTGCGCGACTTGGGCTACGTCTACGATTCGAGCGACAAGGACTTTGACGGGCCGTATCCGGCGGTAGTCCGTGGCGAGCCGTCGCGAGAGATGGTCGAGATACCGAACATCACCTCGACACTCGATGATGACTATATGTATCGCACCGGTGTGATGAATACGACCGAAGTTCTCGATGCCTGGAAAGAGGAGTTCGACGCGCTCTATCATACGGCCGGTTACTTTATCGTCACCTCCCACCCGCGTGCCGGTCGAGGATCGGGTCTGCCGGCCCGGGCTCGTGTACTGGATCGACTTATCTCGCACATCAAACGCTATCCCGACGTCCAGTTCATTCGCATGTGCGATTTGGCGGCTTGGTGTCTCGATCCGGCGCACGGATTCATGGATCCCGCTACGCCGATCGGAGGCCGGCGATGAGCGACACGTTCAGTTGGCCGGAGGGAATTCAGGCCGCGGCTGCGATCACGGTCAACTTTTGCGGTGAAAGTGTCGAGCACGGCACGATGGAGTTGCCGCTTTGGGGACGGTATTCACACGGGCGTTATGGCGCGCAGCAGGGCGTCTATAACCTGCTCGATCTTTTCGCCCGGTACGAGGTAAAGGCGACGTTCTTCATCGCAGGTTGGGATGCTCAGCGCTATCCTGACGCGATGGAAGCCATTGTTCGAGGCGGACATGAGATTGCCTCCTCCGGCTACCTTCACGAGGATTTTTCCAATCTGTCGACCGATGATCAACGGGCGGTGCTCGAGCGGAGCGAAGAAATTCTCAACAGGATATTTGGTTCGAAGTCATTGGGATTTCGCGCGCCTGATCGATTGCTGTCTCGCGACACCCGCGAGTTGCTTGCGTCGCGAGGCTTTCGCTACGACAGCAGCTATTGCGACGATGATCGCCCCTATGTCGTTGGATTCGAAAACGGCCACCGTCTTGCCGAATTACCGATCCACGAACCCTGGATTGACAGACAATACTACGAACGATATCGCCCCTCGCGGACGCTGACTGAATCATTCCTGGATGAGTTCGACGCCACCTACGGAATCGGAGGCCTTTTCACACTGGGCATTCATCCGCGCGGCGATTACGGCTCCGGGCGTGGTCTGCGGGTACGAGCGCTCGAACCGCTTCTCCAATCGTTCCAGGAGCATCCCAGGCTTTGGGTGGCTACGTGTGGGGAGCTCGCCGACTGGGCCTTGGGGGAGAAATCGAGCGGCTGAGCGGTGAGCGAGTTACGGCGATAGTGATTGGGTGTGTGGTGACAGAAGCCTTGGCGGGCACAGGTCCCGCCACTACATTGCCGAACTTACAAACCAGAAAGTAGTGGCGGGGCCTGTGCCCGCCTCCATAGCCCAACCGGCATGCCAATCGCCAACGAGAGTAGTGGCGGGGCTTGTACCGTCCTCCATAGCCCAACCGGCATGCCAATCGCCACCAAGAGTAGTGGCGGGACCTGTGCCCGCCATGGTTGCTCCTGGCGTCGCTATTACGCTTCCACGTGACTTGGAGCACGAAACCGCAGGAGCCGCATACCGTTTGCAATGACGATAAGGGATGCGCCGACGTCGGCGAAGACAGCCAGCCAGAGCGTTGCCAGACCGACTACCGCGAGAGTCAGGAACAGGAGCTTGATCGCCAGCGCCAGTCCAATGTTTATGCCTATGATTCGTTTCGTCGAGCGTGAAAGTCGTATCGTGTATTCAACGGCCGAAAGATCGTCACGCATTAGCGCGATATCGGCTGTTTCCAGTGCGGTATCGGTTCCCACCGCACCCATGGCGATACCGACGGTCGAGAGGGCCAGCGCTGGGGCGTCGTTGATGCCGTCTCCGACCATACCGACTGAGCCGTAACGCTTCAGCAGGCGCTTGATCGCGTCCACCTTATGTTCCGGTAAGAGCTCCGACTCAACCTCATCGATTCCGATCTGTTCGGCAATCGCGTGCGCTACCGCCTCGCGGTCCCCCGTAAGCATGACGGTATGGTGAATTCCGGCACGTTTGATCGCCGCGAGAGCCCCTTGCGCTTCACGTCGCACCGAATCCGCCATGCCGATCATTCCGACCGCGACACTATCGACCGTGAGTAACACGACCGTCTGGCCTTGCTGTTCAAGCGCCGCGATCTGCTCGTCGATGCCCGGTGTAGCGTTGCCATTCAGCGCGTAGTGTCGTGTGCCGACACGAACCGTACGGGAGTCCACCACTGCCTGTACGCCTTGGCCTGTCTGCGAGGTCGCGTTCTCCACCGTCTGCGATTGGCTGAGCTGACGTTCGTGGGCCGCTCGAACGATTGCTGCTCCGAGCGGATGTTCCGAATAGCGTTCGGCCGCGGCGGCGACGCCCAGAATTTCGTCCTCCGACCAGCCGTTGAATGGAACGACTGAGGTGACGGCCGGTTCTCCGTAGGTCAGTGTGCCGGTCTTGTCGAAGGCGAGGGCTCGTAGCGAACCAGCCGACTTCCAGATAGGCTCCACCTTTGATCAGTACCCCATTCTTGGCAGCAGCTGAGATCGCTGAAACGATCGAGACCGGTGTCGAGATGACCAGAGCGCAGGGACAGGCGACTACCAGCAGGACGAGAGCACGATAGAACCAGGTGATCCAGGAGCTGCCTATGAGAAGTGGAGGTGCGACGGCGACGACCATCGCCAGCAGGACGACCGACGGGGTGTAATAGCGAGCGAATACGTCGACGAAGCGCTGCGATGGCGCTTTCTGCGCCTGTGCGTTTTCGACCATGCGGATGATGCGCGCTATAGTCGAGTCACCGACTCGCCGCGTGGTGCGCACCTCCAGCACTCCGGTGCCGTTGATTGTTCCGGCAAAGACATCGTCTCCGCACGACTTTTCCACCGGCACGCTCTCACCGGTAATCGGCGCCTGATTGACGGCGGAACTGCCGTGCTGAATCACACCGTCGAGTGGGAAGCGCTCTCCCGGGCGCACGATCATGACGTCCCCGACACTGATCTCCGCCACCGGCAGTCGATAATCGTGTTCATCGCGGCGTACAACTGCCTCCGGAGGCGCCAGCGACAGGAGCGAGCGAATCGACTGCCGCGCGCGATCCATGCTGTAGCCCTCGAGCGCTTCGCCGAGCGAGAAGAGCACGGCGACCATGGCGGCTTCAAACCAGGCGCCAATGATCGCGGCGCCGACGATTGCGATGACCATCAGCGTGTTAATGTCGATCTGATGTGTTGCGCGTACGGAAGCGAATGCTTTTCGCGCGATCGGAACGCCGGCTATAAGGATCGCCAGCGCAAACATGATAGTCGTCGCCAGGACCGGAACCGACGGCAGTTCGAGTACGCCCCCGATGGCGGTGAGACTACCGGCGATGAGTGTGATTTGATTGGCCCGCCGTGAGACGAAACCGCGAATCAATCCCTGCTCGAGCCTGGCCGCTATCGTGCCCGTCTCGCCAATGCGATACCCGAGCGACTGAACACGTTTGGAGACCGCATTCATGTTGGTCTGGTGCGACTCATATTCGAGGGACATCCGGGCGCCAGCGAAGTTGATCGAAACCCAGGTGACGCCCTGCAGTCGTCCCACGCCACGTTCAAGCGTCATGGCGCAATCGGCGCAGTCCATACCTTCGACCGGCACTTCTCGGTGAGCGTAGGCCTCGCCTAGTCGTATGCCCTCACGCTGCACCAAGTCCTCGAGTCTCGTCAGCGAGATGACGTTCGGGTCGTAGTGGATCTTCGCGACGCCAGTGGACTGATTGACATCTGCCTCGGTAATCCCGCTGGTCGCCGCCAGCAGGTCACTGAGACGCGTCAAGCAGTGGCTGCATGAAGCAGACTCGGGAGGAAGCAGTTGAGGTAGATTGAGCTCTTTGACATCAATCATCGATGCCCTTCTCCCCGGTGTGTTGTCCGTGTGCCAGCGCCTGACTTACCAGCGTCGCCACGTGATCGTCATCGAGATCGTAGTAGACTCGTCGGCCATCGCGCTCCGATTTGACCAGTCCGTGTTGCCGTAACACCCGCAGTTGGTGTGACACTGCTGACTGACTCAGACCGAGCGCGGCCGCCAGATCGCAAACACAGAGTGGATGGGTCGCGAGAGCCATCATTAGCCGGAGTCGCGTTGGGTCACCAAGGGCCGTAAACAGGCCACTCGTTACGCCGATATCCGATGGTGTCGGCATCGAGGCACGCACCGCGCGGACCGCGTCCACGTGAACGATCTGCTCCTCGCAGACCGAGTCGGTTGTCCCTCGGCGTCGAAGTTGTTCGGCTTTGCTCGGTCGTGCCATCGACGATCCTTGATTCCGTATTGATACGTCATATCAATAGTGAGTAATTATTCACATATTACTGCCACGATAGCACTTATGTGCATGTCAGTCAACTGCAACGCGGGCTAATCTGAATAGCCCTGCGGGACGAAACGCAGGTGCCGGGATCGGTATCTAGCGGGTAGGCCGGCACTCAACGATGAATCGTCCAGTTGGCTGGCTGCCGGTGATATGGATTTCAAGTCCTGCCTGATGGGCGAGTTTCTGAAACTCGGATAAAGAGCGATTCTTGCCGCCAACCAGCACTGTCTCAATCGACAATCCAGCGCCCGATGAGTTGGACGACACGCTGCCGACGACTACCACGCGCCCAGATGATGAGACCGCCTCAGCGCAGCGACGCAGGATCGTAAGGGCCTCTTCGTCGGGCCAATCGTTGAGAACCTTATGGACCAGGTAAAGATCGGCCCCTGAAGGTAGCGGGTCGAAGAAGCTTTGACCGCTGAAATGGACACGACCAGCGACTCTGGCCGACTCGAACCGTTCGCGCGCGCTGTTTATCGTCCGCGGAAGATCGACAAGTGTGCCGCTCACATGCGGATGAACCTGGAGAATGGCGGCGAGCATCGCACCACTGCCGCCTCCGACGTCGACGACCGTGCGTACCGTTGCCCAGTCTGCGTTCACCAGCACCTCAGAGTCCGGAGTGCCGTGCCCGGCGGGACCCATCAGGTCGTCGAAGCTAGCACCAATTTCAGGATGGGCGTCCAGATCTTCCCAGAAGGGGAGGCCGAAGATCTCGTGATAGACCGGGTTGCCGGTGCGTACCTGGCTCAGGAGTCCGCTCCAAGCACCGGCCATACGGCCACCAATCAGGTCCAAGTCAAGGCCAAGTCGAATCGATTCGTCGAGAAACGCCTCCGCAGGTTCGTTGAGAGTGAATTGGCCATCAGATCGTTCGTCAAACACTCCCTTTTGGACAAGATGAGTCATTACGCGATGGAGCATCGCGGCGTTGGCGCTTGCTGCCGCAGCCAGTTCGTCGATCTGTGTGATCCCCGAATGAATGTGGTCGGCGATGCGTAACGTTGCGACTACGTGGACGCACCAGGGCGTCGCGAGATCGCTGAGCGAGTAGATATTCACCGTGTCTGCTTCTGGCATGCTCACTCCTTCACCTTAAACTGGAATCCGGCGTTTTCCTGGCGGGTATGAATCACCCGTAGGTCGCTCGCTGGCCAACGTTCTCAGATATTTTCGCTAGGACACACTCGCAATATCTCATATTCCTCTTGACATCGAAGGGCGAATGGCGCATTCTATATGCCTATCGGTTCGCGCTGCCGGACACGAATTCCGTGGCGCGATTTTTCGTCCACTCGATTGCCTCAGAAAGGGTCGAGCAGCGAACAATGGCTTTCCGATTCAGGCGTAGGTGCAGCTCAAGAAGGCGTCATTCCGACGTTCGCTGGAACCTATTTGCTGAAATGAGGAGAGCATGCAGTTGCAGACCCGGACCGCAAAATTCGATCTACTAACCGACGATAACCTAACCCCCGATCAGGCCATTGCCTTGATCGATCGTGCCATTCAACTCAAGGCACAACTTAAGGCCGGCGAACCACAACATCACATCATGCCGGGGAAAACGCTTGCCATGATCTTTGAGAAGCCCTCGACGCGCACGCGTGTGGCCTTCGAAGTCGGTATGGCGCAGATGGGTGGGCACGCCCTCTATCTCTCGACGAACGACCTTCAGCTTGGCCGTGGTGAATCGATCGAAGACACTGGTGCGGTGTTGTCTCGCTACGTTGACGTCATCATGGCACGCGTCTTCAAACACTCTGACGTGGTCGCGTTGGCGAAATCGGCGACGGTTCCAGTCATCAACGGCCTGTCGGATCTTGCGCATCCAACACAGGGTCTGGCCGACATGATGACGATCAAGGAGCAGTTCGGCGACTGGCACGGACGTAAGCTCGCATACGTCGGCAACAAGAACAATATGGTGAACTCCCTGTTGCTGGCTGGGGCACTGGTTGGTCTCGACGTTTCCGTCGCAACCCCGCCGCATTGTTCACCGGACATGTTCATCGTCGAGCGTGCCAAGGCCATCGCTGCTCAGACCGGCAGCACCATTGAGTTCTTCCAGAATCCGTACCATGCGATCTCTAACGCAGATGTCGTTTACACCGACGTATGGGTCAGCATGGGGCAAGAGCTTGACGGTCAAACGCTTGAAAGCCTGAAGGCCTATCAAGTTGATGACGAGATGATGTCTGGGACCGCACACAAGTCCGTCTTCATGCACTGCCTGCCGATGTTCCGTGGTCAGGAAGTGACGGCCGAGGTAGCAGACGGCTCACAGTCGATTATCTATGATCAAGCTGAGAACCGTCTCCACATCCATAAGGCGATTCTTTTCGAACTGTTGGCAAACCCGCTTGGATCGGTGCTGTTGTAGCCGCTGATTGCCATCAACGGGATAGCATTCACCGGCCGTTCACCGCTGAGCGTCGACTACCCTGGATGCCATGGGTCGTCTCGCTTGGAAGTCGACCCGGGATGCCAGGGGTCTTCTTTTGTCGTGTTCTGACCTGGATGCCACGGATCATCGCCGGTGATTTTGGCATCGGGTTGCCAGGGATTGGCCTGTGGCAGGCTCGTATCAGGTTTCCACTGCGGTGCGGGAGTTGCGGCAATTGGAGGCGCACTGGCGTCGACGGGACCCGATTCCGTATTCGCTTTTCGGGTAATCGCGCTTTCGAGTTCAGAGACCAGGTCTGCTGGAAGCATCATTTGTAGTCTGGCGAGTAATTGTGGCGGGATGCCATTCTGCCATTGTGCCAACAGCCCCGCAGGGATGCCGTGCTCGAACTCCGCGAGCGCTTCCGGAGGAAGTGCCTGCTGGAGCTTCGCGAGCGTTTCTGCCGGAAACACCTGATTAAGTGGTACCCGAGTTGCGAAACTATTGAGCCTGGCCTGGCTCACTTGCTCCAATGAGGTCGCGAGTTTCCCTTTGGGCGATCCGCTGAAAATAGAGTTGATGATATCCAGGATAATTCCCATGTCCGAACACCCCTTACACTGTTTGCGAACTGCCACACAGGTCGGGACGATATTTCCGCAGAATGCCATATTCTATAGCTGAAGATCGCGCGCGACAACTTTGCGCAATAAGTGCTTTGTGGCGTTTAGGCGGGATCTCATTTGACCAGCGGAACGACCTCCTCGGCGAAGCGCTGGATCTGTGCGATCGGATCGGTCGCTGGCCAGATCCAGACTCGCTGGACACCAGCTTCACAGAACCGGACGAGCCGTTCGGCGCACTGCTCGGCGCTTCCCATCAGTGCCAGTTGCAACAGTTCCTCCGGATCGCGATTTAATGCCGGTCCGAGGATGTCGCAAGCGACGCGTTCAGCCTCGCTCGAGTCGTTGGTCACGTAGACGAAGACTGACGCCAGGGCATTGTCGAACCGTTCTGGAGCCTTGCCCAACCGTGAGCGTTGTTCGGCGAGTGATCGCCAGGCGGATTCGAATCGCTCTGGCGTAATATTGAAGCCGGAAGCGATCCAGCCATCGCCGAGTCGCGCCACGCGTCGAAGCCCGGCCGGTGATCCCCAGCTCCCGATCCAGATAGGTGGTCCTCCACGCCCAGGCAGCGGTTTTGGACCAACACCATCGATATGGTAATGGCGGCCGCGGAAGACCGGATACTCGTCGGACCAGAACCGACGCAGTGCGACAATCGCTTCATCAAGTCGCTGCCAGCGCTCGTTCCAGGGAATATCCATCAGTTCGAACTCGTCGCGGAGAACACCGCCGCTTACGCCGAGGATGACTCGACCTGACGTGAGCCGATCGAGCGAGCCGAAGCTCTGGGCCACGACAGCGGGATGCCTAAGCACTGGGAGAAGAATCGCAGTGGCCAGGTGGATTTGGGAGGTTGCTCCAGCAATCGCTGCCAGGATTGTCGGGCCATCGAGCCAGTCTCCGCGAGCGATGATGTGATCCGAAGTCGCGACCGTCGCGAAGCCGAGTCGTTCAGCCGTTACGCCATACGCGACAAAGTCGTCGAGCGTTGGTACGGCGCCATCTCCCACAATCACTGGAATGTGGACCCCGAATTCCACGCGATACCCCTTCGATTCTCGCATTTACCCAACACAACCCGGACTAATGAATTGACCGAGTCGGCATGTCTCCGCATACTAGTCCCTACTGATGAGCTTGCCCCATCACTGGCAGTGTATGCCAGTTATCACTGAATTGAGGGTAGTGGGATGTTCGAGACCGAGATCGTTGGACGGCCGTTGTCAGATGTCGATACACCGGCGTTGGTGATCGATGCTGACGCGATGGAGCGCAACATCGCACGTATGGCTGAGTTCTTTGCCGGACGCAAGGCGAATCTGCGACCGCACGCCAAGACGCACAAGACTCCGATCATTGCCCACAAGCAGCTTGATGCGGGTGCTGTCGGCATTACCTGCGCCAAACTGGGCGAGGCGGAAGCGTTAGTTGCCGGTGGAGTGCCGGATGTCCTGATAGCAAACCAGATTGTTGGTTCTCACAAAATTGGGCGACTGGTTCGTTTGGCACGACATGCCGATATCGCCGTCGCGGTCGACAATTTCGACAACGCGATGCAGATATCTGATGCCGCGGTCGCCGCTGGCTCGAAAGTTCGCGTGTTAGTCGAAGTAAATGTCGGCATGGACCGCTGCGGCGTCGAGCCGGGCCAATCAGCTGTCGATTTGGCAAAGCGGATTTCGTCGTTGCCAGGTCTGCGCTTCTTTGGAATCCAGAGTTACGAGGGACATCTCGTCATGCTTGCTGGCCATGAGAATCGGACCCAGCGTGTGCGAGAGGCGATTGCTCCGGTTATCGAGACCCGCAGGATGATCGAGGCCGCCGGCGTCCCGGTCACGGTGATTAGCGGCGGCGGTACTGGCACATTCGACATTACCAGTGAAATCGAAGGCTTCGACGAAATCCAGGCCGGATCGTATGTCTTCATGGACGCCAAATATGGCACCGTGGAAGGCCCAGACGCGGTCTTTGAACCTGCCATCTCCATCTGGTCCACGATTGTTAGCCGACCTACTCCCGAGCGAGCCGTGGCTGACATTGGACTGAAGACGGCCACGTCCGAGCTCGGCTTGCCAGTGCTGGCCGACTTCCGCGATTCGAAGACCGTGAGTCTCTCCGAAGAGCACGTCAAGCTGCTCCTGGAGGGCGATGCGCGATCTTTGCGTGTCGGAGATAAGGTACGTTTCCAACCGGGACACGTCTGCACCACCGTTAACTTGCATGACGCCTTCGTTGTGTCTCGTGGGGGTATCGTCGAGGCGGTCTGGCCGGTGGCGGCTCGAGGTCGGTCGCGCTAGTCGCGAGCACCTTGCCGGGACGATTAACGATTGTGCAACAGCGTGCCGCTCTGTTGGGGCGGCGCGTCTGTTGTCGTAGAGTGAGCGAAGCACGCCAACAACTTGACGTACGCTCAATGAAGAGAGAGGGATGCTCATGACGGATACACAGTTTTCGTTGCCTGATCGCGATGGCTTGAAGAGCCCGTTCCCCTGGTTACATCACATCGCGCTGGTCACCAACGACATGCCGAAGACGGTCGCGTTCTACCGGGATGTCCTCGGGAGTGAAGTTGCAATGGCGCACCGGCTGGGACGCGAGGGGCACGAGCGGCACTACTTCATCACGGTCGCGCCGAACACGGTCTTTGCCTTTTTCGAATTCCCTGAAGCCGAGCTGCAGGAATTCCAGGAGGCGACTCATCCCAAGACCGGCCGCATGCTGGATCACATTTGCTTCTTCGTTGAGAGCAACGACGAGTTGGAAGCCTGGCGTAAGCGGCTGATGGAGCACGAGGTGCCGATCCACCAGTACGCTCCGGGCAACACCCTCTTCTTCCACGATCCAAACAACATTGTGTTTCAGATCAGCATTGCCCCGGCCAGTGGAAAAATGGGCTTCCCGGTCCACAACGACCCGGACCCGGCCTACACGCCGCCAAGCTAGGAACCTATTGACTGTCGGCTGACGAGCTGAGGATAGAGGGCAGTTAGCCCGAGAGTCTCCGATTTTCCATTCACATTCGCGGCACTGCGGGGTCATAGGTTGTTGAGCAGCGACGCGAGCGTGAGATCGCGTCAAGTGGAGGGATCCGAAGATGGCCGATGAACCCCGTATGCTGGCGCCAAGCGATATCGCGGCGGCGTTGAGCGCGATGTCGACGATGGTGCGGGCCGAGCTTTCGTCGCTTCCCACAGTCGTCGTCAATTTCCACCCCGGACCGAACGAGTGGTGTGTAAAAGAGGCGCTTGGCCACATCATGGAGGCCGAGAGGCGCGGATTCGCGGGTCGAATTCGCACAATCTTGGCTGAAGACGAGCCGGATCTGGAGGGTTGGGATCAGTTGGCGGTCGAGCAGGAGCGAAATGACTGTGCCCGCGATCTCGGTGAGTTGCTCGACGAATTCGACCAGTTGCGCGCCGAGAGCGTCGAGCTTGTCCAGGGTCTAAGTACGTCGGATCTTGAACGGGGAGGAACGCATCCGCAGGTCGGTTATCTGTGTGTCAACGACCTGTTGCACGAGTGGCTGTACCATGATCGCAATCACGTGCGGCAGATGATGGCCAACGTGCAGAGCTACGTCTTTCCCTTGATGGGCAATAGTCAAGGATTCGCCGAAGAGTAACTGCGGGCGCCATCAACCGGGGTCGCCGACAATGCGGCCCCGGTCCGCTGTTCTAGGCTCGGTTGGCGTTGTGCTTGTCGCGCCAGGCGATCCAAGCTTTGACCGGCTCGAGATCCCATTCCGGCCCACTGCTGCGGTGGGTGAAGAGCGTATACCCTAATTTGACCATCTCGTCGGCCGAGTCGAGAGACGTCGTAACTCCGACGCCAGCAGCTCGCTCGATTGTCGACGGATCGCGACCTTCCTTTGCGCACCAGTCGTCGAGCACCTTGGCCTTAGTCGCCAGAGCTTCACCCCCGGCATTGCAGTGCCAAATATCGGCGTGCCGGGCGACGATGCGGAGCGTTACCTTCTCGCCACCACCACCGATCATGACCGGAATCTTTCTCAACGGTGGAGGATTGAGCTTCCCGAAACGATCTTCGATAACCGGAAGGGCGTCACGCAGGTCGCGCAAGCGGCTCCCGGCCGTCCCAAACTCGTAGCCATACTCCTGGTAGTCTTTTTCCGACCAGCCGGAGCCGAGACCGAGAATGAATCGCCCGCCCGAGATGTGGTCGATGGTACGGGACATATCGGCGATCAGGTTGGGGTTGCGATAGCCGATTGAGGAGACCAGCGCGCCCATCTCGATGCGTTCGGTCATCGCCGCGATCGCGCTCAGGAGCGTCCAACACTCGAAGTGCTTGCCGTCCGGATCGCCCGACAGCGGATAGAAGTGATCCCAGACGGTGATGACATCGGCGCCCATTGACTCGACCTCGAGCACGGCCCGTTTGTAATCTACATAATCACCGTGCTGTGGATTTAGGTGTACGCCGATTCGAATCTTCCTCATTCATTCCCTCTCTCCGTAACTCGATTCAACAGAAAACTCTTGCTCTGGTTTAATCCGCGTAAGTCCCGGATCAATTCCAGCTATGTGACCAACCTTAACGATTGATGTGCGCGGTAACACAAGCAACAGAGAAGCGTGACCATCGATGAACCATGACGATCACGTCGCACTGCTTCGTGACGGTATTCCAGAGCAAGGTGGCACCTGGGCCGATTTCGGCTCCGGGTCGGGAGCATTTACGCTGGCACTTGCCGATTTACTCGGTCCTGGTTCCGAGATCTATTCCCTTGATCTCGATCGGCATGCGCTCGATCGGCAGCGCTCAGAGTTGCGTCGACGTTTCCCGCACACAAGAGCACACCTTATGGTCGCCGATTTCACCGAATCACACAACCTGCCGCCTTTCGCTGGGATCGTGATGGCAAATTCACTTCACTACCAGCGTGACAAGGATGCGGTGCTTCGATTGGTGTATGACTATCTCGAACCCGGCGGTCGCTTGATCCTCGTTGAGTACAACACCGATCGCGGTAATCACTGGGTACCATACCCGCTGTCATACGAAACCTGGGAGGCGCTCACCGTGCGCTGCGGATTCGTCGGATCGAGATTGCTCTCGAGTCGCCCGAGCCGCTTTCTCGGCGAGATCTACTCAGCGATCGCGTTTCGATAACAGTGATCAGGAGAGGGCTGATGGAGAGACACTTGGGAGATGAACTCGCCTTTTTGCCGGCAACGGAGCTGGTTCGTCGGATGCGGCGGCGCGAGATCTCGCCAGTGGACCTGGTCACCGTGTTTCTGGAGCGTATCGAACGTATGAATCCTCAGATCGGGGCGTACGTAACGATCACCGCCGAGCGCGCGTTGGCCGAGGCTGCAGCCGCTGAACGAGCGTTGATGTCCGGCGACCTGGATCAGCTCGGACCGCTGCACGGCATCCCAATTGCCGTCAAAGATTTGACCCCGACGGCTGGTGTCCGCACCACCTTCGGGTCGCGCGCGTTCGAGCATTTCGTGCCCGAAACGGACAGCCCTGAGATAGGACGGGTCTTTGCCGCGGGCGCCATATTGTTGGGGAAGACCAACACGCCGGAATTCGGCCTTACTATGACGACCGAAAACGACGTCTTCCCTCCGACGCGCAACCCCTGGGACCTATCTCGGATCGCCGGTGGATCGAGCGGCGGATCCGGCGCGGCGCTGGCGGCCTATCTTTGTCCACTCGCGCAGGGGACCGATGCCGGTGGCTCTATCCGTATTCCGGCGGCTGCCTGTGGCGTGGTTGGCCTGAAGCCGTCACGAGGGCGGATCATTCCGAACCCATTTAGTTATGCCGCGATCGCTGGCTTCGCGACGCCCGGTCCGATGGGCCGCACCGTGGACGACGTTGCGCTTCTCCTCGGTCCGATGACGGCTCCGATAGCTCCGAGGCCCATGCGTCTTCCAGATACCTCGGGTCCCTTGCGGGTTGGCTGGACGGCGAAGTGCGAAGGCACGGCTGTCGATCCCGAAGTCGTCGCTACCGTCGAACGGGTGGCCACTCTCTTGTCTGAAATGGGGCATGAAGTAGAGGAGGACGCTCCGGACCTCTCCAATATCTACGATCCGTTTCTGACGATTGTTGCGGCGTTCACGGCAGTGAATCCATGGCTCGATCCCACGAAGGTTGGGATGCACGCGCGGGCGACGTTTGACGTGGGAAAGAAGCTCTCGGCCACCGAGTACTTGCAGGCCGAGTTTGCCGTGCTCGAATTGCATCGGCGCGTGCTGGGCTGGTATCGCAAGTTCGATATTCTTCTCTGTCCGACGCTACCGAGAACGGCGCCGCCTCTCGGCGCACTGGGTGGAACCGAGGAAGAGGTGCGCCAAAAGCTGGGCGAATTTGGCGCGTTTACCTACTGGGTTAACATGACCGGTCAACCGGCGATTTCGTTGCCTTTGGGCGAATCTGCGGAGCGACTTCCAATCGGTGTGCAGCTTGTCGGTAAGTCAGGTGCCGATGATGCCCTGTTGGCGTTGGCGATGCAGCTCGAAGAGGCAATGCCGTGGGCAGGGCGGGTCCCTCCAATTGCCGTAGGCTAGTGTGACCTCGACAAGCTCGCTGGGTCGATGTTCGCGCCGCAGATGATGAGGCAGATCCGCTCATCGTCCGCCGGCCGGTAGGCGCCGGTCATCAATGCAGCCAATGGGGCGGCGCTGGCGGGTTCGCTGGCGATGCGTGCGCTATCCCAGAGCGCCTGCTGAGCCTCCAGAATAGCATCGTCTGAGACAAGCAGGGCGCGATCGACCCATTGCCGGGCGGCGTGGAATCCAAGGTTTCCAATTCGCCTAGCGCCCAGTGCGTCCGCCGCGACGCCGCCCAGCTCGACGTCTACGGGCTCTCCGGCTGCCAGCGCTGAAGCGAGCGTTGACGTCTGCTCCGATTCGACCGAGATCACGCGTGTCGAGCCACCGTACCAGGTCGAGATGCCGCCGATGAGCCCACCGCCACCAGTCGCTACAAGCACCGTGTCGAGTTCCGGCTGCTGCTGGTCTAATTCGCGGGCACAGGTTCCGGCACCGGCCACGACCTCCAACTGATCGTAGGCGTGGGCGAAGAGAGCGCCCGTTTCCTCGACGCGCTCCAGGCTTGCCGCCAGCGCGTCCGCATAGAATTTGCCGGTGACGACCAACTCGGCGCCAAGTGCGCGCAGCTTGGCTTGCTTTGCGGCGCTGGCAGCCTCCGGCACGAAGATCGTGGCGTGATAGCCGAGCGCGCGAGCCGCATAGGCGATGGCCAAACCGAAATTACCTCCTGAGGCCGCGACGACACCGACAGGCGGTACCTTCCTACTGATCAGCAGGTTGAACGCTCCGCGGGCTTTGAATGATCCGCTGTGCTGGAGTTGTTCCAGCTTGAGATTGAGATGTCCTGACAGCCCGAAGGCACCCGGCTCGAGATCGAACACCGGCGTACGTCGGATCCAGCGATCGATGCGCTGGTCCGCGGCTTCGATATCATCACGTGTGACGAATACGTTCTGGGCCGTCATAGTTGCCTTTCATGAGTGAACCTATCTCGTTGGTTTCGCTGGACGTCACTAGGTTCGCTGCACCCGCCAGGTCCAGTGATCCCCTTCGGTCTCGATGTGTCCGAGTCCGGGGAAGGGGAAGTGAAACGGCAGTACCAGCAGGTTCTCACGTGCCGCCATCTCGAAGAGCCTGCGCCGCGTGCTAACCGTCGCTTCCGGATCGGCGTCGAAATCGAAATACCATTCGGGGCGGTAGAGTTCGACTGGGTGATGAAAGGCGTCCGCTGAATGCAATAGTCGCTCGCCATTTGACTCAATCAATAGCCCGATTTGCCCCAGAGTGTGGCCCGGAGCAGGTACGGCGCGAATGCCTGGCATGATCTCGGCATCCATGGCAACGCGTTCGAAGCGATCGGCAATCGAGAAGATTTGCGCCTTCTCGATATCTGTTGGTTCACGCTCACAACCGTCCCATTCAACGTCGCTGATGACATAGCGGGCGTTCGGGAAGGTTGCATTTCCCTGTCCGTCCGTGTTTCCCTCGATGTGGTCCCAATGCCGGTGGGTGATGATGACTGTGTCGATATCACTGGTCGAGATGCCTGCGTCCTTCAGCAGCCCAAGTAATTTCCCGTGACCTTCTCTGCTCGGATTTGGTCCGCAGCCAGTATCGACGAGTACGCGATGGTCGCCGGTGTCGATCAGCAGGACGTTCATGCTCACATCAGCGGCTGGATCTCCGGTAGCATCGCTATAGGCCTTATGCGTGGACATGACCTCATCGTTGCTGGCGTTCACGAATGAGAGCCAATGCCCCTTATCGGTCGGTCGAGTCTCCTCACCATCGCAGAATATGGTGCAATCGAATGAGCCAATCTTGAATCGGTGGATGCCGGCGGAGTCGCTCATGGGGTCCCCTCCCTGTTCGGTTTCTCGCGAAGCTGACTAACCTGTTCAGAGTGATTTCTCGGTTGCTGCTCTCCATTCTGCTGGAGCGTCCAGATTGGCGCAATGGCTGACAAATTGGCCGACACGAAATTGGCGCGGTCGGCAGCTCAATCGGTAAACTAAGGTGCCGAAATCATGAATGGTCATTTGGGATGCACGTTAGGCGTGAACCGAGCAGCCGTGGTTGCGACGAGGATGTGACTCGCCATGAAGCAACGATCTATGCCGAAGAAGTCCAATCAGGAATCGGTTCAGCAAGTGGCTGACCCTGAAGCCAAACCCAAAGCTCCTGATTTATGGGACCGGCTCATCAGTTTCATCTTTGATTGGATCCTCAACTGATTCGATCGGCAGCCCAATTTGTCCCAGAGTGTGGACCGGCGCCGACCTCGGATAAATCGGTAAACTAACGTACTGGCATCATACCCGGTCGTTTGGGGTTGCACGTTACGCGTCAACCGAGAGGCCGTGATTGCGACGAGGACGTGACTCGCGATGAAGCAACAATCAAGAAGTAAGGTGCCCAATCAGTCGTCAGCCCAGCAAGAAGCCGAACGTGAGCCGATGCCTGACGCGGCTGGGTTCTGGCGACGACTCATCGGGTTCGTCATCGACTGGATTCTCTGCTTCGTCCTTCCGTCGGTTGTGTCGAGCCTGCTGTTGCTGGGCATGGGATATTCAAACCGTTCGGTCGCAATCGACGTGCTCTGGATGGTGTCCCTTGCGGTTCTCATCGTGGGGTACTTCACCTTCTTCTCGATGCGCGGCGCCTCGCCAGGCATGCGCCTTGCCGGCATCAAGCTGGTTGAAGTTCGGACTGGCCAAGCCCCGGACCTGTCACGTTCCTTGATTCGTGGGTCGCTATTACTGGTGCTGATTGGCTCCTGGTTCTTGCTGATATTGCTCGGCTGGGGTGGCGGCTCCAGTAACATGAGCAACATCGAAGCACTACTGCTCAATGTCGACTACGTCGTCTTCTTGGTCAGTTTCTTTGGACATCTCTGGATTGCCTGGGACCGGAAACGTCAGACGCTGCAGGACAAGCTTGCCGGTGTCATCGTTGTACGACGGACGGCGACAGTCACGCCGGTCGAGCGCCCTGCCCAGAGGATCGATCCACTCGAATGGCGCATGTGAGCGTCGGCAGCTAGCCTTCGGTGGCCGCTGTGCCAGCCGACGTACCGGCCATGCGGCCGAAGACGGCACCGGTCATGAGTCCCGTCCCTCCTGGGTAGTTGAAGTAGAAAAGCCCGCCGACGAGTTCTCCGGCTGCGTAAAGGCCTGGAATGGCCTTCTCCTCGGTGTCCAGAACCTGCGCATTCCCGTCGATCTTCAGCCCGCCGAAGGTGAACGTCAGCCCGCAGGTGACCTGATAGGCCTCGAACGGAGGAGTATCGATCGGGTTAGCCCAGTTCGACTTTGGCGGATTGATCCCCTCCGTGCGGCGACCGTCCTTGATGGTCGGATTGAACGGGACGTCGGTCTGCACGGCCGCGTTATATTCCCGAATCATGCGCAGAAAGCCCTCTGGGTTGACGTCATCGAGCTTGTCCGCCAGTTCCTCGAGGGTGTTGGCACGCACGCGCGTCACCTCGCGAATCCGGTACTCGTCGCGCAGCAGATGCGTCACCTTGCTGTCAAAGACTTGCCAGGCGAACTGCTGCGGTTGGTGCAGGATCTCGTGGCCGTACTTGGCGTAGGTGTAGTTGCGGAAGTCGGCCCCTTCGTCGACGAACCGCTCGCCGTTCGCGTTCACGATGATGCCGAACGGGTAGCTGTGTTTCTGAAATCCATCGCCGACACGCAGATCGCCAAAATCGGGTGCGTTGCGATCCCAGGCAACGGCATGGCCACCCGACCAGTTGCCGAATGGAAGTGCTCCCGCGTCGAGCGCCATCTGGATGCCGTCGCCGGTGTTGTAACGGGTGCCGCGAACTTTCGCCAGGTCCCATCCAGGGCCAAGATAGCGAGTGCGCCATTCCGCGTTCGCTTCGAAGCCGCCGCAGGCGAGCACGACCGACGTCGCCCGAACGGTCACTTTCTTGCCAGCCCGGCGGGCGATGATACCGTGCACGGTGCCCTCGTCTTCGATGAGTGAGACGGCGCGCATTCCGTATTCAACGCCAATGCCTTTGCGTGTGATGGCGCGATTGAGGGACTCGATAAGGCCAGGACCACCACCCGAGACCTCTACGCTCAGGCCGCCCCAGAATTTGAATCTGCCGTCAACTTTGAACGCCTGGCGACTATAGGATGGGGAGAAGCGGACACCTTGACGGCTCATCCAGACCACCGTCTCGAGGCTGTGATCGATCAACGTGGCAGTCAACTCGGGATCGGAACGGAACTGGGTGATTCGCTCCATATCGCTGAAATACTGATCGCGAGTATAGGTGCCGAAATCGGTGTTGGCTTGCTCGTCATCGGAGAGGTCAGGCATAACCTGGAGGAGATCGTCGACTCCGTTGTAGGCAAACCGGATCGCGCCTGCGGTGTAGCGACTGTTGCCTCCGCGCTCTTGCTCAGGAGCGCGCTCCAGCACCAACACCCGCGCGCCTTGCTCGTGGGCTGCCAGCGCCGCACAGAGTGCGGCATTGCCCGCCCCGACGACCACCACATCGGTCTCAAATTCAGTCATTTCCGCGTCCCCCTCTATCCGCATCACCGGAGTTTGGCGATCTCCCAGTCGCGTCACCAGGCAATACCTTCATAGCACAGATATCGCTGAGACGCAGGTGCGAACTCGGGTTAAGAGGATGGCGTGGAGGTTGAGTTCTGCGTGTGGCTGTTGGAATCGGGCAGCTCCGGAGCCGTGTCGGCGAGTCCGAAAAGATCGATAATCGCCTGTGTGTGCTCGACCGGCTCCGACGAGCGTTTCAGTCGGGTGATTGGCTCATGCAGCATCTTGTTTGCAATTGCGTGGCTCAGCGCCATGACGACATCGCGATCACGGGAGTTGAGGTGGCCGAGTCGCCTCAGTGCACGATGTGCTTCTTCGTCACGAATCGCTTCGACCCTTTGACAAAGACTCTGAATTACAGGCGCTGATTCGCGACCGCAATACCAGCTTTGGAAGGCGAGAACCTCTTCGTGGGTGATTGACTCAACCTGCGGGATCGTCTGTTCCCGCGATTGCAGATTTCCCTCGCGGATCGATTGCAGCGAGTCGAGATCATGGAGATGAATGTTCGGGATGTGCCGGACATCTGACTCAACATCCCGGGGCAGAGCAATATCAATCAACAGGAGCGGCCTTTGATCCCGCTTGGACACGAGCCCTTCCAGTCGCGAGCGTGTCAGAATCGGCTCCCTGGCGGCCGTGGCCGTTATACAGATGTCGGCCGCCACGAGTTCATTGTCCAAACGATCCCAGCCGACTTCAGACGCGTGCAACTGGCGCGCGAGCTCCGCCGAACGCTCCGGTGAGCGATTGCAGAGACATAGGTCCGTAAGACCGTGAGAGGCGAGGTTTCGTGCCACTAACTTCCCCATCTCACCCAGTCCGATAACTAAGCCTCGCTGACCCCGAAGCCCGCCAAGTGTCGAGCGTGCCAGTTCAACAGCCGCATGACTGATGGAACCGGCGCCCCGGCTGATCGACGTTTCATGCCGTGCTCGCTTGCCGGTCACTACCGCATAGTTGAACAACCGCTCCAGGATTGGGCCGGAGCGACCTGTTTCCCGGGCGGCATCGGCCGCCTGTCGAACCTGCCCGAGAATTTGCGGCTCACCGATCACGAGCGAGTCAAGGCCCGCCGCTACCCGGAACAGATGCTCGGCGACGGCGAGCCCATGCAAGCAGCGCACGTGTGAAGAAAGGTCTTCGGGCGCGAGATTAGCGTGCTTTGCAAGGAGAAGACTGACTTCATGGCAAGCCTGAGTGTTCGGGGAGACGCCATAGACTTCAGTCCGGTTGCAGGTGACGATGGCGACGCATTCGCTGACGATCTCAGCAACTTCGGTGAGCAAGCTCTGTTGCTCGTCGCGGCCGAGTGCCAGTCGCTCGCGCACGGCGATGTGAGCCGTGTGATGCGTCACGCTCAGCAGAAAGATGTCGTTCATCCGATTGAAATCCATGTCGGTACCGTCTAGAGCTGCGCGACGGCGTGCATCGCTTCCAATGCCGCCTCTCCGCTTGCATCGATGTCGGCTGGCGTATGCGCGAGCGACAGAAACGCGGCCTCGAATTGCGATGGAGCCAGGTAAATGCCGCGTTTGAGCATATTGCCGTGATACCTCGCGTAGCGTGTGGTATCGGCGCCAGTGGCCGAGTCGAAATCGACGACTGGGCCATCTACGAAAAACGCGGTCAGCATCGAGCCGACGCGATTGACGGTAAGTGGCACACCAGCAGTGTTCGCAGCGGCCTTCAGCCCGTGCTCAAGCCGTGCCCCCAGCGATTCCAGTGTCGGATACGTTTCTTCATGGCGCAGAATTCCGAGGGTCGCGATGCCGGCTTGCATGGCCAGTGGATTCCCAGCCAGCGTCCCTGCCTGATAAACGGGACCAAGGGGCGCCAGCCGCTCCATGATCTCTTTCCGCCCACCAAAGGCTCCAACCGGGAGTCCGCCGCCAATGATCTTGCCGAGGCAGGTCAGATCGGGCGTCACACCATAGCGCTCCTGGGCGCCCCCGGGTGCAACGCGAAATCCGGTTATCACCTCGTCGAAGATCAGCAGGGAGCCGTGCTCACGGGTGATCCGGCGCAGTTCGGCGAGGAACCCCTTCGCTGGGGGAACAACACCCATATTCCCGGCAACAGGTTCGACGATCACCGCCGCAATTTCTTCGCCGATCGATTCGAACGCGGCGCGGACCGATTCGATCGAGTTGAACGGTAGGCTGATTGTCTCGGATGCAGTCGCCTGGGTTACGCCGGGACTGCCCGGAATACCGAGCGTTAGCACGCCGGACCCGGCCGAGACCAGTAGCGAATCGGCGTGACCGTGGTAGCAGCCGGTGAACTTGACGATCCGGTTGCGGCCGGTCGCTCCGCGAGCCAGCCGGATGGCGCTCATCGTTGCCTCGGTGCCGGAGTTGACGAAGCGGACGAGATCGATCGACGGCACCATATCAACGACGAGGCGTGCGAGCTCAGTTTCGGCCTCCGTTGGCGCGCCATAGCTTGTACCGCGTTCGATCGCCAGCTTAAGTGGTTCGACAACGGATGGATGCGCATGTCCGGCGATCAACGGTCCCCAGGAGCAGACGTAATCGATGTACTTTTGATCATCAACGTCGTAGAGGTAGGCGCCCGATCCCCGCGCAATGAAAGGTGGTGTACCGCCGACCGCGCGGAAGGCCCGCACTGGGCTGTCGACGCCGCCAGGCAGGAAGCGCTGTGCCTCCTGCCATGCTTGCTCGGAACGTGTCATTCTGTTTGTCCCTTAATCCGCTCTGTCACGGTCTGAATCAGTCCGCGATCGGTGTCATGCTGCGCCTGGCCACACCCGCATCCTCATGCAGCCAGCGCGCAACATCTTTCGCGTGGTAGGTGATGATCAGATCGGCTCCAGCCCGCTTGATGGCCGTTAGCGCTTCCATCACGATGCGCCGTTCGTCGACCCAACCATTTATCGCGGCCGCCTTTACCATCGAATACTCGCCGCTGACGTTGTAGGCCGCGATCGGTACGTCAAAGCGTTCGCGCGCTCCGGCGATTACGTCGAGATAGGCGAGTGCCGGCTTGATCATGATGGCATCGGCGCCCTCATCGATGTCCGCCTCGATCTCGAGAAAGGCTTCACGCTTGTTCGCGGGATCCATCTGATGCGAGCGGCGATCACCGAACTGGGGACTCGAATCCGCCGCGTCACGGAACGGGCCGTAGAAACCGGAGGCGTATTTGGCGGCGTAGGAAAGGATCGGAGTCTGGGTGTGCCCCTTGCGGTCGAGTTCCCGTCGAATCGCTGCCACGCGGCCATCCATCATGTCAGACGGCGCCACCATGTCGGCTCCTGCCTCGGCATGTGACACGGCCGCACGTGCGAGCAGTTCCAGTGTCGGGTCGTTCGCGACGTCACCATCGATCAGCACACCACAATGACCATGTGAGGTGTACTCACAATTGCAGACATCAGTGATGACGACCAGATCCTTGTCGAGCAGCTTGATCGCGCGGATTGCATCTTGCACGATGCCGTGATCGTCGTAGGCGCCGCTCGCCATTTCGTCCTTCGTCTCCGGAATGCCGAAGAGAAGCACGGAGCCGATGCCGAGTTGCTGCAGTTCCTCGATCTCATAGGGCAGGCGGTCGATGCTTAGCTGAAAGACGCCTGGCATCGATGGAACTTCCCGGCGTACGCCGGAGCCGTGTGTGATAAAGAGCGGGTAGATCAGCTCACTTGTCGAAAGGCGAGTTTCTCGCACGAGACGGCGCAACCCCTCGGTACGCCTCAGCCGGCGAAAGCGGCGGAATGACAGGTCGGATACCGTCATGAGTTACTCCTCTCGCTTGCGAAAACAATTGCGGTGATTAATCCGGGAATTGAAAATTCGTCCGCGACGATGTCGACACGGAACCCGAGTTGGCGAGCCGTTTCCGCTGTCACTGGGCCGATGCAGGCCACGCGCGCGTGTCTCAGCGATTCCAGCTTGCCGTCGAGGATTGCCACCAGGTTTCGAACGGTGGACGAGCTGGAAAAGGCCACGATGTCGATGTCGCCGTGGTGGATTCGGGCGAGCGCTGACGGGGATGGCTCGGCCAGAATGGTGCGATAGGCAGGAACGATGTCGACCTGAGCACCTGCCTGTCGGAGACCTTCGGGCAGGACCTCACGTGCTTGTTCTGCACGCGGAAGCAGGACGCGAGCATCTGCCGCGCCTCGCTCCAGTAGCCCCGACAATACCTCTTCGGCGATGAAGCGCTCGGGCACAAAATCAGTCTTCACTCCATGAGCGCTCAGTTCAGTTGCGGTGGCGTTTCCGATCGCCGCGATCCTGGCACGGCCCAGAGCCCTGAGGTCCTTTCCGTGCCCATCGAGCGCTGAGAAGAAAGCTGCCACGCCGTTGGCGCTGGTGAATACGATCCAGTCGTAGTCTCCGATGCGTGAAATGGCGTCATTCAGCGGCGCAGAATCGCTCGCGGGTACGATCTCAATGGTTGGAAACTCGACCGGCTCGGCGCCGAGCTCGCGTAACCGAGCGCTCATGACCCCTGACTGCCCTTTCGCTCGCGTGACCAGTACCCGTTTTCGAAAGAGTGGAAGTCGTTCGAACCAGGCAAAGGCTAGTCGCTCACGAATGGCCTCTCCGGCGATCAGGATTTCACCGGATCCAGAATCAGGGTGCTCGCTCAGGGTCCCAAGCGTCGATTCGCGAGTGTCCTGCGATGGGAGCGCGGGATGGTGAATGACGAGACAGGGGGTCGTTTCGCTGTAACCAGCATGAATGAGATTCGCGGCTACCTCGTGCGGGCACTCCATTTGGCCCATCATGACGATCGCAGTTCCGGAAGCAGCTTTGCCCTTTACTGCGATGCGGTGCTGTCCGAACAACGTGGCGCCGCCGCGATCGAGATCGAGCGGCACACCCGAATAGGAGGCCGCTTCCAGCCCAACGACTGGCCCCGACACGACCTCGAAGAGGATGCCGTCTCGCGTCAGGATGCGAATCTCTCGCAGCGCGATCGGGTCTATCATGGGGCTGTCCGGGTAGAGCCGCACGACGGTACCGCCATTGCTGATCTCTTCCCGCACTTCTGACCATGTTCGCTCTCCCGTGAGAAACGCGTTGGTCTGGGGAAAGACTTCACGACGAGCCGCCGGGGAGATCAGGTTGGCGATCGCTGCCGATGTTGATTCGGGGTAGAGGACCAGGCTGGCGTTGGAGAGGACGTTGACCGTCCTGACCGGCAACAACTCCGGATCGCCCGGGCCGTGAGAACACAGAACGAGACGTCCGGGGCGACTCACGATGACGATCTCGCCAATCGCATGGAGACGGCACGCTTTAAGTCCTCGGCAAGCTCTTGGGCCATAGTCGACGACCGTTCAAGACTGCTGGTCGCATTTTGATAGCACGCCACCGACATCTCGTCGTCGGCCAGCATTGCCTGTAGCGTTACCGTGTCACCATCGATTTTGGCGAAGGCGCCGATAGGTGATTGACACCCACCACCGACAGCCCTCAGAAAGTCACGCTCGGTTGCGACCTCAGTCGCAACAATCTCGTCGTTGACGCATTCGAGCAGAGCCCGTGTGGCCACATCGTCACTCCGGCACTCGATGCCGAGTGCTCCCTGTCCGGGAGGCGGAACAAAGGTGTGAACCGGAAGAAAGTCGGTAATGCGCTCGGACCAACCCATTCGCAAAATGCCCGCGGCAGCCATTATGGCGGCGTCGACGTCGCCATCCGCAAGCTTGCGTATACGCGTGTCGACGTTCCCGCGAAGCTCGACCGCGCACAGATCTGGCCGAGCTTGGCGTAGCTGCATGACGCGGCGCCGTGAGCTTGTGCCGACGCGGGTGCCGGCCGG
>CAWAVM010000003.1:0-89502 GCA_963785465.1 uncultured Chloroflexia bacterium | reverse complement strand
GGAGGAGACGCCAGACGAATATAACCGGAACGATGACTACAACATGGCGGATCGAAGTCTGTCGGGAGAGGAGGCTGGAGATTCACTGAGCGACATCCTGGGAGGCGATCGCTATTGGGGAGAGGACGATTGATCATCTGAGACCCGAGCCCGAATAACAAGTGAAGGCACATGCGTACCACAGCAAAGCTGTGGTTTTTCTTTGCCCTGAAGGAGGATCCGTGACAGCATCTGTCGAGAAAGAGAACGAGACACGAACGTGCGATGGAGCTACTCGAGGCTGGGATCAATCAGATCCTGGACTCGGAATCGTTTGCCGACTATCTGCGAGCGATGAGCCGCTTCCATATCTATTCCGCGAACAACGTCATGCTGATCCGCTGGCAGTTTCCTGGTGCCACCAAGGTCGCGAGCTATCCGAAGTGGAAAGCGTTGGGGCGACAGGTGCGGAAGGGTGAGAAGGGCATCCTGATCTTCGTCCCCTTCAAGCGCAAGTTTGAGGATGACGATGGGAATGAGTTCACCGTCGTCAAAGGATTCGGGACTGGATATGTGTTCGACATCTCGCAGACAGATGGAGATCCACTCCCCACTGTCCCGATCTTCGATCTGGAGGATGAGACAGAGGTGGGCAATGTCCTCGCCGAGCGACTCAAGATCTTCTTGCAGCAGGAAGGTGTCGAGCTGGTGACAGAGGACACCAAGCCAGCGAAGGGCTACTACGCGCCGAGTAAGAAGCTGATCGCGTTGGACGTAGACCTGAAAGGAGATCAGCTCGTCAAGACGCTGACCCATGAGGTTGTTCACTACATCGCGGATCACAACGGCTTCACCTCGCGTGAGGACGGAGAGACGGTAGCAGAAGGGAGTGCATTCGTCGTCCTGAATCACTTTGGGATCGACAGCTCGGACTATACGTTCGGCTATGTCGCTCACTGGGCAGAGGATAAGGAGGTGTTACGCCGGAACCTGGTCGCAATCCAGAAGTCGTCGAAGCTGGTTATCAACGCGATAGAGGGGCTTCAAGATACGGATTGAAGCCGTGGCACGAAGTACCCAATCCTGCAGAGGATCTGAAAGGAGACGACTTGGGAAAGCTATATGTCGGAGCAGCGGGATTCTTCTATCACCTGGTGATTGTCTCGGCAATCGCGCTGGTGATGGTGACAGTAGGCGGATTCGTATTTGACGGGATCGGTACGGCGTTCCTCCCGAGAGGTCACGCGAGCCTCGAAGATCGTGTGTATCTGCTCGAATACCAGCAGGGCCTCTCGCACCACCCCTCTGATCTCCAGATGCAGAAGGTGAAACACTGTGAGACAGTGATGGCAACCGCGGTGACTGGAGCGATGGATAGTCTCCAGGCTAAGCTCGCTTGTGATTTGTACCCCTAACCCACTCCGGTACCGGAGCCTCAGGTAACCCTGGTTGTCTCGGAATGCCCATTCCACTCTGATCTGATGCCAGCGCGTGAGCCATCCAGGCGATTTTCTGTATCTCCCCGATGCCTGTCGCGCCATGCCGCTCGGCATGATCCCTTCGTTCTCGAATCCACCCACCCCGATAAGTCTGAGTACCACAGCATGGCTGTGGTTTTTGTTTATGCGAAAGGAGTTCTGATGGACCTCACCATCGATCGAATCAACGATGCCTATACGCAGACCAAGACCCACCCTGTCGCTGGGCGATACTACCGTCAACAGGAGACCGGCACCGAATGCTGTGTCTTGTCGGTGCTGTATCTCGAACGATTCGGCACTGTGGCGATGGAAGCACTGCTGAATCAAACCTCCGGTGACTGGTCCTACGATCCGGTGCCGGAGCTGGCAAGGTCGCTTGAGATCAACATCGACGTCGCGAAAGGGATCGTCGACGGGTTCGATGGCAACGATCCCTTCATCTCGTACCCCGAGTCCTCAATCACTGAGCCACTCGAATACGAGCAGGGATTCCAGCTGGGAAGAACGGCGCGACGAGCCTTCATCGATCCCGATGGGAGCGACGAATGAACGTCATCGTCGCTGGGAGCCGGATCATCAACGACTACAAGATCGTCGAGCGTGCCATCACTGAGTCGGGTTTTGAGATCACCGAATTGGTCAGTGGTGGGGCGCGAGGCGTGGATCGACTCGGAGAGGAGTGGGCCAGGCGACATAACGTTCCTGTCAAACGGTTCATACCGGATTGGAATCGCTACGGAACCCGAGGCCCAAACCATGCAGGCACCGTGCGCAATCGACAGATGGCAGCCTATGTCGGCGAGAACGGAGGCCTGATCGCCGTCTGGGATGGAACATCACCCGGCACCAAGAACATGGTGATGGAAGCGAGAAAGCTTGGACTGAAGGTATCCGTGCTCAACCTGCGAAAGGAGCGCAGGCAACGTGACGCGCGTCTTGCCGCCATAGCGCACTGAGACGGACTGAGTGCTGGAGGTCAGCCTCAACCGACCCATACCGACAACGGAACAGATGACGGGTACCACAGCAAGGCTGTGGTTTTTCTATGCCGGAAGGAGCGTGTCATGAATGAACTGATCCACTGCTGCGCGTCGGTGATTGCCAACGCCAGGTACTTGAGAATGGAGGCGATAACTCGGGGAGATCGCGAGCAGATGATCGCGATGGATGGGCGAGTCGATGCGATCGTCATGCTCGCCGCGATGGTGGGGCTGAGCGTCCAAACGATCTATGACCTCGTCGCCATCGAATCGGAACGAATCAGACTCGCTGTCAAGAAGGCAGCCTAAGGAGGTGAACGCATGAAACTGTACGCCGATCACCTGCGCGATGCCCTCAAACTGCTCAAACCTGTCTATCGCTCAAACAAACATGTCGACCTCTGGAACCGGGTGTTGGTCGAGTATGACGGAGAGCACGAGACAACCCTCACCGCCACCAACGGCGACGTCTGGATGCAGGTTGCCATTACCGGCAACGCCGACTCGACACCACTAAAACTCGTCATTGATCCGCTACACCTGGACAACATCCTGAAGTCAGCCAGTCACTCCATCTATCTGACCCTCGACGAGACGAACAACGAGCGGATCGTCGTAAGCCGGACAGATCGAGACTGGAGCACCGAAATCCTCAACTACAGCGCGGAGGATTTCCCACCCCATCCCGAGTACGAGCCGAGTGACACCTCGGGCCTGATGTTCTATCTGCTCCAGCACGAGTGGGAGAGATTGAAGAAGCGAGTGTTTCCGTATGCGGCTACAGATGACTCCCGCCCTGTCCTCGAGTGCGTCTACTTCGAGCAGATGCTCGGGAACGTCTTCGCGACTGCTGCGGATGGATTCCGCCTGTCACATCACTGTCTCACCGATGCCAACCAGGCATTCGATCCATTCCTGCTGCGTGTACCCCATCTCAAGATGATTCCGGCAAAGCCACGTCAGCTCAACTTCGATTCGATGGGTGCCGACAGCAATTTTGTGCTAATCGAGTTCAGCACCCAGCGGACCAAGAAGAGTCGCGTGCTGCGCACCACCATGTGGGTTCGGAAGGTCGAAGGGCACTTTCCCGACTATACCCAGATCATCCCGACAGCTGAGCAGATCAAAGGATCGTGTGTGGTGCCCGTCTGGCTCATCGAGGAAGCGGCGCAGGTGAAGAACGGAGGAGCGCTGCTGTTCAAGCCTGGACATGCCGAGCTGTCGATCAACGACCCGAACACCAAAGGCCCGAATAAGCAGACCTGGGACAACGTGGCGATCAGGTTCCTCGGATCACTCGACGGTGTCGCGTTCAATCCCCAATACCTCAACGCCGCAGCCCAGGAGCTGAGGCGGGGATCCCATATCACCATCGAAGCGACAGGTAAGCATGGAACCTGTCTGCTCAAGGATGCCGATACCGACGTGGTCATCATGCCGATCGTGCTGCCGGACACGATGTACCAACGGAAGGAGGAGGACGTAGCAGAAGCTGACGCTTCCGCTGTGGCTGCTGATTAGTTAGAAAGGAGGTTCTCGCCCCGGGTACCCGCTTGCGGGTGTGGGAGAGAGTCAGAGAGGGGGCCAACCTGTGGTTGCACGACAGTATCTGAAGCGGGTTCCCGTGGTGCAAGTGTTTGCCTTCGGGAAGCAGCTCTTCGAGCAGGCGAATCGTTCCGTCGATCGACGCATTCGTGAGCTTGATATGACTCTGGCGAGTGTTGGTGAGAGCATCAGCTCGATCGATAAAAGCCTGGTCCGGATCGCGAAGTCGCTCGAGACCATCAGGTTCGTCGCTGAGAAGAAGGTCGATGAGCAAGCTCGAGAAAGGGGGGAACAGTGATCGCACTTCCAAACTATGACAGCTGGAAGACGAATCCAGATGTCTTCGAGATCGAGTACCACGCCCAGGGATCAATGAGCATCACGTTGCGCTTTGATCTCGAAGGGACGTTCGGTACCGACTCCGTCCCACACTCGCACGACGAGTATTACCAGACCATCAAGGACGATGTCGAAATTCGCCTCTTCGCGTTCGCACGTGCGGCTAACCGGAAGTTGAAGGAGGACGACATCTCCAAGTACGGAGCCGAGCTCGAGATCGACAGCGTCGACGAAGCTGACGTCGAGGTCATATCGAATCGAGGCTCCTGGGCCTAGTTCTCAACTCCACGCGAAGAATGGTTGGTGTACCGGCGAGAGCCGGTTTTGTTGTATCTGGCTCCTGCTGGGACCCGCAAGGGGGTACCTCGGGAGTCGAGAGGAGAGGTCGCATGACCGTAGAACCAGAGATCAACGTCCTGAGTGAGGTCGCCGAGGCTGCATATCTGCTGAATGACCTGGAGACCTATCAAAAGAAGCTGCATACGGCTCGGGCTAAGTTCGCCCAGGTGGCTGAGAATCTCAAGGGCCTGCACGACCTCACTGCGACCCAGTTCCACTATCTCACGACCAAGCTCGTTGATGATGGTCGGGATCTCTCATCCGATGACCCAGAGCTCAGACAAATTCTCTCCCAGCTCAATCAGGTCAAAGAGGCGTTGCGAGGTTTGAAGGACGATATCTGTGAGCCCTTCAATGAGATTGGTGACGTCATCGACTTCTGGAAATAAAGAGGAACGGTTTTCTTCTCCGAGTCGGGGGAGAGTCAGAGAGAGGGCCAAATGGCTGCAACACGACGGCGCGTCGATACCCTGGTTCATGTCCCGGATGCGGGTCCCCAGACGGAGCCTGGTGGTAATCCACCCATGATCCCCAACGCGGGAACGATCGTCATCGCTGACAATGCGCGAGAGGAGCGCAACCGGATGGAAAAGTTCACCGGACTCGGATGTCTCCTGATGCTGGTTATGCTGCTCGCGGGCCTATGGATGTTGACAGGCTGTGTCGCCGTCGTCGCACTGTTGAACTAGATGGCCAAACAATCAAGTATCCGCGTGATCCACCGTTGTGCTTACTGCGGTGGATTCGTCTTTCCTGAGCAGGACGTGAAACGGCTCAGATCTGATGGCACCGTGGTCCACGAACACTGCTGGGAGGGGTACGCCGAACACGAGTTGGGAGCGGACCACGGCTACTTTATTGGATCCCATACCTTCAAGACGAGAGGACACGCATATGCGGTACGACCCACACGATTCACGCTGGATGACTGCCGTAAACCGAGTGATCGAACAGGAGATTCGCGCCAGCAAGTTCCTGTGTCAGAGCGAGCTCCAGATGGAGGGAGCCGAGGGCTTCTTGGTCGAATCGTCACGGAGGGACGGAAGCTGGTACGTGGTTGAGCTCCAGCGCAACATCATCACCAGCGACGTCTCCTGCTCCTGCAAGGCTGGCAAGAGCCGGATGCCCTGCAAGCACGCCGCCAAGGTGTTGCTGCGGGAAGGACTGTTCGTGAGTGCGAAGCCAGAGATGGTGACGATACCGGAGCGGAAGGCGGCATAAGAAGGCGGTCTGAATTGCGTGCGCACGTGAGTCCGTTTTCGCACAGTACATACGATACGAAGACCGAACCCTCATCCCCTACACACTGGTGAGCGTGACTACCCTCGACGGACGACGTGTGCCGACCAGGACCACCAGGTATCATGACGACCAGACTACAGATAATATCGGAGGACTGATGGAGTTTCCCTATAACGGAGACACCGAGCGGATTCTCGGTGTCTCGGCAATCAACGCGGTTGAAACGGCGCTTATTCAAGGCAAGACGATCAACCAGTACGTCGCGGAGCTTCGACAACTCGGGACCTATCCGGAGCTTGAGAGTCCACTGGAGCGAGCCCGAATCAAACGGGAAATGCGTCGGGCGCTATACGAACATGTCTGGCACGAGTGGATCATCGTCTACCACGACGGGAAAGAGTTCGTAGAGACGTTCAACAATCCGCTTCGGATCCTCGATCTTCTCGAACGCGACGACGGTATCAAGAGCATCCTGCCATTGGTCACGTACGAGATCATGGTTGATCAACTGCGGGACGCCAGCGGCAAAGACGAGGATGTCTGACCAATCAGTGTGAAACTGGGAGTAGGGGCTCAACCCCTACTCCTTACCGAGTCGCTTGTTCAACTCGTCCGCAATCACCGATTCATCGCGCGTTGGGTAGCCATACACCGCGAGGGTGACTGCAATGCTCGCATGCCCCAGTCTCTGCTGCACCAGGTAAGGATCCTTGACCACCTCGAGGGCCAGCATCGCATGGACGTGCCGCAAACCGTGAATATTGATCTCTGGAACACCGGCCCGCCGGCACATAGCCAACAATCGCTGCCTCAGATCCTGAAGTGTTGGGAGCCCTACCCCGATGGTATGGAATAGGTAGGTGTTTCTGGTCGGGATCTTGCGCAAGGCGGTGACTGCGGCATCCGGAAGCGCAATGGTCCGATAGCCTGCAGCGGATTTTGGCGGCTCCTCAACATAGATACTACTTGTTATCCAAACTAATGCACGAACCACCTCAACTGTCTTCTTTTCCAGATCAACCTCGGCCCATGTTAGACCCAAGGCCTCCGAGACTCGCATCCCTGTCGTCGCCATCAGGACGAACAGAGGGGAATACTTTGCCGTGTGTGCCAGCGCGGTATCTATGAATCGGCTTGTTTCCTCGAATGTCCAGTATTTCCGGCGTCTGGGTGTCCACTTCGGTTTTGGAACGCTCCTGAGTGGATTGACGTCCAGGAGACCGAAACGCACTGCATAGTCCAAACATTGTTGCAGGTATCCATGCGAGAGATTGAGTTGTCGAGGTGCCGTGTGTTTTTGCTGCAACTGAGCATAGGCAAGCGTGAGGGACATTGGCGTCAACGAATCGAGAGGCTGATCGCCAATGAACCTGGTGACGTAGGCGAGTGCTTCGCGGTAGGTGAATAAGGATGATTGCCTTAGGTTTGGCGCCTTGATCGTCAGCCATTGTTCGATCCATTCGGCCAACGTAAGGACTTTCGGGGCAGCAGTTTTTTCCTGCCTGACCTGTGCACGAAGCTCCTTGAGAATCTTTTTGGCATCGCGTTCGGTACGTGCGGAGCGCGTGACTCGTTTCCCATTCAGAACAATGTGAGCGCACCAGCGTCCATCACTACGGTGGTAAACCGACCCGGTTTCCTTCTTCTTTGGCATCGAGAGCTCCTATCTGAGAGCTCTGATCCCTCCTGGCAGTTTCGCTGCAATTCTGCTGCATTTCTGTTGCAATTAACTGTTTGGACCCCTCCGAGATTTCAGCGGATGGACGACGAAATCCCGCCGAATTTTCGCTGCATTTCCGCTGTAATTAACGTCCAAAAAAGACGGATTTTCCCTCTCTTTTACCCCTATCAGAGGGTCTTGTCGAGCGGGCCAGGGGGCTTGTGCAGGCTGAGAAACTGCGCGTACGTACTATGGGCGAGGGCGCATGGGAGTCGAACCCACCTGCGAGGCTCGTCACCCCGCACAACAGTTTTGAAGACTGCACGAGCCACCGGGCCCGATCCGCCCCCATCGTTCGATCGGCAGACTATTCCAGCCAGAAAGTCTCACGACTCGCGCAGACAGGCACCGATCGTACGTCAGAGGATTTCGAAATCTACTCGTCTTTACGTCGTTCGTACGCTGACTGAATTAACGAATCGATGTCCTCATTCGCGAACAGATACGTCTGAGGATAGGTGAAGGTTGAATCGCCGCCACCTTCTTCCGAGGCAACTTGCCCTTTGATCAGAAATCCCTCTGGCGTCTCGACGATGACGATCTGCGTGAACTTGTTGTCGTCGAGATAGTTGCCGACGGCGCGAAAGGCGTCCTCATAGCGAACGCGTGAGGTTCCGCCGTGGCTAAGCATAGGTTCGCATTCCTTTCTGCCTGGTTTGCCCCAACTGAGCTCTCCCTATGACGTCGCCGTCCGGTCCAATTATCGCACCTTGTGGAACTCGAAGAAACCTTCGTGATGGTCCCTTGGATCAACCTGCACGTCAACCACGGCAGGCTGGCCGTTCGCGTTTGCCAATCGCGCCCCCTCGAGGGCGGCATGGAGATCATGGCTATCGGTGACTCGCGTAGCCCAGCAACCTGCACTTTCGGCGACCATGACAAAGTCAAATGGAGCCTTAAACTCGGTCGCAATGATTCGGTTATTCAACCCGTCCCGTTGCGTCCATTGCGGCCATCCCAGCGCTTGATCATTCAACACCACCCACGTCACAGGGGCTTTCTCCTGCACCGCGGTCGGAAGCTCGTGCATCGACATCTGGAACGCTCCGTCGCCCGTCGTACACACAACTTGCCGGTCTGACCGACCCAACTTCGCGGCAATCGCACCGCAAATCCCGAGTCCCATGGCCGTTTGCTCGGCTGGAGGAACAAGACAGCCCGGATCTAGCACCTGATAGTACGGCCAGTAGTAGGCCCAAAGATCCTGACCTCCGTTTTCAAGCACCAGAATCGTATTTTCGCCGAAGACGTTGTTAATCTCGCGTACGATCCGTTTTCCCATCACGGGCGATGAATCGACGGAGGCATCGGCGATCATGGCCTGGACGGCTTCCTTTCGGCGTACCAGGAGATCGTCGATTCGCTTGACGTTCGCTGTGATGCCCCGTTTTGCTGCCGCTTCTATCAACTGACTCAAGGCCAGACCCGCATCGGCTTGAATGGCGATGTCGGGCACCCAGTTCCGGCCGAACTCAAACGGATCGATATCGATCTGCACGAATCGGGCGCCTTCCGGGAAATACTGAAACACACCTGATTGAAATTCTTCCATTCTCGATCCGAGCGTTATCAGGAGATCGGCTTCCTGATAGACGGATCGCGGATACTGTGTCCGGTACAATCCCACGGATCCCGCGAACATCGGGTGAGTCTCGGCGATAATCGCCGCGTCCGGCCGGCGTGACCAGTACAGGAATTCCGAGACTATCGACAAACGTCTTGACTTCGGCATAAGCGCCCGACAATATCGCTCCACCGCCACATACGAGAACCGGCCTACTGCTCGATTCCAGCAGGTCCACCAGTTGTTCGACCTTGTCAGGATCGGCGGCTGGACGGACCGATCGGTCTGCCGGTTGATAGTCTGGCATCTCAACCGACTCGAGCGCGATATCCGCTGGAATCTCGACATAAACCGGGCCCGGCTTCCCGGATGTGGCGATCGATATCGCCCGGCGAATTGTCCATCCGATCCGATCAGCTCGCTCCAAGGTGACAGCCCACTTAGTGATCGGTCGCATCATACCGAGATGATCCGTCTCTTGAAACGCACCCATCCCTTCTGTGCGGGTACTGGCTCGGACGCCCAGGGCAAGTACCGGGGTGCAGCCCGAATAGGCTTCGAGAATGCCAGGAACCAGGTTCGCGACGCCGGGGCCCGGGCAACCAAAACAACAGCCGACGCCTCCAGTGACTCGGGCATGGGCCATCGCCATGAATGCTCCAGACGTCTCGTGACGAACAAGCACGGGTCGAACAGTCTTTGAATCGTAGAGTTGGTCGTAAAGATGCCTCGGGTTTCCAGGAAGTCCGAAGACGAACGGGATCTTCTCGGATTCAAGCGCTTTGACAACAGCTTCCCAAGCATTCATCTTCATGTGAACCTCGCTCCTCCCAGCCAGAATCTCGTTGAGTGTCGTCCGCGAACTCGCGCGCTCAGCTTGGCCATATGGTACTTGATTCGCGTTGCAAACCGTCAATTGTAGGCGGAACGTTGGCCGGTCACGGGGGCGGAGAGTAGAATTGCTCGGATGGGCGTCAATTCGATTTCACATAATCATGGGGATTCAGTGCTGCCAGCACGCATTGACGAGCTCGAACGGGTCCAGCTTGAACTGGAAATCCTCCGTTCTACACGAGCTTCAACACAGCTTCGTCAGCTTCTCGCCGAAGAAGAAACCGAGCAGCAAGGTCTTCGCCGCCGCGTGGACGAGCGGCTCGGTCCGCTCCGTCATGAGTCAGATCGCTTGCGAGCCGAAATCGAACGAATGGAGGCTCGATTAGAGCGTCTGTCGTTCGTCGGTCGTTCGCTCTCCGACGACGAACTCGATCGAGACGAGGAGAAGAGTCGGGCCGAGGAAGCCGCCTGGTGGGCAGAGTGGCGGCATCGCCGGAGTGCCCAGCAGGAACTGCGTGGAGAGGTTTTCAATCGAAGTACGGACGACGATATCACTTTGCGTCAGCTCTACAAGGCGCTCGCCCGCTTGGTGCATCCCGATCTTGCCGAGGATTCCCGGGACCAGGCTCGACGTGAGACGGTGATGCGAATGGCGAATGTCGCGCGTGATGCGGGTGATGTCGAACAGCTACGTCGCTTGCTGGCTATCTGGGCTCGTCCTGACGATGGGCCTCGACCCCGCGAGCTGAACGCGATGCGAGCGAGAATCGCTCAGCTCAGGGTGGAAATAGGAGAGCTTCGGCGCCAGCTATCACAGTCTCGTAAGACTTCACTGGGCCTGCTCTTGCGCCGCGGCGATGCGGAAATACGTCAGTATCTGCGCCTCGAAGAAGTCCGCCTACGTCGCGAGTTGGCGACGTTTCGGCTACGCCGTCGTCGCGTGCTCCGTCAACTGGAAGAGCGACGCCGGGGCCTGAATGTCCCCGGCGGTAAGTGATTCGTCTCGATTCGAGCCAACGACCCAGAATGTCAAGCTGCCATCCCCGTCAAACAAAGTATCGATAAAGCGCGTCACCTGCTCGCTCGGTTACGTCATCGGGGACGGTCGGATCGGTGAGCAGATCTGTGAAGATTCCCAGCAAAGGCGGCACGTTTTCCTCTTGGGTGCTCATTGGGCGATTGCTCGCATGGTGCAAGAATGTGATCGCACCCTCTTCGGTCGCGAACTTTCGTTTGTAGCGAACCAGACCATCTTGGTCCCAATCGCTTAGCCCGAGATCGAGGAACGTGTAGTCGCGAGATTTCGCGAACTTGATTCCCTCCCAGATCAACAGGTCTGTCGGGCGGTACTCGAGATGATTCGCCGACGATGCGCTGAATTTGTAGTAAAGGGTCGAGCCCCAGCCGAGGTACATGACCGAGCCGACGACTTCTCCGTCAACTTCGGCAAGCATCAGCGCAGCCAATCCAGCATCTGAGAATATCCGCCAGATATTCTGGAAGAAGCGATACGGCTGCGCCAACAGCCGGTATTTGTACTTTCGAATACCGAGGTGCAACTCGAAGAAGGAACGAAGGTCATCCTCGTCGTTTGCCAGTCGGACGGTCAGTCCAGATTTCTCGGCCTTGCGAATAGCACGTCGGGCTGAGCTATCAATTCGTGACCATTGCTCGTCGAGTGTGCCGGTCAGATCGATGCCGTGCCATTTGGCCATCTTTGGCTGGGTGAACGCCAAGTCACGCAATGGAAATTCATTGCGAAGACAGCGCATGTTTATTGGCTTTCCGGTTTCAATTAGTGGTTCCCTTAGGGCGTTCCATTGTTCCGAATCGGTTACGAGCGGATCGCAATAGTCTGAAAATGGGAGCGAGACGATGCGCTCGCCACGGATGTCAGAGATTGCACAAAATGACATTCCCGCTTCCGGCCGGCCTAGATCGTCCAACAATACGTGAGCCACAATATCCATGTCATAGGTCTGTTTCAGCACCTGCATCCAGAGTCGCGAATGAAACAATCCTGCGTGCTGGTGCTCGATGAGATCAGCCCAGAGCGGATCGGTGAGGGGATCTATTTTAGTCAGGTTCACAGTTTGGCGCATGATACTCCTCGAAAACTGGTTCATCCGGCGGTTCCGTAACCGACTAAGTATGTCGTCGCTCGAGATGTCCTTTGTATGAACCGATGGTCCTGATGTGGGACTCAGGTAATGCCGTCGTTGAAGTTCACATCGTGACCCCGAAGCCCGTACCCGACGGTGGAATCGTGAATTTGCTCGCGTATCTCGCGCGGCGATCAAGTGCAGGCATAATTGAAGAAGAGGTATACGCGGAGATCATTGGAGGAATCGGTTGTTTCGGATGCGCGGGAAAGGTCCATCTCTCAGACAAGTCTCTGGAAATGTCTTTTCTGACAGGATTCCGGGTGGGAATCTAATCCTCGGGGTGCTCGACCGTGAATTGATGATGTGGAGCGATCGAGGTGGTGCCAGTAAGCACTTCGGCGACTGTTGGTCTGAAATGGTGACGAAGAAACTAACTGAGTGGATAGGAACGAAACGGCCGCTGCCTCACGAAGAATCGTTTCTGCTCGATGCAGTGGTCCGCCTGGATGATGACGAAAGAATCGCCATTCAAGCCGGTAGACATAAATTGACGAATCCGGATTTTGTGCTTTATGGCCGGAAGTCTAACGGCGACACGGTCTTACAGGCCGCTGACTCTAAGTTTGCTGTCGATACGATCAAGCCAGCTCAAGTAAGCGCCGAGGCGTTGCAAGCCCTTCTGGACGTCGAGAACGGTCTCGTGAAAGCCGCACTCGAGCAGGCTGTGGGCGTCCATGAGAGCACCAGTGTATCCGTTGAGCGCGGGATTTTTTTGAGCCCGATCGGACCGCTGACTGAATTCTTCCTCCCAAGAATTCTTAGCGACGCGCGCTCAACCGTCGAACAGTCGCAGGTGGAACTACTCGACGCAAATCCTACTAAGCTGTTTGGAAGACTCGGCGAGTCGAAACTTATCGGTCCATTGGCCCATCTCGACCGATTGCCTGTTTCTCCGCGTGAACATCTACTGTCAGCGATGTATTACCTCAGGGTTGCTTGCGCATGTTCCTGGATGTGGGTGGAGCAGCGTACGCCGCTACTGTCGAGTAATGATGCGCCCACTGTTGATATGGCGGCAGTCCACGCTGAGGTTGATCATCGCGCCGGACGATCTGAATCTGCCTTTGATCTGGCGTCTACGTGGTTTGAAAGTGTGGAAGAGGTATCGCGCAATCGGAAGGCGCTCAACGACGTCATGTCTCTCCCAGTCCGTATGAGCGAGATTCGGACTCTCGCCGAAACGGCTGGCTTGGGCGACGACCGGCGTGCAGTCAGAACCGTTCGTGCGGCACTGGACCGCAGCTACCGACGTCGAATCCTGGACCAGATGGGGGAGATCCCTGCGGTACCGACGGAGCCCCTTCCCGCCGTTCTGCAACGTGTAGCCGGGGTGTCGCGGTCGCTTCGTCAGGAGATGCGCGACCTGGCGTCCGCTCTCGTCGATGAGCGCGCAGGCCAGCGAGATGCGGAGCCGGAGTCGGCCGATCGAGCCGAATAGGACGTTGAAACTCCTCGAGTCAGGTTCCAGAAGGGCAGATGGGGCGAATCCGGGGGTTACCCCGAAGCGTTTTGGCGCCAGAATCAGCCGTCAGAGGGGCCAAGTTGTCCATCCGACCGGCCGCGCGAGCCAGAACCCGCTGAAGATCAGAACCTGAAACGCGGACTGCTCGCCCGCAGGGTCGGGATGTGACCTGATTCGACGCGGGTCCGTCAGCTCCAGATGATTCTGGTGTGACCTGTACTAGCGGCTCAGGTGGTAGGGCACGCTGGTAACGGCAATGCCGGGGTGACTCCAGAGCGCGGTGCGAAGACGCCAGGCCGTCTGGTTGTGGAGAAATAGCTCGTAGAGGTGAGCCGGAACGAACTCTGGAAGGACGACCGTCAGAGTCGTGCCACCCTTCTCCTGGTGAAGCTGTTCGATGTAGTTGACCAGTGGACCGAGGAGTTCCCGAAACGGCGACTCGATAATGACGAGCGGCAATTGAATGCCCGCTTCGCCCCATTTCGCTCGAAGTTCGTTGGCTTCTTCAACGTCGTCTGAGACGTGAACGACCGTCACATCTCGAGATACGTTCTGCGCATAGTCGATAGCACGCACTGCGGCGCGATTCAGCGTGTCGACCGCGACGACTACCGCCGAATCGCGCGTCCACGTTATCGGACGGTTTCGAATCTGCCGAGCGTTCAGCCGCAATTGCTCAGAGACGCTGTCGTAATGTCTTCGAATCCCCAGAAGCGCGGCGATGATAATTGGGAGAAGCATCAGGATGAGCCAGGCGCCGCCAATGAATTTTGTGGTGATAATGATCACGGCGACGACGCCCGTGGTCAACGCGCCGAAGCCGTTGATGAGCATTGCTACATTGTTGCGTTTTACCTTCTCCGCCTTCCACCAACGGAGCGTCATGCTTGCCTGTGACAACGTAAATGAGATGAACACGCCGACTGCGTAAAGCGGAATGAGTCGATTGACGCTCGCATTGAAGATGATCACCAAGATACTTGAAGCGACGGCCAGGGCGACAATGCCCGTTGAATATCCCAGCCGGTCACCTCGAAAGGTGAACTGGTGTGGCAGAAACCGGTCACGAGCGAGGAAGTACGACAGTCGAGGAAAGTCGGCGAAACTCGTATTTGCTGCCAACAGCAATATGCCGGCGGTCGCTACTTGGATGAAATAATAGAAAGGCGACGTACCGGCAATCACGCGTGCGAGCTGTGATACCAGCGTTTGATCGGTAACGGGCGCGAGGTGATAATGGCGAGCCAGAAAAGTGATGCCGAGAAAGAGCGAACCCAAGATCAGTCCCATCGCGACCAATGTCTTGGATGCGTTTTCGTCCTGAGGTTCTTTGAAGGCGGGCACCCCGTCAGAAATCGCTTCGACTCCCGTTAGGGCGGCGCAACCAGATGCAAAGGCTTTGAGAATCAAAAAGATCGTCAACGATTGAGCTGGTGCTGGAATCGTGTCGACGATTCTGTGCGGGGTGATGCCGATTCCCAGCCAGGAGGCGAACCCGAGAACCAGCAAAATAGACATGCCCGCGATGAACAGATAGGTCGGCACTGCAAAGATCCGGCCGCTCTCGCGTAAGCCCCGCAAATTTGCAATCGTGATCAACACGATGGCGACAATCGCGATTTCGACCGCGATTGATCTCGTACCCTCGAAGGCCGACGTGATTGCTGCAACGCCTGCTGAAATACTCACCGCAACGGTCAAGATGTAGTCGGTTAGAAGTGCCGATGCAGCGAGCAGACTCGGAGCGCGGCCCATATTGTCTTTGGTGACGATATAGGCGCCGCCTCCCTGTGGGTAAGCGTGCACCGTCTGTCGATAAGAAAAAACGACAATCGCAAGTAGCGCGGTGATCGCCAATCCAATTGGAATGACGTAGTTGTAGGCCATTGATCCGGCCAGGACGAGGATGAGGAGGATCTCCTCCGTGGCGTAGGCCGTTGATGAGAGTGCATCTGAAGAAAATACAGCGAGTGCCTGAATTTTGCTGAGTCGTTGGTGGATCGCCTGTGATGTTTCAAGCGGTTTGCCGATGAGCACGAGACGCATGCGCCTGAACATGCGCCCGAACTTTGTTTGAGGCATCGTTGGCTCAGCAACGTAGTAAAAGGAGTTTTGCGGAGTTGCCGGAAGTTCCGAAGATCGGATCAGGCGAACATAGCGATCGCCTGGCCGCCTGCCGCGCACTGTTGCGGGATGATGCTCGTTCGGTTCCGCAGGCCGGTCGCCGGTCGGCCGGTCTTGATTCTCGTCCGTAGGTTGTCTCTCCCCAACTGTCCGCCGACTCCCTCAAAAACCTCGAACGATCCTATCTCAGCGCACTGCCAATTTCAAACCGGGTCATTGGGTTGTCAACGGGCGATTAGTGTGCCGAGCGCCGGTAATCCGGAAAATCGGTTAGCGGCCTATGTGAACTAGTTCAGTGTGCACATCCGTAATGTACCCAGATTGAAGATTTTGCTCGACAAACCCGATCGCCCGCTGTAGTACCTCATCGGAATGCTGACTCGAGTTCGAGACCGACACAATGCCGATCACAGCCATTTGCCAGAGATCCTGATCGCCGACTTCAGCAGCCGCGACGTCGAACCGAGATCGGAGTCGCTGCAGGAGCGACTTGACTACTCGGCGTTTCTCTTTCAAGGAATGTGATTCGGGAATGTGGATCGAAATACGGCCAACCCCGAGAATCATGGCCATCGTAGCGATCCGCATGGATCAAATGACGTTGTGCTCCTGTGCAAGTTCGCCACTCGCAAATCTGTCCGGAGAGAATGAACTGATATCGACCGTGGTGGATTTGCCGTCAATAATCAACTCCGATATACAGCGGCCGATGGCAGGACCCTGCATATAGCCGTGGCCGCTGAACCCTGACGCGACCACCACACCTACCGCGCCCGAAACGTGGCCGAGGACGGGGTTGTCGTCCGGCGTCACCTCGTAGAGACCAGCCCAACCGCGGCGTACCCTGGCATCTTCAAAAATCGGCGCGCGGCGACAGAGTTCTGTAACGGTCTTCGTCATCCAGTCATCAGAGACGGTTCGATTAAAGCTACTCGGTTCATCGGGGTCCGACATTCCGAACAAAAATCCGCCGCTCTCAGGGTGGAAGTAAAGGGAGGTGCCAAATTCAATCGTCATCGGCACGGTAGGAGGTACCGCCGAGAATGGCTCGGTGACGAAGCTCATCCGCCGGTACGGCGCGACTGGGATTTCGAGTCCGGCCAACTTACCGACCTCGCCAGTCTGAGCGCCCGCTGCGATGACAACCAAATTGGTCGATATGCTTCCGGTTGGTGTCTCAACAGCAGAAATTTTGTCGCCGGCCAGAACAAAGCCGGTGGCCGGTGTCTCTTCGATGAACTCGACGCCCAAGGCGCGTGCGCGTTGCGCAAATCCCATCGTCGACGAGTATGGGTCAGCCCAACCGTCGCTCGAGCAAAATGTTCCAGCCATGATTCCGTCAAGATTCAAGGAAGGATTCAGTTCACCGATCTCTTGATTGTCAACCCAGCGAACTGGCACTCCCATTTGTTGCTGAAACTCAAGATTCGTCCTAAAAACGTCGATTTCAGATTCGGAGGTGAGCAGGAACAGATAGCCCTGCTGGTGAAAAGCAATGTCGATGTCGAACAGTTCCTTGAAGTTTTCCCAAATACTCAGACTGTAACGGGATAGCTCAATGTTCGCTTTGGTCGAGAATTGTAGCCGAATGCCGCCAGCCGCATCCGCCGTTGCGCCACGCCCGATCTGGTCCTTTTCCAATACGAGGATATCTCGCACTCCACGCGACGCAAGATGGTAGGCGATGCTGCAACCAGTAATACCGGCGCCGATGATAACGACTTCGGCCGTGCGTTCCACCCTGCCTGCACCTTTCTCCGCCAACCATGTGTAAATTCGGTCAGCGCCCGGTGCCAATTTACGACCGAGCAACCGTTTCGCGAGTATAGCACGGTACCCTTCAGAGTCCGAGGGGACGGGTTCCGACCTGTAGAATCATGCTAATCTCGGAGTTGCATCAGTGAATTGCGGGGGACAGCCAGAAGATAAGAGAAAGGCGGGACTTTGGACCTGGAGAAAACTCAATTCAATTTCTTCATATCGTCACCGATTGAGCCGGAGCATGTGGAGCAAATTCGAGCAGTCGATCCTGAACGGGTAACGGTAACGTACGAACCCTCCCTGTACCCACCGACGCGCTATGTCGCCGACCATCACGGACCGGAGGATTTTCGGCTCGCGCCGGACCAAGAAGAGCGCTGGCTCGAATGCCTGCGTGCAGCAGACTTCTTGCTCGATTTCCCGTTCCAGTTGCCTGATGGCACGAACGTGACGGACGCGTCGCCAAATCTAAAATGGGTTCAAACAACCAGCGCTGGTGTTGGTCAGCAAGTTGTAAATCTCGGGCTGCAAGACTCGGACATTATCGTGACGACTTCGAGCGGAGTACACGCTCGTCCACTCGCCGAATTCGTATTCTTGGCGCTGCTGTCGCACGTCAAGCTCCTTCCTCGTCTGCAGCGTGATCAGCAGAATCATGTCTGGGAGCGTTTCTGCTCCGACGAGCTCGACGGCAAGACAATGGCAATTGTGGGTCCCGGCAAAATAGGCCGGCAAGTTGCCCAGATCGCTCGATGTTTCAACATGCGAGTTATCGCAATGGGACGATCTGGCGGAGCGGAACGCGCTGCCCAACTTGAAATCGATGAGGCCTTCGCAAGCGATCAGTTGCACGAGATGCTTGGGCAAGCTGACGTTGTGGTGCTGAGTTGCCCGCACACGCCAGATACCGACGGTCTCATGGATCGTGCCGCATTCGACGCGTTGAAACCAGGAGCAATGTTCGTCAATATTTCGCGCGGAAAAGTCGTCGATTATGCGGCGCTGCATGATTCGCTGACATCAGGAAAGATCGCCTTCGCCGCTCTGGACGTGTTTGACATCGAGCCACTTCCGGCCGAAAGTCCGTTTTGGGATCTACCGAACGTGCTAGTCAACCCGCATTCGGCGAGCACCGCGTTCAGTGAGAATCAGAAGATTACTGACCTACTCTGTCACAACCTGCGCTGCTTTCTTGACGGAAAACCTGGAGAAATGCGGAACGTTCTTGACAAGCATCGCATGTATTGATTGTGATTGAATCTGATTTCCGAGAGTTGAGAGTTCTTCCGTTTGTTCGGGCGGCCGGCGCGCGTCAGCTGGCCGCTACCGAAGCAGTCATCGATGCGGTTGGACAACGGAGGGCTCCCGCGACGTTGAGGATGTACTCGTGGTCGCGTGATTCGATCGTCCTTGGCGTCGGACAACCCGCATCACAGCTTGATTTTGAAGCGTGTCGCGAAGCCGGGTGTGACATTCTGCGGCGCATCTCGGGAGGGACAGCGGTCTATCACGACCAAAACACGCTTAGCTTTCAATTGGTTCTGCCCGAAGGACATCCGTGTCTCACCGACGACATTCATCGGAACTATCGACTGATCGCTGGCGTCGCGGTCTCGATGCTCGCGTCGATGGGCGTGCAGTCGAGGTCCGTGTCAATCGATGAGGCTCGACGAGATGCTTCCCCGGCCGGTCTAGAAGCGATCTGCTTCTCGTCACTGGCTCCGTACGAAATCCTCGCTGGCAATCGCAAGCTCGTCGGTCTGGCGCAAGTGCGCCGGCGCACGGTGTCGGCTCTGCAGGGAATGCTCTACCTGCGAAATGATCCAGCGAAGTCGGCACGCCTCGTGTCACGTGATCCCGAGTTGCGTGACCGCCTGTCTCGAGTGCTTGGCCAGCGATCCACCGATCTCACGACCGAACTCGGGCGGACGGTCGACGCCGAGGATGTAGCGCGCCTGTTTCGACGTGCCGTCGTCACCACGCTCGATGCCTCTGAGGTCGAGGCGGAATTCACCGCGTGGGAGATCGAAAGGGCGCGAGAACTCGAGAGTACGCGATACGGCAATGCCGACTGGACTTTTCGTCGCTGATCGATTAATCAAAGCTACCGTTTTGCCCGCTATGAGGTAGCTTCGGCTGTCGCGGCCGTTTCTCGACGCTTTCGTGGAGTTCGCGTGTGCCCGGGGTGTCGCCAAAAGTAGATACCATTGAGAAGCGATGCCAGTACGATCGTTACGGCATATAGAACAAAGGTGAGACGGTATCCATCGCCGACAATGACGTGGCCGGCGACCACGCTCGACAACGCGAAACCCAGGTTCCACGCGGCACTCCGCAGACTAAATGCGTTGGCGCGTGCTCTGGGCGGCAGAACGTCGGATATGAAGCTCGAATCGATTGGCCAGGCCATACTAATCGAGGTTGAGCGAACGATCTGCGCCGCGACCGCGAAGTTCATCTGTGGGCTGACTGCCAGCAGGATATAGAGCGGGGCGGATGCCATTCGGACGATCATGCTGGAGACAATCGCCCCGAGCTTTTTGTACATGGTCGGAGCAAAGAGACCGGTAAGCGCTGCTACAACGCCCGCGACTGAAAAGACCAGACCAATCTGGCTTGGACGTGACCCGATCGACTCCAGAAACACGTTCACGAACGGAACGACCGCGCCTGACCCCAGGCTCATGATCAGTCCAATGATGACAAACATCATGAGATCGCGGCGCGTGCGACTCGACGCCGATGGCATCTCGACGAATACACTCGACTGCATGATTTCAGCGTTCTCGCTGTTTCGGCTTTGCCGCATGAGCCAGAGCGGAATCAGGCCGGAAGTCGCCAGGGCGATTCCAATTAGAATCGTGATCCGGTAGGCCGGAACGCTTTCCACGGTCGTCCCGAAGGTCAAGGAGAGAAATTTGGGCGACCATCCTCCGACCAGACTACCGAGCGTCGTGGCGATCGAATTTATCGAGAAGGTGATGGCGGCAGCGGTAGTGCGCTGTCCGGCTGTCGTCCACTCGACGATAAACGGCATGGTGGGAATCGACATGAATGCCAGCGCAGCGCCATTCACAGCCGATATGGCAAGAATCGTCGATGACGTTGTCAACATGGCAAGCAACGCGGTCGACGCGAGAAATCCGATCGTGCCGTAGAGAGTACAGCGCCAGGACCCGTAACGGTTGATGATGACGCCAATTACCAACGCGGCGATGCCCATTGCGACGGTCTGCACCGCATTGAAGGTCCCAATGAAGTCTTCTTTGAAGGAGATTTGCACGAGGTACAGGTTGTATATGAGGATCAGTACGCCGACGCCGATATTGACGAGAAGAGTGTAGACGAGATAGAGCCGCATCTCGCGAGAGAGTTGCCCGATCTCACTGAGGTAGCGATGCACCGAGAAACCCTTCGCTCCCGCCAAGTCGTGGTCGTCCGCCTGCTTGTCCGTCGTCAAGCAGCCGACATCCGCGGCCACCTCACGGAAGAATCGGCACATTATATAACGCCCAGCGAGCCTCGGAGCGGTGGATCTGATTAAGTTGGAGAATCGAAATCGGAGAGCCTGCGTTGCCGGTCGCTTTCGACGCTGAGCTCTATATGGAGGTGCAATTGGCCGAGAACGATTTGGCAGTGGAAGTATTCAACCTGTTTGTGGCACGACCAGCCGGACTGCTTAGCGACATTGATGGAACGCTCAGCCGGATTTCGAACGACCCTAGCGCGGCAATCGTTGATCCTCAGATCAGAATCACTCTTGCCGAAATTGTGAGTCAGCTTGATATCGTGGGTGTGGTTACCGGCAGATCGGCGGCCGAGGCCGCTCGCATGGTGAATCTCGAAGGCGTGATTTGTCTCGGCAACCATGGTATGGAACAGATTCAACACGGTGAAGTCGTCGTCGCACCTGGCGCTTCCGAGTATGTCCAGCCGATGAAACGGGTGTTGGATGAGGCGCGCTCAAAAATTCACGATCCACTCATCTATTTCGAGAACAAGGGTGTGACCGGCTCGATTCATTATCGAAATGCCAGTCGTCCTTCACTCGCGCGTGACCAAATACTGGATGTGGTGAATCCACTCGTCGCCCGTGAAAAGCTTCGCCTTTCGCACGGTCGGATGGTGATCGAGCTGCGACCTCCGATTGATTTGAACAAGGGAACGGCGCTTGAGTCGGTCGTGGAGGAATTCGGGCTGCGGTCGATTCTGTTTATGGGTGACGACGTGACTGATCTCGACGCGATGCGTGCGGTGAAGCGCCTGCGGGACGCGAATCAGGTTGTTGGACTTTCGATCGGTGTTATTGGACCTGAGACACCGCAAGAGGTAACGCGGGAATCCGACCGCTTGGTACACGGTGTCGATGGCGTGAGCGAACTCCTGGCTCACGTTGTCGCTCTCTTTGCTCGGCAGTGACGGTAACACTCACAAAGAACAACCCCAGAGATTTTGGATGCGAATATCGACCCACGTTCATGTACATCTACATCGCGTCAAGCGGATAGATCGGTCGAACCAATCGCTGATAGTCGAAATAGGCAAGCACGGGCGTTGTGATGCCGGGCGTCGAGGTTTCAAGTATGTTGGAGGCGATCGATGCATACGACGCCTGCACGTTTAGAGACGACTTCACCCCGACGATCTTCTTGGTCGCGATATCAACTCCGAGTGCCGCGAACAACGCTGGTTCAATAGCGTCGGGCGCCTTCTCCGTCAAAATGACCTCGATCTGGCCACCGTGTCGCCCGTCGACGGCCAGCACGACAACCCGGCCGAGATCGACCTGACACTGATCGTCTAACATCAAGCGGCCGTCCGAGATCTTGCGAATCACGGCGGTGACATTAATCGGATAACCAGATCGGCGATCGATCGAACCACCGATATCCAGATTGACTTTCTTGCCGACCCCCACTTCGATCGCTCGAGACACGCCTTTGGGATCGACGATGACCCCTAACGCGGCGTCGAGCGCTCCAAGATCAATTAGCGCCCACAACAACCCGGTGCCGTCTCCAGCGCCGCCTACTGACGGGTCATCACCAAGGTCAATGATGATAACTGGACCGGTATTGGCGAGCATTGCATCGTGCACGACGATTTCAACATTGGCGGGCATTGTCACGAACTCTTCGCGTCGGTCCCAAATTGACATCTGTAAACGTTGTGCCAGATTGTTGGCGGTGTCGACGTCGTTTTCAGTTGTAACGATAACGCTGAAGCCGGCGGAGTCGATATCGGCATACGGGAATCCCGGGAATAGACTGACGTTCAAGACGTTGCTCTGGCTTTCAAACTCTTGCGCCAGCGCGTTAGCTGCCGCAAGGGGCTGAACTGATGGGCCATGCTGAGGCAGCGGCACAAGCAGGCGGAGGTGACGAAACGCGCTGGTCGGATGAATTTGATTTCGGACCAGTGATTCTGTCAGGCGCATGATCTTGTCGGCCGAGGCGCCGGCACCCCAATGGCTTCCCACCTGGTAGCACATCGCGAGGTCAACCGAGTCAACAATATCTGGACTCAGATTTGCCTGCGCGCTGAAGATCGCCACGATTGGCGTATTCTGCGCCAGACTGTCACGGGCTACTTGCACGAACGTCTGGTCGGCCAGAATGGAGCCCTCTGCCACCATCGTGCCACTCAGCATCAGAATCAATGCGTCGAGATTGGTTCCAGCCTCGACCAGATGCTGACGCAATTGAGTCGACAAATCGGCGACGGTTTCAGGCGTTACCTGTCCTGACGAAGGGGCAACTACCTGCATGATAGGCAGTATTGTGATGTCACGGTCGATTCCAGCTTGGACTAATTCGTCTGCAAGCCGACTGGTGCCTGTCGGATCGCAACAACCAGGTTCTAAATCCAGCCCTGGTCCGACAGAAAATGCCTTGCGTGTCGTCTGCTGTCGGCTAAATGTATTCGTGACTTGAAAAATCGAGGCAAGCGCAATGCGCATTAAGATTTACCTTTCATGTGGGAGTTCGAGGACCGTGGCCGGGCGAGAGTCACGTGAGACGCGCACACCAATGGATGCGTGAGAACAGCCTGCCGAGAAGGCGGAATCGTCTGCTATGATCCTGTTGGCAGGTCATTTCCATCGAAACTTCCCGGAGTAAGGAACAAACTCAACATGAATGCAAGCGAGCAACCGGGGCCGATCAACGATTCAAACGACGAACCACATCACGGTCCGCTTCCGTGCGAAACATGCCAGAACGATCTGACTCTCGACGATCGATTTCAACGATACGGTGTCTGCTCCCGCTGTGGTCAACATTACCGCATCACAGCCAAACATTGGATCGAATTAATTGCGGATCCTGAGTCATTCGAAGAATTCAGTCGTCATCTCGTCTCAGTTGATCCACTCGTATTCTCCGACCGGCTGCCGTACAGGCGTCGCGTTCTGGAAGCGCGAGAACAGACCGGCCTGACAGAAGCCGCCGTAAATGGCAACGCGCGAATTCGAGGCCAGCAAGTCGTACTGATGGTCCTGGATTTTCGTTTTCTCGGCGGCAGCATGGGATCGGTGGTCGGTGAAAAGGTCACCACCGCGTTCGAACGGGCCATCGAAAAGAAGGTTCCGATCATCACGGTGGCGGCGTCCGGTGGAGCGCGCATGCAAGAAGGAATGCTCAGCCTGATGCAGATGGCCAAGACAGCGGCCGCGGCGAAGCGCGTTCACGATTCGCACGTTCCGTTTATTTCGATCCTGACCCATCCAACAACCGGCGGAATCTATGCAAGTTTCGCCAACCAGGGAGACATCATCCTGGCGGAACCAAGGGCGCTGATCGGCTTTGCTGGTCCGCGGGTAATCAAGCAGACGTCAGGTCGCGGAGAAGTTTCCTCGCACTCGGCAGAATTTCTGTTTGAGCACGGGTTGGTGGACCAGGTGGTGGAACGAGATCAGCTTCGTGACACGCTTGCCACGATCTTGAGAATCGTCGGATCCCGGGGCCAAATCAATCGGGACAGCAAGCGTGACACTTCGGCTCTCAAACACGACATTCGCCCGGCATGGGAGACTGTTCAGATTGCGCGTCATCCGGAACGTCCAACAGCGCTCGATTACATTGGGCGCATGAGCCCTCAGTTCGTGGAACTCCATGGCGATCGAAGCTTTGGAGAAGATCCGGCGATGGTCGGAGGGCTTGGTGAGATTGCTGGTCAGGGCGTTGTTTTCATCGGAAACGAACGTGGCCATGGTGATGAGAAGCGACGTGGCGGGCAAGCTCTACCGGAGGGTTACCGCAAAGCCACGCGACTAATGCTGCTTGCGTCGAGACTTCGCATGCCAGTCGTCACCCTTATCGATACTCCTGGCGTCTTCCTCGGTCCAGGTTCCGAGGAGCGAGGAATCGCAATGGCGTTGAGCGAGAGTCTGGCCCTGATGAGCGTTCTGCCCGTCCCTGTCGTCGCGGTCATCATCGGGGAAGGCGGTAGCGGGGGTGCGGTTGCAATTGGACTGGCCGATCAAGTGCTGATGCTCGATCATGCTGTGTATAGCGTGATCGCGCCAGAGGGAGCGGCTGCGATCCTGTTCCGGGATGCGTCACGGGCTCCGGAAGTCGCCGAATCCCTGAAGATTACGGCTTCCGATTGTCTGCGACTTGGTGTCATAGACGGGATCGTTCCAGAGCCCGAGGGCGGCGCTCATCTCAATCTAGATTTCGCGGCTGCCTTGTTGCGAGATTCGATTACCGAATCACTGGTCGATCTTGTCGAGACCTCTCCGGAACGACTGGTGCGTGATCGGTATCGGAAATTCCGTCGCATGGGGCAGCACAATACGTATCTTCGTGAACTTGTGGCACATGAAGCAAACGATCTTATCTCACGGGTAACAGAAACGCTCGACTCCTGGAGAGATTGGCTTCCATTCGGCGACGAAAGTGACGATCATCAAAAGGTCGCTGATGAGCCAGACCAGCAGGATTCGACTGGCCCTTCCCGCGGCGATGAAAAGTCCAAGTAATCAGTTTGTCCGTTTGATTCACGCGGCTTGGATAGATCGCCACGCGAATCCCGTATCGGCGCGGGCTGCGAGCACCGAACGTCGTGCGGCTCGTTGCCATGTTTTGCGTCGTCGTTGGAGGAGCAAAACGGACGGTAGCATGGTTCGATATCGTGATATCTTGTTTCGTTTAGTTACTTCGATCGTCTGGTCGAGATATCGGTGGCGACGCCAGGATACATGGGCGATGTCCACGTCGATTCACTACCGTAGCGCGCCAAGTGGTAAAGTCCTCGTTCAAATCGACTACTGAAAGCTCGGCCAAGTCGAAGCGCGCGGACCGGTGCCCCCACCGTCTATAGTTTGACGATCGGAGAGCGGATGCCCGACCTGTCAAGTCCTCACGCCAAACGAATGTTGCTCGTGGGCGCGGCATCTCTCGTCGTTGGATGGGTAATCTGGCACGCTAGAGGTGCCCTGGCGCCATTCCTCGTTGGTGCGATCATTGCCTATCTATTGGCGCCTATCGTCGATGTCATCCACCGGCACTTGCGGCTTCCTGGCCTGTTTTCGGGGCTATCGAGCGCGCTATCGGTCGTCATCACCTACTTGGTGGCGCTCGCGATTATTGTTGTATCGGGCTATTACCTGATTCCGCCACTCATCAAACAGATCAACCAGTTCTCTAACAACTTCCCTACCTATGTCACAGAAGCGAAAATCCAACTGGACAAGCTGAACAGCTTCTACCAGCAAAACGTTCCTGAGATCATGCGAACCAATATCGAGAACAACCTCAACACAGTTGGATCGCAAGTTTCGGACGCTGTTCGTGCGGCGATGAAAGTCACCTTCAGCGCCGTGAGCACGCTGATCGGCTTCATTGCGGGCCTTGCCTTACTCCCGCTGTGGATTTTTTACGTGCTCAAGGATCAGCGCCGTGGGATGGCCCTGTTCTATAACCTCTGGCCCGAAGGGTGGCGAGACGACGTACGCGAGATCGTGGGGATCGTCGATCGGATCTTGTCAGCCTATATCCGGGTCCAACTATTTCTTGGCTTGTTGATCGGCGTAACGACCGGCGTTGCGATGTGGCTCATCGGCGTCAAGCAAGCGCTCGTGCTGGGTCTTCTTGCGGGATTGTTCGAAATGGTGCCAGTACTTGGTCCGTGGCTCGCATTTGCGGCATCTGCCTTGGTGACACTTGCAACTGATCCCGGCAAAATCGTGTTGGTGGGTCTGGCGTTCGTCGGAATCCAGCAGCTTGAGAACACGTTCTTGGTACCCAAACTGCAAGGCGATGCGCTGCGAATCAACCCGGCGCTTATCATGATGTTACTGGTGATTGGTGGCGCCCTGTGGGGATTGATTGGAATGATCGTGATCGTACCGATCACCGCGGTGCTTCGGGACGTCTTCGTGTACCTCTACTTGCGAACAGAGTCCACCTTGGAAGACGTTGACGTCGTGGACACGTGATCGATGAGTGAGCGACTCGATACTACAGGCGCAAGAATTGGCGTGCCGGATTCCAGTGTCAACGACGCGAGGCACCTATCGACTAGGTCGTGTTTTCGTCGGACGTTGAGCCGGATGCCGGGATGCCCTGCGCGGCTTTGGATCGCAAATGTGGGAACAGGATAACTTCCCGAATATTCTGTTGATCCGTCAGCAGCATCGCAAGCCGATCGATCCCCAGCCCGAATCCGCCGGTCGGTGGCATTCCATACATCAGCGCATTGACATAGTCTTCGTCCACCATCATTGCGTCGGCGTCGCCCGCTGCGCGGTCCTGAGCTTGCTCGATGAAACGTTGAAGCTGGTCCATCGGATCGTTCAGTTCTGTATACGCATTGCCCATCTCGAGACCGGCTATGAAGGGCTGAAATCGCTCAACTAACCTCGGGTTGTCAGGAGAACGCTTAGCCAGAGGTGAGAGTTCGACCGGATAATCGATCAGGAAAGTCGGTTGAATCAAGGGTCGGACGCACGAACGTCTTAAGTAGTTCATCGACGATTCGCGGCCAAACGGTCGTGGGATGGACGTCCGCACCGGCTTCCTTGGCTCTTCGAAAGAGCTCAGCTTGATCGGTTACTTCCAAGAAATCGATTCCAGTAGCGGTGAGCAAAGCGTCGTGTAGCTTCACTCGCGGCCATGGAGGGCTCAAATCGATCTCGTGTCCGTCATAGTTGATCTTGACCGTCCCGAGGGCCTCCTGTGCAACGAACGGGATCATCTGCTCGCACAGTTCCATCACATCGGTGTAGTCAGCGTACGCCATATAGAATTCAATCATTGTGAATTCCGGCGAGTGGCGCGTGTCGATCCCTTCATTGCGAAAATCTTTGCAAATCTCATAGACTCGTTCGAAACCTCCGACGAGCAGTCGTTTTAAATAGAGTTCGTCGGCAATTCGAAGGTAGAATTCCTGGTCCAGCGCATGATAGTGCGCGGTAAATGGCCGCGCAGCGGCTCCTCCGTAAAGCGGCTGGAGCGTCGGTGTCTCAACTTCCAGGAACCCGTGGTCATCGAAGAAGGAGCGCATGGCCCTGATCATCGCGCTGCGAATAACGAAAATACGGCGAACTTCGTCATTTGCTATGAGGTCCGCGTACCGTTGCCGGTAGCGGGTCTCAGTGTCGGTCAATCCATGCCATTTCTCCGGCGGCGGATTTATTGCCTTGCTCAGCATCGTGAAATCAAGAACCTCTAATGAGATCTCGCCAGTTCGCGTCCGGAACAGACGACCGCCCGCCTCGACAAAGTCGCCCAGATCGACGACGCGACGAAAGCTCTCGAAGGCATCGTCACCGAGATTGCTTTTGCGAAGATAGAGTTGAACAGATCCACTGCCGTCGCGAATATGCGCGAAGATCGACTTCCCCATGTTGCGGACCGACACGACGCGGCCGGCAACTCTGATGACTACGTCATCGTGACCGCCTTCAAGGCTGGGCTCAATCTCAGAGAATCGATTGATCGCCTGCTCAGTTGAGTGGGTGCGATGTGAACGTGGCGGGTATGGTTCAATACCCTGGCTGCGAAGCTCCTCAGCCTTGCTTTGACGCTGCTGCTGCTGTTCGTTCAGTTCCATCTCGGGCCCACTCCCCTCGGGATGTTCATCTACGCGATTGCATCCGGATGTGAACGTCCACAAAAAAGCCGCGGCACGAATATCCGTCCGCGGCTCGATCTCGCTCAATGACTTCGGCTACTCGACACGTTCCACGGTAAAGGTCGTTTCGCCTCCAGGAGCGCGGACGATGACTTTGTCCCCAACGCGTTTACCGAGCACCGCGGCGCCGACTGGTGACTGCGTCGAGATCTTACCATGAAGCGTGTTGGCTTCTTCAGGGCTCACCAGGGTCCACGATTCCCGCTCGCCGCTCTCGTCGACCAACGTGACCTGTGAACCAAATTGAACTGCATCTACCGAAGCGTTCTTGGTAACAACCCGGGCGTGTCGGAGCAGGTTCTCGATCTCGCGAACTCTCGCCTCGACGATAATGAGCTCTTCTTTCGTATCCTCATACTCGCTGTTGTCGGATACATCGCCATCCATCGTGAGTTCTTGGATCCGCTGCGCAACGTCGGGCAGTTTGACGGTTCGCAGCGTCTTGAGTTCTTGCTCGAGGTCCACTTTTCCCTCAGCGGTAAGAATGACGGAACGTTCGCCGGGCATTGCTACCCTTCTTTCCCACTTGCCTGGAGACAACATACCACTGCGCCGCTCACATTGAGCGCGCGTCCGCAACCTAATGTTCGAAGCGTCAAAGCCCCGGCCACAGTGTGGAACAGGGCGATGTCTCGAGTTGGGTTCTTCTGGTACATAGGTTGAGAGCCGAGGACAGACAGGCCTCGGCGATCCGAACGGAAACATTATACAACAGCGATGACATGGCGGCAAAGCAACTAGTGTACCGGCGACGCCTTGTGCTGGGTCGGGCGCACACCGCCCGTTTCCGACTGATCTGGTGGGTGAGAAGGGACTTGAACCCCTGACCTCGCGGATGTGAACCGCGCGCTCTAACCAGCTGAGCTACTCACCCGACAGCAATCGCAGTATAGCATGCGTTTTTGGACCTCACAATTGCTCCTGAACGCTCGTCGTAGCGTGCGAACCAGCGTGTGAAGTAGGGACGGGATGAGCGAGTGTCGCCCATCCCGTCCCTACTTTTCGGTTGAAATCATCCGAGCTAGTCGGTTTCGGCGATGCACTCCACCTCGACCAAGGCACCAGCTGGAAGGCGGGCTACCTGAACGGTACTTCGGGCGGGGGGCGTGTTCGTGAAATAACGACCGTAGACTTCATTGAATGCGGCAAAATCATCGAGATTTGCCAGGAAACAGGTAGTCTTCACGGCGCGATCCATCGACGACCCGGCCGCTGCCAATACGGCTTGAACGTTCTTCATGACACGATCCGCCTGCGCGGAAATGTCACCGTCGACCATCTTGCCGGTAGCCGGGTCGAGCGGAATCTGGCCAGCTGTGTAGACAACGTTTCCGAGTTTTATCGCCTGAGAGTACGGACCAATCGCCTGAGGGGCGTCGTTGGTAGAGACTACAGATTTCGCCATTCCATTCCCATCCTATCTATCCGCAAACAGCGGTGAAATCGTCGCGTCACTCTAGCATCGGGTGTGAACTCGGTCAACGGGAGGCACAGCGCCCTAGTGGCTATACTCTTATACGGCAGCGTCGGTCGTGCTCATCTCTTGCGGCAGAAGGTGGAAATGCCGGCTCCAGATTGCTCCATAGTGATCGTGACATACAACGGCTGGGAACTGGTGCGTAAATGTCTCCAGGCGCTAGAACCCGAGCTTCGAACTGGTATAGATGTCGTCGTGGTCGACAACGGATCGGTTGATGGGGTTCCGGAGAAGGTGCGATCTGGATTCAAATGGGCAAGGGTCATCGAGACCGGTCAGAATCTCGGATTTGCAGGCGGAAACAACGTAGGAATCCGCCAGACCTCAGGTGAATTCGTTCTGCTTCTCAATAGCGATGCCAACGTGCGTCCGGGATTTGTCGGCAATCTGCTCGAATCAACTGCCGTGATGCCACGTGTTGGTTCGGTAGCGGCAGCAATGGTGTTTGAGTCAGATCCGGATTTGGTCGCGTCGGCTGGCATTGACGTATACGCCAATGGATTGGCGCTTGACCGCTCGCTGGGCAGTACCACCAGTTCTTTAATCGACGGCCTTCGTCTCTTCGGAGCATCCGCCGGCGCTGCGCTGTATCGGCGCGAAGCGCTCCAGGACGTTGGACTGTTCCCTGACGCCTTCTTTATGTATCTCGAAGACGTTGATCTGGCTTGGCGTTTGAGGCTTCGCGGCTGGGAGTCGGTCCTGTCGGCCCGCGCTGTTGCTGAGCACGCTTATTCAGCATCATCGGGTGAGGGCTCACGATTCAAGCGACGCTTGCTTGCTCGAAATCGAATTTGGTGCATGACTCGGTGCTATCCAGGTTGGCTCTTGAGACGATGCTGGTGGCGAATGGTCGCATACGACTTGACTGTCATGGCAAGCTCACCGATTCGACGGGACATTTCCAGTGTGGAAGGTCGTTTGGCAGCGATCGCGGGCATCGGACCACGGATTGCCGAGCGTTCCGAGATTCAGGCTTGCGCCAGTGCAGGTAGATCGGAAATAGAACCGTGGATTCGGCGACCACCGTCGCCACACCAGATGTTGCAGCTTCGACAGATTGCCAGCTCACATGCCGCGGGAACTACTCCCGAGAGTAGTTCCTGCCGATGAACCAACCTTTTCGTTCCACCCAGGCACAGTGTATGATCCTAGCACTCGATTGTTGGCGCCGCTCTGACGACGCTGTATTGCCCGACAACAACCCCTGGTGTCACACATTCTCCTCATTGCGTTTGGAAGGGATCCGTACAGAGCGTGGTTGGAAAAGCAGCTTATGGTTTCGACGCTGGCCTGACAAGCCACGGACGATCGCGTGCGATGTCCTTCGCATTCGTTCGTTTCACGCTGGTGCTGGTGCTTGTTATCTCAGTTCTCATCTCAATAGGTAGCGCGCTTCTTCTCCTTTATGGCTGGACTCACAACGAGACGGTGTTTCAAGGGGTGACCGTCGCAGGAGTCGATCTTGGCGGCCTCAATCAGAAGCAGGTCACGGAGAGAATCAGCACACGGCTCGACACCGTGAGCCCCAAGGAGATCGTTCTGTCCTACGAGGGGCGGAGTTGGCCGATCCCCGTATCGTCGCTAGGAATTAGCTACGATGTGAACGCTACCTCTGAGCGAGCGCTTCAGGTCGGTCATTCGGGAAATCTATGGATTCAGAGCCATGACTGGCTGACAACGCTGTCGTCAGGCGATAGTGTTCCAATTACATTCAGCCTCAACGACCAGTCGGCCTATACCGTGTTGCAGGGCCTTGCCAGCGACGTCACGCGGAACCCGAAGGATGCTCAATACGTCCTTGCTTCTGACGGCTCGTTGGAAATACAGCCGGGCGAAGCTGGTGTGGCGATAGACGTTTCCGCCACGCTACAATCGATCCGAAACAACGTCGCACGTCTCTCATCGACGCCGATCGAGATTAAAACGCAGTCAATTCGTCCCTTGATCGACGCAAAATCGCTGCAGCCGGGGCTCGATCAAGCGAATCAGATGGTCTCCTCACCGTTCGTATTGACATTCAACGGAACGAAGTGGGCTGTCCCTCCAGAGACGCTCCGCGAAATGCTCGTGCTTGATCCATCCGCATCCGGTAAGGATCGGGTAAACATATCGAGTTCCGTGCTCGAATCGTACATCGCTCAGATTGCGGACCAGGTTCACACGAACGGGCAAAATGCAGGCGTCGTGTGGGACAACAACCAGTTTGTCATCGTAAAAAGTACGGATGGCGAAACACTGGATCCAGCAGCGACCACGAGCAACATGATCCAAGCTCTCAAGAACGGAAACCACCAGATTGACGTTGCGGTTACAAATTTGCCTGCAGCCGTGTCAGACGCGGACGCTCGAGATGCGATAGCTCGGGCGGGACAATTGGTTGCGAAACCGCTGTCGTTGAACTGGTCGGGCGGAGGGCAGGATCTCGACAAGGCGCAAATGGCCTCGATTCTGTCGTTCACAACACAATCAGATCAATCGCCGAAGATCGCGATTGGAATCAATAACGACGCTGTTGTCTCGTTGTTGGAGTCAATTCGATCTCAGGTAGAAGTCGCGCCGAAAGATGCCAATCTTCGCTATTTGAATGGCCAGGTTACGGTGGTTTCGCCGGAGCAAATGGGATCGACTCTGAACGTCGATGCGTCGGCCAAGGCGATAGAAACTGCTCTGGCGGGTGGTGCTAGCAGCGTGACGTTGGCGACAACACCCGTCGAACCGACCGTTACCGCTGCGATGGCAAGTAGCATCTCGTTGCCAGATACGCTCTCGAGCGCCAAGACCTACTACGGTGGCTCGGTTGCAAATCGTGCCTTCAACGTCGACCTGGCAATTGAGAGGGTCAATGGAGCACTGATTCCTCCGGGCGGCACGTTTTCCTTTGACGGTACGGTCGGCGCGGTTGACACAGCGCACGGATACAAAGTGGGCTACGGGATTGTTGCGACAAGCAACGGCAGCGTATCGACGGTTCCATCTGTCGGCGGTGGAATTTGTCAGGTGGCGACCACCCTGTTTCATACTGCGTTCTGGTCGGGGATGCCGATCGTACAACGCAGCTGGCATCTCTACTGGATCCCACTCTACGGTCAAGCGCCGGATGGAATTACCGGACTCGACGCGACCGTTGACACCGATGTCGGTCTCGACCTGAAGTTCAAGAACACGACCGATAATTGGGTGGCCGTCGTGGCTTCATCTGATGGAACGTGGGTGCGGTTTGAGCTACGGGGTACCGACCCGGGCTGGACCGTCAATGTCGACGACCCTGTCGTCACGAACGTGGTCAAGGCCGACACCACAATGCAGATCGAAAAGAGCGACCAACTTCCGGCTGGAACAAGTGTTTTAGTCGAGCATGCCGAGGATGGATTCGATGTCGTCGTTCATCGACAGGTGGTCAAGGACGGCAAGGTTGTGGACGATCTCACGATGAAGAGCCACTACCTTCCATCGGCGAACGTGACGCTTCAGGGAACCGGCACCTGATCCTGCCTACTCTTTCGGTTGCTCACCTCAGCTGTAGTGCCGTCGAGTTAAGCTTGTTTGACCCGGTCTCGCCTGCGGGGCTAGGATTTGGTCGTCGACCTCGAGCGACGGTCCTGGGGGCGCGATTTGCATCCCGTTGAAAGGTACAGCGTCTTTGAAACCGCGATATATGCCCGATAAACGCCTTCTTTCCGTCGGACTCGTTGTCGGCGCTGCCGTTGGGGCCTGGGCTGGCAATCGAGCTCGCGAGTACACCGCCAGTAGGGAGACGCCCACCCTCATCAATTGGGACCAGGCACGATCAATCGCCGCAAACATGAACCGGCAAACCTCGATTAGCGAAAACGAGCGTGAATCACTCAACGCGTATTATCAGTCGCTCACCAGTCGCTCGATACCGATTGTGGCGGAGTACACAGGCGATGAAGTGCTCCCGGATGTCGAACACGTATTTGCGTTCGATCGAGTTGATTGGGTGAACGCGAACATCGAAAGCTTTGCTCAGATGTTCGAGCCGCTGGAGACCCTGAATCCATTGAGTGGGCAGGATTCGCCGAGTACGATCAACTTGCTATGGGGCTCGGTCAATCAGCGAGTCCTCAGCGCGGAAATTGGCTTCTTGTTGGGTTATCTCGCGCGTCGGGTGCTTGGGCAATACGATTTGACCTTGCTCGGCAGGGAACCGGTAACCAGGGGAAAGCTCTATTTTGTCCAACCGAATATCGTGCGTGTCGAACGAATGCTCGGTCTCCCGTCTGATGACTTTCGGCTATGGCTAGCCCTGCATGAGACCACCCATGTCTTTGAGTTCGAGGCCCATCCGTGGGTGCGCCAGCACGTAAATGGACTCCTTGAAACCTACTTCGGCTATCTGAATCAGGACGTCGAGCATCTGAAACGCGGTTTCTCAGGCCTAAAGGTCTTCTGGGATCGCGCTAAAGAGCAGCGTGACGGGACTGATCGCTGGATCGATCTGGTGATGACTCCAGAGCAGAAGTCGGTGTTCGATTCCATGCAAGCGACGATGTCGGTCATCGAGGGATACAGCAACCACGTGATGAACGCAGTCGGCAAACAGTTGATCCCGACATACGAAATCATCTCTCGTCGATTCGAGCGGCGCCAGCATCAGCGATCAGCAGCTGAGCAGCTCTTTGCCCGATTAACGGGACTCGACATAAAGCTCGAACAGTATCGTCAAGGCGAGGCGTTCATCAACCACGTCGTTCGCGAGCGGGACCATGATTTCGCTCGACAAGTCTGGAACTCGCCGGAGTATCTCCCGAATCTCGAGGAAATCAGAGCGCCTGATCGCTGGATTGCCCGCGTTCAGAATTTGTAATCGAATTCGAAGTGACCTCAACCAGCGTCGAGTGAGATCATAGTGCGGAATGGTTGTAGCGATGCTGGGTCTTGGACGTGTCACGTCGCCGCGACGTTGTCGAGAGCTAATTCGCAGACCAATCCCGGAGCACGATGACACTTGATCTGACGAAAATCTCTCTCAAACTCGATGCTCTCGCCGGTGAAGCCGCAAAGCGAGAATCCGTCGACGCTCTTCAGGAACTTACGACGGCCTACCACGCGGTAGATTCGCACGACCTCGCGGCACGCCTTCGAACCGCAAAGACGTCGTGGCTCCTGGCTCATCCGGCTTCGACCTTTCAGTCCGTGTCAGTCGCTCCTGGTCAACCGGAGGACTATACCGTAGTCGCAAGCGACGGCTCGTTTATCCTTCCTGACCGTCATTCACCAGCACGATTCTTCGTCATCAATATCGGAAAAGTCGTCCTCCGATACGGATCCGACCCCTTCGCTGAGATCGAGGCGGAGCCGAACATGTTCTTCGGTGAAGATGAACTTTACGTCCCAGATGTTGTGCGGCGCATTCCGGTCGACGGAGCAGTATTGGGATTCAAACGTGCCGCCGAGGAACTAGATTCAGTCGCTAACGTGGCCGTGATGCAAGATTCCCCAACTGTTGCCCTGCAGGACGGTACGCTTATTCTTTGGGGGCTTGAAAGTCAAGCTGATCCAGTTGTCAAATGGGTCCTCGAACAATACCTGCAAGCTCTCGACACCTTGAAGAATAAAGGCATTCCCGTCGCATCCTACATTAGCTATCCTGCGTCGAACGACGTCGTGAATAGCGTCAGAGTTTCAGTCTGCGATTATCCGGATCGCGGCGTTCCGGTCAACTGCGATCATTGCCGAGGTCGGATCTTGACCGAAAACCACAAACCTGCCTGTGACATCATTCCCAACGTCAACGATCGATTCATGTTTGAGCAGCTTGCGCTATTGCGACCAGGTGAGCGAACGCAGGTCTTCGCAAGTTCCTCGAAGATTCTCGACCTTTACGGACCGGACCATGCGATCCATTTCATGTACATCAACTCCGGCTCTGAAATCGGTCGAGTCGAGATGCCTCGATGGGTTGCCCAAGACGAGTCAAAGCTGAATCTGGTTCACGCGACTATTTATGAGCAATGTACCCTCGGGCGCGGATATCCGTCAGCTCTGCAAGAGGCGCACGAGATCGCCGCGATCCGGCCAGACGAACGCAACGCCGTTGAGACACTGGTTGAGGAGGCATTGGCTCGCCGCGGTCTTGTGTACCGTCGATCAGGAAAGGCCGAAAGCAAACGTGGTCGATTCGTTTAGTGGCCCGCAATCCCGCCGTCTTGGCGAGGTCGTTGAAACCAGCACCGTTCGAATCTGGACAGAATGCGATAACCTCAATGAACTGCCCAGGCTTGGTTCCGTCGTTGAGATCGCGACCCTTGACAATGGGTCAATAATCTCGATTGTTTCGTTTTGTGAGACCGCTGGGATTGATTCGACTCGACGCGCGGTGAGACGTGGTTCCGATGAGATGCGAGACGACGAAGTTTATCGTCGTCACCCCGAGTTGACTCGTGTTCTGCGCAGTACGTTCGAGTCAGTGCCGGTCGCATACGACTTTGGCGGCAAATTGCGTTACGTGGTTCCGCCGGTTCCTCCGCCGCTGCATTACTCGGTCGTGGCGGCCACTTCACGGACCATGATGGCGTTGACGAACCGTCTCGATTACCTGGACCTGCTGGCTCGATACACTGGTGAGGTCGCGGCGGAGCAGATGATCATTGCGCACGTTCGAGAAGCATTTGAGGCGCGAGGTCGCGACCATCAGTGGCTCGAGGTCGCCGCCGCGGAAATCGGCCGCATCTACTCGCGCCAGTACGATCTGCTGCTGCCTGTCTTGCAGGCAATCGATCCCGGGCAGGAGTCAGCACCAGTCGATCAGATCCGCTCCTGACGCTTCAGTGGCGGAAATGCCTCCGTCCGGTGAATACCATTGCGACGCCGGCTCGATCAGCTGCATCAATCACGTCCTGGTCCCGAACTGAGCCCCCTGGCTGAACGATCGCGGTGATTCCGGCTTCGGCAGCGACATCGATGTTGTCGGCAAACGGGAAATAGGCGTCGCTTGCCATCACGCTGCCACTAGCGCGGTCGCCGGCGCGTTCAATAGCGATCCGAACTGCGTCGACCCGGTTCGGCTGCCCGCCTCCGATTCCGACCGTTGCCGACCCCACTCCCAAGACAATTGCATTGGACATCACATAACGGGCTGCTTTCCAGCAGAACTCCAATCCGACTAACTCGTCCGACGTCGGCTGTCGCCGCGTCACCGTCTTCCATTTAGACGGGTCAGCGGCACTGTCGTCAACATCTTGAATAAGGAACCCGCCTCGCAACTGCCGGATCGATCGTTGTTCTCGACCTGCGTCGTCGGGCGCCTCGATAAGTCGGAGGCTCTTCTTGCGCATTAACCCCGACATCGCCTCCTCCGAGAAGGACGGGGCGACGATGATCTCGAAGTATCGGCTGCCGATGAGGCGTGCGGTGTCAGCATCAACCTTTCGATTGAGAGCCACAATGCCTCCGAATGCGGAGATGGGGTCCGATGCCAGCGCCATTTCGTAAGCCGACGCAAGTGATTCGGCGACCGCGATTCCGCAGGGAGACGCATGCTTCACAATGGAAACCGCCGGAGTATCGAATCCGCTGACCGCTCGCCAGGCCGCATCCGCATCGATGTAGTTGATATATGACATTTCTTTGCCGTTGAGTTGATGCCAATTCGCGACGCCAATGCGGCCGCCTGGAGTTAGCTGAGCGTAAACAGCGGCTGTTTGGTGTGGGTTCTCACCGTAGCGGAGGTCTGACATCTTCTTACCCGCCACGGTCAGTTCATCCGGAAATGTTTCACTTTCATCGAGATATTGCCGTATTACCGAGTCGTAAGCGGAGACGTGACCGAATGCCTTGGCGGCCAGGGATCGCCGTTGTTCCAACGGAAACTCATCCAGACCGCCGTCCTCTAGTTTTTCAACCACCCAATCATAGTCCGACGGTGTTACGACCACGATCACGCTCGGGAAATTCTTGGCTGCCGCGCGGATCATCGCCGGACCGCCGATGTCGATGTTTTCGAGCGCGTCAATCAACGTCGACTCAGGCTTTGAAACCGCGTCCGCAAATGGATAGAGATTGGAGACTACTACGTCGATCGGCACGATGCCGTGCGAGTCGATTTCGGCGAGATGTTCCGGTAAATCGTGACGGACTAGCAACCCACCGTGGATGCGAGGATGTAGCGTCTTGACTCGACCATCGAGTATCTCTGGGAACCCAGTCAACTCGGCAACTGATTGCGCGGGAATACCGCTTGCTTCTATGACGGCTTTCGTCTGGCCCGTGGAAACAATTTCAAATCCAATGGCGTGCAGTCGTGCCGCGAGTTCCGCAATACCTGCTTTGTCCCATACGCTTAGAAGCGCTCGCATCGTTCGGTCTCTCTCCTCTGCTTGACGAACACATTCGGGCATGGCGCTCGAATCTCTCCCCCGCATGATGCCACAGAGTTGGGAAAGCGTTGCCAGGAAGTCTGGTTGACAGAATCAGGTGCGCATAATTCCACTTCCAATTTGTCTGTTTCACTCACTGAACCTGGCTTCTGGCAGGGATGCGTGAAGCACCGTCTCAGTATTGACATCGCAAACTCAGGCGGGTATGGTAACTATCAATCGCAAAGCAATTCTTATTCGCCGATAAGCCGTTTGGTCTGCTTTTTATAAGCGCCAGATGATGGTGGGTCAAAGCTCCGGTAGGGACCGTCTTCCGGTTTTTGGCTACGACGCAGTATGTCGACGTGTCCGACGAATCTTCGGTCCTACAGACCGAGGTTTCGAGTATGAGACGTATCCTGTTAGGCATATACGTCGATATAACATCAATACGAATTCGGCAACCTCAAGCCTCGTTTTGCGTGTCGTGTCATGTGGAGGTCGGGCGATGACGCCCGGCCATACTCACGGAGGGAGCCCACCGTGGCTTGGCCAAATCGAGGACTTGCCCATAGACCCGCTGTAACCGGACGACACGGAGCAATTGCGTCTGCGCACCCGTTGGCGTCATTGGCGGGACTCACAACGCTCCAAAAAGGTGGTAACGCGATTGATGCCGCGGTCGCGGTTGCCGCCGCGCTGAATGTCGTGGAACCGTACATGTCTGGCGCTGGCGGGGTCGGTTACATGGTAATCCGGACAGCAGGTAGCTCCGAGCCCGTGGTACTCGACTATATTGGGCGTGCACCAGCCGCCGCGACTCCCGATCGATTTGCCACTGAGAATTCCAAAGATGACGGGATCTTATCGCCGCTCATTCCAGGGGCAGCCGGAGGTTGGCTCACCGCGTTAGCACGTTTCGGCACGCTTGACCGCGCTACTGTCTTTGCTCCAGCGATCGACCTGGCCGAAAACGGCTTTGCGGTAACGATCAAGAACAACCAGTTTATGCTCAACTCCCGTGATCGTCTTCGCAACTGGGAGTCGTCGAGCCAGGCATACCTCCACGATGGCGAGACTCCGGTGGCCGGCTCTATTCTGATTCAAAAAGACCTCGCTCGAACGTTTCGAACCATGGTAGAGGGTGGAATTGAGGCGTTTTATCGCGGTCCGATCGGGAAAGAGATCGCCAGATTCTCCCAGGAAAATGGTGGGCTCATTACGGAGGAGGATCTCGCGACGTACGAGCCTTCATGGCAAAAGCCTATCACCACGAACTACCGCGGCTACGACGTCTTTTGCCCTCCGCTTCCATGCAGTGGAATGCAGTACCTCGAGACACTCAATCTCGTCGAAGGATTTGACATGGCCGGGTTGGGCCAAAATACAGCCCAGTATATTCACATTCTCGCCGAGGCGATGAAACTTGCCGTTGCCGACCGAACGACCTATGCACCAGACCCCGGATCACCAATTCAGCATCTGCTTTCGAAGTCGTACGCCAGTGAGAGACGCAACCTGATTGATCCCGATCGGGCTGGGTATAGTGGCGGCGAACGCTACACCTCTCAGAAACTTCCGCAGGAGATCTTGCCCGGCAGTGTGGAGAGCATCATTCGCGAGAGCACCACGCATTTTGTCACAGCAGATGCTGCCGGAAACGCGGTTTCCTGCACTCAAACACTCGGCGGAGGTTTCGGTTCCGGCGTAGTTCACGGGTCGACGGGCCTCTCACTGAATAACTTTGCCCATTGGTTCGATCTCGATCCAGAAAGTCCTAACCTAATCGCGCCAAACAAGAAGGTTGAAATGTGTCTCGCTCCGTCTCAAATTTGGCGTGACGGACGGCTATTCTGCATGGTCGGGACCCCTGGATCATTCGGCATCATGCAGACCACACCACAGATGATCATGAACGTGCTCGATCACGGATTCAGCATTCAGGCGGCTATCGAGGCACCGAGATTCCGCACTATGACAGGCACGGAATTACCGATTGAGGGACGTGTTCCGGTTGATGTGCTTGATGAACTGCGGAAGAAGGGCCACCAAGTCACTGTAATGGACGACTGGACGCCATTCGTGGGCGGCGGCCAGGGAATCATGGTTGACCCAGATAGCGGCGCTTTTTTTGCGGGTGCTGATCCTCGTCGTGACGGCTACGGGATGGCGTATTAGCACGTGGACCACATCGTTTCCATCTGCTAATTGTCAACGTCTTCGTCGATCCACAACGTGGATCACTGATGCTTTCGGTCCGAGAGTGACTGCCTGCTGAAAATGTAATTCTAGACTCGATCCAGGTATTGGTTTCGTGCACGAGGGGACATAATCTCATGACGAATGGCACGGTTCATCAGCCGATGCTGTCGCGCAACGAACTCATCGATCTAGTTGGAAAGCTGCCTCGTGTTCCGATTGCATACCTTCCAACTCCGTTGGACGACGCTCCGAGACTTCGGAGCGCGATAGGTAACCACGCCCCTCGAATATTTGTCAAGCGAGATGATCTTACCGGCCTCGCCTTCGGAGGAAATAAAGTCAGACATTTGGAGTTTCGTCTTGGCGATCTGCGGCGAAAAGGGGCCGACACACTGATCGTCACAAATGTCGCGCAGTCGAACCACGCGCGCCTCCATACCGCCCTTGCGGCCAAGTTTGGGCTGACCAACTACATCATCAAGATACCAAGTCAGAAGGACGACCCAATCAACGGCAATCTGCTGCTTGACCACATCATGGGGGCTCACATCGTCGAAGCATCGAGTGCCGATCCAGTGGTGGTTGACCATGAACTCGCCGAGCTCGTGTCGAAACTGGAATCAGAGGGGCACGTTGTCTACAACGTTCCACGAGATTCCTTCTCGAAAATCGCTGGAACGTGCGGATATTTGGTCGCGGCAGTCGAATTGCTCGAACAGCTTGATGCGTTGGGTGTTCGGGCGGACCACATCTTCCTGGCCTCCGGTACATCGTCGGCAGGACTTGCGCTAGCGGGAAAAATCCTCGGTGAGACGTATCGTGTCCATCCGATCAGCGTTGGCGGGTCCAGAGAAACCGTTGGAACGAGTGTTATTGCGTGCGCAAACGCGGTCGCAGATCTTCTGGGCATACCCATACAACTGAACCAAGAAGACTTCACTGTTCATGACGAGTATGTTGGAGAGCGCTATGGAGTCCCGACCGCTGCCGGACTCCAATCCCTTTACCTCGCCGGACAAACAGAAGGTTTGATTCTCGACCCGGTATACACGGCCAAGGCGCTTTCTGGGCTCGTCGATCAATGCCGCATTGGTGCGATCGGTGAGAAAGAGACCGTTGTCTTCGTGCATACCGGCGGTCAGCCGATCACCTTTGCCTACAACGATGAAATATTGTCTGTTCGTTAGCGGGGACTATTTTCGCGAACGAGGATGTGAAAGGGGGAGATTGAGCACTGGGGAATAGATAAGTCGTGGTAGGGCGAGCACATCGACTGATGTGAGTGTGCACGACCCGAAGAAATGAAGGGGAGCGAGTCGCATGGCAGAGGAACGAAACAGTTTCCAAGCACGGCTTATGAGCGTTAAATCTTCGTCGGCGGAGTTTCCTGCTCGGGACCCTTGGAACGCTGGGCACCTTGTTAGCCGCATGTGGCGGAAGCAAGTCGACACCTGCCCCGACCAGCCCGTCAGCCGACGTCACCGCTACGACAGCGAGCCAGGGAGGAGCGGCGACCAGCCAGGCTACCACCGCTGGAACAGCGTCTTCCCAAGGCGTGCGCGGGGTAACGATTCCGGAGTTCGACAACCCCAAGGCTGGAACCCCATCGGGAAGTCAGCCGAGCGAACTCGTTATTGCCTGGGGCGCCTATCAGTTCACGACCCACGGCATTGACCCACAACTTCATGTAGGGACGATCGCTGAATCGCAGCTGCGGCACATGTACGAACCGCTGGTGAAGTTTGAGCGTGACCTTCAGACGATTTCTCCCGTGTTAGCAACTGGCTGGGAGCGAATCGACAACTTGACCATGCAATTCAAGCTGCGACAAGGCGTTAAATATCACAATGGTGAACCTTTTAACGGCGACGCTGTGAAGTTCAGTGTTATGCGTCCGTTGAGCAAAGAGACTCCTGGTGATGCAAAGAGCACCTACGCCATCATTTCCGGCGTCGAGGTTGTGGATGAAAATACCGTCAACATCAAGACGTCGAGTCCGGATCCCGCGCTGCTAGCCCGCCTAACCGGATTCCACATGACGATGGTCGCTCCGAAATGGGCCGCGCAGGGGCCTGAAGTAGTCTCAAAAGAAGCCAACGGGACAGGACCGTATAAGTTCGTGAGCTGGAGCCCGAACGAAGATCTCGTCATCGAATCGAATCCGGATTACTGGGGTGGAGAGCCTTCGATCAAGAAAGTGCGGCTGACGACTATCGTCGAGCAGTCGACGCGCGTGGCGGCGCTTCGTTCTGGACAGGTTCACGTGGCGAAGGACATGCCGCCCGAAGAGCTGGACGGTATCAATGCGAGTGGGCGCTCCCGCGCCGTTCGCGCAGTCAGCAATCGTGTGCCCTTCTACTTACATCACGGTGGCTGCGGAGCCGTATACGAAGAAGGAAGTGCGACAGGCGATCAACTACGCCGCCAATGTCGACGGAGTCATTGAAGCCGTGTTGCTCGGAAACGGTCATCGTGTCGCGACGATGCTGCCGATCTGGTGCTTCGGATACGATCCGTCCATCAAGCCATATCCGAATGACCCCCAGAAAGCCAAAGACCTGCTGACGCAGGCGGGCTACCCAAATGGAATCGACGCCAAAATCTGGCACATTCAAGGTCGATATCCGAAGGACAAAGAAGTCGCCGAGGCTATGGCGCAAGAGATGGCCAATGCTGGGATTCGCTGTACCCCCGAATTGCGAGATTCAGCCGCGCTAACTGATCTCGAGAAATCGAAGCAGACTCCGGGTCTCGAATTTGCTTCTTGGGGTAACTGGTTCTTCGATGCAGACAACACCTTCGTTCCGTTGCTCGGGAAACAGTCGTATGACCAGTACAACGACTACCGCCGTCCATACACAAATCCAGACCTGGAGAAGATCATTCAGGATGCCCGGGTTGAGTTGGACGTGGACAAGCGCAAACAACTCTATTCGGAGGCACAGAAGTTCATCTTCGATGATGCGCCGTGCCTGTTCATGTATCAGTTGGTTGACATGTTCGGAGTAGATAACTGGGTGCTTTGGGAACCGCGTCACGATGAAATGATGTGGGCACATGAGATGAAGTGGAACGTGTAGAACGTCACGTGCTCCGGGCGACGTCGGTCCGATTCTGATCGGTTCCGAGTCGCCCGGCGGCGCACAACAGGAAACGGAATCTCATGGTCAACTATGTGATACGGCGACTATTACAGTCGGTGCTCGTCATTGTCGGAGTGGTGACACTGGTCTTTTTCCTGACCAACCTGACTGGCGATCCCGTAACCCTCATGTTGGGTGACAACGCATCACCACAGGACGTGGAACGGGTCCGTCATGATCTTGGATTGGATCGGCCCCTCTATGTTCAATACTTTTCCTTCCTCACGTCTACGGCGCAAGGTCACTGGCAGGACTCACTCAGATTCCGCGGATTCAGCGCGATGCAGATCGTGCTTGATCGCTATCCAAGGACGATCGAACTGGCCACTACCGCGTTGATTTTGAGTGTCGTCATTTCACTGAGCCTCGGAATCATCTCGGCGGTTAAGCGCTACTCCATCATCGACAATATTGTGATGTTGCTGGCACTGTTCGGTCAGTCGGTGCCGAACTTTTGGCTCGGTATCATGCTGATACTGATATTCGCCGTGAACTTCGGGTATCTGCCTTCGCAGGGCTACAACCTGTCGCCGTCTTACCTGGTCATGCCAACGATCACGCTGGCTGCACCAGGAATCGCACGGCTGACTCGACTCACTCGGTCCGGAATGCTCGATGTACTCGGTGCCGATTACATTCGCACTGGAAGAGCCAAGGGCCTTAGAGAGTCAAGAGTCGTGTTGAGGCATGCATTGAAGAACACGGCAATTCCGTTGGTGACCGTTATCGGTCTCGACTTTGGAAATCTACTGGCGGGCGCGATCATCACGGAGCAGATTTTTCAGTGGAATGGCGTGGGCCAGCTCATGGTGAGTTCCATTGGATCGCGAGATTTCCCAGTGGTCCAAGCTGCTGTATTCATCATTGCCGTCACCTTCGTGCTGATCAATCTGTTCGTCGACCTGCTCTATACGTGGCTCGATCCGAGGGTCCGGCTCATATGAGAAGTGAACTTGCGACCAAGATTGAGTCGAACGGGCCTAAAGAAACTCTGGTGGAGGAATGAGTAATCTGCGCGGTACATACACGAGTCCGGAAACTCTGGCGGACGCATTCTCTGAAGTCCGTCAACGGCAGACAGGAACTGCCCGGGCGCTTCGACTTCTCCGACGCAACCGACTGGGTCTCGCCGGCGGCATCATCTTGGTCCTGATCGTCATCGTGGCCATCTTCGCGCAGCAGTTCGCACCGTACAATCCGAACCTTGGTCATATAACGGAGAGACTGCGATGTCCGGCTATGACAAGCTGTCCACGCTACGGGACGTCGTTGACGATTCACGGAGATGCGCAGCATATCCTGGGTACTGACCAACTCGGCCGAGATATCCTGTCACGAATAATCTATGGTGCGCGGGTTTCGTTGATAGTAGGACTAACCGCCGTGGCGCTCGGCGCTGGTGCTGGATCTACCCTCGGACTGCTCTCTGGCTACTACGGTGGGATGATCGACTCCGTTGTCATGCGATTGGGGGACGTCTTCCTGGCGTTCCCATATCTCTTGCTGGCGATTGCCGTGGTTGCCGTCCTCGGTGGTGGGTTACTCAACGTAATCGTCGTGCTGGCTATAGCGGGTTGGGTGCCGTACGCGCGACTGATGCGTGGCTCTGTCCTCTCGGCTAAGAGCCATGAGTACGTCATCGCGGCCCGTTCCATCGGTGCCTCCGACGGTTCCGTTCTCTTCAAACATCTTCTGCCAAACGCGGTCACTCCAATCATCGTGTACGGAACATTCGCCGTGGCGGCGACAATCATCGCTGAGGCGGGACTTTCATTCCTCGGTCTTGGCGTTGGCTCGACGAGGCCAACCTGGGGCAACATGTTGGCGGACGGTCGCGCCTATATTTCGACTGCGTGGTGGTTGGCGACGATCCCAGGCATCGCGATAATGATTACCGTGCTATCGATCAATTTGATAGGCGACTGGATCCGTGACGCTCTTGATCCAACGCTTCGCAACATCGAGTAGACGAGCATCGCCCTGTCATTGTCTTGTGAGATGCATCGGCCATTATGGTTTGCGTATCGAACCCCACTTATCTTGCGCGGTTACAAGATGGCAGGTTCGATTCGCAAACTTCGATTTTTCACATGGGCTAAGCACTGAACGTTCGCAGTTGACCCCCGGCTATCTCCGGGCCTAGTTCCGATTAGACGACGTCGTAAGCAAGTTCCATTCGTTACTTGCCATCGAGAACCTCATTTACGCGGTCAATAATCTGCTCTGGTTCCCCGGATTGAAGACAGTGGGTATTGATCGACAGCGCGCCGTGTTCTACTTTCGCGTAAATACCTGGACTTCCGTCCTGGAGTTCACGTTGAACCTGATACGGGTCCCAGCGTCTGTCCACAGGATGAATGAAAACAATCGGCGCCGGGTAGGCATCCTGGTCGGCCATGAGCTCGCAACGAACGTCGTCTCGAGCCCGAATTCCGTCGAGCACAATGTTCGCCTGTTTGAGATGCTCTTTGAAGTCTCTATCGTGATCTCGCGCCATGAATAGATCGAGCGCCACCGCAAGGCCGACCATGGCCTCCTTGCTCACTTTCATTCCTCTGCCGATGCCGCGATGGGGATTGCCGTTGAGAACCGCAGCAGCGATCAGGTCCCTGCGTCCGGCTAACATTCCCGAATCCTGAGGACCGCGAATGCCTTTTCCACCACTGTAGATGACAAGATCGGCACCCCATTTGATCCAGCGCGTCAGATGACCCACGGGTGGAAGCGTCGAGGCTGCGTCGACGATCACCGGGATGTTGTGCGCATGGGAAACTTCGATCACCGTATTAATGTCGAGGGCATTTGCTCCGGTCGATGGTGAGTCGATGTACGCGACTGCCGCCGTCTTCTCGGAGATGGCAGCCTCGAGTTCCCATACTTCGGTAAGGGCGGGAATACCGATTTCAACCAGTCTGCCTCCTCCTGACCGAAACATCTGATCGTAACCGATTCGATGAGCCCGGTGAATGATGATCTCGTTTGGAATGCCATCGCTGTTTGGTAGCTGGCGAATCCGAGCTGGATCCGTCCCGGCGATGCAAGCTGCGGCAGCGATCGCCATCGCGGCGGCGGATCCACAGGTTACATACCCAGCCTCTGCACCGGTAGCCTGCGCGATCTTCTCGCCAACTTTGGCGTTCAGTTCGTCCAGTACCACGAACGCTTTGGCAGCTTCGACCATCGCCTCAGCGACCTCTTGTGGCATCAATGTGCCACTCACCGCTGTCGTTGCCCCACTGGCATTGATGATCGTTCGAACGCCGATTCGATCGTAAATCGACGTTGTCGTGTGGCTTGCCGCGGTTTCAACCATGCCGCCTCCTTTGGCCCAGATACTCCGGTCCCTCTATCGTTTAACCAGGTCTCTCGAACGGCGTGGGTCCCGAGTTGTACATAGCGCAATATCGCGCGCAAGCACGGCCCGGGAATCCGTTTATTCGTCTTTACGTTGCTCGTCTTCGCCTATGGTAGCAGTGAATGATCCTGGATGGAAGGAGTCTTGAGCTGTGTCCTCTGGGTTTCATCAACCGAGGCGCGTTGCTGACATGAGGAGCATCTTAGTCGATCATGTCGTCGATTGTTTGTCTCTGGCTGGCGTTACGATGATCGCGTGCGGGGAACTGAAATTGGGCATGAACGCCTGGGTCCACGGTGAGCATTCAACCTGTCGACCTCTGCCGAAATGGTTGGCAAATCGACCTGGATTAAAGTCTGTTGATAACGAGCTTCGAGATCGCACGTAACGTCTCGAACACGCCGCGACCGTTGACAGCCACTGCCTCGAATCGCGGAACTTTAACGGTGTTGATATACCGATCAAGTACCGGAACCGGCAACGATTGTGGTAGATCCATTTTGTTATATTGCATGACGAGCGGATAATCGAGAAATCTCTTTCCCTGGGCCGTCAGATTTTGGGCCAGCTCTCGCAGGCTCTGAAGGTTATCCGGAAGTCGATCGCGACTGGCGTCAGCGACGAAGACGACGCCGTCGGCGCCGTTGAGTACGGCAACTCGAGTTCGCTCATAGAGAACCTGGCCCGGCACGGTGTATAGGTGGAAGCGAATCGTGAACCCGTGCACTTTGCCCAGGTCGAGCGGCAAGAAATCGAAAAAGAGCGTGCGTTCAGTCTCTGTTTCGATTGAGAGAAGCTCGCCCTTGGTATTGCTCGGGATCCGCGAATGGATGTATTGAAGATTCGTCGTCTTGCCGGACAATCCCGGTCCGTAGTAGACGATCTTTCCGTGAATTTCTCGGGCCGCGACATTTATGAGCGCCATAGGGTTTACAACATCCTACTCATCGTCGGAACTGACGTCATCTTTGAATAATAGGTCAATCGTATCAATAGTCGCCTTACCAATGTGCCGAAAACGAGCGGTTCCCACCTCAGAGCTGCGTTGTTCGACAAGTTCTAAAACATTCGCCAAAACTGCGCTTGAGCGACGTGCAAGCACCTTGACCAATCCGATCTGCGCCTTGTGGTTGAAAATTACCACTAACAGCCACCGACCGCGGACGGTCTCCGTGAATATCTTCTCCTTCAAACCCTCCTGAAATAACGTTTTGAATCCGTCTTCCTTCAGGATGCGTGCCATCTCCTGTGTCGAAGAATAGGTCGCGGCGATTAGCGCTCCGAGATGCACCATTTCTGGCCGAATCTCATCGCTCTCCTCTGCAAGAATCTGCCCGCTGCGATCGATCACCATCGCGTAACTCGCACCAGAATCTGTCATGAGTCGTTGGAGACATGCAGCGATCTGTGATCTGTCTTCCTCGCCGACAACGAGATTGGAGATGTCTGGGTCGAATTTTGACATCAATCCTCCTGGCTCGACGAGTCCGCTTCACACATCAGGCGACTTTCGCGTCCTTAAGCCCGACGAGCCTGACACGGTCCGAGCCAACTGACGAATGTATTCGTCCTATGATTTGCGAGCCGGAGACTGAATCGAGGATCTGATCTGCATGCATGGGGCTCGTCACGATCACGAATCCTATACCCATGTTGAACACCCGATACATCTCACCATCAGAGATCGCGCCCTGTCTCTGGATGTCTCGAAACAGTGGTCCAGGTGTCCATGAATCGACGTCAATTACAGCGGTCAGTCCGAGAGGCACGACTCTCGAAAGATTCCCGGACATACCGCCACCGGTGATATGCGCCATTGCGTTCACAACTCCATAGTCCAACAGCGGCGAGACGTCGTTCAAATAAGATCGATGTGGCGTCAACAGAATCTCGCCGAGCGATCGGACATCCCACTCCGGGACAACAGCCAGACGCTCCTGAGCAAGCTCGCGAGAACCATCAATTCCCAAAGCTGATCGCGCCAGCGTGAAACCATTGGTGTGGAGACCGTCACTCGGTAATCCAATGACGATATCTGACTCTCGGATCCTCGAACCGTCGACAATATTATTCTCCTCGACTTGGCCGACGATGAACCCAGCCAAATCGTACGCATTTGCTTGGTAAATTCCGGGCAGTTGCGCGGTCTCACCTCCGACTAATGCGCAGTGAGCGGCCTCGCACGCTTCGGCGAGACCGTCGACGACTTGTTCGAGATCGTGGGGAATCAGCTTCGGGGTGGCGTAGTAGTCCAGAAAGAAGAGCGGACGTGCACCGCACGCCAAAATATCGTTCAGACAGTGATTCACCAGGTCGATGCCAATACCTCGATGATCGGCCATTAGCTCAGCCAGCAGCACTTTTGTTCCGACGCTGTCAGCACTGGAAACTAACACAACCTGTCCGTCGCTCTTCGGTGACCGAAAGAATCCACCGAACAAGCCCACTCCACGGAGGACCGAAACACCGTGAGTTGCGGCAACACGTGCCGCGATGCGGTCTTTGGCCGCATCGGCGGCATCAATGTCAACGCCAGCCGATCGGTACGATCCGCTCTGGGAAGACACGTTGCTATTCCTCCATACGAATGACGACGCGAAGGTAACTAGATGGCTGAAACGGCGCTGGAAATTTCATCCAAACCGCGGCGAAGAACGAGCCGGACTCGACCAAGGTTAGAGTCCCCTCGAGCCAGCGCGATCAGAACCAGCTCATCAGCGAGGGGAGTCAGAATGGCAACGCTGTGGTCGTATTCCAAGATTGCCTGCTTGGCGGTTCCTTGATCAAGCTCACGACCCATGGCATCCATCATTAGCAGCCCGCTTGCGGCGACGGCCGAAAATGACTCTGCATCCAGATCAGAGGCCTGGGATGAGTCGATAAGAAGGCCGTCAGAACTCACCACGGCAACGAGATCGAGTCCGCCAGCGTCTCGTAGGTTCTGTAGCGTCTGTGACAGGTTCTCCGACATTCGCGCACCCTCTCATTTGCCGCCAACGTTCCACTTAAGGATTATAGCGGGCCACATTGCCTATCACTAGCATGCGGCAGGTCGGTGAACATGGAATCAGACCTAAGTACTAGACTCGTCTCCCATTGGTTGGGTGTTTCGAGAAATGTACCGACGAAATGACGGTTGATCAGCGAGTGCCTTGTTGAAATTTTTCAAAGCGAGGGAGAAGTCGTTCCGGAATACGTCCGACAATCTCCGTGCCGGATTCGCTGAAACGCTGATCGTCCACCTCTCCAACACGATGGAAGAGATCGAGCAGTTTGGCATCTTCGAACGGGATCATGAGATCGACATCGACAAATTGCTTGCGCTCGTCAAGAACGCTCGCGACGCGATCGAGCAGATCCTCCAGCCCCACTCCAGTCTTCGCCGACACTGGGACAATGAGATTTGATGCTGGCAATCGGCTGGCGAGCAATTCGGGAACCGCGCTCCCGGAAAGCCGATCGATCTTATTGAGCACTGTGATCATCGGTCGATCGTCAGCGCCAAGTTCCTCCAAGACTGTGTGCACCGTGGCCGCCTGCTCCGCCGACTTCGGGTGCGTCACGTCGAGCACGTGAACCAAAACAGCCGCTTCCCGTATCTCTTCGAGCGTCGCTCTGAATGCGGCGATCAGAAATGTTGGCAGGTTCTGAATAAACCCGACGGTGTCGGTGAACAGGGCGTCGCGTCCATTCGGCAATTGCACCCGACGGGTCGTGGGGTCGAGTGTTGCAAAAAGCTTGTCTTCTGCCAGCACGTCGGCTCCCGAAAGGGCGTTCAGCAGCGTCGATTTTCCGGCATTGGTGTAGCCGACAATTCCAACGACCGGCACACCGGCACGTCGTCGGCGATCGCGGTACAACTGGCGATGCCGGTGAACCTCTTCCAACTGTGTCTTAATCCATGCGATCCGTCGCCGCGCTTCGCGCCGGTCGACCTCGAGCTGTGTCTCGCCCGGACCTCGAACCCCGACGCCACCGACGGCCTGCCGTGAGAGGTGAGTCCACATGCGCGTGAGACGGGGCAGTCGATATTCAAGTTGGGCCAGTTCAACCTGGAGTCGCCCTTCGTGCGTTCGGGCTCGACCTGCGAAAATGTCGAGAATGAGCGCTGTGCGATCGATGACCTTCTTCTGGAGCTCTTCCTCAAGATTACGCAGTTGACCAGGTGAAAGCTCATCGTTCGCCAAGATCATGTCAAATTGCACGTTCTCTGCGAGGTCTTTGATCTCTTGGAGCTTTCCTGAGCCAACATACTGGGTTGAGTTCGGATGAGACAGGCGCTGCGAAACCGCGTCGACCACATCGATGCCGGCTGTCTCAGCCAATCTAGCTAATTCTTCGAGCGAGGATTCAAGATCCCAGCCGGATCGCTTCCAGTCGACGGCAACGAGGATGGCGCGTTCACGCTGTGGAGTTACGTTGATGGTTTGGATTATCGAAAGCCCCTTAATGTTAGCCGGATTTGGTGAGTCCTGAGTGGTCGAACAGAAGTTCGCTGATGCGTTGTCCACTAGATTTGAATGATACCACCTTGCACAATTTTCCGGTCTCTTGTGCGAAAGATCACGATACATACGTCAAAGAACTATGTGTCGAATTTGGCGGACTGTAACCTGTCAATGAGTTTCTCGATTGCCAGTTGCCGGTTGATCGCCCCAACGACGCCGTCGTGCCCAGTCACGAGCACGGTGTCAGCGCGACGATCGGTCAATTCGTTCAACAGCTTGCGCACGGATACTCCCTCGTCGAGTACCGACAACTGGTCGATCGGCACCATTGCGCTCCGCGCCGTCGTTTCAGGCCAATTGATCCTTCGATAACGACGGAGTTCGTTGAGAGAAATGACGCCTATTACCTCGCCATTCTCAGTCACTAGTCCGGGACCCGAGCGTACTTCAGCCAATAGGGCCTCGAGGACTTCGTCGAGAGGTTGTTGTGCACGAACGTGAGGATTTATTCCGCGTACTGCCTCGCCGGCGGTGAGCGAACCACCGAGCGACAGCAAAACTGAACGAGTCATTTCTTGTCGGCCAACACGCGCCACGCCCCAAGCACCGAGAATTATCCAGATTCCCAGCAGGGACCAGGATCCGCGATTACCAAGAAACACAAGACCACTTGCCAGAGCGAAGGTGCTTATAACCTGGCCATAAGTTACCGACGCCTTCGTGCCAGCACTGAAATCATCATGCAAATACCAGACGAGCGCGCGAAAGACACGGCCTCCGTCAAGCGGATAACCCGGAAGAAGGTTTGCTGCTGCAAGCGTACCGTTGATGACTCCGATGTAAAGGAGATCACGCCCCAGAGAGGACGCTTGCGAAGGTAGCAGGAACCAAGCAAGAAAAAAGATGCCGCTGATGCAGGCGCTTGCCAATGGACCGGCGATGGCAACGAGGGATTCTTGAAGTGGCGTACCAGGGTCATTGAAATCGTCGGTGACCCCACCGAGAGGATAAATCGAGATTCTGCCCGGCGCTCGGCCCAGTCGCTGCCCGACTGCCGCATGCGCAACCTCATGAGAGATGATCGATCCGATGGCGGCACCAGCCACCAACACTCCGTTGAGATACCAGACTACAACGTTACCGTCCACGGCATCTCGTGGAGCAAGTTCAAATGCAGTCAAACCAAGCGCGAATGCCGCTGCTATCGCCCAAGGTAATCTGACCGTGAGCACTCGACCAAAAATGGTGAACTCAGGACCGAACCGATGTGCAAGCATCCGGGGTTCCCGTCAGACTTCCGCTGTAGAAGAGTCGCGCTTCTGGCGTCCAAACGGGAAGATACTGCTCGATCCGCTATAGACGCTGATAATCTTCGAGATCAAGAACGAACACTGTTGCCGCAGCAGTCTGTATTTCACCAGCCTGATCTTGCTGGGCTCTCGCTCTGGCCTCTGTTCGAATCAGATCCAGGACCTGATCCACTTGATGATCTTGAACGCCAATCATCACGGTCGTATTTCCCCGGCGAAGGAATCCTCCCGTGCTAGCCAGGCGCGTGGCCCGGAAGTCACTCTCGAGGAGCGCGTCAATCACATTGTCGGCGTCTTCATTCTGAACAACCGCAACAATCAGCTTCATTTATCCCTCTCCCTATAACGGATGGGGGGCCCTGCGGGATTATAGGTTGGTCTTTGATCCAGAGTCAACCGCGACTCGCGTCAAGAAAACTTTGCAGTATCAGTGCAGCGGCGACCGCGTCGATGTGTTGTTTTCGCTGTTTCGATTTTCGCCCTGTGCCAATGAGCGCTTGCTCGGCCATAAAGGACGTAAGACGCTCATCGTGAAAGCGCGTCTTACGTCCGGACAATTCTCGAACTTTCTCGGCGAATCGGCGAACGGCAGCCGCCTGCGGACCTTCGCGCCCAGACAAACCGGTCGGCAGGCCAATCAATACAAACTCCGGATCATACTCCTCGATGACCGCAATAAGTTTGTCCCATCCTCCACGCTGAAGATCGATCGTGGTAATCGGGCTGGCGATCATGTGGAGTTCGTCACTGATTGCTACGCCGACACGTCGACTTCCGGCATCGAGAGCGAGAATCCTACGGCGAAGTACTGGCATCATTCGAATTTGAAACGACGATCTTAATGTGCGAGTCCAATTCCGGCATACGCTGCGGCAGCCACGTGGGCTTGATGGATATCCGATAGGAGGCCACGTCAGTCATTGACTGAATAATGGCTTGAGCATCAGATTCACCCTTGCCGATGATTTGCTTCTCAAGTGACTTCTGTTCGTCTGCACTGACAACCGCCCGCGTTCGCGCGGTGGCGTGACGGCTAAATGAGAGCCCGCCCGGCAGAGCGACCGGGTCACCGATCGTAACGGTATCCCCCAAGATAATTTCGTTCGGCCCGGCTTTTGCGGCCAACTGCCGCGCAGCTTCATCCTTCGCCAGCGCATTGAGCTTACCAGGATCGAATACCTCTCCGGTAACTGTCTGCGTCGAATGGACGGAAACATCCGTGCCGTCCTGCCCAGCCTTTAGCGAATACTGGAAGGTTGGATCGGTCGTTGTCTGAGTGTTCGGCACGAGCTGCATGCCAGGTTCGATCGAAGCCTGGAACTCCTGATCGATACGTCCCGCCAAATTGGTCTCAGCCGCCTGTTTCAACGCGTCGATATCTGCCTGGCTGACAACAGCGATTCTCTTCATCGATCCGCCAGTAATGGCGTCTCGATTATTGTAAAAGATTCCGCTGTCGAGTTGCCCGACGATAGTGCCCGCGTCGGTGTTGCCTTGATCGCCGGCTGACGCCGCCGCGACGGCAACCGTGGCGGACCCAAAGGACAATGACCCGAACGGATCCGCGGCCGGAACGGTCACGTCTTTCTGAACGATGTAGCTCAAGCCGTTCTTACCAGCGAACGCCGTTCCACTCGGGACCGTCACCGGGTTCAGCAGCGGGTTGGTCAACAAAATATTCCCCGTGGCTGTACCGTCAGGCTCAAATCGTTCGCCCGTTGAAGGGATATCCTTATCAAAGGAAGTCGTATGCGTAATACTAACCGGCTGAATTGAGACGTCGTACGTGTTGCCAGGAGTCGCCAATCCGTATACAAGGTCGGCGCTTATTGATTTTTCGACCGGAACGATAGTCACGGTTGCGGTTGGTAGAATGTACAACAACATCCCGGCAACAATCACCAGCACGATTAGCGGCGCGCCGATCGCTCCGACGAGCATGAACGCCCGGCGTGTAGGTCTCGGAAAGGGACGACGTCGGCGATTTTCTCCGGGTGTGATCTCGCTCTCACGCTCTTGGGCGTGACGAACATTCGATCCGGCTGCAGGAGAATCTATCGGTGCAGGTTGCTCGACGAGCTTCTTGGCTGTTTCAGCGTCGACGATTATAGTTCCAGTAACCTGACCCTTCGTCTGCGGTGATACGGGTGGTGCCTCTGGTCGATAGGTCGCCAGATCAGTGGTCGTGTGACTCTGTGTCCACAGTCCATTAATGTCTTCAGTGTCGCCGCTGCGGGAAGGCAGACTCTCGGTATTGCCCCGCGACCCGCTTCCCAATCCGGTATCGACCACGATCCAACCGAGCATGCGGGCCAGATCCTGACGTAATGGGTCCTCGGTCGATATGGTTAACGCGACGTTCGATTCGCGACCACGATTCAAGACACGATAAAACTCAGCGGCGGTGAGGAGCGCATCGGAATCTTCCGAGACGGTGACAAGAACCCGTTCATCCTTCATCTGCGGGAGGCGTTCGACAAGAGCGTCCACATCTTCGCTGCTGCTGATGTGAACTGCAGTCGATTCCTGCGTGCTCATGTAGCGCCCCCTTCCGCCAATCGACGGATTCCCTGCTATCGCCCTGGTAGATTAAGTTACCCAGTCATCTGATGTTTGACGGCGTCTCGAACTGCAGCCAGAGCGTCATCCAGTTTGTCGATGTCGCTGCCGCCGCCCTGTGCTGTATCTGTCCTGCCACCGCCACGCCCTCCGACAACCGGCGCGATGGTGCGGATGAGCTTCCCGGCGTCGTAGCCACGCTCCACTTGGTCTTTCGTGACCATCGCCAACAGGGCGGACTGTCCATCGATGAGAGCGCCGATCACCACGATCCCTGATCCAAGTTTGTCGCGGAGCCGGTCGCCGATCTGCCGCATCGCATCGCGGCTTGGTGCTTCGACGCGAGTCACAAGGAGCGGAGTCCCATCGACGACGACGGCATTCCGCGTGTCGATATCAACATGAGCGCTAGCGAGTTCAACCTTGAGGTGCTCGACGTCACGTTCCGCCGCCCGTAGTCGCTCGGTTTGCTCGGCAACTGTTGAACCAACGCGGTCCGGGCTCACGTGCAGTCCGCGTGAGAGGGAGTCGGACAGTTCCTTCAAGCGAATGACCTGCTCAAGACTTGAGTGCCCGGTAGTTGCTTCGATTCTCCGGACCCCACTGGCGACGCTAGACTCGGCGGAAATCAGGAAGAGTCCAATATCGCCGGTACGGACGACATGTGTTCCACCACATAATTCTTTACTGTATCCGGGGACTGAGACCACGCGCACCCTGTCGCCATACTTCTCACCAAACAGCGCCATCGCTCCCGTACTGGTCGCGTCGGCGTAATTCATGACCTGAGTGTCGACTTGCTTATTCGCCAGGATCTCATCGTTAACGAGTCGCTCGATCACTTCGATCTGGCTCGCGGTGACCGGTTCCAAATTGGTGAAATCGAACCGGAGTCGATCGGGCGCAACCAGAGACCCAGCCTGACGCGCGTGTTCGCCCAACACGGTTCGGAGAGCCGCATGTAAGAGATGTGTTGCCGTGTGATTCCGGCGGATGTCGTCACGGCGTTTCGTGCCGACAGTGGCCGTGACTGACTGTCCCTGCTTCATGAAACCTTCGACAACCACGCCTCGATGGATGATCAATCCTGACGTCGGTCGCTGCGTGTCGTCGACACGGAATAACCCCGTATTCGAACGAATAATCCCGGTGTCGCCAACTTGACCGCCCGCTTCACCGTAAAACGGAGTAGCGTTCAGAACGATCTCTGCGTGGTCTCCGGTGTCGATCGCGTCCAACCTGCTTGATTCGCCGACGATCCCGGATATTGATGCCTCGTGTTCAGTCGTGTCGTATCCGACGAACGTGACGGGAGGTTCCGCTAATTCGGCATAGATGTTGGTGCGCTCTGCTGAGGTCGTCGCGAACTTTCCGGCGGCCGTCCTACTCTGTTCGCGTTGCCCCTCCATTGCTCGATCAAACTCAGCAAGGTCGATCGACAGTCCTTCATCCTCGGCTAGTTCGGCAGTCAGTTCGAGCGGGAAGCCGAAGGTATCGTAAAGGCGAAAAGCATCCGCTCCGGGTACAACGGTCTCTCCTCGGGCGCGGAGCTCCGTCGCAACGGTCTCAAAACGTGCAATGCCAGCAGCGAGTGTGCGACCGAAATGCTCTTCCTCATGCTGGAGGATGGCCTCGATTCGGCCCTTGGAGGCGGACAACTCCGGGTAGTGGCGATCGAACATCTCGATGACGACATCCACGAGTTGCACGAGAAACGGCCGATCGAGCCCGAGAAGCCTGCCATGTCGAATTGCTCTTCGGAGTACACGGCGCAGGACATAACTCCGGCCCTCGTTCCCAGGCAAAACGCCATCGGCGACGAGGAACGTAACCGCTCGAGCGTGATCAGCGATGACTCGCAACGAACGATCAACGCGGTCAAGTTCCTGATATCGAACGCCGGCGAGATCGGCTGCACACTCGACGATCGGAAAATAAAGGTCGGTTTCGAAAACCGACGGTTTTCCCTGCAAGATCATCGCGATGCGCTCGATTCCCATTCCGGTGTCGATGTTTTTGCGAGGAAGCGGTCGCTGGGACTCGTCACTTTCCTTATAGAATTCCATGAAGACGAGGTTCCATGTTTCAAGGAAGCGATGGCAGTGCTCGCACGCTGGGCCGCAATCAGGTCGTCCGCAGCCCAACTCCGGCCCTCGGTCGTAGTAAATCTCTGAATCGGGTCCGTTTGGTCCGGTATTGCCAACCGGCCCCCACCAGTTCTCGGCGTCGCCGAGTTTGCGGATGCGGTCCGTAGGAACACCGATCTTTTCATGCCAGTAATCGAGCGAATACTGGTCAATCTCGTGCACGCTCGGATACCAGAGGTCTGCCTGAACGCCAAACTCCTTTGTAAGCAACTCCCAAGCCCAACTGATCGCTTCATCCTTGAAGTAATCACCCACCGAGAAGTTGCCCAGCATTTCGAAGAACGTAAGGTGTGATTCGTCCCCGACTTCGTCGATGTCGACCGTTCGAAAGCACTTCTGAATCGAGGTCATGCGGCTGTTCGGAGGTGCTTCCAGGCCGAGAAAGTATGGTGTCATCTGCTGCATTCCGGCGGTCGTCAGCAAGACTGTTGGATCGTTCACTGGTATCAGAGATGAGCTCGGCACGGCCAGATGTCCGCGCTCGGCAAAAAACTCTGTAAATTTGCGTCTAATCTCGTCGCTCTTCATAATTTCGCTAATCCCCATATGAATCGGCGTGTTCTCAGGTAGCCATTGATTCTACCGGTGGACAGAGGAAGAGGACCACCCGCCGCCGTGGATGTACGTACAGTATCGCAACAGTGTGTCTTACTGTCAACCATGAGAAGTCAGGAAGGACGGATCCTGTGACGTCAACGTTTCGCTCGGGTCTCCACATCTTCATTCAACACAGCGCTCCGTGGAGCGCGCAGGCGCGAATGGTTGTAGTCAGATAGGTGAGGTAGCTATCATGTGAATCCTGCAGCGAGATCAGTCACGTCATCCGGTTCCCACCGGCGAAACAAGGGGAGAGTATGAGTGAACACAGAACTGATTCCAGTCTTGAAGGGCTTGCCAAGCTCGTTGACGCACTGAATCAGAATCTCGCGGCGGAGCTACAGAGCGCGGCAACCTATCATTATTTCGCTCAATGTGAACAAGACCCCCATCGCAGAGAGATCCTCGTACGCCTTGCGGAAGCCGAAGAGCGGCATGCAGCGCGGTGGCGCGAGCGGCTGACGGAGCTTGGTGTTGAGCCGAGAGTGCACCAGGTGTCAGTCCCTCGGGTTGTGAGGATGCGCGCGAAGACCGATCTGAATGCAGCATTGCGTGAAGCGGAGTCCATTGAGGATTCGCATTTGCAGCACTACGAAGCCGAAGCGCAGTCGCTGGGTGACCCTGCTTCTGCCGTGCTGATGCGGGAGATGGCTCGGGACGAAGCAAAACACGCGAACACGCTGCACGGTTTGACGTCTATCGGCGCACAGGACACGGCACCCCAATCGAGACTCAACGCGCTACTAAAGGGCGAGCGCCATGTGAGCTCGGGCACCTGGATCGCGGATGCTATCTATGGAGCAAACGATGGACTTGGTGCGGTTTTTGGGCTGGTTGCCGGCGTCGCCGGTGGAAACGCATCCAGCCATTTCATTCTGCTGGCCGGGATAGCCGGTGCGGTGGCAAGCGCGGTCTCGATGGGCTCGGGAGCATATCTGGCGGCCAAGTCAGAGCGTGAAGTTCACGAGGCGGAAATGGCCCGCGAGCGTCGTGAGATCGTGGAGGATCCGGACGAGGAACGCGAAGAACTTTCACTGTTTTACCAGTTGAAAGGTTTGACCGAAGATGAAGCCAACATTCTCGCCGATCGGATATCTCAGAACGAGGAACAGTTTCTCAGCGCCCTCGCGTCCGAGGAGTTGGGATTATCTGAAGAGCGTCTGCCCAACCCGACCACGTCGGCGACGTCAGCGATGGTTTCTACCGGGATTGGCGCTATTGTCCCTGTCCTGCCATTCTTTTTCCTCGCAGGCAATCCAGCCATCATTACGGCAGCTGTCGTTAGTCTTATCGGGCACTTTGCGGTCGGCGCGGCAAAGAGTCTCGTCACGATACGATCCTGGTGGGCAAGCGGGCTCGAAATGACTCTCATTGGGATTATCGTCGGAGTGGTGACGTATGCGGTCGGTTTTCTGGTTGGCGTGGCATGAGGTGCGTCGCCGATGGCGTCGTCAATGGACATGGTCAGCAAGCGAATGACAAAGACCCACCCCGGCAAGAGTGGGTCGAATATTGCAAATCGACTTAAGGAGGGGTGCCTCGCGGGGCTCGAACCCGCAACCGCTGGTTCCACAGACCAGTGCTCTACCGATTGAGCTAGAGGCACCATGCACCGAATGATATCAGGCGAGTAAGCCGAGTTCTGTTCTTGACGGCCATCTGTCTCGATCGGCGATCGCTCGACCGATCGGTCACGTCGTCACCAAGCGTGACTGCTCTCGACTTCGAGCCTCGGCGAGTAACCTGATAGCGGCTCAGCCGGAGATTGCTGCGGGGAGGATTGCCCTTTTCACTCCGGACATATTTAGTCCGGCTATCGTCTCTGTTGCTCTCGCACACGTCTCGTACCACGAGACGGCACGCCAGTCTGGACTGTCAACGTCACCGACAAACGTTTCCCTGGCTTTCACCAGGCACCCTCACTCTGTGCAGCTCGGACTTTCCTCTGGCCATAGGCCAGCGACCATCCTGCCTAACACCATTCAGTTGTTAAGTACGGCCGCTCGCTTTTAACGAGCAGCCGGCCGGTGGTGCCGAAGGGGAGATTTGAACTCCCACGGGCTAAAGCCCACTACGCCCTGAACGTAGCGCGTCTGCCGATTCCGCCACTTCGGCGCGTTAGCATTCGTCTTCTTGTCACATGAGTTGCCAGTCAGCCACATCCTGTTTGGTAGGGCTTTTCGTGACTCGGACATGCGCAAGCGTCCCGCAGTATAGCACAGGAGAAGTCATGCCATCAAGCGTCGCGAGAGCGTATCGGAGCCCTTCAATAGACCTTCGATTCCTGTTTCACAATGGGCGTTCAGGACCGAAACTTGCGCGCAATCGTTGCGTTTTTGGTGGCCGGCGAATGTCCCTGTGCTATCATCCAAGATGGGTTCAAGGCCAGTGCTCTGAGGTGACGATTTGATCAATCTCAAACCCACGTAACGATCGTTTATTCTGCCGGGACACGAGTAGCAATTGGGTGGCGCGAAGGTGACTGGTCGTTTGGGTAATACCGAGCGGGAAACGGAGATGACATGCGCTCAAAGGTAACAGTTATCGGAGCCGGAATGGTCGGTGCGACGACGGCTCAATATTTGGCTCAGCGGAATATTGCCGACGTAGTACTTGTCGACATCGTTGAGAATCTACCACAGGGGAAGGCTCTTGATCTCGCCGAGGCTGGTCCGGTCATTGGGTACGATGTCGCTGTCACTGGCGCCAACGACTATGCCGCCACGGCTGGTTCTGACGTCATCGTGATTACGTCTGGCTCGCCCCGCAAGCCCGGTATGAGTCGTGACGATCTCCTGCGCGTAAACATGAATATCGTTGGCAGTGTGACCAAGCAGGCCGCCGCCGCATCGCCGGATGCGGTCATCATCGTGGTGACCAATCCTCTGGATGCGATGTGCCACGTTGCACTTCAAACGTCAGGATTCAAGCCCAGTCGCGTACTTGGCCAAGCAGGCGTGCTCGATTCCGCACGGTTCCGAACGTTCATCGCGATGGAACTCGGCGTTTCAGCCAAGGACGTCAATGCCGTTGTGCTTGGAGGTCATGGAGACACGATGGTGCCGCTTACCCGGTACTCATCCGTTGCCGGGATCCCGATTTCTCAGCTTCTGTCCGCAGAGCGAATCGACTCAATTGTCGAGCGCACACGCGGCGGTGGAGGCGAAATTGTCAAGTTGCTGGGCACAAGTGCCTACTACGCTCCAGCGGCATCGGTCGTCGACATGGTTGAGGCCGTCCTCCTGGACGAAAATCGAGTAATCGCGTGTAGCGCGCACCTGTCCGGCGAATATGGTTTGAACGATCTGTATGTCGGTGTTCCAGCCAAACTTGGCTCAGGTGGCGTGAAAGCCGTCCTCGAGATCGAGCTCACCAGTGACGAGCGTGCCGCGCTGCACAAGTCAGCAGGAGCCGTCAAGGAGCTTGTTTCCGCGATGGAGCGTCTGAAACAGGATTCATAGGTGCCGGTGCGCGAGCCTCATGATACGAGCAATGCGAGGGACGACGCCCGCTGCATGCTGACCGTTGAAGAGGCTCGCGTGCGTATCCTCTCGCAATTTTCTCCTCTAGATTCGATAGAGATCGCGATTCTTGATGCACTTGGCCTCGTCCTGGCGCAGGACGTGACGGCGACTGAGGACATTCCGCCGTTCCGGAACTCGGCCATGGATGGTTTTGCCGTACGGTCAGTCGACACCAAGTCGGCATCGACGTCCGCTCCAATCCGTCTAACGGTTCGAGGCGAATCTTCGGCCGGCCACGGTTTCGTGGGATCAATTGAGCGCGGAACGGCTATTCGAATCATGACTGGTGCTCCGATGCCCCAAGGCGCGGATTCGGTCGTCCGATTTGAGGACGTGGAATCAGCATCGACCGTGACCGAACCTAGCCCTGGCAGTTCCGACGATTCGACCATCATGGTTACTCGTTCAGTCACGCCTCAACAGAACGTTCGATGGGCCGGCGAGGACGTTTCGCGCGGATCAGTGCCATTAACGCGTGGAACCGTGATCGGCCCGGCTCACATAGCTTTGCTGGCGGCTTTGAATCGCGCCAGCGTCAAAGTGATCCGCCGTCCAAGGATCGCGATTCTTGCCACCGGCGACGAGATCGTCGAACCAGGACCGGCACTGAAACCAGGACAAGTTCGAAACAGCAACACGTATCTTCTCGCTGCGATGACGCGACAGTTCGGAGGAATCCCGACCGTGGTCGGTATCGCACGTGACAGCGAACATGACATAATTGCCAAACTCCACGAGTGTCGAGAAGCCGATCTCCTGGTGACGTCGGGCGGCGTTTCGGTCGGTGACTTTGACGTCGTGAAGCAGGTGCTGCGACGAGAGGGCCGCGTCGACCTCTGGCAAGTTCGAATCAAACCGGGAAAACCGATGGCGTTTGGCAGGGTTGGCGAGATACCGGTGCTCGGGCTGCCAGGTAATCCCGTTGCTGCAGCGGTATCGTTCGCACAGTTTGGTCGACCAGTTATTCGGCTGATGCTCGGATTGAACGACACAGAACCGTCAATGATGACCGCGCGGCTCGAAGGAGACATTCAAAATCCCGGAAATCGTCGCTTTTTCGTTCGAGGAGTCGTTCAAGTTCGCGGCGATAGCGCGGTCGTCCGTCCAATTGAACATCAGGGGAGCGGCGCCCTTTCCGGCCTTGCGCAGGCAAATTGTTACATCGTCATTCCGGAAGATCAGGGGTTCGTAGCAGCCGGTATGACAGTGAACGTTGAACCTATCGATCCGAACTTCACTGGCTGAACTGCTAATGATTGTCGACCCCTGAGACGGTGTCGATCTGGTCCACCGCCTCAAATCGGCGATTACACCTCCCTTTGTTGCACAGACAAACACATCAGGCACGAAAGGCAACTCGTAATGGGTATTCGCGATTTCGTCAACGTAATCCGCGAGATTAGCTTCGATGATTTGGAGTTTGAAGCCAGAATTCCTCCACGGATCCTGGTCATTGCGAGCCACCGGGATACTGCGCTACATCTGGCAGAGGAAGTCCTTGGGGCGGAGGTCGATGATTTCGTCGACGTACGCTCGTTCGGCGATGCGGACGTCGACCCACTTCATTACGACGTGATTCTGTCAGTGGGATCACTCGATCCGCAGGTTGCTCGCAATTGGCGTGAGGTGTACCGGCGAGTGAAGGAGCCGATGCGACTTGTGGAGTATTTCTCGGGCCCGTCCGCGAGCGAGACGGATCTTGATTCCCTGCGACGTCGGATTGCTGATTGCGCGGACGATCGAGCTATTGCCATCGGTCGATACATCCCCGCGATGAAATCGGCGTGCGCCCATCAGGTCATTTTCGAAACAGCGACGGTGAATGGCGAATTTGCGCTTGTCTCCAACATTCCAACGTTGTTACCGATAATTGGCAATGCATTCGCTGTCGGCGCCGATTTCCTCGTCCTCACGAAGAATCAGCTAATGCTAATCTTCAAACTCGCAGCGATTTATGATCGCGATCTCGACAAGCGACTGCGAATCTACACCGAGATGATTCCGGTTGTGGGCGCAGGGCTTGCGTGGCGCACTGTGGCACGGGAAGTTGTCACGCTGCTGCCACTTGCGATTGGAACCGTACCCAAAGTCGCTATCGCATTTGCGGGCACATGGGTGATCGGCGAGTCAGCGCAGATTTACTATGAGCGTGGGGAGCGTTTGAGTCGCGAGAAGGTCAGAGCCCTCTATGTGCAGGCTCTAGAAACCCTGAAGAAGAACCCGATCCGCCCTACTCAACTTCGTTCGATCATGCGACGTCGAAAGAAAAACAACACCGTTGAAGATGCTGAGCCAACCAGTTCACCCGTGGAGGTGTGACGCCAAGCCAGCATTTCTACGTTTCGATGCGCTGCGCAGCGGTGGCGGCCGGGCGTGCGGGAGTGAAGAAACACGGTGTTAGAGGGCGACCTTCGTTTCGGGTTGATCGAGCTGCCCGTAGTCTGTCAATCGTTTCTGAAATTCCGAAAACTCCACGCCGATCGTCGACGCCGCGGCAACCTGATCACCATCGGATTGCTTGAGCGCCTCAAGGAGCATCTGCTTTTCGACTTCTTGCTGAACCTGGATCAAGGTCGATCCGTTTCTGACTCGCTGAGCGATATCAATGATGTGTCCTTGCTCAGCACTCGAGAAGCTAAGATGCTCGTCTGTGATAATGGTTCCCTGTGCCAATACGACCGCGCGCTCGATGATGTTCTCAAGCTCGCGAACGTTTCCTGGCCAGTCGTGCTCCATCAACGCCTGCATGGCAGACGTTGAAATCTTGGCGGGAGATGATCTCGACGAATACCGGTGCTTGTGCAGGAAGTGCTCCACGAGAAGTGGAACGTCCTCTCTTCGGGCACGCAACGGTGGGAGATAGATCGAGATCACGTTCAGGCGATAGAAGAGGTCCTCTCGAAATCGACCTTCTCGGACTTCCGTCGAAAGGTTCTTGTTTGTCGCGGCAATCACCCGCGTGTCGACCTTGACCGATATCGACCCGCCGACGCGCTCGAACTCTCGCTCTTGAAGCACGCGCAGGAGCTTCTTCTGTGTTGAGAGAGTCATCTCACCAACTTCATCCAGGAAGATCGTCCCCTTGTTGGCCATTTCGAAACGACCTTTACGTTGGTTCAATGCACCAGTAAAGGAGCCCTTCTCGTGTCCAAACAGCTCACTCTCTAACAACGTCTCTGGCAGCGCCGCGCAATTCACTTTGACGAGCGGACCGCCGGAATAGCCGGAATTGCGGTGTAGGACCGTTGCCACCAGCTCTTTTCCGGTACCCGTGTCCCCGGCGATGAGTATTGTTGAGTCCGAACGGGCGACACGCCCGATGGTTTTGTAGACATCTTGCATGGCGACGCTGTTGCCAATGATGTAGTCGGTTGGGTCGGAATTCGTGCGTCCGGTGCCTGAACTCGAAACGCGCTTGAGAAGGTTCTGGTGTTCAACAAATCGTCGAATAGTGATCAGGACGTCGTCCAGATCAAATGGTTTGGTGATGTAGTCGAAGGCGCCGAGTTGCATTGCTTCGATAGCCAGATTTGCGCTGCCGTACGCGGTCATGATGATGAATGGAAGTTGCGCACCACGCTCTTTGGACAACTCGCGTAGCACGTCGATGCCGCTCTTGTTCGGCATTCGCACATCCATCAATACGAGCATTGGTGGGTTGTCCGACTTAAGTACGCCGAGCACATGCTCACTATCATCAGTTTCGTCGACGTCGAATCCCTCATCTTCGAGGAAATCTCTGAGCATACCGCGGATTCCAGCGTCGTCGTCCGCGATCAGGATGCGGTCCATGAATCCTCTTCCCGTGCGTGAATCTTCGGCGGTCGCGTCACTGTCAACTAACGCCGTTGTCGTGTAACCATGTGACACGCTTCGGATTTATTATAACGATAGAAGTGCCTCAACGAAAACCGATCAACTTAAGCCAAAGGTACGGTGTCGCGCCAACGCGATGACGGATCCACGCTCAGTCGCGATTTGGCCAGTCGAACGTCGGACGGCGGACGCGCACTGGCGATCTCCAACGGAGCTTCGCCAATAGTCGCGTTGTTCCGATTCCCGCCTGAGTTCGCGCGCCGCTTATAATTTCGAGCAGTACTCCGGGAACGTGGCTGCGCTTCAAGTATTCGTTCGAGGTGAGGGTTGGCGTTGGAACGCATCATATTAGTTGGATTGAGCGGAACCGGTAAATCATCGGTCGCGCGATTGCTTGCGACTCGACTAGGCTATGTGTGTGTCGATGTGGATGACATGATCGCCGACCGCTTTCACGCCACGATCCCTCAGATATTCGCTCAATACGGAGAGTCCGTTTTTCGAACAGTTGAACGTGAATGTCTGGTGGAGGCGTGCAGCGGCGACGCGCGCGTAATCGCAACCGGCGGTGGTGTCGTAACCGACGAGGACAACTGGCTTGCGATGCGTGCCGGAAGTCTGATCGTTCACCTGCGTGCATCGCCCGATGAGATGTTGATGCGTTTGCGAGGTCAGATCGTGTCTGATCCTGACGCTCGCCGGCCGTTGCTCGAGTCGGCCGATCCTCGCGCGGCACTCGATCAGCTCTGGCAAGCTCGTCGCCATCTCTACGACCGGGCCGATCTCACCGTCGATACAACCGGCAAAGATCTTGACTCGATCGCTCGCGAAATTGAGATTGCGATCGATCAGGCTCGCGCCGGAAGCTCTCCTGTGCCGATTCGCACCATCGGGACTCCTGGCGGACGTTCCGATCTGTTTGTTGCCCCCGGGCTTATCGGGCACATCGGTCGACTGGCGCGCAAGCGTTTTCCAGCTGCTCGACGAGCGTGGATCGTGACCGACTCTAACGTTGGTCCGCTTTGGTCCACAGCAGTGTGCAAAAGCCTGAAAGCAGCAGAGTTTGGTGTTAGCTGCCTGGATGTTCCAGCCGGAGAATCGAGTAAGTCGCTCGATTGTGCGTCCGATCTCCTCGACCAGTTGCTCGATCAACGTGTTGATCGGCGAGACATTGTGGTTGCTCTCGGAGGTGGCGTCATCGGCGATCTCGCGGGCTTCGTCGCATCAATCGCATTACGCGGAGTTGGTCTTATTCAGGTGCCGACCTCGCTTCTTGCGATGGTGGACAGTAGCGTTGGCGGCAAGACTGGCATCAATCACCCTCGTGGCAAGAATCTCATTGGAGCCTTCTATCAGCCGCAGCTCGTTCTGGCCGACCCACAGGTGCTTGAGACTCTCCCGGAGCGGGAACTTCGAGGCGGTTGGGGAGAGATCATCAAACACTCGATGATCGAGTCGACTGCGACAGGTCAGCCCGAGACTAATCTCCTTGAGCGTATCGAGGGCGCAAGCGATGAGCAACTGACGGATATGACTTTCCTTGCCGATATTGTGCAGCGCAATGTACTGATAAAAAGCATGGTTGTACAGGCGGACGAACGTGAATCGGGAATGCGACGAATCTTGAACTACGGCCACACGCTTGGACACGCTATGGAGGCTGCCGGATATCGCTATCACCACGGAGAGGCGATCGCGCTTGGTATGCGAGCCGCGGTTGAAATCGCCATTCGCGTTGGCAGATCGACCGGCGAGGTGGCTCAGCGTCAGAATTCGCTGCTCGATCGGTTCGGACTTCCATCTCGATTCGAGGGGAGCCTAAACGATGTGATGGACCGGTTGATGAGCGACAAGAAGGCCGTACATGGCCAGTTGACTTGGATTCTTCCGACGCCAAACGCGGGTTCGGTCGACATCGTCCCGGAGGTTCCGCTGTTCGAGGTCGAGGCCGCTGCGATGGCGCTCGGAGCGAAGTGACAGCAACTCTTACCAGATTGTTCCGGTCACATCCCTGTGTTATAGTGCGAAAAATGAATATTGCTCTCTCTTATCCCGAGTGGTGGAGGGGACGGCCCAAAGAAGCCCGGCAACCTTCAGGAAACTGTATGGTGCCAATTCCGGCAGCGTTAGTGACGCTGACAGATGAGAGTGAGTAAGAAGTCGAACGGCTTCTCGCTCACGAGTTGCTGTTTCTTTTTGCGTTCGAGTACGGTCGTTCTTTTACTCCCTGCTAGAAAGTGCGTTTCGGATGGTCCGAGACTGATCGGTGCTGCAATGCCCCACGCTTGGTTTCCGAGACGGTGAGATGTTGAGCCACGACGGATGGTACCGTGCTTCGGGTTGTCTAGACCCGACGGCGGCTCAGTACGAGACTGTGGATGAATCACATGAGAAAGGTTAGCCTGTGAGCGAGACTGCTGAGGCGCGCTACGACATTCGTGACATTGGACTCGCGGAAGACGGCAAGCGACGCATTGAGTGGGCGGCGCGCGAGATGCCAGTGCTCCAGTTGATTCGGGCGCGGTTTGAAAAAGAGAAGCCGCTCGAGGGCGTCCGAATCGTCGCCTGCGTTCACGTCACGAGTGAGACGGCCAATCTCGCCTACACGTTGAGAGCGGGTGGCGCCGACGCCGTAGTCTGCGCAAGCAATCCTCTTTCGACGCAAGATGACGTTGCCGCGGCCCTTGTTGCCGATGGTTTTCAGGTGTATGCGATCAAAGGTGAAGACGAAGAGACGTATTATCGTCACATCCAGCAGGCACTCCGACATAAACCAAACATTGTGATCGATGATGGAGCCGATGTCGTGACCAGTCTCCATCAAGATCGAAAAGACCTGCTCAAGGACATGATTGGCTCGACTGAGGAGACGACGACTGGCGTTGTCCGAATGCGCGCCATGGAAAATGATGGTGTGCTGAGCTTCCCGGTCATCGCCGTGAACGATGCCGACACGAAACACTTCTTCGACAACCGGTACGGCACCGGCCAGAGCACGCTCGACGGAATCATCCGTGCGACCAATATCTTGCTCGCAGGCAAAACGCTCGTCGTCGCCGGTTACGGTTGGTGCGGTCGCGGCATTGCAATGCGTGCGAAAGGCATGGGCTCGCACGTCATCGTCACCGAAGTCAATCCACTTCGCGCCCTCGAAGCCGTCATGGATGGATTCGTTGTCACAACGATGGAGAACGCCGCAAGCATCGGAGACATCTTTGTCACGGCGACGGGAGACATTAACGTCATCGACCGTGCGCATTTTGAGCGTATGCACGACGGCGCGATCGTCTGCAACGCCGGGCATTTCAACTCCGAGATTAATCTGCATATGCTCGATGAGATGGCTGCCGAAGGTCGTCGGCATCTACGACCATTTGTCGAAGAATACCGTCTGACGACGACCCGAGGAATTGTTGTTCTCGGTGAAGGACGACTGATCAATCTTGCAAGTGCCGAGGGCCACCCGGCCAGCGTCATGGACATGAGCTTTGCCAACCAGGCGCTCTCCTGTGGCTTTTTGGTTCAGGAGAAAGGCAATCTCGAAAACGTCGTTCACTCCGTTCCGCGTCATATCGACGAAGAGATCGCTGCGCTCAAGCTGCACAGTATGAAGGTGACTATCGATACGCTCACTCCGGAGCAGGAGCGCTACCTCAACTCCTGGCAGTCCGGGACGTAATGGACCATTTCTCGGTCCATTTGAAGTGCCAGACGAGGTTGCTCCTCGCGAAGTGCAGACTTGCCGCGGGGGAAAAAATTAGGGAAGGTGGTTCGTGAGCACAAGTTTCATGCGATCGTCACAGACATTGTTCACCTCTGAATCGGTCACGGAAGGGCATCCAGATAAGCTCTGTGATCAAATTTCCGACGCGGTGCTCGACGCCATCATCGCGGAGGATCCGGATGCCCGCGTGGCATGTGAGACGTCCGCGACGACTGGTCTGATACTTGTGTTCGGTGAAATCACCACTGATACCTATGTCGACATTCCCGCTGTCGCACGAAGAACCATTGAGGAAGTGGGATATACCAGAGCCAAGTTTGGGTTTGACGCCGAGACGACTGGGGTAATTACCTCGATCAAAGAGCAATCGAAAGAAATTGAACAGGGTGTCAGCCACTCGCTCGAGACGCGTGACCATGCTGGCGGTGATCCGCTCGAAATGGTCGGTGCGGGTGATCAGGGCATGATGATCGGGTATGCCTGCGATGAGACCCCGGAGTTGATGCCGCTCACGATTTCATTGGCACACAAGCTCACGAGACGGTTGGCAGAGGCGCGCAAATCAGGAGAGATCGCCTATCTTCGCCCAGATGGCAAGAGCCAGGTCACGGTCGAGTACCAGTACGGAAAGCCAGTGAGGGTCCAAACCGTTGTGATCTCCGCACAGCACGATCCGGCGGTGACCCAACGACGACTCCGCGATGAGCTCAACGAAGGTGTCGTTCAGGAGATCGTGCCGCCGGAGTTGTTGGATAAGGAAACCCGAATTTTGATAAATCCGAGCGGTGGTTTCTCTGTAGGTGGACCCATGGGGGACGCTGGTCTAACCGGCCGAAAGATTATCGTCGATACGTACGGCGGCGTGGCTCGTCATGGCGGCGGTGCGTTCTCGGGTAAAGATCCGACGAAGGTCGACCGGTCTGGTGCCTATGCGGCTCGCTATGTGGCCAAGAATATTGTTGCAGCCGGTTTGGCCGATCGGTTTGAACTTCAAGTTTCATATGCCATTGGCGTAGCGAGACCGGTATCACTGCATATCGAGACGTTCGGCACCGAACATGTCGACGAAGATTTGATCTTGAAGTTGATCAATGCACACTTTGATCTGAGGCCGGCGGCCATCATTCGAGACCTCGATCTTATGCGTCCGATCTATCGCCAGGTGGCTGCATACGGCCACTTCGGTCGGCCGGATCTCGATCTGCCTTGGGAGAAAATCGACAAAGCCGAGATCCTGCGTGATGCCGCGGGTCTGAACGAGACGCGCGTCTCGGCGGCTCGTTAGACGGGTACGTGACGAACGCCGGCCAACCATCAAATATCACGGCGCTGATCACTGGCGCCAGTGGATTCGTTGGCCGGCACTTGATCTCTCTCCTTCGTCAATCCACTTCTTGGGACCTGATCGGGGTACAGGCCCATTCAGGTCGGCGAATGCCCGGCGTCCGTTGGTTGGTTTGTGATCTGCTCGACGCGGATCTCACCAGACGGGTTATCGAGCGATACCGACCAGATATCATCTTCCACCTCGCTGCGCAGGCATACGTGCCGAAAGCCGTGGCGAATCCGGCTGAAACGCTGATCAATAATGCCGTTTCTCAGGTAAATGTGGTTGAGTCCTGCAGGACAGTCGGCATCGATCCGATTATCGTGATCGTCAGTTCGGCTGAGGTGTATGGCGCGGTGCCGCCTGCTGAGATTCCAATTACTGAGCTGCAGCCGTTCCGGCCGCGCAATCCATACGCGGTCAGTAAAGTGACTCAGGATATGCTCGGTCTACAGTACTTCCTTAGCTACAACATGAACATAATTCGGGTACGGCCATTCAATCACATCGGTCCTGGACAGAACGACAGATTCGTTGTCTCGAGTTTGGCGCGTCAAATCGCGGAAATAGAACTCGGTCGAGCGGATCCAGTCCTGCTTGTTGGCAACCTTGATGCGGTCCGCGATTTCCTGGATGTGCGGGACGTCGTTCGTGCGTACTTCGCGATTGCCAAGACGGAGTTCACCGGCGAGGTGTTCAATGTCGCAAGCGGAGTTGGTGTAGCAATCAGATCGGTGTTGGACCAATTTCTCAATCTTTCGGCATCGAATGTAACAGTACGGGAGGATCCCGCCCGATTGCGGCCATCAGACATCCCGTTGCTGGTCGGTGATTCGACCAAACTCCGTGAAGCCACTGGATGGCAGCCAGAGATATCGCTGGAAGATTCGCTGCTCGACACGCTGAATGATTGGCGGGAGCGACTAACCCACTCGACTCCGAGGGTCTAAACGCTGTCTCATCGGTGTTCTCTGACTTTAAGGTCCATCACCCCGTCTGTCAGTGCTATGCGTACAACGTCACGAGATAGCCATGTTTCGTCCGTTTCGTTTTCGATGTTCTGGCTAGCGAGAGCCGTCAGAACCTCGAACGTGCCTTGAACTGTCTCTACCAGCGGCGGGTAGCCGAGGGTGACGACGCCGGATACAAAGTTCAACGCTCGCTTGACAGGCCAGGTTCGCTGGATGAGAAGATCAGAATTCCCAGGGAATCCGAGATAAGACGCGTGTGACTCGTTCTGAGATGTTGCCGTGAATGTTCCGTCACGTATCCGTTTCACCACGCTTAATAGCAGGTCGGCTCCGCGATCAGCCGCCAGAGTTTCGAGCTCATCACCTGACATCCCGTCCCGAACACCGAATTCGGACTGCTCAACTATCGGGCCGGCATCAAGTGAATGGCAGACTTGATGCACCGTCACTCCCCATTCGGTCGATCCCGTCTGAAATGCCCAAAACAGTGGATCGGGTCCACGAAAGCGCGGTAGCAGCGATGGATGCATGTTGATCGCCCCGAACTTGGCGGTCTGGCGAATTCGCCGTGGGATTCGCCAAGGAAAGCACGAGATAACGATCAGGTCCGGCGAAGAGTCCCGTAAGATTGATTCGAGATCGTCGGCAAGCGGACGTCGTATGCCATAAACGGGAATGCCGTGCTCGATTGCGAGTTGATCAATTGATATGGCCGCAACAACGGGATGATTCGTCCCCAGGGGGATGGTGGGTCGCCCGGTGATGCGCCGCACTGCCGGCCCCAGTTCGTTTTTAGAGGGCAAGAAGACCGCAGAAACCGAAATGTCAGCTGCCACGATTCGGCGCAGCGGCACCATCGATAGCCGACAGTGCCTCCCAAAGAATACAATGGTGAACGAGTCAGAGAGATCTGGCGCATGTTTCAACCCGTGCTCATTGATTGACAACGCTCTAGACCTCCATTAGGCTTGATGACCGTTGGCCTTGATCGGAAAGAAGGGATCTCGATGCCAAAGACCGTAATTTGTGTCAAGTTCGGGCGTGAAATGCCTGGACTGGAGAGACCCCCATTTCCGGGATCACTTGGAGAACGAATCTATAACAACGTCTCGCAAGATGCCTGGGAAATGTGGCGCGAGCACCAGACAATCCTCATAAATCATTATGCCCTCAACCCCGCTGATCCTGACGATCGTAGACTTTTGCGCCAGCAGATGGAAGAGTTCTTCTTCGGCGAAGGTGCGCAAATGCCGGAAGGCTGGGCACCAGCCGGGGCAGGCGGCGCCAAAGGTGCGGCACCAGCCCCTCGCAAGAAGTAACGCTCAACCCCTGCGTATGTCGTTCGGGCTCCCGACGTCAGACGGCCGCCGCCAACAGCGTTTGCTATCGGACAACGGATCTGAGTCGTATCTCCGGAGCGATGTGAATTTCGAGCAACTCGTGGGAATCGCGAAGCGATTGCTCGACCTCGCCCGGCGTATCCCCCTTGGCGAAGATGAATCCCAAGTAACTGGCTCCCTCTGGAAGCGGAACAATCGGGTGGTTGAGCCGTGCCGTGATCTCTATGCCGGTGACGCCTGTGACCTGTTTGGCTGCCTCAACGCCGTTTACCTGACGTAGAACACCCCTTTTTGGAATTGGAATCATCATGACTCCGACGGCCGCGTTGTTTCGGCCCACACCCGTCATCTTTGATCCGGTCGCCTGAAGTAATATAAGGTCTTCAAGTGCCACGCCGGTGCCGAATTCCAAGACCGTGGAACACAGACCGCCAATTGACCGCCCGGCTACCTCGACGATCCACGGACCGCGCTCGTTGACCCTGAGTTCGGCATGCACCGGACCCTGTCGTAGCCCGAGAGCCCTCGCAGCCTGCTGCGTGCAATCGGCGATTGCCTGCTGAACCTCCGCGGACAAACGTGAAGGAGTAACGTAGATCGTCTCCTCGAAGAACGGTCCGTCAAGAGGATCTGGCTTATCAAACAGTGCCAAAACCTGGAGTTCACCGTCGTCCAGTAAGCCTTCTAGCGCTACCTCGAAACCTGGGATGAAATCTTCGACCAAGATCGTCGCGTCTTCCAGGCGCTGTCCGTTCAACTCGATGACTTCTCGCGTACGACGGAAGGCGCTAACGAATTCGTCGGAATCATCTGCCCGAATGACTCCGCGACTCCCCGAGAGATGTGTTGGCTTCACTACTACCGGGTAGACAATGTTCTGGCTTGCTTCGACTTCATCAATGTTCGCCGGATATGGCCGAAATCCCGGAACCGAAACTCCTCTGTTCGAGCAGCATTCGACGCATGACGAATTTGTCTCTGGCGGCAAGAGCTGCGTCGGGCGAATTCGCCGGTAGCCCAAGTCGACTACTCGCCAGAGCGGCCAGGACGGTTGCACTGTCGTCAACCGATATGATCGCGTCGATCGGATTGTCACGAGCGAAGACTTCGATCTGCTGAGCGGCATCGTCCGGTCGACTGAAGTCGAGACCGAGAGGAACGTTCCACTCTCGTGACAACGTCGTGGGTAGGTCAACGCCATGGACGACTTCAATGCCGAGTCGCTCCGCCGCCGCGGAAAATGCTGAACCGCGGTAGCTGGAAGGCGTCAACAAGAGCAACACACGCTTGGTGTTGGTATTTTCGGGATCGTTCATCAAGAGGATTCCATTTCAGCTGTTTCAAGAACAAGAGTCGCTCCGCGCACTCGCGCGCGGAGCCCGAGTCGATGCCGTAACCAAGAATACTTCATGCGCGCGAGATAACACTGAATCGCTTCGATGACGAAGCACCCAGCGAACTCGCTGAGAAACATCAACCCCAAGCAATCAGCGAATTGCATATCGATTGACCTGCACTGGTCGTGGTACGCCTGGTCATCGTGAGTAGATGACCATTGTGATTTTGTCATTCCGAGCGAAGCGAGGAATCCCTTCGTTTGGCGTGAGCGTGAGAGATTCTTCTGCTGCGGCCGCAGAATGACTCCTGGCAAATCCCCTGTGGTCACCTACTCGGCATGACGGAAAGGCGGCTCTCCATTTCTTGGCCAACGGTTTTGCGGACCGCTTTCGTCGTCACCGTCAACAGACGGAGAGTTAATCGGGTGCGTCGCGACAGATTGGGAGGCTGGGTCTTTGCCGTGTCATGCAGAGGTTGCTGTTGGACCTGCCGACGATTTCGAAACGTCAAATTTATCTCGATACATACGTTCGTCCGCGGTCGCGACAAGCGTCACGGCTCGATCGCCGTCCTTCGCATACGACGCCAACCCCCAAGAGATCGAAAGCATTTTTACGCGCTCTCCATGAAGATCGAACGTGGATTCCGAGACCAAATCAAACATTCGGTGCGCACACTGAATCGCACCTTCCTCGTTCACCCCCGGCAGGATGATCGCGAATTCATCACCGCCATACCGGGCGACGACATCGAAAGCTCGCGACTCACGCTGAAAGAGCTCGGCGAATGCTCTGAGCGCGGCATCTCCGGCAATATGACCGTGCGTGTCGTTGAGCTGCTTCAAACCATCGACATCAATCAGGAGGATGGAGACGTCGGACTCGTTTCTTTGCGCGCGACCCAATTCTTCTTCGAGACGCTGGTAGAAATAGCGATGGTTCGCCGCACCCGTCAGTCCGTCGAGCATAGCACTCTTCTTGAGACTGTCATGCAGTTGAGCAACTTCAATTACCTGTGCAAGCTGCTGTGCCACGATAACGAGAAGCGATTCGTCGTCAATCGTGAACGATCCTTGCCGGTGGCTCTGCACGTCAATGACCCCGATGGACCGTCCATCGATCACCAGTGGTACCGCGAGCTGTGACCGGGTTCCGGGGAGTCTTCCCTGATTGCCACGAACATCATGCTGCGTATTCTCGACGCGAGCGGGAACGCGGTGTTCAGCAACCCACCCAATCAGCCCTGTGCCGTTCGCCACGCGTGTCTCTTCGTTGGGGTCCTCGGCTGCGTCTTTCTGCTTAACGAGGTCTCCGGTAAGGTCGTCCACGAGGTAAATGTCAATCGTCCCGGTGCCAAGCTCCCGCTGGACCAGATCCGTGACCTGGGCAATAAAGTTTTGGAGTTTGGTTACCTCTCCGATTATCTGCACGACTCGAAATACGATTCGCATCGCCCTGGTGTCTACGGTCGTTATCCGGCCGGCGGCGGCGAGTGAGTCGTGAATCGTGTCCGTTACGGTCCCAAGGTCTTCCGAGAAACCCTGGAGTTTCAAAAATATCGAGATTATCTCCGGATGAAATTGCGTTCCGCTACATCTTGCAAGTTCCGCCAGAGCCTCCTCACGCCCGGGAGCGGAACGATACGGCCGATCAGTCGTCATAGTGTCAAATGTATCGGCGACGGCAATTATCGCGGAACCGACGGGGATATCAGCCCCTTCGAGTCCGTCGGGATAGCCCTTGCCATTGAACCACTCGTGGTGGTGACGAATGAGTGGCGCCAGAGGCAGGAGCGATGGATTTTCAGAGACTATCTTCGCGCCGAGCGCCGCATGCTCCATGATGAGCAAGCGCTCATCCGGGTCGAGCCGACCCGGCTTCTGAAGCACCGAATCCGGGATGCCGATCTTACCGATATCATGGAGTATACCGGCAAGCTCGATCGCCTCGATGTCCTCACGCTCCATATCGAGAGCTTCGGCAATGGCCCGCGCATAAGCGGCAACCCGCTCGGAATGTCCGCGCGTATACGGGTCTTTCGCGTCGACCGTCGCCGCTAGCGTCCGAATGCTCGAAAGGTAGAGTTCTCGGGTTCGCTCATAGAGTCTGGAATTGTCGGCCGCGACCGCGAGTTGGTTCGCGACAGTTCTCAACAACGAAAGGTCGTCGCTTGAATATGGGAGATCGGCCTTCTTTGGACCCAAAACGAGCAATCCGACGATATCTTGGTTCTTTGTGAGCATGATCGAAAGGGCCGCTTCATCGGCAGAAGCGTCGAAGCGTTGGCGCAATCCTCCGGTATCCGCGAGGCCTGCTATGAGCTTGTGGCGCGGAGTGAGTTCGTTCATTTCCGAAGATGCGGCAACGCCGACTGACGCGTTGAGATAGTATGTCTGGGCTTCCGGATCATAAATGTACAGCCTCACGTACGTCGGCTCCAAGGTTTGAGAAATCAACGTTGTCGTGAGGTTGCCGAGAACTTCGCCCTCGAGATGTTCGGTCATTCGTCGGCTGAACTCGAGCAGCTCTGTCCGATAGTCGTAGTGACCTCGATCAAATATCCGATCGACTTGACTCTGGAGTTCGTCTCGAAGACGCTGGAATATGATCGCGATGATGGTTCCAGAGATAGCGATAACGAAGACGTCATTGATGCCGGCACGATGCCGGACGACCGAGGTTCCTATGAACAGGATCAACGCATAGATACCAGTGACCGTCAGCGCCAGGAATGAGTAGACAATGCCTCGACGGACGTAGAGCTGTAGATCCATTACCTGGTAACGCAGGATGGCGTAGCCAAACGCCAGCGGCATGAGCACGAGTGGCAGTAATGTGTACTGAGGCTTGATGATATCCACGTTCTTCAGTGCTTCTGGAATCGCTGACAGCGCGAGGAAGGGGAGCACGGAAGCCGCAGTGCCCAATACAATGATTCGGATCTGGGTTCTGGATCGTTGGACTATTTGTCGTCTTCCAAGAATAGGCGAGCGAACCAACGCCAATCAGGGGCCAGCCGATCAAGAAGGGGTAGCCCACGAGTCGAAATGTGCTGTAGATTTGCGGCACGATCTCGGTCGCGATGTACCAACTGATGGCAAACGGGATTGCCGACAGTAGCACGATCCACGTCGGCACCGTGATTTGCCTGAATGTCAGCCGTCTTCTCTCCGGAAATACGAGGAAGAGATACGCAAAACTCGAGAAGAAGATCGGCAGGAACAAGCTGTGAAATGGAACTGTCCATCTGCCTTGACTGTAGAGAGACGGTAGAACCGCCAGTTCACAGGCGCCACTCAACGTCGTCAGGGCGAGCGCAAGCGAGGCTATCCCCTGACCGGCAAACAGGGCAAACAAACCGACCGCAGTGAACACCAGACTGAAAAAGAGCAGAATCGCCCAATTTGGGCTGTATCCGACCGCGGCGTCAATGATGGAACCGCCATCCTGCGCACGCATAACTTCGATGGTCTTGGCAGTCTGGATCTTAGCTGCTCCATCGGGCGCATTGGGCGGTGCTGCTTTGCCGTCGACGCTGACGATGATGTCGCCAGCGCTCAATCCGGCGTCATACGCGAAAGTTATTGGCTTCACATCGGTGATGATCCAGTGTTGTTGCGACGTATTCCAGCCCACGGAAATTCCGAGTCTCGGTTCAAATCTGGTGGCTCGAGCTCCAAATGCGAATAACACGACATAACAAACGAGAAACACTGCAGCAATGACCTGTCGCCAACGGAGGTAGCGCGTTAGGATCGAAGATTCGTCTTGCGTCTGCGTCTCCCGAGCGGCCATTTAGTCGTCCAGCAATCTCTGAAGGTGGTCAGCGTCGTGACCGAGGTTTCGTAGGCGGGCGATTATTTCCTGGCAGCGCAGTCGTTCAGTTTCAAATACAACCCACGCAAAGTGCAGTGAGCCCGTGTCTTCGAGTTCGTCGTGGCCCGACTTTGTCGACTCGCTCGTTTCGAAATTCCTTCGATATATGTTCGGTAGAGTCGGCTTATTTCTACTCACATCTGTCTTGATGTCGGGTACATCTTGATCGTGAATATCATTGGCTATCTGGGACATCGTGCCGAAGTGATGCCCAAATTGCCGGTACACTTCAAGTATACGATCATCCTGTGTTCCGAGGAGCGCGCCCATATGGCAAGCTCCGGCGCCGAGACTCCCACTCTTTTGACGAGCTACCTGGAGGGCAACATTCACGTCCGTAACGAGATGCTCCTCTGACTGGAGATCCAGGTCCTGTCCTACCGTCGCTGCCATTACTGACGCAGACATGGCGTGATGAAGCTGCGACTCAAGCGTGGGAACGAGTGTCTGCTCGGTAATGGCGCTCAAGATTAGGTGAGACAGGCTCAGGAGCGAGGTCGACACATTAATGCTGCGTGGAACGCCCGCTATGTCTATCAATGCCGACGCGTCTCCGTCTTCAACCTCATCCAAGACGTCAAGCGCCGCAATGCAGACCTCGAACGCCGCCGCTACTCGCGGCACCAGATCGACTAAACCGTTTGCTGATTGACAGCAAGCTTCGATCAATCGCGTCCAGCGTGAAGGATCATCGATGTTGAGCAGGCGACCTGGTTGTTGGAGGGGCAGGAGCAGAAGAGTTTCGAAGGGGACGGGTAAACTCGCCCCCTTCAGTGTGTCTATGACAATCTGGCGTGATTCACGAACTGACACAAATCCTCAAGTGGTTGATTGGCCAGCGCGATCACTGTGCGGCTAGAACCACATTCGCTTGGGCGAGACCCCAAGGCCCTGTTCGCCGTCCAGACGCTCGCAAAGGCTTCCAAGTGCCGTGAGCTGATCGGCGTCAAGCTCATAATCGGCGAATGCTTCTCCGGTATTCGCTAACGCGCGGGACCGGAAGTCGGCGTCGCTGAACAATCGTTGGACGACCGTCTCTAGAGTCTGGAGTTCCATCTGTCCCTCAATTCGTCCCCAGCGACCCACCGTACCGAGTGCGTTACTGGGATTATGATAAATTGTCTGCCGGACAGTTCCCACTGCCCGATGGTACTGATAACCATGATACGTGCTGTAAATTGAATCTGCTACGTACTTAATGGCTATGACATAGTACTTTTAGAATCATCGTATAGGATTGTCAAAGACACAATATATGTTTCAAGAGAGACTGATGAATATTTCGACGTTGGAGGTGATGCATTTGTTTTGGCCCAACGCAGGATGACCTTCTTTGAGTTGAAGTCGTTTGGCAATGTGAGCTTGGGACCGGAGAGATGTCATTGTCAGACCACCGAGAGCTAACCTCTCGCGACGTTACGCGCCAACGGCCGTGAGAAGAACCTCAGTGAAAACACCCGCCAACAAGCCCACGGTCAACCCCCAAGCGTTCCAGGTGGGCATCTCGAGTTTTCGACCTACGGCGAACAGTTCCCCGATTACGTACATGATCGCTCCGCTCGCCAATGCCAGGAACAGCACGGAGAGTGTTTCCGAGGTGAAGCGATAACCGATCATCGTTCCGATGAAAGTCGGACCGCCCGCGATCAATCCTGAAACGCCGAGGAATCGCCAACTCACCGGTTGACCCGCGATCGGACCGGCAATGCCGAAACCCTCGGTTGCGTTGTGCAAGCCAAATCCGATAATCAGCAAAACTGCCAATGATATCGCGCCGCTCTGAGCGGAACTGCCAATGGCAAGACCTTCGGCGAAGTTGTGCAGCCCAATTCCCATTGCGATGACGAGCGCGACGCGCTGGGCAGTTTCTGGGCGGTTTCGACGCGTGCGTTGCGTGTAGTAGACGAGGCCCATGAGACCGATCGCGACTCCCGCAACGAGGGCGATTATCATGCCCCAGATGTTTGACGCGTGGGCCGCCAGATCTTCATTGAGCGGTTCGACCGCGTGCTCGAGGATGTCGACGAATAAGAAAAACAGTATGCCGATCGCGACAGCGTTCAGGAAGGCTAGTCTTCCTCGCGATACAAATTTCAGACGCGCTACCGGCAGTCCTAGGAAGATCGTGAGTCCAGCCAGTGCTCCAAGGACACCGGTTTGGAAGAGCGACACCTTGAGTTCATCCTCTCGCGACGCGATACGGTGGGCGCGAATCGAATTCTGGACCCGCCTTATTCCTCCGCTGCTCAATCCTGAGTAGCGCGATCGGGATTATCCTAGGGTTCACACGACCGAATGTCAAGGTGATCGCGCGAGGGCGAACTCGAATCAGGAAATTGGAGTCAACGAACAGCGACTCTTGATCCGAGCTACAGGGAATTCCATAGAGATTGGCCAACTCTGGTTGGGGTCTGCTTGGTCATCTTGAGTCGCAGTGAAGGATCTCCCCGTCTCCGCTATCGTCGTATCGATCGGGAGCGATGGAGGAAATGCTTCGGCTGCGGCCTCAGTAGTCGACCAACGTGAATGTGTCATTCCGAGCGAAACGAGGAACCTCTTGGTTTGGCGTGAGCGTGAGAGATTCTTCGGCAGCGGCCTCGGAATGACTCTTTTCAAGTCCACTGTTGTTGCCTACTCAGCATGACCGGGGGGCGGCTCTTCATTTCTTGGCCAACGGTTATGCAAACCACTTAATTCGCGAGATGGAATCCACAGTGCGTCCGCAATCTGGTGCCTGCGGTCTCGTCTTGACTGATTTGATTCGACGATCAGTCATCCATGTCGACATGACGCCGACCACGACATGGGCCGGCGTCGCTGCATACCTCTTAGCGTTGGCAAACTACTGAAACGCCGCGGCGCGCTCCATCAATTCTTCGATCCCTGGCTCGTTCATGTTCCATGGTTTACCAGGATGAATGATTGCGACCTGGCAATTTTCCGCCGCTTCGACCAGTTCGCGGTACGTTCCGGCGTCCAGGTCCGCAATGTGGCACTGCTTGTTCTCGTCGTAGGCGAACATCTTGTTGTTGATCAGTGTGCACTCATTGCACGACGTACAGCGCGCCGTCTCGACATAGGCATCGTCGGGCGATTGAGCCAGTTCTGGTTCGTCGAGCGTTACGTCTGGTGCAGGCGCGACTTCGGCGACCGTGTTTTTGGGTGCCGATACGGGTGGTGGGAGCGTGGCTGTCGCGGATTGAACTTCGCGAGCCTCCCATTCTTTGCGTTCACGCGCGAGCAATCGTTCGGCATGGGAGTTGTGTATGCCTCCGAGTTCCTGAAAACTGTGCCAGGCATCGCGGCAACGCTTGGTCGCGCCGATCAGTTTGTCGTCAACAATGACCTTCTGTAGGAGATTCTGGCTGTCGACCATCAGGATGCTGGGAATCTTTTCCGGCATGCCGTTCACTTCGTGCCCCAGGCAGTCGGTGATCGGAACCATGCTGCCGTTCCACGTCTCCCGTGGCACGTTCGCAAAATGCTTGGCGAAGCGATGGTCGCAAGCGACAAAGTCGACCAATGTGAAGGCCGTGTTCGTCTGAATTCGCTGGTGGTTTTCGTCTTCGTAGGCGAAGGATTGCACGGGCCAATCAAGATCGACCTGCGGATTCGCGTCAAAATAGAAGCGCGTCGCCCAGTTATCGCCCGCGGCCGGGTCGTAGGTAAACGCCGGGAATGCCCGCGATTCCATGGCGGCGGCGGCGATGAGATACGCCGGGAGTCCTCCAGGATTTCCGTTCGCGCCGGAGAACACGCTGAAAACTGCCGGCCCGGCGCCAGAGAGTCCGCTAAGGATGCGGTCGCGGAACTGGTAGAGATGCGAGCAACTGGCCTGCAGCACGTAAACGTCGTTGAAACCGATGGCCGTGTTGGCGAGCTGCCTGCTGTGCAGACCGAAAGAGAGATGTGCGTCGGAATCGATCCCTGATACGTCGAGGATGTCATCAGTCTGCACCAGCACTTTCATTGGCAGGCCTGCCGACAGGATCTCCATCAGGGTGTCATGTTCACCGCCATGCAATTGCGCCGAGTCAACGAGCACCAGGTAGTCCGGAAACCGTGCCATCTCACGTATGTCGAGGCCGCCTGCGCCAAATTCTGCAAAGAGTTCATCGTGCTTGGATTCGTCGTATTGCGCGTCAATCTCAAGTTCAGCGATCGCGATCGCTTTCGACAGTGCGATTGCCTCCGGCATGCGCTGTCGATACGCTAGGAGCGCGCTGGTACAGTCTTGGAACACAAATGAGTGCGTGGCCACCCCGCCCTCTGCCGTGGCGTTACTGGCGGGTTTTCCGAAGAACCGTTGGGACTTGAGCACCGCAAGAAGTTGTTCGATCCGCTTGCGCCGGATCTCCGGGAGGGTGGTGCCAGACGACGATTTCCCGAGCAGTCGCGACATCGCGTCGAAGTCGAACATTTCCGCGTGCACGGCTCCGACCGTGGCTTTCAGGCTCTCTGCGCTACGTCCCGCCTCCGAGTGGTCAAAGTCAACCTTCAGAATATCCGAGAGTTTGATGATCAATCTATCGATTTCGTCGCGGGCGCTATTTGACTTAGAGTCCTGCACCACCGACCAGACGTGCCGGAGCAGTTGAGCCGGCGCCGCCGTGCCGCAGTCGACCACCGACCCGTCGACCTTGAGTGCCGCACTCGCGCGCGCCAGACTGTCGTTCAGCCGGTCATCACCTTGTGCAGTCAGGCGCTGTGCAGACTCGTCCCACAACGACGACAGCGAACCACTTGCACCCGCCGCGATCGATGCCCGCATGTCTTGCTCGATCCGCATTGCGTGTCGAGTCAAGCGATCACCGTCGTCTCCTTGGGCGATCTCCTGCACCACGTCATCGATGATGGCGGAGAGTGACCGCACGCAACTGTGGTCGGCGGGGCTGTCGTCAACCAGCACGAGCGGAAAATCGTAGCGCAGCTTTGTCAGATCTCGATAGCCAGCGAGCAGCGCAGGGCGAAGATCGAGGTTATCGATCGGCTCGAGCCCTTTACCCGGTCGTTTACCGGTCAAATAGAACGCAACGTGGTCTCTATGTCCCGTTTCCATATCGTCCTTCGATTCCACTGACGGTGCGCTACGAGGCAGCCGGTATTGCCACGTCAACGTCCTGCGGCCACACCGTGACTTTGTCGAGTTCCGCGTTGATTCCCTTTTGAATCATGTCGGTCGTCCGTACCAAACCCGCGTGCCTCAGTTCTTCATAGCATGGCACTTCCGGGTTGTTGTAGAGGATGCCGACCGGAATTGGATCATCGCTCGATGCGATTTCCCGCGCTCGATCGAGATCTGATGGATCATGTGTCAGTTGATTCTTATACACTCGCGTCAATCCTGGACTAACAGATATCCCGTGTTCGTGATTGAGGATCTGGATTCGATTCGGATCTTGCATCCATGGCTCAAACGTCGTTGGCAGCCATTCCGAGCAACGCTGCAATATGCGTACGAACGAGAGTCCTTTGTGGTGGAAAGCCGCCGAAATAATCGCGTAGAGTGCCTCCGGGATCCAGTCGACTGCCTGCGCGACGAATGAGACGTTCTGCACGCCGAGCGTCACGGTGAGCGGATTGAGCGCCTCGAGATAGGAGCCGCGCGGCGTGGTGTTGCTCATGGTTCCGATCGGAGAAGTCGGCGACGCCTGCTTCTTGGTCAGGCCGTAGATCTGGTTGTCGTGCAGCAGGACCGTCAGGTTCATGTTGTAGCGGATCGCATGGATCCAGTGGGCAGCGCCGATGCTGCAGCAGTCCCCGTCGCCGGTCGTGACAAAGACGTCCAAGTCCGGCCGCGCCATTTTGACGCCTTCGGCGATTGGCAGCGCACGCCCGTGAATGCCGTGGAATCCGTACGTTTTCATGTAGTGCGGAAGTCGACTTGAGCAGCCGATTCCGGACACGAACACGGTTTTTTCAGGGCGCAAGTCCTCGTCACGGCATAGCCGCTGAAGGGCGGCCAGGATCGCGTTGTCGCCGCAGCCCGTGCACCATCGCGGCACACCGCTCTGGTAATCCTCGAGATCGTAGTGGTTCTGGTACATCCGGAGCAGGCATTCGGTGGCGGCCATGCTCATGATTCCTCCGCCTTTCTGGTCTCGTTGTTCAGCCGGTCGCGGATCACACCGCAAATGGTGGAAGGCTTGATCGGCTGGCCCCGCGTTTGAGTCCAGCAGTCGACGTCGACAAGGTAGCGAGAGCGTAGCAACATCGCGAGCGCTGAATAGCGACGGTTGTCCTCGTCGATGATTTCGTCGTCCAGATTATCGCTCCAGTTACTCTCGACGGTGATCACCTGCTTGAAGCGCTGCATCACCGCTTTGATCCCGGGTGGCAACGGCTGAAGAAACCGAAGGTGCATTGACGATACGCTGACACCCTCGGCGCGCATTGTTTCGACGGCCTCCTCGATAGCGCCCCTGGTGCTGCCCCAACCGATGATGAGCAGATCGCCAGACGGGTCTCCGAAAACAGGAGGAGTCTTGAGCGTCTTCTGCAACGTCGCTAGCTTCAAACTGCGGGCACGCATACTTTCTACGTTGATTTCGGGATCGTAAGCGACGTGGCTTTGACGGTCATGCGCAAGCCCGGTCACGGCGTGCATGCCATTGGACTGACCCGGGATGAAACGGCGCGACAGCCCAGTCGTCAAGTCCCAGTCGTACGGCTGCGCGCCTGCGGGAAGAGCACTTTGATCGATCGGCGGCGCAACCCAATTCTCGCTGAATTGCGGCCGCGCAAACGGTTGCTGCGAGGTTGCGAGACTTGCATCGCTGAGCACCACGACCACCATACGAAACGTCTCCGCGATCTTTCGTGCTGTGATAATTGAATAAAAGCAGTCTTCAATGGTGCTCGCCGCCATCACGACCTTCGGTGCATCGCCGTGGCTGCCAAACATCGCGGTCAGTAAGTCACCCTGTTCCGCTTTCGTCGGCAAGCCAGTGCTCGGGCCGCCACGTTGAACGTTCACGACAACCAGTGGAATCTCCGCCATGGCCGCCAACCCCATGGCCTCTTGCTTGAGGGAGAAGCCAGGCCCGGACGTGATGGTGACCGCACACTTTCCAGCGTACGACGCACCAATGGCAAACGCACAAGCCGAGATCTCGTCCTCGGCCTGGTGGACTATTCCGCCCACTTTCTCGAACACGTCGCTCAAATAATGGGATGCCGAGGTTGCCGGAGTGATCGGATACATCGCGCAGATATCCATACCTGAAGCGAGTACGCCGAGCGCGAGCGCCGTGTTGCCGTTGACCACAATCTGGGGTTCTTCCGAGCGCACAGCCGGAATGCGGAACTTGAATTCGAGGTTGTCTTCGGCCCACTGAAATCCCGCATCAAGCAGCAGAATGTTGGATTTGATGGAATCCGCGTGCTTCTTGCCGAATATCTGCTCGATCTGTTCACGCGCGATTTGCAGATCCAGGCTATAGATGCTGCAGAGCATCCCGAGCGCGAACATGTTCTTGCCTCGTCGCGCGTCCTTGACTATCTTCAGGCACTCCTGCTCCATCGGGATCTCGACGACCCGATAGCCCGCTTTCACAAGTTCATCGTACGTCGCCGCGTAGGTAGCAGCGATGCGGGCGTCCGGATACTCACGCCACATGCTCTCGAGCAGAATGATGCAGTCGGGCCTCAGTTCGCCTGCTCGTACACGACCTAGCAGCACCTGTTCGTTGAACGCGACGACCAGACCAGTTTCATCGCCGCCGTTTGTGACATACCCCGCTCCGATGCGAATGCGATTGCCGCTGGCCCCAGCGACGCTGCGCGCCGGCGGCCGAATTTCCGCCGGAATGATCTCGACGGTCCAAACGCCGTTACCCATCTTAGCGGCGATCGCGCCGAGCGACTGTCCGCACCTCTGCGCGCCTTCGCCGGAATCGCTGATCACCTCGACGATGTGCTCCTTGAGGACTGTTACCGCTTTGGTGGCAAAGGCTGGGCTCGTCTGGGGCACCTGCTGCACCGGAGCAACAAAGGAAAGCTCGTTCATCATAACGTCGCCTCCGCGACTCGCACGTGCGCAAAGTTGCGCTCATTGAGACTGATTCCAAACATCGTGTTGGTGCCGTCTTCGAGATCGTTCGCGTAAGGGAAGCTGATCTCACGGATTCCGAGGTACTCTTTCATGCCGCGTGCGGCCTTTCGGCCCGCGCCCATGGCCTCGATCACCGTGGCAGCTCCGGTGACGATGTCACCGCCAGCGAACACCCCGGCGACAGAAGATGCGAGATTTTCATCGACCTGGATGTAACCACGCTCGTTGAGTTTCAGCTGCGAGGTCTGACCTATGATGGGGTTGGCTCTGGTGCCAATGGCGAACACTACGAGATCTGTTTCCACGTCATGCTCGCTGCCCGCGACCGGTACAGGTCGACGCCGTCCTGAGTCGTCCGGTTCACCGAGTTCCATGCTGATGCACTGCAAGCCTCGCACGCTCCCGGTGCCGTCGTCGAGGACCACTACCGGTTGGGTCTGCCAGAGAAACTCGACGCCTTCTTCTTCGGCGTGATGGACTTCCTCTGATCGGGCCGGACACTCGGCCCGCGAGCGACGGTAGATCGCGTAGACCTTTTCCGCACCCAACCTCAGACAAACGCGCATCGCATCCATTGCGGTATTGCCTGCGCCGACCACTGCCACACGCTGGCCGAGGGGCGGTGGCGTATCGTAGTCCGGATATTCCCTCGCATGCATCAGGTTGCAGCGCGTCAGCAACTCGTTCGCTGACAGCACGCCATTCAGCGAATCGCCAGGAATACCCATCATTGTTGGGTAACCCGCGCCGGTACCGACAAATACTGCGTGATATCCCATCTCGTCGATCATCTGCTCGATGGTGAAGAGACGACCGACCAACGTATTGCATTCAAACTTGACGCCCAGTTTGCGCAGATTGCTGATTTCGGCGTCGATGATTTCGTTCGGAAGGCGAAAATCCGGAATCCCATATCGCAGCACCCCACCAAGCTGATGAAACGCTTCAAAAACGGTGACGTCACATCCCGCTTTTGCCATATCGGCAGCGCAAGCCAGTCCGGCAGGCCCTGAGCCAACGATGCCAACCTTGAAATCATTCGGTTCGATATATGGAACGCTCGCCCAGCCTTCCGCGATCGCGTTGTCGCCGACCCACCGTTCCAGGCGCCCGATTGCCACAGGTTCCAATGTATTGCCTACGATGCAGACGCCCTCGCATTGCGTTTCTTGCGGACACACTCGTCCGCAAACTGAGGGTAGAAGATTGGTGGCAGTGAGCACGTTGTAGGCGCCGCGATAATCCTTATCAGTGAGCTTCTGGATGAATCCGGGGATGTCGTTGCCAACCGGACAACCAGCTATGCACGGTTGTTCCGGGCACAGCAGACAGCGTTCGGCCTCCAGCAACGCATCGTCGAGACTAAACCCACACGCGACCTCCGCGAAGTTGTTAACCCGTTCGTGGGGGTGCTGCTGTCGCATCGGAGTGCGCTCCTGCGGAATCGTGCGGATTGTTTTCTTTTTTCTCATCGTTGCTTCCTTAGCGCCGGGCACCGCCGACAAGATCGCCGTCATCGCCCCGGGCGAAACCTAAACCCCTGCGCCGACACGGCAACTTGCCGACCAGCGTTCTAGCGCGGACTTCTCTTCATCGGCATAACGCTTCAGACGTATCATGAGATCGTCGAAATCGATCTGGTGACCGTCGAATTCGGGTCCATCAACACACGCGAACTTCACATGATCGCCGATCTTCACACGGCAACCGCCGCACATACCGGTGCCATCAACCATCAGCGGATTGAGGCTGACGATCGTTTTGATGTTGTAGGGACGCGTCATTTCGGAACACGCTTTCATCATGATAGGTGGGCCGATAGCGACAAGTTCGTCGATGTCGGGGTGCATCTCAATGGCCTGTCTGACGCCGTCAGTAACTCTTCCTTTGATTCCCACCGACCCGTCGTCCGTACAGACGATGAATTCGTCGCAGTATGATTTGAACTTTTCTTCCCAGAACATGAGATTCTTGGAGCGGAATCCGACGATGCCAATCACGTAGGCGCCGGCCTCCTTGAAAGCGCGCGCCTGTGGAAAGATCGGGGCTACCCCCAACCCGCCTCCGACGCAGGCCACCTTCTTGACCTTGTCGAAATCACTAGGAACGCCCATAGGCCCGGTAATCGCGTGGAGCGTTGTACCGACCTGGCATTGCTGTTGCATTTCCCGAGTGGTCTTTCCAGCGGCCTGAATGACCAGCGTGATCGTGCCTTTGTCTCGGTCAAAATCGGCGATGGTCAGTGGAATACGTTCGCCATGCTCGTGCAACATAACGATGACGAACTGGCCCGGTCGTGCGGCCTTCGCCATCAGCGGGTGATAGCACTCCAGCAAATAGGTGACGTCCGAAAAATCCTCTCGCGCCACGACTTCAAAATTAGAGAACTCATGTGAATTCATGTTCCTTCTGCCTTATCTGTCGAGCGGCTCCACAACGGCCTGCCAGATCCACAACTGTCCATCGACTTGTGCGACGCAATCCGGTTCCCGTTTGCTCCGACCGTTTTCCCAACGAGAGTGGCTCAACCAAGCCACCAATTATTGGTTTCAACTATATGTCTATCCTCGGCTGAAGCGTGTTGCAGACAACGCGAGTGTCGTTACAAATTCGTGTCAAACGCATTCTTGTGTGGCGTCCGAAAGAGTTTGGACGCGTTTCTGTCACGTGTGACAGCGGTAATAGATTCATGCATTCATTGGCTGTTGAAGAGTGCCTGTCCAAAACGTGAGGGGGTGGCGGACGATCGACTTGGATCAACAGATTGCCATGAAAGAATCTACTGTTCTGGCGTGGTTCGGGAAATGGGTTCATTCCGGATTCGACATTATGACGATCCGGCGCACGACAGCGCGTCCAGCATTGCCTCACCAACCTCCACAGAGCGCTCATCCATTCGGGAACAGGGGAAGTTGGTCAAGCGAAGGGGCAGCTTAGGGCTAATCGTAGGTGAGCGATGCTCGGATCAGTTGCGGGTTTTGGATGGGAAGGAGCGCACGAGCACGTGCAGTTTTATCAGGCGGGCCGCGATGGCGAAGAGACCATCAATAATCCCCGGTCATCTCTTCCACCAAATGGTAGCGAACAACAAAACGACCGTGGCACTGCTGCCACGGCCGAATGCTCGTTATTCGTCCATCTGGTGGTCGACAACCCACCAAGTCTAATTTGCTGCGGCGGAAGCGACGGGGATTGCTTCGCCCTGATGAATCCGCTCGTGCCGAACTTCCTCCCTCTGCAAACCATCGAGCAATCCGACGACCAGACCACGCGTCGTCGCTATCGCGTCTCCCGTTCTCGGTTTACT
>CAWAVM010000002.1:0-48904 GCA_963785465.1 uncultured Chloroflexia bacterium | reverse complement strand
GTGCGGAAAGCGGGATTCGAACCCGCACGGGGATTATCCCCAACGGTTTTTAAGACCGCAGCGTCTGCCATTCCGCCATTTCCGCGCGATTGGCGCATCCAACATCAAGTGTAGCCCACTTGCGGCAGCTACAACCGGGTGTGTGTGGCCTTTTGGTGTGTCGCTACTCGCCTGAGTGCGACTTTGCGATGCTCCTAGAGGCAACAAAAGACGGACCCCGCTTGGGGGTCCGTGTCTACGGAGCGGAAGACGGGATTCGAACCCGCGACCTTCTCCTTGGCAAGGAGATGCTCTACCAACTGAGCCACTTCCGCACATTAAACGAACCACGCTGATCCGTCTCGACAATTCTAACTGTCGCCCGTTCGGCGTGTCAAGACGATCTCGGGTGCGCAGCGACGTTCGCTGTCCAACCGTCACAGTAGAGTCGACGAACGGCATCGGCGGGCTAACCTCGCGTACGAACGTACGATCTAGCGATCCGACCTGCGTTGACGAGAAAGCACAGGTGGCGATATAATTCGACGACAGACGCTTTTTCTTGGTATTCGATGCAACAAGCGTCCATCTGTCCCACTGTTACCGATAGCTAAATCTACGGTCGGGCTCCAACACCCGAGCTCGACCCACAATGGTGATCTGTTAAATGTCAGACTTGTCCTTGCGGCTTCAAAACGATCTCAAAGAGGCCATGCGCTCATCAGATACAACGCGCCGCGACGTTGTTCGGTTTCTCCGTTCGGAGATTCATAATGTTGAGATCGAGCGTGGCCGGCCGCTTTCAGACGATGAGATCATTGCGGTGGTGCAGCGCCAGATCAAGCAACGGCATGACTCGATTGAGCAGTTTGATCGCGGCGGTCGCCAGGATCTGGTTGATATCGAGCGCGGGCAGATCGCGATTCTGGAACGGTACTTGCCTCCGCAACTATCTGACGGTGACGTGCTGGAGATAGCACGCGAGGTGGTTCAGGAACTGCAGGCATCGGGCCCGGGCGACATGAGTCGTGTCATGCCGATTCTTCGGCAACGGATCGGCTCTCGTGCTCAAGGGAACGTCGTCGCTCAGGCAGCACGCGCCGCATTGACTGAACAGCACCAAGACTCACAGGGCGGGTAGTCCGCAGCGTACTCCATCGTGTTCGAATTGGACGCGGGTCAGGCGGATCGATGAACTCGACTTCGCAGCGTGATTCACAACTCGGCTCGAGCAGGGCTTCCTGGTTCTCGCGCCGTGCTGGCCGAAGAGGTCCTTCTATCTGGCGGATTTCTCGATTCGTGCTGTTCGGCCTGAGCATCTATCTGGTCCTTGGACTGGTCCTATATTTCACCTGGCAGTCCGATTCACTCAACCTCAAAGCTGGTGAGATTGCAAATCGAACGATAAAGGCGCCGCGAACGGCGACGTTCGTCAGCGACTTGAGCACCCAGGAGCGTCGTCAAGAGGCCTACGACGACTCTCGAAACATCGTGCTGAAGCAGGATGCGACGGTTGCCCCGGCTCAGTTGGCAAGTCTTCGGCAAGCGCTCGGCGAGATCGCTGCCATTCGGTCAGGCGCTACACCTACCGCTAACGCCAACATGAGTGATCTGATTCGCTCAAGCCTCGACGGCCTAACCGCATCAGATGCCAACTCCATCGCGGCACTTAGCAGTAGCGCGTGGTCAAATGTCTCATCCGAGGCGACACGGCTCCTGGCGGTTGCCATGGCCGATCAGGTCAAACCGGAGGACGTTGCTTCCGTCAAAGAGAGTCTCCTGTCTCGATCAAACGTCCCGATGTCACTGACTGAACGAGAGTTGGCTGTAGCGTTGGCGCAGCCCTTTGTTCGCGCGAACGTGCAGATCGACGACGCCCAAACCAAGGCGGCTCGTGAGGCAGCGTCCCGCGCGGTTGAACCGGTCATGGTTACCGTGCAACAGGGCCAGGTGATTGTTCGGGACGGCGATCCAGTAACGAAAGACGATATCGAGAAACTCGACTACTTTGAGCTGCTGAATCCAGCCGCCAACTGGCAACAGTTTATGGGTGTTCTCGGACTCCTTGGATTTGTCACGCTCGGACTTGTCTTCTATCTTTACAAGTTCGCGCGCGGTCTCTGGCAGAACCAGCAATTGCTGCTGGTGGGGCTGGTCATCGTCATGCCGGTTGTTGCCGGACGATTTTGGCTGATCAATACCAATTTGAAGTACATGTTTCCGGCGGCGGCCGCGGTCATGTTGTTATCCGTGCTGCTCGATTTTCAGGTGGCGGTCGTCAGTGCCGGGTTCCTGGCCCTCTATCTGGGCATCGTAGCCGGAAATGCATTCGACGTGACCTTCTTCGCCTTCCTGAGTGGAGTGGCCGGAGCGGCAGTCATCTGGCGTGCTGAACGCACGATGACCTTTTTGTGGGCGGGTTTTGCTGTTGCGGTCTCGGTCTTTGTCAGCGCCACGCTCTTCGCACTCGTACATGGCGCCCTGAGCGTACAGGGGAGCGGTAATCTGCTCTACAGCGCGGTCGCAAACGGCGGGCTATCTGCCAGTCTGACTTTCCTATCGTTCAGCGTCCTGGGTCGAATATTCGGTATCACCACCCATCTTCAACTCCTTGAACTGGCCCATCCAAACCAGCCACTCCTGTACCGACTCGCGCGAGAAGCTCCAGGCAGCTACCATCACAGCATCATGGTGAGTAATCTGGCTGAGAGCGCGGTTGAGCGTGTGGGAGGCGACCCACTCTTTACACGTGTGGCTGTGCTGTATCACGATATCGGTAAAGTGCTTCGTCCCAGTTTCTTCGTCGAGAATCAGGCAAACCGAGCGAACGTTCACGATGCACTCGATCCACGAACGAGCGCCCGAATCATCCAAGAGCATGTTCTTGATGGCGTGCGTCTGGCGAAGAAAGCTCACCTTCCGCAATCGATCGTCGATGTCATACAGCAGCATCATGGCACGTCGCTGATCAGATATTTCTACACTGAGGCGATGAATAGCGGCGAAGACGTCGACGAATCCGAGTTTCGCTATCCAGGCCCGAAGCCTCAAACGAAAGAGGCTGGGGTTATCATGCTGGCGGACAGTGTCGAGGCTGCCGTAAGAGCGGCCTCTCAATCGGGCAAACTCTATGATGAACAGGCGCCGGTGGACGGTAAGACCGTGCGGCGCGCTGCCAAACTTCAGCAGATCGTCGACGGTGTGATCAAATCTCGTCTCGACGATAACCAACTCGATGAATGCGACCTGACGCTTAAACAGGTCGAGCAGATTCGCCAAGCGTTCGTGACTAACCTCGAGGGGATTTACCACCCACGTGTCGAGTACCCCGAGTTGAAAGTACCGGTGTCACACGCAAAGCCAAGCGCCAAGTCGCCGGTCGAAGTATCGTAGTTGATGTCGCATTCCTCGCCACTCGAGATCGGCTTGACTATCAGCGATGGCGCGCCGACGCTCGATGTTGATCGTTTGACAGGGTTGCTTCAGCACGCAGCGGCGGCACATGATGGCCGAGGCGAAATCGGCATCTGGATCTGCACAGACGATGAGATTGCGGATCTTCACCAGCGTTTTATGAATATCGACGGACCGACCGATGTGCTCAGTTTTGCCGGAGACCCGCCATATCTTGGCGACGTGGCCATCTCCTACGAGACTGCTGAGATGCAAGCGTTCGACGTTGGTCATCCCATCCAGCGCGAGATCGCCTATCTGGCGCTCCATGGACTGCTGCACCTATTGGGGTACGATGACCTGACGGTGTACGACCGGAAACGAATGCTGGCATATCAGGATGAACTGATCGACGCATACGAAGCGAGCTTGTCCAATGGCTGGCAGTGATGTACCGTCCATCTCCCTTGTCCTGACCGTTAAGAATGAGGAATCGTCGCTGCCCGCGTTCTTCGCGTCACTTGATTCACAGACGGTGATGCCAAATGAGGTCATTCTTGTCGACGGTGGATCGGTCGATGGAACGCTTGACGTCGCGCGGCAATGGGAAACCGTACTGCCATTCATCATTGTTTCGGAGCCCGGCGCTGGCATTTCCAGAGGACGTAATCTGGCGCTCCAACGTGCGACGAGCTCGATCGTCGCGGTAACTGACGCCGGCACGCGCCTCGAACGGACATGGCTCGAAAAGCTCACCGAGCCGTTTGAACGTCCACGACAACTTCAGCCGGACGTTGTTGCCGGATTCTTCTCGGCCGATACCGCTACGCTATTCGAGTTTGCCCTTGGAGCGACGACGTTGCCCGACGTCGACGAGATACGCCCTGAAACGTTCCTGCCATCGAGCAGATCCGTTGCGTTTCGACGGAGCCTGTTTGAAATTGGCATTCGCTATCCGGAGTGGCTCGACTACTGCGAGGATCTTGTCTTCGATCTTAAGCTGAAACGGGCTGGAGCTCACTTTGAATTCAGTCCGGGTGCTAGAGTAGCGTTTCGTCCGCGTTCTTCGATATTCGGATTCATACTTCAGTACTTTCGTTACGCCCGTGGCGACGGCAAAGCTGGTCTCTTTGCTCGACGACATGTCGCGCGGTATGCCGCTTACCTGGTCGTTCTTCCCTTGGCGATGCGGCGCCGAGATCGAATATCGATAGTTGCTGTCGGGCTCGGTGGTGCCATGTACCTCCGAGCGCCACTTCGCCGTCTCTTTCGCAGGCGGAAATCGAAGTCAGCGGTCGAGTTCACGTACGCGCTCGCACTGGTTCCGGCCCTGCGATTCGTCGGGGACGTCGCCAAAATGGCCGGATACCCGGTTGGCCTATGGTGGAGGTGGCGACGATATGGACCCAGTCGCGATTGGAGAACTATCGCTGACGAGATTTCAATTGCGGAGACTGATGTCCTCGAGCAATGACGTTCGCAGGAATTCGGCAGCCCACATCCCTGCTCGCCGGCGAACCTCTGACGGGATGGCCGTCACTGAGTGCTCACGTTCGCGGGACAGTTCTCTCCCACTCACACAAAGGGCGATATCGCCCTTTGTGAGGTCCAAACGTTCTCCCGGAGTCAGCCGAACGACAATCGCAAATCCAAAGTCGGATTTAAGCATCGAACGAACTTGCGGTGCTTCGAGGCGTGCCAACGTCAGCGGAGCATCGGGCTCGTTGACGTCGACCCCGTTCACTGAGGCCGCGTGGCTGAACGCGCGCAACATGCCACCTGCGAATTGGACGACCGCTGCAGGCTCTTCGGCAACCAACGACGTGAGTCGACCGCCAGACCCTGCCTCACTGATCGCCAACGTGTCGCCACTCTCCACCAGGGGCGCGAGAATCGCCGACCCCAACGTTGCCGGTTCCTCACCATAGACGTAGGTGTCGAGGATGGTTCGCAGTTCTACTTCGGTATGCCGCACTGCCTCGTCGGCTTCATCGCGGTCGGACGATCCCGCGACGATCCGAATGTGGACGCCGTCGTCCTTGGCGTACGTCGCCACCACGGGATAGCCCCGGTGAATGACGTCGGCGATCGCCCGCTCGGCGGCCGATTCACCAATGCCAATGGTCTTGAGCGTCTTGGAAACGTAAAATCGATCCCCCAGTCGAGGTCTCAACCGTGGCACAGCTTGCTCCGCCCACATCCGCTTCATCTCCCGCGGTACTCCGGGCATCGAAATGATGAACTTCTCATCACGCTGAACGATCCAACCAGGCGCGGTGCCCATCGGGTTGGCCAGTGCCTGAGACGACGGAATGAGCCATGCTTGCTTGGTATTCTGTTCCGGCATCGGGATCGATCTGGATCGAAAGAATCGAGAGATAGACTCCAGCAGATCGGGATCTATACGCACGCTTTCGCCGAGCATGGATGCAATTGCTTCGCGTGTCATGTCGTCGTCTGTAGGACCAATGCCTCCGGTTGTGACGACGAGATCGGCATCCTCCCAGGCGCGCGTCAGGACTCGAACGATACGTTGTAGGTTGTCTCCGACCTGACTGACACCCACGAGTTCGATTCCTAGCGCTGACATCTCCTGAGCAAGAAACGTCGCATTTGTGTCGGTAAGGAACCCTTCGATCAGTTCAGACCCGATCGATACAACCACAGCCCGCATACGTCTTTGCCTCCCAATTAATGGCCGCGGAGAAACCCACTGTAGGGCGGATCATAGCATGATAAGGATGGCACCGGATGCATGACATCCCGGCACCGACTGATTTCCGCGGAGACGGACAGCAATAAGCCGGACGCGATTGCGCCCGGCCTATGAAGTACCCTCGGAGGGACTCGAACCCCCAACCCCTTGGTCCGAAGCCAAGTGCTCTGTCCGTTGAGCTACGAGGGCAAAATATCGCGGAGTACTGCCGAAATCCCGGCCGAATTCAACTCCACGACCGCTGTTCAGTATAGCATAGAGGCGGGAAGCCGGAGACGACCGGGGGACCTAGAATTCGGCATGCTGCAATGGAACGTTCACGAACAGAACGTGATCTAAATTGATTGGAGTGACTACTCAGTGACTGAAGAAGACGGCAGATTATGGCGGATTGGTCAGGAGATTATCGGGCGGCTTGACGGCATTAACTCGATTCGTGAACGCGCGTTGGCGGAGAGTCGTCGCGTCGTTCGATTGAGTGCAAATGCAACACGAGCGGTTCATCGCAACGATTTTGATGGCGCAATTGCTCTGCTCGACGATGCTCGCGCGATGCGCGATTCATTGGAGGATGATCTTCGCGACTATCCGAATATCTACTGGTCAGGGTACGTTCAAGACGCTCAGAAAGAATATGCGGAGGCACGCATAACGCTCGGCTTTATCAGCCGTAGTGGTATCCCGTCGCCGTCAGATCTGAACGTTGAGGACGCAGTGTTTCTCAACGGGCTCGGTGAGGCCGCCGGCGAGCTTCGAAGGTACTCGCTCGACTCGATGCGTCGACATGATTTAGCGCGAGCGGAGGAGCTTCTTTCTGCCATGGACGACATCTATGATTTGTTGGTTTCAGTCGACTATCCGGACGCGATAACCGGCGGCTTGCGACGTACAACCGACATGGTCCGTGGGGTACTGGAGCGCACGCGCGGGGATCTTACTCTCGCATTACGACAGCGTGAACTGACTCAAGCGCTGTCACACGCTGAAGAAGTCATGCGACTAGACTCGAATGAATCGCCGCTTTGAGAATCTGAGAGAGCGTTCGAGGATTCCGAGAGATTCTTCCCGAAATGAAACGAGCCTCTGGCATTTGCCAGAGGCTCACTATTCTTACTGAGATCACCGTCTATTGCGAGGGCGCTCCACCTATCTGATAGAGGCCCATCGGTGACGGTGCGTTGAAGACAGCTGAGCCGTCTCCCGCGACGTCATATGACACGTCATTCGATACGACTACAATGGGAGCGCCGTCAAGAGATTTGATCGTCGCACTACCCATCGTTCCTGGTGGCGCCGTGGTCGTCGGCAGATAGACGAAGTTGCTCCCGTTTGCTGGTACGGTGATGTCATAGGGTCCACCAACGATGGTACCGAGCGGACTATGGATGGTAATTTCAACGGTCGTCTGACTCGAACTCGCGTTACTGACGTTGATGCCCGAGTTGTCATTTCGTGTGCCGCTCTGCGACTGTTTGAAGACCAGCGGAACGGCGACCTCGGTGTCCAGCGCAGGTACCGCGATATACGAGATAGCGTCGCCGGTCGAATACTTAACTTCATCGACCGCGGCGGCAACGGGAACGTCCGAACTGATGACGGCGCTGCCCGTGAAGCCGGTCTGATTCGCCGCGTTGGATGGAGTGTACACGTAGTCAGACGAGTAGGGTGCCATTGCGAGAACATCGTCTGGACGCCCGGCGCCCGGATACGAAACCGTCACGTTTGCGGTCGATCCGTTCGGGTTCGCCAGGTTGATACCAGTATTCCAACCGTTATAGGCATTGAAGATGATCGGTGCCTGGAGTTGGTACGTTACGATCGACTGGATTGACGCTTCGCCCGCTATGTCCGGTGAAGCAGGGTTGAGCATCGCCATGCCTGTCGATTCTTTCTCACGCTGCACCATCGCGACTACATTTCCGGTTGACGTCACCCGTGCGAAACCGACAAACCCAGTCTGTCCGAGCGCATCGAGCAAATCGATGGTTTGCGTGGCGCCCGCCTGGATTGCGACCGTCTCAGAGAAGATGTAACCAGTCTCGCCACCAAGATTGTGGAACGGGAAGATTTCTACGGTGACGTTCTTCGCGTTGAAGCCCTCAACGTTGGTCAGCCGCAGATATGAATCCCAGCCGTTGTTGGTCTGAACGATCGGCAGAATCCAGGCTGGATTGTTCATCGCGTCTTCTGCCGGAATACCGGTGTATCCCGCGACGGCGGTTGCACCGTATGACCACGGCGGATCGTTGTAATCTCCAGTGGCCTGTTTGACGGAAACTGCCGCCTTGCAGCCGCTGGAAGCGATCCTTACCGCGCCGCCGGGAGCGGCGAGCCCAATGTCATCGGGAGAGAGGTCGTCCAATGCATTGGGTGAAATAATGAACGTATTGTGGACAATCCATCCGCCGGTTTCATTCGGGACAGCGATCTGAATACTGCAGAGCGTAGACGAGGTGTTCTGGATCTCGATACGTCCATACCATGGGCCTAGTCCACCGGTTGTATCACCATTTGGGACCCACGGCAGATAAACCGTTTCGGAATCCGTCGCGGATGCGGCCGGAATCGCAACGATGAACGCGCTTACAACGAGCAGCACTGCTAATACTGCCCGAAGCCGTCCGGTTCTCATGATTTCCCCCTTCAACCAAGCTTCAGTCGTCTGGAGAATGCATTGTACCTGATGATCGTCACCGTGGACGATTTGTCAACACCAGCAAGTCGTCCGTCGAAGCGTGAATCGCGCAAAACAGTGCGGCTGCCCCGTCGCCGGGACAACCGCTTGACAACAGGTCGAATTCAATCTCCGTAGCAGCAAAGCTTTACATGTAGGCCTCAATTGGCTGGCAGGAGCAGACGAGGTGCCGATCGCCATACACATTGTCGATACGCGCCACCGGCGGCCAGAACTTCTCTTCCGAGAGCCAGGCAGCTGGGTAGGCCGCCTTCTTTCGAGAGTAAGGCCGGTTCCACTCGTCGCTCATCACATGCTCCGCTGTGTGCGGGGAATGCTTGAGAACATTGTCGTCTCGGTCGGCACTCCCGAGTTCGATCTCGGCGATCTCATTTCTGATGGCGATCATCGCGTCACAGAACTTATCGAGCTCTCGTTTCGACTCGCTTTCGGTCGGCTCGATCATCATCGTTCCTGGAACCGGAAAAGAGACGGTTGGAGCGTGGTAACCATAGTCCATGAGTCGCTTGGCGACGTCCTCGACGTCGATCCCGGTTCGTTCTTTGATTGGACGCAGATCAACGATGCACTCGTGGGCCACCATGCCGTTCTTGCCCTTGTACAGGACCGGGTAGTGTGGATCCAGTCGCTTCGCCACGTAGTTTGCGTTTAGGATCGCTGTCTGACTCGCCTTTTTGAGGCCTGCCGCACCCATCAACGCTATGTAGCTGTACGGGATCGGAAGAATGCTCGCACTGCCCCAAGGAGCAGACGCTATCGGACCTATGCCGTTCTCGCCCCCGGTCGCGATGATGGGATGGGTTGGCAGGAACGGGGCCAGGTGCGACTTTACCGCGATCGGCCCCATGCCTGGACCGCCGCCACCGTGCGGAATGCAGAAGGTCTTGTGCAGATTAAGGTGGCATACGTCCGCGCCAAATTCTGCCGGCCGGGTCAGCCCGACCTGGGCATTCATATTGGCGCCGTCCATGTAAACCTGTCCGCCGTGCTGGTGGACGATGTCGCAGATTTCAGTTATCGCTTCCTCAAACACCCCGTGTGTCGAGGGATAGGTGACCATAAGGGCCGCCAGTCGATCGCTATACTCTTCCGCCCGGCTACGAAGATCGTCGACTTCGATATTTCCATGTGAATCGCATGCCACGACGACGACTTTCATTCCGGCCATCACCGCACTAGCTGGGTTGGTGCCGTGAGCAGACGATGGGATCAGGCAAACGTTGCGGTCCGTCTGTCCTCGTTGTTCCTGATAACGCTTGATGACGAGCAATCCGGTGTATTCGCCTTGGGCGCCAGCGTTCGGCTGAAGCGAGACCGCATCGAATCCAGTGATCTCCGCGAGCATCTTTTCCAATCGATCCGTCAATTCCCCATATCCAGCCGCCTGCTCGACCGGCACGAACGGATGGATCTTGCCGAATTCCGGCCAGGTGATCGGTTCCATCTCCACGGTCGCGTTGAGCTTCATGGTGCAGGAACCAAGCGGGATCATTGACGTGGTCAGAGAAAGATCGCGCTGCTGCAGACGACTGATGTAGCGCAGCATCTCTGTTTCGGAGTGGTAGCTATTGAAGACGGGATGGGTGAGGTAAGGGGTGTCACGAGCCAGGCTCGCCGGGATCGACGACTCTGTTCCCTGAATGAGGTCATCTACGGTGAACTCGGGCGCCGAGCCGCCATTGAAGATCTCCAGCAAATCCTGCAGATCGCCAGCGTTTGTCGTCTGATCCAGCGAGATACCGACGGTGTGATCGTCTATGACTCGAACGTTGATCTCGCGAGCTTCGGCTGCCTTAACGATGTCGCTGGCCGATCGATTTCCCAGTTCAATGCGAAGGGTGTCAAAGAAGGGCTCGTCGCCTATTTGGAACCCGAGTCGCTTCAGTCCGTCCGCGAGAGAGGTCGTGGCGAGGTGGACGCGCTCGGCGATCTTCTTCAATCCGTCTGGTCCATGGTAGACGGCGTACATTCCCGCGATGATGGCCAACAGCACCTGAGCTGTACAGATGTTGCTTGTCGCCTTCTCGCGACGAATATGCTGTTCACGTGTCTGCAACGCGAGTCGAACCGCGGGATTGCCCTCAATGTCTTTGGATAGACCTACAATTCGTCCCGGTATCTGACGCTTGTACGCGTCTCGCGTCGCGAGATAGGCCGCATGCGGGCCACCATATCCGAGTGGAACGCCAAAGCGCTGCGTATTCCCGACGACAATATCCGCACCGAACTCACCCGGTGCCTTGAGCAGCAACAGGCTGAGGAAATCGGCGGCCACGACAACAAGCGTGTTGGTCTCGTGTGCTCGATTGGCGAACGCCTCGTAATCGAACACGACACCGTCGGTCGCTGGATATTGGATCAACGCACCGAAGACTGGTGTCGAAAAATCGAAGGAGCGGTGATCGCCAACGATGATCTCGATACCGTGGGAACGCGCCCGAGTCTTTACAACCTCGATTGTTTGCGGGTGACACAGTTCCGAAACGAAGAAGGCCTCATCCAGATCGCGACCGCGACCCTTGACCGCGTAGCAAAGCGACATTGCTTCCGCGGCCGCGGTTCCTTCGTCCAGTAGTGACGCGTTTGCGATGTCCATTCCCGTCAGGTCAGAAACGACGGTTTGGAAGTTGAGCAGCGCCTCAAGTCGACCCTGTGCGATTTCGGCCTGGTATGGAGTGTACTGAGTGTACCAACCTGGATTTTCAAGAATGTTTCGCAAAATCACCGGTGGGGTGATGGTGTCTGAATAGCCCATACCGATGTAGCTGCGAAATATGCGGTTCTTTGACGCCATTTTTCGCATGTCGCCGAGAATCTCGTATTCGCTGCGGCCATTCTCTCCGATGTTGGGATCAACTCCGTCGAATGACAGGGGACGCGAGGTCCGTATCTGCCGGGGAATTGTGGCATCGATGAGGTCGTCAAGCGAATCGAAGCCGAGGAGATCAAGCATCTCCTTGATCTCATGCTCTCGTGGCCCTACATGCCGGGTGACGAATGAATCGGTGTAATCGAGGCTCTTCATCGAATTGTACCCATCACTCCCGTACGCTCTTTCATCAACGAGTCGAATCGGATCGCCGACCCTGTTTTCGCAGGCGTAGCGCCGAATCCACCCGTCATGATACTACAGGTGCCCAGTCATCCGGGGTACCAATATGCTTGGAATCCGCATGTAATTTTGTAACGGGATTGTGCTCGGAATGTGACTCACCGCGTCAAACCACAAAAGGGGATATCGAAAAGTACAATCAAGCGGCGGCGGGTCGCATGCGTTCGCCGACCGGGCTTGACCTGGTTGCGCTAGGAGTTGAATCTTGACAGTTGTGGCACAGCAAACTGTGATTCTAGCTTGGACGAGACTATCGACGGTGCTTGTATCTCGATGTGCGATGGACAGACTTTGACGACATTCTTGAGATAATGATCGACGTTCGTCCGTTAGCGACGCGTAGGAAGCAACAATGTTCGTTAGAGCGGCAAATCTAGCACTGAGCTTCCTGTTGGAGCTTGGCATGCTGGCGGCTTTCGGCTACTGGGGCTATCACGCCAGCGACACGATCTGGATTGAGATCGTTCTGGGTTCGATCTTGCCGGTGGCAGCCGCCAGTATTTGGGGCGTGTTCATGGCGCCCAAGGCGAAGATCCCACTGAGGCAGATCCCGCATTTGCTCCTCGCGCTGGTACTCTTCGGGCTTGCCACCACCGCGCTCTTCGCGTCGAACCAGCCAGCCGTCGCTTTGGTGTTCGGCATACTGGTAGTCCTGAACCAGACACTTACGTACCTCCTTCGTCAGTGAGTTAGTCAACCGGAATGGGCAGATCTGATTGCGATCAAGACGAGCGGCCCTAGCGCTCGTCATCTTCCGCGCATCACAGTCAATTTGACGCACCCGGTTCTGTTAGAATCCACAAACTGAATCTTCATCGCAGATCATCCTCAGGAGCAACGATGCCGGGCAAGACATATTACGGTGGACAGGCAGTGATGGAAGGCGTGATGATGCGCGGCCGGTCCACCATGGCCGTCGCCGTTCGCGCACCTAGCGGAGATATCGCTGTCTACCATGAGACTCTCGAAGGAAGTGCATTCTCCAGGCGCGTACGACCACTTCCGTTTCTTCGAGGCGTTTTCATGCTGTGGGACACCATGGTCCTCGGTACGCGTGCCCTGGTTTTGTCCGCAAACGTCGGGCTGACCGAAGAGACTGATGAATTGTCTGACGAACCGTCCGAGACTCTCTCGGGAGTTGCCCTGTGGGCGACGGTGGCGGTATCGATCCTCTTCTCGGTGGGTCTCTTCTTTGTCCTTCCGCTGGTCGTAATTCATTTCCTCGATCGCTACATTTCGAGTTCCATTGTGAGCAATGTCGTCGAAGGACTCATCCGGTTGGCATTGCTCGTTGGATACATGCTGGTCTTGCGAACGGTGAAGGATGTTCGCCGTGTGTTCATGTTCCACGGAGCGGAGCACAAAACCATCAATGCGTACGAGGCGGGCGATCCTCTCGACGTCGATCATGTGCGACGCCACAGTTTGCAGCACACGCGATGCGGCACGGGTTTCTTGCTCGTCGTTGTGCTGATTTCCATCATCGTCTTCGCCTTGCTCGGTCGTCCGGACTTTGTTATTCGAGTAGCCTCGCGGATCCTGTTGGTGCCCGTCATCGCGGCGATTGCGTATGAGTTCATCAAATGGTCGGCGAATCACGACAAGAACCGATTTGTTCGTGTGCTGATCGCGCCGAGCCTGGCTCTACAGCGCTTGACCACAAGCGAACCTGATGCCTCTATGTTGGAGGTAGCCATTGTTTCACTAAAGCGGGTGTTGGTGGCCGAAGAGGCGTGGCCGCGGGCTGAGATTGAACGCTCGGGAATCGTCGCTGTAGACGAATCTGGACGTCTTCTTCAGGTTCCTGAAGCCCTGATCGAACCTCAGGCTGTTGGAGATTAGCGTCTCGTCCTACGGTGGACGTACTATGAATCAAGCTGAGAGGGGAACAGTTGTCGGGGGATTCTGTGGGATCGTCGTCAAAGCTTTGGGCCGGACGTTTCAGCCAGCCGACCGACGCTCTGGTCGATAAGCTCAACGCCTCTCTACCCTTTGATCGAAGATTTGCCGGTCAGGATATCCGCGGTTCAATTGCTCACGCTCGGATGCTGGTGCGACAGGGGATTATCAGCGGCTCGGATGGTTCGTCGATCGAGGCCGGGCTGCGACTTATCCTCTCCGAGATCGAGAACGGCGCGTATGAATTCCGGCTCGAGGACGAAGACATTCACCTCAGCGTCGAACGACGACTGAGGGAGCTCATTGGTCCCGTTGCGGGGCGGCTTCACACCGCACGGAGCCGCAACGATCAAGTAGCGCTTGACTTCCGCTTCTGGACCCGTGACGCGATCGTGGACCTGGCCGGCGGAGTCGTTAATGTCGTCCAAGCGTTTCTCGATTTGACCGACCGCTATCCGGACACGATTCTCCCAGGTTATACGCATTTACAACGAGCGCAGCCTGTCTTGCTGGCTCACCATTTCCTCGCCTTCGTCGAAATGCTCTTCCGCGACCTTGACCGTCTCCGAGAAGCCTACCGGCGGGTGAATCTTTCTCCGCTGGGCGCCGGGGCATTGGCCGGTGGAACATACCCAGTTGACCCTCAGTTCGTGGCCGATCTGCTGGGCTTCGACGGCCTGTGTGCCAATTCTCTCGACGCAGTTTCTGATCGGGATTTCGTGCTCGATCTGCTTTCGGCGACTAGCCTTCTCATGCTGCATCTTTCCAGATTGGCTGAAGAACTGGTTCTCTGGTCCTCTTCGGAGTTTGGCTTCGTTGAGCTGGCCGATGCTTTTGCTACCGGCAGTAGCATCATGCCGCAAAAGAAAAATCCGGACGTTGCGGAGCTCATCCGAGGAAAGACCGGTCGCGTCTACGGTCACCTGATGGCGATGCTGACGGTCGGGAAAGGATTGCCCCTCTCGTACAACAAAGATCTTCAGGAGGACAAAGAAGGCGTCTTTGACACCGTCGATACGCTTGGGCTGGTTCTCGAAGTACTCCCCCCTATGCTGCAATCTGCACGATTTCGTTCCAAGCGAATGCGCACTGCTGCTGGTGGAGGATTCTCGCTGGCGACGGACGTCGCTGATCACCTGGTGCGTGCCGGGCTTCCGTTCCGCGAAGCTCACGAGATCGTTGGCCGAGTTGTCGCCTACTGCATCGAGAACAGCAAGGACTTCCCTGAATTGAGCCCTGAAGAGTGGGGTGGCTTTTCGACGATCCTTGCCAACTCACCGCCTCCACTAACTCCCGAAGACGCTATCGCGGCTCGTGAGATGCCGGGAGGCACTGGAAGCAAGCACGTAGCGGTCGCGCGTGAACAGGCGCGAGACCGTTTGAACGGTTGGGCTGACTGGCTGGTTGAGCGTCGAAAGTCACATGACGACGTTGACCAACGACTAGGCATCGAGGACGCGAACCGTGATGCTTCACCAACCGAGTAAGCCTGAGACAGACTCAGGCAATCCGGTCCGTGCCTGGGTTGCGTCCTGGCGGGACGCCCGTCCTGCCGTCTACTCCATTCGCCAGGAAGTGTTCGTCGAAGAGCAGCGGCTGACCAACTCTGTCTATGACGATCCAGATGACGAGTTCAGCGTCCACGTCTTGGCGGCGATTGGTGGCGAAATCGTCGGAGTAGGCCGAGTCACCTTCGTGTTTGATGATGCCCAAATTGCCTGGGTCGCGGTTCGCCGGATGTCGCGTCGTCAAGGTGCGGGTCAAGCCATAATGGAGCGGCTAATCTCGGAAAGCGTCGAGCGTGGAGCGACAGTCATAAGCCTGAATGCTCAGACACATGCACTCGCGTTTTACGAGGATCTTGGTTTTCGGGCAGTAGGACGTAGATTCCACATGGGCGGTATTCAGCATCAGCACATGATCAGGAACCTGTGAGAGAGCGATCCACACTAAGGGCCACGGGGAATCACATTCGAATCACGCGCATTTCCTGCAATTCAACAGCGGTGTAGAGTCAACTAACTGACAGGGAAGTTAACGCCAGTTATTTTTCGCCCGGTAGTGATGACACATCGGAAACGACTTGATTCGTTTTCCTCGACGACGCGCGGGAGAACGACCTTGGATGTGGAGGAGTGAGACGTGCCAACGATTCCGTACCTGCCCGAAGAGCAGGCGAGTGATGACGTTCAGGAACTTTATCAAGAGATCAAGGATGGTTTCGGAGCCGGTCAGGTACCGAATGTTTATCAGGTCCTGGGAAACAATCCGGCCGTTTTGAAAGCCGCGATCGAAAATCGCCGCAGCATCATGAACCAGGGCGAACTGGACCCGATGCTCAAAGAATGGATGGCCTGGGCCACGGTTACGCTGTCCAACAACGTCTTCGGCATTCGCATTCATACTGCGCGACTTAAGAAATTGGGCGTAAGCAACGCGAAGATTCTGGAGGCGCTGTCAGTTCTGCAGTACTTCGGCGGCATCTCTACGGTGATAAACGGTCTCGCCATGGACGACGACGTCAATCCAGAGGTGATGGACTATCTTGATAAGGGATGAGTAGTTCTGGACTATCAGTCGGGCACAACGGATGTCGCGTCGGGAGTGCTGTCGTCCGTAATTGGATCTTGTGCGTCGACGAGCGGCATGAACCCGATCGATAGTGACTGCTCGACGATGTCTCTTCGAACAAGTCGCTCGGCATCGTCCAGCGCGGCCCTCAACGGATGGTCGGGCATGGCCTGACCGAGCATCTCGCGAATCTGCCGCATGATATCGATGGTCTTGTTGAACGATAGTACAAGGTCGCCTTCGCTCAGTTCGATTTGCTCGAGAATACGGGCCATTGACGATCCCTGGCACCAGGCCTGCATCGCGCCATAAAACCCTTCACTGTGTCCTGATGTAATAAAGAGCCCGTTGCTTCGCTCGGCGGAAAAGACTTCCTGCTCGAGGTCGTCGAGTCGCCTGCGAAGGAGTACAAGTCGGCTCGACAGCGTGAACGAGTTGCCGAATCGAAAGTCGCGGTCATAGGCGAACCAGGAGAATACCTCGGCAAGATTTGGCGCCGACAATCGATCCAGGAATCCCCGGTCGATCATCTCGCACAGCACCAGGCCGTGTGTATCGAACACGTTGGCTAACGTATCGGCCTTTGCGGTTGGATACCCGCGGTGCAGGTAGCCAAAACGATGCAGCACGTCGCGAATACCGCGAATCAGGCGGCGGATTCGCTCTTCCTCGCTCGTTTGTTCTCGGCCAAGGTCGGTCTGGATCGCGGACCGCTCACGTTCCATTGTCGACAAGAGTTTTAGATTGCTCTGATGCTCTTTACGCCGAGAACACGTGTGGCACGGGTGCTGGGTCCTGGTGTTGGTAATCGATCGGATCTGGTCACGAACTTCTGACAGTTCGACTTCAATTGCGGCGCGTTCGGATCCCAACCGTTGGTCCATCGCCTCCCTATGCCGGGTAGCCATCGCGTCGAGATCGGGGAGATCGAGTGCGCCGACTTGGTCCCAGATGTACTCGATCTCCGCTTCGGTCACGATTGTGAACAGGTCCACATCAGGAGAGTCGATATCTCGCAATACTTCCGGGAGGCTCACCGGGGTACCCGGCGCCGGCAAATAGTCGATCTGACGATATTCGACCACGAGCTCAACGGAGCTCTGCGTCAAGAAGAGTCCGACGCCTCCCTGGCTGCCACGTCCCAAATAGATCGCCCAGCCTGCGTCACGCAAATGGACCGGAGTGCCTACATCGAGGAACTTGAACACGCGGCGCAATGCCGGACGTCCTGGCTCCGGCCACGGACGATCATCAAGGCGCAGTCGAAGATCCTTGATCTCTCGCTGAATTCGACGTTCTCGACCACGAAGCGTATTGATCGATGAGTTGATGCTTCGATACTCATCGAGAAGTTCGTCGCCGGCATCCAGCCCGATTAGACACCCTTGCGGTACCTTGTCGATTTCGTCGCCCTTGCCAAGGGCTAGGTCTTCGAGCTCACGTATCCGGCGTGCGGTCTGAAACTGAAAGAGGCTCTGTTGCAACATGTGTCTGACGCGGTTGCCGTGTGGCGCATCCCATAGATTGAGGACAGTGTTGTAACGAATGGCGAAAGAACTGCGGACCGGCAGTAGTTCACCGGTTGCGATCTCGAGGGTGTCCTTGAAGGAGATCCATGGGCTGTTTGGGACAATGATGTTCCCGAGCGGATCCATGCCTCTGCGGCCGGCGCGTCCCGCCATTTGTTGAAACTCATTAGGAATGAGAAGTCTGCGCCGACGGCCGTCCCACTTGCTCAAACGACCTATCACGACTGTGCGTGCCGGCATATTCACTCCGAGAGCCAGGGTGTCCGTGGCAAAGACGACCTGCATTAGTCCCTGGCTGAAGAGGACTTCGACAAGTTGCTTGAGCAACGGCAGGAGCCCGGCGTGGTGGAAACCGATTCCCTGACGAGCCAGCGTCATGATCGACTGCACCTGTTGCAGTTCACGGTCCTCGACTCGCAGACCATCCAGATAGGTTGAAATCACCTGATCGATTCGCCGCAGTGTCTCGTCGTCGCGAACAAGTTGGGGACGCATCACGGCGAGACGCTGGGCAAAGTCCTCACAATCGCGCCGGCTGAACAGGAAGTAAATGGCTGGGAGCATGTGATCACTCGCGAGCGACTGAACAATCTCCCATGGTTGCGGCTCAGTTTCTTCAATCTGTCGTCGCGTCTCAGCGTTGTACCCACCCTGGCTGACGCGCCGTCGAATCTCACCGCCGGTATGCGGGAAATCCGCTATCTGATTGCCGGCATGATCGATCACCAAGCGGAGCTTGTGATCGAGGTAGTAGTAAAGAGCAAGCGGCACAACTCGTCTGAAATTGGTAACTAGCCGAATCGGACGATGCGTGCGCGTGATCCAGTCCGCGATCTCTTGCGCGTTCGATACGGTAGCCGAGAGACAGATGAGCTGAATGTGATCGGGGCAGAGAATAATCGCTTCTTCCCAGGTTGTGCCCCGCTCCGGATCGGCTATGTAATGAACCTCGTCGAAGATGATGCAGTCAACCGCATCGAGCTCCCACGGGGATTGCAAGAGCATATTACGAAGCACTTCAGTCGTCATCACAATGATAGGTGCTCGCGGGTTTTCAGTTACGTCACCCGTTAGTAGACCAACCTGGTCTCCATAAATCGCGCGCAAATCTCGAAATTTCTGATTACTCAACGCCTTGATCGGCGTTGTGTACATGACCTTGCCGCCGCGATGGGATGATTCATACACGCCAAACTCGGCGACAACGGTTTTTCCGGTGCCTGTCGGCGCCGCGACCATGACAGAATCACCTGCCAGGAACATTCTGATTGCGTCGATCTGAAAAGGGTCAAGTTCGAAGGGGTAGAAGGCCGTAAATTGGTCTATTGCACTGTCAGCATCCTGGGATTGGTGCATAAAGTGATCGTCTCTCCGCTTCGTCTCCGCCTCGCAGTGGTTCGAGTTAGGACAGGTCAGTCGGAGGCGAGATTTTCATTAGATTCCAAAGATCACATTCGACCATTGTCGTGCTGTTTGGATGTTGCGGGCGTCGACCTGGATTATCGAATAAGCCCCCACTTTGAACACACAGATTGATTTCCGTTGTGCAATTGCTCACGAATCGGTCCTGCGCAACGCGAATTGAGTATAGCATCAGTATTCTGCCGCGATGAATCGCACGAAGTGGCCAGTCCATCGTGCAAATTCTGCGTGTGCTACCATTGGCCGCTGCGCTGTGAATACGATCCGACCGAGGGGAAAACGGATTGAACGTTGGAATACTGGCGCACTTGCTTGATGGACGACCCGGTTACCGTCAGGCGGGAGTGAGCCGGTATATTGAACATCTGATTCAAGAATTACCGTCGGCATCCCCTGACAAATTTGTCGTCTATAGCGGACGTCACTCCCAAAATCGAAACGGCGAAAGCGATCGGGCGTCCGGTATTCGGCACTCGCTGAGCTGGATGCCGACGGGACGCCCCGAGACACGCATTCTCTGGGAGCAGATGGTAGCTCCAGCACTACTCGATCGAGACCATATCGATGTTGTCCATGCGACCGTCAATGTGGCACCAATCTTGACGAGTCGTCCCACCGTCGTCACCGTTCACGACCTCGCCTTTCTTCGTTTTCCGAAACAATACCCTGGCCTGAAGCAGCGTTACCTCACTGCATTGACACGCCGCTCGGTCGAACACGCGTCGCGAGTCATAGCGGTGTCAAGCAACACTCGAGAGGACGTACTGCACTTCTACAATGTGAATCCTGATCGCGTCGTTGTCGTCCCGAATGGAGTGGATCCGACAATGAGACCGGTGGCCGACTCGGAGCAGCTCGCGCTATTTCGACGGCGGCACAATCTTCCGGACGAGTTTATCCTGTTCCTCGGTACGCTCCAGCCGCGCAAGAATCTCATCGCCTTACTCCGCGCCTGGGCCAGACTCCCTGCCGACGAGCGCTTACCACTGGTCGTGGTAGGAGCGCAAGGTTGGATGTACGAACCAATTTACGAAGAAGCGCGATCGCTCGGGGTCTCGGGGCACGTCGTTTTCAAGGGGTTTGCCGAACCTTCCGAGCTTGCAAGCTGGTACAGTGCAGCCACCATATTCGTCTATCCATCTCTCTATGAGGGATTTGGAATGCCGGTACTCGAAGCCATGGCGTGTGGTACGCCAGTTATCGCCTCGAATGCGTCATCCTTGCCAGAGGTTGCCGGGGGCGCGGCTCTACTGGTTGACCCTTGGGATGTTGACGGTCTGAGCGTGGCGATAGATCGGTTGTCTCGCGAGCCAATGCATCGCGAAAATCTGGCGCAACAAGGTATCCAACAAGCGGCGAAATTCAGCTGGGCTCAGACCGCACGGGAAACTGCCGGAGTCTACCGACAAGCCGTCGACGGACATGAAGCGAAACGAAAGGACTAGAAGCGGGCGATGCGAATACCTTCAGGCGGACGCCCGGTAAGTGAGGTCGATGAATTCGATCTCATCGATTCGATTCAAAAGTCACTCATCCTTCACCGAACCCGGCGGCTGTCTTTGGGAATCGGGGATGACGCAGCCGTGTGGAAGCCCCGTTCGGGACGTGAACTGGTGATCACCACCGACATGCTTATAGAGAACGTCGACTTTCGTGCCGCATGGGTAGATTTCCGGGATTTAGGTCACAAGGCTCTTGCCGTCAACTTGAGCGACATTGCTGCTATGGGGGCTACGCCACGGCTGGCTCTCGTCTCGCTCGGGCTACGAGGTGACGAACGAGACCGGGAGATCCTCGAGTTCTATCAAGGCATGAACGCGCTTGCCCGGCAACACAAGACGGTAATTGCTGGTGGTGACATCAGCGATTCACCTCAGGGCATTGTCATTTCGGTCACGCTGATCGGTGAAGCTCCGGCATCGCATCTGCCGCTCCTGGTTCGTTCGGCCTCTCGGGCCGGCGATATCATTGCGGTCACCGGACCGTTGGGCATGGGTGCAGCTGGTTTGCGAACCTATCAGCACGATTTACACGATATAGACGGAAGTCCTGCAATGAGGGCCCGGTTTGACCGTCCCACGCCGAGGGTCAAAGAAGGTCGATTGCTTGTTAGAAGTGGCGTCCGCGCGGCCATTGACATAAGTGATGGATTGTTTGGAGACTTGCCGAAGCTTTGTGACGCATCCGGCGTTTCAGCCCTGATCGACGCGACGAAGATTCCGATTCCCTCATCTGTTCGCTGGGCTTTCACCGACTGGTTCGATCTCGCAACCAGGGGCGGTGAGGATTTCGAACTACTCTTTAGCGCGAGCCCGCCCACATTCCATCGGGTCTGTCGCGTGTTTGGTCGAGCGGGACTTCCAGCACCGTATCGCATCGGTGTTATGCAAGATCCCGGTGAAGACGGGCCAGAGATCAAGCTGCGTAAACAAAATGGCCAGGTCGAAACGGTAGAGCCAGGCGCTTTTGTGCACTTCGGCCCAAAGAGCTAGAAGAGTCCGTTTGTGGGCGGCGAGTTTAACTCGAAAGCAATTTGGCGAAGATGAATATCAAGACGTCCAGCCTTATCTGCAGGTAGAAGGTATTTGATCGAATCCAGATGCCAAGCGACGGAGGTGACCTGTGAGTGACGTGGAGTTGTGCTTTCTATCCGCGGCGGAACTGCGCGAGCTATACGCTACGCGAAGGCTCTCTCCGGTTGAAGTGACGCGTGCGGTTATCGATCGAATCGAGCAGGTCGACCCAAAACTGAACGCCTTTGTCACGGTGACTCCAGAACGAGCGATGAAGGACGCATTGCGGGCGGAGGAAGCGTACGCGGCTGCGGGTGAAGTCCCTGACCTGGCTGGAATTCCATACACTCTCAAGGATCTGACTCCCACCAAGGGTATTCGGACGACGAAAGGCTCGATCCTCTGGAAGAACTGGGTGCCTGATTTCGACACGCCGATTGTCGAGCGACTCAAAGCTTCGGGAGCGGTTCTGCTAGGAAAGACCAATACACCCGAGCTTGGCTGGAAAGGTGAGTCCACCAACCCGCTCACTGGCACGACCCTCAACCCGTGGAATCTCCAGCGGACGCCTGGTGGGTCTAGTGGCGGAGCAGCCGCGGCAGTAGCGGCTGGCCTGGGTCCGCTTGCGCAAGGAACCGACGGCGCCGGATCGATCCGCATTCCCGCATCGTTTTCAGGAGTTTTCGGATTCAAGGCCTCGTTCGGGTTGGTGCCCTATTATCCGCCGAGCGCGGTCGAAGCGCTGGCTCACGTCGGACCGTTGACTCGTACCGTGCGTGATGCAGCCATGATGCTCAACGTCATTGCGGGACCAGATTGGCGCGATCGCAATTCGATCGATGCGCGGACGCATGACTACTTGGCTGCCTGTGAGGGTGGAATCCGCGGCAAGCGAGTAGCCTGGAGCCGTGACTTGGGGTTTGCAGCCATTGAGCCGGAAGTATTGGGAATCGTGGAACGCGCCCTATCGGCGTTTGAGGAGCTCGGTTGCGAGATCGTCGAGGTTAAGCCAGATTTTGAGGATCCCTGGAAGCAGCTTTCGGTAATCTGGGCGACTGGCATGGCGAACGGCCATCGTGAGGATTTCGAAAACGTACGCTCGCTGATCGATCCAGGGCGCGCTAAAGTCGTCGAAGAGGGATTCGGCTATTCGGGAGTCGATCTCACCGCCGCCCACAGCTATAAGGCGCTGTTTGCGGAAGAGGTCCTGGGACTCGTCGAGCAATACGATTTCCTGGTGACGCCAACCGTGCCAGTGACGGCCTTTGCCGCGGGCAATGATCAGCCCGGCAGTGTCGCTGGAGAACCGACAAGCTATCTGAGCTGGACTCCCTATACATACGTTTTCAATCTGACCGGACAACCTGCCGCCACTGTTCCGTGCGGTTTTGCTTCTGACGGACTTCCTGTCGGCTTACAAATCGTCGGGCGATGGCGCGACGACGCGACCGTGCTGCAAGCGGCGGCGGCCTTTGAATCTGTGAGACCGTGGCGTCAGCACTTACCTCCGGTCGATTAGGGATCACCATCCGCCAACCATGCGATTGGATCTGGGCGGCACGATGTGTGCTGGGTGCTTGTCTCTCGGTGACGCCCGACGCTATGATGAAACCACGGTTGAGTTCGGACGTCGAAGGGCGCGGAACGAAATCGTTGCATCTGGCGATTTTCCCGGACTTGGAAGGTTTCTCGATATGCCACCGCGCCGGTCGGCTCTCGACGTGATTTCGCACAGTCCCGATCAGACCCGACTAATTGGATATCGACTGGGCCGTTTGGTTCGATCTGGGGATCTGATTCTGCTGGCAGGGCAGGTAGGCGCCGGAAAGACGACGTTGGTGCAAGGGTTGGCTCGAGGCCTCAGTGTTGAAGGCTATGTGCAGAGCCCGACGTTCGCACTTGCAGCCGAGCATAAGGGGCGAACATCCGCTGGAGATGAAACGACACTCTATCATTTGGACTTCTATCGTCTGGAAGGACTGAAAGATCTCGATACCTTCGGATATGAGGAGTATCTCGACGCTGAGGATGGGATTGTGGCGATCGAATGGCCTGAACGTCTTCCTCCATCGGTATTCGATCTGTACTTGCTCATCGAATTGCGCCATTTGTCTGATTCAAAGCGTCGGTTAGTCTTTCGCCCAGTTGGCGATCATTACGTATCGATCGTAGAAGCACTTCGAGCGGAGGTATCTGGTGTCCAACGGCGGTCGCACTCTGCTGGCGATTGATAGTTCAACTGCCGTCACCGGACTGGCGCTTTACGACGGAGAAAGCTGCAGCGAGCTCACGTGGAACGCTGGTCGCAATCAGACACACTCGCTCGCCTCCGAGATGATGCATCTTCTCGGGCTCGCCGAACTGGAGCTTCGCGACATCGGTGCGATTGCGGTGGCTGTTGGTCCAGGAAGTTTCAACGGTTTACGGGTTGGGATGAGTGCGGCCAAAGGGCTCTGTTATGGACTCGGAATTCCGATCTTCGGCGTCGGGACGCTCGATATCGCCGCCTACCCTCATGCCGGGGGGCGGTCGCCAATCCGCGCCTTCGTACGGGCGGGCCGAGGACGGGCAGTCTTCGCCGATTTTCGCCATCGCAATGGTCGCTGGGTCCGAACATCCGAACTGACGAATGAGTCGATCGAGTCGATCGCCGACCAGCTTTCCGAGCGGACCGTTATCGTCGGTGACATTCCGGCAAATCTCGTCGAGCGTCTCGCGGATGAGCATCTGGCGGTTATTCCGAGACCAGCACTGAGGTTTCGTCGGCCTTCGTATCTTGCCGAAATCGGATATCATCGCTGGGAGAATGACGAAGGCGATTCGGTCGACGCCCTTGAGCCTGTGTACGTTCATGGAACGACTCCCTCAGCTGCGGGCACGACTTCTCAGAGCTAGCTAATGGCGGCACGCAGACCGTCAAGTGCCGATTGATCGTGAGGAACTTGGACAAGAGTGACCGACCGCGAAACGCAATTGGATCGCACGTACTACATTGATCTGATGCGCCTGGATGACATTCCCGAAGTATCTCGGGTAGAGCGACGTTGCTTCACGAACCCGTGGCCCGAGTCAGCCTATCGCCGTGAGCTCAGAAATCCTGAGAACAATCATTACGTAGTGCTGCGGCATCGAGACGCAACGTCGTCCCAATCCGAGCCGGTCGCCGAAACGCGCGGTCGTCTGTCACTTCTACCACTCCTGCGGAGATCAGACCGTCAGACGGCTGATCCGATCATTGGTTTCTCGGGAATGTGGGTCCTTTTCGACGAGTGTCACATCACGACGATCGGAATTTCACCGGAGTATCGCGGTCAAGGTCTTGGTGAGTTGCTTTTGCTCAGCATGTTTGAAGAGGCGCTACGAAGAAACTGTCAATGGGTTACTCTCGAAGTGCGAGTATCAAACCAGCCGGCCCAGTCACTCTATGAGAAGTACGGATTTACGCGTCACGGCGTTCGTAGGCGCTATTACAGTGACAATGGCGAAGATGCCGACATCATGTGGTCCGCATCTCTGAACGAGTTGAACTACGTCACCCAGATCGAAAGCCTGCGGGACCGGCTGTTCACCCGCTTCCGTGAACAGAGCATCGAAATCGAGACACGGCCGCGATGAACATTCTTGGCATTGAAACATCTTGCGATGAAACGTCCGCGGCGGTCGTCGGAGAGGATCTGCGAGTCCTCTCGAACGTGATCCAGTCCCAGATCGACCTGCACGAACGTTATGGAGGAGTTGTTCCGGAGCTTGCCTCGCGACGACATATCGTGTCGATTATTCCAACGATCGACATCGCTCTAGAACAGGCCGGAATGACGCTAGACGACATCGACGCCATCGCGGTGACGGAAGGACCAGGACTGGCTGGGAGCCTCCTGGTTGGAATCAATGTCGCCAAGACACTGGCCCTGAGTAGAGGTCTTCCCCTCATTCCGGTAAATCACCTTGAGGGTCACATTTACGCGAACTGGCTCACGATGGACGGCGATGAGATCCAGCCGCCACCTAGATTTCCATTGGTCTGCTTGATCGTCTCAGGCGGACACACCGAGTTGCTCTTGATGCGAGATCATGGCAACTACGAGATGCTCGGCCGAACAATCGACGATGCCGCTGGTGAGGCCTTCGACAAGGGCGCGAGAATACTCGGTCTCGGCTTTCCAGGTGGGCCAGCGATCCAGGAAGCCGCCACGAACGGCCGAATCGGACAGCATCCGCTACCTCGCGCCTGGCTGGGCGACACCTACGATTTCAGTTTTAGCGGGTTAAAGACAGCGCTGTTGCGAGTCGCGGAGCAGTACCGGCGTCCGCGCCCGAATCGCAGTCGCGCTGTAACTGATGAACCGTTTCGAACATTCGAGCCGATTCGTTACGGTCGAAACGTCCCAATCAACGACATTGCCGCTGACTATCAGGACGCGATTGTGGACGTACTGGTTGCGAAAACAGTGCGTGCCGCGCACGATAGTGGAGCCAAAATGGTGTTGCTCGCAGGTGGTGTGGCGGCTAACGAGTTGCTAAGAAAGCGGCTCACATCGGCCCTCGATGTTTCTCTCCGCTATCCACCGATCACCCTCTGCACCGACAATGCTGCCATGGTCGCTGGGGCTGCACAGTTCGGACTTCGTCGTGGGGACCGGGCAGCGCTCGACTTCGACATTCAGCCTCAATTGCCGCTCACGACGAGCACTGAGATATCGTCATAGTGAGCCCTCGTCAGGCGCTGTCATACGAAGGAGACCGGTTTGACCGTATCGCCGAGAACGGTCGCGATTGAAGCCGCCCGCGACGCCGGGCGGATCCTGCGCGAGCACTATGGTCGGGTCCAGAACATCAAGTTCAAAGGAGAGGTTGATCTCGTCACGGAGGTCGATGAGATGAGTGAGCGCCTAATCTTGGAGCGAATTCATCATCATTTCCCCGATCATCAAATTCTTGGCGAAGAGAGCGGAACGTCGGAATCCCCTGCCACCGGCTCAGGATACCGCTGGATTATCGATCCACTCGATGGAACGACGAACTTTGCTCACGGATATCCGTTCTTCTGTGTGTCCATTGCGTTAGAGGTCGATGGCGAAACGCGTCTTGGCGTCGTCTACGCTCCATCGTTTGACGAACTGTTCACAGCTGAACGAGGTCACGGTGCATTCCTCAATGGACGTCGGATTTCCGTATCTTCCACCGATAGTCTGATTCGATCGCTGCTGGCGACTGGATTCAACTATGATCGAGATCTTGCCCGAGCGAATCTCAAGAACTGGGAGACGCTCTTGTTCCAGACGCAGGCTGTCCGGCGTGACGGCGCTGCGGCGCTCAACTTGTGCTTCGTCGCCGCCGGACGTTTTGATGGCTACTGGGAGATCGGTCTAAAACCTTGGGATGCCGCTGCGGGAACCTTGCTGGTTCATGAAGCCGGCGGGAACGTGACGGATTTTTCCGGCGGAGCGCACTCGCTCACGAGCAGAACGCTCGTATCCTCAAACGGTAAAGTGCATGACTCGATGCTCGAGGTGCTTAGCGATTCGGTGTGACCTGTCTCGTCGTCGCTGGCGCGGTCTGGACGCGTCGGTTCACGGACGTAGTATGGTGCCAAGGCCCCGAGCTCAGTTTCCTATCCCAATCCAGCGCATTGTGCAGAGTGAATTTGTATAGGCTAACCGACCTCGTTTCACGTCCCGTTGGTCCTTCGTTCGACACAACTCTATACTTCGCACATGGGTTCCGAAACCGCACTGATTTGCTCGAATCGATTTCAGGAGCATGACACTGGTGCTCACCCGGAAAATGCCCGTCGATTGATGGCCATTTTGAACCGGTTGAGTTCCTGCGGCCTGCTCGATGGCCGCGCCATTTACGAACCAAATGAGGCGTCGGTCGACGACTTGCTGTTAGTACACGACCCTGAATACGTTCGATTGATCGAGCAAGTTGCCGGAGCGGGAGGCGGCTTCCTCGACGCCGATACCGTCATCTCGCCACGGTCGTATGAAATTGCCTGTCTTGCAGCCGGCGCATCGATTCAGGCTGTCAACCTGGTCATGAACGGCGACCATCGGCGAGTCTTCGCATTTCCCCGGCCGCCCGGGCACCATGCTTGTCGGGCTCGTGGAATGGGATTCTGTCTGTTCAACAACGTAGCAGTCGCTGCGCGACACGCGATAGACCGCTGCGGGCTCTTCCGGGTGGCGATCATCGACTGGGACGTGCATCACGGGAATGGTACCCAGGAAATCTTTCTGGAGACCGACCAGGTTCTCTATGCTTCGTTGCACCAGTGGCCACTTTACCCGGGAACTGGGAGACCTCAGGAAGCAGGTGTGCGTTACGGTTACGGCTATACACTCAACGTGCCGTTAACCCCTGGGGCTGGTGACCAGGAATATCTTGAAGTCATCGACGAGATCATTACTCCGAAGGTCAAGGAATTTCGACCCGAGCTCATCTTGATCTCGGCTGGCTTTGACGCTCACAAAGGCGATCCACTGGCTTCGATGTCAGTGTCGACTGAAGGATTCGCCAAGATGGCGACCCGAATACGAGATCTGGCCGAGAGCGTATGTAATGGGCGGTTGGTGGCAGTGCTGGAAGGCGGCTACAATCCAGTGGTGCTGGCTGAGAGTGTTGAAGCCGTAATCAGATCGTTCGATTCAGCCGCTAACACAAAGGAGACTGCTTCATGATTGCGGTTGTCGACTACGGGGCAGGGAACCTCGCCAGCGTCGTAAATGCGCTTGGTCGAATAGGCGCTCCTGTTCAAATTACGGCGTCGCACAGGGAGATTCTTGCCGCCGACGGCGTTGTCGTCCCAGGTGTGGGTGCGGCGGCAGACACCATGAAGCATCTGCATGCGCTCGAACTCGAACCGGTGATCCTCGAGGTGATAGCCCGAGGCACTCCCTATCTTGGGATTTGCATGGGGATGCAGGTTCTGATGACGTCGAGTTTCGAAGGCGGCGAACACCAGTGTCTGGACTTGATCGCGGGTCACGTTCGGAGGATGCCGTCGGGCCAGCCGGTTCCTCATATGGGCTGGAATCAGGTTTGGCAAACAAAGCCGAGCCCGCTCTTCAACGATATCCCAGATGGGGCTGAATTCTACTTTGTTCATTCATATTACGCAGATCCGGTGGACAGTAGTTGGGTAGGTGCCCAAACTGATTACGGTTTAATGTTCCCGTCCGTGCTGGCTCGCAACAACGTCGTGGCGACTCAGTTCCATCCTGAAAAGAGCGGCAAGTGGGGTTTGAAATTGCTCTCAAATTTCGCGCAGGTCGTGGCGAACATGGACGCAAAGGTTGTCTGATCCGATGCTTGTGATTCCCGCAATCGACCTTCGTGACGGACGTTGCGTGCGGCTGGTACGTGGTGATTTCGATCGCGAGACGATTTACGACGACGACCCGGTGAACGTTGCCAGGCATTGGGTGTCACTCGGTGCGACGTTGATTCACGTCGTAGATCTCGATGGCGCTCGGAGTGGATCCCCTGTGCAACTGGATCTAGTCGAGCGAATTGTCGCGACAGGAGCCAATCTCGAGCTTGGGGGCGGACTGCGACGTCTGGAAGATCTCAGGGCGGCGGTCAAAGCGGGAGTTAAGCGCGTTATCATAGGAACTGCCGCCGTTGAGAATGACCTTATTCTTCGGCAAGCGGTTCGTGAATTCGGTACTGAATCTGTTGTCCTCGGTGTTGACGCGCGAAACGGTAGGGTAGCGATCCGTGGCTGGTCGAGTCTAGAGAAGGTCGCCGCGAGTGAGATTATCGCCAAGGCACTTGACGCGGGAGTAACGCGGGTCATCTACACCGACATTGAGCGCGATGGAACATTGACGTCACCAAATTTCACGGCGGTGTCGGAGGTCGCGGCACTTGGAATTAAGGTAATTGCATCTGGAGGCGTGTCGACGGTAAGTGATTTGCGGCGACTATCCACCATTCCTGGTGTTGAGGCCGCGATCGTCGGCAAGGCTCTCTACGAAGGATCGGTTCGTATCATACGCCCCGCGGATTGGTGGGTGTCCACAGACCACGATCGCCACGGCGCCGAGGAGCACGATGACAGCCAGAAATGACCTGCGGGAAGTCTCGCGTGACGACGAGCGCCGAAAGCGTGATGAGGCCAAGATTCAGACGTTGCAGGCTCAGATTGACGAGCTTCGTAACATGTCACGTGAAGCCGCGAGCCGGCAGTTACGGCTGGAAGATCAGCTAAAGACGAGTGAGGCGGGCATTGCCCAGTACCGGATCGTCCTTGAGCAGCACCGCCATGAGGTTTCTCAATCAGCTCAGGCACGTCAGCTTGAAGAGGCGCGTGTCCGCCAACAGATGAGCGATCTTTCGACACGAATTGATGATTCGACAAGGCCAATTCGCTCGATTCAAGCGCACGTCGCTGAACTCCTCGAAACGGTTCGCCGACAGCGTGACGACGTGAGCCAGGACACCAAGCGATTTGACGATCTGCGTGGGCTAATCGACCACCTCGGAGCCCACAGCGAGCGTCAGGTTGCGGTCTCACAGGCGCTGCGTGACTCGATCGAAAACGTGCGGGTTGAGGTTGAACGACAGCAGCGAGATCTGCTGCGGGTCGATGACGCGACCAAGATTGTTGACCAGGACGCGCGGCGACGAATAACCGAAGTGATTCAACAAGTTGAAAATGTCAACGCGCGACTAACTGAAGAGCTAAGTGGAGTCAGCTCGCTCGTCGCGAGAGTGGACGACGTGGAGCAAACGTTAACCGGTGTCTGGCCGAATTTTGACGTGCAACGCGAAGTACAACAACGTCTCGAAGGTGAGATCGAACGTTTCAATGTTCAGTCCGTCGAGCGAGATGATTTGGTGGCTGAGCGCGTTGAAGAGATTCGACAGCAGGCTGAAGCTCAACTCAACAATCTGGACACCGCCACAACGCAGCGATTCGAGCGGCTTTCGGCACGAACTGAGCAGCTTGATGAGGTTGATCGGGACCTCGCCTATCGGCTATCGATGATCGAGATGCAACTTGAAGAATTGACGCGTGTCGACCAGCGGTTGCGGCGCGAAATGTGGTACTTGAACGAGCAGCGAGCCAGGCTCCGGCTCGAGCAGTCTCAGCTGGAGCTGGAACAGGTCGTTGATGCCCGTCGCCAGGCAGAACAGCGGAATCTTGACCGAACAACTGACGGAAAGCAGGAGTAGACGTCCAGATGCTGACGCGAAGAATTGTGCCGTGCCTGGATGTAACCAACGGGCGAGTCGTCAAAGGCATACAGTTTCAAGGGCTGCGGGATGCCGGTGACCCCGTAGAGCTCGCGGCTCGCTACGACTCTGAAGGAGCCGACGAGCTCGTATTTCTCGACATCAGTGCCAGCACCGAGGGCCGGTCAACCATGGTGGACGTCGTGCGCGAGACCGCGCGCCAGGTCTTTATTCCGTTGACGGTCGGTGGCGGGGTGCGTACTTCAGACGATGTGTACACACTGTTACGGGCCGGTGCCGATAAGGTGAGTTTGAATAGCGCCGCGGTTGCGCGTCCCGAATTGTTGAGTGAGGCCGCGACGCGATTCGGAACGCAATGCGTCGTCCTGGCAATCGACGCTCGTCGTGTTGCGGACGGTCACTGGGAGGTCTACACACACGGGGGTCGCACGCCGACCGGACTTGATGCGCTCGAGTGGGCGAAACGTGGGGTCGAACTGGGCGCGGGCGAAATTCTTTTGACGAGTATGGATGCGGACGGCACACAGCAAGGGTACGACCTCGATCTGACGTCTTCCATGGTCGACGCAGTCACCGTCCCGGTAATCGCTTCAGGTGGTGTCGGAACTCTTGAGCATTTGCTCGAAGGCCTAACGATCGGTCGCGCTCATGCGGTGCTGGCTGCGTCAATCTTTCACTATGGAACGTATTCCATCGCCGAAGCGAAGCGTTACCTGGCGGATAACGGAGTGCCAATACGTCAGGTCGCGGCCTGACGAAACCGGTGCGTTAACAGGACGCGTCCGTTCGCGGTGAGAGTACTTCAGGTTGGTTGACATTGCTATCCTGCGTGTGCTAGCCTGCGTTTGATCAATCAGATGTCGGGGGACATCGCCAGATTCACGACGAATGGCAATCTGATTGATGGAAGTTCGTTATCACTGTTCGATTCGATCTGTGCGCCAGACAAATGTATCTTGCGGAGTCGTATACGGTATCGTTTCACCGGTTCTGGCTCGCAATGGCGAACCGATGGCCAGCTAGTTTGTCGCAATCCCGTTGAGTGGGGACTTAGACGGTAGCGCAAACGCCAGGAGCAGAGTTCTACCAGCGCGCGATTGACTCGTGAATGCGTGTCAAACAAGTAGCTCCTCATCTGGTCGGTGGTCTCAGGAGGGAAGGTCTATTGGGCGTTCGAAGAGAACGACGGCAACTTCTATTCGGGTTGCTGCTCGCTTCGACGGTGACAGCCTCGTTGGTTGCACCCGCGGCGGCGGACACGAACCTCATCAGCGGTGGTGAGGCGGTCGTAGCTCACACGAACGGTGACGGCGTTAACATGCGAGACGCCGGTAGCTCCTCAGGAAATGTCATCACGTCCTATCCAGACGGAACAACGTTGTCGGTAGTCGCCGGTCCAGCCGGCGCCCCGGATGGATCACAGTGGTACAACGTCACCGTTGGGTCGCAAACGGGCTGGATCGTTAGCGATTATCTGACGCGAGCGGCGACCAAGTCGGGTCAGACCGTCACTATCGTAGGAACCAACAACAACGGGCTGCGCCTACGCGATGGCGCCACCGTCAACTCAAACACGTTGACGGTTATTCCCGAAGGCGCCACGGCCAGCGTCGTTGGCGACGAACAGACCGGCCCAGGTGGCATGGTATGGGTCAATATCTCGTACCAGGGACAAACCGGGTTTTCGTCACGCGACTTCATTCGCGTCGGCGGCAGCGGAACAGCTGAAGCCCAGGCCGCATCAGCGCCTGCGGTCGTGAGTTCCTCGGGGCTGGCGGTTGGAGATAATGCTGAGATCGTCAATACGAATGGCGACGGGCTAAACCTTCGTTACGACGTCGGCTACAATTCCGGTGTTGAAGGTGTCGCTCCCGAAGGTACGGTGGTGAGCGTAACCGACGGTCCCAAGCAAGACGGCTCCGGGAACACTTGGTGGGGCGTTGACTACAAAGGCATGAAAGGCTGGATGTACGACGCGTATCTCGCCAAGACTGATAAGCAACCACAGCAGGCTTCTGCAAGTCAGCAGGCTGCCCCGACCAATACCGCTCCTGCCGCGGCCGCGACATCCTCGAGTGCGCTCGGACAGCAAATCGCGAACGAGGCGATGAACTATCTGGGCTATCCGTATGTCTGGGCGGGAACAACGCCGTCTGGATTTGACTGCTCTGGCTTCGTTTATTACATCGTGAACAAGGTTACTGGTGGTGGATTCCCACGTGACATGGGATCGCAGGTTACGAGCGGAACCTATGTCGATGCCAATAGCTTGCAGCCTGGTGACTTGGTTTTCCAACAGAATACCTATCAGTGGGGTCTCTCGCACGTCGGTATCTACATTGGAAACGGTCAGTTTATCAGTGCGGCCAACGAGAGCGTAGGCGTCACGATAAGCAACTTGTGGGATTCATACTGGGGGCAGCGCTACTATACGGCGAGACGAATCGGTCCGTAAACTCGCGTCGCTGCTCAATTTCGACAGACTGACACAGACCCGCGCACAAGCGCGGGTCTGTTGCGTTCAGAGTTTGAAGTTGGTCTATTGTTGAAGGTTCGCGAACCGCTGTGCTGAGAGATAACCGAGATCGAATCGCGATGCACCGTCGAGAGCAATGTCCGCCAAAGCCTCGCCGATTCCACTCGCGAACTTGAATCCGTGGCCAGAGAATCCGCACCCGAATACGACGTTAGACATCATAGGGTGATGATCAATGACAAAGTGGGTATCGGGGGTATTCGTATACATGCATGTTAGTGTGCGAATCACCGGCCCCGACGCTCCTGGCATGTACGTATCGAGAACGTTACGCAGCATCTCGACTTCGTCGTCGGCAACGTCGCGGTCGATGTTCTCGGGTGTGCAGACCTGACCGACGTCGTGTCGGCCGATTTTGACACCTTGGCCGGGCAGCGCCGGAAATCCGTAGTAGTGTCCCTCGGGAACCTCAAGCAGAAAGACCGGACTGGACGTTGGCGAGAACAGGTCGGGCTTGGTCGAGTCGAAGTGAACGTTGACGATGCGCCAGACCTCGAGCGGCGCTCCCCAATCCTTGATAAGGCTTTGGCTCCACGGCCCGGCGGTGATGATCAGACGGTCGGCCGAATAGCGATCGGTCTTCGTCTCGACGGTGACCCCTGCGCCATCGGCGGCCCAGTCTACAACTTGTGAGTCGAAGATCAGTTGTGCGCCATGTTGTCTGGCCATGTCAAGATGTGCCTGAACGCAACGTTCGGGTCGTAGAAATCCGGCGGCTGGGTCATACAGCGCGACAAGACTGTCCGGAATCTGGAAGCCTGGGAACCGGCGGCGTACCTCCGGTGCATCGATCTCCTCGACCGTGAGTCCATATTCCCGCGCGCTTCGGGTAGACCCGGAAACGAACCCGCTTTCGACTGTGCCGATGTTGAGCCCGCCTGTGACGGTCATGAGATCTTGCCCACTTGTTTGCTCGAGTTCCCGCCACAGGTCGTATGAGCGTTGAAGCAAGGGAACGTAGTCTGGTGACTCAAAGTAAGCCTCTCGGATGATCCTGGTCTCTCCGTGAGACGATCCGAGGTCGTGGTTTGGACGGAACTGTTCCAGGCCGATTACCGAATTGCCACGCATGGCGACGTGGGCCGCCGCCGCGCTACCCATTCCTCCAAGTCCCAGTACAATAACGTCGGCGTGATTACCCTCGCTCGGATTCAACGTCTCGACCTCCAAGCTCGCGTCTTTGTAGTCGATGGCCTCAGCGTCAAACACGTCTGTCTAGATCGCCGTGTTGACGGCAACGGTGTCTGGTTCTTTCAATTCTCGGTACTGTTCAGCAAAATCGCCTCGGGTCCGTTCCGGCACCAGAGCCGCAATATGCAGCATGACTTTATTGGTTGCTTCAGTGTCAGAAAGGCCCTGCAAAGAACCGTGGTCGATCGCCTTGCCAAACCGAACCTGAAATCGGCCACTTTCTTCATAGACACCTGTCGGGATCATCTGAATGTGCTGATGGTCTAGCGCGGCGAGAACACGGCCCATGCCTTTCGGTGGCGTGATCATGGTCTCGAATCCGCCAGCCTCTGGGTGAAATGCCACTACCTGTCCAACTGGATCAACCAGCGCTCGAAACATGTCGCGTAGCGCCGCCCCGCGGCCGAACGCATCGACGTCGTCGGCCGGCATCAGGATTATGCCGAAGAGATTGGACATCCGGCGCAGAATCCAGTGAAGATACTTCGGATGAATTCGCTTTGGACCTAGGTAGCAGTCTTGCCATGTCGAAGTCATAACCCAGCGAATGGGAAAATCGCCTGGTCTGGCACGAGCAATCGCGTTGGTGATGACGATCGCGCCCCAGCCAACCCAGGCACCGGACGTGCGCTCGTAGTGGTTAGGAAGGATCACAAACGGACGCGTTTCCGGAAGATTTTCAATGCCGCGGACCTCCGGCGGGACAGGCATTGAGGCGACTAGTTTCGCGGTGTCCACGCGAACACTTCGTTTCTGGTTTCTGAACGACGATGCGATCGCCGCGAGCATTATTTTGAATGGCAGTCGGTATCGTGGCAGATTGCTATTCCTTACCATATTTGTCCACCAGAAAAAGCGCCAGGAACGAAAATGGCGCTGCGAACTAATCCCACCCGGCGCATTTGAATTTTGAGATGGAAGATGGTCAACGGCATTGGATGGCGCGTCCTTAGTGATTGTTGATATCGAAACTGTCGAAGCGAGTAGCCTTGTTGGTTCTAACTCAACGTTGATCGACTTCTCGTTCGCCTCATCTCGAGTCAGCGGAAGGGCTGATTCGCTGGAAGGTGTAATCGGCGAAGAATGAGGTAGGGGAACGTTAGACGACGTCATTCCCTGGTTCTCCTCAAGAACTGTCCCAACTCAACTCAAACGATATTCGACAGAAAGGACTGACTGCACGTTTTGCGGCTGCAATCGGCACATCGCCATCTCCAGCCATTTTACTCCGCCAACACGTATGTTCGGAGCAATGGTGTTCAGCACTAAGTCATTCGACTTATCATCGAGAGCATGACGACTTGCACTCCGATGTCCGGCGCTTGCGTCATTCGAGGTATTCTCGCACAATCAGACGTCGCACTTTCATACAAGCGCTAGGTGCGTGATTCAGTAGGCGGGATCCATTGATCGTGAGATTCACTGCTGCGTCGAGTTGAGCAGCCTTCAAACGGCGAACGAATGACTATGCGGCTAGACCCGACACTGTGCCAGATGAAGGCGAATCGAGGTAACGATAGAGCGAACAACCCGAGATCCTCCATTCGAGGACGGTCTTCCGGTCAACCCAACCTGCCGACGGCGAACTTCGACAGATTCGAATGTGGTGAAAACCTTCTTGAAATTAAACTATCAAACAATTAGTGGGTGGTGATTCGTGCTCGGAATCGCACTGATGCTGGTCGCGACGCTCTCCTACAACGTTAGCATCATCTTGCTCGCTCTCGCCGCACGCGCGGAGCCGAACGATCGTGGCCGTACCTCGTTGACTGCCAAAGTCGTGGTGCGCGCCACGGGTAGCTGGGCTATTGGTCTCGGCATTCTTGGTTGGCTCTTTGAACTCGCAGCGCTGACGCAGATTTCGGTGACCCTCGCTCGTGTCATCTACGCCGCGGGATTTGGGATTATGCTCGTGCTTGCGAGATGGCGCCTCGGAGAGGAACTTGAAGGTCGTGAGGCCATTGGGATCGTTGCGATCGGCCTCGGCATAATCGCGGTCGGCACGACATCACCATCTGTCAGCAAAGCGGCCCCAAGCCTGCTTGGTTGGATCATTCTGACCCTCGTGATCGTTCCAACCATCTTTTTCCCCGACGTCCTGCGAAGAGTCACGAAATCACCAGCAGCCTACCTGAGCGGAATCGGAGCGGGGCTTGGTTATGCCGCGAGCAGTCTTTACACCAAAGGGGTTTCGGATTTGCTGTCGTTCTCGAAACTATTGCCGCTGATACTTCTTATTGTCGCGGCCGGCGTCACATCGCTTGTCGCATTTTCTGACGAGGTTCGCGCACTGCAGACTGGACGAGCCACGACGATCGTGCCGCTGGTTGCCGGACTACAATCTGTCATTCCGATTACAGCCGCGTCGATTTTCTTTGGCGAGAGTTGGCCAGCGGCGATTGAAGGACGCTTTTTTCTCGGTGGAGGCATTACGTTGACCACGTTCGGGATGATTCTGCTGGCGTATTCGTCGGCGCAGATCGTAAATGTTTCCGCCGGCGGTGACGGGCTGTTAGTCGATCGAGAATTGAAAGAATGAAAAGAGCGCCGCGAATCCGCAGGCGCTCTCTACGTTTCAACGGGAAGAGTTAGACGGGTTAGCTCACGACTTCGTCGACCACGCCATTCTCAGCCGCCGCACCATCGTATTTGATACGTGCCTGCAACTCGGGCGATGTTGCCCGAATGCGCGCTTCGACATCCTGCATGAGATCTGCGTTGGCACGCAAGAACTCTTTGGCGTTCTCCCGCCCTTGACCGAGCCGCTCATCAGCCATGTAATACCAGGCGCCGCTCTTACGGAGCACACCGAGATCAACGCCGACATCAAGAATGCTTCCTTCAGCCGAGATCCCTTCGTTGTACATAATATCGAACTCGGCTTGCCTGAATGGCGGCGCAACTTTGTTCTTGACCACTTTCACCCGGGCGCGAATGCCAATCGAATCGGTTCCCTGTTTGATCGCCTCAATTCGGCGAATGTCCAACCGGACTGACGCGTAGAATTTCAGCGCGTTGCCCCCGGTTGTCGTTTCAGGATTGCCAAACATGACGCCGATTTTCATTCGCAACTGGTTGATGAAGACGACTGCTGTCTTCGAACGGCTGATAGCGCCGGTCAGCTTACGAAGTGCCTGGCTCATGAGCCGTGCCTGCAACCCGACGTGGGAGTCGCCCATGTCGCCATCGATCTCAGCGCGGGGAACGAGCGCGGCGACCGAGTCGATCACGATGACGTCGATCGCGCCGCTACGAACGAGCGTTTCGACGATCTCGAGGGCCTGCTCACCAGTGTCGGGCTGTGAAATAAGGAGGTCGGTAAGGTTAATGCCGCAACGTTCAGCGTAGATCGGATCAAAGGCGTGCTCAGCGTCGATGTACGCAGCAACGCCCCCCAGTTGCTGAGCCTCTGCAATGATGTGCTGAGCAAGGGTCGTCTTACCGCTCGATTCAGGTCCGTAAATCTCGGTGATGCGGCCGCGCGGAATTCCGCCGACGCCAAGAGCCATATCCAAAGCGATCGAGCCGGTCGGAATCGAATCGATATGCATGCGAGACGACGCCTCGCCCATCTTCATGATCGAGCCCTTGCCAAATTGACGCTCTATCTGCGACATCGCAAGCTCGATCGCGCGATCTCGTTCAGCCATTCGCCTTCGCCTCTTTCCGTTGCTCCACCGATTCAAAGTTTAGAATGAATGTTCTAAATCGACTTCAATGATAACGTCCATGAGCGTTCAGGTCAACAAATAAATCGGTCAATATCGGGATCAAAGACGCTCGTAGCGTTCGACCGTGAGGACAAAAATGATGGCACCGCCGACCTCGACTTCGAAGTTCTCTGCCAAATACAGCAGGCCAGGCTCCAGCGCAGGGGAATAGGGAACCGCGATCTGAGTGCGGCGCTTGCACACTGATTGAATGATCTCGATAACGGGTGCGACGTTCTGGTCTTCGACGCCAACGAGCAGACTCGTGTTACCAGTGCGGAGCAGACTGCCAGTGCTACTCACTCGGGTGACTCGAAAATTTCCCCCGACGATCGCGTGAACCAGATTGTCGGCGTCTTCATCTTGAACGACCGCGACTACAAGTTTCATTCGGGGCCAACCTCCTGGCCGCACGGACCGATGATTCAAGAGATTTCTTCAATGCGATGGGGATCAACACCGCCAGTATACGGGGAACCGATCAACCTCGGCAATAACCTCAGGTTGTCGGACCCACCACCAGCGAGCAATCCAATGTTCAAAGGAGACTCAGTCGTTTATGGCGACGTGTCAGACTCTCTGCTCGGGAGGATACGCATGCACCACGTCTGCGACCGTGAGGAAGCTGCCCCCGAAGACTTTATTGATTTGCGTCGCGAAGACCATTGAACCGGGCATTACGTCATACGGTGAGCCGTCAGCCACGATATCTCCGCTTCCGAGGATAATAGCTCGATCGGCGAATTCGGCAACGAGATCGACGTCGTGAGTGGCAACGACCACTGTCACGCCGTCGTCTGCCAGTTCTCGGAGGGCGCGGCCCAGCCGTTGTTTTAGGAATGCGTCGACTCCCCGTGTCGGTTCGTCGAGCAAAAGGACTCGAATCTGTCCAATCAGCACGGCGGCGAGTGCCGCGCGAAGCCGTTCCCCACCTGACAAATCGAGTGGGCTGCGAGCCGCGAGGTCAGAAATGTCGAATCGTGCCAGCGTGGCCGGAATGTCGGCCGTTTGCCGCCGGCACCGGAGCGTGAATCGCAACTCCTCTTCGATGGAATCATTGAACAGAAGAGTGGCGGCGTTCTGGGGTAGGTAGCCCACTGTTCCGGCAAGGTCAGTCGTCGATGAATTGGTGATGTCTCGACCATCCAGGCGAATCCGCCCATGGCTGGGGCGAAGTAAGCCGTTCATCAGTTTGAGCATTGTTGTCTTGCCGCTGCCATTTCGGCCCATCAGCGCGGTCACTGAGCCAGGATGCAACTCCGTTGAAAGGCCCTCGAGCACGCTTTCCTGCTGATAACTGAACGAGACGTTGTCGAATTCGATGGACGACTTTCCGTTTGAGTGCAGGGTATGTTTTTGTCGATGGCCCGAACCGTCTCGAGGCAGTGCTGGCAGGCTGAACTTCTTTGCCTCCCGCACAGTGAGTGGTGTTGGGTCCCACCCCAGCTCATTGGCCACCTGCAACAACGGAGGATGGGTGGGCAACTGCACGAGCACCTCCCGTCATCGGACCTGCCGCATCGACTTTTCCGGTCTTACTCATGATGAGAAGCTGATCCGAGATGCCGAGCACGCGATCAAGACGATGCTCGGTCATCATTATTGTCGTCCCAAGCTCGTGGTTCATGTGCTGCAGGATCGCCAGAACCTCTTCCGCGCTCGACGGATCGAGCTGCGACGTTGGCTCATCAAGCACGAGAATCGGTGGTCGCATTGCCATCGCGGCACCGATAACGACTCGCTGACGTTCACCACCGGACAGCGTCCCTAACAGTCGCGTCCGAAGAGCGTCGAGCCGAAGCAGGTCCAGTATCTCCTGGACGCGAAGTCTCATTGTGGATCGGGCGATGCCAAGATTCTCGAGACCGAAAGCGATTTCATCTTCAACTCGCTCGGTGACTGTCTGTGATTCCGGAACCTGTGCGACGAAGCCAGCGTGTTGGCTCAGAACCGCGGTCGAGTGGCGAGTGGTCTCCAGCCCGTCGACCATGACGTTACCGCCGAACCGGCCACCGTGAAAATGCGGAATCAGGCCGTTGATGCAACGAGAGAGCGTCGACTTGCCCGAGCCGGAGGGCCCTGTGACCAGCGCGATTGAACCTCGATCGACGCGCCAGTCGATGTCGGCGACAGCGGGAATTGCCTGACCAGGGTATTGAAATGTGACTCCATCGAAGAAGATCATCGTGTTTCGCTCGCCGTCAGAGCTGGTGCAACCAATAGTAAACATGCCACGCCAAGGAGAGGGTTGAAGACGGGCGTGCGAAGTGTTGGAAATGGTGACCATTCAACCGACGTCGAGAAGAACAGGATGGCGATTCCGAATATTGAGAATGATGTAGCGGCAAAGACCAGCATCATCCAATCTCCGGGTCGCCAAACAGATGGACGATATGACGTGCGGGAGGTCGGAGACCCGATCAAACCTATCGCGATGAGCCCAACACTTGCGACGGAGAACAGCGCGGCACCCACCACACGACCACTGATCATCAGGCTAACCGCGATGATCGCGAGAAAGATTCCGGTGACGAACAGCCAGGGCTTGGATCTGGATGAGCGTGGTTCGCCACCAAAGGCCCTGCTTTCCATGGCTTCGGCCAGACTAAACGCACTTTCCAGTCCCAGCGACAGGACCGGGACAACCAGTGGTCGAATGTCTCGCACGGACCGAATGCGAAATCCGCGTGCCGCCTGTGCCTCGCGGACCTCGCGAAGAGACACCAGCGTTTGGGGGAAGAAGCTCAATCCGATAACGGCAGCAACTCCCGCCGATGACAGCGACTGAGGAACAGAACGGAGCAACGAGGCACGGTCGACGATTGATCCGAAGGTCGCGGCAGCAATGATCAACGACAAAATGGCGAGCGCGGAAGAGACACCGTACACGAGAGCGTTGGCAGTTATCACGCCGCCGATGATGGGGACCGCGCCAGGGATTCGAACGAGAATCTGGTCCCCCGAGTGCGCTGTCAATAGGTTGAAACAGACGCTCACCCCAGCCACCAGCAATCCGACCCGAATGACGATGCTCCAGATTTGTTTACTTCCAGACTTTGGGCGGCGAGACAGGTAGACGACAGCGGTGGCCGACAACACGAGCGCCAGATAGAGCGGATTTCGAGTCGCAATCGTAACGAGCGTGACGGCGAATCCCCATATGATCCAGGGAAGAGGGTTCGTGGACGTGGTCATCGACCGCTCCTCCGACGGCGACCGATGGCGACGAACCCCACCGCAAACATCAGGGCGAGCCCTGCGCCGAACCAGACGTAGCTCTTATCACCTGTGTTCTGCGCGTTGGCAGCTGGTTGAATTTTGGCGGTCTGACCCGACGTTTGAACCACGACTCCCAGGGCCGCGGGAGAGGCTTTCGGCCGCTGATCCGGTGTCGGTGAAGTCGTGGGCGCAGCCGTGTTTATAGCTGACGTCACACTTGGCGGAGGAGTTGTCGTCGTTCCGGTTACCCCATTGATCTTGGCAATCTGGGAAAGGGTGACTGACGGAAGATCGTTGTCTTGCGCGGACCACGACCAACCATCGACATCGCCGTTGTGGACCTTTCGTTGATCCGGTCCGGATGGTACCGTCACCCAACTACCATCTGAGGTCAGTCGGTGATAGCGCCAGTAGATTGCCGGATTCGTGTAGCTCTTACAGAAGCAGTTGGTCGATGGACAGCCTTCGCCATCGATCCTGCAGATCGCCTCGCCCATTCCGGCGTACGGGGTAATATCGATGGATACCCCTGCTCGTTCAAGCAGTTGAGTGCCGGTGATTTCGGACTCACTGAACTGGACATAGTAGTAGAGCACACTACCATCGCCATGTTTGATGACCAACCCCGCGGCATTGAGGGTTGTTGCGGAAGCAGCGCTGCCGGCCGCAGTAACTACGACCAGAATCGAAATTAGCGTCACGGCAACGACTCGAACACCGAGCAGACGAGAGATCGAATGGCGACACGAAACCCGGTTCATGGTTTGGTGAGTATCTCCGACCCGAGTAATCCAAGCTGAACGTCATACCGTTGTGGCGCGGACCCGGGATGCCACTCGAATCGGGCACGTTCGAAATATTGCATCGTAGTCGGACGCCCGGTTACTGGATCGACGAAGGTGAATTCCTCCGTCAGCGGGTAACCAAACGCATCGACGCCACCAAAGTGCTGCCAGTACGCCAAAAATCCCTGACAAGCGTTATGACCGGTCTGATCAAAATAGACGCAGAGATGGGAATCGCCAGGAGTCGAAGGTGTTTTGGCCTCGTCGAGGGTGCGGCCGGGCGCGTGAACTGGCCATATTGGTAGTGGCTTTCCCTCCAGTGCCGGAAGCGCCTGAACCGTCGCGAGGAGATTGCCCCCTGGAGTGTCGATTCTGTAGGCAAAGGCTCCCGTGTCACTTACGCGCAGCGTATTCAGAGCAGTTGTCGCCGACACTAACTCAGGCGAGTCAGTTGATTGACCGGTTGCCAGCATCGCCTGAATGACGAGCGCCGTCGAATTAGCGTCGCCGACCAGCGGGGTACCAGCGGTCGCCTGATAGGCATAGAGCCCATCGTCTGCTTTTAGCGCAGCCAGGTAGTTCATCGCTCTGGGGATCGACGGTGATGAGGCATGGCCGATCGCGACGAGTGCTTCGACCGCGACGGCAGTCGTGTTGCTGTCGGCTTGCCCGGGTTCGGTCGCTCCCGTAAACGCCCAGCCGCCGTCAGCAGATTGATGTTGTTCAAGCGCATTAACGGCTTGCTCTGGGACCGTTTCACCGGCCGCCGAAAGTGCCAATAACGCATAGGCATGCACATAGAGTTGAGGATCGAAAAGCCCGGTTGATGGGTCATAATGAGACAGGATGCTTTGCACCAGATTCAGTCCGGCGAAGTCCCGCGGATCCTTTCCCGCGGCGACTGCAGCCAGTGTAATCTTCGCGGCTCCTCCGACGGTGGTGCTGTAGCTCGAAGACTGAGATTTCAAGAACTCAATCAACGATGGTCCCCCATCGGAGACCGTGTTTGGATCGATTCCCGTCGAGGCGATGGCCTGTACGACGTCGGCGGTGGTTCCAGGATCGGTCGATCCGCTGAATCCAGCGTAGCCACCGTTTGGTTGTTCCTGAGAACGGAGCCAATCTATCGCCGGACCAACCGCCCGAGTATTGGGAGAAGCCGACGCCGAAATCGCTCCCAATGAATTAGCAACGAGCGCGACGATGAGCAAACATGCGAGAAGACGCGGTTTCACTTGAATCCTCCAATGATCCGCGCGCAACGTTCGCGGATGGCGAAAAACTGGTATCGACCAGATTGGAGGATTACTCTCGGAGGGAGATGCGCATGGGGCGTCCTTTCTCCTTCGCTCGAGGAGCAGTTGGACGCGACAGCGATGGGCGATCTGGCTTCGCCGGGCAACGGCCCAGCGTCACAGTTGCGGCACAGCCCCGGAATTTCACCGGTGTTCCCCCGCGTGAATCGACCCGATAAGGAGCCGATACCCGCTGTCGCTTCACGACAATTGAGGACAGCTTTCGTGACCCGATCGAACGGATCGGCTACAGTTTCCCACGGATAAAGACCTGCGGTCAAGGCGGATTTCACGTTGGCGCGCAGGACCATGTTCGTCGGATCGACGATTGACGCCCGCGCCGACGCTCGGTTCAATGTGAGCAACTCTCGAAAAGCTTAGAGGACAGTGAGCATGACAAATCAGAGTCACACAGATGAAATTTCACGTCCGATCGCACTGATCGCGGCGATGGACGCGGAGCTGCATCACGCGCTCGTTCGGATTGACAATCTAACCAGCGAGCCGGTCGGCGCCTGGATCATTCATCGCGGCACGCTCCGCGGGCGGCAGGTCGTCGCGATGGCAACCGGAATCGGCATGGTCAACGCCGCCGCGGCGATTTCCGCTCTGCTGGCGGCGGAACGCCCGTCGCTCGTGCTCAATTTCGGATGTGCCGGGGCGCATCGGGAAGATATCCACCCAGGAGACGTGGTGATCGGTACCGGTGTCGTGGCTCACCTGTCGCTGACGATCCTGCCGAGTGGTGAAGAACGCTATGCTGGATTTCGTTACCAGGTCAATGGCCAAACGATCGTGACCGACGTCATTGCTGCTGATCAGTCTCTCCTCGAGATAGCCGATGAAATCGCCGGGACGTGGAAACCCGAACCCTGGCCCTGGTCGACGAACGAAGAGCGTGCGCCGTCGGTTCACAGCGGGATCGTCGCGTCGGCCGACTGTTGGACTCAGGATCCCGTTCGAATCGTAGGACTGCATGACCGGCACGGATCGCTTTGCGAAGATATGGAAGCTGCGGCGGTCGCCCAGGTTTGCGCCATCTATGGCTTGCCGATGCTTGCTGTCAAGGACATCTCGAATAACGAGCTTCATGTTGCGAGTGTCCAAACGGATGACTATCCGTCGCTCGAAACGGTTGATTCTGAGATCGGCGCGCGTGCGTTTGAGCTCGTCGAGCAAATCGTATGCAGGCTGGATTGAGCTTGGCCAATGACTTGTAACGTATTTGGGAAGCTGACCTTCCCCACGGTGCTATTGGGTTCAACCCTGAATGGTCTGACCGCTCTGCAGACACACGTCCTGCTCAGGATGCCCCTGGATTGGCGATCCCCGCCTCGGCCGGAGGTGGCTGCTCATGCAGACCGCGCACCGGCGAGAACCAGACCCAGAGGAAGGCCAGCAGTTGACCGACTGCCGTGATGAACAGCGTGGACCGGAGCCCGAGCACGGTGCCGAGCCATCCGCCGAGCAGTGATCCGATCGGGAGGACACCCCAAATCAGGAAGCGGGTGCTCGCGTTCATCCGACCTAGCAGGCGGTCCGGTGTGATCCGCTGACGCAAGCTGACCTGAGTGACGTTGTAGAGCGGGTTCGCGAGGCCACTGAGCAGGCGCGAAACGACGAGCACACTGACGACAAGAAGGCGCGGTCCGTTCGCCAAGGGCACGAGCAAAGCACTAATCCCGAACAGGGTCGCCGATGCCATGATGGTTGGGCCCGCGCCGATGCGAACCGATACCCGGTCCGCGAGGAATGCGCCTAACAGGTAACCAAGGTTTCCGGTCGCATAGATCAGACCAAGCAGCCCCGGTCCGATGCCCAGGTCGCGGGTGAGATAAAGGATGACGATGGCGAGCATGGCACTGGCGAAGAAGTTGGACGTCGCAGTACAGCTCGCGATTGACCTCAGGAGCGTGTTCCCGAGCACGAACCGCAGCCCCTCGGCGATGTCGTGGCGGACGCTCCGTCGCGAACCGTGGGTGACCGGCGGCGGCTCCGGGGCGCGGATCCCCAACAGGAAGAGAGCCGAGGTCAGGAAGGAGGCGGCGTCGGCTGCGACCGCGACTGGCGCGGTGACTAACCTGACCAAGAGGCCAGCGAGCCCTGGTCCGGCGATCTGTGCCCCTGAGCGGCTTATCTCCAGCTTGGCGTTGCCCTCAACTAACTGTTCGCGCCCGACGAGCGTTGGCAGGAACGCCATGTAGGCGACGTCGAAGAAGACCGTCATGATGCCGACCAGGAAGGCAATCGGGTAAAGAGAACTCATGGTCAGGCGACCCGTGACGGCCAGCAGCGGCACGATCAGGAGCAGGACGAAGCGGCCGCAGTCGGTTGCGATCATGATCGGCCGGCGCCGGGCTCGGTCGACCCAGACTCCGGCGAAGAGCCCGACCACCAGGAAGGGCACGGTCTGGACCGCGGTCAGGTACCCCATCTGGGCCGCGTCGGCGTGCAAGGTGAGGACCGCGGTGAGCGGCAGCGCCAGCAGTGTGACTTGCGAGCCGAGCAGCGAGATCGTCTCGCCCACCCACAGCTTGCGGAAATCGCGGTGTCGCCAGAGCCCGCCCAATTGCCTGCCGTCTCGTTGATCCGCCGTCGACGACAGCATGGCCGCCGCGCCTCCTTACCACACGGTGTGTTCTGTGACGATGCGACGTAGTTTACGCGGTCGTGGACGATCTGGGGAGAGACAACGTCCTACACACGTTTCCGGTCATCTGGCCGGGTCCAGGCTGGATGTTTCACCGGACAGTAGGCCATCAGTCATCCCTTCAGAGTCATCGTTGCTATAATTGGTCCACGTGCCCAGAACGTTTGTTCGCTGGACTGGCGTGAGTTCGGCTCTTTGTCGGAATAGAGCGTCCATCCTGTCGTAGGGAGGAATCGATTGTCCGTTTCCGAAGCGATCGAGGACTTCCGATCAGATCCCCGATTTGCTCCGAATATCGCGACCTGGCGTTCGATTCCGGCGATCCCTGCTTCGACGGCGGAGTTCCCACCCGATCTCGATCCATCGCTGGTCGAAGCTTTACGCGCGCGCGGCGTCGCCAGTCTTTATTCGCACCAGGCGGCGGCCTTCGACAGTGTTGCTTCGGGTCAGAATACGGCGATCGTAACGAGCACGGCTTCCGGCAAGACGCTGTGCTACAACCTACCAGTGCTCAACGCCATCATGAGCGATTTCACGGCACGAGCGCTGTATCTCTTTCCGACCAAGGCGCTGGCGCAGGATCAATACTCGAGTCTCCACGGCCTTATCGAGGCGACCGGAGCCGACATCAAGACGCACACGTACGACGGAGACACTCCCGCCAACGTTCGGCGACTGATACGCACCGCGGGACACGTCGTCATCACCAATCCAGATATGCTGCATTCCGGGATTTTGCCGCATCACACGAAATGGCACAGCCTGTTCGAGCAACTGCGCTTCGTCGTGATCGATGAAATGCACGGCTATCGCGGCGTCTTCGGCTCACACGTCGCCAACGTCATCAGGCGACTGCGACGCATCTGCGCCCACTACGGCTCGTCGCCGGTATTCATTCTGGCGTCGGCGACGATCGCCAATCCGCGTGAGCTTGCCGAGCATTTGATCGAGGAGCCTGTGACGGTGATCGACCAAGACGGCGCACCGCACGGTCGGCGCGAAATTGCCTTCTACAATCCGCCGGTAGTGAATCGGCAACTGGGCATACGGCGTTCATCGACGCTGGAGGCCACCGCGATCGCCACCGAGCTTATTCGCAAGAATGTTCACACCATTGTCTTTGCGCGGGCACGCGTCACAGCGGAGGTCCTACTTACGTATCTGCGGGAAGCGCTTCCGACCAGGCTCGGTATGCCGGATGGTGTTAGAGGGTACCGTGGAGGTTATTTGCCCCGTCAACGGCGCGACATCGAGCGTGGGTTGCGGGACGGAACGGTGCGCGCTGTAGTGTCAACCAACGCCCTGGAGCTTGGCGTTGATATCGGCTCGCTCGATGCCTGCGTGATGACTGGATATCCTGGTACGATCGCCAGCACCTGGCAGCAGGCCGGACGCGCCGGTCGCCGCGAGGGCGTTTCGCTCGCGGTGCTGGTCGCATCCTCGGCTCCGCTCGATCAGTTCATCGTGCAGCATCCCGATTACTTCTTCGGCAGCCGGCCAGAACACGGTAATCAACCGGATAACTTACTGATCCTGGTTGACCATCTGAAGTGCGCCGCGTTCGAACTTCCGTTTCACAATGGCGATCAATTCGGCCGGGTTGAACCGCTCGAAATGCTCGACTTTCTGGCGGACGAAGGTATTCTCCATCATTCCGGCGAAACCTGGTATTGGACGGCCGATACATACCCGGCCGAGGAGATTAGCCTACGGACCGCCGCGCGGGCAAACGTAGACATCATCGACGTCGGCGACAAATCACGCGCTCGCGTGATCGCTGAAGTGGACACCTTTGCCGCTCCGATGCTTGTGCATACCGACGCGATCTACATTCATGAAGGGCAGCAATATCACGTCGAACGTCTCAACTGGGACGAGAAGAAGGCCTACGTCCATTCGGTCCACGTCGACTACTACACCGACGCCAGTCTCTCGGTTCGGGTGCAGGTGATCGAGCAGTTTCCGATGGAGAGCCATCGGCTCCGCGCTACCACGGTGAAGTACTCGTTGGCGCGATCGTGACGCAGTTCAAGAAGATCAGCTTCACACTCACGAACGTGGGCTGGGGCAAAATTCATCTGCCCGAGGAACAGATGCGCACCAGCGCTTACTGGCTTCCGCTGCCGCCAGACATCAGCGGACGAATGCGCGAAGCGGAACTGCAAGGGGCCGTACGCGGACTCTCAAACGCGCTGCAGAATATCGCGCCTTGTTTCCTGATGTGCGCCCGCGAGACGTCAGGCTCTATCCGCAGGTTCGATCGCCCTTTACCGATCGTGCGACCATATCTATTTATGACTGGGTCCCGGCGGCTCGGATTCGGTCCGCGACTCTACGACCTGCATGATGAGTGATTGCGCGGAACGCGAGACCTGATCAGGCAGTGCGGCTGTTCTGGCTCCGCCGTCCTGTGTCGGCCCGGCCATCGCTCGGCCTCGACGCCAAGTCGAAACGCTCGCGATCCTCAAAGCGATGCTCGAACGGCAGG
>CAWAVM010000001.1:0-107286 GCA_963785465.1 uncultured Chloroflexia bacterium | reverse complement strand
AGTCGGGGCGTGACGACTAGAATAACTCCGAAGCCTGGCACGAGCGAGCCATTTGGGGGCCTTCTTCGGCTCGCTCGCGCGGATCTTCGACGTGCTACGGTGTCAGGCGGTGCAGATCGCGCGGAAACAGCGTCGTCTCCCGCACGTTGCTGACCCCAGTCAGTCGAGCCACGCAACGTTCAATGCCGAGAGCAAATCCACCATGTGGTGGCATCCCATATTTGAACGCCTCCAGGTAGCTGTCGTACAACTTCCGGTGCAGTCCGCGGTCGCTCAAGGCGGCTGAGTAATCCTGGTAACGGTGCAGCCGCTGGCCACCGGTTACGATCTCGAGTCCTCGAAACAGCAGATCAAAGCTGTTGGAATACGCCGGGTGCTCCGGATCCGCATGCGTGTAGAACGGCCGCTTATTCATGGGATAGCCAGTCACGAATAGAAAATCTGAGCCGTGCTCGTTCCGGGCCCAGTCGCCTAGCCAGCGCTCGTGCGATGGCGCCAGGTCCGGTTCGCCGGAAAGATCTTTACTTGCTTCTCGTCCAATCATCTCCATGGCCTCCCAGAAGGGAATCGACGGAATCTCGGACAGCGAGCAGAGACGCTCGTGACTGGAAACTGTTATGTCAAACACATCTGTTTGCTGCAGCGTTTCGATCATGCCGGTGATCGCCTTGTTCACGACCTGCATCACGCTGGTGTGGTCCGTGATGAACCCCATCTCGGCGTCAACCGATAGGAACTCATTGAGATGCCGTGGTGAGTCGTGAGGCTCAGCCCGGAAGACCGGCCCTATTTCGTAGACTCGTTCGAAAACCCTGACCATCATCTGTTTGTAGAATTGTGGACTTTGGGCCAGGTATGCCGATCGGCCGAAATAGTCGAGCCGAAAGACGTCGGAGCCGGGTGATAACGCCGCGATTCCACCATCGGCTGCTCTCTGTATTTCGCGGATACCGATTACTCTCCTCAGTCAACGCTTGCGCCTCCGCTGTCGGGTGCACGGACAGGAAGGACCTCTGAACGAACACAGTGTCCAGCAACGTGGCGATCCGGCGTCCGTTCGACTCGATCGAGGTCTGACAGACGAATTTTGGAACGTCGGCCTCAACGTGTTGACTTTGCAAGACCTATCTTGACCTATGCGTACGGACATGTTATCTTGTCTTCAAGTCAATAGTGTTGGAGAGAGGAGCCCACCCTTGGGCAAGCAACGGCTCATTCCGTTGAAGCAAGCCCGAGAGCAGCTCGGTATCAGCAAGGTGACGATGGCACGTCTTGTCAAGGAACGCCGATTCAAGGTGTATGAAAACCCGCTTGACCGGCGGCAGAAGCTCGTGGATCCGGATGAGCTTACAAGTGCCTTGCGCCCATACGCGGCATCGGATGAAGCCGACGTCAGCAGTATCTGATATCCGACGGTTGCTAGTCTCAGTGAGTCGAATGGATTGAGGGTAAAGGACTATGGATCCATCCCGCATTAGCTTGGAAGACGATCGTTTCGGTCTTATCGGAGTGTCATTCCGCCCGCAAAACCGCGCCACGTATATTGGGCGCGACGGTGTCGATCACGTCTGGTCCGTCGGTATCGTCGTGGGTGACGAAGACGAGATTCAAACGGTTGAGATTGATGAGCATGGTGCGAAATCATCTCGCATGCTCACACCGGGCGAGCTTTTTGAAGGACTTGAGATTCTGGCGGCGCCAGGATCCGACGCCTATTTGGTCGTCGGCACTCTGACCCTGCTTGGGATGGAACTCCGATCGAGTGGTTCAGAGGCCGCTCATGAGTTTGCTGAGCTGCTGCGTGCCGCCGCCGACGATCGAAGCTGGCGATTGCCTCTTCATCTGATCGGACAGCCGCGGGATCTACAACTCTCCGCGCAAGGGCGTGACATCCTGCGACAGACGGCATCGTCGATCGATCTCGATGGGCAAGCTCGAACATCCCTTTCGGCAGCTCATCGGCTCGAACTGTCTTCACAAGCCCTGGATTCAATTCGTCGTCGTATTGCCCGAAAGTCACTCCAGGCGTACCGCATGCACGGACGCTGGTATGTCGTGCTCGACAACCTCGCCCGTTCTCGTAGTGCGGAGATGAATGGAACGTCAGCATCTGCGGTCCCTCCTGCCTCACTGGTTACGGAAACACCACCGAGCCCGTTCGAGGAAGTATCCAGCGAGATCGAGAATGAACCAGAGGGCTCATTCGTCGCGGAGATTGCGGAGGAGGAGGAACCGTTCGTCTCGGAAGAGCCCCCGGTGGACCTGGAACCAGATCAATTAACTAAATTTCAGGACGAACCATCGTTGATCCCAGCGGAAGAGTTCGTCGACGAGCGTGTTACCGCCGAAGTCCCGACCGAAGATCAGCTGTCTGCGTTTTTTTCAGAGGATCTTCCGGTTACGAGCGGTCAGATCACAGAGATGATGACTCCAGATTTGTCTGTCGGTCAGACTGGTATCGGAGAACCGGGTGTTGAGGAATCGATCGACCGATTAGACTCCTCCATCGAATTAGAAGCCACGACTGAGCAGCAGTCTGCACAGGATGCTCTGGCGATTGGCGACAGTTCTAGTCCTGCTGAGCAAGAGCCAAGTTCCAGCGAAGCCAAGCAAGAATCATGGGAAGACGTTGACGAGGAACATGCCTCACCAGAGGTGGCTCCAGAGGCATCCCAGGCTGTGGATGAGTCTGCCACTGACTTCGATCAATTCATTTCAGAAACCGTTCTCGAGCAGGTTATCGTGACGGATATCGATTCGCCTCTGTCCGAAGAACAACGAGACAAGGCCGCCGCTACATCTACATTCGATCAAGAGGCCGCAGCAACCAACGAGGAATTGGAAGATCTGGTGGCCGAATCGACGCCTGCCGGCCCTTCTGAGCTTGAGACCGCGATTGACCAGTTCGAATTGGATGCCGAGCCCGATACGGACGAATCCCCCTCGCCTGAATTCGCGCCAGCCGACACGGTGATGTCGGAAGTCGCTGAGCCAGAGGTTCCTGTCACGGAGGCTGCCGAACGGGATGTGATGGCCGAAGCTGATGAAGGGCAGCTGGACGTTCTAGAATCTGAGACTTTTGTCGCCGAAACACCCGTCATTGATTCTGAGGAAGAACTCGCGGGAATCGCAGTTTCTGATTCCGGAGAAGGAGATGCGGAGCAGGCTGCCGAGCCAGAAGCACTCTCCGCCCCAGAATCTGAGTCGCCCATGTCGTTGGCCGCCGAGGAGTCTATGAATCTGGAAGGAGCCGCCCCCGGCGAGGAGCATCGCGTTGCTGAGGAATCAGAAACGCCAGAGCAGGCTGCTCAGCCGGCGGAGATCGAACGTCAAGTCGATGAGCCGGCTCCGTACGACGCACTGCCCGCCACTGACGAGACTGAAGTGCTCGATGCAAACTCTGAAGATCAAGAGGCGTTGATCATCGACTCCGAAGAGCAGGCTGAGGATGTTATTGCGGCCGAGACTGACGGAGAAACTGTTGAAGTGCCGGTGCTGGATGAGCAGGCTGCAGACTTTTCACAGCCTGAATCTGAAGGCGAGACGTCCGACGATGTCGAGATGAGCTCTGAGCAAGATCAGACAGGAGATGCCGAGGAAGAGCCGGAGCCGATTGAGGACGAGGCCGGCGCTCATTCTGAAGCCGGTACGGCCGGCTCCAACATCCGCGACGGTGACATCGATCTGCTCAGACATCTTCGAGATGAGGTCGCTTTCCTACGCCAGCAGGGCCGCGAGAAGGACAGACAGATCGTTGCCTGGATCAACGGTGGCCAATGGCTGCAGCCCTTTGTCGACCAGATTCACTCGCTTGAGCAGCAGGTGGAACGGTTGGGAGAACTGCAGGCATCACGAGATAGTGACCGAATCTCCGATCTGGTTTCTGAGCGCGACACCTTACGACAACGGATGACCACGCTAGAAAAGGAAATCGAATCGGAGCGCGTTGCTAAAGCTGCAGCGGACGCTAATCGACGGTCCTGGTTTCGGCGAATGATGGGGTCCGATTAGCCAAGCACGTTCCGTTGTGTGTCCAGGGTCGTCTCTGTCTCAACGGGGCTAGCGCATCGCTTGCCAGAAGTTGAGTCCCATCGCTGCGATGCCGGTGATGAAGTAGATGACGCAGATAACGAGGAGCAATACCAGGAGTGCGGTCAGAATGGTGCAGCCAACGCGTTTGAATGGCTCCGATTGCTCCTCGACAGGGTCAGTTCCATCTGTGGTAAACAGGGGGATTTTCGAGTCCGAGGGTTCCATCAGTGCCTTTCGTGACACGGCCCGGTCATCCGATGCCTCTTGTCGAGCGAGTTGACTCGTCGCATGTGTGGGCGTCCACACCAACAATTCGTCCAGATGATACCGATTTGGACGAAGGATGGCGAAATCGAAACCGTCGACTAGTCATCCACGGTCAACATCGCACTGCTGATCCGGTCTGTGCTAAGCGCAGTCATCACATTCCAATTGGCCGGATTTCCCTCAAACACTGTACGCTGCTCCAGCGCCCGATCGACCAGGTCCAGAAGGTCGAGCGGCGCTTCGGCTGCCTCCGCTTCCTCAATTGACGCGTGAGTTGCCGGATGTTTCGGAATGAAAACCGCGCAGCAATCATCGTCTGGCGTCCGCGAGATAATCTCCGTACCAATCTGTTCGGCTTGCTCGATGATTTCGAGCTTGTCCATCCCGATGAGTGGCCGGAAGATCGGAATCTTGACGGCCGACTCGATCGTTCGGATGTTCTCCAGCGTTTGAGATGCAACCTGCCCGAGGCTCTCTCCGGTGACCAGTGCGCCAGCCCCGTACTCGGAAGCGATCGCCTCAGCGACACGCAACATCAGACGACGGTAGAGGACGATGCGAAGTTCTGGGTCGCACGCAATCGCGATGATCCGTTGCAGGTCACCGATAGGAACCGTTACCAGGCGTGTCGATGGCTGGCTGCGACCAAGGGACTGCGTGATCTCAATGACCTTTTCAATCGAGGTCGACCGGACGAACGGGTAGGCGTGAAAATGCACGAAGGTGATGTCGCAGCCTCGTTTGAGCATTCGGTACGCCGCGACCGGAGAGTCAAACCCGCCGGAGATAAGTACGACAACCTTGCCACTGGTCCCGACTGGGAGACCGCCGGGTCCAGGAAGAACTCCAGCGTTGATGTAGGCTCCCTCATGGAGGATCTCAACCTGGTAGGTTATGTCTGGCTTGTTTAGCTGAACCGCGGACTGCGTGCGTTGTTGTATGAAGGCGCCGATCTCGCGCTCTACCTGAGGCGAGGTGAGCGGATAAGTCTTATCCGGACGTTTCACGCGCACTCGAAAGGTTCCATCTGGCGGGCCGAGGGCGTCGAGCAGCATTCCAGCCGCCCTCTGGATAGAGGCTAGTCCAGTATCGGACTCAAGAGTCAGAGAGAAATTCTGAATACCGAAAACGCGCTCGATCCGCTCTCTCACCGCGGGCCAATCGGCAATGTCCTTCAGTGTGACCAGAATTCGGCCGGTGCGAATCTTCACGGAATGATACGGCACGTCACGAAGGGCCCACGCGATATTGCCGGTCAGCGCTCGCATGAAGTGCCGCCGATTTCCCCCTTTGAGCGCTACTTCGTGCACTCTGGCGATTACGACCGGGCGAATTCGTGCCCCGTCCAATTCCGTCCCCATCCCCATTTGCTTTCGATCCCGACCACAGCGTACCGCAACCACACCCTGTAGAGCCGGAGCGAGACGGGTCAGGTCTGTTATCGTGCTCTGTCAGCCACGGTATGAATTATGTAAACTAAATGAGCGCTACGCCGCGCCAGGATCACTGAGGCGAACGTTGCGCCCTTTTCCCTTACCGCATAACGAGACTCCGGTGAATTCCATATTTCGTAACGAATATGGCCCCTACACCGGATACGCTGGCAGCGATTGTCTTCCCGCGAGTGCCCCTAGGCGTCCGCGCCGATCGTGGTTCCGACGATAGTCAGGAGTTCCTCGTCACCCGGGAATCGGTCTGATTCGAGTTTCGAGAAGACAGTTGACCCGTCTATGCTCACTTCGAACCTGCCGCCATCGGAGGGCTTGAGTGTGGCCTCCGAGAAATATGCGTCGTATCGGTCAAGCAGTTGGCCCACCGAACCGGTGGCCTTCTCTAGATAGCCTCAAGAAGTGCAGTATTCAAGCACCAATTTGTGAAGCATGGCTTCCCCCTTCGCTGAGCGATTTGCGGCGTCCCAAAATACCGCAACACTTTACTCTACCATAGGTATTGCTGAGTCCTTGCCCTCCGCTGGCCAGATGGCTTTCCCCGGCAGGTGATCGTCAGGTATTCTTAGCAACCTTGCGACGAGTTGAATCCGAAAGATGACGTGGTGGGACGGGTATGCTCCGAGTGATGAAGTTTGGTGGCACCTCGGTTGGGACCGCCAAAGCGATCGATCAAACGGCCAGAATATTGGAACAACGACGATCTGAAGGAGATCGACTCGTTGCGGTCGTGTCCGCGTTGAGTGGTGTAACCAACCTGTTACTCGATTCGGCGACCGCTGCCGCCGCCGGACAACGTGACGCCGCTGACGTGCTGCGCCAGGGACTTCACGAGCGTCACCTTTCCGTCATCAACGAGGTAGTTCATGAACCACAGCGGCGCGAACTGATCACGTCGACGATTGAGAATCTTATCGAGCGATGTGGTCGTCTCATCGAATCAGTTCACGTCCTGCGCGATCTTTCGCCACGATCAAGCGATTTAATCGTCTCTTTCGGGGAGCGCATGAGTTCCGCTGTTGTAGCGTCCGCGCTGCAGGAACGAGGAATTGATGCGACGAACGTTGACTCGGACAGAATCATCGTGACCGATGACGTGTTTGGCAACGCGAGTCCATTACTGGATCGGACGAGCGAACGGGCTGTCGAGGTTCTCACACCGTTGCTGCAGGACGGTATTCTGCCGGTCGTGACGGGGTTCTTCGGTGCGAGCGAGTCTGGAGCCACGACGACGCTTGGACGTGGAGGTTCCGATTTTTCGGCCTCAATCCTGGGAAACGCTCTAAATGCGGACGAAATCTGGATTTGGACGGATGTGGACGGTGTCATGACTGCCGACCCTCGTCTGGTCCCCAACGCTCGCACACTTCCAGCGATCTCCTTCAGTGAAGCGACGGAACTGGCGTACTTCGGTGCCAAGGTCATCCATTCTCGTACCATGCAGCCGGCCGCGGTCGAGAACATCCCGATCTGGATCAAGAACACGTTCAATCCCGACCATCCTGGCACTCGCATCGGGCCCGAACCCGCTCGAAACGGAGCAGTCAAGGCGATAACTGCTATTCCGAATGTGAGCGTTATCACGGTTGAAGGAAGCGGGTTTCTCGGCGTTGCCAGTGTCACCGCACGCGTATTTGGTGCAATCGGTCGCGCCGGCATCAATGTCTTCATGATCTCGCAGGCGTCGTCTCAGCATAGCCTCAGCTTCGCGGTCCCAAACGCGGACGGTGCCCGCGCCATTCGCGAGTTGGAGTCGGAGCTAGAGCTAGAACTCCATCGCGGAAACGTGTTAAGTCTCTCCGAAAATCCGAATTTGGCGGCAGTGGCCGTCGTTGGTGCGGGCATGCGCGGCACGCCTGGCGTGGCCGGAGGCGTTTTCAGCACCCTCGGCGACGAGCGTATCAACATCGTGACGATTGCCCAGGGATCATCGGAGCTGAATATCTCGTGCGTGATCTCGATGGCTGATCTGTCGCGCGCCGTACCGGCACTCCATCGCGCGTTTAATCTTGGAGCGTAGCGCGCGACTGGGTTCTCATGACGGGAAGACACGAACCACCAGCAACGCGACTATCGCGGACCCGAGTCCTCGGTTGAGCTGGACTGCTGTGAACCGGCTCGGGAGCGTCCCTGAAACATAATCCGCCGGACGACACCAGCCGACCGACCGCGATAGGTCGGAACCTTGAATGCGTGGGTGGTTTCCGAGTCCGGTTCTTGAGTCTCGTCTGATGCTGAACCTCGCGTGGGTCGCACCGACGCCGCCCGATCACGCGGTTCTAGTTCTTCGGTGATCGGCATCTCCTGAGTCGATTCCGCTGGATTGTTCGAGCTAAAACGCGCCAATGGTTGGCGCTCACGGTGGCCGAGCGTTCGAAGAGCCCAGACACTCAGTGCCACAATGACGAGCGGGAAGATCACGAATGCCGCGATGAATGAGAAGTCCGCTAGAGACATGAAGAAGCACCTTTGACGCAATGTGACGACGAACAACGCAGCTTAGATGTCAGTGTTGTGGATACATCATGACAGACGCCGCGGGATGGCCTCCTATTCCCGCCGTTGATTATGTCGGATCTGTCTTGATGAAACCAGCGATCTCGTTTGATTTGACGACCGTTCAAAAGGGCGGCGACGTGATTCGGTCGTCGCGCGGATATAGCCCAGGTGAGATCAACAGGTTTCCGTTCAATCCGTTACACTTTCCAAGGGACCATCTCTCTCGAAAGGATTACACATGTTCGTGTGGATGGGGCTCGTGTTGGCAGTAGCAGGAGTGTTGATCGTTGGCACCGAATGGCTAATGCGACGCTTCGGAGTCCGACCCGAACGACCGCAGGAAACGTCCGGCGGTTTGCGTGATGTGCTCGAACGCATCGAACAGTGGCAGGAAGATTACGCGCGTCGACGAAATTCGAATTGACTCGGGTCATATTTCGGTTGACGCAGATCGTGTTTCAGTCGGTGATGGAGAGATTTGCGGGTGAAGAACCAGACGAGGTTCGGCAACAGTGGGGCGCTGAAGCGAATTCCCATTAGTCTCTCGGTGCATCACAATGGTAATCGACCGTTCTCCGAGACACCCATCATTGATATTCGCGGATTGACCAAACGGTATGGGGATTTCGTCGCCGTGAATGAGGTTAACCTCGAAGTGCAGGCGGAGGAGATCTTCGGTATCTTAGGCCCGAACGGCGCCGGGAAGACGACACTGCTGGAGATGGTCGAGGGACTGCGAAATCCGGACTCCGGCACAGTGATGGTGGCCGGTGTCGATGCAGCGCGCTATCCGATTATTGTGAAACGACTGATCGGCATACAACTGCAGACGACGGCCCTTTTCGATTTCCTCTCGGTCCGAGAAATCATTAGCCTGTTCGCGTCGCTCTACGATTCCGATAACTCGTCCAAGCGTGTCAACGAATTGATCGATATGGTCGCGCTGCAGGAGAAGGCTGGTTCCTACGCGAACACGCTTTCGGGTGGCCAGCAGCAGCGTCTATCTATTGCGCTCGCGCTGGTAAACGATCCGATGGTGATTTTTCTCGATGAGCCGACGACCGGGCTCGACCCGCAGGCACGCCGCAATCTTTGGGACGTGATCGTCGAGATTCGGAAAGCCGGCAAGACGATCGTGCTCACGACTCATTACATGGAAGAGGCCGAAACGTTGTGCGACCGGGTCGCTGTGATGGATTCTGGGCGGATCATCACCTGCGATAAGCCGCGCAATCTTATACAGAGCCTCTCACTTGGCTCGGTCATTCACGCGCAGACGTCCGGTCCTACCATTCCGCTGGAGTTCATTCGCTCAATTCGGGGTGTGACCGACGTCGAAGAGGACGAAGGCCAGTTGATCATTCGTACCGATGACGTGCCGGGTACCATGTCTCACCTGCTCGCTCTTGCGACGCGATTCGGTGTCGCGTTCGACGTGCTCACCACGTCCGGTGCCACTCTTGAAGACGTCTTCCTTCAATTTACCGGGCGGAGGCTCCGCGATTGACCGCCTTTCGCGCGATGGTGATGGCGAACCTGAAAATGACGATCCGAAATCGTCAATCACTCTTCTGGTTGCTCGCGTTTCCAATTATGTTCATGCTTCTTTTTGGATACCTGCTCAACGATAATTCCGTGTCACTCAACATCGGCGTGGTCGGATCAGATTCGTCAACGATCGCAACGCAGATCGTCAATGAGCTAAAGGCAAGCAAAGGGTTCAAAGTCTCAACGGGGGCGAAGGCCGCGGAGATGAAGGCGCTTGACCAGGGAGATCGCAGTCTGGTCATGATCTTTGGACCTGGCCAAGGGGACTCGAAAGTCACAGCCCACCTGTATTTCGACCAGACCAACCCACAGCAGGGTCAGATCGCCGTTTCGGCCGTGACCCAGTTTCTAAGCCAGGCAAATGATGCTCTGGCAAGTGGACCGCCCGTCGTCGCGGTTCAGGCGGAGGGCATCGCGACCCATGACGTGCGCTACATCGATTTTCTGGTTCCTGGCGTGTTGGCGATGGCCATCATGAACAGCGGACTACTCGGTCTCTCGTCCTCCTTCGTGATCTACCGCGAACGAGGAATCCTGCGGCGAGTGAAGGCGACGCCGTTTCCGCTCGCTTCGTTTATCGTCGCCAGGATTTCGACTCAGGTGTTGATTGCAGTCTCTCAATCAGTGCTGTTACTTGTCACCGGGAAAGTCCTGTTCGACATTCAAATCTCAGGAGATTACATCTCTTTGTTTATCCTGGTGACGCTTGGGGCACTCGCGTTCTTGTCGATCGGTTTCTTTATTAGCGGAGTGTCTCGCAACGTCGAAACGGCGGCAACGATCGCCAATGCGGTCGCATTCCCGATGCTCTTCTTGGGAGGAGTCTTTTTCCCGATCGATTCTGCTCCGTCGTGGCTCAAGCCGATCGCGAATGCTCTGCCACTCACCTACTTGGCGAACGGACTGCGTGACGTGATGATTCGCGGCGACACGATTATGCGCGTCTGGCAGGCAGTGGCCGTGCTGCTGGCGACCTCGCTGATAGGTCTGCTTCTCTCACTGCGTTTCTTTCGCTGGGAAGCACGCAATATCTAACGCGCACGGCCACGGGATCGCCAGTCGTGACTTGATGTAGCTCAGGCTCCAGGCGCTTGGGTATTCGGTTCATGAGAACCGTCATGAGATGCCGAGAACTCCTGAGCTGTTTCGGCGAAGTGTCGAAGCCGGTCCTCGACCAGACGATGAATGGTCCCCTCTGGGAATGTTCCGTCCTGCGAGCGAATTCCCGCTGGGACGCCGCTGAGAATTTCGATTCCCTCATCGATGGTTGACACTCGCCAGATCGAAAACTTCTCGTCACTCACTGCCTGGACCACTTCTTCGTTCAACATCAAGGTCGGCACATTGGTCTCTGGGATCATCACGCCCTGATCGCCGGTTAGTCCGTGCGCTTTGCAGACGGCGAAGAATCCTTCGATCTTGTGACTAACTCCGCCGACCGCCTGAACCTGGCCGTATTGATTTACTGACCCAGTTACGGCTATCCCCTGATGTAGCGGCACTCCGGACAGAGCCGAAAGCAGGGCATAGAGCTCGGTCGAGGAGGCGGAATCACCGTCAATCCCGCCATACGATTGCTCGAAGGTAATGGTAGCCGACGCCGCCAGAGGTGTTCGTTCGCCATACGTTCCGCGCAGGTAACCAGTGAGAATCATGACTCCTTTGGAGTGAATCGCGCCGGAGAGCTCGGTCTCGCGTTCGATGCTGACAATGTTGCCGCGGCCAAGTGATACCCGAGCCGTAATTCGTGACGGCTGACCGAACTCATAGTCACCAAGATTGAGCACAGCCAGCCCGTTGACCTGGCCGACCTGCACCCCCTCGGTGTCGATCATGATCGTGCCGTTGTCGATCATCTCCCGGGTGCGCTCTTCGATGAGATTGGAACGATAGATACGTTTCTGGATGGCAGTTTCGACATCGATCGCCATAACCGGATCGTGTCCAGATCGTTGCGCCCAATAGCTGGCTTCGGTAACGACGTTGGCAATTTCGAGTAAGCGGGTCGATAGCTTTCGCTGGTCTTCACGTAGCCTGGCACCATGTTCGATAACCTGTGCGACGGCGCCTTTATCGAAGTGACGCAGCTGTGAGTCGCGCACGTGGCGGCTGATAAAGGCCGCGTAGTTCGCTACGTGCTCCTCCGTCCAATCCATATCGGGTGCAAAGTCTGCCTTGACCTTGAATAGCTCTGGGAACTCATCGTCGAGTGATAGGAGCATCTGGTAAATCGTCGGTGATCCAATCAACACGACCTTCAGGTTCAAAGGAACAGGTTCGGGACGTAGCCGTGCTGTCGGCAACGCGCTGTACTGCTCGCCCAGGTTCTCGATCTGGATCTCGTGACTGGTCAGGCTGCGCTTTAGGGCGTCCCAGGCGAACGGACTGCGAAGCACATCAGTGACCTGCAGAACCAGGAATCCGCCGTTGGCCCGGTGTAAACTGCCTGGCTTGATTTGCGAGAAATCGGTCACCAGGGCGCCGAAGGTCGCACGGTAATCGACGCGTCCAACCAAGTTGTAGTAAGTCGGATTGCGCTCGAAGATTACCGGTGCCCCCATGGCCTGGCTGTTATCGATCAGCACGTTCACGCGGTATCGCGCCAGATGTTCCTCCCGCTGTTGGGATTGCATCTGAGCCAGCGGCACCATCTGGTCAGATTGAGGCTGGCCGACTGGCTGAGGGGCAAAATCGTGGAGATGACTGGGAATATCGTTTTGGAGTTCATCAAGATAGGCAACGATCTTTGTGAAGAGGCCATATCGCTCGCGTAGCTCCTCCAGGAATGGACCGATTACGAAGATCGCGATCTCACGATCGAGCTCGCTGATTCGCACGGCGGCCTGTTTCTCTATTTGGCGTAGTTCGCGCATGGCCGACGCAATCTGCGTCTGTATTTCCTCGCTCTGCTGGGCGTATGTCTTCTGCCGATCCTCAGGCAGCTTCTCGAAGTCCTCTGGTGTTATCGGCTTTCCATCCACGATCGGGACCGTAACGATCCCGGCCGGGGTCATCTCCAGCATGAAGCCTCGTGCTTGAGCGAACGATTGCAGTGTGGCGAGCAGGGAGTCACGCTGTTGTGACAGATCGTTGAGTCCCTGCCGTCGCCGGCGATCATATTCGTCACTCTCGAACGCTCGCGGAATCTCACGCCGCGCCGCTATCACGAACTCCCGCATGTCCTTTTCAAACTGAACTCCCTGTCCTGCTGGCAGCTCGATAGCTCTCGGCTGATCAGGGTCAACAAAATTGTGGACATAGATCCAGTCGGATGGTGGACGAATCTTTGCCGCCAGCTGGTTGAGATAGTCGAGGATAGTGCTCTCACGTCCAGAGCCCGTGGTGCCGGAGAGGTAGAGATTGTAGCCGTGTGTATCAATCTCCAGACCGAACTCTATGGCGTCTATTGCGCGCGGCTGTCCGATCGTTCCGATCAGGGGCAAGACATCGGCCGTCGTCTGAAATGAAAATTCGGCGGGGTCCATGCGGCGCCTCAGTTGCTCGGGCGGGACGCGCATTCGACTACGAAGTTCCTCACTGGCCATTGGTATTCCCTTCAACGGTGTGCGCCTCTATAACTCGACAGGCGCAGGCTTCGTGCCTCGGTTATCGTACCGAGAATTCGTCGAATGAAAAGGGGTTAGAGAATCAATGAGACGATAATTGAGAACGGAACGACAAAGAGGAGCCAGGCAACGACCGCCGTTCCAATCGCGCGGCCGGTGGTGAAATCGAGCGCCTGGCGTAGCGCCACGACCGTGGTCGCCAGAATCCAGAAGAAGACAATGAGGCTAATAATACTGCCCACAACGAAGATGCCACTAAAAAGCAATAACAAGGCGGGTGTCTGGGCATAGCCGAGGGTACGCAGAAGCTCACCGAGCGTGGTACGTGTCTCGGAGGTTTTGAAGATCACAGTGCCAATAACGTAGGCGAATGCGGCGTAAATCGCCCAGGAGATGAGATCGGCAGCCACACTGACGATCAAACCGCGAACTCCGCTGCTCGTGAGCGCACCAACGCCCGCCGCCAGAGCGGCAAATAGAACGATCAACAGTGCAGAACTAGTCGCGTTTATGTCGTGCTCGACCGCCTCATACGCGTTCTTGTTGAGCAGAGCGGCGCCGATCATCCGTTCCCAGACCGTACCGGTTCCTCGCTCCATCACAACCCCATTCCCAACTCGGTCGTCGTGTCGAACATCGCAACTGCTCACGATCCAAGGATGTCACGTGGATCCTGCTCGGGTCAATTCGCGCGCTGCGCCTCAATCATCTTGATGGCTGACGGGGTCAGAGACTGGCGTCTGGCTGCTATGATGCTCCTGTTCAATCGTCGACGCCGTCTGTCTGCTTCATGTCCGACAGCGAACTCCTACTGCGGAAACAGGGCGATCGCATCACCACCGGAATGGAGTGCTGAATCATGAGTGACGTTATTTTCGAGCCGATGCACCGTGTCGGCAGTCGCCTTCGGAAAGGCGAAGTCTCGTCGGAAGAACTTACTCGCGCCGTGCTGGAGCAGGTCAACCGTTGGGGCGAGCGGATTAACCCGTTTGTGACGTTGACGGCTGAGCTCGCGCTTGAGATGGCGCGGGAGCGGGACGCGGAACTCGCCGACGGGATTGATCGTGGACCGCTGCATGGTGTTCCTATCGTGCTGAAAGACCTTTTCCAGACGGCTGGAGTACGCACTACCGGCGGCTCGAAGGCGCTGGAGCATTGGATCCCGGACGAAGATGCTACTGTTGTGCGGTTGCTTCGTGACGCCGGAGCGGTCTTCCTCGGCAAGACGGGCATGCCCGAGTTCGCGACAGAGCCCACCTCGACGAACATCACGTTCGGCGCGGTTCACAACCCGTGGAATCTGAAGCTTGATACATCTGGGTCCAGCAGCGGGACCGGTGCGGCTATCGCGGCTGGGATGGCGTGGTGCGGCCCAGGTTCGGACACAGGCGGCTCGATTCGTATGCCAGCCGCGGCGTGTGGGCTGATAGGGCTCAAACCGACCTATGGACGAGTCAGCTTACGCGGCGTACTTCCGTTGGCCGCGTCGCGCGATCACATTGGCCCGATGGCGCGTACTGTCGAGGACGCTGCCCTGCTGCTGAATGCGCTGGCATGGTACGACGAGGATGACCCGTGCTCACGTGATTTTTCGCTCGACGACTATTCCGTCGACCTCGATAGCGGGGTGACTGGTTTGCGCGTTGCAGTCTTCACGGACGACGGAGGTGATCCGGTTCCTGCCGATATCTTAGAGGCGTTTCAACACGGCGTTCGAACGCTCGAAACGTCTGGCGCTATCGTCGATGGCGTCGACCTGGCCGACCTCCTCTCCTCCATGGATACAGACGATATCTTCAATCCAGAAATGTACGCACACTACGCTCATCTGCTGCCGGATCACGTCGATGAGTTGTCGGAGGGAGTGCGAAATGGGCTGGCGGAAGGCCGAAATATCAGTGGTGCCCGAGTAGTTGAGGCAATTCGCGCGCTCGACGCCGTGCTCCATCAAATCGATCGGCGTTTGCGCGGATTTGATCTGGCGGTTAGCCCAACGCTCGGCGTTCATCTACCTCCGGCCGGAACGCTCTGCGGGCCATTACTCCGATTTACAGGCGTTTGGGATCACAATGGCTGGCCGGCCATTAGCGTACCTGTGGGGCTCTCGTCCGAGACCGGGATGCCGGTCGGATTCCAGATCATTGGCAAACCGTGGACTGAGAAATTGTTGTTGCGCGCGGCACGCGTCATCGAGCGAGAGCACGCGCTTGCATTTCCACCCTCGGGGCTGCGATAGCGGACCTGATAGGGGTAACATGCTCTTTAGCGATTGAGCAATCCGGTGATGTCTGCTCCGTGACATGAACGTCCGGCGTCCCCGCTCGTCGCGATCACGTCAACTTGTTAAAGGGGTGACGCGACAGGCGCGATATCCCACCGTCGATCCTCCAATTCTCCGGTCCGGTCGCAACCGAATTCACTGTGCTCGCCAGGACTCCATTGGAAATCTGACATGGAACTGCAATGACGTCGGTGACGACGTTGCGTCGCTGCAACGTGCATGAGCCGATGATTTAGCCGTGGGCCGGGAATTGCGCCGTCGCGAGATGTGGATCGCGGCTCGCTTGGCCGAGTGCCCGATGTTTCCGCTGGGTCAGAGAACTTACGAGGCGAAGTGGTCTGCGGTCGATTGTTTCGTCGGCGAACGGTCACAACACAAGGAAGGTAAACGGAATGGCTGAAGCGTTCAGTGAGAATATTGCGACTCTCGCGACCGAGAACACCTACTTTCGTCGTGTGGTAGTCACCGGAGAGCATTCACAGGTGGTGTTGATGAGCATCCCGCCAGGTGGTGAAATCGGTGATGAGGTCCATCACGTTGATCAGACTTTGGTGTTTCTCGCTGGTGAGGGCACGGCGTTGGTCGGCGGTGGACGCCACCCGATAGCGGCGAACTCGCTCGTCTTCGTTCCTTCTGGGACACGCCACAACTTTATCAACACCGGGTCCGACGACATGAAGCTGTTTACAGTCTACGCTCCGCCGCAGCACGCCCCTGGCACCGTCCATGAGACGAAAGCCGAAGCGGACGTGGCCGAGGCTGCCGAGCACTAGGCGCCAGCGGATCAATTGAAGAATTCGGTGGTCGGGTAGCCGACGACACTGTGTCCGGTCCGTCGCACCCACCAAGGAGCCAGAGGGCTACTTTTGCCAATGGTCGAGCCAGCTACGTTCGTCAGCGAGCAGGGACTGGAAGTTGGCTTCAGTTGGGGAGTGGAGCGCGACCAGCGGGGTTGGCTCGTGAAGGAAGTCCCCTTCCACATATCCTGCCCGATCATTACCGGTAGCGAACCAGCAGCGACCTCTTCCGTCGAAGTTCGGTTCGGGAGCTTCGTAGCCAAACGAACGCGCGATGTCGCGAACGGCCGCTTCGGCCTCCCCAGTCGCGAAGACCGCGGCTTTGGGCATTGGCATTCCGTTGGGGAGCCGCAGCAGTGTGACGTCGCCAATTGCCCATACTCGGTCGTCCGCTGTGCGCATGGTATGCCGATCGATCTCAATCCAGCCCCGTTCACCGAGCGGCGATTCACGGACGACCGCCGGCGAAACGTGAGGTGGCACGACGATGAGCAGATCGTAGTTGAGCGTCGCTCCGCCTTCAAACGAAATTGACCGATCCGCCACGGCGACTGACTCGAGTTGTGCCGATGTTGTTAACGTTATGTCGCGTTCCTCTAGAAGACTTCGAATCGCGTCGCTCACCGGCGGTCCGCCCGGCGCGATCGGGGCTGGTTCAGGAGTGAAGACCTCGATTGCGCTCTTACTCCTAAGCCCCTTCCTCCGAAGCAGATCGTCGACAAGAAGTGCCCCTTCATACGGTGCCGGTGGGCATTTGTACGGCAGCCCGGCAACGACGACCGCCACATTCCCGCCGGTGAAGCCGTCCAGCAACTCGCGGAGTCGCATTGCGCCGTTCAGGGAGTAGTACTCTCCACCCTGCTCCGAAGAGATAGCTTCGGAGAGACCAGGGATCCGCTCAGGGGCGAGTTGGGCTCCGAGCGCCACGAGCAGTGCATCGTAGCCTAGTGGTGACTGAGTGGTCTGAAGCCGAACACGGCGATTCTCCGGATCGATTGCGTCGATTTCAGATTGAATGAAATAGATGCCGCGCTCTCGCAGCACCGACGGATGGATCGTGATTTCCTCGGCCGTGTGCCAGCCGCCCATCACTCCCAGGAACGAGACACCGAGATATTGCTCGTCACGTCGATCGACGATCACAATGCGATCGTCGACCTTTAGGAGTGCACGCAGTCTCTCGGCTGCGTGCAGGCCCCCTGGGCCAGCTCCAAGGATCAGGACGGTATGACTCACCGACGCCTCCTCTTCTCCACAACGTCAAATCCCCAACTGGAGGAAATGCAGCCTCCAGTTGGGGCGATTATCTATTGGTTACTATTCTAGACTGAGAGTGAAACGGGCTGAAGCAGTTCGACGACCGGTAAAGAGGCCAGGGCGTGCTCGGCACCGAGCGCCGCGATCACGCCGTCGCTCATGGCCGTCACGACCTGAGCCTCGGCACCACTGCGCACGTCACCTAGGGCATAAACGCCATCGATGCTCGTCCGCATGTGTTCGTCGACTCGAATGTGTCCATATTCGTCGAGTTCGACTTGACCACGAACCAGTCCAACTGCGGGTTGAACGCCAATGAAGATGAAGACGCCGTCGGTCGCCAGGTGCGTCTCGTGGCCTGTCCGCACGTCTCGAAGTCGAACGCCCTCCACGGTTCCGTTCCCGAATACCTCGTCAACGACACTGTTGAACAGTGTGCTGACCTTTGAATCCGACATCAGACGTTTCTGAAGAATCGCTTCTCCGCGAAACTGATCGCGACGGTGAACGATGGTGAGACTCTTGACGAATCGGGTCAGGTAGAGACTCTCCTGAAGCGCGGTACTGCCGCCACCGACAACGATGATGTCTTTGCCCTGAAAGAACGGTCCGTCACAGGTGGCGCACGCCGAAATACCGCGCCCCCAGTAACGCTCTTCGCCCGGTACGCCGAGACGACGTGGGGTAGATCCAGTGGCGACTAGCACGACACGAGCGTGCAGCTCGCCAACCCCCGTAATGATTCGTTTTGGGTTCGAGTGGAGGTCGATCTGAGTCACTTCGGCAGTAATCTCGTTGAGTCCGAACTTCACCGCTTGACGGCGCATCGTCGCCCCGATCTCGGCTCCTGATCCTTCGATACAACCGGGACAGTTCTCGATGAGCTCGGTAGTTGCCATCTGGCCACCTGGAACTCCCTTTTCGATCAGCCAGGTGTCACGTCCCGCTCGTGCGGCGTAGAGGCCGGCGGCATATCCGGCCGGCCCCCCTCCGACAATGGCAATGTCGACGACCTGCTTGGGAACTCGTGCCCCGCCCAGCGGGACGTTGATGCTGAACATCAGCGCTTCTCCAACCTCAAACGCTATCGATACCTAGGCGACGGCCGTCGCACCGGCTGATGAGATCAGGGCCACCAGCGCCTCTTCGGGCTGAGCACCCTCGAACTCGGCCGTGTCGTTCACAACCGTCTTGGGCACTCCATAGACGTGATAGCGATCGGCGATCTCGGGGAATTCATTCGCCTCGATCACGTCAGCCGTCACGAACTTGCTGTGTGCGGCCATCGCGTGCGCCAGCCGGGCGGACTGCGGACAATACGGGCACGATGGAGTCACGAAAACCTTGATGTGGACTGGATCGGTCAATGACTCAAGGGCCTCGATGGTCTTTGGCTGCAAATGATTCTCGTCCGTTGAAACGTCGAGTAAATCTTCGACCAACGTACCGAACTCATAACCGGATGGAATGCCGATAAATCTCATCACCCCGTGATTACGACCGTTGAGAACGATTGCTGGAATCTCCGACAAGCCAATCTCGGTAATTCGCTGCTGCGGAGAGACCGTATGCAACTCGAGCGTCAGTTTGTCTGACAGCGCAGTTACCTCTTCGAGAAGCTCGCGCGTCGGTTCACACGCTTCACAATCTCGCTCGTCAGCGGTGACGATTACCGGCTGAGTGTAAAGGTGAAGCGTCACGTCATTGACGAGCCGCTCGCGAAATAGACCTACCAGATAGTCACGGTCCTCATTTGAGAGTATTGCCATTCGTGGATTCCCTTTCGTATCAGGCACGAGGGAGTTCATCTCTCGTGTATCGTCGATACCATACCCCTGTACGGTATTCAAATAGCTGTGCATCCCCGCCACTGTTCGATCGTCACGTTCGTTCGTGTTACGAGGGTTCGTGATTGGAATTGGCCCGTGCTTCGATATCGGCCCGCGCGAACCGTACAGTTCTCCCCAGCCGCTCCGCGTCGGCCTGAAGCCGGCCGCAGATGATGTCACACAGGCGGAAGACATCTGGATCAGCGATCCGATAGTAGACGTTCAGCCCCTCTTTGCGTCGCTCGACGAATCCGTCACGATGCAGCAGTTGAAGATGCTTTGACACCTTCGCTTGTCGAAAGCCGGTCTGATCGACCAGTTCGCTGACCGATCGCTCACCTTCGTGGAGCCCATAAAGGATCTGAATGCGTGCGGGATCACCGAGAGCACTGAATCTCGCTGCTACCAGCTGCAGTAATTCCGGTGAAGCCCTATGCAGATCGACCAACCAAACGCCTCCCAATACACAACCATATTCCAATTTAGGATTATAACAGCCCTGTCAAGAGGTTGGCGCTGATCTCGGACATAGTGTTCGCTGCCTACGACCCGACGCCAATTAATCCCAGGACCAGGATGACGAAGACGACCGTGGTAATTGTCACGAAGATTTTGTCTCGCTGCGCCAGGAATAGACCGGCGGTCATCGCAACTCGTGTCGTTGGGGTCAGAATCAGCGCTAGAACGCCAAGCTGAATAATCGCGATTGGGTCGCCAGCACCAATGCCATGCCAAATGGTCGAGGGACTTACCGGTTGTGAATGGCCGCCGTTATTGAGCATGTCATTTAATGGTGTTGGGCTGCCGTTTGCGTGGCTTAAGTTCACCAGGTAGAGCACCAGACCAGTGACAATGATCGTGGCGGAAATCAGCACGCCAATCCGCAGTACGTGGCTGATGTAGATCTCCATCGGATGTCCGGTCGAAGTCACTTGGGTGGTCTCTTCAGGTTCACCGGACACCGAAAGGCTCTGGACTGGGTCAATGACGTTCTGTGCCGCCATCAGGCTATACCTACCCCTCGCAACAGCATCTCAATCGCTACTACCGCTAGCACAGGCAGGAAGAGCTTTCGCACGGTGTTGTTGTGAAACCTGACCAGCATCTTCGCTCCCAAGGTGGCGCCAACCAGCACGCCGATCGCGACGGGCGCCGCGACGATCGGTAACACGTCTCCTCGCCAAAAGTAGATCCCGGCGCTCGCTGCCGCCGTGACCCCGATCATGAAGTTGCTCGTTGCGGAAGAGACTTTCATTGGCAGCCGCATCGCCGTATCCATTGCCAGGACCTTCAATGCTCCAGACCCGATGCCGAGAAGCCCCGAGACAATTCCCGCGATGTACATCATCCCGAACCCAAGCGGGACGTGAGTGACGTTGTAGGCAATCACGCCGCCAGATGCTCGATCCGGATACGTACTTGCGAGCTTCATGCGATTGGCAACGCGGTCATTGTCGATTCCAACCGGATGATCTTCTCCGAGCTTCTTGACCATTGGCAGGATCGAGAAGATGAAGATCAAGCCGAACAGAACGAAGAGAACGGTGGCATCGAGATAGGCGGCGACGAAGGCTCCAGTGATCGCCCCAACTGTGGTGGCGAGCTCGAGCAACATACCGACGCGCACATTGGTAAGGTGATCTCGGACGTACGCCGCCGCGGCACCACTTGATGTCGCAATGACCGAAACAATGCTGGCGCCCACGGCCAGACGAATATCGAGGCCGAATCCGACAGTCAGCAGCGGCACAATCAGCACTCCGCCGCCGAGGCCAACGAGCGACCCAATAAGCCCGGCCGCGATCGCTGCTAGGAAGATCTCAACCACGAACAGGTCGATCCCACCCATATTGTTCTCGGTATCCTCTCCTACCGTAACTATGTCTCTAACAACATAAGGATACCAGACATATACCAGACAATATGACTATTCCGATCGACAGTCTAGCTGCCTGAACCGTCAACACCGCCTTAGCCGTGAACGCAAGCGAAATATTGTTAGCTTGTCCGGTGCGTAGGAAGTGGGTGACGCTTTACGGCCGCGAGAATGGCCGGTACCATCGCTTCGAAGGAGCATCGGGGGAGGTGACACTGATGCAATTCGCGAAGATCGGTGACGTCCAAATCGCCTACGAGGTGCAGGGTGAAGGTCCCTGGCTGGTCTTCAGCCACGAGTTCGCCGGTGATCTACGTAGTTGGGTCCCTCAGGTCACGTATTTCTCTCGACGCTTTCGCTGCCTAACCTATAACCATCGTGGCTTTCCGCCTTCGAACGTGCCGAATGATCGGGCCGCGTATTCGCCGGAATCGCTTGAAAACGATCTGCTTGGGCTGCTCGATCACGTGGGCATCGAGACGGCGCATTTCATCGGGCTCTCCATGGGTGCCAACGTCGTGCTCGATCTGGCACTTCAGCATCCCGAACGGTGCCGGAGTATGGTGCTTTCTGGATGTGGAGCAGGGACCACCAACCGGACCCAATTTGAGGAAGACATCCGCCAAATCGTCGATCTGCTTCAGAGTCGTGGAATGAAGTTTTTCGCCGATGTCTATAGCGAGGGGCCAACCCGTCAACCCTTCAAGCGAAAGGATCTCGCTGGCTGGCGAACGTTTCGCGAGCAGTTTGCCGGACACTCGGTACGGGGTTCAGCCCTCACCATGCTCGGTGTCCAACTGGGCCGCCGGACGATCTTCTCGCTCGTGTCGGAGCTGAAGCAAATCCGAATCCCGACCCTGGTTCTGGTCGGTGACGAGGATGAGCCGTGCATTGACCCAGCTGTCTTCATGAAGCGATCTATTCCATCCTCCGGCCTGGTGGTTTTGCCTCAGACGGGTCACACGATCAACCTTGAAGAGCCGGACTTGTTCAATCAAACGGTCGAGCGATTTCTTGGGCAAGTGGAATCGGGCGATTGGGCGACTCGCGCGCACGTGACTACCAGTCTGTTGCCGGACTGAATTCAAACGCGATACGGATCGTGTTGGTTGCCTAAAGGTGGGCGCCGGAGAGGCGGACGCGGAAGCGATAGCGGTCACCACGGATCAGACTGCGTCGTACCTCTACAGGTCGATCTCCACTGTAGCCAATGCGTTCCACCAGGAACGCCGGATCGCCTGCGCTCAGTCCGAGCAACGCCGCATCGACCGGCTCCAGTTTGACGGGGTGGAGAGTCTCATCGGCATGGCTTACCTCGATGCCACAGATATCGCGCATGAGATCGTGAAGAGCTTCGCTCTGCAACCGTTCTAGTGGAAGGCGTTCGCCGCACTCGACCGTGAGGTAAATGGTTTCGACCACGAACGGCTCACCATCGACCATGCGTAGGCGGCCAACTTCGAAGACGAGTCCATCACGCGACTCGGTCAACAACGCCGATGCCTGATCGTCGATAGTAACTCGATAGCCGAGGATCTTGGTGGTCGGCAGTCGTCCCTGTGACGTCAGAGTGCGTATGAAGCTATAGAGTCCATCGAGCGGTTGTTCGACATATGGCTCAGCGATGAATGTGCCGACGCCGCGCCGTCGCGTCAACAGCCCGCGCCGCGCCAGAGTGGTCAGGGCTTGATTCACCGTCTGCCGGCTGACCTTGAGTTGCTCCGCAAGCTCCGGCTCGGGTGGCAGTACCGTGCCAGGCTCAAGCTGACCGTTCTGGATTGAACCGAGCATCAATTGCGCGATCTGCTCGTACAGCGGAATGCGGCTCGATGAATCCAGTTGCCCAATGATGTATTGAATGAACTCGTCGATCGTCATGTCTATAGTATGTCGCACTAACGCCGTTCCGCGCCACGAAAACGCAGATGTGGCTGATCATTTGTCTCCGACCCGCCGCTGCCATCCCTCGGCAAACAGCGGCAGGAAATTCTGCTCCTGATACGGATGTCTCTGGATCTCGTCCAAATCTAGCTCGATGCCGAGCCCGGGTCGCTCTGGCACCGTCACATATCCGTCGACGATCTCCACCGGATGATCGACGATTCGCCGTTCCCAATCGACGTTGAACTCATCAAAAATCTCCTGCACGTAAAGGTTCGGGCTGGCCGCACCAAGCTGAATGCAGGCGGCCGTCGCCACCGGTCCCTGTGCATTGTGCGGGGCGACAACGCCATAGAATGCATCGGCCATTCCGATGACCTTGCGCGCGTTCCACAGTCCTCCAAGATTGAGCGGTTCCGGCTGCAGGATGTGGACGGCGTGGTGTGACAATAGCTCGGCGAACTGGTGGACCGATGAGAAGCTCTCGCCGGTCGCGATTGGCACGTTGACATGCCGAGCGACCTCGACCACTGCCGCGATATCCTGGTGTGGTGTTGGCTCTTCGAACCAGGCTGGCAGAAACGGCTCAAGCCGTTCGCCGATGCGGACGGCGCTGGCGACGCTGAAGCGACAATGACCCTCGACCATCAAATCGATTTCTGGTCCAACCGCGTCGCGAACCGCTTCAACGATAGCAATTGAAAGATCCTCGTCAGTTCGGTCGGTCACGCGATAGGCGACACCAAACGGATCGAACTTCAGGGCGGTATAGCCACGACGGACGACTTCGCGAGCTCCGTCCGCGAATGCCTCGGGAGTTCGCTCACCTCGGTACCAGCCATTGGCATAGGCGCGCAGCTTGTCGTGACAGCGACCACCCATCAAGTTGTGTACTGGTTGATTGAGCGCCTTGCCCATGATGTCCCAACAAGCCATTTCGATGGCGGCAACGGCGCAACCATGGATCTGGCCGCCCTCGGAGTAGACGTCACGGGTCATACGCTGGACGATCGTCTCGATCTGGAAGGGGTCCATGCCGACGAAGCGGGGCCGCAACTCGTTGATCGTTGCTTCGACCGTCCGACCGAAGGCGTTGAGTGTGCCTTCCCCAACGCCGGAGATCCCATCGTCGGTATCGAGCTTGACGAAGAGCCAGTTCTTCCATGGATTGCCGCACAGATACGTGGTTACGCCAGTGATCTTCATGCCTGTCCCATTCTGCTACCGTGCTTGAGCCGACGAGTCGGTCGCGGGTGTATCCGAGGTGATCTCGGCGTTCAATGGTGTGTTCCCCTTGACGATGGGCTGTAGTAAAGGCGTCGCCCTCCCCGCGGACCGTTCCGGTCGGTGGGAATTAGCGACGCATCAAAGTTCACGTCGTTGTTGCTCTTGATGCACGATGGTCGCCGCCAGAAACCACCTCAAAGTGCCAGACTACGAGACTCCATATCTCTGGTCAACCCAACGGCGGAGCGTTCGTGCGACCTATCTTGGGTTGACGTCTTCCGCCTCGGTGCGAGAATCAAAAGCAGATGCTCACGTAATTCGGTCATGGTCCGAATTAGAACGAACGCTGATCGCTTCTCGCTGCTCGATCTGCACGTTGAATAGTCAAGCTGGCAGTTAGTCGAGTAGAAACGTGTCGAGAAATGACAACGACATATCCATTATGGAAGGGAGTTCCTGCAACGATGCCAACGAATGAAATGCTCAGTGCGATGGAATGGCGGTTGGTAGGACCGCATCGTGGGGGACGAGTGGTGGCGGTGGCGGGTCATCCGACCGAGCTGGCCACCTTCTACTTCGGTGCCTGTGCCGGTGGCGTCTGGAAGACCACCGATGGCGGAGCCTACTGGGAGAACATCTCCGATGGCTTCTTTGCCACCTCGGCCGTCGGGGCACTCGCCGTCTCCCCCTCCGATCCCAACGTCCTCTACGCCGGGATGGGTGAGACCGCCATCCGGGGGAACGTCTCCCATGGCGATGGGGTCTACAAGTCGACCGATGGGGGTCAGACCTGGACCAACGTGGGACTGGCCGATACCCACGCCATCGCGCGGGTCCGCATTCATCCCACGAACCCCGATCTGGTCTACGTGGCGGCCCTGGGACATGTCTGGGGACCGAATGCGGCACGGGGAGTCTATCGCTCCAAAGATGGCGGGAAGAACTGGGAGCAGATCCTCTTCCGGAGTGAACAGGCCGGGGCGATCGATCTGTCGCTGGACCCACGCAATCCCCGGATCCTGTATGCGACGATCTGGGAAGCCCAACGCTACCCCTACAAACTGAACAGTGGGGGACCGGGGAGTGGGATCTTCAAGTCGACCGATGGGGGCGACAGCTGGACCGAGATCACGCGGAACCCTGGATTGCCGGCGGGGATGCTGGGGAAGATCGGGATCGCGGCGTCCGCGGCGCAGAGTGGCCGGGTCTATGCGATCGTGGAAGCCGAGGATGGGGCGCTGTTCCGCTCGGACGATGGGGGAGCGACCTGGCAGCGGATGTCGGAGCAGAACGATCTGCGCTGGCGAGCCTGGTACTACCAGCACATCTATGCCGACCCGCAAGATGCCGATGTGGTCTGGATTCTCAACGGGAAGTGTTGGAAATCGATCGACGGCGGCAGGAATTTCAGCGCGGTCCCAACGCCGCACGGCGACAACCACGATCTCTGGATCGACCCGAACAACACGCAACGGATGATCGAAGGCAACGACGGCGGCGCCAACGTAACCTTCAATGGCGGGCTGTCGTGGTCCTCCATTTTCAACCAGCCGACCGCGCAGTTCTATCACGTGACGACCGACGACCAGGTGCCCTATCGCCTCTATGGATCGCAGCAGGACAACACCGCGCTGACTGTGCCAAGCGCCTCAGCGACCGGTGCGATTACCGCGGCCGATTGGTACCAGCCGGGCGGCGGCGAGAGCGGTTACATCACCGTAAAGCCGACCGATTCCAATATTGTGGTGGGCGGTGCCATCGGGAGTGGAGCCGGCAACGGCCGTCTGATCCGCTACGATCACCGTACCAAGGAGCAACGCATTATCACGCCGTGGCCTGAGCTCACGGGCATGGGATACGGTTCGAAGGATCTGCGCTATCGCTTCCAGTGGACCTTCCCGATTCAGTACTCGCCACACGACCCCGACACCCTCTACGTCACCTCCAATCACGTCCACCGCTCGACCGATGAGGGCATGAGCTGGGAGGTCATCTCTCCCGATCTGACCCGCAACGATCCGGCGACCCAGGAACCCTCCGGTGGTCCGATCACCAAGGACAACACCGGAGCCGAGGTCTATGGCACCATCTTCGCCTTCGTCGAATCTCCGCATCAGCAGGGACTCTTCTGGGCTGGGTCGGACGATGGGTTGATCCACATCTCGAAGGACAATGGTGCCTCCTGGCAGAACGTCACGCCATCGGATCTACCGGGGCATGCCCTGATCTCGATCATCGAGGTCTCTCCCCACGCGGCGGGAACCGCCTATGTCGCGGCCACCTGTTACAAGTCGGATGACTTCCGGCCTTATCTCTACAAGACGACTGACTTCGGACAGACCTGGACGAAGATCACGACTGGTATTCCGGAGAACGTCTTCACCCGGACGATTCGGGAAGACCCGAGCCGGACGGGCTTGCTCTACTGTGGGACCGAGACGGGACTGTACGTCTCGCTGGATGATGGGGAGAACTGGGAGGCCTGGCAGCTGAACCTGCCGGTGACGCCGCTGCATGACCTGCAGGTGAAGGGGACCGACCTGATCGCGGCGACGCACGGACGCAGCTTCTGGATCCTGGACGACCTGACGCCACTCCATCAGCTAACCGACGAGATCCGGCAGCAAGATGCGCACCTCTTCAAGCCGCGACCTGCAAACCGCTTCAAGGTCTACGGCCGATACGGAGAAAACGCCAGCCCCTACAAGAGCTACGGTCGTGTCGGTGGCATGATGATGACCCACTACACTCGTAAGCGTAAGACTGGCGAGAACGACTACGAGTTCCTGGATGCCGGGAAGAACCCGCCCGACGGCGCGATTATCTACTACTACCTGAAGACCAAGCCGGAGGGAGAACTGAAGCTATCGTTCCTCGACAGTAACGGGAGCGAGATTATCGGCTTCAATAGCGACGCGAAAGAAGGGCAGCATCCAACGGTCGACGCGGGCTTGAATCGCTTCGTCTGGAACATGCGTTACCCCAGTTCCCACGCCGTCCCTGGTAGCCCGGTATCGCCGGATCAGTTGGCCGGACCGGTAGCCGTTCCCGGCAGATACCAGGTGAAGCTAGCCGTTGGCGGACAGACACTCACCCAGCCGCTCGAGATCGTACGCGATCCGCGAGTCTCTGGTTCTCCTTCGGATCTGCAAGCGCAGTTTGATCTGCTGCTGAAGGTTCGGGACATGCTCTCCGAGACGCATGACGCTGTTAACCGGCTTCGCGATCTCCGGGAACAGGTCGAAGGTTGGTCGAAGCGCGTGGAGGACGACGAGGTGAAGCAGGCAGCCACCGCAATCGTCGACAAGCTCAACGCCGTCGAGCTTGAACTCATCCAGCCGAAGTCTGGCAGTCCGCTGCAGCCTCCGGCCGGTCTCAACGAGAAGCTTGCAGCGTTGGCTGGCATGGTCTCGAATGCCGACATGCGACCAACCGCCCAGAGCACGGCGGTTTTCGAAAAGCTCGCAGGTCAGGCCGACGGCTCGATCGAGAAGCTCGATCCAATCGTCGGTCACGACATCGCCTCGTTCAATCGCATGCTGGCCGACCGCGGTATTCAGCCGGTCAAAATCTAGGTACACAGCGATAATTGGCGGCGGGATCATTCAATTGTGATCCCGCCAAAATCACGACGCTCGGATGAGGCGCCGCCTCACACCGGCGAGGAAAGGATTGTTCATGTCAGCTGGTTCCTCGGGAACATTATCGAAGGTTGAACCGAGCGCTCTGAAAGCGCTCAAATGGCGACTCGCAGGACCGTTTCGCGGTGGTCGGGTCGTTGCTGTTTCGGGAGACCCGGTTAACCCGCAAGTCTTTTACTTTGGGTCGACCGGCGGAGGTGTATGGAAGACCTACGACGGTGGCCGCTTCTGGGAGAACGTGTCTGACGGGTTCTTCAAGCGGGCCTCGGTTGGTGGTCTGGCCGTCGCCCCATCCGACCCCAACGTTATCTATGCCGGTATGGGCGAGACGACGATACGCGGCAACGTGTCGCACGGGGATGGCGTCTACAAGTCGACCGATGCTGGGAAAACCTGGATGCATCTTGGGCTTGAGCAGACCCGAAACATTGGCAAAGTTCGGGTACACCCGGAAAACCCTGACGTCGTCTACGTCGCCGCGTTCGGTCATGCGCACGGTGCTAACCCGGAGCGTGGCGTCTATCGATCCAAGGATGGCGGAACGACCTGGGAGCACGTCCTCTTCCGCAGTGACAAAGCTGGCGCGAACGACCTTTCGATCGACCCGACCAACCCGCGAATCATCTACGCGACATTCTGGGAGGCGATTCGCAAACCGTGGGAGATGATCAGCGGCGGCGAAGAGAGCGGCATCTTCCGATCCACCGACGGTGGCGACACCTGGACCGAGATCACTCGCAACGAAGGTCTGCCGAAGGGCGTGCTCGGCAAGATTGGCATTTCAGCCTCCGGCGCGCAGTCAGGCCGCGTTTATGCCGTGGTCGAGGCCGAAGATGGCGCGGTCTTCCGCTCCGACGATGCCGGCGAGACGTGGCAGCGTGGTTCAGAAGATCGGAACCTGCGTCAGCGTGCCTGGTACTACCATCACATCTACGCCGACCCGCAGAATCCAGACACCGTCTGGGTGTTGAACGTCGAGGCCTGGAAGTCGACAGATGGTGGTCGCAACTTCGAGGTCGTGGCCGTGCCGCACGGCGATAATCACGATCTGTGGATCGACCCAAAGAACCCGCTCCGAATGATTGAAGGGAACGACGGCGGCGGTTGCGTGAGCTACAACGGCGGGCAATCCTGGTCGGACATTTACAATCAGCCGACGGCCGAGTTCTATCATGTCACGACCGACAACGAGCCAGTCTACCGAATCTATGGCGCCCAGCAGGACAATACGACCATCACGGTGCCGAGCCGCTCGTCGATCGGGGCCATCACCCGTGCCGAAGATTTCGCCATCGGCGGGGGCGAAAGTGGCTACATTCAGGTCGATCCGCGTAATTCGAACATCATTTACGCCGGAAGCTACGGCGGCTACCTGACCCAATACAACCGGGCGACCGGCGAGCATCGCATGATCAATGTCTGGCCGGAGAACACGCTTGGATCTGGTGCCGAAGACGCCAAGTACCGATTTCAGTGGACCTACCCGATCCACATGTCCCCATTCGACCCTGACGTTCTTTATGTCACGTCACAGCACGTCCATCGGACCACCGACGCCGGCTCCAGCTGGGAGACGATCAGCCCGGATCTGACCCGCCACGATCCGAATACACTCAAGTCTTCCGGCGGTCCGATCACCAAAGACAATACCGGGGCCGAATACTACGCGACTATCTTCGCCTTCGCCGAATCCACGGTGCAGCGAGGGGTGTTCTGGGCCGGATCGGACGATGGCCTGATCCACGTCTCGAAAGACGGCGGCAAGAGCTGGGAGAACGTCACACCGCCCGATCTGCCGGAATGGGCGCTCATCTCGATCATCGAGCCCTCACCGCACGAAGCTTCGTCCGCCTACGTGGCGGCGACACGCTATAAGATGGACGACTTCGCCCCCTACTTTTTCAAAACCACCGACTATGGCAAGACCTGGGTCAAGATCGACAACGGCATCCCGGCCAATCAGTTCACCCGCGTCATTCGGGAGGATCCGAACCGTCGCGGTCTGCTCTACGGCGGCACCGAAGCCGGTATGTACGTCTCGTTTGACGATGGTGCGAACTGGCAACCGCTTCAGCTCAATCTGCCGGTCGTTCCGATCCACGATCTTCACGTGAAGGGGACCGACTTGATCGCGGCGACGCACGGTCGCTCTTTCTGGGTCATCGACGATCTCACTCCCCTTCATCAGCTGAGCCAGAGTACAGGCACTGCCGCGGCGCATCTATTCCAGCCCCGCACGACAATCCAGTTCAAAACGGCACGGAGCATCGGCCACCCGCCCAGCAGCGGCAAGAGCTACACGATGATCGGTTCCACGATGGCGACCTATCGGATGAAGAAGAACGCCGATGGTGAATCAGAGGCCCAATACCTGGACGCTGGCGAAAACCCGCCCGACGGTGTGGTCGTCTTCTATTCCTTGAAGGACAAGCCAGAGGGCGAGATCAAGCTAGCCTTCCTCGATGCCCAGGGCAATGAGATTAAGACCTTCGTCTCAAAGCCAGTTGAGGAGGCCGAACCGAAGAAGGCTGATGATGGCGCTGACAGTGACGATGACGACAAGGACGAAGAGCCGACTGTTGCCAACGATGCTGGTCTCAATCGATTCGTCTGGGACATGCGCTATCCGAACGCCTCGAAAGTGCCGGGCGACAAATCAATGCGGTTCGCCGGTGGGATTAAAGGCCCCGTCGCAGCTCCTGGAACCTACCAGGTGCGGTTGACGGTGGGCGATGAATCCCAAGTCCAGTCGTTCGAGATCCAGAAGGACCCGCGCGTCCCGGCAACGCAGGAGGATCTGCAGGCTCAGTTCGATCTACTCCTTCGCATTCGTGACAAGGTCACCGAGACCCACGACGCGATCAATCGAATCCGCGCCGTCAGAACTCAGGTCGACACCTGGGAAAAGCGCGCCAACGGCAATGCCAACTCGGAGAAGATCACCGAGGCGGCCAAGTCGCTCAAAACGGACCTATCGGAGGTTGAGGAAGCTCTCATCCAGGTGAAGGCCAAGAGTATGCAGGATACGCTCAATTTCCCGATCAAGCTCAACGCCAAGATTGCTGGGATTGCGGGCTTCGTGGCGGGCGCGACTGCGGCGCCACCCAAGCAGGCGTATGAGGCGTTCGACGATCTCTCACGAAAGGCCGACGAGCAACTCAAGAAGCTGAGTACGGTTCTCGGAACCAAGGGCGAGGAATTTAATCGAATCGTTCGAGAAGCTGAGGTTCCTGCGGTCGAACTTGGCTAGGATCGATTGACCGACGAACGAATGCTGACTGGCGGGAGCGTTTCTGGCGCTCCCGTCGCCCTTCCTCATATTGAGAGTACACACCGTTGAATCGTCAGAACGTGACGTACGATCGACTTTCCCTCATGCATGACCAGTGGTTGTAGTGACGTGTTTTCGTCAAGGCTATGATGCCGTTCACCTAGGATCGAGCGGCCAGATAGTCGTAAGCTGAGAGAACGTGGACTGAGACCGTGCCAAGAAGGTCGTCGACCGTCACGCATTCATCGGGCGCGCCCATGTTGTACGGCGTTGGTCCGTATATGAAAGCGGGAACGCCACGCTGTCGCCAGAGACGGCAGTCGGTTCCGCCAAGGCTGATGTTAGGTTGCGGGCGGATTCCGCGTACGGCTTCGGCGTTGTTCTGCAAAATCTCGACCATTTCGTGCTGTGGGTCAACGTAATTGGGCTCACTACGGTTAATGATTCTGTACGTCGTCCCGGGATAGTGGCCAATGATCTCGTCGAACTGTCTCAGAACCTGGTCGGTCGAAACTCCAATCGGGCAACGAATATCGATCTGAGTTCGACTGTGTGCGGCGATCATATTCACCTTCTCGCCACCTTCGACCATCCCGATGTTGACGCTAACGCGCTTCAGATTGTCGGTCGCGCCGTCACCGAGTAGCGCATCGAACGCTTCTTGACCGGCATCGATGTGATTCTCGACTTCACCCGGCATGTCACCGGTGATCTCGGTAAGCCGCTCAAGTTCGCCGATGATTGCGGATGCAATCTTGATCGCGTTGGCGCTGACCTGTGGGTATCCACCGTGTCCGCCCTTGGTGTCGACATTGAGCTCGATCCAGATAAGGCCTTTCTCACCAAAACGGATCGTGCTCGGTGTGCTCGGCTCTGCGTTCAGGACGCAGTCTCCGAGCACGTCGGGTCGATGATCGACGAGATAACGCGCGCCGAACTCGCCGAAGGTCTCCTCGTCCGAGACGCACGTCAGGGTCAATTTGCCGGAGAGGTGCTGTCGGATCTCTGAAAGGTAGATGAAGGTGAGAACGGAGGCGAGCGTGCCCGCTTTCATATCGTTAACCCCGCGTCCAAAGATCTTTTCGTCGCGCAGTGCTCCGGAGAAGGGTCCTTCGGTCCACAATCCGTTGTCACCCGCGGGAAAGACGTCCATGTGTCCATTGAGAACGAGATGATGGCCCGGACTGGTCTCCCTCGAAGCTGGCGACGAGATTCGGCCATTCCGTTATCGGCGCGAGAATCTCATAGTCGAGACCGTGTTGCGTCAAGAGATCGGTGATGAAACGAAGTACGTTTCTGGTATCTCCAGGGGGATTTTCGCTTGGAATCCGCACCAGATCCTGGCACATGCGAATGATGTCGGAGCGGTCCGCGGTCAACCGTGCCTTGAGCTGATCCTTGATTGCCATGATCATTCTCCTATTCCATGTGGGCTGTGCGCTGGCTGCCCTAAGAGGTTTCGATGCTGTGCTAGAGTACCCGAAAGCGCTTCAAACTGCCTGACGTGTAAGCCGAAGGGATTTAGGACGTGCGCTCGATGATACTGAATTGCGCGAACAGGGCCATCACGCTGGCTGTTCAGGGACGGAGGGAACTTTGACCGAATCCTGGGCGCGAAAACCGTCGGATCCAACGATGCGAATGCTGGTTCCTCGTCTTTACGGAGGAACACCTACGCTATTCGGGGCTCCACTGGCTGAGACTGTTGATGAACTGAAATCGGCTGATGTCGCCTTCCTCGGTGTCCCGTGGCGTGCGCCGACGCCCGATTCTCGCAGCGGTACCGCGGCTGCCAACTATGAGGGAACGCTGCTGACTCCATCACAGTTTCGCAGTAACTCCCTCAAGTACGGCGGATACCTGCCCGAACTGGATATCGATGTCTTCGAGCATCTCAAGATTGTTGACCGTGGTGACGCGGAAGTCGTGCGCGATATGGGTCAGACGCTGGCGAACGTGGAGGCGGAGGTGGCCGCCATGATCGATGCCGCCTGTTATCCGATTACAATCGGCGGCAACTCCGGCCCGAGCAGTTACCCGGTGCTGAAGGCCATCGCGGAGCGAGCTGGCGGACCGACTGCGGTTCTCAACCTTGACGCCCATCACGACAACCAGCGGGGCGAGTGGGAAGATGACGATCCGCGCCAGCCGCGCTGGGGTAGCACGTGGGCCCGACGAATTCTCACGCTCCCGGGTGTCGACCCGACGCGTTACGTTCACTTCGGCCTGCGCGGACCACGAAACGACCGTGAGACGATCACTCGCTTCATGGAGCGTGGAGTAAAGCGCGAGAACATCTACACCTACCGTGAGATCAAGGCGGCACGGCGGAACGGGTTCGACGAATGGGCCGCCGACCTCGCGGCCAGCATGATGGTCGGTACGGCAAAGGTTTGGATTGCCATCGATCCAGATGTGTTCGATCTCGGCTCGAATCCAGATTTCGCGGACGAACCGCTGGGTCCGCACGTGGAAGAGGTCGTTGAGCTCTGCTACCAGGTTGGCAAGGCAGCCGGCCGGGAACGTTTCGGTGGCCTGTCCATCTCGGCCCTACCCTACAATGCCCAGACGCTTCATTCGATCTGTATTTACGTGATTCTCTACACGCTGGCGGGAGTAGTTTCGGGCGGGTAGCATCGTCGCTTGGGTGCACAGTACTCCGCCAGTGTCCAATCGCTCATGCTCAGTCCGTGCTCGCTCGACAGCGAAACGCCGGACGTAAGCCCGGCGTTTCGCATTTCCCGATGATTTTGTGGACAGCGCTACGCGTTAATCGCCGGAAATTGCCTGAGATTCGACCTGATCCTCATCTACCGACAAGTATTCTCGTACCTGTTTCTCGTTCTCAGGGTTCGTCAGAAATGTCACGAGATCGCCCTGCTGCATGGTTGTATTGCCTCTTGGGAGCACCGTCGAGCCGTTCCGATTGACCGAAACAACCAGGGCCCCGGTCGGTAGGTTGAGCTCGCGCAACGCCTTTCCGGCAAGCGGTGAACCCTTGTCGACTCGATATTCAAGCATGACAGTGTCGACGGTGAGTCCGCGCATGCGTCGAACAGTCCAGCGTAACGACGCTCGATAGGTGCTAACCACGTCACCGGCACTGATCGTACCGATCACTTTCCGCTCGCGTCCCTCGACAACTGGCATCCAGCTCACGCTGTGTGATGCCAGCGACTCCAGAGCCACGTCGAGTGTGGCGTCGTTACTAATGGTGAACGCGTTACGGGTCATGATTGATTCGACTGTCGTGCTCGTCCGGTCTGGTTGACTCACGTGGCTGATGTCGGTGAAGGTCACGACCCCAAGCAGGTGCTTGTGGTCATTGACGACCGGCGCGCCGGTCAGGTTGCGCTCCTCCAACGCTTGTTCGACCTCGGTAAGCGTCATGGTAGGCGTCAGAAGTACTGGTGAGGTCGTCATGGCGTCCCGTACCGCCAGGGTATTGAGCAATGGGAAGCTGAACTTGTAGCGGTGGGCTGGTGAATCCGCACGCGTCGGAAGCTGACTTTGGTAGATCGTGTTGTCGCCGGTGACGAGCGTCGCTAACCCGACCGCAATCATGGCCGGAGCCAGTAGTGAGAGATTTCCGGTCATCTCGGCGACCATCAGCATAACGGATAGGGGCGCGTGCGCGATTCCGCCGAACAACGCCATCATCGCTACGATAGCGAACGGAGCGGGATTCGACGGCATACTCGGAAGGACGCCATGAAAAACCTGCCAGAAGGCCGCACCGATGAAGCCACCGACAACCATCCCAGGACCGAAGATACCGCCTGATCCGCCGGAACCAATGCTCAGCGACGTTGCGACGATCTTGGCGAACGGAACCAGGAGGAGGATCCAAAGAGGTATGGACATAAGCTGGGTTGGATTCATGCCTTCCTGAAGCCAGCCATATCCGGTGCCAATTGCCTGCGGAACTGCCAGTCCAAGCAGCCCGACGAGCAGCCCACCAATCATTGGCTTCGACCAGTTCGGCAAGTGGATGCGATGAAAGATGTCGGTCGTGCCGTAAAACGTTTTTGCGTAGAGAACGCCAAAAGCACCGCAGATGAGACCGATGATTGCGTAATAGACGAGCTGTGGCGCGCTTGAGAATTCCAGTGATGATTGCGTGCCGAAAATCGGACTCCAGCCGGCATAGCTGGCAAAGATGGTGTAACCGACAATTGATGCGATCAGACTCGGGAATAGGGCTTCGATCTCCAGGTCATGAATGTAGAGGATCTCGGCGGCAAGGACGGCGCCTCCGAGTGGGGCGCGGAAGATTGCTCCGATTCCGGAGCCAATTCCGGTCGCGACCAAGATGCGGCGCTCGTTTGCATCGAGTTTGAGTACCTGGCCCAGCAACGAGCCGACGCCAGCCGCGATCTGAGCTGTTGGCCCCTCGCGACCGCCTGATCCGCCCGACCCAATCGTGATCGCCGACGCGATCGTCTTGATTGGGATGATGCGCGCACGCACCCGGCCAGCCTTTTGGTGGAAAGCGTCGATGGCCGCGTCGGTGCCGTGACCCTCGGCCTCCGGAGCTAGCAAGAAAACAATAAGACCACTTATGAGTCCGCCAAATGCGACCACCAGTGGCAATGCCCAGCGGCGCGCCCAGGAGGTCTCCGGCGAGTTCCCCTCACCAACCGGACTTGGCGGTAGATATCCAACAAGGTGGCCGAGAAAGATATGAGTTGACGTTTCGAGCAGCCAATAAAACGTGATGGCTGCCAGGCCAGCGACGATGCCGACCAGAACTCCGAGTATGACCCACCGCGCAAAATATTGCGTGCGTGTCGTGCCCGCATCGCCCTTTGCGACTCCTAGTCGCTGGAGAAACGACTGACCGCTTGGACTGGGCATATCACTTGGTGTGACGCTATTCATCTGTGTGTTCAGACCTCTCCTTCCCTCTGACCCTATCACACGGGAATTTCTACTCAGTGAGCGAAATTGCCGCGCAATCAAGGTATCCCGTGGCTCCCCGAAGCCACACGCGTTTAGCATCCCCGGCGTGAGCGGCGCCGATTGCACTGTTCACAGGCGTTCAACCGGTCATCGTTTCACGACAGATCGATTCACCGCCGGGACAAGCAGATACCATCGATGCCGGTCAATGGGCACAGCATCAAGGTCTCCATCCTTGATACTATCAAAGCGCGGCGCATTTTGAATCCGCTGCGGTCAAAATGTCGCTCGAATCATCGTCGAGATGCAGACGCCCGCAGCGATTCGTGATTACTCGTCTGGATTGGCGTTGGTCAAGCCTTTTTCGTTGGCTCCCAGCTGATGAGCGACACCACCCGACGGCGTTCGAAATGGTCAGTTCCCGTCTTGAGCTGATCGTCGAGCAGCCGCTGAAGTTTCTGGTCCTTCTCTGATCCTTCAGCCAGCCAGAGTCGCCGTCGTGCCGAACCACGAATTTCCTCAGGGCTGTGCGGGCGCACATCGCGTCGATAGATGCGGACGTCAGGCGTCGCGCCACGGGCCAGAAGCACGTGAACGAACTCGCGCATGGCCGGAAGCGCAAAGCGCTCCTCACCATGAACTTCTTCCCACAGACGCTCGAACCCACTGCTCGGCGCGCGGTCCATCATCGACGCGAAGCAGCGAATCTTGGTTACCCGCTCGAGACCGTCCAAGAACCCGTTGATATCTCGGATGTCGTACCCAACATGAGCCATCAGGCTGTAGTCGACACTAAGTTGATCTGCCCCGTCCGGCCAGCGTTTCGAAAGTATGTCCAAATTGTGGATCCCGGCCAGCTTGGCGCTCTCCACAAGCGCCTGCTGCATGGCCTCGCTCGGTTCGACCGCCGTGACGTGTTTGCTGGCAAGTGCCAGTGGAAGCGCGTTGCGGCCTGCGCCCGCGCCGACGTCGACCCAGGTGACATCGGGCCCGCAATAGGAGCGCAGATCGTTGAGTAATTCGTCGCCCTCACGGCGTGGATCGGCTGTAAAATGCTCGGCCACTGGTCGGTAGTAGTCGGGTTCCTGCCATTCACGGACCCGTTCGGTCTGGGCGTGCTCACACTCCACGAGCGCTTTCCACTCGGCTCCGAGAGCCATTGGATCGGGTCGTAGTAACGAAAACTTCATCCACGTTCTCCGTCGTTCAAACAATCTTCTCCCGTGTCGAAACTGATAGTTTCGGCGGCACCGCGTCGCCTGTCCCGCTCTCGGCTATTGCGAAGGTCGGGTCACAGCGCCCTCTGAGGCGGAGGAAACTAATGCCGCGTACTTGGCGAAGACGCCACTCTGGTAAGCGATGCCTCTTGGATGCCAAGTCGCCAGTCGACTGGCGATCTCCGAATCACTCAGGTCAACGTCAAGTCTACGCTGATTCACGTCGATGGTAATAATGTCACCCTCACGAATCGCGGCGATTGGACCCCCAGTCTCTGCCTCGGGAGCCACGTGTCCGACCATGAACCCGCGCGTCGCTCCACTGAAACGACCATCGGTGAGAAGCGCGACCTGCTCTCCCAGCCCTTCCCCGACGAGCGCCGCGGTGACGCCGAGCATCTCGCGCATTCCAGGACCGCCACGGGGTCCCTCATAGCGGATCACGACGACATCCCCCGGATTAACATCACGTGCCGTGACCGCCGCCATCGCGTCTTCCTCACGATCGAACACGCGCGCTGGTCCCTGATGACGTGTACGCGTCTCGCCGGCGACCTTAATGACACAACCCTCGGGCGCGACATTGCCTTTCAACACCACCAGACCACCGGTCTGCTTTTTGGCGGTATCGACAGTTAAGACGACCGACTGTCCAGGTGTTTCTTGAGCGGAGGCAACCTCTTCAGCCAGCGTCTTGCCAGTCGGCGTCAACTGCGAGCCGTCGATCTTTCCTCCTTCGATCAGACGTTTCGTAATGAGCTGAATCCCTCCCGCATTGAAGACATCGACGGCCGTGTATTTCCCGGAGGGCTTCAGATCGGCAATGATCGGGGTGTTGTCGCTAATCTCGTTGAACTCGTCGATCGTCAACGGTATTCCTGCCTCACGGGCGATGGCCAGCAGATGCAGCACGATATTGGTCGAACCACCCGTAGCGCAAGCGCTTGCGAAACTGTTGATGAAGGACTGCCGCGTAAGGATGTCACTGGGAAGCAAGCCGCGCTCCAGTTGATCCATCACCAGTTGACCGGCGGCGAAACCGATGGCCTCTCTCGTTGGGTCGACCGCTGGCGTTGAAGCCATGCCAACGGGCGAGACGCCAAGTACTTCCAGCGCTGTCGCCATGGTGTTAGCGGTGAACTGACCGCCACAGGCACCCGCTCCAGGACAAGCTACCCGTTCGAGTTCGAGCAGATCAGCGTCGCTCATCTTGCCAGCCGCGTTGGCGCCGATGCCTTCGAAGACGTCCTGGATCGTGACATCGTGTCCCTGGAAATGGCCAGGCATGATCGAGCCGCCAAAGAGGACGAAGCCTGGAATGTTGAGGCGACTAAGGGCCATGGCCGCTGCCGGAAGCGTCTTGTCGCACGCGGCAAGGATGACGATGGCGTCGAACATGTGCCCACGGGCCACAAGTTCGATCGAGTCGGCGATGATCTCACGACTGATGAGTGATGCCTTCATCCCCTCAGTTCCCATAGTCACACCGTCACTGATGGCGACCGTGTTCACCTCCATCGGCACTCCACCTGCCTCTCGCACCCCCTTCTTGACCTGCTGTGCCAGGCGCCGAAGCCCGAAGTTGCACGGCATCGTCTCGATCCATGAATGCGCAACTCCGATCACCGGTTTGCGGAAGTCGTCGTCGTCCAGGCCGATGGCCCGCAGCATGGCGCGAGCGGCTGCACGGTCTCGGCCGTCATGGATCGTCCTGCTGTTGTGTCGTACGTCGAATCTCGTGGGGGTCTGAACCATTCTCTACTCCAATTCTCTCATGCATCGAAGTGTGCTCGATGATCGACGCCCGAGTAGTACGTCGTTGGCAAGCGGTGTCTCAATGGAGAATGACGCAAGATGGCCGATCGCGCCAGGGGTTTCCTTGCCCGTTGCCCGTCCTTCGCGCAGAATGACGGATGTCTTAGGGCTGGAGTACGGAGATGTCATGGCACTGTTCACCGGTCACGCTAGGGCGTTCGCTGGAGTATTTGGAGGGAGTTGAACGATGCGCCTCGAGCGGAGCGAACTCGCGGTACCCGCCTCGAACTGGCGTATGATCGAGAAGGCGGCACAATCCGATGCCGATCTTGCCTTCCTCGATCTGGAGGACTCGGTCGCTCCAGACTCCAAGGCTGAGGCACGTGCCAACGTCATTCGCGCGTTTGCCGAATTGGATTGGCATGACAAACCACGTGTCTTCCGCATGAATGCGCTCGACACCCCTTTCTTTTATCGTGACCTGATCGAGATTGTCGAACACGGTCCGGGACTGGTTGACATGGTTCTGGTGCCGAAGGTCAACCGCCCCGAGGACATATACGTCATCGACACGCTGTTGACCCAGATCGAATCCGTGGCCGGGCAGTCAGCTCCGATCGGACTGGAAGTGCTGATCGAGACGGCTGATGGCACTGATCAATTGTGAGGAGATAGCAACGGCCAGTCCGCGAGTCGAATCGATCGTCTTCGGCCCTGGCGACTACACGGCGTCGCTTCGCATCCCATCAGTATCGATCGGCACTCCGGACGAATGGGACGCGGCGTATCCCGGTCATCGCTTTCATTATCCAATGCACCGTCTGCTGGTCGCCGGTCGGGCCGCAGGAATTCGCGTTATTGACGGGCCGTTCGCCGATTATCGCAACTCGGATGGGTTCCGCGCAGCCTGCCTCCTGGCACGTTCACTCGGATTCGATGGCAAGATGTGCATTCATCCGTCGCAAATCTCGATTGCCAACGAGGTCTTCTCTCCGAGTCAGCATGAAATCGACTGGGCGACGAGAGTCGTGAATGAGTATGAACGGGCAACTAGGGAGGGTCGAGGCGCGATCACTGTTGAAGGCAAGATGATCGATGTCGCCAGCATCCGCATGGCCGAAACGACGATCGAGCGCGCCAGAGCGGCTGGAATCGTCGCAAGCTAGCAAAATCTCGGGGACTGGAATGCAGGCTGAATGTGTTGTCGCAAGCCACCCGCCTTGAGTCAGTCAGTCTTACTCCGAACTCTCAACTCCAAGAGTCTGGAATCGGGTCATATCTCCGTACAGTGAGCGCAGCCGGTTGAACTCGCTCTCATCATAGAAGCTGCAGTTGCCGGCCCCGAAAGCCTTGCCGACCTCGATACAGAAGCGAACCACACTCTCCACGTCTACCAGATGCGTCACTCCGGTACCACTGCCTGGAACCGGCATCTCAGTAGTGATTGCAATGCCGACAAGCGGCACATGCGCCGCCGCGGCTGGTTGCATGATGCTGTTGACGTGAAATAGGTCGTTGCCGTAGGGGGTGATGTCCTGCTGTGTGATGGCAAAGACGACGGGCAGTTTGCCGGTGACCCACTGCATCTGATCGAGTAAGTCTTCGCTGACGCGCAAAATGTAGCCGTCGAGAACAGTTGGTGAAATCGCGAATCCGTTTACGTTGATAATGCGGTTGCCTTTGGTCGTGTCGACCGAGAGAATCGCGTCCATTCGTTCATCGACTTCATGCCGATTGAGCTGCTTACCGGTAACGGGTGATCCCATGAAGGGCACAGGATCGTGCGGGATCACCGGTGCGTTCGGGCAAACGTGGGTGGCGACGATTACATCGCCGGGTAATGCGTCCCCGTTTCCTAACATACGTCCGAGTTTGAGCGCGGTTGCCACAGCCGCCAGCGCCCCGTCTCCGTCCGAGACGAACCCTATCCGCTCTGGCCGGGCGCCGAGCCCACCGAGACGGCCGATGATGCCCAGAGTAGGTGCGGTTCCACCAGCCGATTTTCCGTCCGCCCCCGGAATGATCGCTTTGAGGCAGTCGGTAAAACCCCGTTCCCCATGAATCCGTTCGACTTCGACCTCGTCGACTCCGCCCGCGCGCAGCAGATTCGCGATGGCCTCACCGTCGACCTGCGCGCTGTCCATCACCTCATATACGTCCAGCACCTGCTTGAGGGCCATGTAACCATCCTTTCGCCGGCGAGTGCCGGGCACTCTCGTGCAACGAACCTGTCGACTACACCTCGGCGGGTCGCCGTGAATGCCACTCGGTAGCGGATTCAAACGCATGGCCTAGCCGCAGGATGGTGGCTTCGTCGAACATGCGTCCCGTGAACTGAAGTCCGACCGGCAGTCCGTCAGGCGTGAAACCGGCGAGCACTGACAGTGCGGGATGTCCGGTTAGGTTCGCGATCCCGGTGTGTCCGATCTCCACGTCCAGCACGTCGTCGTTTTCGTTACCGGCGATCTGGTACGAATCGATCGGTGGCGCGACGATCGGCTGTGTCGGGAATACGAGCACGTCGTGGGTGTTGAACGCGGCTTCGATGCTTTCCCGAATCCAGCGTCGAACGCGTTGGGCATCGATGTAGTCAATAGCTGGGATCATCGCGCCAAGGCGCAGATTATCGCGTACCTCCACACTGAAATCGTCCGGTCGTGACGAGAGTGTCTCGCGATGATAGGCGGCTGCTTCGGCCTGAACAATCGGAGTGATGGTCGGCATCACCAGGTCGAGGTGCGGCGGCGAGACTGAGTCCAGGACCACGCCCAGTTCGCCAAGCTTCGAAACCGCTGCGAGTGACACCTCGCGCACGTCGGGCTGCACGTATCGCTGAAAAAGTTCGTCGACGATCCCGATTCTCAGTCCTGAGACTGCGTCACCAATCTGGTCGACGGTCGAGGTGAAGCGCACGTTGGCGGATGCTGGATCATTCGAATCGAACCCGGCGATGGCATCGAGCATGATGGCGCCGTCACGTGAGCTTCGTGTCAGCGGTCCGACGTGATCGAGCGACCAGGCCAGCGGTAGTACACCGTGACGACTGACCCGTCCATAAGTCGGCTTGAGCCCGCTCAGGCCGCAATACGCTGCTGGACTTCGAATCGACCCGCCAGTGTCGCTACCGAGCGCTCCGTACGCCAGCCCGGCGCAAACGGACGCAGCCGAACCGCCGCTCGATCCGCCCGCTGTGCGATCCAGCGACCAGGGATTCCGTGTCTCGCCGAAGTCCGGATGCGGGTAACCGTAGGCGAACTCCATCATGTTGGTCTTGCCGAGAATTACCGCGCCGGCCTCTCGAAGCTTGCGAACGACAGTGGCGTCCTGCTCTGGCACGTTATCTTTCAGTATTCGCGCACCACCGGTGGTCCGAATCCCGGCCGTGTTGTAGAGATCTTTCAACGCGATCGGGATGCCAAGAAGCCGGCCTTGCTGGCCATTCTTCCGGCGTGAATCTGCCTCTCTGGCAGTATTGAGGGCTGACTCGGCCAGGACCGTGATGAACGCGTTCAATCGGGTATCGAGCGATTCGATCCGGTCGAGAGCGTTCTGTGTTAGCTCGACTGAGGAGATTTCGCGACGGTCGAGTCGATTCGCTACGTCGGACAACGACAGGAAGGCCAATTCGGTGTCACTCACGGCCATCCTCCGTTTCGGTGGCGAAGACCATCATTGGCTCGGTCTCTCCCAAACGCGCCGAACGGAGTGTCTGGCGAGCCTTCTGTGCGGCCCGATACATGTGGCTCACTTTGACGATTTCCACTTCTGGCACCGGAATTCCTGCTAAGGTCAGTAGATTTGCCGCGAATTGTTCCTGCTCGTTTCGTTCCTGTGACAACTGCATCACCCCGCGTTCTTCAAAGCGTTTGATGGTCAAGTGACCGTTCGTTCGACGACGGTTTATCAGGAGCCGTCTCGACGATTCTCACCGATCGGCTCAAATCTTGCCAACGACGACCGTTCGGTCGAACAGCGATCTCGGTTTTGCCCAGTCGAACGAGACTGTCTATGCTCTCATCAGACGACAGTTTTAAGCCATTGTTCAGAGCGAAAGGGACAGCGTTACCGTGTTCGACGCAGGCAGTTTCATCGACCATTACCGGTCCGAGGGAGCGTTCGTCAGCATCTCCCGGCAAAACGGTATTTCTCGTCGACAAGGGGTCTGGCTCGCCGGTTCTGTTTCTCCATGGAATTCCGACCTTCTCCTACCTTTGGCGAGATGTCACGCCGCTGATCGCAGTCGATCACCGAACGATTGCCCCCGATCTGCCGGGATTTGGTTTGTCCGAGAAACGTCGAGGATGGGACTACTCGGTGAAGGCTGAGGCGGATGCGATCCGGTCGTTATTGTTGCAGCTCGAAATCGACCGTCTGGCCATCGTTTGCCACGATTTCGGCGCGCTTGTCGCCTCCGAGTTGATCGCCCGCGATCCAGAAATCTGCACGCAGCTCATCATCTTGAACACAAGCCTGCATTCGCGATCCTGGAGTGGCGGTGTATCTCCCCTATCAGTCCTGCGGGTTCCGATTCTCGGCGAATTGGCGCTGGCACTAAGTCGTCAATGGATGCTGAAACTGGCCATGGGCATCTATGTGAACCAGCGCAAAAGATTGACGGCCGACGTGATGCGACATTATTGGTGGCCGTTTCAGCATGGCTACCAAGACACGCTACTGAATATGTCGCGCGGCCACACGACTACTGAGCGCGACTTCATGCGCTGGAGAGCGTGTCTCAGCCAGTTGACGATCCCGTGCCTGATCGTCTGGGGGGCGTGCGATCCTACGTTCACGCTCCGCGAGGCCGACGACCTGCACAGATTGATACCGACATCTCGCCTCGAGATCATCGAGAACGCCAATCATTTCGTCCCTGAGGATCGCCCGCTGGCCACAGGGCGCCTGATTCGTGCGTTTCTCAGCGGGACTTTGTGATTGTCTGACCATCGAATTCCTTCTGATCGAAGGGCGTCAGGTATGTCCGGCCGAGCACTGTCCGCGAGTCAGGCCAATCTACGCGAGATGTATACGATCCGGCTCTGAACTAGCTTCCGAGCGTGAAAAAGAAATCCAGCTCCAGTGTCAGGTTGTCTTCAACGCTTATGACCAGCATCGTGCTCGGCGGTTTCATGCCGAAGTCTTCAAACTTGACCGTCGTGGTGGCAGTGCCGTTGATCTGCTTCGGCCCGAAGGTCGCGGTAACGTCCCAGGTTGTCTGCGAGGTCTGACCGTGGACGGTCAGATTTCCGGTCAGTTTGAAGGTTGCCTGGCCCGAGGTTGGTAGCGGCCAACTGAGTCCCTGGACATCTTTCGGGATGAAGACGGCGTCAGGGAACTGATCGGTATTGAGCGTGTTGCGCTTGATGTAGTTGTCACGCTGCGACTTGTCACTCTGGAGCGTCGAAAGATCGATGGTAATCTTCGAGGCGGACGAGTCGATCGCTCCAGTGTTGGTGAAGGCGATCGAGCCTGTGACCTGCGATGTTTTGCCGACCGCCTCTGTTGGCGACCCGATATTGGCCAGTGTCTCACGGGCTTTGTAGAGTGCCTGACTTTGATTCTGATCGAGAGTAAAGGTCAGGCCGGTGGCGGATGTCGTTCCGCTCGACGGTGAGCTTGACGGCGTGGAGCTGCTCGCGGCCGCTGAAGCCGTTATCGTCGACGCGACCACCGGTGTCGTTGCTACCGCGGTGCTTGCTGTCGCGGCACCTGGAAGCGGTTGTTGCGCTGCTTGAATTGCCTCCACATGCCGCCAAGAGCAGGACTGGAAACAGCAACAACACAAAAGAGAGTCTTCGTTTCACACCACACTCCTCGTCTCGCATCATCGAGAGATCATACGGCGCCGGACGGGGCGCCGTCAGTCCAGCAATAATTCTCAAGCCCTCTCGTTCTAGAATGAGCGTGACGCCGTCCTCTTGGGTGCGCCGCAGACAGAGGTCCGCGACATTCACTGTTGCCTCTCCTCAGTGATGGCGAACTCTTCCGTCTCGATCGATCGGTTCGCGTCGCCGATTGTCGTTGACGAACCTGAGCGCCAACTTAATCTTCGCCTGTGAATCTTCTCCGTGAAATCTCAGGACTCGCCCGGTTGGTTTGCGACCAGAATCGAATTGATTCGGAATCCACGACCCTGTCTCGTCGCAAAGACTCAGGAATACGCCATTCTATCGGTTTGTTGATACAGGCAGTGACAAATTTGCGAACGTCTGGAAGGACAACTATTGAGCGCTGACACTCAGGACTGGAACTCCAAGATCATCGATGAATTTCGCGCAAATGGTGGCAAGGTTGGTGGCCCGTTCGAGGGTGCGCCAGTGCTGCTACTCCACACCACCGGCGCCAAATCCGGCAAGAAGCGGGTCCATCCTCTGATGTACCAGCTTGTCGGCGACAACTACGCCATCTTCGCTTCAAAGGCCGGTGCCCCTACCAATCCTGATTGGTACCACAACCTTCTTGCGTTCCCTGACACCGAGATCGAGGTTGGCACCGAGACGAAGTCGGTCAAAGCACGCGTAGCCAATGGTCCGGAGCGCGACCCGATTTGGACAACGCAGAAAGAGCGCTACTCAGGCTTCGCCGACTACGAAAGCAAGACGTCACGCGAAATCCCGGTGGTGATCCTGGAGCCGGTAGACTGATCACCTCTGGATCGACACGATGGCGAGCGGACGGTATCCGTCGACGCATTACTTCATAAGTCGCCGGAGGCGCACCACACGATAGTGAAAGACGCGAGCCCGAATCGGCTCGCGTCTCTGTGGATCAGTGAACGTGATGATTCAACGAGTGACTCAGGATTCGAACTCGCTGACCTCACGCTGAGCGGCTCGCAACGCGTGCTCGATGCGATTGCGCTGGCGTACAAGCTTCGTCTTCAGGTACTGGAAGTCGTCACTACCGGCATGCATCTTCGCGAGCTGAGCGACCTCGCGCAGCCCTGGAACTGGCACTGTGCCGAGCGCCAGGTCCTGCTCGAATGGCCCATTGACCGTGAAATTGACCGGCAACAGCATGCGATCGAGATCCATCAACAGCCGGTTGGCTCGTTCTGGACTCACTTTGCTCAAATCGATAGACCGAATCGTAGACGCAAGCTCGGTTGCCATCTTTGCCGTGCCCGACAGATCAATTGATCCCTGAGCGACGTCGCTGTAGCCCCGAACTGCGTCGCCGATCTCATCGGCCAGCGCGGCGATGTCGAGCGGTAGGCGTTCGAGCGTGCAGATGCGCCACATCGCCTCGGCGTAGACGCGTGCGTCACGAACCAGGAACTCGGAATCGATCTTGTCCAGGGTGTCTTCGGTCGTGTGCCACCACCAGCCAAGACCGCCACCTTTGGCGCCGCCGCCGAGCAGGCTCGCCATAGCCTTGAACATTTCTGAATCTTCGATGCTCTGCTCCGAGAGCGATCCCAGCACAGTTGGAATCCCGTGGCCCCAGAAGGATTGGTCACTGGAGCGGCTGTATCGCCGGTAGTCAAGGTCGACGCCGACGGTGTCCTTGAGCACGTCACGGGCGAAGCCATATGTCTCGGCCATGACCGGTGCCTCGCTCAGAATGACAGCGCCTTTACCTCCGACTGAGTCGATGTTTACGTGGACCGCGCAGTGTTCATGCAAATCGTGGAAGAAGGCATCGGCGTACCATGCGGAGCTCGCATAACGGCCGTGTGAATGGCCGGACCAGAAGGCCATGCGAACGCCACGGTAGAGGCTATCCTTGCGTTCTGCCAGCAGGCGGGCGACCTCGAGCTGGGTGGCGTTGGCCGTGCCGTTATCCATCGCTCCATAATGCCAGGAGTCGACGTGACCGCTGAACATCACGAAGTTGTCTTCCTTCGTACCAGGAAGATCGCCGGTGAGTGTTGGGATCTTGCACCAGGCGCGATACGGCTGGGTCATCAGTCGAACAGTGACGCTCCCCTTCCCCATCGCGGCCCGAATCTTGTCGCCGTCCGGCTTGGTCACGGCCACGGCCGGGATTTTCGGCAGCAAGTGAGCGGTCTCGGGAATCGGCGTGCCCCAGACGGGCGAGATGCACATCTCGTGGATGTATTCATCGTTGATGTGGATCTGGCCGATCGCTCCGGCGTCTTGCGACGCGAGCGTCTTGTCCGGCATGGCTAAGCCGTCGCTGATCACAATCTTGCCGCGGACGTCGAGGCCTTCGTAGTCAGACGCACGGCCCGCCCCGACATAGACCAGTTCCCCGGTGATTCCCTCATCGCTGGTCAATGGGCTGAGGGAGTATCCATTGCAGGGGATCGACATCGACTCAGGTGAGACGATATCGAGTGTCGATTTCCCCGGATAACCAATCAACGCGTCGCTGGCGTAACGATTGACGTCGTAACCAAATGACTTGAGCTGCGACTCGATGTAGTCGAATGCCTTGGCCTCGTCCGCCGTCCCGGACAGCCGGACATACTTCGCAATTGAATTGAGATGACGTTCTAGCTCGGAACCGGATACCTCGTCAACGATCTTACTGACCATGAGCGTTCCTCCCTGTCGTTCAACCTGACCAACTCGTTTTCGCTCGTGCCCTTCTGTCCATCCACCGATGCTCGTATCAAGCAACGATACCCGGCTTGACGAATGCGACCTTCCCGTCGATGACCACTCGCTCAACCTGAGTCATGAGGTCGAATGGATGGCCGGAAAGGACGATTACATCGGCGTCCTTCCCTGTCTCGAGACTGCCGACTCGATCGGCCACCCCGCTGACTTTGGCAGCGTTGATGGTGATCGCCTTGAGCGCGTCCTCTTCGGCCATCCCGGCGCGGACCGCCAGGCCGGCGAAGATCGGTAGTAGTGCGGTACTGCCGGTGGTGTCCATGTGGATCGCGACCGTGACTCCGGCCCGGGCCAGAATCCCTGGCGCGGCGAAGGTCATCGCCTCCATCTCCTTCTTCTGGCGGCCGATATGGAACGGACCGATGCTGATCGAGACACCCTCACGCGCCAGATAATCCGCGATGAGATGCGATTCGAACGCGTGCTCGATGACGGGATCGAGGTGGAATTCCTTCGAGATATGGACGGCGTTCGTTATGTCCTGCACCGTGTAGGCGTGGATGCGGGTCTTCTCCTCGCGCCGCATCGCGCGTACGAGTGGCTCCATGCGCAGGTCGCGATCGGGCGGCTCCGTCCCCTCACGCTCAGCTTTCTCGACGGCTTTGGAGTACTTCTCGGCCTTGAGGAACGCCTCGCGAATCAGCGCCACCTGTCCCATGCGAGTGATCGGACTCTTCTTCTGATCGCCGTAAACTCGTTTGGGGTTCTCACCCAGAGCCAACTTCAGACCGCAGGGGTAGCGCAGAATCATGTTATCGACGATGGTCCCGACCGGCTTGAGTGCTACCCATTCGCCACCGATCAGGTTGGCGCTGCCAGCACCGGTCATCAGCGTCGTAATCCCGGCTGCCAAAACGTCTTTGAAGGCCGGATCACGCGGGTTGATGCCGTCGATTGCACGCATGTGAGGAGTGATCGGATCAGACGTCTCGTTAAAGTCGCGTCCTTCCCAGCCTACGCTGTCGCCCCAGATTCCGACGTGAGAGTGTGACTCGACGAAGCCTGGCATGACGAACTTCCCCGTGGCATCGATGACGTCCGCGTTGCTCGGCACCTGTAAGTCAGCGCCGACGTCGACGATCTTTTCACCGTCGATGAGGACTGTTCCGCGCTCATGTGTCTGGCCGGCCATCGTCAGGACTCTACCGTTGGTGATCGCCAGCATTCCTATCCCTTTCAACAAGAATCGCCAAGTTCCAAACTCATCTTCAACCAGCGAGAGGGAGACGTCAACGTTCAGCGAAACCATACGCTGGATCTGCCGAACGGACTTGCGGTGGCTTCCTGCAGGTGAGACGCTGGCAGTTGACATCGCCGGATTCCACAGAGCAAACCGGTGCCGTCAGGAACCTGACTTTGGTACGAAGAAAGGACAATTCGAATGGCCACGCAACGGAGCGTGCTGGTTACCGGCACAGGTGGACGGATCGGCGCGGCGATCGCGCGCGAGTTCGCCGCACTTGGAGATCATGTAGTTCTGTCCGACGTCGACGCAACCAAGATGGAAGCGACCGTTAAATCGGTGCGTGATGCCGGAGGAACCGCCACGGCGTTTGCGGCCGACGTTTCCAATGAGGAAGATGTCGAGCGTCTTGCGGCTCAGGCCATTGAAGCGGCCGGTCAGATCGATGTTCTCGTCAACTGCGCGGGAATCTTCCCGAACAAGCCGGTCGTTGAGATGGACACCGCCGAGTGGACGAAGGTTTTCGCGGTAAATCTTAACGGTCCCTTCTTCCTGAGCCGGGCGATCGCGCGCCAAATGATCGACAAGAGCATTCACGGATCGATCGTAAACATCAGCTCGGGTGCTGGTAGCTCGGCTCGGACCGGCGGGTCCCACTACTGTGGCTCGAAAGCAGCGATCAACATGTTCACCAAAGTGCTGGCTATCGAACTCGGACCACACCAGATTCGGGTCAACGCGGTGGCGCCGGGACTTATCCTGGACGATGTGATGAGCCTTCCGGTTCCTGAGGGCGCCAACGAGTACGTCGGTACATTGCTACAGGGCATCCCGCTTGGCCGCACCGGCACTCCGGAGGATATCGCTCACGCTGTGTCATTCGTCTGCTCGGACCAAGCCTCCTGGTTGACCGGCGAGGTAATTGGGGTGAACGGTGGCTCGCAGGCGGGTCGCACGCACCTGCCCCCAAGTTCGCCGCGACGTCAGCCGTAGCCTATTGCCGGGGTCAGTCGCCGAGGACAGAAGTTTGCAGTAAGTGCTCGAGCATGTGGTTGGAGTCGTGGCAAAGACCAGAATGGACCGGTGACGTCTGGATCACCGTGCTGCGAGGCGAGACGAGCCAATTGAAGCGTTCTGACGGGGAGAGCTGGCCGATCGGCCCGCTCTCCGGGCCGCCGCGGCAGACGCGGAGCATCATCGCGAGGTGCTGCTCGACCTCATCCGCATCGATCCCGGGATCGACGATAGCGAGCCGAGCGCGGTCCAGAGCGAATCGGGCATCGAGGAAGTTTCGAGTCCGAGAGAAGACGATCACCCCGACGTTGAGGTACTCGCCTCTTTCCACGCGCGGGACGACCCGCACGATGGCGTAGTCAAACGAGCTTAGTTCGGGCATCTGATCGCCTCTTTGACGAATGCTCGCGGGCCTTCCAGTCGGTTCGTCAGATATTCGACATACGCTTCGCGCTCCGCGTTTGTGCTCTCGTAGGCAGGATCGCCGAGCCAGGTTTCTGGAACCAGTTCGACGATTGCGCGCAAATCATTGGCTGCTATCTGCTCGCTCAGTCGCCGGTCTGCTGCTTCGATCTCACTGGCGGCGGGCAGGAGGACGTGCGTGCTGATCTGCGGGAATGTGGTCTGCGCTCGATTCGGGAACGTGGGTCCGCCGTATTGCGCATAGAGTGACGCACCGTTATCGATCAGCCAGACTTCACGGTGCCAGATGAGCATGTTCGTGTTGCGCGGTGTGCGATCAACATTGGTCATAAAGGCATCAAACCAGACGATGTCGGATGCCAGTTGGGCGTCGATCTCTGCGGCCTGAAGGGCATCGAAGCCGAACGACCCAGGTAAATAATCGATCCCCAGGTTCAGTCCCTCACTTCGTTCGATCAGATCCTGAATCTCCGGATCCGGCTCGGAACGGCCGATCGTCCCGTCGAGCTCGGCGAAGACAAGTTCCGGTACTGGCAGACCGAGCTTGCGGCCGATCTCACCAGCCAGCAGTTCAGCAATTAAGACCTTGGTCCCCTGGCCGGCGCCACGAAACTTCAGCACGTAGGTGCCGAAGTCGTCCGCCTCGACGATCGCCGGGAGCGATCCGCCCTCGCGCAGCGGCGTGACGTAACGCGTCACTTCAACCGTTCTGATCGGGGCAATGGCTTCGCCTGCTGTTTTGGTAGTACCCATGCCGGAGGTCATCCCGGTCCGTCACTCCTCGTGGCACTGTCAGACACCTTCGTCACATCAAGAGTATGCCCCGCCGTGCAGGTGTTGCGCTGACAGCGGGGCGGTAGGCCAGGATCACTCGGCCGGGATAACCGGCAGGATGATATGGGATGGGTATTCGGATGAGTGGTGGACAGTCTGCAGCGCGCTCACCACCTCGGTCGATCGACCAGGTTGCTCGCCGGTGTTCGGGTTGCGATCGAATCGCGGGAAATTGCTGCTCGAAATCTCAACGCGAATTCGATGACCCGGCAGGAATGCATTGCTGGTCGCGACCAAGTCGATCTCGAAGCGCGTCACCTCGCCCGGATTGAGCAGCTGCGGATCGCTCATCGAATTGCGATAGCGTGCGCGCAGGATGCCATCGTTGAGGTTGCGTGCGTAGCCGCACGGATGAACGTCAACAAGCTTGGCGGTGAAGTCCGTGTCCTTTGCGCTGCTGCTGGCGTGCAGCACAACCTTGATCGGACCGGTAACCTCAAGTTCCTGTTCCAGCGGTTGCGAGGTGAAGACCAGCACATCCTCGCGGGCCTCGACCTCGCGCTGATCGTAAGCTCCTCCCTGGCTGAAAACCGCATTACAGCAGAGACCGCCACCTCGTGTGGGAACCGGATTGAGCGGGTTGTACACGTACGAATCCGGCGGCTCGCTGTTTGGTGATTCGCGGCTGAGCGTGCCGTTGCCATTCAGCGAGTTTGCGCTGCCGGAGCTGTGGAGATACCAGTTCTGCCAGTCGGTCTGAGGTAGCGGCCATTCTTGGGACTCGCGCCAGCGCTTCGCTCCCATGACAAAAACCTTGACTGGTGGATCGTTCTCGACACCATTGTCGATGCCGCGCAACCAGTGGTCGTACCAGCGAAGATGCATGCCGTCGACGTCGAGGTCTGCTCCGGTGGAATGAAAGCCGAAGTCGACCGAGCCAATCGGATTCCCGGTCCGCATTCCAGAGTGATTCCAGGGCCCGACCAGTAGGCGCTGGGCCGCACGTGCTTCGGCGGTAGCTGCGTTCGCCCGCATTCCTGTGAAGTTGCCGATCGTGCCTTTGAGAAAGATGTCGTGCCAGCCACCGACGTTCATTGCCGGAACCGTGAGCCGCTCGTGGCCGCGCGACACGTCAAGACCCGACCATAGATCGTCGTACGATGGGTGATCGACCCACTGATCATAGTAGGGTGCATAGCGGGAGATCAACTCATTGTGCTTCAAAGGCAGGCGGCGGAGCTCCTGATCCATACCGTCGATCATTTTGGTGAGCCGCTCGAAGTCTTCGGCCGCAACGGGATCATTGGCCTTGAGCCGGGCAATCGTGTTGACCGCCAGATTCGACCACGTCCAGGAAAGGTTGAACGAGAGTTCGAAAGCGCCGCCCTGATACACCCAACCGTCGTGATAGTTGTCAGCCGTAACAACCGGAACGATCGCCTTAAGGGCTGGATGCCCGCTGAGCGCCGCCTGCCACTGCGTCAAACCAACGTACGACTGACTGAACATGCCGACGTTTCCGTCGCACCATGACTGGTTCGTGAGCCACTCGAGCATGTCATATCCGTCGTTGCGCTCGTTGACGAAGGCCATGAACTCGCCTTCCGAGGCGAACCGGCCGCGCACGTCTTGAAACACGACGGCGTACCCCAACTCGACTGCTCGCAGCATGAGCTGTCCGAGGTTTCCGGTGCTCTTGTCGTACGGGGTACGCTGCATGAGGGTTGGGAACGGTCCAGGACCGGCTGGACGGTAGATGTCGGTAAAGAGGTTAACGCCGTCTCGCATTGGGACGGCAACGTTCCGTTCGACGGTCAGGGTCGAATAGCTTGGCATCGATCAACTCCTTTGTTGTGAAGCGTAGCTTTCGATCGGCATCCCCGCGGCGCCGCGTAGTACGCGAACGACCATGCCGTGGCCATTCTCACATAGTCTGACGAGATGCGGCAGAGCAACGGATGCCAGGAATCTCGTCCGCAACACGAGTTGCCGTTCGGTCCATCGCGGGCGGGTTTCATCGTAACCGCGTGGTCGCGTTCCCTGAAGCGCTCACTCTTCACCATATAATGGCACTGATGAACAACAAACATATGGATGGGGGGAAGCGGTATGCCGCAGTCGAGACGCGCCTCTGATTCCGACCGAACTGACATTCAGCGTGTGACGGTTGGAGAGACCGCAGAGGGTTACGTCGAGGCACTGATCTCACAAGGAGTCGAGTACCTCTTCCTGAACCCGGGAACCGATACCTTCCCGGTGCAGGAGGCCCTGAAGAAGCTCGACGATCTTGGCCGTCCAGTGCCGAAAACAGTCCTATGTCTGTTCGAGATTGTGGCGCTAGCGGCGGCACACGGCTACTATGCCGCGACAGGACGACCGCAGGCGGTCATGGTACACGTCGACGTTGGGACGCAAAATTTGGGCAGCATGCTCCATGATGCTCAGCGAGGGCATGGCGCCGTCGTTATCGCCGCCGGGCGAGCCCCCTACACCGATGACCCTTCTTTGCGCGGCAGTCGCTCCAGCTATATTCACTGGCTGCAGGAACAACTCGATCAGCACGGCATTGTCCGTAATTACGTCAAGTGGGATTATGAACTGAGGCGACCCGATCAGGTCGGTGAAGTCGTCGCGCGAGCCTTCCAAATCGCGGCCAGCGATCCGCCAGGGCCGACCTACCTCACCTTGCCGCGTGAGATCTTGATGAATGACCTCGGTGAGGCCACGCTGAAACGCCCAGAGCGATTTCCACCAGTCAAACTCGGTTCCGGCGATCATGAGTCGCTGCGAACCACGGCCAGAAAGCTCGTCGCCAGCGAGAATCCGATCGTCCTGTGCGAGAACAGCGGGCGGACCGAGGCCGGTTTCAGGAACCTGGTGCGACTGGCTGAATTGCTGGCGCTGCCCGTGGTCGAATGGCGCAACCGGGCCAACTTCCCGGCCGACAACCCACTCCATCTGGGATACGACGACAAGGAATTTGTTGAGACGGCGGACGTGATCCTGGCGCTTGATCACGACTACCCATACATTCCACCACGCACTCAGCCGTCGCCCGGTGCGACAATCATCCAGATTGATATCGACCCGATCAAGGAGAAGATTCCGCTCTGGAGCTTCCCAGTCGACTTGCCGATCCGAGCGAACGTGGGTGATGCACTGGCGCTGATCGCCGATCTCGCCACTGAGATGCTGACCGAAGACGACCGGAATCGTATCGAAGCACGGCGTAAGCTACTCGCGGCAATACACGAGCGGCAGCGTGCTGAATGGGAGGACGATGCTCAGCTCGATCGAGACTCCAGTCCAATGACGGCGACCTGGATTGGTCACTGCCTTGGCGAGCTTCACAGGGAAATACCCGAGTGTATCTTTATCGACGAGACGGTCACGAACAATGTGGCGATGTGGCAGCAAATTCCCGTAAACGAGTTCGGAACCTGGTTCTGCAGCGGAGGTTCCGGTCTGGGATGGGGACTTGGTGCCGGCCTCGGTGTTAGCCTGGCGCAGCCAGATCGTCCAGTGATCTCGATCGTTGGTGATGGCTCGTTTGTCTTCGGCGCGCCGACCGCGGCACTGTGGGCGATGCAGGTGAACAAGGCACCAGTCATGATCGTCATCTTGAACAACACCTGCTACAACGCGACCAAGCGTCCGCTCGTCGCCAACTATCCGGAGGGGTATTCGGTTCGGGATGACACGTTTGTCGGTGTCGATCTGATGCCGCCGCCGCGCTACGATCTTCTGGCTCAGGTCGTTGGGGCATACGGCGAGCGGGTCGAGCAGCCGGATGATGTGCTGCCGGCGCTTCGTCGAGGACTCGAGCGGGTGCGGTCCGGCCAGTCGGTCGTACTCGACATGATCCTGGCCCACCCGTGATCAGTGTTCTTTCATTGCGCGTGCGAAACCAGGGTTCGTACGCGAAGGCCTCAAGATGAGTAGGATCTCCGTTGGTATCGACATCGGCGGCACCTTCACGGACGTGGTTGCCTACGACCATGACGCTCGCCGCCTCTGCTCGGTGAAGGTGCCATCGACGCCACCCGATCTCGTCGATGGGTTCATGCTTGGATTGCGGCGAGTGCTCGAGATCAGTGACTCGTCACCTTTGCATGTCTCACGGCTGATTCACGGAACGACGATCGCGACCAACGCGGTGCTGGAGCAGAAAGGTGCGCGCCTCGGCATCCTGACCACGGCTGGATTTGAGGATGTGCTGATCATCGGCCGTCAGAAACGGACCGAAATGTATGACCTGTTCATCGACGCGGAGACACCGGTCTTTTTGACACCGCGGCGCCGAATTCTCGGTATTCCGGAGCGGATCGGTCCCGAGGGCGAGGTCGTCCACCCGCTTGATGAGAATGCCGTGCGAAATGCTGTGCGGGACCTGGTCGAGGGGCACCAGATCGAGTCACTGGCCATCTGCTACATTTTCTCGTTTCGCAATCAGGCTCACGAGCTCCGCACTCGTGAGATCGTGGCCGGACTCTATCCGGAACTTCCGGTTTCCGTATCTTGCCTGCTCGATCCACGCTTCCGGGAATACGAACGTCTGTGTGTCACGGCCTTCGATGCCTACGTCCGTCCGGTCGTTGCCCGTTACATCGCTCAACTGCGTGAATTACTGGCCGAGCTTGACTCAGAGATTGCGCTCGAAATCATGCAATCACGCGGCGGGATATCTGGCCTGGATTCGGCACTCGATAAACCAGTTGCCACGCTTCTTTCAGGACCGGCCGCCGGTGTGATCGGCGGCAGTTTCGCCGGAACCGAGGCAGGGTTATCCCACCTCATCACGATCGACATCGGCGGCACAAGCAGCGATGTTGCGCTGGTGCGTGACGGCAAGCCGCTGATCGGGAGCGACGGGAAAATCGGCACCTATCCATTGAGGCAGCCGATGATCGACGTGAGTACCATCGGTGCCGGAGGAGGGAGCATCGCCTGGATCGACCCGGCAGGGGCCTTGCGGGTTGGTCCGCAGAGCGCAGGCTCGGATCCCGGTCCAGCCTGCTATGCGTGGGGAGGCAGTCAGCCGACCGTTACTGACGCCAGTCTGATGCTCGGCTATCTCAACCCAGACTACTTTGCTGGCGGCGCGATCGCGCTCGACCCGGATGCCGCTCGCAGCGCAATCGTCGGAGTTGCCCAGCCGCTAGGACTCGAACCCGATGTCGCTGCCTCCGGAATTCACCGCATTGTCAATGCACGTATGGCCGACCAGTTGCGATTGGTCTCGATCCGCAAGGGGCATGATCCACGTCAGTTCTCGCTGGTACCCCTGGGCGGAGCCGGTCCATTGCACGCGTGCAGGCTGGCGGAACAGCTCGGCATCGCGACGATTCTGGTCCCGCTGACCCCCGGAGTCCTTTCCGCGTTTGGCTTGCTGGTTGCCGACATCGAGCACGAGCACTCCGCTACCTTTGCCCAGGACTCCGCCGCTATCGACTTGGATCAGATGACGATGCTCTTCACGCGGCTGGATGAGGTCTGTCGGACGAAGATGGAGCAGGATCGTGTTCCGGCCGATCAGGCGGACGTTCGATGGTCATGCGACATGCGCTATACCGGACAATCCTATGAGCTGGAGGTACCGTTGTTGAACGACGGGCTCACGTTGGCCGCGATTGACGAACTCGTCGAGCGATTTCACCAACAGCACGAGCAGGTCTATGGTCACGCCAATCGGCACAATCGAGTGGAGTTCGTGAATCTGCGCGCTGTCCACAGTTTCTCGCTCGAACGCCCTACTGTCGTCAGCATGCCAACCAAATCACCGGCGTCGTTCCGGTCAGATCCAGTACGACGCGACGTCTACTTTGACGAATTCAACGGCCGCGTGCCGACGCCCATCTATCGTCGCGATCAGTTGCCGGTCGGAACTCGACGTTCGCGGTCCAGCCATCATCGAGCAGGCTGACACGACCACGGTCATCTATCCGCGGTGGACCGGCGAGATTGATCCAATGGGAAACATCAGAATGAGCATGGAACAGGCCCCGGCATCAGGAGGCATGGCGTGAAACGCGTGACCACGGACCCAATCACGCTGGAGGTCATTCGCAATCGTCTGAACGTCATTGCCGACGAGATGGAACTGACCCTGCTTAAGAGTGCCTTTTCCCCGGTCATCAAAGAGGCACTGGATGCGTCTGCCGCTCTCTTCGACTCCAATGGGCGGACGCTAGCTCAGGCTGCGGCCCTACCTGCGCAACTCGGCATGATCATCACCGCCGTCAATCGGATCGTAGAAATCTATCCCGCCAGTACGATGAATCCGGGCGATGTCTACATCCTGAACGACCCGTACGATGGGGGCACTCATCTTCCAGATATCACACTGGTCGAGCCGGTCTTCTTTGAGGGCAAGGCGGTTGCGCTCAGCGCAAGTCTTGCCCATCACCAGGATGTCGGCGGAAAGACACCCGGGAGCACTCCACCGGACGCTACCGAAATCTATGCCGAGGGCTTGATCATCCCGCCGCTGAAGCTGTACGACGCAGGGCGACCGAACGACACGCTCTTCGAGGTGATGCGTCGTAACTCGCGGACTCCTGAATCGCTCATGGGTGACATCGACGCTCAGATTGCCTGCAATCGTGTCGGCTCCCGAGGACTCCAGCGGCTCTGCGCTGAGCATGGTATTGATCGCTTCTTGCAGGTCGCCAGCGAACTGATGGACTACGCTGAACAGAGGACTCGGTCGGCGATTGCCAGGATTCCGGACGGCTCTTATCGCTTCTTCGATTTCGTCGACTACGACGGTATCGAGCGCGGCAAACCGGTTCGTATTGAGGCATCTGTGACCGTAACCGGTTCGAACGTCATCGTCGATTTCACTGGCTCAAGTTCACAGGCACGTGGAGCGATCAACTCAGTACCGTCGTCGACACGGGCAGCGGTCTACTATGTGATTCGAGCAGTCACTGATCCCGATATTCCAAACAATGACGGCTGCTTTCGTCCGGTCTCGATCGTCTTTCCGGAAGGAAGCGTCGTGAATCCCTCGAAGCCGGCCGCCGTGAGCGTGCGTACCATCACGATAAAACGCATCGTCGATGTTCTCCTCGGGTGCTTCGCCCAGGCGATTCCGGAGCGAGTGCATGCTGCATCCTGTGGTCAACTAGCATTGATGGTGCTGGGTGGAATCGATCCCCGTAACGGCCGCACGTACGTTACCTGGCAGGGATTGCCGACGGCCGGGGGCATGGGTGCGAGGCCGAACAAGGACGGGCTCGACGTTATCGACACCGACGTAACGAACCTGATGAACGAGCCAGTTGAGGCGACCGAGATGGATTACCCGGTTCGGGTGCATGAGATTCGCCTCTGGACCGATTCCGGCGGCGTTGGTGAGTTCCGTGGTGGACTCGGCTTTCACGCGCGTACCGAACTGTTGCGTGGTGACGCGACGCTCGTGGTACGGCGTGACCGCCAGGATCTGGCGCCCTGGGGTTTGCACGGTGGCCTGCCCGCATTACCTTCTCGGACGACGCTCAATCGTAAGAACGGCGACCAAATCGACCTGCCGTCAAAGATCGTGGTACCGATGTCCGCGGGAGATCAACTTGACGTTTTCACGAGCGGCGGAGCCGGATTCGGTGATCCGCTTGAGCGTCCAGCCGAACGTGTGCGTGAGGACGTACTCGATGGCCGGGTATCACGAGTAGTGGCCGAGACGCAATACGGGGTAATTCTCAGTGACCGCGACGGCGATGTCGATGTCGAGCGGACCGTGAGCGCCCGAAGCTCGATGCGCGATGAACGCGGCCCAATCGACTGGACCTTCGATCGAGGTCCAGACTTCGCACGGGTAACGGGCCTGCCCTCACGTCACTGATGTGAGATAGGGAACTGACGAAGTGGCCGAGCGACCGATGAGGCGGAAAGAACGTGAATCCTGTTGAGTTGATCCGGTTGGAAGCCGAGCTTGAGTATGGTGTTTCGATTCACGGTGATGCCGTCCCCATTACGCCAGAGAACACCGTCGAAGTCCCAAGCGTCTCGGTTGCTTGGTATTCCGGCGGATACATCATGCACTTCAGAGCGGACATGTCGGAAGATCTGCGGTCGCAATTTGCCCGCATTAGCGCGGAAACATTGTTTGCGGCTCGAGAAGTGGACCTGGCTCTGTCACAATTCGATGTGGAACGGGTCGTTCACTGCAACTGGTATTGCATTACCCGCATCCCCGATCCGGCAGAGTTTCCAGAAGTGGTGCTGAGAGACAACCGGTTTGTTGTGGAGCGACGCGGACAAATTGCCACATCAGCCTGGTCTGCTCAAAACGACCTTCGTGCCGCGGAGGTTGAAGTCGAGACTGCCGAAGCGTTCCGACGACAGGGCTTTGGCCGGCAGGTCGTCGCCGCCTGGGCCTATTACGTGCGGCGAGAGGGCAAGATCGCCCTCTACAGCCACCTGGCCACGAACGATGCCTCGCGTGCACTCGCGGCAAGTGTTGGAGCTTGGAAGTATGCCGAAACGCGCGAATACTTCTGAATCGCCCGCGACGTTACATTAACGATTTCCAATAACGTAACCATCTCAAGCGCACCGGCACTCGCTCTCTGAACGGGTGCCGGTGATGGCAAGTTCGAAAGTGATAACAATCGTCTCGAGCTATCAGGAGACGGTTTGGCTCGGGCGGCTGTCAGCGAACTGGATGACGTAGTGCGGCTGTCCAGCCGGGTCATCAATTGCGAACACTTTGCCGAAAGGCTTCTGTTCCGGGGACATTCTGACATTCGATCGCTTGGAAAGTTCACGGTGGGCGGTCTCTGCGTCATCGACTACCCAGTAGATCTCGCGCTCGTTGCTTCCGCCAAGCGATTCGTCGCTAGCAATGGCGAAACCGGCTCCAGTTCGATCGCGAAACTGAACAAAGACAGGCGCCTCTCGTACGATCTCGAGTCCCAGCACGTCGACGAAGAATCGCTTGGCAGCCTCGACATCAGACACGTACTCGAGGATGAATCCGTAGGTCAAATCAATGCTCACTCTTGTGACTCCTTCTGGATAATTCCATCATCTCGTCGCGACATCTTCAGTTACCCTATCGTGAACAGGCGACAACGTTCTGTCGGTAATTAGTGGCACTGAATGAATCGAATCAGGGGAGTGCGGGTTCAATCAGGAGATGTGGAAGATCGGCGATCACGGTGTCAAGTGCGCGTGGAGTTATGGCTTCACTCGTGAGCCTCGCGTCGAGAATTCGATCGAATCGAAACGCTCGCGGACCCTGACGAAGTCGGCACCACGCCGCTAGATACCAACCACGACCGGTCCCAAAGATGCCGGCTGGCTCGACGATTCGTTCGCTTTCTCGGTCTTGCGCGTCGCGATAATGAAGCGCGATAGCGACGCTGTCAAGAAGCGCTCGTTCGATAATCATTGATGCGTTCCTCGCGGCCTCACCCGGGCCTGGCACGATACGAACCTGGCTCGCGAGTCTCATCGCGGTCTCCTTCGACGTAGTAGCCATCGCGGCGGCGATCTTTCCGAGCGCCGACTGGCCGGCTTCTGCGAAGGGCATCGAGTGTGCGGCCGCGAGTGAGGTGGCGATCGCGACCGCTTCAGCGGGTGTGAAGTTCAGGGGTGGCAACGTCATGTCGACATTGAGTCCGTATCCGCCCCTTGGACCCGGTTGTGCCCAGATCGGGACGCCGGCCTCCTGGAGTGCAAGAAGGTCACGTTCGACCGTGCGTGCGCTTACCTCGAAGCGATTGGCCAGGTCGACGGCCCGCATCGTTCTGGGTGCGCGTGCCCGCAGTTCTTCGACCAAAGCGTACAGGCGTTCAGTTCGGTTCATACTACCGATCGTATCACCAAATCCCGACAACAGAATGTCGGGAATTTGAGTGGCACCGATCTCAACCACGGAGGCGGACGTTTCGCGGTCAACTCTGACCGGTTAAGAAGTGGGGAGTCCGGGGGACGCGGGCGGAAAGCGTCGGTGTTGCGTCCCCTAAACTCCTTGTCACGAGGTGAAATCAAACTGTACGTGCCCGCGAGGGCTAGTTCTTCAGACGCGGATCGAGCGCGTCGCGTAGTCCGTCGCCGAGCATGTTCATTGCCAGTACCGTAACCATGATTGCCAGCCCAGGGAATGTAGAGATCCACCACTGATCACGGAGATACTGCCGGCCGTCGCTCAACATCCGCCCCCATTCAGCGGTCGGCGGCTGAGCACCGAGCCCGAGGAAGCTAAGGGCAGCTGCCCATAGGATCGCGGCACCGACGCCGAGCGTTGCGGCGACGATGACCGGGGCGACGACGTTCGGCAGGATATGCCGTGTCAAGATGAGCCGATCCGGCACACCGATAACGTGTGCCGCATCAACGTATAGCTCCTGTCTGGCCGAAAGGACCGAGCCACGCGTCAGGCGAGCGTATGTTGGAATCGAGGAGATGCCTACCGCGATCATCACGTTGCGCAGGCTTGGCCCAAGCATACTGACGATTCCGAGCGCCAGAAGAATTCCGGGGAATGCCAGCATGATATCGATCAGGCGCATCAGCAGACCATCGATCCAGCCGCCGTAGTAGCCGGAGATCAGTCCGACCGTTACACCGATGACCGATGCGATGCCTACCGAGATAAGCCCGATCACCAGCGAAATGCGTGATCCGTAGAGGACCCGGCTGAATATGTCGCGCCCATACTGATCGGTACCGAAGAAATAGGGTGAACCTGGGCTAAAAAGATAGTGATTTGTGTCGATCTTGATCGGATCGAACGGGGAAATCAATGGCGCGAGCAAAGCGACGATGATCAGAAGAATCAAGATCACGAGTCCAGCCAGCGCACCTTTGCTTCGGGCCAGACGCCGCATAAACTCGCGCCACGGCGGGGTTGGCTTAATCTGATCGAGGGAATTCGATTTATCCGCCGTGCGTGATCGTGTGGTTGTTGCCATCTCGTTCAGCCTCTCTTGTCAATCGAACCGAATGCGCGGATCGAGAAACGCATAAAGTAGATCGACGATGAGGTTCACGACCACGTAGCTGATCGCCACCACGAGAACGATTCCCTGAACCAACGGGAAGTCCTTATTCAAGATAGCGTCGACAATTAACCTGCCGATGCCGGGACGGCCAAACACCGTTTCGATGACAACCGTCCCGGCGAGAAGCTGACCAAACTGAAGTCCGAAGATGGTAACCACGGGAATCAAAGCGTTCTTGAGTGCATGCCGAATGATGACCCGTGACTCTTTCAGACCTTTGGCACGGGCAGTTGTCACGTACTCGTTACGTAACACTTCGAGCATGCTGGATCGCGTCAGCCGAGCGATGATGGCCGACGCGCCTAGTCCAAGTGTGACCGCTGGCAAGATAAGATGCTTGAGATCGCCTCCACCCGTTGCCGGGAAGAGTCTGAACCTCAACGAGAAGGCGAAGATCAGCAGAAGTCCCAGCCAGAAGCTCGGCATCGAGATGCCAATCAATGCGACCAGCATTGATCCGGCGTCCATCCAGGAGTACTGCTTCACCGCGGCGAGCACGCCGAGCGTGATGCCAAGCACGGCGGCCACCAACAAGCCGGATAACGCGAGTTGAAGCGTCGACGGGAGATTGTCCATGATCTCTCGCGTCACCGGCTTGTTTGATCGGATTGAGCGACCAAGATCGCCATGCAACGCATCCCAGACATAGCGACCGAACTGCTGCGGCAGCGGCTCGTCGAGATGCAACTGAGCCTGGAGTTTCGCGATCTGTGCCGGGCTCGTTTGAAACTCACCCAGCATCATCTTGACCGGATCTCCAGGGACGAGGTGAAGCATCGAGAAGACGAGCAACGTCACCCCGAATATTACCGGTATTGTCGCGATCAGCCGCCTCGCGAAGAATGCGTACATGGTCTCAATCCGAACCTATCTCGACTAGCTCATGTAGCAGCCGGCAACCACCGGATAGGTGTAGCCGTTGAACTGAAGTCCATTGACCTTCTTCTGCATGACGAAGACCGAGAGTTCGTCGACCAAGGGCACGCAGACAGCCATGTCCATGAGCGTCTGCTCGATCTTCAGGTAGATTGCTTTGCGTTTGACGGGGTCACTTTCCTGGCGGCCCTGCATCAGCAATTGGTCAATATTCGGATCATTCAGCATCGACCAGTTAAAGTTGCCACCGATGTTGACTGAATCGAACAGGGCGTACAGCCCGTCGAGGTCACCAGATCGAAGGAACAAAACAGGTCCGTTGGTCGCGCCCTTATAGTTGTCCTCGTACCACGGCGGACGCGCCTGCGCCTTGATCTGCACATCGATACCGACCTCACGAAGTTGCCCCTGGATCAGGATAACCGTCTGCTCCGGACCTCCACCATAGTCAATCGCGTTGAGGACGAGCTTCAGGTCCTTGCCATCCTTCTGTCGGATGCCCGAGTCACCCTTCCATCCCGCCGCGTCCAGGATCTGCTTTGCCTTGGCCTGATCGAACGGATAGTACTTGTCGAGGGATGGATCGTCGAGCATTGCTTTTGTCATCGGAGCAACCGCAACGGTGCCGAGTCCTTTGTAAACGGTATTCACAATGGCGTTCTTGTCGATGGCGTAGTTGATTGCCTGTCGCACCTCGAGCTCGTCGGTTGGTGCCAGCGTGACGTTGAGCACCCAGATACGCGGAGCGCCGGTCCAGGGTTTCTTCATGATCTTCAAGTCGCTGTTGGCTTCGAGCGGCGAAAGGTCCTGCCCGACGACGACGTCGATCATCTGCGTTTCGCCCGACTCTACGGTCGTGGTTCGCGTACCCGCTTCTGGAACGAACTTCCAGATGATCTTGTCGAGATAGCCAGGCCCGGCTTCCGATGCCCACGGAGACTTGCGCTTGTAGCCTGTCCATTTTTCAAGGGTGCAATGATCCTTCGAGACATACTCGGAGATCTTGAATGGACCAGTCATCACCGGGACGGTGTTCACGTCTCCGCCCTGCTTCGGTGTGGCGGTCGGCGAGATCATCGCCAGCGTCCCACCCGCCGCATAGGTGAGGAACGGTGCAAACGGATCTTTGAAGTTCACCTTAGCAGTGAAATCGTCAACGATGTCGGTGCCGGTGTAGCCGGTCAGTGATGACAGCGCGCCGCCGGCCTTGAAATTCGGATCGATAATTCGGTCGAAATTCCACTTAACGGCGGCAGAGTTGAACGGGGTGTCATCCTGGAAAGTTACGTCATTGTTGAGCTTGAACGTAAACGACTTTCCGTCGGCCGACACGTCGTAGGACGAGGCTAGAGCTGGTTGAATCTTCCGATCGCCATCCAGGTAGAGCAATGATTCGGCGGTCGACGCGGTGATGTAGAAGGTGATGGCGGACGGTGATGCATGTGGATCCATGGTCGGTGGTTCTTGGTCGATGCCAATCGTGAGTGTGCCGCCCTGCTTCGGCGCTGGTCCGGCTGGGGTCGGTGTCGTCGCCGCGGCGGCTGACGCGGCCGGTGATCCGGCTGCGGTCGTAGCAGTCGAAGCGCCAGAAGCGGAGGTCGCTGCGGACGTGGCCGCGCCGCTACTCGATGTCGTTGGTGCGGTTGTGGATTGACTGCTCGAGCTCTTGGACGAGCAGGCGGCCAGCAACCCTAGACCACCGACGCCCATCATCCGGAGCATCGACCGTCTGTTGATTTGGCTTGAATGAATCCCCTGAATCAGTTCACTCCAGCGTGAATCTGCGTTCATGCTTTCCTCCTCCGAGATGGTTCGCGATACCGTGATGTTGTTGGCTTCTTCTGCCAGACCGGGAATGCGTTCGGCGTCGCTGCCGGTTCCCATCCTCCTCTCCAGATGTCTCTTCTTCGAAACAGATCCCGTCTCGTTCTTCATCCCAACGTGATCGATACTGGTTCCATGACTTCACGAACGCCGACGTCTACCGGTTCACCAGACATGATCTCGATGTTAGACTCCGATTCCCATCAACAAGCCGTTTTCAGAGACGGCAGGGCTCGTTGTTGTGAACAGGATGCGTCCACTGATGGGGGTCGTAACCGTTTCCAGTGTCTCGCCGCTCAATGAGCCAACGTGCCCGACAACCTGCCCCTGCTTCACCTCATCGTTTATCTGCACCGTTGGATAGAACATGCCTGCGTGCTCCGAGTACAGCCACTGGAACAGGCTAAGCGTCGTTGGTTCGGCCGCGATTCTCAATCGTTTGGTCGATAACACCGAGATGACTCAGGACACGTAGGACTCCTGTGGTTAGTTGCTCAACGGCGTCGAGTTGCAGTCGCCCGACGCCACCCGCCTCGGCGATGAGGCTCGGAACACCTCGTTCCGCTCCAGCCACGAAGCTGCTTGAACCCTTCGCCACTTGAATCGGCCGATCAACGGTCAGGACGAACGGCAGGCCAAAGATCTTGGCAAGTTCGAGCGACTTCTGGTCGACCTCATCATCGCCGCGGCGGCAAATCGAGAACGGAACCAGATCCTCGACAATGTCGCCACCGTGGAGATCTATGTAACAGTCGGCGTTGGCGACGAATTCAGTGGTGAGCGCGTAGACCATCTGCTCACTGTAGCTGCCGTTCGGATCTCCAGGGAAAAGCCGGTTTGGGTTCTGATTGTCGACCGGACAGACGAACATGCTTCGCTTCCAGAAGGCCGGCATGTTCAACACCGGCATCAGGACGACGGCACCGCTGACCGTGTCTGGATCGATCGTCTTGCCCAGTCGGATCACTGTCTCGATGGCAGGGTATTCGCCGCCATGCACTCCTGCGTTGACAAAAACGACCGGGCCTGGGTTGTTTCCGGTGATCGAGATAACGGTACGCTGCTCGTCACCAAGTTCTGACCCTGGTAGCGTGACCCGGTGCACCTGTCGCAACCCGGCCTCAAGCGTTCCGAGTAATGAGAATCGCTCGCGGTAGTCAGCTTTCACTAGTTTCGCCATTGGTCGGTGCCCCTTCCCGCAGATGCCCGTTGAGCATGAGCCGTTGCAACCTGTTTTCATTCGAACGATAGTGGTCGATGATGCTCTGTACCGCGAGCTCCATGTCTGGCTGCGACAACGCGTCAACGATCTCATCGTGTCGTTCAGCGATCTCGTCACCTTCAACGCTGTAGAGCCGGAGCGACAGACTTACGATGATCCCGAGCAATGCGCTGACGCCAGACCAAACCTGCAATACTCGTGCCTGTCCCGTTGCCTCGAAGATATCGTGATGAAACGTGTTGTCGAGTTCGATGAAACGATCCACGTCTTCGGGAAAGTGAAGCACGCGCATCTCATCCACCGTCCGTTCAAGCCGCTCGCGTAGCTCTTTGGCGATCGGGAGTTTGAGATGGCGTACGGCATGGACGCCAAGCATTGAGTGAATCTCGGAAATCTGAACGGCATCGTCCGGCGTCAAAAAGGCAACCCGAGCGCCTCTATGGGACAAAGTTTCGATGAGACTCTCGGCCTCGAGCCGGCGCAATGCTTCGCGAACTGTGCTGCGGCTGATTTCCATTTGCTCCGAAAGTCGAAGCTCAGTCAGGCGCTCGCCCGGCGGAAGAAGCCCGAGGATGATCTGTTTCCGCAACTGTTGAACGACCTGATCTGTCAGAGTTCGGTCCATCGGTGGAGTGATCACGTTTTCAAGCAATCTTTCCCGAATACCGAGTATATATTGTCTGATTGTCAGACAAGCACAGAATAAACGAGGCTTGGGGCCGCTGTCAATACGGCCCAACCGCTATCGATCTCGCGACGTCGTTTCGCCTTGGCTCAGGAATCCCGCAACCGGGGCTTCGGTTTGATGCTCTGAACAGAGTTCGTCACACTTCTCCAGCTGCCCGAGCGGCGGCGTCAATCTCCTGGATGGTCGACCAATCCTGCGGCCTCTTGCCCGTCTCGACGTCGTGAACGATGTCGACGAGTAGATCGCAAAGCGGGGTTGACACGCCGAGCGCACGACCGCGCTCGACAACCGGGCCGACCTGAAAGTCGACTTCGGTCCGCCGTTTACGAAACTTGATATCCCGGTGAATTCCCATGTGGCGCTTGATTGAGCTCTTGCCTCGCGCGGCCCATTCGTCGAAGAACTTATCGGTCTGCGCGATCCGATCCGGATTCTGGCGATCGAACATGTACGGATCGAAGCCGTGGATGTTTTCCAGGCGGATGCCTTGTGCGCGAGCGACGTCAACAACTTCGGCAACGACGCCGCGAAGCCCAGGCCGCACTCCATGCCTCTCTTCGACGATCTCATCGACCGGGGCGTCGACGACGGAAACGGCGAACCCGAACGCGGCATAGCAAAGTTTGCCCCAAAGAAATCCGTTCAGGTTGTTGGTGATCTCGACAGGTGTCACCGCCGAAAGGACTTTGGCAACCTGCTCTATGCGTGGCGTCACCTGGCCGTCAAGTTCGCTGATGTAGGTTGGAATCTGGTTGACGAGCACGACGTGGCCGGGTTCGACCAGATCACCACCGAAATGGATAAACGCGCCGATCGTCCGCTCATTCCCGACGATTTGTGCGATGCGTTCCTCGTTCAGCCCGTTTTGATAGGAGACGATGAATCCATCGGGCGCCAGAAAAGGTGCGATCATCTCAGTCGCAGCGTCGGTGTCCATCGCCTTGACGGCCAGAACGACCATGCCGAGTGGCCCGCTTTGTTCAACGAGATTCGGAAGCTGTTCCGGCACGACTGCGGGAACGTGCTCGGTCACGTCGACGAACCCGCTGATTCGGTAGCCGTTTTCATTGATCGATGCGACATGATCCGCCGCTCGATCGACGAGCGTGACGTCGTGTCCAGCGCGGTGGAGCATCACTCCGGTAGTGCCGCCGATCGCTCCGGCGCCGACAACGGTAACGCGCATAATCGTTCCTTCCAGTTTCTGCGTCCAAGCTCAGGCGACGATTGTCGCTTCCACTTTGTGTCGTCGATCGGCAACGATGTCGCCACCTTTGATGACCAGACCGACGCGATCGATTTGCTGCAAAACGCGAATATCGTTCATCGGATCTCCGTCGACCCAGACGAGGTCGGCAAAATGTCCTTGTTTCACGCGACCAACCTCAGGGAATGCAATGCCATCGGCGGCTCCGCTTGTGGCCGCGATGAGTGCCTCTGTCGTGGAGAGACCGGCTTCGACCAACATTTGAAGCTCGTAGGCATTTCCGCCATGTTTGACGTATGGCATTGCCGCGTCGGTACCGCAAATGATCTTGACGCCCAACTCTCGCGCTCTTCCGACCGTCTTCCAGGCGTTCGCAATAGCTTTCTTCCTCCAGGAGTCGAGATATGACGGGCTACCCACAGGCAGAGCTTGGGCGCCGAATTCGCGAAAGCGACCGACGACGCTCAAAGTCGGACAGAGGACTGTCCCGTGGTCCGCCATATGCTGGAGATTCTCGTCGGTCAAGTAGAAGCCATGTTCGATGCCGTCGATCCCGGCCTCGAGCGCCCAGGTGGCTCCGTCTCCTCCATAACAGTGGGCGGTGACGGTGCGGCCATGCCAGTGAGATTCGTCGATCAGAGCCTTCATGGTCTCGAAGGTCATCTCCGGGGCACAGTAACCCCTGTAGCGACGCACATGCTCGGTAAGAGTCGCGTTGTATTTGATGAAGTCGACGTTGTAGCGAAGGTTGAGCCGCACCGCCTTGCGCGCCTCGTCTGGATTGTCGGCGACAGTGCTCGGCCCCGGCAGGCTCAAGTGCGGCGGCAGAATCTTCTCCCGATCCATATGCCCGGTCGTCGATGTGATACCCAGTCCGCATGCCCAGATACGCGGCCCGACGAACTCGCCCCGATTGATGGCGTCACGAACGGAAATATCGGCGTAGTGGCGAGCCGCCGCGTCGCGAATCGTGGTGAATCCGGCCTCCAGATCGCGGGTTGCATTCCGCAAGCAGTTCAACGTCACGTCTGGAATCGAATTGAGTATGTCGCCGACGCCGAACGCCGAGTCTCCAGGCTCGCCACTGCCAATAATGTGGACATGCGCGTCGATGAGTCCGGGTAAGAGGGTGCCATCTGGTAGGTCTATGATCTGGTCGTCGGCTGTCGCAACCGTACCCTCTCCCCGGAAGACATTAACGATCTGATCTCCTTCGATGATGATCTCGGCCGGCGCTGGCGCGTCGCCGCTGCCGTCAAATAGCCGGCCGGTACGAATCACTTTACGCATTAAGGACTCCTTTGTTAGCGATGGGTCGGAACAGTCTCCATTCCAATCCTCCGCATGCGTGTTATCTTGCGATCTCGCCGGATCGAATCGCATCGACCCAGCGCTCAACCTCGAATTCCAGAAGCCGTTCGCCGATCTCCGACGTCGACCCTCGTGCGTCGCCCAGAATCCCAGTTGGACTCATCTCGTCCATTGGAGGCGGAACAGCCGCCTTCCAACGGATCGATGCATCGCCGGTGAAACCCTCGACCGCTCGATCCATGTCAACCAGGTCGGGGTAGCAAGCCAGCATCATTGACGTCTCGCCCTGCGCGGCATGCACGCCCATACGAACGGCGTCCACTCCAAGTTCGTCGTACAGCGCCTGTCGCTCGCCCATGCTGCTCTCGAAGTCGAGACGCGCGTGGAAGCGAACGTCAGGGTGTGCTTTTCGCAATTCAGGCACGATCCTTCGCATCGCGCCGTAGTTGCCACCATGGCTGACCACCATCACGACATCGGTGAACCCGTGATGAACGAGCGACTCGACCACCTCCCGGATGACGACGACCAGTGTTTCCTCTGAGATCGTGACCGTTCCCGGCATTGGCAAATGCCCGACTGAGAAGCCGATGCTGATCGCGGGCGCGACCAACGCGTCGCCGAGTGCGCGAGCTAGTCGCTCCGATGTCTCGTAGCCGAGGAACGTGTCGGTTCCGATGGCCATGTGGGGCCCGTGCTGCTCCATGGCGGCGATCGGGACGATGACGGTCGTCTTGCCGTTGGTCATCGCGTCCCGGACGTCGTGCCAGCTCATACGTTCAATGAGGACGTCATCCATCGCACTACCTTCCATTCCATTTCGATCCTCTCCATGCCGCCTTCGTTACCTTGAACGCCTCTCCCGGGCGTGACGGCGGTGCAGCCGTCGATACTGCTCATCATAGACGAGGTTGTATATCAGAGATACAGAATTCACGTTGTGATGACTCACGGTTCTATGATCAGGCATCTCTGTGGAATCGAAGCGGGGTCTCGGCCGGGTGAGAGGCTAATCCGTCGATGAGTTGCTTGGGGCTACCTTCAGCTCCGGCTGGGGCGCGCGCGACCAGACGCCGACCGTCGGTTGCATCGCCGAGACGATCGCGGCAATGACGCTCATGATCGCTGAGATGAGGAAGGCAAGGTGAATGCCATGCAGGAAGGTCGCCAGAGCGGCTGGTGCTTTATCCATCCCGCCACCGTAGATGAAGATGTTCATCATCACGTCCTGTGGAATCTTGGATAGCACGAGCGGGAAGGCGATCGCGATGCTGAGCATCTGCCCGGTGTAGGCCAGCATCATCCGCACTCCAGCAGCCATGCCGCGCTGTTCCGGCCTCACTGACGTCATGATCGCACTGGTATTCGGTGAGCTGAAAAAGCCCGACCCGCCTCCCATCAGTGCCATCCAGATAGCGAGCTCCCAGAACGGAGTACGGTCACTGACGGTCGCGAGCCCGGCAAGCCCGGCGGCCGACACCAATAGTCCAATGGTGCTCAATGCTCGCGGACCATGATGGTCTGAGAGGTGGCCGCTGATCGGTCCGATCAGCATGAAGGCCAGCCCAAACGGAGCCATCATCAAACCGGCCGTGAGAGGGTCCTTACCGTATGGACCTTGCAGGAAGAAGATGAGCAGGAACAGAACGGCGCCGCGAGCTATGCCGTTCAGTAGATTGGAAAGATTGGCAAGCGTGAATAGCCGTCCAGCAAAGAGACGAACATTGAGCATCGGCTGGGCTACCCGGAGTTCGGTGATGACGAAAGCGACCAATGCCAGAGGCCCGACGACGAACAGGACATAGATGATCGTCCAGCCCCAAGACGGAAATGCGACCATGCTGAGCGCCATGAGGAACGCGCCGAGGCCCAGGGTGAACGTGAGACTGCCGATCCAGTCGAATTGCTGGCGCGACGGAAGCGTTACCGGCTCACGCAGCCGTTTGATACCCCAGATCGTGCCGAATAAGCCGAGGGGCACGTTAAAGAGGAAGACCCAGCGCCAGGAGATGGCCGTGAGCAGACCGCCCACCACTGGACCCAGAACGAAACCCGCGGCGGCGGCAATCTGATTAACTCCGAGCCCAAGTCCGACCCGACCTGACCGGAACGCATCGGTTACGATCGCGGTGCTATTGGTCAAGAGGAGCGCTCCGCCGACGCCCTGAACCATGCGCGCGCCCAACAGATCGGCACCGTGAAACTGCACCTGGCTCAGGCCAGCAGCGAGCGAACCCAACGTGAATACCAGGAAACCAGCGTTGTAAAGGTTCTTTCGCCCGAACATGTCGGCCAACCGGCCGATGACCGGCACCAGCGCCGTGGTAATGAGCAGATATCCCAGCAGAACCCACATGATGGTGAGGAAGCTGGCGCGCAAACTGACCAGGATGCTAGGTAGCGCGATCAACAACGCTGATCCCTGTAACGCTGCCAGCAGTGCTCCGAGCGTCGTTACCGAAAGCGCAACCCACTCGTAGCCCGGCGCTTGATCCTGATCGATTCCAATGGTCTGGTTAGTCTTCTGCATGCTGATCCTGACCGTTAGCCCTTTCATCGGTTTTTTGCTCACAGAGCAACGACTAAATGAGGGCGAGGAATGTGACCAACGATCTGAGCGACTTCGCTGATGGGCTTCAGGTCTTGTCTTTCAGATGTCGGGTCGAGAACGCCCGCGTCGTCGTCGAATCCCATTTCCAGACCCTAAAACACTGCACGCGAACCGCAGTGCTTAACGGTAAGGTGAGCACCTACGATCGAAAAAACCGCTCCGATCTACCTCCCGCCGGCCCGGAACGGACCGATATTTCTAGCAGATCAGAGCTACGGCTAATAGCGAACGATCTCGCCGTGCCCCGCGTCCTCGATCAGGTGAGGCTCGGCCGCCGTCCAGTTCAGTTTCTCGATGTCGGCGCTCAGACCGCCAAGCATGTAGCGCAGCTCACTCGCCATCGCACAGAACTGAAACCCTTCGTCCATGCGCCGGTTGATCGCGTCGGCGCTCGAACAATGGATTCCGGGAGCGACGCCATGCTTCTTGGCCGTCTCCCGAATGTGGGCAATGGCTTCGACGACAGGCGGGAGATCGCACTCGAGCGGAACGCCTAGCCCGAGACCCATTGATGCAGCCAAGTCATTAGGCCCGATAAAACAGGCGTCGATGCCAGGTACGCTAAAGATTTCATCGGCGTGGTCGGCACCGTCAATGTGCTCAATCTGTAGCACAAGCAGGACCTCGTCGTTGGCGTGGCCATAGTATTCCGAGGCGGTTGTTCCCCAACTTAGCGCATGTCGACCGCCGCCGACGCTGCGACTGCCGAGCGGATGATACCGCGTAGCTTCGACCGCTCGTTCTGCCTCTTCGCGACTGTTGACCATTGGTACGACGACACCCCAGGCGCCCGCGTCAAGCACACGCTTGAAATTTTGTGGATCGTTCCACGGTATGCGAACCATCGGTGCAGTCGAAGAACTGGACATTGCCGAGAACATCTGGGCCAGCGTACGAATGTCGACCGGATTGTGCTCAGAATCGACAACTAGCCAGTCGAATCCAAGCTTGCTCGTGTACTCGGCCGATTCGGGGCTCGGAAGTGAAAGCCAGGTGCCAATAGACGGCTCCCCCTTGGCTAAACGTCTCCGCACATGGTTGGCACGCATCTCCGAGATCCTTTCTACGCCTCACGTCCACGCTCGTTCATCGATAAACCCATTGTAGCCGAGGATTGACGCAGTCAGGATGAGAGATCGAGCGAACAATTCGGTCCAACGCCACAGCCTCCATCGCACCGGGCCGGATTCGAGCATGCGCCCGTGACGTGGAAACCAACATGTCGACGATAGTCGCTCTGTCAATCCATCAGGATTTCGGCCGCTGCCTCAACCGCGGCCACGGTATACGGTGAGTCGATGATCGCCATCAACGTGGTGGCGCCAGCCTCGGCGTAGGTAGCAACCTCTTCCCTAACCTGCTCTGCAGATTTTCCCCGTAGGAAGAATTGCGCCGACATTTGCATATCGTCCGGGTTCCTTCCATATCGAGCTAGCTGTGAACGCAGGTAACCGGATCGTTCAGCAAAACGCTCGATCGGCCCGGTGAAGTTCCAGCCGTCGGCGTGGCGCGCCGTAATCCGCAGCACTCTGTCTCCGCTGCCACCGATCCACAGAGGTGGATGAGGCTTTTGGACCGGCCAGATTGCTGGTCTGGCGTCCTGTAGTTGATAGTAGCTGCCTGAAAACGTGACTGATTCCTCGGTCCAGAGGGCTTTGAAGACTTTGCATGCCTCATCCAGCTTGCTGATGCGCTCACCAATCGGGCTGGAGGTGATGCCGTAGCTGCGATAGTCAATCTCCGACCGCGGGTTGCCGGCGCCGATTCCGAATTCCAGGCGACCGTCGCTGATTTGATCGACCGTCACTGCTTCCCGAGCCAGCATCGCCGGATGCCGAAGCGCGTTGTCCGTGACGAGTACGCCCAGCCTAATTCGCTCGGTGCGTGCAGCAAGTGCGGCCAGTAATGTCCACGCCTCGAGCGTCGGTTGGGTCTGATCCCCCAATGCTGTCAGGTGATCGTAGATCCAGGCCGAGGTAAAGCCGCAGCGCTCGGCGGCGGTCCAGATCTGGAGTAGTTCCTGGTAGCTGGCGCCCGGCTGCGACGTCTTGATGCCGAAACTGATCATTCACTCTCCTCTGCAAGTTGGAATCACCAATATTGGTCCGTCGATTGCTCAATCTATAAGCGCAGATACCAGCGGATTATTCGGTCGCCAATACGAGATGCACGCGACGATTCTGCTTCCACATGGAGGACAGTTGGTTGCCGTGAGTTGAGGTAGTAGGTCCGCCTGACTCTCGGGTCTAGTGAAACGTAAGAATCGAAGGGACATCTATCGCAATCATGTTCGCCCTTCGTCGCCGGGACTCGGTTCTGTCCGATAGGTAGATTGTTCACGCAGCAGAGACTTGACGTGGTCATCTTCGATGGGACGAAAATCGTCATAAAACTGGCCGACGGCATAGAAGTTCGACTCGACATTCAAGCAGACAACCTCGTCCGCCTCGTTGCGCAGCAGACCGACGGTCTGGGACGGTCCAACGGGAATAGCAAAGATGACCTGGCGAGCTCCCTGAGCTTTCATCGATCTGATTGCGGCGATCGCGGTCGCTCCGGTCGCAACGCCGTCATCCACGATGATCACGTTTCGACCCGAAACGTCTGGATTTTGATCCCCGTGGAATGCTTCCTCACGCCGTCTGGCTTCGGCCATTTGCCGCTGCCGTTCGTTGAAGATGTATCGTTCATCGGCCCCGCTCGTGGCGGAGATTGCTGGATCGATATATGTGCCGCCATGAGCCGTAACGGCACCGATCGCGAGCTCCGGCTGGCGCGGAGCTCCGAGTTTACGTGCGACGACGACTCCGTGCTGCGCACCGAGCCTGCGCGCTACGATTGCGGAAAGGACGACTCCTCCACGAGGGATGCCAAGTACGATCGGTCGATCGATCTTCCAATGGATTAGCATCTGGGCAAGTTGCTCGGCGGCGTCTGCGCGATCGCGGAACATCGTCATTTCGGCCCTCCGCTCAAGAGGAAGATGTGTGGCGTCGACCCAGAGGGATGTCGCACTTTCGAGCTCTCGCCGTCTATGCGATCGACCACAGCATGGCACTCTCCCGAAGAACGCGCAAATCTGAAGCAGTCTATATCCTGTCTACGCAATGGTTCTCATACCTGCTCGCGATATTACCGTCTTTGCTTGCCCGCACGTGCGATCCGTCAGCCGACACGAAATTGCAATTATATTGACACGCTAACTACATCATTTCTAATGCCTTCTCGCTACTTCACCGCCGAGAATTGACATGTGGACTCGCCGGAGAGTGGATCTATCGACAGCGATAGCGAGGGTAGGCAAATGGCGACCAGGCCAATAACCATCGAGGTAATTCGTGATCGTCTTATCCAACAGCGTACCGAGCACCAACACAGGTTGGCTGTGTTGAAGGCTGAGCTGTTGGGAGCGACGGCCAGTCAGCACCTGGAGGGAACGTCGACCAATCATCCGGCCGACGCCTCATCTGATGCGTATCTCGCCGAGACAGACGTCGGCAGCATCATGGAACTGGAACACGACCTCATCGAATTTGACAAGGCGCTGAAGCGTATCGAGCACGGAACGTACGGTCGATGCCTCGATTGCGGCGGGCAGATCGATCCCGCACGTCTCGACGCAAGGCCGACATCGTCCCGGTGTCTTCACTGTCAGTCGATGTGGGAGAGTCGATCCGCACACGAGATGCGGTGATGGAGGATCACAATCGACGTCTAGCTCCTCGCCTTCCAGCGAGATCACGTTCTTGTGTGAAACCCGCGTTGCGTCTGTCTAGATACCCACAGATAATCGGATCGATAGCTGTTGTGGACTATCTGGAGACTGAGCGAGCGGCATGCCCCAGGTGAGCCTGAGCGATGCAGAGTGCCTGCGACATCGTGATGCGATTCTGGCGAGATTGTCTGATCGGGACCTCGAAGGTCTCGTTTGTTTCAACCCAAACAATATCCGCTATTTTTCTCGGTGGGGTTTCATTCCGACCGAGCGACCGATTGCCTACGTTCCCACCCCCGCGTCCACGGCGCTCCTCGTGCCCAGATTGGAAGAAGAGCGCGCCAGCGAGTTCGTTATTGCCGACTCAGTAAGGTCGTATGCTGAATATCCCGGCGATCGGCACCCGTTGGAGTTTCTGAAAGACATCCTCGTCGAGTTCCGTCTTGAACGGGCTCGGATCGGCGTCGATGCCGACGACGATCGGGAGGACTCAATGAACGTCGTTGACCATTGTCAACGCATTGCTACGATGAAAGGTGCTACATGAAGTCCGAAAACGGAGTTCGCCACGCAGTGCTCTCGTCCCTCAAATTTCGTCTCATCGGCCCGCACAGAGGCGGTCGTGTCGTCGCGGTTGCTGGCGACGTTTCTGACAAAATGACGTTCTACTTCGGAGCGTGTGCGGGTGGAGTCTGGAAAACAATCGACGGCGGACGCTACTGGCGTAACATCTCCGATGGATTCTTCAACACCGCGGCTGTCGGTGCCCTGGCAGTGTCCGAATCGGATCCCAACGTCGTTTACGCTGGGACCGGCGAAACGACAATTCGTGGCAACGTGTCACACGGCGATGGCGTTTACCGCTCGACGGACGCTGGGCGTAGCTGGACGAACGTTGGGCTTGCCGACACGCGACATATTGGGAAGATCCTGATCCACCCGGATGATCCGGATCTCGTCTACGTCGCGGCCTTGGGGCACGCCTGGGGGCCAAATGAAATGCGCGGAGTCTTTCGGTCCCGCGATGGAGGAGATAGCTGGGAAAAGATCCTGTATCGAAGTCCGTCCGCTGGGTCACACGACATCAGCATGGATCGACGCAACCCGAGGATCCTCTACTCCGCCATCTGGCAGGCACAACGCTATCCGCATGCGTTGGTGAGCGGTGGTCCCGAGTCAGGAATATGGCGTTCATTCGACGGAGGAGATAGTTGGCAAGAGATCACGCGTATGCCGGGGCTGCCGGATGGCATTCTTGGCAAGATCGGTGTGGTCGCTTCTCCTGCCAGATCTGGGCGCTTGTGGGCCGTAATCGAAGCCGAGGATGGCGCAGTCTTTCGGTCTGACGATTACGGCGATACCTGGATTCGCCTCAGCGAGCAATCGTTACTTCGGACCCGACCCTGGTACTACATGCACATCACGGCGGATCCGCAGGATGCCGACACGGTCTGGATCCAGAATTACGGCTTATGGAAGTCGATCGATGCGGGAGTGTCGTTTCAACAGCTGCCAACTCCACATGGTGACGAACACGCGCTCTGGATCGATCCGAACGATTCATTGCGTCTGATCGAAGGGAACGACGGCGGCGCCTGCGTCAGCTTCAACGGAGGCGAATCCTGGTCGAGCCTTTACAATCAGCCGACGGCACAGCTTTACCACGTGACGACTGACAACGCGGTTCCGTATCGCGTCTATGGCTCTCAACAAGACAATACGGCGATCAGCCTGCCCAGCCGCTCGGTTGACGGAGCTATCCATGAGCGAGATTGGTTTGCTCCGGGTGGTGGCGAGAGCGGCTACATCGCGGTCAAGCCGGATGATCCGAATCTCATTGTGGCATCAGGCCCGGCAGGACGGCGTGCCTACAACGACGTGATGACTCTGTACGACCGCCGGACAGGGCAGAAATGGAACAACACGGTCTGGCCGGAACTCTACGGATGGGGCGCCGGGGCAGAGAGCCTGAAATACCGCTTTCAATGGACCTTTCCGATTCATTTCTCCCTGCACGACCCCGATGTCCTCTATGTTTGCTCGAACCATCTCCACCGATCGACAGACCTGGGAGCGAACTGGGATGTCATCAGCCCAGACCTGACACGGAATGACCCCGAGAAACTAAAGTCATCCGGCGGGCCGATTACCCGCGATAATACCGGAGCGGAGGTCTATTGCACGATCTTTGCCCTGGCCGAATCGCCCCGAACAGAAGGGCTGTTCTGGGCCGGATCCGATGACGGCCTCGTGCATATCTCAACCGACGGCGGCAACAAGTGGCATGACGTGACTCCGCCCGACCTTCCCGAGTGGGCATTGATTTCGATCATTGAGGCCTCCCCGCATGACCCGGCGACCGCATACGTCGCGGCCACTCGCTACAAACTTGACGACACGAGCCCGTATCTCTACAAGACAAATGATTTTGGTCGCACCTGGACTAACATCGTGACTGGAATACCGGAGGGCGAGTTCACGCGCGTCATTCGAGAGGACCCGAACCGGCGCGGGCTCCTCTATGCCGGAACGGAAACCGGTCTCTACATCTCGTTTGACGATGGAAGACAGTGGCAGCGAATGGGAGGTAATCTGCCGATCGTACCGATCCACGACGTGACGATCAATGGTGTGGAAATGGTCGTCGCGACACACGGCCGCTCGTTTTGGATCCTCGATGACCTAAGCCCGTTCCATCAGATACACGACGACTTGGAGGAGAATGACGTCGTCTTGTTCGGCCCCCGACCAGCGCTGCGCATGCGGAGCTACGGCGGCGATTCCAGGGCCGACGTGAGCGCAGGGACGGTTACCTTCGGTAACGTAGACACGAGCCTGATCTCGGTCGACGTCGTTCGTCTGCCCGATGGGTCCACTGAGAGGCGGCTGTTGGACGCAGGCGAGAATCCACCCAGCGGTGCGGTCATTCAATACGTATTGAATGCGAAGCCGCACGGCGAGGTGTCACTTTCCATTCTCGACGACGCAGGCGAGGAAATTCGCTCGTTCAAGTCGGTGGACGGTTCACTGGCCGCGAAGCCCGGTCTCAATCGTTTCGTCTGGAATCTACGTCTTCCGGGTGCCCCCAACGTGATCGATGCAACCCTCGAGCATTGGGACCGACCAGACGGTCCGATGGTGTTGCCTGGAACCTACGAGGTGCAGTTGATTGTCGATGGGCGATCGTATTCACAGGCGATCCAGGTCGAAGGCGACCCGCGCATATCCACGACGCGGACTGATCTCCAGAGGCAATTCGAGTTTCTCGTCGAGATCCTAGGCGCGCTTTCGACAACCAATGAGATGCTCAACGAGATACATGGCCTAAACAACCAGTTGCAGCCGTGGAATGATCGTGCGATTTCAGAGATGCTGCGAGAGCTTGTGTCATCAACCCAGGAGGAACTCAAAGCGATCCGCGGCCAGCTCATTGACGTCAATATCTGGCAATCTCAGCTGTGGCCGAGCGGACTGCATGAAAAGTTCAACGCCCTCTTCGACTCGGTGGACAGCGCTGACTACGCGCCTCCACGACAGGCGCGCGAAGTATTTGCCAAGTTGCGCTCCGAGTTGGATCATCTGGAGGGGCAGTATGAAGCGCTGTTGGCAGGACGGCTGCAGGCGTTGAATCGTGCCATAGCGGATGCGGGATTGCCGACCATCGGACTGCCCACATCGTGACGAGCAGACAGGAGCAGTCGTGCACACAGACTCAGCACGTGAGTCAGTGCACAACTACTGCCGATCGTTCATAGGCGGAAAGGCGACCAAATGTTACGTGATCCATTTCAGAACGAACCATCAGTCGATTTCAGCGTACCCGAGAATCGGGCCGCGATGCAGGCGGCGCTGCGAGACGTCGAACAGCAACTCGGCAAGAAGTACCCTCTGATCATTGGCGGCGAGCGACGCGAGACAGGCCAGTGGATTAGATCAGTCAACCCGGGCAATCTCGATCAGGTGGTCGGTGACGTCGCGCGTGCGCGCAGACAGGACGTCGATGATGCGATCGCCGCGGCCGAGCAGGCATTCAAGACATGGCGCTACATGCCGGCCGAAGGCCGCGCCAGCGTTAACTATCGTATGGCAGCTATTCTGCGGCGCAGACGCCTCGAAATATCTGCCTGGATGGCACTGGAACTGGACAAGGCATGGGATGAGGCGGACGGAGAGGTCGCCGAGGCGATCGATCTGCTCGAGTATTACGGACGCGAAGCCCAGCGGATGGCAGAGCCGGTGCCGGGTCTGGCGCACCTTCCAGACGAAGCCACGGAGATGTTTTACCAGCCGCTTGGAGTTGGCGTGGTCATTCCGCCGTGGAACTTCCCCTGCGCCATCCTGATCGGCATGACCATGGCCGGTGTCGTCTCCGGAAATGCCGTTGTGCTCAAGCCGGCCAGCAACACGCCGGTGATTGCTTACAAGCTGGTCGAGATTATGGAAGAGGCAGGCGTTCCCGCTGGAGTGGTGAACTACCTGCCAGGCAATGGATCGGAAATCGGCGACGCCCTGGTCGAACACCCACGCACCCGCTATATCGCTTTCACCGGATCCAAAGACGTCGGAGTTCATATCTACGAGCGAGCGGCCAAAGTCCAGCCTGGGCAACGCTGGCTCAAGCGGGTCACGGCCGAGATGGGCGGCAAAGACGCGATCATCGTCGATTCGGAAGCCGATCTCGACGCGGCTGCCTCGGGGATCGTCATCTCCGCGTTCGGATTCTCAGGCCAGAAGTGTTCAGCCTGTTCTCGCGCTATCGTGGCGGCCGATGTTTACGACGAGATTGTTGAGAAGGTTCTGACGATCACCCGTGAAACGGTCACTGATGGACAGGCGGCCCAAGGTGACGTGACAGTTGGTGCGGTCGTGGACGAGAACCAGTACAGCAAGATCCTGGGCTATATCGATATTGGCAAGAAGGAAGCCCGGCTGGCCTATGGCGGTGAGAAGGGTGACGGAAACGGTTACTTCATACAGCCGACGATCTTCGTCGACGTGCCCGCCACCTCCAGGATCGGTTGTGAGGAGGTCTTCGGTCCGGTCCTCTCGATCATCAAGGCACAGGATTTCGACGACGCCTTGCGCATTGCAAATGACACCGAATATGGATTGACCGGCTCGGTCTATTCGCGCAACCGAGCGCATCTAGAACGTGCCCGCCGGGAGTTTGACGTAGGCAACCTCTACTTCAACCGCAAATGCACCGGCGCGATGATGGGCGTGCATCCCTTTGCCGGGATGAAGCTCAGCGGCACCGATTCCAAGGCGGGCGGGCCTGAGTACCTGCTTCATTTCATGGAGTCCAAAGCGGTCGGCGAAAAGCTGTAGAGCACCAGTCCAAGCCAGGCAACCCTTCTGTGTGATCATTGGAGGGCTGCCTGGCCGACAGCCATCGTTCATTCTAGCGGCCCATTTCATCAACATTCGTCTGCTTGCCGTCCAGACGGCCAATGGCCGTGACTTTGAAGAACGTTGGCGGCTTCAACTGCGTGATGGGATGGAATGAGCGAATTAGAAGATCGAATGACCAGGCGTCGTGCGACACGAGAACCAGGAGATGGGATGAACCTGAGGCTGGGTATTGACGTAGGTGGCACAAACACCGATGCGGTCGTCCTTGACGAACACTCTGCCCTGCTCGCCAGCTTCAAGTCACCCACCACGCCGGATGTCACCGGCGGCATCCGAAACGCGTTGCGAGGTCTGGTTGCGGGGCATCCGGAACTTGATCTGGGATCGATTCGCTATGCCATGCTCGGAACTACGCACTGCACCAACGCGATTCTCGAACGGCGCAATCTTGACCGCGTTGGTCTGGTGCGGATTGGGGCTCCGGCCACACTCGCCATCAAACCCTTCGTCGGCTGGCCGGCTGATCTACGGGAAGCAATTGGCGGGCACTACTCGATTGTCGAGGGTGGTCACGAGTATGATGGCCGCGAAATCAGGCCACTTGACGAGCACGCGGTTCGCGAGGCGGCTGAGACGTTTCGCGGTGAAATCGACTCGGTCGCGGTAGTCAGTGTCTTCTCTCCGGTCGATGCTTCGCATGAGCAGCGAGCCGGGGCCATCCTCCTCGACGTCCTCGGAGATCTTCCAATCACATATTCGGATCAAATCGGCAGCATAGGGTTGCTCGAGCGCGAGAATGCCTCGATCCTCAATGCCGCCGTCACCTCCCCTGCCCGCATTGCGGCGAACGGATTCGCCAGCGCTTTGAAGGAGCACGGGATCGACGCACGCATGTTCTTCAGTCAGAACGATGGCACGCTGATGGCGCTCGAATACGCGACGCGCTATCCGATTCTGACGGTCGCCAGTGGTCCCGCCAACTCGATTCGGGGTGCTGCGTTCCTGTCGGGTCTGCAGAACGCCATCATCGTCGATGTCGGCGGAACGTCGACCGACGTCGGCATCCTGGTCAACGGCTTTCCACGTGAATCGGCAATCGCAGTTGAGATCGGTGGAGTGCGTACGAACTTCCGCATGCCCGATCTCATTTCGATCGCGATGGGTGGTGGCACGCGCATCCATCAGAATGGTGAACTGCGAGTCGGCCCGGACAGTGTCGGATTCCGCATTACCGCGGAGGCTCGCGTCTTTGGCGGCGAGACTTTGACTCTTTCTGATATCGCCGTTGCGAGTGGTCGAGCCACGATGGGTGATCCGGCCCGAGTTGGCGATCTTGACAGGGATCTCGTAACCGCAGTCACGCGACAGGTACGGGCTCAATGTGAGGATACGATCGACAGGATGAAGACAAGCGCCGATCCGGTGCCAGTGGTGCTGGTCGGAGGCGGCAGTGTCGTTATTCCGGCTGATCTCGCGGGAGCGTCTCAGATCTATCGTCCGGATCATTACGACGTGGCCAACGCCATTGGGGCAGCAATCGCTCAGTGTAGTGGCGAGATAGAGCGCATCTTTTCCCTTGAAGAATTCAGCCGAACCGAGGCATTGGAGCTGGCCCGGCAGATGGCACGAGATGAGGCCGTCAAAGCGGGCGCCGATCCGACCACGGTTGAAATCGTCGACGTCCACGAAGTGCCACTGGCTTATCTGCCGGGCAACGCGACCCGAATTCGAGTGAGAGCGGCTGGCAACCTCGCGGTCGAGGTGTCTCGATGATCGACAAAGATTCATGGTTGCTCGATACGGTGAAAGTGGCTGATCTGGCGGTCGGATCGGCACTTCTCGGCACCGGTGGAGGAGGTGATCCACACATTGGCGCGCTGATGGCGCTTGAAGCGATCGAGCACTGCGGTCCAGTGTCGGTTATTCCTGCCTGTAATTTAGAGGATGACGCGCTGGTCGCTATTGTCAGCATGTCGGGTGCGCCAACCGTCATGACGGAAAAGATTCCGAATGGTGGCGAGATCGAGCGAGTGCTGGATCGTGTTGCGGAGGCAGCCGGACGGCGACCGGTCGCGGTTATTTCAGTAGAAATCGGTGGCATGAATTCGGTCATTCCGGTCGTCGCCGCTGCACAGACTGGTCTGCCGCTGGTTGACGCCGACGGTATGGGACGCGCCTTCCCTGAGTTTCAGATGACCGCGTTCAACGTGGCTGGCATCAAATTCGGCCCACGCTTTGTTACTGATGAAAAGGGAAACGTGCTTCGTATCGACGGAATCGATGCCGGTTGGATCGAGCGCATCAATCGTCGTGCCCTGATCGCCATGGGTGGCTCGGTCATCACAGCGATCGGTCTCACTGGAGCCGATGTCAAGCGAGGTGCGATTCAGGGCACGATCTCGCTCGCGGTGCAAATCGGCGCTGCCCTACGACAGGCGAAGCGAGAAGGAAGTCCCTGGCTGGAGAGACTACGCCAGGTCGTGGACGTGGTCCCTTTCTTCAATGGAAAGGTGACGTCAGTCGATCGTCGAACCGAGGGTGGCTTTGCGCGTGGGCATGGAATCGTGACCGGACTGGGGATAGAAGCGAACCAGTCGATCCGAATTGACTTCCAGAACGAGCACCTCATCGCGCGGCGGCTTGCAGGTGACCAGCCGGTAAAGATCCTGATCACCACGCCGGACCTGATCGCGGTGCTCGATTCCGAGACTGGTACGCCGGTCACGACGGAGACGCTGCATTATGGACAGCGCGTGACCGTCGTTGGAATTCCCAGCCAGCCAATCTGGCGCACTCCGCGAGGGCTGGAGTTGGCCGGACCTCGCTACTTTGGGTTTGACGTCGATTACGTCCCGTTCGAAGCGCGGGTCGCAGACAGTCAGTGACGGCGTCAACTTACCTACAGTAAATCGCATAAAGATTGCCCGACACTGGGCGGGTACGCCTGGTCGTCCCGAGCCGTAGCGAAGGATCTCGCTGTCTCCGTCTTTGCCGTATCGATCGGGAGCGATTGAGGAGATGGTTGGGCTGCGGCCTCAGTAGGTTGCCACAGTGGATGTGTCATCCCGAGGCCGCAGCCGAGGGATCTCTCCATGCTTTGTCGAATCGAAACGAGGAGATTCTTCGCCTCGCTCAGAATGACACATTCACATTGGTCGCCTATTCAGCATGTCCGGGAGGTGGCAATCGATTTCTTGGCCAACCGTTTTGCAAGTCGCTTCACTGATCAGTTGCGTTCCGGGTCTTACTCTCCACCTCCGACGGTATTCGCCGGCACGCTCTCCAATGGTTTCAGACCGGCCTCAATCTGGGTGCGATACGGCTCGAGGAATGGCGGGAGAGCCAGAGTTTCGCCGAGATGTGCTTCATCTTCATCGGTGGCAAAGCCCGGGCCGTCAGTTGCTATCTCAAATAGGATTCCACCCGGTTCGCGAAAATAGATCGAGTGAAAGTAGAAGCGATCGATCACCGGCGTAACGTGGATGCCCGATTCCTGCAAATATCGCTGCCAAGCTTCGTGCTCCTCAAAGGTCGGTGTGCGGTAGGCGATGTGATGAACGCCGCCCCGTCCCTGACGGGCTCGTGGGAGATCTGGGCGGACATCGACGAGCACCGACGCGCCAGGACCGCCAGACCCGGTCTCGAACCTCGCTGTTACACGACCAGACGAGTCAGATGAGGGGAACTCGCCAGTCTGCCGGAAACCAAGCACCTGTGTCAGAATGCGAGCAGTTGGTTCAAGTCGTGACACGGTGAGCGTGAACGAGCCCAATCCTCGAATAGCCATTTCCGCAGGCACGTTGCTGCCCGACCAGGGAGATCCACCAGGAACTTGAGCATCCGTGTCGTCGATTAACTGCAATCGCTGACCTTCCGGATCGGCGAACGCAATGACCTCGTTGCTGGTGCCATCTTTAGCCCATTTGTAGGGAACGCCCAATCTGTCAAAGCGCTGCGCCCACCACTCCATTGCGACGCGACCCGTGACACGTAAGCCGACCGCTGAGACCTCACCAGTTCCGGCTTGGTTCGGTGCAGCCATTGACCAGTCGAAAAAGGTCACCTCGGTTCCGGCGCTGCCGTGCTCGTCGGCATAGAAAAGATGGTAGGCCGAAACGTCATCCTGGTTCACCGTCTTTTTGACCAATCGCAGGCCGAGCACGTTGGTGTAGAACGCCAGATTTTCCGGGGCGTGCGCCGTAACGGCGGTCACATGGTGCAAACCACCGAGCTCAAGTTCCATGAATCGATTCCTCCTAGATACTGGCTATAGATGAATAATGGGTGACACGTAATTGTAGACGACCGCGCAATCGATCCTGATTGGCGGGTCCGGATGTTCGCGACCTCCGTGCGATCGGACGCAGCGCGTTGACATTCGCCGATCCTGACATTGACCGTTCAACACCCGTCGGTTTCCAAATTCTACTCGGCGAGAGTGATCGTGAGCGGCCCGGACATATCTTCATGTAGGAGGTCGAACGTCGAACCATTAGTGAAATGCGGCTGGGTCCGGGGACTCTCTAACATACAATCACCGTATTACTTGGAAGTGGCCGGATCGGGGAGAGACACGAACAACCTCAGTCGGATCTCAACGAGACACGGTGACGCTTCTGCCGACTGACCAATCTGGGCCGGCGCGCGGCCGTATAGAAAGCAGAGAAATGGTCGGTCTGGTGCGACAGGCCAGAGCCCATCTTCGGGGTAAATTTGTCAGCGAGTTGTCTGTTACGTTCACTGAACAGTGTTTTGACGCGCACAGAGAAAGGCAGCGGGGTGCCCCTATCGTCGTTTGTTGTACCGTCGTCGATCTCGCGTTTAACGTGGCAACGGAAAGAATGCGTGATCTGATGGCACGTGTGCGGCCGCCCAGCAGCGTACTGGTTCCGTTACTCCTGGCGCTCGTCATCAGTATGTCAATCGGCTATCTCAATCTGCACAACGACGAGATACTGTTACCGCTGAGCACGTTACTTCTCTCTACCTTCATGCTCGGGTGGTTGATGCCGCGACACGCTTGGGCCTGGGCGACGATAATCGCGCTCAGCGTTCCGGTCTCATCGCTTCTGTCGCTGAAGATCGGAGTCTATTATCCGTGCCGTCCTGGTCACCCGTACAGCTGTGAGCCAACGACGTTGTCTGCAGCGTTGAGCACTTTCGTGCTTGTCCTGCCGGCGCTTGTTAGTGCCTACACCGGCGTTCTCCTTCGACGTTTCGCCACCGAGGGCTGAGACGCACCATTTGCGAGTGAAGCTTCAGGGCAACTGGCACGTGGAATCCCGCTGCTGATTGACGGTGCAAGGGATCGCGATTGGGAATCGCATCGGCTGAGGACAACACGAGATGGTCGAATCGGCCACACTGCCTAGTCCACCAGAACTCCGGTCACGACGATACGCTGGCTATATGATTGGGTCGCACGATCAAACGAGCCGCTACACGTGATGAGCGTAATCGTCGGGTTGCCGGTGGACGCCACCACCTGACTCGCATCGGACGTGGCTGAGTAAGACTTGACTGACGTAATTTGGTATCGAAATATTCTGCCGCCCTGCTCGATGACGTCAATCATGTCGCCTGATTGCACCTGTTCTAAATCCCAAAACACCGCCGGGCCAACCCCGGCGTAGTCAAGGTGACCCGCGAAGACGACGTTCCCCTGGTCTTCAGGTAGTGCAGAAAAGTCATACCATGCAACCACCGTTGGTGAGTCGGGCGCTTGCATCACTCCGTTGCCGTCAAGGCTTTTTACCTCGACCGGAGCATCGACGCCGATCGCTGGAATCTGCAGACGCGTAATATGAGCGGGTGGTGCGGCCGCCTCCGTTTTGGGTGGGGTGGGCACGTCAGCAGTGACGGGATTCGCAGGCGGCGGCAACGCCACCGCGATTGCAGTTGCCGTTGGGGTTGTGGAGTCTGTAGGAGTCGCGGTCTCCGTGGCCTCCGCCGTGGAGCGCGGGGTCGCGGCACTCGTCGCGAGCCCTGCCTCGGTCCTTGGTGTCGGAGTCAGATCACCCCCCGAGGAGATACCTGCACCGGTCGTTGCTGCCGGACTCGAAACAGACCCGGCAGCGGGATTCGACTGAGTATCTGTTGCCGCTTCGTAGCGGTTAATCGCTGGATCCAGATTGAGGGGGAACAATCCACATAATCCCAACCCTGCGGCAAGTCCGATCACAATCATCCAAGCGCTCGGTAGCGTCCGATTCTTCTTTGCTTGTAGTTGACCAGCCATCGTGTGTCTTTTCTTGACGATGAGCCCGAGTCAATGGCGAGAACGTCGGGAATTGAGGGGTTCTGAGCACAGGTAAACGACCGTCTCATTATAACGTAGGGCTTGTGCGCGAGCGTTCGATGAGTCCACTTGCTTCCAGCCGAACCGTTCGGGATGCGGGTTTACGCAATCACGTAGTCGATTGCCGCCCGGAGTTGAGTGTGGTGAGGAGACCAAAGAAACTACTCCGACAGGGTCCTGCTTGTCTCGCCACATTCCTCAGGTGTAAATCCCAATGCTGTCTCCTTCCGTACTTTTTGGCCATTAACTCAATGCTGTTCCATAAGTATCTTGAACGTACGGACACTTTGGTGTACTGTATTCAAGACGGAATTGCGCGAACGCGAAACCGGACACTAGAGCACAACAAGCGACAGTCGTCGACTATTCGTCTTTAGATACTGTCTCAGAGGTTGAATGGTGCAACGGTTGCAGGTATGCCGGTCGCTGCCAATGCCGACCCACTTATGCTGGCTTCACTCGGCAGGTACCCACTCGCCTATTCTGGTTCCTCGTGGCAGATCCCGAAAGACAAACGCGTACGATTCGTTGGCTCACCAAAGCCTTAGTTGCCGTGTCTGCACATCGCGTCGCGGGTCCGGCTGCCGCACCTTCGTCCATGTCGTTTCACCGTCTACTCCGTTGCTCTTCACACCACATGAATGGCACAGAGTTGTGCTGCTTTCTGATCGGAGCGCGCCATGCCCAGCATCATCAAGCGACGAAGCAGATTCACCAAACTACTGGCCGTTATAGGAGCTAGCGTCGGTTCCCTTCTTGTCATCGGCGCTCTCGTAGTTGCATTCGTGGGGACCGCTGAATCGGCGGGAAGGCTTGGAACAGCGGAGAGTTTCGCAGTTCTGGGTGGATCTACGGTGACAAATACCGGCTCGACGACGGTCATCGGGAATCTCGGCGTCAGCCCAGGCAGCGCGGTTACGGGATTTGCTCCCTCAGGTCCCGGGAGCGTGACTGGCGGAACGATACACGTCAATGATGGAGTCGCAATTCAGGCCCAGATTGATGAAGTTGCGGCGGCCACTTCCCTCGGTAACCTGCCGTGTACGCAGGACCTCACCGGCACGGATTTGGGCGGTCTTACGCTCACGCCGGGTGTGTATTGTTTTTCATCGTCGGCCCAGTTGACTGGGACTCTCACGCTCGACGCGGAGAACACCGCCGATGCATTGTTCGTCTTCAAAATCGGAAGCACACTGACGACGGCGAGCAACTCTTCCGTGGCAATGATAAATGGTGCTTCAGCGTGTAATGTGTATTGGAAAGTCGGTAGTTCCGCGACTTTGGGCACAGCCACGTCATTTCAAGGAAGCATTCTCGCGTACTCCAGCGTCACCCTGACGACGAACGTCCACTTGATTGGGCGAGCCATAGCACAGACTGGTGCCGTGACGATGGATACCAACGTCATCTCAATTGCGAGCTGCGTGTCGGTCGAGACCCCGACGGCTACGGAGACTGCGACCGGGACGAGCACGGCCACGGAGAGCGTGACTGGGACGAGCACGGCCACGGAGAGCGTGACTGGGACGAGCACGGCCACGGAGAGCGTGACTGGGACGAGCACGGCCACGGAGAGCGTGACCGGGACGAGCACGGCCACGGAGAGTGTGACTGGAACGAGCACGGCCACCGAGAGCGTGACTGGGACAAGTACGGCCACGGAGAGCGTGACTGGGACAAGTACGGCCACGGAGAGCGTGACTGGAACGAGCACGGCCACGGAGAGCGTGACTGGGACGAGCACGGTCACCGCAACGGCGACTGGGACGACTACGATCGTAGCGACCGGCACGGGCACACCAGGATCTACCGGAGGAATTACATTCCCGACGACCGGTTCTATAGGACCTGGAAGTGCCAACCAGTCCGGCAACGTACTTTGGTCTTTGTCCAACGTACTTTTCGGAATTGCAATGGTGTTTACGGGCGGCTTGGGTGTATTCGTAATGAGACGGGCACGTCGCTAGCAGTTGTCTAGACCAGAGGTCGGTCCAGACCCGCGAGTGTCAACGCAAGAAAGGGTTGTTCAGACAGCTCGATTGCTTTCGTTGAGGTCGGAGTCGTTGGATCACGCGCTCTGTGAGGCTTGGTAGCGGCGCTCAAGGTTGCAACTGGAACTGCGAACATCGTGTCCGAAACCATAGACGCCAACCACTGCGGTCTTGTGGGCGCTAACCGACAACTGAACTGATGCGATTGAGAGTTCTCAAGCCAGATATTTTGTTGGCCCCCTGCCTCCTCCGGCAAGGGGCCCTTTGATTCTCCAGTCCTGGAGCTGATTTCAACCCACACACAACGACGAAAATATCTGTAGCACATCTGACCGTTCACCAACGACTCCCGTACAATCAGATCGCCTGCGTCAGTTGACAGTGTGAAGTGCGGAATGGAGTTTCTCTTGCGAGTTGCGGTAGTCGGGTTCTATCACGAGACGAACACCTTCGCCATCGAGCACAACGACAAACTGGACGCGTATCTCGATCTCGGGGAAGAGTTGGTCGATCGCGCCCATCCGCGAAGCTACATCGGTGGGTTTCTCGAAGGTATGAGCAATTCCAATGTTGATCTGGTCCCGATTGCCAACATTCGTTTCTCACATGGCGGGATCATCCATGCTGATATTTACGAGCATTACCGCGATCTGATCGTTGATGGCCTTCGAGACGCCGGTCGGTTGGACGGCGTCTTCTTCGCGCTGCATGGCGCCATGGCCGCCGAAGACCCGCACACCGACGCTGAAGGTGGGTTGCTCAGTGCGGTTCGGCTGGTTGTTCCGGATGCACCGTTCGTTGCGACCTACGACTTCCACGGCATCATGAGCCATGACGAGTGTGCATTGCTTGCTTCCGCGTTCCCGAACGACACCAATCCCCACATCGATAGTTACGAGCGCGGATTGGAAGCCGCGGCGTCAATGCGGCGGATTCTCGCCGGCGAGAGTCACCCGGTGACGCGGGTCGTGCACATCCCGATCATCGGACCCAATATCGGTCAGAGCACGTGGTCTCACATCCGCGAGGAAGAGGAGCAATTGCCCCTCTACCAGCTCAACCTCGTGCGAGCCGAGATGGAACGAATTCCCGGTATCATCAATCTGACGATCATGGGAGGTTACGGGTATGCCGACACACCCAACTCCTGCATGTCGGTTGTGGTGACGGCCGAGCGAGATCCAGATCTTGCCCTACGAGTCGCCCGTGATCTGGCACAGGAGGTTTGGGATGAGCGTCAGGCGATTCTGAACGTCAGGCCAATCGCGTCAGTCGATGAAGGAGTCAATGCAGCGATCGCGCAATTAGAGTCACCGATAGTGCTCGTCGATCTGGGAGATGATCCCGGCAGTGCCTGTGCGGCTGACAGTCCGGCTGTTCTCGAAAGTCTGCTGCGCCATGGCGCGAGCGACGCCGTGCTCACCATTCGGGACCCGAGAGTGGTCGAGGCTGGGCTAGCGGCCGGGGTCGGCGCCGAGTTGGAGATGGAGGTTGGCGGTGCGATCGATCAACGCTTCTATCAGTCAATCAAGGTGCGGGGGACCGTACGCCTTATTGATGACGGCAACTATATGATCTGTGGACCGACCCATGGCGGCTGGAGCCGGGAGGTGCGTCGCGAAGCCTGGCGCGAAGCAAACGTTGGACCCAGGGTTGTTCTACGGCTCAGGAACAAGATCGACGTCATATTCTCACGCTCCGAGACAGGCAAAGACCGCGATTTCTTCAAGAGCGCCGGAATTATTTTGGAAGAGAAGAAGATCATCGTCGTCAAATCCAACCAGGCGCACCGGGCCTCGTTTGACCCCATCGTGGCTCAAACGATTCAGCTCGCTAGCCCAGGTGCCAGCACGGTTGACTATCAGTCCTTGCCGTTCCGCCATCTTCCAAGACCACTCTGGCCGATAGATCAGGACTTCGATTGGACAGCATGTGAGGAAGTCAAGCCACAGGGCGAGTGACCGCTGCAAGGCGTACGCAGCAATCACTCGCAAAATTCTGTTGCGCGACGGAGCTCATAAAGGCTTGACTGGAACCCTAGGTCCAGGCCTTCGCCAGTGCATCGAGCCAGTTCTGATGCATGATCGCCTCGATGTCCGTGACTGAGTAGCCTCGATTGCTCAACAGCTCGGAAATCTTCTGCAAGTCGGCGATCGTATCGAGATCGTTCGGGCACTGCTCCGTGCCATAGCCGCCATCCAGGTCGGTGCCGATAGCAGCGTGCTTCGCGTTACCCGCGAGCTGACAGACGTGGTCGATGTGATCAACGGCGGTTTCAATCGTTACGTTTGCCGGCAGGGTCTCACCTCGGACCCAATTCGGTTCGAGCATCCACGCGTCCATCGCCGTGCCGATAACCCCGCCTCGCTCGATCAAGTGATTGATCATGTCGTCGGTAAGCTGGCGATCGCCCGGAACCAGGGCGCGGCAATTGGAATGCGTGGCGATGACCGGGCCTTGAAAGAGGTTGACGGCCTCCCAGAAACTGTCGTCGCAGAAGTGCGTGACGTCCATGATCATGCCGAGCTGATCCATCTCACGCAGCAAATCGCGGCCCTTTTGGGTCAGTCCGCCGACGCTCTCAGTGCCGAACGCATAGGCACTCGGGCCGTAGTGAGTCAGGCTGACGGCTCGCAGCCCTTGATCCCACCAGTCGTGAACCTGTGACGGCTCGACGATCGGGTCCGCACCCTCCATAGTGAGTACGCAACCGATGGGCGCCGTGTCCGGGTTTGCTTCCCAGTCTTTGATGTGATGTTCCATGGTCGGCTGATCGGCGATCATTCGGATCACGTTTTGTCGCTGAAGCTCGCGGTAGTACGCGAGCATGCCTTGTGCTCGCCCGTAGGCAATCTCGTGGGTCCGAGCGCCGGGGCGGACGGCACCGGGATATTCCACCCTGGCGATCACCGTACAGAAGTTGACCGCCACATTGCCACGACGCATGTCCGGGAACGAAACCGTGCCAGCGGCTCGCCCCTTCTGCTCCATACCTTGCTCGAGTTGGCGCGTCTCGTGAACTGTAAGCCGCAAATCACGATTCCAGTTCAATGCGTTCATCGCCAGGTCGAGGTGTCCATCTATTACGATCATCTATCACCGCTCCCAACTGTGCCGAATCCTCGTTGATGCATTATGTCAATCTCTATCTTGTTTGTCGCTCGCGGTTCGCCGCAGCTACGTTTCGTGTTTTGGCGGTGCACGACCGGTCCGATCCTGAACGAGTTTGCCGCTGTATTCGACGATTACGGTACCCATGATGTATCCCGATCCCACGGGTAGAGAGGACGTCGTAGTCGATGAAACTCGAGGCGCTGTAAATGCGGACTCGCGAGCCCGGGAGTATCCACTTCGATGATCTCGGCGGCGATCGGCTCAAAGGCCGCTCGATAGTGAACGGCAGACTTGACACCAATCACGTCGAGCGATTCTGGCTGAAACCCCTGGCTTCGCAGAACCTCAAGATCGAGCGCCTGGTGCCGAAAGCTCGTGGTGATAACGTTGACCGAGCCGCCGTTCCGACCTTGCACCTCCAGGACGGCTGTTGGCCCCATATTCGTCTCCATGCCGGTGTTCATTGGCCCGGTATTTACGAAGCGGCCGTCGGTCAGGCGCACCACTTTGGCGGTGACATCGAGCGACTCGCCATGGAGGTCATCAGTTTTGCCTCCGAGTCGGACTGTGATCGATGCACCGACCCCTGCGGCAAATGCCGTATCGACCACTTCAGGATCATTCATCGGCACCAAGACCGCGTTCTTGATTCCCGACCGAAGCATCGCCTCGAGGAGAACCGTTCCATCGCCTGGACATCCACCACCCGGGTTGTCGCCGATATCGGTGAGGATTACCGGTTGACTGTCCGCGTGCATCGCGCGCTCCACGGCTTCGTCGGGAGCCACCGGGATCACTTCGAATTCCGCGCGACGATCCCAGATGAACTGCGCTAAGCGGCGAGCCACGCTGTCCGCCTGCTTCTGATTTCCGTCGGTGGTTGCGACCACGCTGAATCCGGTACGCTCTATGTCTGCCCAATAAAACCCCGGGAGATAGCTAACATTCAGCACGCCTCGTTCAGCCTCCAGGTCGTGGGCGAAGTGCTTGACCGCGAGCATCGGCATAGCGGCCGTGTACTGACGCTGCGCGCCCGCGAGAAGCGGGATTTTCACCAAGCTCGAAGTCGGATGGACGTTGCCGCGTACAAGCCGGGCCAGCAGTAGACCCATATCGTAGCCTCGCTCGTAACCGTCGATGTGTGGATATTCGTCGTAGCCGACCAAAACGTCGGTAAGATCGACGAGTTCCTGCGTGACGTTTCCGTGCATGTCGAGCTCGGCAAGAATCGGCACATTGTCACCGACAATCTTTCGTACCTCGGCCAGGACATAGCTCTCGGCGTCGTCCGCAAATTCGAATATCATCGCACCGTGCATCGCCAGGAGCACGCCGTCAATTGGGCCCTGATTCAGTACTTCCTGCAGTTTCTCGCACAAGCGTTTGGTGAGTGATCGACCGGCATCAGACGTGATAACCCCTCCGGAAGTAGCAGAGGCGACGAGGGTCGGAGCGACTTCGAATGCCGCATCCCGTGCCGCATCAAGGAATCCGCCGACCGGAGTCTTGGTGCCGCTGAGTTCGCGAATGATATCCGGGCCTTCGGCCAAGGTTCGATGGCGGAAGTCCTCTAACGTCGTGGACACCAGTGCGAACGTGCTCGTTTCATGTGCAATACCACCGATTGCGACTCGCACGATCCCTCCCCTTCAAACGCGATACTTTGAACTCCAGCCACTGTGGGACGCCGCTCACTTTGTCTGCCTCGCCCCGATTGCTTCCTGTGCTCCTGTCGCCTCGATGTCGCGCAATTGCCAACACGTCTCACCAACGGAGGAACGACGTTGTCTCGCCTCGTACGTGTTACATAAGCCAGGTTCGCTGTCATTTTCCCGTAACGAACAAGCTTACGCGCTGTCAATGACGATCGTAGGTTGTTGACACAGTCTAACCGCCATTGTATTCTGATTCAAGTAGAGAATCCGCAGTTCACCTAGTGATACAGGCCCGTCGATTACTGGATCCCCGGCGCAATGGGGACGTCATGTAATCGAGTGCCACAACGTGATCGCGCGCGGTGACGCTCGCTGCGGATCCTCTTCTACAGTGGATTGGTTAGCGCCATTGCCGGATGTCCGGCTTTGGTCTGGTGGTACCCCGGCCAGGTCAGTTTTCGCGGAGGAGAAAGTAATGGATCACGAGACCCAGTTCGAAAGACTTCTGAGCGAGGCCCGCTCGGGTCAACTGAGCCGGCGTGTGCTGCTCAAACGGGCTACCGCTCTTGGCCTGAGTGCCCCGGCTATCGCGGCTCTGCTGGCTGCGTGCGGGAGCAGCAGCAAGAGCACGCCCTCTTCGGCAGCGAGCTCGGGCAGTTCAGGAAGCACCACTGCGACGTCTGCCGCTTCAGCATCGACGGCCACGAGCGCAGGTTCTGCTGCGACGAGCACCACGGCATCGTCTCAAAGCACGCCTTCTGGCGGCACTGCCGGGAAGGACCCATTCACGGGCGGCAAGAAAGGCGGCACGCTCCGAATCGCGTCGATTGGCGACCCGGCCACGCTTGACGAGCATCAGACGACAGCCGGCATTACCGCTGAAATCGGCTATTGCTGGTTTGAAACGCTGTTCGCCTATGACGATCAGTATCAGCCCTCCCCGATGCTGGCCGAGTCGTTCAATGTGAGCGCCGACGGTCTGACGCAGACGATCAAACTTCGTCAGGGTGTCCCGTTCCACAACGGCGAGGAGATGAAATCGGCCGACGTGGTCGCGTCGCTCACGCGCTGGGCGGGTATCTCGGGCGTCGGCAAGAAGATGTGGGTTCAGGTCGACGGTATTACCGCGCCTGACGACTACACAGTCGAGATAAAATTCAAGAAGCCCTACGGAACCACCTTGATCGCGTTCTCTAACAATACGCAGGCCCCGGCGATTTATCCGAAGTCGATCATCGACAAAACCGGTGACGGTGAACTCAAGGACTTCATCGGTACGGGACCATATAAACTGACAGAGCGAGCGCCGGATAAGTACATTCGCTTTGAACGATTCGCCGACTACAAGGCGCGAGACGGTGGCGCGGTCGGGAGCTACGCCGGGCACAAGTATCAATATGTCGACAAGATCGAGTTCGTCCCCGTCCCAGACGAGTCGGCGCGCGTTGCCGGCATGCAGGCCGGTGACTATCACATTTCGATGAACACCGGAAACGATCAGTACGACGTGCTCAAGGGTGACTCCAACCTGCGGGTGGAGATCTTGCCGCCGAGTAACTGGGACGTCTTCTTCTGTAACTGGAAATCACCATTGATGTCGCAACTCAAGATTCGCCAGGCGTTTCAGGCGTGTATCGACGAGTTGCCGATCATGCAATCCAGTCGTGGTGGCGGAGATTTCGTCAAGCTTGATCCGAGCTTCATGATGAAACCGACTGCCTGGTATACCACCGTTGGCGAGGAGTACTACAACCAGAAGGATCCTGAGAAGTCGAAAAAGCTGCTACAAGAGGCTGGCTATGACGGCACGCCAGTGCGCTTCATGTGCACTCAGGAATACTCCTACATGTACGGCGCGGCGATTGTTGCCAAGCAGCAGATGGAAGCCGGCGGTTTCACCGTCGATCTTCAGGTGACTGACTGGGCGACGGTGCTTCAGCGTCGAGCCAAGCCGGAAGAATGGGACATATTCGTGACTGGTCACGGCTTCGTTCCTGACCCAAGCCAGATCTCCTACGTCGGACAGATGAACATCTATCCGGGGTGGTGGAGCAGCGAAGCCTCGCTCAAGCTTGCCGACGAGTTGCTGAGCGAAACTGACTTCGACAAGAGGTTCGCACTCTGGAAACAGATCCAGATGAACATGTACACCGAAATCCCGGCGGTCAAGACCGGAGACTCGAGCAACATCACGGTCTGGTCTAAGAAAGTTGGTGGCTACACGACGCAACTCCAGCGCGGTGTGCCGTACTGGAACATCTGGCTGACATAGTCAACTGCGAGGTTTGACGCGCTGCGAGCGGAGCGCACCGAGCCGATCTATTGGGTGGCGACAGGAGTGCGAACTTTGTCGCCACCTACACCGATGAGGTTGCTCAAGAGGCTTCCGATTGAGCGCTTCGTCGGCTGTAACAGCGATTTACATCGTGCGTTCGCATGGCCGTGTTGACATTCTCGCTGTTCTGTCCGGGTTTGAATTCGGGCCGGCAACGTGAGACACGTCGGTGCGTCGCTTCACCCTGGTCCCGTGTGCACGACGCGATAATCTGTGCTCGTCCAGTGAGATTGATGAGGAAGTAGATGATCAGGAAGCACCTATGTTGGGAGGTTCGAGGTTGACCTCCTATATCGTTCGTCGATTGCTGTTGCTTCCATCGGTGCTGGTGGTCGTCGGTGTCGTTGTATTTGCACTCATTCATCTAACTCCCGGTGACCCGGCGGCGGTAATACTGGGTCCGGACGCCACCTCTGAGCAGATTGACCAGTTGCGGCAGCAGCTCGGCCTCGACAAGCCGATATACATTCAATTTGTCCACTGGTTTGGTGGCATGTTGCACCTCGACTTCGGGAATTCTCTGTTTCTTGGCGAGCCGGTGACAACGGCGCTGCGTTCACGTGCCGAACCGACGATGCTCCTGACGCTCTACGCGCTGACGATCCAGGTTCTGATCGGTATTCCGGCGGGGGTCATCGCCGCGGTTAAGCGTAATTCGCTCGTCGACCGTTTGTTGATGGTCGTATCGATCAGCGGGGCAGCGATTCCCAATTTCTTTCTTGGACTCATGCTCATCCTCTTCTTTGCGGTGGTCTTGCACTGGTTGCCATCTGGTGGCTTCGTTCCGATCACTCAAGATCCAGTCGCTCACTTCAAAGCGATGATCATGCCCTCCTTTGCGCTTGGCTTTTCCTCGGCCGGGCTACTGGCGCGATTGGTCCGATCGTCAATGCTTGACGTGCTGAACGAGGATTACATTCGGACGGCAATGGCCAAAGGTTTGCCACAGCGGCTGATGGTGGTGCGTCACGGGTTAAGGAACGCGCTCATTCCGGCGATCACGGTCATTGGTTATTCCCTAGGAGCGTTGCTCGGAGGCGCGGTCGTCACCGAGACCGTGTTTACCATTCCGGGGATGGGACGCCTGGTCGTTCAGAGCATCGCCCGGCGTGATTTTCCGGTTATTCAAGGCGCGGTGATGACCATTGCCGGATTTTATGTGCTTGCCAATCTGCTCGTAGACGTACTGTACGTCTATATTGATCCGAGGATTCACTATGGAGGCGACTGATACCCAGCGCCAGGAGGGTGCAAGAAGAAATGAGCAGAGCGGCCTGATTTCGGGCCTTCGACCCGGATCACGCTTCTACTGGCTTCGTATGCTGCTGGAAAATCCCGCGGCCGTCATCAGTGGCTCGTTCATCCTGATTACCTTGCTGCTTGCCATCTTTGCGCCGTTGCTAACGCCATATAGCCCGACTCATCTCGAGCCCGGGATAAGGCTCTTGGGCCCATCCTCATCTCACTGGTTCGGAACCGATGATGTTGGTCGAGACGTTTTGACGCGCATCCTGTTTGGCGCGCGCGTCTCGCTACTTGTCGGAGCGTCGGTGACTCTCGCTGCAGCGGCGATTGGTTCGATACTTGGTCTTATTGCTGCCTACTACACAAAATTCGACACGCCAATCATGCGCATCATGGATGGCATGATGGCTTTCCCAAGTATTCTGCTGGCGATTGCAATTATGGCGAGCCTTGGCCCGAGCACGACGAACGTAATCGTGGCACTATCGATCGTTTACACGCCGAGTATTGCTCGTCTTGTTCGAAGCGCCGCACTGGTTACAAAACAGCAACCATACGTTGAGTCGGCTCGAGTAATCGGTGCGCGTGACCCGCTGATATTGCGGCGTTACGTCTTCGCCAACTCGCTCTCGCCGCTCATCGTGCAATGCACGTTTGTGGTCGCCTTCGCCATCATTTCAGAGGCGTCGTTGTCATTCCTCGGTACTGGAGTGCCACCGGAGATTCCAACCTGGGGGAATATGCTCCGCGACGGACAGCGGGTCATGCAGCGGGCCTGGTGGCTGGCGGTTTTTCCCGGTACCGCGCTATTCTTTATGGTTCTTGCGCTCAACCTGCTGGGAGATGGCTTGCGCGATGCACTCGATCCCAGATCTCGGCGTCGCTAACGAACCACGACCGGCGATTTCGCCTCGGTTGACCATTATTTGCGCTTGTCAGAGACAGAGGATGCGCGAGCCAGCCTTCAGATTGTCATCAAATGTGTGCACGGAATTGGGGCAGATGGCACAATCTGCCAGCGAAATTTGGACCGAGCCCTGGTGGAAGGCGCGGGCCATCGGACTAATGGTTAAAAGTTTCATACCTGGATAAGCGTACGAAATATCGACGCCCGAATCCTAAGGAGCCGTTGAATGCAGCACCCAGCCATGAACGAAAACGCGAGCCAGATGTACGAAACTGCACGAGGGGTTCTGGCAGGTGGTGTGTCAGCGTCGATGAGATTTCATCCTTATCTTGGACAACCTTTCTACCTCAGCCGGGGCGATGGCGCATACGTGTACGATCTGGACGGGTCGCGGTACCTCGATTTCAATGAATCGAACGGTGCGACCATACTGGGTCACGGCCATCCGAAAGTTGTCGAGGCCATTCAGCAAGGGCTTGACGCTGGCATTATTGCCGCAGCAGAAACGCCGTTTCATCAACAGTTGGCGACGATGCTTTCTGAGATCATTCCGGCGGCGGAGCGCGTGCGGTTCGCCAGCACCGGTTCAGAGGTAACGCTGGTCGCCGTCCGACTGGCACGACATGCGACTGGACGAACCAAGATCCTGAAGTTTACCGGTCACTTTCACGGCCTCACTGAGCCATTTTTGTTCAAACCATCGTCCGACTCAAAATCTGGCAATGACGTGGTTCCCTCATCGGGCGGCGTTCCGGAGGCGTATGGAAACGACGTTCTGATCGTGCCCTGGAACGACTTCGAAGCCTTCGATCGCGCGATCGAACAACACGCCGGAGAGATCGCAGCGGTGATCTGTGAGCCGGTTTTCTACAACGCTGGATGTATTCCGCCCGAACCCGGATTCCTCCAACACCTGCGCCAGCGCACTGAAGCAGACGGTATCGTTCTGATCTTCGACGAGGTTCTGTCCGGATTCAGAATGGCGCTTGGCGGTGCGCAAATGCACTATGGAGTAGTGCCCGACCTTACGACTTTTGCAAAAGCCATCGCGAACGGGATGCCGCTGTCGGTCCTGGCTGGAAGATCGAACCTGATGGAGCAGCTGGCCCCCAACGGACCTGTGGCGCACAGTGGAACCTATTCGGGGCATTTGCTTTCTGTTCTGGCGGCGATCGCGACTCTTGATGAATTGCGCAAGCCCGGAACCTACGCCAGTTTGTCAACTCGGAGTGGACAGTTCTACTCCGGGCTCCAGGACCTTTTCGACCGAAGCGGGATGCCGGTTCGAGTGCAAGGGCTCGGGGCTCGATTTGGACTCTATTTCGGGCGAACGGAACCCGTGAAAACCTATTCCGATGGGCTGAATCACGATCATGAACTGAATGCCCGCTTCGTAATTGGCTGTCTCGAGCGGGGTATTTACCTCCATGCCTATAGTCGATCCGGGACGCCGGGCCACTCCGGATTCTCGTTTGCGCATACTGACGAAGACTTCGCTGATGCGCTGACCAAGATGTCTGACGTCATCGATCAACTGTCGAGGAAGGTAGCTCCTGGATGAGTCGCTCGAGTCCTGATTACACGATCGCGGTCGTCGATCGGGCTCTTGACGTGTTGGAGGCGCTGGCCGGCTCCGATGATCCTCTCGGCGTGACTGAGATCGCGCGAAGCATCGGATCGACCAAATCATCGGTTTACCGGATCCTGGCGACGCTTGAGGGCCGGGGGTACATTGTTAAAGACGATTCGAGCGTTCACTATCGTCTTGGCACGCGGCTCACCTATCTTGGTCAACGTGCACTGGAAGGATTTGATCTCCGGCAAAGAGTGCGGCCATATCTAGACGAGCTCAACCGGAAGTTCAATGAGACCGTGAACCTGGGAGTTCTCGACGGCTACGAAGTCGCGTACATCGATATGATCGAGAGCGATCACGAGCTTCGCATGGCCGCGCATCTTGGGAGTCGAGATCCCGCCTATTCAACGTCGATTGGAAAGGCGATCCTGGCCTTCATTCCAGCGGATGAACTTCAGGCTCATTTGCCCGCCCACCTCCAGCCTCGAACGGAGCGCACGATCACCGACATTGAGCTACTTCGCCAGGAGCTCGAGCAGATTCGAATGTCTGGCATGGCCGAAGATCGGGGTGAGAACGAGGAGGGAGCCCGCTGTTTCGGATCGCCGGTTCTCGACCACACCGGTTTCCCCGTCGCGGCCATCAGCGTCTCAGTACCCTTGAGCCGCCTCAATGATCTTCGCTCCCGTGAAATTGCCGACGCGGTGCGTTCTGCCACCCTTACAATCACGAATCGTATCGGCGGCCGGGAGCCCGAAAGTCTTGTCGCCGCCAGATAGCTATCTGGCGTGCTCCTCCAGACCCGGTGCTTGTTTCTTGTTACATGGCTCCCGCTATTGGTCAGACTCTTGCTCGCACGTCGCCAGCGCCCCGTACCAACCCTGCGGTTGATCAAGACTCCTGCGACCAGTCGAAAAATGCCTTCAGATGCGTGCAGAGTGACGCGATTGGGCGATTGAATCGCATTATGTCGTGCACGTTTCGATTGGTTTGGTTGTCACCTGTTCCAGTGTTTGTGGGCAACGCAGCCGCCGATAATCTATGGGCTTTGGGGAGAAAGCGATGCCAGAGTACGCAAGAGAGTCACCTTCTCGTCCACGAGTCACGTTACGACTTCCGAACGCGTCAGGCTGGATTGAAGCTTTGCACGCATAATCGTCATCACCCCAATTACAAGGAGTAAGGTCAGGCAGAGTCCCCCGATGACGGGAGCGCGTGGGTCAATTTCATACAGAAACCCAGCGAGAAAAGGCGCCAACGCGTACCCGGCTCCGCTGAGTATCTCGGCAATCGCGTAGGCGCGCGCGTGATAACGCTGCGCCGCGATACCGCCAAGTGCCGATTCAAACAGTGTCCAGGTGGCGAAAAACCCGCCCAGCAACACGTACGCGATGGCGAAGACGACTAGTTGATGACCGACGACGACCAGTGCAAAGGCGCCGGCCCCGGACGTCAACGCCAGTGCAATTCCGTTCAGGGGATGACGAAAAAAGCGGATCCGGCTGACCAGCAGCACGAGCACAATACTCCCAGCGGCGGAGAGCGACGCAAACGAGCCGATCACCCCGTCACTGATGCCATGCACTGTGTGGAGGTAATTGGGGATCAATGACATTCCAAGTGCCAAACTGAAAATGGCCATCATTTCGATCAAACACCACCGTAAAATCGCTGGCTGATTGAGCGTCATCCGATATGAGACTCGGATGTCCGGGGTCCGTGTGTCCGTGCCATTCGACAGAGTCGTAAACAGCAACATCGCGACCGACGTCAGGCCGGCCGCGAAAATCAACACGGCGCGAATCGAAACCTGCGCCGCGATGAGCCCGCCAATCGCCGGAGCCAGAAACAGACCAACCGCCGGCGCGACAGTGTTGATCATCGTAAACCTATGGGTCCGATCTGGTCCGTCACCCGCAATTGCCGCGATCTTGGCCAAAACCGACGGGAACGTTGCGGCTCCCAACGCAAAGACAATGCCGGCTGGTATCAGTTGCCACCATGCCTGAACGACTGCATAAACCAGGAGCGCAATGCCCATTGCGGCTTGACCACCCACGATGGCCCGTTTGAGCGTGACGTGATCGGAGAGGGCGCCGCTTGGAAGCAGTGCGATCAGGTGAAGGATCCCGGTCAGCCCAAGGACCAGTCCGATCTCAGATGGAGATGCTCCAAGCGCGGCGATGTAAAGCGGCCACAGTGTTTGATAACTGCCGAACGCACCTTGCATGGTCGCCATGCCGGCAAACATGATTCGTCCGTCGTGGCCAAGCCCGCAGGAAGATTTGTCTGTCGTGATCATCCACCCTAGCAAGAGTCTGTTATTGACGCACCACGTGGTTGAGGGCGAATTCGACAGGGCCGGAATTCGCCTCGGGAACGGTATTCATTCTTTAGACGTGTGCACTGTCGCGCTACAGCTAAACCGTGAGCTAAATTGGACCTCTGTTAGAGGCTCAGTGATCGCGACTTTCCCTCATGGGAATCTACAGGATGGAGGAGGCGATGTCCAAGATCTCTGCCATCCATGTACCGATTTTGGATTGCTACATTGCGCTCGTCAATCACCCGTTAGTCCAGCGGCTACATTTGTCACATGCTGCCGTCGTCACCTGCTTCGTACTCCCAATTAGGGTCTCTAGATTGCGTTGAGCGCCTGGCCGCTGTTTGATTCGTGCGCGGTGCGCCACTTGGCTGGGATCGCAATGTCCCGTGGGTAAATGTATCAGGGACTAAGCAACTGGCGGACGAGGACGGTCGTCTAGATTGAGATGTACCCAAGATCCGAGTTCAACCGACCGCGTGCACGCGTCAATAGCGCTTGAACCATCATGCCGTCACCGAAGTTTGGATGGCGCCCGAGATCGCGTGAACGAACAGCCTCAACGAAGGCGGTAGCGATTCCAAGGCGGGCTCCGTGCCCCCAGCAATCAGTCGGGATTCGGCGAATTTGATTTTCGCCCTTTAGCATCCCGTGCAATTCTCCGCCGCTGACGTACAGACTGCCATGTTCACCGTTTATGGAGAAGGAGAATTCGGTTTCGTGCTCGGCGACTGGCAGTCCGCGCATGGTGGCGATGACGCCATTCGCGAACCGCACAATGACAGCGAACCCGTCGTCGACTGGCACATCGACATATTGGTCGATAGCCGATACCCGAACTCGGGGTTGGCTCGTCATTGTCATTGCCACCACTGAATCGATCGTGCCGCCAAGCCAGAACAGGAAATCAGCGAGATGCGGACCAGCGGAGCTCCGCAACAATCCACCGCCCTGGCTAGGATTCGTAAACCATTCGGTTTTGTGTGGACTCCCCCAGGAAGCATTTAGATAGTCGATTGGATTGACCCGAACTGCCGCATCAACGTTTGTAATGGATCCAATTAGATCCGCCTGAACAATATTCGCCACTGTCATGAATTCGGGCGCAAATCCAAGATGAAAGTTCATCATATGAACGAGCTCGGCATGCTCTACGGCGTCCAACATCGTCTGCGACTCACTGATCGAGACCGACAGCGGCTTTTCACAGAAGATGTGTTTCCCCGCGGCAACGGCGTCCACGACCATTGCTTGATGAAACGCTGGAGGCGCTGCGATGACAACCGCATCGATGTTAGCAGCCAGCAACCGCCGGTAATCATCGGTGGCAAAAGACAGGCCGTAGGTCGTGGCTAGGCGTTCAGCTCGCCGGCGATCGGCGGAAGCGACGCCGATGACCTCTGCTCCAGAAATCTGGCTGAACGTGTCGATATGAGTCGCGCCAATCCCAGTGCCGATGACGCCGAGACGGATGTCGTCGCCCATGTTGATGATGCTCCCAACAATATCAAGACTATCGACGCCACACATTGCGAGCCGCATCATAGCTGATAATTGTCCATCCGCCATTACCGAAGGACTCGTAGTATGTGGCGGGAACAGCAGCTGTTGCTCAGGCAGCCGTCACGTGTGGAGTGACACAATCATCCGACCGGCTTAACCCGGATCACTCGACACTTTGAATCAGTTGACGTGATTGCTGAATATGTTCGGACATGGCTTGTCTGGCGTGAGCAGCATCTCGTTCGACAATCGCCTGAATGATCTCACCGTGATGAAAATGGTTGGTGTGTTGCGGTCCGCGAATCCCAAAATGTTGATGCCAAATCCACGCCGAGAGCATTAGAAGATGGTCAGACGTCTCTTCTAGAAAGGAATTCCGTGCCGCGTGGGCAATCGCCCGGTGCAGCGCTTGGTCTTCACGTAGGAAGTCGACGTACTCGCCCGATTCGGCAGATTGTTGGACTAATCTACCGAGAGCCTCCAACCCCTCAGCTTCTGCTGCTGTCCGTCGAATCGCGGCGAGTTCGGCAAGAGTTGCCTCTACGGTTTCGCGTGATTCAAAGATAGCCTGAATATCAGCAAAGCCCATTTTGGCGACCGCCAGCCCACGGCGCGGGAAGATGGTTACGACACGTTGCCACGCCAAACGCTGAACCGCTTCCCGAACGGGTGTCCGTCCCAACCCGAGTTGCTCAGCGAGCTCTTGCTCAACCACCACCTCACCGGGTCGCAAGGTCCCGAGGACGATAAGATCGCGAAGTTGTCGATAAGCCAACTCGGCAGCCGATGTCGTCTGCGCGGGCGCACTCGTCTTATTCACGTGGTCCCCCTCCTTAACGAGTACGCGATGAACCGTCGGTTCTCGCGGCGGAAGCAATTGAACGAAGGGCGCCTCTCGTCCAATATTCGCTATCGATTTCTTCCGGTGTTCACGCCCTTGACACGGCATGAGGCTCTGCTATGCTGTGTCTTAGCTGTCATACATCATAGCATGGCTATGAGATATATCATAACCTAGCGGTCCAGGTTGATTTGGTGGAGAAAGACAGGGGTAGTAGTTCTTTCGTGTAGCGACTCCTGGATTTTCGTCGGCCTTTCACTCACCCGTGGGGTATGGTGATTGGTTTGAGGAGGAGTTGAGCCGTGACGAACCAACCCATTAGTTCGTTGGAAGACATCCGTGCCCGTGCACTGTCATTTCCGATGAGTCGTCGCGATGCGTTGCGCCGCGCCGCCTTCGTTGGACTCTCATCTCCTCTCTTAGCCGGGCTTCTCGCTGCGTGCGGGAGTTCAGGGAGTAAAAGCACGGCGGCTTCCGGCGGGAGTTCTGCCGCGACAAGCACGACGGCAGCCACGAGTGCGAGTGGATCCGCCAGTACGAGCACTTCTTCCTCAACCGCCAAGCAGGGCGGATCGCTGACCATTGGCCTAAACCTTGAACCCGATAATCTTGATCCTGCGGTGACACCCTTCGCGGTCTCGCATACTGTGATGATGAATATCTATGACACGTTGGTTTGGCGTGGCGATGATGGGAAATTCTATCCGGGATTGGCTCAGAAATGGGACTCCACTGCTGATGGAAAAACATATACATTCCAGTTGCGAAACGACGTGAAGTTTCACGATGGCACAGATTTTAACGCCGACGCCGTGAAATTCACCCTCGATCACATCGTTGATCCGGCGAGCCACTCGGGGTTTGCCGCGAATCTCCTCGGACCATACGATCACACCGAAGTTGTCGACGCCCAAAATGCCAAAGTCGTGTTTACGGACTCGTTTGCGCCATTTCTTGATGGTGCGAGCCAGGCGTTCCTCGGTGTAGTCTCTCCGACCGCTGTACAGAAGGACCCGAAGGCCTTCTTGCGTCAGCCAATTGGCTCGGGTTTTATGAAATTCGAGGAATGGGTGGAGAAGGATCATATTACTTTGGCTCGGAACGATGACTACAAATGGGGACCATCATTCTTTGACCATAGCGGACCTGCATATTTAGATAAGGTGATCTTTCGCTTCTATACCGACAACCCAACTCGTCTAGCCGCGCTTCAGTCGGGGGATGCTCAAGACATCGAATCGGTTCCCTATAACAGCCTGCAGAAGATCGAGTCTGACTCGAAGTACACCGTGCAAAAGAGTATCAATCCAGGGATCCCCGAAATCTTGATGCTCGACACCACGAAGGCTCCGACAGATGATCTCGCTGTCAGACAGGCGGTAAACTATGCGACCGATCGTCCTTACATTGCCAAGGTTGGCTACTTCGATCAGACCAAGCCATCGTTTGGTCCATTGTGGGAAGGCACCCCTGATTATTCAAAGGATGTGGAATCCTATTACGCGCACGATCCGGCAAAGGCAAAGAGCATCCTCGATCAGGCAGGATGGAAACCAGGTTCGGATGGCATCCGCACGAAGGATGGACAACGGTGCACGATCACATGGGCTCAGACCCCCTTTTCAGACCCGTTCGCTGAGTTGATTCAGGCTGAGTGGAAAGATATCGGCGTCGAAGTTCAATTGCAGAAGACGACATCCGCTGCCGCGTTTCAGGCGATTGAGGCGAGTAGCGTCAACACCGCAACGATTGGCTGGGTGAGCAGTGATCCTGTCATCCTGAGTAACTTATTCCTCAGCAAGAATATCAAAGGTGGTTATTCCTGGACCAAGTATTCTGATCCGAAACTCGACGACGTACTCAATCAGGGCGAGCACACCACGGATCCACAGGCTCGGGCAACCGCCTATGCAGAGGCGCAGAAGATCATCATGGATCAGGCGCTCATTGTCTCGATCGTCGGCATTCTTAAGAATGTTGCAATTGAGAGTAAGTACAAGGGCCTGAAACTGGATTTTCGCCAATACCAATGGCTGTATGACGTAAATGTCACCTAGGATAGGCATCAAGTCACAAGAGTGAGGAGTATATGACACGATTTGTTGTAACTCGTATCGTGTCAATGGTTCCGGTGGTGTTCATCGTCTCAGTTCTCGTCTTCCTCATGATTCACCTAACTCCGGGAGATCCCGTTCAGGTCATGCTTGGGCAATCTGGGGCCTCAGCTGAGCAGGTCGCCAAAGTGCGGCACTCACTGGGGCTCGACCAGCCTCTTCCCGTGCAATACTGGAAATTTATTCAGAATATGGCGACCGGGAAAGAGCGATCGATTCGTACAGAACAACCGGTCATCCAGGAGTTCTTAGGCTTGTTTCCCAGCACGCTGAAACTGGCTCTTACGTCGCTGGTTATC